>CAYOJJ010000004.1:0-207981 GCA_964404255.1 uncultured Alphaproteobacteria bacterium | reverse complement strand
TTGCTAATACGGCAGTATCACCGGGTTCGTTTGGTGATGCTACTCACGTTGGTGCGTTCACGGTTGATTCGAAAGGCCGGTTGACTGCTGCAAGCAGCGTGCTGATCACTGGAACAACCCCTGGTGGTGCAGCCGGTGGTGATTTAAGCGGTACCTATCCAAACCCGACAGTCTCCGCAATTAATGGAGCTGCTCTTGGCTCGACCACTGCTACAGATGGTAACTTACTTATTGGTAATACGGGTCAATGGGTATCGACAGCGATGTCTGGTGATGCAACGATAGATAACGCCGGAGCTTTGACGCTTGCTAACACCGCAGTATCTCCCGGATCTTTTGGCGATGCCACTCACGTTGGTGCATTCACCGTTGATTCAAAAGGACGTTTAACCGCCGCAAGTAGTGTGCTCATTACTGGTACATCGCCTGGTGGAGCTGCCGGTGGGGATCTCAGCGGTACCTATCCGAACCCGACAGTTGCTGCTATCAATGGTGCTGCCCTCGGAACGACGACGGCAACAGCCGGAAATATCCTTGTAGCGAATGCAACAAATCAATGGACCTCGACAACGATGTCTGGTGATGCTACGATCAGTAATGCAGGTGTCGTCTCCGTAAACTGGGCTTCGCCGGGAACGATCGGCTCATCGACTCCGAATACCGGTGCATTTACTACCGTAACAAGTACGAGTACTTCTACGAGTGAAGGTGCTCATGGTGTTCGCGGTGAAGTAAATGCCGATGGAGCTGGTAATCACATTATGGGTGTCTGGGGTCTGGCAAGCAATACCAGTGGTACGAACACCGGTTCAATTGGTGTATTAGCCCAGGGTAATGGCAATACCGCTGCAGGCAGCACGAATATAGCTCTGCAGGTCGAAAGTGGTGAAGTTACAATGGGTCGTTCTACCGATCCAAATGGTCAGAATAGCGCTGGTGTATCGCTTTCTGCCGGTGATGGTGCCGCTACCGAGGGACCTTCCGGAATAGTCGATATTGCGACCAGCTTCGCAGCAGGAGGTGGCGGACCGAATATTGTAGATGATCCGAATGGCGCCTATACCATCGGCAATCAATTCTGCAATGGCAATAGCATCATACTGTGCCAGGTGCTTAATGACCCGGATCCGACCAATGCAACCTTCACTATTCGAGTAGTTTCCCGTGCTTCCGGTTCATTCCAGCTCATCGTGACTCGCCATGAACTTACGGGCGCAACGGCGTCGGCAACTCCTACGGTGAAAGTAGCATATACCATCACCAACCCAAGCCGTTAATAGATAGTATTAATTGTTCTCTCACTGCTCTATGAGAAAAAGATCGCCGTGACAGAAATGTTATTGCGATCAGACTGGTAAAAAGGAGACGTCCGCTACGGTGGGCGTCTCTTTTTATTTAAGGATTATTTGCGTTCGGATACTTTTTCCCACAATTGGGCGATAAGCGTATCGATCTCTTCGCCGGCTACGGCACTGATAAGCAGGGGTTTTTTTCTATCGAACCTGAGCTTGGCTATTTCTTTTTTAGCCTCGTCATCAAGGATATCGGACTTTGTAATAGCGACAAGGCGAGGCTTTTTGAGCAAAGACTTTTCGTATTGCCCGAGCTCATTCTTTAAGGTTGTATAAGCTTTGAGAGGATCGTTTTCAGTATCGGAGCCATCGAGTAAGAAGAGGAGAATAGCGCTGCGCTCGATATGACGCAGAAATTGATGGCCAAGCCCGCGTCCCTCACTCGCTCCTTCTATAAGGCCCGGAATATCCGCTACAACGAACGAACGGTGATCCTCCGGAGCCTGTACGATGCCAAGATTAGGTACTAAGGTCGTAAAAGGGTAATCCGCAATTTTTGGTTTAGCGGCAGATATTCTGCTGATTAAAGTCGATTTACCCGCATTTGGAAAGCCAACCAAGGCTACATCGGCTAATAATTTTAATTCCAGCTCTAACGATCTCTCTTCGCCGGGTTTACCATCGGTTTTGACACGAGGAGCCTGATTGACGGAAGATTTGAACCGGCTATTACCTAAGCCGCCGAAGCCGCCTTTTGCGACGATGACCTGTTCGTATGCTTCGGTAAGATCGGCAATGACCTCCTCGGTCTCCTGATCTCGTATGACTGTCCCGACGGGTACACGAATAACAGTATCTTTTCCGCTTCGGCCTTTCATATTATTGCGGTCGCCCCGATGGCCATTCTCAGCTTTGTATTGCTGGATATACCGAAAATCCAGCAATGTAGAAAGCTGGGGGTCTGCCAGGACAACCACATTGCCTCCGATACCACCATCGCCACCGGCCGGCCCGCCTTGGGGGACATATTTTTCCCGGCGCCAGGAAATTACACCATCGCCGCCTTTGCCGGCTTGTACGGTTATATGAGCAAGATCGACAAATTGCATGAGAACTTAGTTGCGGTTCGAAAATTTTAATTGAAGTGCACTCAGGAGTTTAGCCAGATGCTTTTCGGAAGGACCGCTGCGCTGCAGATGTAACGCCGTTTCAAGATTAAGTTGTGCTTCGTCGAATGACGTCGAAGCATTAATAAGGCCGATGACACGGTGGTATTCAAACCGGTTGCCATGAAAGAGCTTATCGATGGTTTTTTCTTTTAACTTCGCAGAAATAAATAATTCGATCGGAGGAGTTTTGACTTCTGTAATGGATACTTCCTTTTCAATCGGCTTTGCTGAGGGCGGGGGAAGGTGTATACCGGCCTGCTTCAGATCTTCCAGGAATACCGGATAATCGATAGCAGAATCCGCCCCCGGGGTATAAGTGGAATGAAGCCCGACGTGTTCTTTAATAAATGCCGCTACCGAAGTTTTATCAGGAGGAATTACGGTATAGGTTTGGTAAATATCCCGATCGGTAAGAAAGAGGTTGATGATCCCATTAAGATCGGCTTCCTTAAAGAAAGCAAAAAGCGGTTCGAGCTGCAGCTCGATAGTCTCTTCCGAAGCATGAGAATACATGGTATGATCTACCTGATAGAGATAGGTAAGGCATTGTACCTTCGATACTCTTTCAGGCTGTTCGGAAAGCCAGAGCTCTAAAAACTCTTTATAAAAAGGATAGGCTTCGAGGATCCGAAGTTTTTCAGCGATCGAGTTTTTTGTCGTCGTAGTCTCTTCAGCAAAAAGAAACTGGCTTAAAAAACCGATCGGTTGGCAGAGGTATTCACCGCAGAGTTCGAAGGCAAGTTCGACCATAGAATGGATCTGTTCTGGCTCGTATTCCGGGGTCTGCGGCGAAACCGGATGCAAAGACTGCTTGATATGACGCAGAAAAGCCTGAACATCATGAGGCAGGACCATAGGGTCGAAGAGTGGTGTCAGGTGAAACGTCGAAGCATCGACCGATTCCTGCTCCAGCAGCCATTTCATGACCCTTGCTGCTTTAGTACAGGCAAGGTCATGAACAATAGAATGTGGCGTTTTGGTCTGCGCTGTCATTGCGGGAGAGTAAACCATGAAATAAGGGGAAGTATTTCAAAACGAAGCCTTTATTTCCGCCCGCCCGACATGGGTTATATGCCGTTCGGAAACGTCGATTCCAGGCTCGGAACGGCCTTCATATCGAAGATTAATGACGACACCCCGGGTCAACTCCTGATCGGCGCCGATCGACCACCCCCAGGTAATACCAGGCGGTAATCCGTCTGTTAATGGATACGGCAGGATCGTCTCGATAGAGACCGGGGCTATAAGCTCGTTTCTTGTTGCTTCGGAGGTTAAAGCAAGTTGGGTCGTCAGGCGGTATCGGCAGCGAAGAGTAGCCGATGAAATAGAGCCTCGTGAGGAGGAAAAATACAGCGGGTCATCAAGTACCGCATAGGAAAGTACCGACTCTAATCGCAATGGCGAAGGGAAGGGTTCATAACTGGTAGTGGTGATGATCTTATACTTTTTCGATTCTTCCGGACGATTGGTAGAAAATTGGTTCGACCGGACATTATCCTGATCGTAACTCAGGGTCGATTCATTAAAAAACTCCGAGGATAGCTTGAATTTTCCAAAGAGAGAAACGTCCCGATGATAGATGCGATCAGTCCCGGTAGTGTATTGGGTGGAAGCGGAACGTTCATGCCATCGCAGCCTGAAAGAAAGATCGCTCGAATGTTCGAAGAAATACAGATCCTGCTGATATTCTTTTATACCGCGCAGTGTCGTTGTATCGTCAAGAAACTGAGGGTTGCGAAAGAAATAGATCGTTGAAGTATGAGGGTCGCTGCTATTTTCTTCTATATGGATATAACTTTCGCTTGAAAGCGGCGATAGCAGATGAAGAAAATTATTCTCAGGGAGCTGTTCCGGTGCGAGCCGTAAACGAACGGAGGTTCTAAGATCGACCGTTGGGGTAAGAATAGTACTCGGTATCGTTAAAAGGATATAGGTACCCTGATCGGAATATCGTGCTAATTGAAATTCCTCCGGGTCCTGACGTCCGTTGCCGTTTAGATCTCCGAGATACGTGTAATTACCTTGACCGGGTAATACCGGGAAGAAGAGTCGTTCCTGCGCGGCAGTGCGTTGTTCGGTCGTTTGATAATCGGCATCGATAGATAAAGCACGATCGAGCGTAGAAAATCTCGGTGCTAAATGCAAGAGCAAAGAGGTATTGTCACCACCGGCCATTCTTGAGCTTTGCGAATCGATAAAGGAGCGCGAATGATACCCTATATCGAATTTACCGTTAAACTGGCTGGTACTTAGTGTACTATTAAATAAGAGGTCATTGGTGGTAGCAATGCGCTTAAGCAAACCGAACCGACTGCTATCGTCATAGAGAAGATGGTACGATAAGCCAAAGGAAGCCGAGCGATCGAGCGAGCATTGGATCGATGGAGTGAACTCCTGCAGCCTAAAACTCTCGGCTGTTAATGAATCGGAGAGGCTATTAACGATAGAATTTTTCTTTTCGGTATAAGAAAAACCGACCGAGGGAGTGATAACGATATTGGATATCGGAATAGTATTATGGGAAACAACGGAAAAGATATTCCACAGTGCTTCCTCATTTGATAAGGAATCCTCGGTATGGATTAAAGAATATCTGGATTCTACCTGTGGGTAGAGAAGATTTTTCGGGACGTAGCCGAGAGAATATTGATAGTTGCGCGAGGAAAAGTAATTATTACCTAAAGTATAATCTCCAGCTTGAAATCCGGCTGTTGCCCCGAATAATTGAACTTGTGTTCGGATATTATTTTCTCGCTCGTCGTGGCCAAGGCTTTCAGTACCGACGGTAGCATTTTCAATTCCGTAGCTACGCATCGATTCGACCAAACGAATTCTGTCGAAAGGCAGAAAAGCAGCGGCAGTATAGATCGAAGTGCCGGAAATACCAACCGTCATTCGATCGAGAGAATCGCTGCGCAGCAGGGTATCAATATACCCTATACTTAGAGTATAAGCAGAACCTTTAGAGGAGGGATCAGTTGCAAACCGATTAGGGTCAACTGAACTGATGGCTCCTTCGGCACTGGCATTTAATCCGTTGAATGGGGTGATTGCCACTTTACCACTTACGGCTTCATGAAGCGTAGGCAGCGGCAGATAGACGAGAGTATCGAAATCTCCGTTGCCGGGACCGGTATATTCATATTCCCTGATATTCTTTCGGCTATAATTACCTTTAGCCGTACCAACAAAACCAAAGGCAATGGTATAGAGCGCATTTATAGAATCGAACGGCGCATATCTATAGAAATGAATTGGTTTTCCCGCGATGATAGTATCGATAGCAATATAGTTACCACGGGCTTTTCCACTGGAATCGCGGCCGGCGATCGTTACTCCGCTTTTGAACGCTCGGGAAGCATCGTTACCGGCAGCTTTAAGAATAGCTTTATCGGAATCGGTGAGAGTTAATTCTTTGGGGTTATCCTGATCGTCTCCTTCTCTAAGATAGGAAGTCGTCAATTGCAAGGCATTATTAAAAAAAGAAGAAGATTGTTTGGCAGCAAACAGATCTCGGCTGTATTGTTCGTTAGTGTATTCAAAATCAACGGTTATTCTCGATGAGGCAGTGATAATATGTTTTGCGGTGAACCGAATTTCTGCTAATCCATAATCTATTACATAATCGTTCTGTTCGCCTCGTACTTGCAGTACTCCATCGATATACACTTTTTCCGTACCGGCAATAACAATGATGGCAGGGTCGCCATTTTTTCCGGTTAGCCGGTAAGGCCCCTGTACTCCGTCGATGCTTTCGAGACTATTAGAAATAAACTGTCCTTTGGTAACGGAATAGCTGGCAAGCATTGCTGTTGGTTGTATCTGTACTGTTGCTGTAGCTCCTAAGACTTTACGGTTAATATTATCGTACTTCGTGTCAAGATCAATTGAATCCAGCCTGATATGAGATAGCGATAGGGGATGATCGCCGATAATAGCAGCCGCATGATCTCTGGAGCGAACTTCAATGAATATTCTATCGATGTCCCGTAAGGTTTGTGTATTGCCTTCCGGCTGCAAGGGAGTGGATTCTTCACTAAGGGCGCCTTTGAAAGTAAGGTCATTGGAGAGAGAACCTGAAAACGTAAGATTAAAGGCATTGGTAAAGGTAGCATCCTGGCTGGAGCCAACTTGTAGTCCCCGGGAAATACCACCATTTTTGACGAAAGTAAGACCCGAGGTACTTTGATCATGAGAAGAACTCAAGGGACGACCCTGAGGGATGATTTTTTCACTACTATCGTGAAGAGGTGGAGCATTAAAAAAGGTATAATGCCTCTTTAGTAAACTCGGATAGACTTGAGCTGAAAAAAGAATAGTATGCGGCTTATTTGAAGAGGTACCACTGAGGGAGTTGGCATATAACAGATCCCGGATACTTTTTGAGAGTGTAACCCTTGCCAGGCGGCTACTATTGTTAATAGAATAATCGGTGCCGGGATGTAAGAGAATAGTCGAATCGAGCCTTAGTTCGATACTGTTTTCAATAAGCAGGGAATCGGGAAGAACTAGTACCGAATCGGTTGCTCCGGTTATAATATATGTCTGGCTGATAGTTTGGCATAGAGATGCCCTGCTCAGAAAGAGCACTGACGCTATTACACAACTTGCTACGCAAAGCCGAATCACCTGAATCAAACACTTCCGGCTCACGGTAAATCAACGACGATCGCGTTTTTCGCGGGGCAAATTCCGGTGAATGGGTCGTTTAGCGCCTTCTGTAACAATAACGAATTCACCTTTGAAGGGATGGTGCGAGAAATATTCCCGTATTTCCGAGAGGGTCCCGCGGATTATTTTTTCAGCGGGTAGCGTCAGCTCAAGGCAGACACAGGCCTGGCGTTCGGTACCGATGCCTTCTGTCAGATCGCTTAGTAGTTGTTGAAGCCGGTATGGCGCTTCAAGTAGAATGAGCGTCTCCTGCCGGTTGCGCAGTGCTGCTGCAGCTTGCTTTCGTTCGGTGCGCTCGCGGGGTAAGAATCCTACGAAAGAAAATTGGGTAAGAGAAAACCCGCTTACAACAAGGGCTGCCAGGATGCTCGATGCTCCCGGAACCGGGACGACCGCTATGCCGAAATTTATACAGTGTTTTACAAGTGACGAACCTGGATCGGCGATCAATGGTGTTCCGCAGTCGGAGATCAATGCAATATTCTTTTTCTCTAAGAGAAGCAGATCGACGATCTCTTTCTCATCTTCAGCAGAAGAGTGTTCGTTTAATTGCAACAGTGGTTTATCGATCTGGTAATGATGAAGTAGTCTTCGGGCTGGTTTCCATTCTTCACAGACAATAACGTCGCACTCCTTCAGCAATTCTATTGCCCGAAATGAAATATCCTTATCGTTGCCAATAGGAGTTGATATAATATAGAGCGTACCGGTCACAGCGTTTCGCCTAAAGGACCGGAAGCGATCGCCTGCCGGTACTCCCTGACAAAAAGCAGGATAACTCCGGTAAGAGGCACGGCAATGAGCATTCCAATAAAGCCGAGAAAATATCCGAATACAAAAATGGAAATAATAACGAGCAGGGGAGGAATGCCGATGCCTTTACCGACAATGCGGGGGCCGAGAAGATAGGCTTCAATAAGATGAAGGCCGATAATAACGGCAACGCCGAAAAGCATATTTGCCGGTGTGGCCGGCATAGAAATAAAAATAACCAGTTCTACGATCACAATGCTGGCGATGATACCGATAAACGGTATCAGATCGAAGAAGGCAATAGTAACGCCAAGCAGTGAGGCATAGGGTACTCCGAACAGTGCAAAGGTAATACCTGCAAGAATACCGATGATAATCGCTACGGTCGATTGTCCTCTGATATAGCCATAAACAATAGTATTAATGTTACTGAGGGTAACTTTCAGGTGAGGGCGACGCTTCGGCGGTACCAATGAGAGCAGGCTTTGGACCATAGCATCCCAATCTTTGAGGAAATAGATCGCAGAGATCGGAATGATGATCAGATCCGCTATTCGTTGCACGACAGCCGGTAATGCAGAAACGATCGAAACCGCAATCTTTGGTAATTCGGCTGCATACTGTTTGATCGCCGGATAGATCTGTTCGTTCAGGTAGGTAGTGACATAGTTACCGGGGATACCAAGCGAAACAAAAAACCTTCTTAGAGCTACTTCATCTATCAGGAAGGTCTTATCCTGAAATACATTGGAGACCGTATGAAGCAGCCGCTCCGCTTCATTGACAATATGCGGAGCAGTGAGCCACCCAATAAATCCAACGAGCGAACAGAGCACGAGGACAATAACAATGGCGCTCAATGTTCTCGGTATTTTCCATTGCCGTTGGAGCCATTTTACGACAGGGTTAAATAAGTATGCTATCAATAATCCCATGATGAAGGGAAACATGAGATCTGAAAGCGAAGCCGCAAGCCAGAAGCATAGCAGTATTCCGGTAACAAACATCATTACCCGCGCGGCACTGTATTCTTTAAACGGATAGAGCAGTAGGAATACTACCGCTATTATTAAGAACGGAGGGATACCGGTGGCTATAAGATAGAGGATAGCAACAAGACCTAAGGCACCAAGCCCTATCACGATACCATCAAAGCGAGAGGATATCATTACTTTTTTCGGATCGCTCTCTGGTGAGGGCTCCGAACCACGCTCGGTAAGAATAATGGTGTCTTGTGGCGCCATGCCGGGTGCTTACTTATTCAAATATACGGCGATAGGGGATATATAAGTTCTCTTTTGGTTAAAAAGAACTATGCTGCTTCGTAACGAAAATTGAAGAAGTAATTAGCGGGCGGAAAGTGCGATGCCGAGAGAGGAGACCGGTCCACGTAATGCATCAGATATAAAAGTAGGAGTACGCAGTGTACCGCTTTGAGCAATATTCGGACTTAGGACCTCAAGCCGAACTCGTGCAGTACCATTACTGGTAAAATCCAGTTCTTTGGCTGCCGCTTCCGAAACGTCAATAATTCTGTGATGAGCATAAGGGCCCCGATCCGTAATCTCAACGATACAGGATCGGTTATTCTCAAGATTAACTACCCGTACCATGGTGCCGAAGGGAAGCGAGCGGTGGGCAGCCATCAGGGAATTCTTATCAAACTTTTTGCCGGATGCCGTCTTACGGTTATGGAATTGATGACCGTACCAGGAAGCCGTACCTTCTATGGCAGGAGCATCGCCATTCTTATTGAATTTGTAATGCTGCTTATGCCGGGTTGATTTATGAACGCGGCGCTCATTAGCCGGTGCATCTTTGGAAATAGACTTTGCAACGGCGGAAGTCACCTGAATACCAATGGAAAATAAACCGGAAAGCCAAATAAATGATGTCGCCAATGCTACGCGCAAGACAGCCTGTAAGCGACGACGAAGCTTTTCCTCGGCACTAATGACAGCCCGGGGAAATTCGCGGATGGCTTCAACTGAGGACTCTACTGCCTCGACTGAGATCTGCCGTATGGTATATCTCGTATTCAAAGTTGCCGCTAACTACGTTGGAGGATTCAGGAAAGTTTCATGTTTTTTGTATGCAAATATTATGCCAAATTATTTAAAGTATTGATTTTCATTACGATCTGATAAAATATTATTTAAAAAATTAATATCTTTATTTCTGGTTTTTTGAGGATCGACTTCAGAGATCGCTATTGATGGGGCTGAGCCCGATAGCTTCGAGAGTATCTCGCCATTATAATTTATGATCATACTTTCGCCTCTAAAGGTAAGCGATTCTTCCTTCTGGCCGTGGAGTTCTTCGGTGCCAATGCGATCCGCAAAAGCCAGGATAACCTTATTTTCAAAGGCCCGGGTGCGTAAGGTTGTCTCGAGCATTCCGGTGGTGGTAACGATATTAGAGGGGAGCGCTACGATCTCAGCTCCCTGCAATGCAAGCGACCGGGTTGCTTCGGGAAAACGCCAATCGTAACATATCTGAATACCAATTCTGACCTCATTCCCATTGCAATGAATGGACGCGACTCCAAACCCAAGATTTCCGGGAGCAAAGACCTTCTTTTCGTAATAGAATAGATGGACCTTTCTGTAATTGAGCTTGATGCTTCCATCGGTATCTATTAGCAGGGCTGAGTTATAAAGCAGGCCGGCTTCCTGCTCGATATATCCGAAGACGATAGCCTTTTTATGAGCTCGTGCAGCCTCCGATATAGCCAGAATAGCAGGGGAGGTTGCGGAAAGAGAATATGGCCGGCCTTCTTCACTGGAAGAGAAAGCATATCCTGTTAATGATAGCTCAGGAAAAACCAACATATCAGCAGGTATCGATGCGATATTATCGCACATGGCAGTGAGGTTTGCTTCTATATTTTTATAGATGGGGGCAAATTGAATAACGGCAAGTGAGATGGTATTCATGACTTCTTCTTTTCAAGAGCAAGCCGTTTAAGTCCGATCCTCACATAATCGGGATTGATTTCAAGTCCGATTGGCTTTCGGCCAAGCCTCATTGCAATGACGGAAGTTGTACCGGAGCCGCTAAAGAGATCTAAGATCTTATCCCCGGGTTTTGAGGAAGCCTGAACAATCCTTTCGATGAGCAATTCTGGTTTTTGGGTTGGGTGCTCCGTATTCTCAGGCATTGACCAGAACGGGACGGTAAGATCGATCCAGATATTAGAGGGGTGAGTAAGCCGCTCGGGTTCTCCTTCTTCATTGAGATACCAGTCTTTCGGTTTACCATTGCTTCGGTAAGGAGCGATCACTTGCTTTTTGATCTTTACCTCTTCGAGGTTGAAAGTATATCGTTTAGGATCTTTCACAGCAAACCAGATATCCTCCATGTTTTGCTTCCAGTTCTTTGTGGCTCCGCGGCCTTTATCCCGTTTCCAGGTGATACGGTTCAGAATATAAAAGCCCGCCTCCTCAAGCTCCGATTGAAAAAAACCGGAATGCTTCCAATCACAGCAGATATAGATCGAAGCGGTGGGAGAGGTAATTCGCGGAAGCTCCTGCATCCAGCTATGTACCCAAGTGCGGTATTGCTCTTCCGGTTGTTTGTCGCTGGAATTTCCGAAATCGAGGCCGTTATTGTATGGCGGATCGGCAATAATAAGATCAAAATATCCGTCGGAGAATACCGGTAATGCCGTAAGAATATCACACTGATAAATGCCGGTTCGAATTTTCGAGTCAGTAGGAGGGAATACCGGTACTACCTGTTTTTTTTCAGCGTCGGACAACCGAAGTGTTTTATTGAGCGGTGAGGGCATCTGTCAAAATCCTGCTGAAAGGGTAAATAAGGCGGCAAGATCGTGATACCGATATTGCTTAATGCTTGAATTGAATTTCGAGTATTGGAGATTCAATTCCGGCGTGATGGTTTCGAAGAGCGAAAACAGCCGTTCATTGAAGAATATATCATAGGAAAAATCAAGCTGAGCCGAAAGTGCATGGTCATTACGATCGTCGAAGCGCTGGGCCTGTTTTGTAAGCATTGTTCCACGTCCATACTTTCGGTATTCGAAAGAAAGATCTACCGCAGCAGTAATATCCCATACTAACCGGGAAGAGCTATAGATAAATAGCTTTGAAAGTTCATAAGAGAATTCATCATCCGCGGCCGGACCGCCGATCACACTCCTAAGCTGTAAGTCATGGAAATATGGGCGAAGCTCTGATGCCCGTGAAAAGGCTCCGCCGATTCCTACCGTGAGGACATCGGAAGCAATAGCGGTGGTAGTAATGCCGAACTCTGTCCGGGTAAACGTGCCATCGTCATACACAGGTACTAAGCCTGCTCTTGGAATTCGAATGACAGAATCGATAGGAGGATACTTATAAGTTCTGTTTTTGAAAGAAACCTGAGCACCAAGCACTAACCATGAATTCAGTTCGAGTCTTGAATCCAGACAGAGCGCGTGCTGGGAATAGGTAAAAAGGGTATCGTTAGGATAGGCAGTTTGGGAAAATTCGTACTGCGTTCCAACCGACATTTCTGAAGAAGGATAGAATTGTAGCTGTGGACGGAGATAGTATTGAGAATAACTGAACACGCTATAGCTATCGCGATTAACCTGAGCTTCGTAGGATAGCGGAAGGCTGATAGAAGTTGCGAGTGTTTTGGCCGTCCTTGGAGCTATATCGTCTTTAAGGGAAACATCGAGCGAAGAAAATGCCGTGATCTCCGTTTCAGGATTGACAATCGTAAAAAGAGGAGCATCCTCTTTCAGGACAGTTATATGCAATTCTTCAGTGATCTTTTGAGGTAACGAAGTCGTTTCTGTCGGTGGGGGATTTAGAGATACTATGTCGCTGGGTGCTGGAGATTTTTGTAATTGATGCTTGGTCTGTTGAAGAGTGGCAAGCGTTTGATCTTTAATGGTTTGTTGCAAGGGTATTTGCTTAATCAGAAGCAGATCGGCCTGGATTTCTTCGAGCAATACTTCCTGAATACTTTCGGTAAAGGATTCGGTAGTAAGTATCTGGCTGATGGCAAGAATGGATTCGGAAAGGGAGTCCTTCAGATCGCTTGCTGCATCTATAGAGTCTTCATCAATGCCCAGGGTATCGATGTCCACAGAATCTAAAGCGTCACTCATATTGGAGAGCCGGATGGCCAGTGTTGCAATTGAATCCGGAGCTGCCGATACTTGCTGTTGTTTTACTGCGGCTTTATTGGTGGATTGCTGTACCTGTTGCTGGCTATCTTCTTTTGGTTTTTTAGGCAAAGGTGACAGAAAGTAATATTCTCCTTTGCCGGTAAGATTATATACTTCATACGAACGGTCGGGCGATTCGGTGTATAGGTTCGAAGTCGCCGATGCGCCGAAAGTGATAGAAAAGGGATCGCAAAAAGGAATGATATATTGTATGGTGATCGCAGGAGTGAATATGTTATCGGCTGCGGCAGTATCGGTGCCGGTTACATTACTGGAGTTATTGATCCCGGCGGATACCGACCCGCTGAATTGGCTGTAGGCCGTATTATAGCATAGCAAATGGCAGCAAGCAATAGCTACAATAAGAAAAAGGGGAATACGGGTGCCATGCCTCACTTCTCCAAAATTACGAAACTTGGTCGGGGAATAAAAGATACTCCCGCTTATCGCATGAGCTGCTGAAGCAGGGAAGAGTGGCCGGAGACTGTATTAAGGCTGATAAGCCAGTACCCGATCCACATGGCGATCCCAATGCTCGAAGGGACCGAGAAATTGTCATCAACTTTAAGACGGACGCTCATGGCCTCGATAATAGCACCCACGGCAGCAGCAATAAAGCCGATAATAAATTCCGCACCATCAGAACCGGCTTTCGGTGCAAGGGCAACAACAGCACAGGCACTAAGGAAAAAAGCCAGCGAACCTTCGATCGACTTATCGAAAAACTTATGGCGTCCGAACCGCCGTCCGATAAGCGCGCTAATCGCATCGGAGACGATCAGAATACCAAAGGCGGTAATAGCGATAACCTTCGGGAAAATAATGATACACAGGCAAGCACTAATAAGTACATAGGTACCACCGGAAAGAAGCTTTTTCCCGACATCCTTTTCATGTTCACGCAGGATCGAGCCAAAGAGGAAAAGGAAAAGCCGCTGAAGGATAGGAATATAATGCCGGCCGTAATCAATGGCAAGACAAATAAGAGTAAAAGGTATAAGTACCCATAGCATCTCGGCTTTGGTAACAAAGCTGTAGATGATGGGAATAGCAAGCGAGGACAGATGGATCGACTTGCGAACCACCTCCTCGGACATAGAAATTTGCCGGGGCTCAGGCCTTATCACTGTTCTTAGTACTTCCACGACAATAACGATTCTTTCAAAAATACGGGAAGAATTGCCATCGCCTTCAATAAACGGACGGAATGACAGTTCGGGTCCTTACTGTTATAAGCCCGCAATGAAACGAATTGTTCATCTGATCTTACCGGCAGCCGCTGCTGCCATGGCTTTTATAACTGGTCCCGGTTATGCCCAGGATGTCCAATGGGCTTCCGAAGTATTATCATTTTCTTCACAAGTAAGTGCCAAGGAGTATGCGGCCGCCCAGGTACTCGGCAAACCAAATAAATGTCCGGCCTCCGGTGACAGCCCATGCGCCTGGTATGGGCGGAGCGATGGTGAATTCAATGGTGGCGGAGAGGAGCGAATAAAAGTCGGCTATACAAAGCCGATGCAGATCCAGCAAGTCGCTATTGCCGAGAATTATAATCCGGGTTCGGTGCAGGATGTTATTCTCTATGATCTTCAGGATAAACCTCATAAAGTGTTTCATACCGATCCCGGTTCGGTAGGAGTAGCCTCGCGTGTGATGAATGTCTTTTTTATAAAGACGGATTATAAAGTAAAAGCAGTAGAGCTCATTTTACAACCCGGCAAGGTCAGAGGTCTTAATGAGATCGATGCCATTGGTATTTCCGATAGCAAAACCCCGGTTGTTGCCTCGATCAATCTTGCGCCAGATTCCAAGATTACCGGTTCAAAAGAGAATCTCGGCTATGCGGTGAACTCACCATACGATGAAGTCTTTCCGGTCATTTCTCCGGATGGAAAGACCTTATATTATGATCGCAAAAATCATCCTTCGAATGTCGGCGGAGTAGATAATATCTGGTATTCCGAACTGCAGCCCAATGGCAGTTGGGGCAATGCAAAAAACATTGGCGCTCCGCTTAATAACGGACGTGGTACGTTTCTTGCCTCTGTTACACCCGATGGAAATACTATTCTTATCGGCGGTGTCTTTAAAGATAACTCGAATGGCAAGACTGAGTGGGGTATCTGGACTTCTAATAAGACCGGTACGGGTTGGAGCGATCCAAACCGCGTTCATATCGATAGTTTTTACACGCACCACCGGTTTATGGAATTCTCCCTTGCCAACGATGGCAAGACGATGATCGTCAGCTTACAACGTGATGATTCGTATGGAGTCCGCGACCTCTATGTCTGCTTTCTTCGCGGTGATGGCTCCTGGACGGCGCCAAAGAATCTTGGAAAAGATATTAATTCGGCGGCCGACGAAGGAATGCCTTTTATTGCTTCCGATGGAAAGACGATGTATTTTTCCACCGATGGACGCTCGGGGTATGGCGCCGTTGATATGTACATGACAAGACGTCTCGATGATAGTTGGCAGAAATGGAGCGAGCCGCAAAACCTTGGACCCGATTTTAATACTAAAGATTGGGACGCTTATTATACCATTCCTGCTTCCGGCGATTACGCCTATTTCGTTTCGAACAAAAATGCGATCGGCGCTTTAGATATTTTCAGAGCAAAATTACCGCCATCACTTAAACCGGAACCGGTGGTGCTTGTCAGTGGAAGAGTGTACGATTCAAAAACCAATAAACCGCTTGCAGCCGATATTCACTATGAATATCTTCCGAGCGGAAAAGAAGCCGGTATTGCCCGGACGAACCCTGCTGATGGAAGCTATAAGATCACTTTGCCGGCTGGCAGTGTCTATGGCTTCCGCGCTGAAGTAAAAGGGTATATCCCGATAGAAGAAAATCTCGATGTAAAGAAGATCGATGATTACAAAGAGATCCAGCGTGATCTGAAGATGGTCCCATTCGAAGTAGGACAGACCGTTCGTCTTAATAATATTTTCTTCGATTTTAATAAGAGCGTGCTTCATGAAGAATCGAATGCCGAATTGAACCGCCTGGTTCAGATGCTTATTCAATCCAAGGATATTTCACTCGAGATCGCCGGTCATACGGATAATGTCGGCTCGGCGGCAACGAACAAGAAGTTATCGGAATCACGAGCGAATGCGGTTAAAGCGTATCTGGTATCCAAGGGAATCAGCGCTTCCAGATTAAAGGTTGTTGGTTACGGTAGTACTAAACCACTTTCAAGCAATGATACCGAAGACGGACGCCAACAGAACCGCCGGGTAGAGTTTACGATCCTCAAGTAATTACCAAAGAAACGGCACCAGCCGTTTTGTACGCTTCATATACTCTGCATAATCGGCAAAGCGCTGCCGCAGCAGCCGCTCTTCATGATATAGCTTTACGATCAGATCGCAAAGCAGTAGAAGCCAGATCACATAGGCACCTATCGTGCCGCTATTTATTGCACAACTAAGCCCAATTACTAATACCGCCGAGTACATCGGATGCCGTATCAAAGAATAAATACCTCTGGTAACCAGACGAGAAGAAGGTAAAGGCTCCGGGGTGATGGAAAAATTGCCGAGCTTCATAGTGGTAATAGCTAAAAGTCCCAGCAGTATGCCTGCAGCGAGACCTAGAACTTCAGGAGCCGATAGGGGAAATAACCCAAGCCATAGCAGGAGGCCGATACAAACGAATTGTATTGTAACAAGCAGATAAGAACTTATTCTCGGTCGCATAAAAAAAGCGGGCAGTGCCCGCTTTTTTAACAATCAGTGCTTACAGATTATTCGGCAGGAATGATCAGGCGCTTGCCAGCGGGAATGCTGTTCTTCGTGAGATGATTCGTATGCTTCAATTCCTGAACCGTAGTACCGTATTTCTCTGCGATCGAATAAAGCGTTTCGCCACGGTGTACTTTATGAGTACGGTGCTTTGCAACATGCGGAGCATGATCGGCATCGCCTTGAGAAGCCGTCTTATTAGCAGCATAGATATTTAATTTTTCGCCGGCCTGTAACGATGCGGCATCTTTACCACCATTCCATTCGCTGAGTTTATCGGCTGTCGTTCCATACATGCGAGCGATACCCGTCATGGTTTCGCCGGGACGTACGGTATGAATACGGGGCTTAGAAGCAACGGTGGTCGATTCATCGTTCGAAGCATACTCTTCTGAAGAAAAGATCGTAATCGATTGACCGGTTTTGATACCATGGCGGATTTTTTTGCCATTCCATGCCTTGATCTGGCCAAGCGTTACGCCAAAATTATCGGCGATCTTCGCCATCGTATCACCACGGCGAACCCGGTACGTAATACGATGCTTGGTCGGAGTTGCTTTGGTAGTAGATTTACTTGTATCAGCAGCTTTAGAAGCTAATTTCTGGTTAGAGGCAGTGCTATCCTGAATCGGAGCCGACTGATGGCCGATATAGAGAGCAAGCCGTTCACCTTTTTTGAGCTTATGGTGATAGCTGATATTATTCCAATTTCTGAGATCGGCCAGGCGCACACCGTAATGGTTGGCGATCGAAGCCAGCGTTTCACCACGACGCACCCTGTGATATACTTTACGCTCGGTTTGCTGAGCTGTAGAAGTAGTTTGCTGGGTAGTAGTTGACGTCTGAGCAGATTCTTTCGGGCCGGTAACCGGATCGGAAGAAGCAACCGAACCCGGAGCCATTACCGACATCGGTACACGGATACGCGAGCCGCGTTTGATACGCTCACTCGGATCCATATTATTATAAGCGGCTAACTGATCGGCGGATAATCCATACGTGCGGGCTATGGATTTCAGTGTTTCGCCGCGCTCGACGGTGTGCAGCATCCACGGACGCTTTTGCTCTGGCGTAAGCGAAGCATACTTGGTATAGAAATTACTGGCAGAACCTACCGGTACGCGAAGTACATATCCATCGGCCGGGCAAAGCTCGGGCGGTGGAGTAGAGTATTGAAGCAACTCGGTATTAAGATCCTTTAAGTCCTGAACATTTGCATTGGCAGCAATAGCGAGGGCATTGAGATCGACCGCTTCTTTTACGCGCACCGTATCGAACTCCATCGGCTTTTCGAGCTGAATATCGGTAAAGCCATAATGCGCCGGGTCCATCGCGATAAGAGTTGCTGCGATATAAAGCGGGACGTAATTCTGCGTTTCCCTCGGCAGGCAATCGCGGATACCCCAGAAGGTAGTATCCTGGCTTTCGGAGATACAACGGCGGATTCTCGTCATCGAACAATTATAGCAGCAGAGCGCGAGGTACCAATCGCCCATGGCACGGTAGAGATCTTTTAAGTGGCGGGCGGCGGCATAGGTCTCTTTAACCGGATCGCGCTTGTTATCGTACCACCAATTACTTTTAAGGCCGTATAAAGCACCCGTACCTTCGATAAACTGCCAAAGCCCGACTGCCTGGGCCCGGGAAGTTACCGTCGGGTTCAGACCGCTTTCGATCATGGAAAGATAGATGAGCTCTTCCGGAGTACCGACTTCCCTGAATATCTTTTTCATCATGGGAAAGAATCTGCCCGAGCGGCGAAGCCATTTATTCATAAAATTACGGCCATTGCCGGACATGAAGTAGGCGATAGATTGTTCGACAGCCGGATTGATAACCAGTGGTACCTGGGTCTTTGCAAGATCGGTCGTTTTTGGCAACGGTACATTGCGGACGTCCATCTTAGACATCTCTTCGTTGAACTTCTGGCGGAAGGCGTAGATTGATGAAGTCGGGGGAAGGATATCGATCTTGCTGACATACTTCTCATAATCTTCAAAGATCGATCTTGTCAATTCCTGAAAATCCTTATTCTCGCTTACTCCGGGGTAGTAAATAAGACGATTAAGAATTTCCAGTGCTGTCTCGAAGCGCTTAACGGTTTCGTTCTTATCCTTTCGCTGTTCGGCGGCAAGGGCACGGAGCCATTCCTGGCGGGCAGCTTCAAGGCGATTTTCGACCATTGCAGAATCAAGACGGGTATGATCGTCAAGACCGGCAAAAGGATCGGCATTCTTTGCCTGAAGGGACGTTGAATCGATATCGGATTTAGTTAAGGTCTTCGGTCCGCCTCCGCAGCCGATAATAGCTGCCGAAAAAAGCAAAACCATCAAAAGAAGCACATGGCGTGCATATAAAATAGTCTTTTGTTGGGTCATTCGTTGTAATTCTCCTGATTAGTCCGAGGAATAGGGAGCGTCACGAATAGGAAGACATTCAATAAATATGCCGTACTTTGTGTAGAGGGTAACTCGTACCCGCCGAACAAAGTAATACATGAGCGAAAGCCGCTATTCGTGCTCCTCGAAACGTGATTGGTTATAGGGTTGCTAACTGGTAGCCTTTTTATACAACTTACTAACATCTTTTCAAGTTTCTGACTACCCTCATTTTGCCACAATCAATGACAAAAAAGTCATAAAATGGGTAAAATGTAATGCAATATACGAAATATTTAGACCAGATACAACACCTATCAACATTTTTCCCCACATTTCATACACAGTGGTTTTTTAGGAATCCAGATAAGTTGATAATAGTTAGTAAGTTAGGTTTTACCCCTAAAGTAGATACTATTTATAAAATATAACCACAATGGATTACGAACAAGCATATAGGGTGGCGTTCCAGGCATTTTCAGATGCCTTGGATAAGAAATTAAACTATGGAGAGGAAGCAGCCGAACTGGCTCCGAAATTCCATCATGGGACGATCGAAATAAAGCCACGCGATGGGGGGATGCAATCGAAAGAAATTGACATCGATACGTTCTTCAAAAAGATCATTTCGGTGCGCAACAATCTACGCGTCCTTGAACAAAAGATCAATAGTAGTAATAGCCTCAGCGAGGCCGAGAAAATAGAATTTCAGGGATATATAACAAAGTCCTACGGAAGCCTGACGACCTTTAACGTCCTCTTCCGCGATAACGAGGATAAATTTGTCGGCATGAAAGGCGAGAGCTGATCCTCCTCTTACATTGCCAGGATCTTTGTTAATTCTACGAGCGAAGAATCGATCGGCTTTTTTGTATTGGAAGCTTCCAGGAACGGGGTATAGGTCAGTTCGCCCTTTACCTCTCCTATCATTACACCCCGTTTTCCGTCTAATAAAGCCCGCACAGCGGCCGCACCAAGTTTACTGGCGAGTATGCGATCGCGGGCGGTCGGGCTGCCACCGCGCTGAACGTGACCGAGGATTGTAACGCGGTAGTCGATACCGGTTCGGGCCTTTACCTGCTCAGCCAGCTCGAAAGCGCCGCCTGTTTCATCGCCTTCGGCAACGATGATCATATTGGAGCGCTTGGTAGAGCGCTGGTTCTGAAAGATCTCAAGTACCGATTCTACCGTCGTTTTTGTTTCGGGAATAGCAATATATTCTGCGCCGCAGCTTAAGCCGACATCGAGAGCAATAAACCCGCTGGTGCGGCCCATTACTTCGATATAAAATGTTCGTTCGAAGGCATCGGCCGTATCGCGTATCTTATCGATACTTTCGAGCGCGGTATTAACCGCCGTATCGAAGCCGATCGTATAATCAGTACCATAGAGATCATTATCGATTGTACCCGAACAGCCGACTATAGGAATATCGTACTCATTTCCGAAGGCATCGGCAGCCCGGGAAGTACCATCGCCCCCGATCACAACCAAGGCATCGATGCCGGCCGACTTTACCGATCGATAGGCTTTATCCCGGCCTTCTTTAGTAAGAAATTCCGGTGTACGAGCCGATTTTAATACCGTACCACCTCGCTGAATAATATTCGATACCGAGCTTCTGATAAGATCGACAAAATCTCCATTAATGAGTCCGGTGAAGCCATGGTTCACGCCTTCGACCTTCAGGTCGTGATGGCGTGCTAAACGGGTCACTGCTCTGATGCAGGCATTCATTCCGGGCGCGTCGCCGCCGGCGGTGAGAACTCCGATCGTTTTTATTTCTGCCACTGTCGTACTACCTATAGTAAATAGCGATGAATTATTCGTCAAGCAGACGATACCAGGTACCGACCTGGGGAGCACTGATCCTGACACCAGGTAATACCTGCATCAGCGCTTCGGAATAGGCATTCATTGCCTGGGTATCGCCATGTGTAAGCACAATATGTTTCGGCTGGAGCCGTTTGGCTATTTCCAGTAATTCCTCTCTTCGTGCATGAGCGCTGAAGCGGAAGCGGTCGATCTTTGCGCGCACCGGTACATCGCGCCTCATCGAGCCGAATTTTACGCGGCTGCCGCGTTCGGCATGAGAAACAACATACCCGGGAGTGCGAGGATCGGTATAACCAATAAAGATTATTGCAAAATTCTGTTTACGAAGCCACCGTTGGGCAAGTAAATAACTCGAAGTACCTTCCTGCATCATACCGCTGGAGGCAAGAACGATGCTTGGAGTTTTAAAGTACTTGCCGGTGAAGAGCCCATCGCGGCGTGGAACTTCGCTTTGCGGAATATCGGTGATCTTTTCCTCGCTGCGAAGCCGTGAAGCGCTGTAGGGAATCTTATCGTACACTTCATTAATAAGCCGCCCCATTCCTCCGGTATAGATATCGACTGTTGGAATGGTATTATTCCTCATTGCATCGTAGAGCATGATGAGCGCTTCCTGCATCTTCCCGAGCGCAAAGACGGGGATAAGCACCGAACCACCCTCTTCAAGAGTTGCTCCGACGGATTCGAGAAACCGCTGTGTCTCGATAGCTCGCGAATGGCTCAGGTAAGCATCTTCTCGGCCATTAGTGCATTCGGTGACCAGTACATCGACCGGTCCTTCGGGAAGCTCCGCTCCGGCAATAAGACTTTGTTCATGGAGGGATATATCTCCCGTATGGAAAATTTTCTTCCCCTTATATTCCAGTAATACACTTGCAGCGCCCAATATATGGCCGCACATATATAACGTAGCCGTTACCGGATCGTGGTCGCCTTCATTCAACGTAAAGGTCTTGTTATAGTGGCGAGGCTCGATATTCTTAATGATCTCTTCCAGTTTCTCCTGGGTATAGAAAGGAAGTTTATCGATCACTTCCTGAGAATGCTGCTTTGGTAAGAGGCTCGCCGAATTACCAAGCATGATCTTTGCTATCTCTATTGTCTCAGCAGTAGCAATAACTCTGGCTTGCGGTTGGGATTGAAGCAGAAAGGGAGCACCACCGAGGTGATCGGTGTGTGCATGAGTTATTAAGAGCGTATCGACTCCGAATGGCTCGAGGAGTTCGGCCTTTGGAAAGGCTTCCCATTCGGTTTTTTCAGGATGAATACCGGCATCGACGAGAAGCCCATGGCTTCCGAAGCGAAAGAAAAACGAATTAGCCCCGATTTCCCGGGCGCCACCCAAGGCGAGAAATTGAAGTTGCTCCAACAAGCAAAGTGTTTTTCTTCTTCGGAATCCGGGGAAGCCGAAGAAGCCATTAAGAACAACGTCACTCATTCACGCTGAATGAATAACGACGAAGGGTCAAAAACATACACTGTATCTGCTTCGTTCAACTTACTTTGAGCAAGTGGTCTTTCTGCAGTATTTGGCGAACTAAAGCTTTAGGTTCGGCTGTTTAATGGCGCTCAAAATTATTGCTGCGTGGAGCGTCCCGATACCAAAGGGACGGTCATAATTCGAGAGAATTAACGATTCAGATGCTTGCGCGGCGTTTCTATCCACAAAAATCTGAAAAGGATCTACAATGCCAAGAGCGAAAAACCTACCCGCGGCCAAACACCGCAAGAAAAAACTCTTAAAAGCCGCTAAAGGCTTTTGGGGAATGCGTGGTAACGTATTAACGGTTGCCAAGCACCATGTCGATAAAGCCCGTCAGTATTCCTATCGCGATCGTCGTGCCCGCAAGCGCGAATTCCGTTCGCTGTGGATCGTCCGCATCAATGCTGCAGCCCGTGCCAATGGCGTCAGCTATTCGAAGCTGATCGGTATGCTCGCTAAGAGCGGAATTACGATCAACCGTAAGTTACTTGCCGATATGGCCGTCCGTAACCCGGAAGCCTTTACGGCGATCGTAAAAGCAGCTTCTAAATAGGACCTCAGAGCTTCTTTGAGACTGTGAAAAAACGCCGGCATAGTACCGGCGTTTTTTTATTCCTGTTTTGCTTCAAGCTGTTCGTAGCGCTCGAGCGTAAAGGTCTCGCCGAGGTACAGCTTTCTGATCTGCTCATCGGATGCCAGTTCTTCGGCAGTGCCGGATTTGAAGATCGTCCCGTCGATAATAATATAGGCCCGGTCGGTAATGGAAAGTGTTTCGTGGACATTATGATCGGTAATAAGTATTCCGATACCACGATGCTTAAGCTTCATGACGATACTCATGATCTCTTCCACGGTGATCGGGTCGATACCGGCGAAGGGTTCATCGAGAAGGATATATTTGGGATTGGTAGCCAGGGCGCGGGCAATTTCGCAGCGGCGGCGTTCACCACCGGAAAGCATATATCCTTTGCTTTTCCGAATGTGGGTAATGGCAAATTCTTCGAGTAATTGGTCCGCACGTTCTTTGCGGGCCGCTTTATTGAGCGGCATCATTTCAAGCACCGCCAGAAGATTTTCCTCAACACTCATTCGTCGGAAGATAGAAGCTTCCTGAGAAAGGTAGCCGATCCCTTTTCTTGCTCGGGCATACATAGGCAGGGGAGTTATATCCTCACCATTCATAAAGACCTGGCCTTTATTCGGCTTAATGAGTCCGACGATCATGTAAAACGTTGTCGTCTTACCG
This sequence comes from uncultured Alphaproteobacteria bacterium, assembly GCA_964404255.1. Taxonomy (GTDB): domain Bacteria; phylum Bacteroidota; class Ignavibacteria; order Palsa-1295; family Palsa-1295; genus JAFDZW01. The sequence continues at coordinate 184,221 of CAYOJJ010000004.1, read as the reverse complement.
GCGCCATTCGGCCCCAGCAGGCCAACGATCTCGCCCGGCGATACGGAGACACTCGAATCCTTTACAACGGTTCGTTTACCGTAGATCTTTTTAAGGTGTTTGCTGTAGAGACGTTCGGTCATAGTATTATTGAGCTGCTTGTGCTATTGGAGTCCAGTCCAATATAAAGAGGCTGCGCCTCGGGCGATGATCGTACGATCGTTCGTAATTGCCGAGCCGGAAGGCCGCCCCTCTATTTCCGATATATTTTTCCGGCCAGTATTCTCCTTCGCTGTTCGAGAGTACGGTAATTTGCCTGGCGGTGTTATGCTCGAAATCAATTCGCAGGGAATCGCCGCTGGCGCGATTAAGTCCGTTCGGCTTCCCATTATCGCTGGCGAAATAGATGGTCAGGGCATTATCGACAGCAAGAAGAGTACGAACAGTATCTTTAATGATCGTCAAGGTCATGGTTTTTGAAGAAAGCTGGCTCATCCTGCCAACTGTGCCGGAATCGGAATAAGGAGTAGTAGCAAAAGCATGGCCGATGGCAACGATGCGTTCCGGCTTATTATTCTTTTGATACATGATAATGCTATCGCCATCGATTTCGGTGCTATCATACCAAATGTGCTGGCGCGAAGCTGCAAATAACGTCAGAACTCCGGTACTTTTGTAATAAATAAGCTTGCCGCAGGTGCCGCAAAAATTACTTCTTAGCATTCTGACCGAATCGGTAGCGATAAAAAGTCCGCTATCTCCCTGGAAAGCTTCCATCGTTTTCGATTTTATGAACAACGTATCAAACGTTGTAACCGAATCCCGGCCGAGTGAATCGAGATGGCGTGAAGAATCGATGATGAGTAGAAGCGGTTTTTCAGGAACGAGGGAATATCCTGTGGCAGTATTTCGGATCAGGGAATCACCGAATTGTACCGTATTATTGGCTTTAGAATAGGCCTCGATATTTCCAACGGCCACCACTTTCTTTTGAATGTTGGATTCATGGATCGTTCGACAAAAGATCGTCAGCGAATCATTGAAGAGTTTTACATTTCCTATGGCCGTTCGTTCGCCGATTGTTCTTGCATCGATAAGGGTATCGCAGTATATCGTACCGGAATCGCTTTTGGCAACCACTTTGCCTCTGGCGACCATCGTTTGTGTGCCCCTAATATAAGTTAGATCGGAACAGGTTAAGGTAGCAGAATCTTTCGTGGCCTTTACATTCGTATGAAATTCCGCCGTAGCAGTATTCATATCGTAAGTGCCCCATTCGGAAGTGATCTTATCCTTACGATCTCGGAAAGAGATTTTCCCTTCGGCCTTAGCGGTCTTGGAATTTCCGTCATAAACGAGCTTGGGGGCTTCGAGTATCAGGGTATCCTGCCTGATCTTTACATGACCATATAACTCGATCACATTTCGCAGAGGGAATTGAACGGCGCTATCGGCCGAACCATGAATAGAACCTTGCTCGAACTGCACGCCGCCTGCTAATTCGGTGCGGGTTTCGGTGGTCTTATCTTTATTACGGAGTATCTCGGCTGTTACGTGGATGGGGTCCTTTGGCTGAGCAAGAACCGGTGTGGGTAACAAAGAAACCGTAAAACCGTAAATACAAGATAATACCGCAATTGCGGAGATCGTTTGCTTGATAGAGCACCGAACAACTGCGGTATTTCGTAAAACTGTTATCAATACCAAAACGTAGTATAATTATATCCGCCTCGCGAGCGGACATTGAGAAACGAGAATCCTATGGCAATCAATCCTAACAAGTTAACCGTAAAGACCCAGGAAGCACTGCAGGCTGCTGCAGAGATCGCCGGTAACTATGGTAATTCCCAGATCGAACCTGAGCACTTACTTGCCGCCCTTGCTCAAGATGGCGAAGGAGTATTTGTAGCGCTGCTTCGCAAGCTTGGAGTCAATATCGATACCATCAGGATAAAGACTACTGGATTACTGGAGAAACTGCCTAAAGTTTCCGGCGTCGGTGGGCAGACGTATGTTTCGCAAAACCTGAACCGCCTTTTCGATACTGCTCGCAAAGAAGCTGAGTCGTTAAAAGACGAATATCTCTCGACTGAGCACTTGCTCTTAGCACTAAGCGAAGAGAAGAGTGATGCTTCACGGCTATTAAAAGAGCAGGGAGTAAAGAAGGGCGATATCCTTAAAGCCTTGAAAGAAGTGCGCGGTTCGCAGCGGGTGACTGATCCCAATGCCGAAGACCGCTATCAATCGCTCGAAAAGTATGGCCGCGACCTGACCGAGGCGGCTGCCAAAGGCAAGCTCGATCCGGTGATCGGCCGCGATGAAGAAGTTCGCCGCGTGATGCAGGTGCTCGAACGCCGTACAAAGAATAACCCCGTGCTGATCGGTGAGCCCGGTGTAGGTAAAACGGCCATCGTCGAAGGTATTGCCGGACGTATTGTGGCAGGGGATGTGCCGGAAAATCTTAAAAGTAAGCGTATCATTACACTCGATATGGGCACGCTGGTAGCTGGCACAAGCTTCAGAGGACAATTCGAAGAGCGTTTGAAAGCGATCGTAAAAGAAGTGACGGATTCCGATGGAGAGATCATCCTCTTTATCGATGAACTTCATACGCTCATCGGTGCCGGAGCAACCCAAGGCGCAATGGATGCCGCTAATATCCTAAAGCCAGCTCTTGCCCGCGGAGAGCTTCGTTGTATCGGTGCAACGACGCTCGATGAATACCGAAAGCATATCGAAAAAGATGCAGCACTCGAACGCCGTTTTCAGCCCGTATATGTAGGCGAGCCGACAGTCGAAGATACGATCTCCATTCTGCGGGGTATCAAAGATAAATATGAAGTGCACCATGGTGTCAGAATTAAAGACGGCGCCTTGGTTGCTGCTGCACAACTTTCTTCGCGCTACATTGCCGATCGTTTCCTGCCCGATAAAGCAATCGACCTTGTCGATGAAGCAGCAAGCAAACTCCGTATCGAAATAGATTCTATGCCGGCCGAACTCGATCAGCTCGAGCGCAAGATCCGCCAGTTGGAAATAGAACGCGAAGCTTTGAAGAGGGAATTGGCGGCAATGTAATGAGTGATATTGGAATTGCAACCATTTTAGTGTCTGTTTTTTTATTACTAAAGTCTTTAGTAATCATTCATCTCTATGGTAAAGTCTGCACCGGTCTGTTTTGTGTTCCTCTTTCTAAGTACCGTAAGTTTTGCCCAGCCTCAGATCGAATGGGCGAAGTGTTTTGGTGGTGTTCATGATGATAATATTGTTAAAATTATCGAAATTCCATCGGGTTATATTCTTGCTGGTACTTCTTATTGCACCGATCTCCCAGGCCATCATGGATATACAACTACTTCGGACGGATGGGTAGTGAAGATATCCTCTACCGGTGAATTTCCTCAATACATATCTATTGGGGGATGGTATGATGACAGAATAATCGATTGCATTCAGACAAACGACGGAGGGTATGCCGTACTTGGGGGAACGTACTCTCGAGACGCTGACATGAAAGACCGGACTGACAATCTGACTCAAGAGGTCATGTTCCTTGCAAAACTTAATCCGGATCTTTCTCTCGCCTGGGTAAAAACCTATGATACAACCTTGTTTGAGGTTGGATATTCTCTTTTTCAATTATCGTCTAACAATCTCATTGTAAGCGGGCGGAGGCACACAATTTCTTCCCCGACAAACGGAAGAATTGTGGCATTTGATTCTACTGGTAAGAAACTTTGGTTGAAAGATATTCGGGCAATGGATATCAAAGGTTGCTCCACAATGGATAATAAAATTATGCTTGCTGGGACCGCTGTCGATTCTTTAGCTACACACGGATTATATGACATATTTGTAACTCAATTAACAGCTGATGGAAATACTCAATGGCAGCATAGTTATGGAGGATCTGGATCAGAAACCGCAAATTGTATTTCTGCTTATCGAGAAAACGAGACTAATAAATTTTTGATAGGAGGGTATACCGATTCCCATGATGACCAAGTCACTAATAGAAGATTTCAAGATTCAAATGGGTGGGGCAATGCCTGGGTTTTTTGTGTTGATAACAACGGTGGGCTACAATGGGAGCGTGTATTAGGTGGGAGTGAATACGAGTTTGCAGCGTCAGTCAATGCTACGTCTGACAGGGGTTGTATTGTCGGTATATCAACAAGCTCGGCCGATGGGGATGTATCAGGGCAGCGAACTTCTTTTAGTGAAAACTATTATGTCCCTTGGATTGTCAAATTGGGACCATCAGGGAATGTTATTTGGGATCACGTATATGATGTGGTCCAAGCCACTCCGAATGTGAGTAGTGGTTGCTCGGCACTGATTGCGACGAAAGACAATGGATATATTTTTGCTTCACCGGTTTTCTCGAATGGAGGTGATGTTAATGGTTACCATGGTGGAAGTTCCGCTTACGCTGACGCTTGGGTAGTTAAAATTGCTCCGCCAACTAATGGGGTAACATCAAATGTTAATAATTTAATATCATCATTCAAAGCCAGTTCCTCAGCTAACAATATATTGTGCAGCTACAATATTGAAAAGACAACTGAGGTAACACTTAACCTTTTTGATATACTAGGACACTGTATTTATCAAAAGTCCTTTGGCATGCAAGAAGCTGGTAACTATTCCTGTTCTATCGGGGCCTCTGCTTTGCCAGGGGGATATTATCAGGCTATACTACATACGTCAGGGCAAATAAGTACTGCGAAAGTGGTATTAATTCGATAGTTTGCAATCCATTCCGAGCTACCTGCGTTCACCAGTGTTATGAGAGAGCAGATCGTCGAGCGCATTGTCCGCGAAAAGATATTTTCCGTTATTCGCTTAAAAGATACTTCACGTATCGTTAAGATCGTGCAGGCTATAACCGATGGTGGCATTAGTATCATCGAGATTACTCTTAATAGTGGCAATGCACTCGAAGCGATCGAAGAAGTAAGTCATAAATTTCCTCAGTGTCTCGTGGGGGCAGGGACGGTGATAGGCCGACGCGATGCCGAGAATGCTATTACGGCCGGGGCTAAATTCCTCGTCAGCCCGCACATGGATGCAAAGATGATCATGATCGCTCATGAGAATGATCTGGTTGCCATGCCCGGTGCTCTTACCCCTACAGAAATTCATCAGGGCCAATCCGCCGGAGCCGATTTTATAAAAATATTCCCACTGGCTGGTATCGGGCCATCCTATATCAAAGCCTTAAAAGGTCCTTTCCCAAATGTGAGCTATGTTGCTACTAATGGTGTGACACTTGATAATATGCAGGAATATTTCGATGCTGGGTGTACAGCTATCGGGTTGGGATCGGTGTTGGTGAGTGATACAGATACGAATGTTCAAAATATAAAAGAAAAGGTAAAAAGAGTCGTTGCTTTTTGATAGTGTCCTTTGCTACTTTTACAACTTATTTGGGTTTTTCGAATAAGGTTGTTAAATTACTTAATATGAGCTTAGGGAAGACTTTTCTTAATGGTCTGATAGTTGTCGTCTCTTTGGGATTAATTTCCTGTGGCTTGTCTGCTGAAGGTCCACCGCCCCAAGACTATAGTAATTACTATCCAATGCATGTAGGGGACACCTTAGTCTATCACAAGCCCTCTTTGGATTTTACACATCCAGAGGATACAATCTCTGTGACCGCATGCGTAGGGAAGTTTTTTATTAAGTGGCGTGCTTATTTTGGTTATGTAACACCAGTAAGGATTTCTGAAACAAAGATTAGACTAGATACTGAATTCTATCGTAAAAATTTTTATGGTGATGTATACCTGTATGATCAATTTGCGGATTCGGAATATTTATTTTATGATTTTCATACCTATCCGGTCGATTACAATAGATATTTTGAATGGAAATTTTATTTAACGGATACAAATTCTATTGAGACTATTCCATGGGGTACCTTCAAAAACTGTAAGACTCTTTACCATAGAGGGCAAGAAAGCTTTTATACTGAAATATTTGCACCTGGAATTGGGTGTATTAATAGGCCCTGGCGAACTGATAATTTTCTTCTTCGGGCTGTAATTAATGGTATATCATATCCTTAATAACTGTTCGAGGAGCCTTATTCCACTGATTTTTCGAACTTTTTAGCCTCTAAACCGTTATATACGGGCTATAAAAACGTGGGAGTTCGCCTTGGCGGACGCCTTTACCACTAATAAAAGACAATAATGGCAAAAAAGATCACAGGTTATATTAAGCTGCAGATCCCTGGAGGAAAGGCTACGCCAGCTCCGCCAGTTGGTCCCGCTCTTGGTCAAAAGGGCGTGAACATCATGGAATTCTGTAAGCAGTTCAATGCAAAGACGGCTAAGGCTGATGGAATGATCACGCCGGTCGTTATCACCGTGTATTCGGATAAGAGCTTCACCTTCATCACGAAGACGCCGCCGGCAGCAGTATTGCTCCTGAAGGCTGCAAAGCTCGATAAAGGTTCGAAAGAATCCAACCGTACGAAAGTCGGCAAAGTAACGTCAGCTCAGGTGAAGGAAATTGCCGAGCTCAAAATGCCGGATCTTAACGCTGCTTCGCTCGAAACAGCGATGAGCATGGTAGCAGGTACCGCCCGTTCGATGGGCTTAACAGTGGAGGGATAAGCCATGGCTCAGCACGGAAAACGTTATAACAATCTTAAGAAAAAGGCCGGTACGGATATAAAGCCGTTACCGATTGGTGAAGCCGTAAAGAAAGTTAAAGAACTGGCTTCGGCAAAGTTTGATGAATCGATCGATATCGCGATGAATCTCGGCGTCGATCCGCGTAAGGCCGATCAGGCTATCCGCGGTACGGTAGCTCTTCCGCATGGTATCGGTAAGACGGTGCACGTAACCGTTGTTACCAAGAACCAGGAAGCCGCTGCTAAAGCTGCCGGTGCCGATGAGGTCGGATTCGAAACCATCCTTGAGAAGATCAAAGGCGGTTGGACTGGCACCGATGTTATCGTTGCTACTCCCGAAGTCATGGGCGAGCTTGGTAAGCTTGGTCGTGTACTCGGACCCCGCGGTCTTATGCCGAACCCGAAATCGGGTACGGTTACGACGGATGTCGGAACGGCCGTTAAGGAAGTAAAAGCCGGTAAGATCGAATACCGCGTCGATAAGCAGGGCAATGTTCATTCGAGCGTAGGCAAAGCATCGTTCGATGCTGCAAAGCTGACCGATAACATCAATATGTTTATCAATACGATCATGCGTGCCAAACCGGCATCGGCAAAAGGCCAGTACCTTAAGGGCGTCGTAATCAGCTCGACAATGGGACCCAGCGTCCGCATTGATACGACTGAAGCCATAAAGGCCCACGCCTAAGAAGCTTCTTACAGCGAATCTTACGCAAAGCCGGATGATCATCATTCGGCTTTGCAGTTTATAGCCGTACTGTAGCAATGGCAGGGTATTCGGGAACGCCGCTGGAAAAGAAACTGGGCTTTAAGCCGGGCTATACTGTCCGCTTTATTAATGAGCCAAAGACGTTCCGTGCATTGCTTGAGCTTCCCGATACGGTGACGATCTCGAATACGAAGAAAACCGATCTTGATCTGGTTGTCTTTTTTACGAGTTCTCAATCAGAACTTGCAAAACGATTTCCCGCTCTTCCTGCAATGATAAAAAAGACAGGAATGATCTGGATATCCTGGCCGAAAAAGACCTCGAAGCTTGCCGGCGATTTGAATGAGAACATCGTCAGGGAGCTTGGTCTTAGTGCCGGTGTTGTAGATGTGAAAGTCTGTGCCATTGATGAGGACTGGTCCGGACTTAAATTTGTATATAGATTAACTGACCGATAATGCAAACCGCACAACGAACCCATTATGCGGGCGATCTGCGCCCAACCCACATCGGAGAACAAGTAACTGTAGTCGGATGGGTGGATTCCCATCGCGATCTTGGCAGCTTATTATTCTTTGATGTGCGAGACCGAGCCGGAAAAGTGCAGTGCGTTGTCGAACCGACCGAAGCAACGATGTACCTCTACGAAGAGGGCAAGAAGCTGCGTTCGGAATTTGTCGTAGCAGTCGAAGGGGAAGTAAGGCAGCGCTCAAGTATTAATAGCAAGATTGCTACGGGTGAGATAGAGGTGTTGGTTACTTCTATCCTCATTCTAAACGAAGCGGAAGTGCCGCCGTTTGTGATAGAAGAAGAAGTAAAAGCCAACGAAGACCTGCGTCTAAAGTATCGCTATCTCGATCTTCGTCGCCCGAGCTTGCAGAAGAATCTGATGAATCGTCACCGGATCACGAAGTCTATTCGCGATCATTTCGATTCTCGTGGCTTTATCGAAGTTGAAACACCAATGCTTATGAAGGCCACGCCCGAAGGCGCTCGCGATTTTCTCGTGCCAAGCCGCTTGCATCATGGTGAGTTCTATGCCTTGCCGCAATCGCCACAGATCTATAAGCAGATTCTTATGGTAGCCGGTCTCGATAAGTATTTCCAGATCGTAAAATGCTTCCGTGATGAAGATCTTCGCGCCGATCGTCAGCCGGAGTTCACTCAGCTTGACGTTGAGATGAGCTTCCCGGATGAAGAGATGGTCTATGATGTCATGGAAAGCTGTCTGCGCAAGGTATGGACCGATGTCGGCCTTGAGTTGCCGGTATTCGAACGTTACTCATACAAGGAAGTCATGGAGCGCTTCGGCTCAGATAAGCCGGATCTTCGGTATGAACTTGAGATCGCAACGCTGACTGAAGTATTACGTGGCAAAACAGAATTCAAAGTCTTTAACGATGTCCTGCAGAAAAAGCAGGGGACTATTGGTGCTGTCGTCGTACCGGGTGGAGCAAGCTGGAGTCGTAAGCAGATCGATGAACTTACGGAGTTTGCAAAGAAATACGGGGCTGGTGGCCTTGTGTGGGTCAAGAAAACGGAAGAAGGAATCGATTCCAGCGCAAAGAAATTTTTAACACCGGAGCTTCACAACGAAATCGCCGATGCCTGTGCGATGAATGCCGGTGATATGGCTCTTATTGCCTGTCATGAAAAATGGAGCAGAGCTTATACTATTCTCGGTGCATTGCGTATCGAGATCGCAAAGCGTTTGGAGCTTACCAAAGGCAAGCAGTTCGAATTCAAACCGCTCTGGGTGATTAACTTCCCGATGTTTGAATTAGATGAAGAGAGCGGGCAGTACAACGCTATGCATCACCCCTTCACTTCGCCGGTCGTTGAAGATTGGATGAATAAGACCGACGATCTTGCCGCTATTCGCGCCCGTGCTTATGATATTGTAGTAAATGGCTACGAGCTCGGTTCGGGTTCGATCAGAATCCATGACCGTATATTGCAGTCAGAAGTTTTCGATATGCTCGGCCTGACGAAGGAAGAGCAGGAGAAAAAATTCGGCTTTATGCTCAATGCGTTCCGTTATGGCGCTCCACCTCATGGCGGTATGGCTCTTGGTATCGACCGAATTGCTATGCTTTGCAATGGCACCGATAACATCCGCGATGTTATCGCCTTCCCCAAGACGACGTCAATGCAAGGTCTGATGGAAGATTGTCCTTCGACGATCGATCCGCGCCAGCTTACCGAATTAAAGATAGCACTTCGGGAATAATGAATTATCCTTTGGGGAAGAAGGTGTATGAAGTTTACGATCGTTCGTTCACCGGCTGAACACGACCTTGACCATTTCAAAAATTTAAAACGCTCCCGTTCTCGCTGCGGCTTTGTGGCCGAAGGTGAGAAGGTGGTTGTTCGTTTGCTGGAATCTTCTATCCCTATCGGGTCCATTTATCTTACCGAAGAGCACTTCGAAAGTAAACGAGCGCTGATCGAAGCTCACGAGCAGGGAGGGGAGATAAACGTCTTCATAGCTAAGAAAGGTGAAATGGAGGAGATCGTCGGTTTTCCTCTGCACCAGGGAATTCTGGCTGCCTGTAAAGTACCTCCGGAGCCAACCTTAGAAGAGCTGATCCAAAAGACTGCTTCACCTCGATTATTTATCATTCTCGATGAGATAGCCGATTCCGAAAACATGGGCTCTATCTACCGGACTTCTCTTGCCATGGGAGCGACAGGTGTAATTGTTAATCCTAAAAGTGTCCATCCCTGGATGAGACGGTCGGTAAGGGTCTCGATGGGTGCTATGTTTTCCTTGCCTACCATTTCAGTTACCGATCTGGCGTCGGCAATTGCTACCCTAAATAGTCATAATATCCCAACGTATGCCACAACGCTCAGTGAAACGGCTAAGCCTATATGGGATAGTACATTAGACGGTGATATCGCCCTGGTTTTCGGTTCGGAAGGGTATGGGGTATCAAAGGAGGTAATAGCTGCCTGCAAGGGGGAGCTGCTCATTCCCATGAGCCAATCGGTGGATTCGCTGAATGTTTCTATCGCCCAGGGGGTGTTTTTGTATGAGATATTGCGCCAACGGGCGAAAAATAAGTCCTAAGTCTATAAAATCGAGCAATTAAGGCGAAAAACGGAACTTAACGGTTAAAAATTTGCTTATAACCCCGCTCAAAATACCAACTTTTTGGTGGTATAGATTATTATTTTTTCGGGAGTAAAACCGTGTCGAAGAAGAAGAATACATATGCGCTGAAGACGTATTCAGCGAAAGAAGGCGAAATCAAGCGCGATTGGTACGTAGTCGATGCCGAAGGGCAGACCGTAGGCCGCCTTGCAACCGAAGTTGCTCGTGTCCTCCGTGGCAAGCATAAGCCGCAGTTTACTCCGCATATCGATACCGGCGATTTCGTCGTTGTTATCAATGCCGAAAAAGTAAAACTTACCGGTAAGCGCGAAGATCAGAAAGAGTACTACCATAATACGCTCTATCCGGGCGGAGCTCGCTTTGCGAAGTTCAAAGACCTTCAGGTCAGCCATCCGGATCGCATTATCGAAAGTGCTGTTCGCGGTATGCTTCCGAAAACCTCACTCGGTAAATCCCTTGGCATGAAGCTTAAGATCTATGCCGGTACCGACCATCCGCATGCTGCTCAGCAGCCGAAGACCCTTCAATTTGGTAAATAATCAGAGATCGAATTAAACTATGGCTAAACAGCACGCATCAATCAATATCGGCCGCCGCAAAGAAGCGACCGCTCGTGTCTATCTTACCCCGATCTCTGCCGGCAAGCCGATGGAAATTAAGGTCAACGGAAAAGCTTTCGAGACCTACTTTGCAAATGAAATCCATCGCGAAGACGTGGTTCGTCCGCTTCGCGCTACTGGCCAATATGGCAATTTTAATGTAAACGCCAATGTGCGTGGTGGCGGTACCAGCGGTCAGGCCGGTGCTGTTCGTTTAGCCATTGCCCGTTCTCTTGTCGAGATCAGCGAGGAATATCGTTCGGCACTTCGTAAGGAAGATCTCCTTACCCGCGACCCGCGTATGGTCGAACGTAAGAAGTACGGCCAGCCGAAAGCCCGCCGTCGCTTCCAGTTCTCGAAGCGCTAATCGAATTTTGCCGGGGTGCTTTGCATCCCGGCTTTTATGTTTCTAATCACAGATACGAAACTCGCTTGCAGCTGTGCCGGTCGCTGTCAATGACAGTGTGGTATGGCGAGAGGATCGTAGAGAATAAAACCAACAACCAATGAGAATCAAATTAGAAGACCTCTTAGCTTCCGGTGCTCACTTTGGGCATCTTACCCGCCGCTGGAATCCGAAGATGAAACCGTACATCTTCATGGAGCGCAACGGAATCCATATTATCGATCTTAATAAGACGCAAATGCTTGCAGAAGATGCGTTGAATGCAGCCGAGCGTCTTGCCGCCGAAGGAAAGCGTTTCCTCTTCGTCGCTACCAAAAAGCAGCTTCGTAATGCCGTAAAGGAAGAAGCAGAGCGTTGCGGTCAGCATTTTGCTGTCGATCGCTGGCCGGGTGGTATGCTTACCAATTTTACGACCATCCGCAAGTCGATCAAGCGCCTTCAGACGCTCGATAAGATGGAAGAAGATGGTTCGATCGAGAACTATACCAAGAAAGAGCAGTTGCTCAAAGGCCGCGAGCGCGAGAAGCTCGATGCTATTCTCGGCGGTATCGCCGAAATGCGCGGCTTACCGGGTGCAATGATCATTATCGATATCAAGAAAGAGCATATTGCCGTTAAAGAAGCTCGTACGCTTGGTATTCCGATCTTTGCTCTCGTCGATACGAACGTCGATCCGGATCTCGTCGATTACCCGATCCCGGCTAATGACGATGCTCTTCGTTCGGTTCAGCTCTTCATTCATGCGTTTGCCGATGCTATCAATGCTGGCCGTGCTGTCGCCAAAGCGAAGAAGCTTGATGATGCCGCATCCAAAGAGCGCTCGATGAAAGAAGGCGATATCGACGAAGTCGATGAAGAAGTCACCGAAGGCGCTGCAGTAGAGGCATAAGCCTGTAATAAATCTCTTAGCAGATTCACGGCGAGCCTCAACCGAACGCTCGCCGTTTTCTTTTTTTCAAGGATAAAAGTTTAATTTAAGAAAGTACACGTATGGCAGTTAGTGCTGAATTAGTAAAAAAACTCCGTGACCGTACCGGTGCCGGTATGGCCGATTGCAAAAAGGCGTTGGAAGAAGCCAATGGTAATGAAGAACAGGCGATCGAGATCCTTCGTAAGAAGGGCGCTGCCAGCGCTGCAAAGCGTGCCGATCGCGTAGCTAAAGAAGGGGTGATCGTTACTGCTGTTTCTAACGATCTTTCCAAGGCGGTTATTGCTGAAGTGAATTCCGAAACGGATTTCGTTGCCCGCAACGAATCGTTCGTAGCTTTTGCTCAAGATGTAGCTGATGCTGCATTAAAGACGAGCCCGAATTCCCATGAAGAATTCTTGCTCTCGAAAATGTCTAATGGCATCACCATCTCCGAAGGTGTTGGCGAGCAGACCGGCCGCATCGGTGAGAAGATCGAAGCCCGCCGCTTCGAACTCGTTTCCACCGATAACGGTGTAGTAACAAGCTACATCCACCCGGGTGCTAAGCTTGGCGTACTCGTTGCTCTTAAGGGTGTTGACGGTGGAAAAGCTCAGGAAATCGGCCGCGACATCGCTATGCAGGTCGCTGCTATGAACCCGCTGGCCCTTCGTCGCGAAGATGTCGATGCTTCGACCGTCAGCAAGGAAATGGATATCTTCCGTACCCAGCTTAAGAACGAGGGTAAGAAAGACGAGATCATCGAGAAGATTCTCGGTGGTAAGATGGATAAGTTCTATCAGGATAACGTCCTCTTAGAGCAGAGTTTTATCAAGGATGCTTCGAAGACCATCACCGATCTTCTCAAAGAAGCCGGCAATGGCGCTACCGTAACGGGCTTTGTCCGTATGCAGCTTGGTGAAGGACATCACCATCATGCTGAGGCTGAAGCCGCCGCATAATTTCTAATAGACTGAAATTAAAAAGCATGGGTATCTTACCCATGCTTTTTTTATGCAAAGAGATCGAGAATTTTTTTTAGAATAATATCTTGCTTCAGAGAAGTAGTGCATAGTAACCCCTGTGCCTCCCGATAGCTTAGGCTTTGGTAGCGGTCTTCATGACTCAAAGGTGTGTCAATATATTGCGGGCGAAGCATTGTCCCGCCCTCATGAATATTATCGAATACCCATTCTACTCTTTCAGTCTTTTCAAGTGAAGTTAAGGATTCGGCTACTGCCGAGAGATCCAACCTTTTTAGTACCGATTTATTAAGTTTACCAACAGCAGTCTCATAGCGGTATTCAAACTCAATATAGTGGGGTTCGGCAAGCTCTGTCAGAACCGCCCCTCCTTTCACATGAGAGAAAATAGCATAGTAGTGAAGGGGAATATCGCTCGTGACAACACTAATTCCCGGATCGGTATATTCAGTGATATGCACTGCTCCTTGCTCAATGGCTCGAATGTCATGAAGAACTTTTCGATATTCTTCTATCCATAGATCCTCATAACTTTCAAGGTTATCCAGCCAGGAGTTAAAGTGCTGTAAGAAGTAGGTGAATTTTTGTACGGCAACCTGATATTCGATTGTAGCATCTTCAAGATCGCCAAAGGGGAGGCAAAATTCTTTTGCCTCTACGGCATTAAGCAGACAGCAAATTTTAAGGGCTTCAAGGCCCATAGGATCGGTGTGATCGAATTCCCGGAAATCCCCAAGCGTAGCGGCTGCAATAAGCAAAGCTGTGTTTTTTAGTGCCTCATTAGGATTGCAGGCAGCCCAGACAGCTAAAAAGCCATCGATATCCCAATGGTTACAGGTGACTTTCGTTGCCTCGGCACCCGGCTTATCTTCATTGGGCTCGGCCAGCCATTTTAGCACTGTCTCGGTGCTGGTATTGGAGCGGTATTCTTGTGGGACTCGCTCGCTATATAAATGAGTAAGATTTAAGCCTCTTGGGTAGTAGCAATCGCAGACAATAAGGGTATCGTCCGGGCAACTATGGGCCTGCTCATAGGATAGAAATTCAAGCTTCGGGTTCATAAAAAAAATAAAACGTATTTTTGAATATATTTTGTGTCGTAATCACCGAAGTTTTTGTTATCTGATTCATGCCAGAAACGCCCAAGTACAAACGCATACTTTTGAAGTTATCCGGTGAATCGTTGCTCGGCGAACGCGAGTTCGGCATCGATTCGGCTGTCATTAACCAATTTGCCGACGAGATCGTCGCTGCCCATAAATTAGGGGTGCAGATTGCCGTTGTTGTCGGTGGAGGAAATATCTACCGTGGGGTAGAGGATAGCGTCGATGGGGTGCAGAAAGTCCAGGGCGACTATATGGGAATGCTGGCTACAATGATCAATTCTCTTGCCTTGCAGAATGCCCTCGAAGCCAAAGGGGTATATACGCGTCTGATTTCTGCGATCCCAATGACGCAGATCGCCGAACCCTTTATTCGCCGCCGTGCGATCAGGCATTTGGAAAAAGGCCGTATTGTAATTTTTGGCGCCGGTACCGGTAACCCTTACTTCACGACCGATACTGCTTCGGCGCTCCGGGCTTCGGAGATCGATGCCGATGCCGTCTTTAAAGGTACCCGGGTAAATGGTATTTATGACTCTGACCCCGAGAAGAACCCCAACGCATTATATATCCCGCAGATCACCTATGCGGAGATGCTGCAAAAAGGTCTTCGGGTTATGGATCTTACCGCTATTACCTTGTGCCAGGAAAATAAATTGCCGATCGTCGTGTTTAACATGAATGAAAAAGGCAATCTGCTTCGCGTTCTTACCGAGGACGGAGTAGGCTCAAAAGTTGTTATGTAATTTCTGAATTTTTAATTTGATATCCCAATGACGAGTATTAAAGAAATAATCGCCGATTGCGATCATAGAATGGGCAAAGCAGTCGAAAGCTTTACCCATGAGCTTTCGAAGATCCGTACTGGACGCGCTTCCACAGCCTTGCTCGATACGGTACGGGTAGATGCTTATGGCTCACCAACACCCTTGAACCAGGTCTCGAACCTCACCGTACCCGATGCGCATACTATCGCCATCCAGGCCTGGGATAAGGGCTTGATCGGTGCAATTGAAAAAGCTATTCTCGCCGCTAATCTTGGCCTAACTCCTGCTAATGATGGTACCACTATTCGTGTGCCGATGCCGCCGCTTACCGAAGAACGTCGTAAAGAGATCGTGAAGCTGGTAAAGAAACTTGGCGAAGAAGCAAAGGTCGCGATCAGAAATGTCCGTCGCGATGCCATGGAAAATTTGAAAAAGTCCGAGAAAGATCAACATTTCTCCGAAGACGATAGAAAACGGGGCGAAGACGATGTCCAGAAAAAGACCGATGGTAAAGTAAAGGATATCGATGCGTTGATCGCTTCAAAAGAAAAAGAAGTAATGGCAGTATAATCTGCCTTGAAAGTATTTCATGGTCATCATTCCGGAGATCTTTAAGAGATTTCCTGAGGTCATAGCAGTACAAAGCACGCGCGAGGGTGGTGTCTCTCCATATCCCTATGGGTTGAATTTATCAAGCCATGTAGGGGATGAAATCTCTAACGTAGAAGAAAACCGCCGCCGGTTTTATAGTGCTATCGCACTCCCTGAAGCGGCGCACCTGGTGTATCAGAATCAGGTGCATAGCGGCACGGTTACGGTTATTGAGGATACTTCATGCTCGATGATCGATGCTTCCGATGCATTGGTCTCAACGCAGGAGAATATTTTTCTGGTGATAAGTGTCGCCGATTGTACGCCGGTCCTGATGTATGATCCGATCGCCAAAGTGATCGGTGCCGCTCATGCCGGCTGGCGGGGGACAGAGCAATTAGTAACGATCAACACTGTCCGTGCCATGACTGCTCTCGGTGCAAAGCCGGAGCGTATCTATGCCTTTATTGGTGCTTCGGCCTCCGGAGCTAATTATGAAGTAGGTTCTGAAGTGGCAACGATGTTCGAGAAGGACTATTACCAGGAATTGCCAACGGGGAAATGCCTGCTCGATATAAAAAAAGCTAACCGGGATCAGTTACTTATCGGAGGGGTGCCGCTGGAGCAAATTGAGATCAACGCGCGCTGCACTATTACCGATTTTAATTTACATTCCTACCGCCGCGATGGCAAACAATCCGGCAGGATGTTTGCCCTGATAGGCCGAAAGTCTCTTTAAGGACGTTCGACGATCGGCTTGATCGGATAAGCAGAGGCCTGTTTTTTGCGGGCTTCGAGCTCTGGTACTAAGATCGTAGTCGGGCCGATAAGGGTAGCTGGTACTTTATTGGCAAAACCAAATAATCCTGCTCCTGCACCTGCCGCCATTTGGATATTACGAGTTGCTGATTCTTTCGAGAACTGCAATTCTTTCAAGTCGCGGGTAGTGGGGAAGTTTATCTCCAGGCCACGAACCAACTCTTCTTTGCCGTTTGCATATACTTTATAGACAAGTGCCGGCTGCATTGCCTTTGAGCCTTCGACAAGATCGCTGACACTTGAAAGTCCTTCTGAAAAATTCAGCATCCCTTGCTGAGTCGAACGAACCACTAATGCATAATCGTACCCATCTTCTTTTGCGATCTTCAGCAATTCTTTCTTAAGATCGGCCGTAGGTTTAGCTTTTGCATCGGTAAAGGTGACAATGCCAGCGCCAACGGCCATACCGCCGCCGCCGATAGTCGGGCGGGAATGACCATTCGGTTCTTTTACTTCCTTGGTTGGCGTTCTGGACATATATAAGGTCTTCAGAATGCCATCTTTGACTAATTGAAGTCGTTTCGGGGCAACACCTTCTTCGTCGACGGCATAAGCGCCCATTAATGGATGTCCCAAGGTTTTATCCTGAGACATCGGGTTATCGATCACATTTACCGAGGCGGGAAGAATTCGGGTCTCTAATTTCTTTTGGAAATTGCCGCCTTTTGCACCGCCTGAGAAGAAGATATCTCCACCGCCCAATGGGTCGTCACGCTTGGCAGAAAATTTTGCTACGATCTGCTCGGAAATAAAATCGCTGGCTGCAGAAGCTTCGAAAAGTACCGGGCCTGAATACTCCTTGTCATTATATTTGGATGCTTGCGCAAGTGCCACAAGATCGGTTGCAAGCTTTTCAGTGCGCGAGGTTAATTCAGATATTGGCGGAAGATCGTTCGGGGAAGCTTCGGATATGGTGAAGGCAAGCGAAAGCGGCTCGCCATCATCCTGGGCTTGTGCTGTTGCCTGTACGGTCAGAGTACATTCAGTATAAGGGGTGCGAGTATGCGAATTTTCCGTACTGATCTGCAAACGATAGGCATTCACATACGAAAGACTGGCGGTACAATTTTGGATCTGCTTATACTTAAGGAAGATAGCCGATAGCTGTTTTACCAGTTCTTCCTGCTTTGTTTTGTTTGCAGAATAGGGGATAGGCGGTTGAATGATCTCAATGCCCGGGGCCTGGGAAAAATCGGCAAGATTTCTATCTTCTTCCGGAAGCTGCTTGCGTTCGAGGGCGGCTTTCTTCTTTGTGAACGTTTCGTTGGCATCTTTGAAAAGATTGTCAGTTGCCAGCCAAAACGCCCGGCGCACATTATTATAATCTTCATCGAGCGGCAGATTCATATCGATCGAGGGGCCTCCGCCGAAGATGCTCGAACCATCGGTAAAATTCTCATCGTTGAACTGATAATTGTTGATGAGAAGCCGGAGATTCAGCGCTCGGGTATGAGTCTCGGAAGAGCGGGTAATCGCCCCAAACGAGGCGGCTACATCAATGCGTTGGTTATCGGCGGCAGAATAAGAAATGTAAAACGGATCGATAAGGCCGCTTAAGTGCAACTGGCTTTTCGAGCGATCGAGCTCATCGCGCATTGCTTTCTCGATCGTAGTTACTGCCTTATCGCTTAATTGAGCATAAGAAAGGCAGGGCGCGATGCTTAAAAGAACGATAATTAAAAAATTCTTGCGCATGGTCGTAGGATTAATTGATCTTGGAGATAGCATCGGGCGCTGTTAAGATCGGCAGGCGCTCCTGGGATTTATCTTTCTTTTGTACTTCGATCTCTCGCACGAGTAAACTCGGCGAGGAGGCGCTTACCGGCACCCAGCCGGATTCGGCACCGCAGACTCCATTGAAGGTTTCTTCTTTATTGGAAGCCGCAATGATACGCTCGAAGGTTGCAAGCGGAGTACCGATGAGATCGACACCTCGAACCAACTCATCCGGTCTGCCATCGGCATAGACGCGATAGACGAGGATTGGCAGCACGTTGAAGGAATTTGGAATTGTACGGCCGGTAAGTGTAAAGCCACCTTCTACCTGCTGGAAGCGCAAACCGTATGGCTTGCCTGCTTTTTTGCATTCGGTAATGAGCAGCGAACGTAATGAATCTTCAGAGACGCTTTGCGAGGCAGTAACTATAAGATTGGATTGTCTTGCGACCGGACGTTTACCCGGAGATGATCTACCATGTCCGTTCGAAACCGGGAAACCATCGATGGGGGAGCGGCCCATAAGAAAGTTCTTGAAAATTCCATGATCGACGACATCTACGCGTCTTGCCTTTGTACCTTCATCATCAAAACTATAGCATCCCATTAACTGAGCACCATCGAGCGTTTTTTGATTGGGGTCGAAATACACGGAAAGGAAGGTCGGCAAAATTTCCTGGCCAACTTTCTTTTTAAAGGTCTGCCCTTCGTTTACATTCTTCTGGCGATGTCCTTCGATACGATGGCCGAAGATCTCATGGAAGAATACGCCCGATGCACCTCCGGAGAGAATGGCAGGGCCGGTATAAGGATCGACGATCGGAGCCGTGCGCATTTGCTGTAAGGTCGAGAGCATATCGCGTACATCGGCAAGTATCTTGTCATCGGAAGGAAGATCTTCGGGCTTAAAAGCGAAGTAGCTTTTGTATAACGGCAGCTCCATGCCATCGTCTGCTTTTGTCATTGCCTGGATCATCAGACGAACATAGATCTGATTCGAAGCCATCTCGCTTCCTTCGGTTGAGACAAAGTACTTGCGAACAATACTGGCTGTTAGTATGGCTTTCGCTTCATAGATGTTCGGCTGGCCGCGAAATACGGCCGAATAAGTGCGAAGCTTTTCTTCCCAGGCAGAGCGATTCTTGAAATAATCGGACATTTCAACAGCCGGCTCGAAGAGTTTGGCGGGGGGGCCGGCGGGCTTTGAAAAGTCACCGGAAGAATCTTCTTCTTCCACTTTGATAGATTTATTGGTTTTTACCTGCTCGAGGCGTTCTTTGGCCGATTTATAAGCAGCATCGGTTTCGCGCCAAAGAGAAAGCTTTAAAGCTTCAGGACTGTTTTCGATCGGCGCCGGTCGAGAATTTGCCGCAGCAAAACCACCGCCGCCAAAAAATCCACCATTTGCCCTGATCTGGTGCGTATTATCGAGTTGGTAATCGCCGACCCGAAGATCGATAAGCAATACCCGGCTGCGGTTGGAATCGCAGCGCACAAGCGAGCCAAAGCTGGACATGATCGTTACATTCTGATCGTCGCCAAGATTATAGCTGATAAAATATGGAGCGACCGGCTGCTGCTTAAGGACAGAGAATTCTCTGCCAAGTTCATCGCGGAGAATGGGAAGAATGTTATCGGTTTGAGAACGAACTAAGGAAGCAGTAGCGGCTAAGAAGCCAAGTACGGCGCAAAGGAAGTATTTTTTCATTCTATCGTTACTGTAGCTCAATGAAAAGAGAAAACCCTATAGTAGGGTTCCGATTTCCATAGGGAATTGACAGATTAATCAAGTTTAGAATACAACCTGTATCCTACGGTCGAAGTGAAGGTTTGTTGCTTTAAAATAAAAAACCCCGGGTAGAAGCTCCCGGGGTTTTGAATAAGAGTGAAGTGCTCTTATTTGAGTTCAACTTTAGCGCCAGCTTCTTCAAGTTTCTTCTTGAGAGCTTCTGCATCGGCTTTGGATACTGCCTCTTTAACGGTCTTCGGAGCGCCGTCAACGAGATCCTTTGCCTCTTTAAGACCAAGACCGGTCGCTTCGCGAACGGCTTTGATAACGTTGATCTTCTGAGCGCCACCATCGGCGAGAACAACGTCAAATTCGGTCTTTTCTTCAGCAGCGGCTGCCGGAGCGGCACCACCAGCGGCAGGCATCATGCCTCCCATCATTACCGGTGCTGCTGCAGTGACGCCGAACTTATCTTCCAGCGCCTTTTTCAACTCAGCTGCCTCGCCAAGCGTTAGATTCGAGATTGTTTCAACGATTGCATTGATATCTGCCATACTTATCTCCTCGTAAATTAGTCGTGATAGTAGTTAACGTGAAGCGATTAACTGAGTGCGTAAAATTTGTTAAGCAGCGGCCGTTTCGCCTTTTTTCTTCTCGATAGCGTCCATAACATAGACGAGATCGCGCTGAAGGGCACCGAGCACGCCAACGATACCGGAGATCGGGCTGGCGATCGAGCCAACGATGCTTGCCATAAGGTCCTTCTTGGTCGGAAGGGCAGCAAGCGTATTAAGCTGCTTAGAATCGAAAATAGAACCGTCGAGCCAAGCGAGCTTAAATTTCAACTGCTCGTTCTTTTCGACAAAACCTTTGAGAACACGAGCCGGGGCAGCGGGATCTTCGAAACCGAAGGCAAGAGCCGTCTGGCCGGTGAGCGATGCATCGACCTGGTCGCCGGAAATGCCTTTATCACTGAGGGCGCGGTGGATGAGCGTGTTCTTTGCTACTTTGTACTGGACGCCCGCTTTACGGAATTCATTACGGAGTTCGGTAGCCTGGGAGACGGTAAGTCCCTTATAATCAGTGAAATAAACGCTGGTTGCATCCTGGAGAATCTCCTGGAGTTCGGCTATCGCTTGTGCTTTTTCTTCGCGGGTCATCGGCGTTAGAATAACTTAGTTAGTAGTGCTCTCTTCGCTTTTTAGAGAGCCGCTTAAAACCTTCCGATCGTTCAAAAAGTTCGATATTTTATTGATTTTTTATGCTATTTATTGCTCTGTTAGAATACCGGCAAATCGCAACCTTAACAGAGCATAGGGGTTCTTTGAGAATGAAAGTAACCATCGTTCTTTTTCTCCTTATACTCGTGCATATAAGTCCGGCTTTTGGTCAATGGATTGACACCTGCGCCCATTTAAGAAGTTGGCGCAATATTGATCCACAAAATGATCCGGATGTTGCAAAACAACAGTATGATACGTTACGATTATATATAGAAAAATGCGCCGCTACTGATGATGACTCTTGGGATGTGTTTAATGCTATCGATGGTGCTGTAAGTTTATATGCCACTAAAGACACCTTGAGATTTATTCAATACCGTCAATGGCTAATTTCTGTGTTCTATCTTAACACTACAAATCCTGCTTATTTTTGTGCATGCCTTGGATCGATTGCGGGGACATACCAGTATGGAAAATATCCAGCAACTTTGGCAGGTCTTGCCGTTTTAGATTATATCCGTCATGATAGTAATTGCTATTCCCCGGGGTTAGATAAAGAATTTACAAAGGATAGTCTTTCGGCTTATCAGCATGGCCTTGACCCAACTCATTTACCGTCTTTAGATTCGTTGGATTTGGGCTTTTTACTGCATACATCTAAAGTAGAAAAAAGGCAATCACTCTCATCTGCTTATTTTGCTTCGGCGGGATCATCAGCAAATCCGTTTGTAGATCAAACCCAACTTGATTTTACTTTAAATCGATCAAGTTATATCACTCTATCTATTTTTGATGAACTTGGGCACCAGGTGTATGGAAATGGAAAGGGTAGTTCATATCAGGCAGGTCGCCACTTGATTCAAATTGATGGCCGTGATCTGCCCAAAGGGGTGCTCTATGTCCGTTTAAGCAATGGTTTTGGCGAAACCAGAACCGTAAAACTCATTCATGAGTAGGTCATTTTCAATAAATGATCGGGAAACTTTAGGTGGTTTCGACCGTTTATAAAATTGAACGTTCAATAATCCATTTGAAATATATGCGTAAACTTTTTATATTTCTTGCCCTCGGCGCGTTCATGACGGCTGCTGTTTCAGCTAATGCCTGTGATGATACAAAAGCGATGACGGGTAAGGGCTCCAAAATGTCCTGTTGTACTGCTAAAGGTGCTAAAGCATCTAAGGAATGCACTGCTAAAGAGATGAAGGCTTGTGCAGCCAAAGGAATGAAGACTTCGGCAACCAAAGATTGCTGCAAGGAAATGAAAGCCAGCAATGCCGCCACCAAGGCCTGCTGTGCAAAGAAAGAGACCAAGAAATCCTAACGGTAGATTTCTCCAATAAAAAAGGCGCTTTCAAAGCGCCTTTTTTATTTTAATGATTTTTAGTTTAACGATTTATGGTAACGGTTCTGGTTATTACTTCGCCGGATATAACGATTCGAAGCAGGTACATACCATTAGCAAGCTGTCCCGGGTCAAGTGTTACAGTATTGAGCCCCGTATGCAATAGCTGCGAATGTATCGAAGAGCGTAAAAAACCTCGCAGATCATAGAGTTCGAACAAGGCCTGCGATTGCTCTTTAGAATCGATCTGCACAGAGAATGTTTCTGCAGCAGGGTTGGGATAGGTTTCGGAGATTGCCAGATTATCATTTACCTGCTTAACCTGCTGAAGTGCTTCCAGTGTTTTATAGATTCCGGCGCTATCGGTCGAGACATAGACTCTGCCTTTATAGCCAAAACCTAATCCTACAAGATCCGCTGCCGGCAGACCGGTATTATAGAACTCCCAGGCGGCAGCTCCGTTGAGCCAACGATAGACATATCCCTGAGCGATCGAATCCGGATTTGCATCGCTGCGAATTCCCCCACTGATATATACATCTCCCCAGTTATTAGTGGCCATCTTATTAAAACTCGCCGAACCGAGAGAAAAATATAAGGGCCCGAGCCAGTTATCGCCTCCATCAACCGAATGATCGACCGAACCTCCCGGTGGCGTGCTGATCATTGCAAAGACATTATTCCCTGAAACAGCAAACCCCGTAAATGAGACGGTCGTACTATCGACTATCTTCCAGGTATTTCCTCCATCGACCGAACGAAGAATAGAAGCGGGCGAACAGGCATATAATTTGTCTCCACTCGAAGCGAACTCCTTAACGTTGACTTCTTCCGATACATCGACCCAATCTAAAGCATCGGTTGTGGTTTTATACATACCGTCTTTTGCGCCGAGAAATAATTCATCGGTAGTTGAGGAGATGGAACGGGCATAGAAGCCAGTAATGGCTGGTGGCTTACCGGTGGTTGTCAGCATTATCCAATTAGCACCTGCATCAATAGATTTGTATACCTGATCATTAGTAGCAGCATACAATATCCCATTAGAAGATGAAACCATCGTCTGTACATTGGGAGTAACAAGCGATTGCGTCCAGGTCGCGCCCTGATCGGGTGAAAGAAATAGCTTTCCACTGGAGATAGCAAAGACAGAATCGCCATTCCATGGGTAAAAGAACGAAGCATGGAATGTTGCCGATGCTTTGGTCCACTGGGCCTCAAGGCGGGTAGTACCAAATACAATAAATAGTGTGGCAACGAACAAGAAGTATCTCTTTATCATGGTCTTGTTGCGGTTATAACACGAACTTCATTAAAATACTGGTCGCGCTTACGAATATAGGCAATACGATCAGCGGCCGGAGAGAAAACGGTGTAGCGCAGCGGGTCGCTTGCTAATTCGATCTGAGCGCCAGTGGCAATATTTCGGATATACAATTTCAGTGTGATCGTGCCATCGGTGTTGGCGCGGTAAGAGGTGAAGGTGATAAATTGTTCGTCCGGCGAAATATCAAAATTTTCTGCCGAATCGACAAGTACGGACTGACGCTCATTGGTGGAGAGATTTACCTTAGAGATCGTTCCATCGGTCAGGATATTACCGGAGCGATTTACAAAGTAGATAGTATTCGTACTGGGGATATATTTTGAAATATGAAAGGGCGCCGAGGCTCCACCGATTCGCTTTACCAGATTGCCGGTAAAATCATAAATACTGATATTATTTCCCGTGCTATCTTTTTCGGTAAGAGCAAAGGTTTGGCCGGAAAGCCATAAACCGCTGGTTGCCGTAAGGCCCGTACTATCATCGAATTCTCCGACGACTTGTACCGGTGATTGGGTAATATCAAGAATCGTGATTGTTTTTCGCGGGCGGTTTGCCGGGGAGTGTGAGCCCACGGCATAATGAAGGTCGGGAGAAACCGCTAATAAATGGAACAGCTCCGTCAACTTGGTATAAGCGCCGGAATTCAGGTCGATCCGATAGAGATCCGCCCCAAGCTGGGTAATGACCTGTGAAGCGTTCTGATCGATAAAGGTTGCGAAGGAAAAGTCGTTGATCGCCTGCTGATCGGCAGGGTAGGCTTTATTGAGCGAGCCATCGCTTTTGAACGAACAGAAATCGAAGGCTTCGGTCAAGGGCGAGGTCTGTGCATCATTGAATGAAGTTTTTTGAATAAAGCCATAGATTGCTGTACCATCCTGCTTCCAGTTCAATTCGACGATATTCTGGACTTCGGTAATGGAATTGGTATAGCCGCAGCCTCCGAGAGCGATGATGCCGATCAATAACCAAAAATGGGCAGTAAGATTTGACGTTTTCTTCACAGATTTTTTATGACACTTTTAACTCGATGAACGTTATGAGTACAATGGAACATCGTTCGGCGAGGTTCCGATTACTCTTTTTTTTGAAGTAACCACGTTTCATGCACGCGATTATTCCGGTTGCCGGAGTCGGGTCTCGATTACGACCCCATACCTATACATTACCCAAAGTCCTGCTAAATGTTGCAGGAAAGCCCATCCTCGGCCATATTCTCGATAGGCTGGCTTCCGATGGGATTACAAGTGCCACGATCGTCGTCGGCTATATGGGCGATCTGGTGGAGCAGTACGTACGGCAGCACTATAAGGATTTAAAAGTTACTTTTGTAACCCAGGATGAACTGCTGGGCCTTGGTCATTCTATTTGGGTAGCAAAAGAGCATATTCCGACCGATGGCACACCGCTCTTTATAATCCTTGGCGATACCATCTTCGATGTCGATCTGAAATCGACCTTTGCTTCGCAGGTCAGTTCGCTCGGAGTAAAACTTGTCGAAGACCCGCGCCGTTTTGGTGTTGCTGAACTTTCGGCGGGACACATTACCAAACTGGTTGAAAAGCCGGATCACCCGAAAAGTAACCTTGCTGTTGTCGGGTTATATTTTATTAAGAATCCGCAGCTTTTAAAAGAATGCCTGGAAGAGATCGTCTCGAACGACCGGCGCACCAAAGGCGAGTATCAACTTACGGATGCCCTTCAGATGATGATCGACCGGGGCGAGCCCTTCACGACCTTTACGGTCGATGGGTGGTTTGATTGCGGCAAACCGGAAACGCTGCTCAGCACGAACCGCCATCTTCTTCAGAAATCTCCTCTGACCCGCGACATTGCAGGTTCGGTGGTGATCCCTCCGGTCTATATCGCCCCTAACGCAGAGATCACTAATTCTATTATTGGTCCCTATGCAACGATCGGCGACGGCGCTCATGTAACCGATTCCATTGTCAGGAATAGTATTATTGGTGATGATTCTCAGGTTGCGGGTGTTCTACTCGATAATTCGATTGTGGGAAATAATGCCGATGTGAAAGGCGGGTTCAAACGCATCAACGCCGGCGATTCTTCCGAAATAGATTTTCAGTAATTAATTCTTTTTAGTACGTATGTCATACTTGTTTACCTCGGAGTCCGTTTCCGAAGGACATCCGGATAAAGTCGCAGATCAAATTTCAGATGCTATTCTCGATGCCATGCTTGCAAGCGATCCCGATTCTCGCGTTGCTTGCGAAACATTTGTAACAACGGGCCTGGTCGTGGTAGGTGGCGAGGTCACGACAAACGCATACGTAAATATTCAGGATATTGCCCGCCGCGTTATCAATCGAATCGGCTATACCAAAGCCGAATATATGTTCGATGGTAATTCCTGCGGTATTCTCAGCGGTATTCATTCCCAATCAAGTGATATCGCCATGGGTGTCGATACCGGTGGTGCCGGCGATCAGGGAATGATGTTCGGGTATGCAACGAACGAAACGCCGGAATACATGCCTGCCACCCTGACTTATTCCCATAAGCTTGTTAAGACGCTCTCCGATATTCGTAATAACGAATCGGCATTAATGCCATATCTTCGCCCGGATGCGAAGTCCCAGGTAACCATCGAATACGATGGTCGCAAGATTAAGCGCGTCCATACGATCGTCGTCTCAACGCAGCACGATCCCGATGTGACGCAGCAGAAGATTCGCGAAGATGTTATTAAGTATGTCATTCCGAGAGTCATTCCTAACGATCTTATAGATGATTCGACGATCATTCACGTAAATCCGACCGGCCGTTTCGAGATCGGCGGTCCGCACGGTGATACCGGTCTTACCGGTCGTAAGATCATCGTCGATACTTATGGCGGTAAAGCTCCGCATGGTGGTGGTGCTTTCTCCGGTAAAGACCCTTCGAAAGTTGATCGCTCGGCTGCTTATGCTGCCCGTCACGTTGCTAAGAACATTGTCGCAGCCGGTCTTGCCGAAGAATGTACGGTTCAGCTTGCCTATGCGATTGGTGTTGCTCAGCCCGTTTCGGTGTATGTGACGACCCATGGTACCGGTAAGATTGCCGATGAAGAACTCGGCTCCATCATTCAGTCGAAAGTAGATCTTACCCCCCGCGGTATCATCACTCGTCTCGATCTTAAAAAGCCGATCTATGAAGCTACGGCAGCTTATGGCCATTTCGGAAGAGATCAATTCTCCTGGGAGAAGCTCGATCTCGTTCCGATGCTCAAAGCCGAGGCAGAGAAAGTAATGGTCGAGGCCTAAACTTATATAAAGATAAACTACGTTATTCGTAGAATAAAAGCGATCCCTTCGGATCGCTTTTTATTTTAAATGGATAGAATCGTGAGCGATATTCTTGGCATAGGAGAAGCATTGATCGAATTCGTCGAACTCGATCAGGGAATCTATAAGCAATCGTTTGCCGGTGATGTACTTAATACACTGTTTTATGCATCGAGACTCGGATTGCACACAGAATTTTTTTCTATGGTCGGAGCGGATAGTTATAGCAGTGAGCTGCTTTCTTTCCTTGATAGTGAAGGGATTGGGCATTCGCATATTGGTCATTCGTTTTCCCGTAATAATGGCCTGTATATTGTCCGAACAACGGCTGCCGGTGAGCCGGCATTTACCTTTTTCAGAGGCCGCTCCGCTGCAAAAGAGACCTTTCTTCATACTACGACCGAACACTGCTCAGAAATTTTTTCAACGGCGAAGGTTCTCTTATTCTCGTCCATAGGGCTTGCTGTCTTTGAAGAACCTCAAAAGATAGTTGAGGCTATCATCGAATGCCCCATAAAACCCCTCGTCTATTTCGATACTAATGTGCGGGCTTCGTTATGGAAGGATATGGGAGAACTCAGAACATGGCTCGAACAACTGGCAAGTGCTATAGATATTCTCTCCGTATCGAAAGCCGATGACCGGCTTCTCTATGGCGAACGTACTTCAGAAGAATCTATCGCTTTTTTTCGAAAGCTTGGCTATAAGAAAATTATCGTTCGGGATGCTTCTCAGCCAATAGTATATTCATGGGGGAATACTATAGAACAGGTGATGATTGAACCCATTACTTCCATAGTAGATGCAACCGGTGCGGGCGATGCCTTTAATGCGGGGTTTCTCTATGGCATACTTAATGGTTTAAGTGAACGCGAGGCAATTCAGATCGGATACCGATCGGCCATTGCGGTATTGCAGGAGCGAGGCGGGATCGTGCGCTCATATTCAAAAACAGCAGTGATCCATGAGTAATAAGCCTATGATCCATTGTATTGGCAATGCGCATCTCGATCCTGCCTGGATGTGGAGCTGGCGGGAGGGATTCGCTGCTTTTGCGGCCACAATGCGTTCTGCAGTAGAAAGAATATCGGAAACCCGCGATTTTATTTTCACGGTCTCCAGCGCAGCCTGTTTTGAATACATCGAAAAAACAGATGCTTCATTATTTTCTTGCATTACAGAGCTCGTTCAGCAGGGAAGAATAGTACTGGTCGGGGGATGGTGGGTCGAACCCGATTGCAATCTTCCAAGCGGTGAGTCCTTCTTACGTCAGGGGCTATATGGACAATCGTACTTCTTTGAAAAATTCGGCCGCTATGCCCAAACAGGATATTGTATAGATTCTTTCGGTCATGCTGCGACCTTGCCAATGCTTTTACAAGCCTGCGGGATGAAGCAGTATGTATTCATGCGCCCGCAGGAGCATGAAAAGGTATTGCACAGCCCTCTGTTCCATTGGATAAGTCCGTCGGGAGATAAAGTAGTTGCTTATAGAATACCATTGCATTACTCTAATTTTGCCCAAACGATCGAAGAAAAATTATCGGCACTTTCAACGACACAAGGATACTCCGCTGCATGGCCATATATGATCTTTTATGGTGTCGGTAATCATGGAGGGGGACCAACGAAAGAGCAGATCGATACTATTCTCAAGATTCGCAAATCGGGCGATGATACAGTGATCTTTTCTTCACCGGATACTTACTTTGAAGAGATTCGGCAGCAACAGATACCATTGCCTTCTTTTAATGATGAATTGCAATACCACGCCATTGGCGCTTATAGCGCTCATGCCGAGATAAAGCGGCTCAATCGAATGGCAGAAGCTGCGCTTGTTCGTTCGGAGATATTTGCGGTTTTAAGTGAGCAGGTATCCGAGCGCAATGCCGATTGGGAGGCCCTTGAAGAGGCCTGGAAAGGAGTACTGCTAAATCAATTCCACGATACACTCGGTGGTGTGGCGATCAAGGAAGCCTGCGATGAAGCTATTGCTACCTACCAAGGTGCCATTGCTGTAGCAAACGCGACCGAGGACATTTCATTAGCAAGGATAGCGGCTCGGATAGATACTTCCGATGCGATAGAACATCTGATTGTTTTTAACCCTAATTCTTTCCCGATCCAGGCACCGATAGAATTCGATCTCTGGAATCCGGAAGCAAGCGAAAAAGGACTTGATCTTAATGCTATAAGTCTTCGGCACTCTGATGCAATATTTGTAACACAGCGGGTAGAAGCTTCCGGCAAAATAGGTAACGATAGCGTTCGGTTCTCGGCTATTGTGCCGGTGCCGGCCCTTGGATGGAATACTTTTTCCATTAACAGGCATGATAAATATGAAGAATCAAGTCCCTTTATAATTGGAGAAGATAGTATCTCCAATGGCATCGTTTCTTTCTCTCTGACCGATAGTTGGTATATGCCGGCGTTGGTCTGTGACGATCCGAGCGATACCTGGGGACATGGAATTGAAGGCTTCACTGCAAACGAAGGAAGCTTTTCTATCGATGAAATTATAGTTGTTGAATCGGGACCAATACGGGCAAGACTCCGGATTAAAAGCAGCTATAACCATTCTTCGTTAATAGAAGATATTATACTCTATCGTTATGCAGATCAGGTTGAGCATAGGGTACGTCTGGATTGGCAGGAAACACGAAAGGTCTGTAAACTACGCTATCGCCATCATGTTATCGAACCCGCTCTTCGATGCGAAATACCTTACGGTTCTATAGTACGACGGGAGCAAGGGAAAGAAGTACCTACCGGGAGATGGGTTTTTGCAGAAGGGGGGAACACGGGATTTGGACTTATCGGGCCGGTCAAATCCAGCTATAGTTTTGATAATAACTATCTCTATCAAACGATCGCGCGCTCGGCAATCTTTGCCCATCATGAACCGCCCCATAGATTCCAACCTAACGAAGATAAACGCTACCTCGATATTGGCATTCAGGACTTTGCAAACTATATTATTCCCGGGCATTCTTCATACCAGGAAGCTGGGATGATCCGGCGAATGATGGAGAGTTGCAACACTCCTCAACACCAGATAGAATCAGCCCATGAAGGTAGATTAGAAAAGGAATTCTCGCTTTTTCATATAGACAATGATCTTGTTCTGACTACTCTTAAAAGGGTACGAGGTGAGGATGGCAGCTCCTTAATTGCAAGAATATATAATGGTTATGAAGAAGAGCTGCCATTTAGCATGAGCGGATATGGTCCAAAAGTTTTTCATATCCCATCTCAAACTGTTCGGACTTTTTTCCTCGAAGGCACCCAGATAAATGAAAGCGATGGTCTTGAAAGAAAAGTGGGGAAAACGTTGTAACTTTGAGGTTTTCTAAGCGTTTTCTTTGAAAGGCGACCAAAAACAGTGAGCGTGGAGACAAAAGAAAAAGGCTTGAAAATGGCACTTTCCGATGAGGAATTGTGGCAAGCGTTTTCCGAGGGCGAAGAATCCGCCTACACGTTACTGTATTACCGTTACGGAGATCGCCTTTTCTCTTATCTGAAAATGCTCATCGGTTCGAGCAGCGAACGATCGAGCATTGACGATGTCTTTCAGGAGACCTGGATAAGAGTCTTTAAGAACAGGGACAAGTTTGTCGCCGCTGGTCCCGGTTCGTTTGCCGGATGGTTATTCCGGATCGCGCATAATATAGCGATCAGCCTGGTCCGCCGCCCGAAACACGTTTCATTCTTCAATGAGTTGCCTGAAGAATCGAAAGTGTTTAGAACTGCTGCTGTGCCGGAGTACGATCCGTTGAGCGATAATAGAAGCGTCGAGGAAGTTCTGGCTATCCTCAAGGCAGTGGTCGAACAACTACCGCTGACGCTTAAAGAAGTGTATTTGCTTTCCGAATTCGAACATTTGAATTTGGATCAGGTGTCCAGTGCTATTGGTATTTCAAAAGCGAATGCGAAGGTGCGTCTCTTCAGAGCGCGGCAGATCGTTCGTGAGAAAGTACTGCTGGAATTGGGAATCGATACCACAACTTATTTTAACCGTTCGGATTCGGAATAACAGATATGGAGAATAGAAGCAATGATGATCGAAGAACAAATTCTTGAGTTTTTAGACGGTAACCTCTCTGCAACAGAGGAAGAAGAACTGTTGCACCGTCTGGCTGTTTCTCCCGAACGCCGCCAATTGCTGCGCCAGCACCTTCAGGTTCGCGAAATGGTGGGGACGCTTGCACGCAAGCAGTTTTCCCATGTTCCGGGAGCGTTAACGGCCAGTGTCTTTTCCTCGGTGGCAGCGCTGGGGTATTCCGGTCCGCAGCCTCCGGTTAACCCTTCGGTTACCGAGCATGGTGCTTCGCTTAAGCCGCCGGTGCCTAATGCATCTGCGACAACCGGTATTCGCAAGCGGACAGTCGGGTTGTTATTACTGGCTTCGTTGCTACTCGGTGGCAGTGCCAGTTATTTCCTCGGACTTTCCAATAATTCATCGGCAGGTAGTTCCAAATCACATGAAATTGTAACGCGCAATACTACTTCCGCGAACAACCAGGCAACACTCCCGGCTACCACTGAATTATCTGCTCAATCGGCTTCGCAACTGAATACCGTGCAGCCAACTGCTTTTTCAGCAGTAACTCCGTCTATCCATAAGAATCATACTGGAGCGGCTCATAGCTCATCAACTACCCGCCTTCAGTCTGATGCTATGACGGCAACCGAGGCACCGGTAGCTGTTAATACTACGACTGAGCAAAAAGCTGTTGCTGAAAATGGCGTTAATAATGCTGCCATTATTCCAACAAAGAATGAAGCTACTCCGGAAAATCAACCCATAATTTCTACCACGAATACGACCGATATTCATGGTTCGAATAATGCTACGGAGCGCCCTGCAAATCCATTCGATGCACCGGATCAATCTAAACAGCATACGATCACTTCACCGATGTCGTTCTCCGTTCGCTATGGCGGCGGAAAGATACCGGGAAGTACGCAGGCTTATACTGGTTCGTTGGCAGAGATACGAGCTTCTTACCACCTATTAAGCTGGCTGTCGATTTCAGGTTCGATCGGCCAATTTATGCCGTATGAATCGGCTGTTATTGCGGCCGGCTTATCTAATAATGATGGTATCCAGTTATTAAAACTTAATCCTGCTCTTCAATATAAGCAGGTAGCGGGTGCGGAATTAACCGGCCATCTCGGGATCGAAGGATTACCACTGGACCTGAGTATTGGTACAATGAATGATTTCGCCGGGACCTGGATTCCGCGAGCTTCGCTCTTTACATCATTAGAGTGGGAAAGCAATCTTGTTCTACGTCTTGGTGTAGAAGGGATGTTCTACCGCCATGATGTGAACGCAGCTATAATGCAAGCGCAGTCCTCGCAATTTTCCGGACAGCGAACGATGATGTTGGGCGCTTATAATCGCCAGGAAATCACCGGGTTTCTCGGGCCGGCTCTTGAATTATCCTGGAAGTTCTAATGCGAAGCAACGCATACGTATTCATTCTTTTTCTTTTCACAGCCGCTTTCGTAAGCGGCTGTGTGCCATCTGATACGACAAATAATCCACTGCCGGAGTTTACAGTCTTAAGTACTTTCTATACACCGAAAGATGCTTCGAAGATCTACTTATGGAAGCGCACGGATATTGCTACCAATTCTTTAAAATATGTTGAATGCTCGTATGCAGGAAAAGGTACAAACCCCTTTTCTGCGACTCATCCGGTTGCCGATCTCTTTACCTGCACGGATACCACTTCAAAGGTATCGAATCAACTGACGACGTTCATTTCCGATACAGCAGTCATCGAATATCAGAAGGTCGGCGACTCTGTTAATGCCTACTATATTCTTAATAGTCTTTTGAGCAAAGGTAATACCTGGCCGGTTTGTAGGTCGTTCATAACTTCGAACGGAGCCGTTGTTTCTATCGATGCTTCAGTGGAAGAATACTATTCATCGACCCAAGTGAGCGGAATGCAGTATAATGATATTTATCTCGTAAAATATACGGTTCATACCGATAGCTCAAAGAGCTTATTACCGGTAGAGGCCGAGTACCAAAACGGAAGCAGTCTTTCCATTTATTTTGCAAAATTGATCGGTCCCATAGATAAAGTCGCAAAAGATCCGAAAGGGGCAATTCTCTGGACAGAAGATCTCGTCGAAACTCGCAATCGCTAATGCGGGTTTGAACATATCATGTTCACCGACAATCAATCTTTGAAATTTCGCCTTCGTGGAATTCGCCCCGGTATTCATACGATCGATCTTACTATTCCTGCCTCAGCCTTAGAGATTCCGGAAGTTACTACCCCGATCCGGGTAAGCGGCGAACTCGAAGCAAGCGATATTTATGTATTCAGGCTGCATCTGCATTCGGTTCAACATTTTATTTGCGATCGTTGTACGACTGAATTCGATGTAGTGGTCGATCCCGATCTTGAAGTCATATATGCTCCGACGGATCATGAAGCTGAATTCGAAGATAGTGGCTACCTTCATACTTTTGATCCGATGACGCTCTATGAAGTCGATCTCACCGAAGACGTACACGATGCACTGATGTTAGCCGTTCCCATGAAGCGTCTTTGCAAGGCCGATTGCCCAGGGCTTCCGTTATCGGAAGAACATGCCCCACAATTCGACCAGCGTTTTGCTTCGCTCGGCGGACTGTATGAAAAGCTGAAATCCGAAGAAGGGCAATAAAAAAGCCGGTACATAAGACCGGCTTTCCAATAGTTTTTTTACAGTTATTATTCGGTAGTATGGCAGTTGCTGCATCCGAATCCTTTGTGAGTCTTTGGATCGAATGGCGGCATATTTAATAACGAGGCCATAGTCGGCTTTACCGTCTCCATCATGAATTTCATCATTTCAGGATGTTTCTTATTTAATTCAGCGAATCCTTCGGAAGTCTTGGGCAGCTTCGGCAGCTTCGGGTTCGGCATTTTGAACGATTGATCGCTTGCGCCATCACCATGGCAGGTTTTACAGTTGATCTTGCCATATTTATTGGCATCGAAATCGGCAAATACCTTCCGCATTTTGGGCATCACCACATGGCGCATATATTCTTCACGATCGTCGTGGTTCATTTTTTCCCAGTCGATGGTAACCGTATCAGCCTTCAAAGCAGTAAGGTGGCCTTTGGCAAAAGAGGAGAGGGTTATGGTACCTGTCCCGGCTGCCAACAGCAACAGGCCGCCCACGAACACAAGCGCAATACAAAGTAGCAGTTTCATTGTAGGTAGATCAATGGTTTAGTGGTAGAAATCACACAACTCAAAAGAGCACCGACACGAGCACTAATAAATGTAGCAACATCTATATTTTTTAACATAGATTTGAAAGAGTAGTTCACCTAATGGGGGGAGCCATTTTGAAACCTTCCTGAGTCAAAACCGTTAGAGAACGATTCGATAAAAAATCCTTTTCGTTAACCTATGAAAAAACTTCTTATTGCCCTCTTGCTTGGGGTAGTTGTGGTGTCCTCAGGCACAGCACAACAGGTATTCAAGCCTATCAAATTCGATGAATATGATATGGCTAATGGCATCCATGTTATTTTGTATGAAGATCATTCGGCTCCGCGAGTTGGCGTCCGGGTATATTACCATGTAGGTTCGCGAAACGAACGCCCGGATCGTACCGGCTTTGCTCACTTTTTCGAGCATCTGATGTTCGAAGGCACCGATCATATCGGCAGGGGAGAATATCCTAAATTAGTCGAATCGGTAGGTGGAGAACTCAATGCTCATACTTCCTTCGATCATACGTTCTACCAGGAAGATGTCCCTTCTAATTATCTGCGTCAGGCTCTGTGGCAGGAAGCCGAACGTATGCACTGGCTGCATGTCGATTCCATCGGAGTTGAAACCCAGCGTAAGGTCGTAAAAGAAGAGCGCCGCAATCGTTACGAGAATCAGCCTTACGGTTCGTTGTTGCTGAAGATGATGGAATCCGTCTTTAAAACATCTCAATATAGCTGGACACCCATCGGAGCCGCCCAGTATATCGATAAAGCAACGATCGCCGAGTTCAGGGATTTTTACCAAAAATATTATGTCCCCAACAATGCTATCATTGTTGTTGCCGGCGATTTCAAACCTGAAGAAGCAAGAAAAGATATTCAGGATTACTTCGGCGATATTCCGCGCGGTACCGAAGAGATCAACCGCTCCTATACTCCGGAGCCTGCCCAGACCAGTGAGCGTACTACAACTATTGATGAAAAGATCACCCCGCTTCCGGCAGTAGGATACGCCTGGAAGACGACCGCTGTCGGTGAAAAGGATGCCTATGCCCTCGACATGCTTGCTTCGGTGTTAATGCAAGGTAATAGCTCCAGAATGGTCAAGCGCCTTAAAGATCAGGATCAATTAGTCGTCGAAGTAGAACCGATCGCTCTTGCCTTAGAAAAAGATGGCGTTTTCGGTTTATTAGCTGTTGCAAAGCAGGGAATAGAGCTTACAAAAATCCGTACTGTTCTTGACGAAGAAATTCAGAAAGTTCAAAATAATGGTATTACCGATGAGGAATTTCAGAAAGTACGGAATCAGACGACAAAAGATCTCGTAACGCAGGCTGCAAATACCCAAAGCATTGCTTTTCAGATCGCCGATCAATACGCGCTCTTTCACGATGCAAAGCGTATCAATACCGAACTTGATCGCTATCTCGCCGTCACTAAGCAGGATATTCAGCGTGTAGCAAAGAAATATCTGGTTCCGACCAGCCGGAACGTGATCATTTATACCGTACCGAGCGCAAACTAATCCATTACAATTTTAAGAGAAAATGTTTATGAGATCATTACAAATTTTCATTGCGGCCGTTTTGGTTGCCTGTTGTATCGGTAGCGCAGGAGCCCAGGTAGATCGATCCGAAAAGCCTGCTGCTGGACCACTTCCGAAATCTGCCGTCCAGCCATTCAATATGATTCAGCTCAAAAATGGGCTTCGGGTCGTGGTGGTGGAGGAGCATAAGCAGCCGATCGTCTATTTCAGAACGTTGGTATTGAGCGGTAATGCACAGGATGGTAATATGAACGGTGCCGCCGCTGCAGTCGCCGAACTTCTTGAAAAAGGGACGACCAAAATGTCGGCCGATGATATTGCCAAAAAGCTTGATTATTATGGCTCAGCGCTTGGATCGTCATCATCGGTTGACGATATTAATGTTACGATAAGCTGCCTCAAGCGCGATCTGGATAAGGTACTTCCGATCTATTCGGATGTGCTTCAGAATCCATCGTTTCCGGCAAATGAACTTGAAAAGTATAAGTCGCAGCAGCTATCGAGCCTCAAAGCGGCGCGCCAGAGCCCGGGAGAATTGGGCAGGAAAATGGGCCGTCGTCTTACCTATGGTATGCACCCGTATGGATATTACCAGACGGATTCTACTGTCAAAGCCCTTTCGGTTGCAGCATTGAAAGAATGGCATTCCAAAAATTTCGTAGCGGCCAATACGATCATCGCTGTCGTCGGCGATATTAGCGAAAAGGATGTAAAGCCGATGATGGAAAAATATTTCGGCTCTTGGAAGACCGGGGCTGCTATAAAGCCCCAGTACCCGAGCGTTGCAGAAACCCAGGGGATGACGATCTCATTGATCGATCGCCCGGGTTCGGCTCAATCGACGATTCGCTTACAGCGAGTAGGATTGCCGGCAACGAATCCTCAGTTTGATGAGGCAAGTCTTGTTATGTCGATCTTTGCCGGCAATGGGCAGATCGGTTTCCAGAACCGCTTATTCCAGAATATCAGAGAAAAGCATGGGTATACCTATACTCCGGGCGGTTCGATGACTCGCTCTATCGATCCTGGTGTGATCGTTGCCGTCTCGGAAGTTCGTAATTCGGTAACCGATTCGGCTCTCGATCAGATGCTCATAGAATACCGTCGTTTGGCAAATGAAAAAATATCCGATCAGGAATTAAATTTTGCAAAGGGACTCATCGCCGGTAAGTTCATGATGGATCTTGCCGATCCGCAGACGACCAGTGCTTTGGCACTTTCGACCATTGAATATAATCTTCCCAAAGATTATTATGCAACTTATCCGGAGCGTATTTCTAAGTTCACACCGGAACAACTCCAGAGTGTTGCTCGACGGGTGTTTTCTCCGAACGACATCAATATTATTGTCATCGGCGATGCCGCCCAGATCCTTCCGAAGTTACAGCGCTTCGGCAAGGTTAATATCTACGATCTCGATCTGAATCCGAAAAAGAACATCGAGAAAAAGATGGGCGCTACCACCAAGACCCTTGACGATGTTATCAATAAAATGTATGCGGGCTTAAATAAGCCGGAATACGAAAAGATAAAAACTACGAGGGTCAAAGCTATGCTTACGCTCGATATCGGCGGAGGCCCTACTAAATCTTCCTATGAAGAGGTCAAAGAAGCCCCAAACAAAAAATATTCTAAACTGAATATCGGCGGCCTTATTGTTGAGACCAGGGTTGATGGTACGAATGTCTATACCTATGCTCCGGGGCAAGCCGGTCCGGCCGATCCTGAGACAACGAAGCAAGAGTTAAATGATGCTGCATTCCATGAAGAGCTTCGTCTTAAGGATCCGGGCTACTCGGCAACGGTACTTGGAGTGGGTATGGCTGCAGCTGGCCCGGCTTATGTTCTCGAGGTGCATAAGCCGAATGGGATGAAAGAGAACTGGTTCATCGATACGACGACCGGTTATATTACGCGCAAAGAAATGATGGTGGGAGATGCTGCCTCTTCGGAAGATCACAGCAATTTTAAGGTAGTAGATGGTATCCCATATCCGTTTACTATTATCACCCATGGCGCAGGGGATCATACCGTGGAAGTAACCTCGATCGAACATAACATCGCTGTTGACGAGAACATGTTTATGAAGAAATAATCTGATTGCTGTTTTTTTTCAGAGGCAGGTTTCATTCCAATGAAACCTGCCTCTGCCGTTTTATTGTATTAACTATTTGATTTAACGTCACTTTCTTTTCATGCTACACTATAGTAAATATCTGTGGGTTTTGGTAGTACTGCTTTCCTGGGGAGTGTTTTCAGGATGCGGTTCAGGGGTTAATCTTTTCGCAAAGTCGGAGGATATAAAGCTGGGGCAGAAGATGCAGGCCCAGATATCCAGTGATCCGAAAAATTACCCTGTCTATAATAATGCTGCCGTCACTTCGTATGTGCAGGGAATCGTAAACAGGATCGTTCAAAGCCCGAATGTAAAAAATAAAGACTTTAATTATCATGTCACTATTATTAATGACAATAATACCGTCAATGCCTTTTCGATACCTGGAGGACCGATCTATGTCTATACCGGCCTTCTGAAGTTCATCGATAACGAAGCTACCCTTGCCGGAATCCTGGCTCACGAGATTACTCATGCCGACCATCGGCACGGTACCCAGCAATTAAGCCAGCAATATGGCTTGCAGATAGTAGCTTCGGCTGCCGTCGGGCAGTCCGGCAGCGGATTGACAGCCGAAATGGTTAATGCGATCGCCGGTATCGGAGGACAATTAGCTATGCTTCGTTTCAGCAGAGATGATGAACGAGATGCCGATAAGACATCGTTCGACGACCTGATGTCGCTTTCGGGGCGCCCATGGTATCCGGCTGCCATTAAATATTTTATGGTAAAAACGCTCAGTGCCGACCCTAAAGGATCCCTGGCAAGAAATCTGGCGACTCATCCGCCGTCACAAGAACGATTGGACAATGTAAATAAACAGGCCGCCGATGCCCATTTAGGAGAGCCGACCGAAGCAACCCTACAAAGCGTTGCCTATAAAAAAATAAAGTCGATGCTGCCGTAACATCCGACTCTTATTTTGTGTCATTCTAATACTGATGAGTTGTGAGAGAAGAAACAAAGATGGTTATTCTTTCACTCGTAATTCTGAGATGAGTTAAGAGGGGAGATGGTATTTTCATCGAACCTCTTGCTCTCTCAGGGTAAGATAATTATAGTCCGGGTAGTAACTTTACTATGAAAAAGGTGTTGATTTTCAAGTGAGATTGCCCCTGCATCATACCTCCTTTCTCCGAATTACACCTTTCTTTCGGAAGGGTATCCTTGGTTATATTATACTATCCTGTATTTGGTATTGCGGTGCAGTGGCCTCTACGATCTCAGGAACGCCGAATCCGCTTGATTTTAAGAAAGTAAAACAACTTTCACAGCGCGATGGCTATATTACTATCACCAATACATTCCCTTCTAAAGTAACGGTCAAAAAGATTTCTATTCTTTCCCAGAATTCTTTTCCAAACGAATTTAAACTTATCGCTCCTCCGGCAGTTCCGTTCGATTTTCCTTCGACGGATGAACGCCAACTCCAGATTCGTTTTACCCCCCAGCAGCTTGGCAGCCGCAGTGCTTTTCTTGAAGTCATTGTCGATACCGGTACATTACCCTTAGATACAACGATATTTATGCTCCAAGGTGAGGGGCTTGCCATTGAAGGTAAAATTCATATCGTACCAGATATGATTAATTTTGGTACCAGACTTCCGTTTGCAGATATTAGCGATACGATTACTGTGTATTGCGACGGGCCCGATAGTGCTACTTTAATTGATTATCAAACCGCGAATGATAACGGGAATCCGTATTTCGAAGTTGAGCCGCTCGATCCATTAGAGCCTTTCCCAATCTTTTTACAACCTGATGATTCTATAAAATTTCTCGTGACCTTTCATCCAATATTACCGGTGGGCTCTTTTACCGGAAGGGTGACGATGGAAGGAATTTTGGAGGGATTTCCTATTTGTGAGTTTTTTGGAAGTGTTGCCGTGCCCGATATTAGCCTAAGTCCGAACGTGATCGATTTTGGGATCGTGGCTCAGAATGAAAAAGTCGATACGGTAATCGCATTGGTGAATAATGGTGGCATTGATGCACGAATCCAATCTTTTGTCGATCCGTCCTTGCCATTTACGCTGGTTGATCCTCCGCCTACTCCATTTTTTTTACCACCCGGCGATACGATCTGGCTCAAGGTATCACTCAATTCTGCCAATCTTGGCCCTGCCGTTTCATCTGTCATAGCTTCGGAAAAAACACCGGGCTTACAGTTAACCAGTAAAGTTACCACGCTGCAGGCCAGTATAGTCCCCAATATATTACAGGCATTGCCAACAGCTCCACTTACATTGTTATGTGGTATCGATTCTATTTATGATGCCGGTACGTTAAGAATTCGTGATACCGGTGCAGTATCTATCAAGATCGATGGAATAACTTCCACGGATAATGCTCTCTTTCTGGTTAATTCACCGTTTCCCGATAGCCTCCATCCTTCTCAGGAAAAAATAGTACAGCTACGGTATCATTATGATGGCACTACAAAGAGAGATAGTTCGGTGGTTATCCAGGTAATTGCGCTGGGAAGGGTTGTTGCTTCCGATACTATCAAACTGCTTATAGCCCCATCTTCCTATCCGGTGCAGGCGAATGTTCAAACACTCTCAACCGATAGCAAAACCGGGGATGTAGTCGTTGCACTCGATAATGCTGTGGCTATGTATCCATTAACGACCTTAAAATTTATTGTTACCCTTACCTCCGATGGAGCGGTAGATATTGACCCTTCAAAAATAACTTCATCACTTTCTTCTGCTTCACTCTCAAGTATTTCGTTGGGCAATGGGAAGTATGAAATCACTTTGTCAAGTAGTACGCCGATCACTGGGTCGCTCGATTCCATCTTGCAGATCGGATTGCACTATTACGTAACCCGCGATACGAATTACTCGATTTCCGTTGCGGTAGAAAATGACGAGAATAGCGGATGCCTGGAATTCGAGCCGATATCTCATTCCTTTGTTGTACCGGAAGGGTGCGGAGATATTTTTTATCGCGAAAGTTTGAGTCATCATATTATTGTTAATTCGGCCCATCTGACATCGAATCCTATTATACGAAAGAACGGGAAGGTACAGTTCTCTTTACAAGTTCCGGCAACGCTCAGAGCAGAAATCGTCTCCATTACCGGATTATTGCTTTCTAAGACGCTCCCGGTACAATATACCGAAGCACTTGAGGGAGAATTACTGCTGCCTACAGCCAATTTATCATCCGGAAGCTATATTCTAAATCTGATTGCCACAGATGAGAATGGAAATTCTGCTACCATAACCTTGCCTTTTACTGTTTCTAACTAAATGCAAGAAGATAAGATCGAGGTCAGAGAACGACTTCGACGGGAAGCGCTCGAACGGCGCAATGCTATTCCTTCTCACTTACAGATAGCGTTTTCTCATCTGATCCGCGCTTCGGCTCTTTCGCTGATCGAAGAGCAAGCAATCGGGAAGGTTCACTGCTACCTCAGTTTTCGTTCGGAAGTTGATACGAGCGGATTAGTACACGCACTACGCTTGGATGGTATCAGAGTGATCGCGCCGGTATTGCAATCTATCGGCAATGAGTTGATAATGACCCATTATCCGTTATTCGATGCCGTTACTACCGGCCCCTACGGTATTCCGGAGCCCGTCAAAACTGAGCCGGACGATCTTGCGGGTCTGGGGATGGTGATTCTTCCATTGGCAGCGTTCGATGGTTTTGGAACCCGCCTTGGATATGGGAAAGGGTTTTATGATAAATTCCTTTCTTCGTTGCCGCCTGAAGTATTTCGGATGGGGCTTGCCTATTCCATTCAGGAATGCGATGAGATCCCACGATTAGGCCATGATCAGCAGCTCGATATTATAGTCACCGAGCAAAGCGTAGTAAGAATACCACGAGTTTAATGTGCTTCGAACCAGGTCTTGCCGAATCCTGAATCGACGTCGATCGGTGCATCCATCGGCAACGCGTTTCTCATTCTGTAGGTAACGATCTCTGCAATATCGTCCTTCTCTTCAGGGTGAACATCGAATACCAATTCGTCATGTACCTGCATGATCATCAGAGTTTTCATTTTTCGTCGTTCCAGCTCTTTTTGAATAGTGATCATTGCAAGCTTCATCATTTCCGCGGCCGTTCCCTGAATAGGCATGTTGATCGCCGCGCGTTCATCGGCAGCGCGGACGGTAGCATTGGAAGCATTGATATTTGTCATGTATCTCCTGCGACCTAAGAGGGTTTGCACATAACCATGCTTTCTGACAAAGGAGATCGTAGAATCGATAAAATCCTTAATAGTAGGGAAGGCGAGAAAATAATTCTTGATAATTTCCGATCCTTCTTTCTGGGATATTCCTAACCGATTAGAAAGGCCGAACGCACCAATCCCATACATGATACCGTAATTGATCTCTTTTGCTTTACGGCGCATATCGCGGGTCACTTCTTCCGTCTTTACACCAAAGACGCGGGCAGAGGTCTGCGTATGAATATCCTCATTATTCTCAAACGCGCGGATCAATCCTTCATCCTGAGCCATGTGGGCCATAATACGCAATTCGATCTGAGAGTAATCCGCCGAGAATATTTGTCCTTCAGGAAATCTTGAAACAAAGGCTTTACGCAATCCACGTCCCATATCGGTTCGTACCGGTATATTCTGCAGGTTCGGTTCGTTGGAAGAAAGTCTTCCCGTCGCTGCTACCGCCTGATTATAGGTGGTATGGACTAAGCCGGTTACCGGATTTACCATTTGAGGAAGGGCATCGACGTACGTACTTCTAAGCTTCTGGTATTGCCGGTAATTGAGGATCTCTTCTGCAATCGCATGATGGGAGCGTAATTGATCGAGTACCGAAGCATCGGTGGAGTATCCGGTCTTGGTTTTCTTGATCGTCGGCAGCCCCATTTTTTTGAAGAGGATCTCCCCGAGCTGTTTGGTAGAATCGATATTGAATTCTTCGCCGGCATACTTATAAATGCGCTTGCAGGTCGCCTCCGCCTCGCGCTCCATTTCTTTGCTTACATCGGTAAGCAGTTTTGTATCGATCTTTACACCATTGAATTCTACGGCTGTAAGAGTTTCTATGAGTGGGAATTCTATCCAGTTACTTACCTTCGTAAGTTTTTCGGATTCTATTTTCTTTTTGATCGCATATTTTAATTGCAGCGTAATATCGGCATCCTCGGCTCCATATTCGGCCAGTTCTTCTGTTTTTAAAGAGGCCATTACATCGAAGGATTCTCCTTTTTTGAACTTACCGGCAATATCGGACAGCGCTACAGGGCTGTAATTCAAATAAGCCAGCGCAAGGTCGTCCATGGATAATAATCCTTCGGCATGAAGAAGACTGGCGGCGATCATCGTATCGAACGTGATCGGAGAAAGCCGTACTCCATATCGGCGCAACACGAGTGCATCGTATTTAATATTTTGGCCTACTTTTGCGATGCGTTCACTTTCGAGAACAGGTTTTAATAGTGAAAATACCTCATCTACTCCAAGACCGGTGTTATAGGCGTTATGGTGATCGGTAACATTCTTTCCCGATTCACTGAATAACGATTCATGAGCGGGGCTGGCCTCCGAAACCTTGAGCGGAATATAATAGGCTTCGCCTGCTTTCCAGGAAATAGAAATACCGATGGGGTAAGCTGCCATGGCCGAAGCGGAAGTCGTTTCAAGATCGACACAGATTTCTTTTGCTTCTTTGATCTTTGATACGAGGCTTCGAACATCCTTAAGCTGTAAGATCGTCGTATAGGTATGAGGAGTGTCTTTGATGGTACGAACAGCACCGGTATGAATTTCCGC
Source organism: uncultured Alphaproteobacteria bacterium (assembly GCA_964404255.1). Taxonomy (GTDB): domain Bacteria; phylum Bacteroidota; class Ignavibacteria; order Palsa-1295; family Palsa-1295; genus JAFDZW01. The sequence goes on along the minus strand of CAYOJJ010000004.1, from coordinate 140,325 downwards.
TGCAGGCTGCTCGGCTGATACCGATTGCTCTTTGGTTTTTTCCGGCGCCATTTCTGCTGTAGCTCCCGAACCGAGGAATATCTTTTCCTCAGCATGGAGCTTTGCCAGCATGGTCTTAAAGCCAAAATCTTTCAGCATTGCCTCGACTTTTCTGAAATCGGGAAGCTTGGTATATTTTAAGTCTTCCACCGTAGTCGTAAGAGGCGCCTTTACTTCGATCGTCGCAAGCTGTCGTGATAGATACGCTTTCTCTTTGTCGTTCTTCAGTTTTTCTTTCAGCGCTTTTTTATCGATCTCTTCGATATGGTTATAGATCTCATCTAACGTACCATATTTTTGAAGCAATGGGGTAGCTGTTTTTTCTCCGACACCTTTTACACCGGGAATATTATCGCTCGTATCGCCGACGAGTGCGAGGTAATCGATAAATTGATCCGGGCGTAACCCATATTTTTCTTCGACAGCTTTCGCATCCATCAGATCGAGCGTTTGCGAATCTTTTGGTCGAAGTAATTTGATAGAATCGGTGATCAACTGGGAAAAATCTTTATCGGGAGTGACGATCAATGTTTCGAGACCGTGCTGGCTGGCTTTCTGGGCTAGGGTACCGATAAGATCGTCTGCCTCATATCCCTCGAGCTCAAGGAGACAAATATTATACGCTTTGGTAAGATCTTTTATTTGGGTAATCTGTGGCCTCATATCATCCGGCATAGCTTCGCGGGTAGCCTTGTATTCACCATATAACTTATGTCGGAACGTTGGCGCCGCAGTATCGAAGCAGACAGCAGCATAATCCGGCTTATGGATTTCGAGCAACTGGTGTAAGGCATTCATAAAACCGAACACCGCGCTGGTATTTTCACCTTTTGCATTAGTTAACGGTCGAGAGATAAATGCGAAATAGGCGCGATAGGCCAGGGCCATTCCGTCAAATAATACTAATAAGGGTTTGTGTCGTTCTGCCATTCTACTTGCAATAAAGATTAGTCCACAAAGATACCACCGAAGAGCTGCTGATAGAAGCCAGGTGGCGGTTACTCAATAATTGAGATTGGTAACACGGCACTGCCGAGCGTTGAACGGATCGATAAATAATAGGTGCCGGGAGTGAGTAATGGAATAGGCAATCTTGTATCACCCTGTTTTATCGGTAACTCACCCGACCAGTATTTTGCACCCGAAGAAGAATAGAGACCGACCTTGCAACTGCCAAGAGATTTCGGAGTATTGAGCGTAATATCTTTTCGTGCGGGGTTCGGACGTATCGACAAGTGCGGCATCGTTCCTCCGAGCATAAAATCGGTAATGGTCATGATTCCACATCCGCGGGGCGGGCAGATCTGAATAGGAATGCCCGGCGTGAATGTATAGAAACAAGGTACTACCAGATCAAGCACGTTTAAGGAATCGAGCACCGCCGTAAAACAAGTATCGCCATCCGGAAAAACGGTAAAGATAGCTACTGCCGAAGTGGTATCGATATTGACATCCGACAATTGCAATTCCAGCTTCGTCCGGCCGTCCCATTGTTCGCCTGCTTTATCGATCCTTCTTCCATCCGGGAGGTACGACCCCTCATATTTTAATTTAGGGTCGTAATGCAAGACTACTTCTATATGCTCCGGCTTGGAGAGCCCGTTGATCCGTATCGGTATCACAGCCAGCCCTCCTATGGTATCGAGAGAAATACTCTGGGAGGCCGGAGATAATAATCGTATATCTTTGCCAAAGCCTTTAAGCGGTACGAAGAATTTGGTGCCGTCTTTGAATACCAATACATACGTACCATCCTGTGGCCCACTTGTAAAAGGCCGGAATGAGAGGATAACGCTATCATCGGAAGCCAGTGAATCTTTGATCCCTTGCTCTATCCGATAGTCTAAGGAATCCTTCCCGATAATATACTGAGTGTCGATAATGGGAGTCGAACATAGCAGGGAATGGAAGTGGACGGCTTCCAATGCCGCACTATCACAATTAGAAAGAGTATCTTTTGTAAAGAGTTGAAAAGGAACGATGGAGAGTTCTTCATATTCCGGGATATTGAGCAAAGAATCTCCACCGCTGTTTACCGATTTCCAGATAGAACCATCGCTATCGGCAGCAAAAATAAGATTGGCATTCGCTGCACCGACAAGCCTGGTATCGTAAACGACGCTCGGGCCGCCGATATTTTGCCAGGTAAGCCCTTTATCTGTTGAGCGAAGGATACCATTAAAATTGGTTTGAGCAAAAATAGCTTTCGAGGTAAGGGAAATCGCTCCGGTATAATAAACCGGTTTTCTCGGATGGCTATCGATCACTGAAAAAGAATTGCCGCCATCGATAGAGATAAATAACTGAGCATTCGTGCCATTAACATAGGTGACATTTTCATTAATGACATAAATACGGTTCGGTTCGCATTTATCGACACCCATACCATAGGTATCGGCATCGACCTTTCCGCCAAGCGATCTCCAGGTCATTCCGTAATCGGTGGTTTTGTAGGCGGTAAGTCCGGAAGGGAGATCCCCGCCTAGGGCAATAGCGCTTCCGCCGATCATTGGTCGCACCAGAGGGACAAAGCGCCCTAAATTAACCGATTTCCAACTTAGCCCTCCATCGGTCGTAACATCCACTGTTCCACCGGCTGCGGTGGCCACCAATACATTATTTTCCGAACCTAAAACAGCAATAGAATAAGCTGTAGAGGATTTGTAATAGTTATTCCAAGTAAGACCCTGGTCATGGGTTATATAGATCTGCCCGCTATAGGTGCCGACATACCCCGTTGTATTCGAGATAAATTGGAGCTCGATAATATCGTCGTTCGGGAAAATAGTCGGGCTGCGTTTTTGCCAGGTTGTTCCGCTATCCGGAGACATCCATAGCTCTTTTCCTCCTGCCGCCCAGACGATACCACTTTTATGAGTGATACAGCCGGAAACAGTAGTTATTTTACCAAGAAGGCGATCGGCAACCTTAACCCATTGTGCCTCGGCGAGAGAAAAAGGTATAAGAAGGAATAATAGACTAAAAAGCAGGGCAATTCGTCTAAAAGAAGGGTATGAAACTGCCCTTTGAACTGGCACGTACACCTGTGTTGTATTCGCTGTAATTATGGCCAAAATAGGCTGAAAAACTATTACTCTCGCAATATGCAGTATTAACTTCACATTGCCACGGGTGTTACAACACGGCGGAGTACGTACTAACTCCATATTGAAGGAACAGAGCAAAATATAACCCTGTTCGGGGTATTAACTTTTGACGAGTACAGGGTACTCAGGTGAATATAAATGAGTTATTATAAGAATTCTTACAACAGAGGTGGCTTTTTAGGTGGACTGTTCTCCCAAGCACCTATGGTGCGGCTTATGTTGCTTATCAACGTAGGCGTATTCCTTTTCGAAATGATCTTCGGTTCGTTACGGATCTCGGGTATTCAGATCGAAGCTTATATCCAGCATTATTTATACCTGTTCCCTCCGGGGGCACCAAATTTTTATCCGTGGCAGCTTATCAGCTATATGTTTCTCCATGGCGGTTTTATGCATATTTTATTTAATATGCTGGCTCTGGTGATCTTCGGCCCGTCGTTGGAAATGAGTTGGGGAAGCCGCAAATTCCTGATCTATTATTTCCTTTGCGGGCTCGGCGGTGGAATTGCCCATGTTCTTATCTCACCGTTTTTTGGTGGGGCGGGGCCGCTTGTCGGCGCTTCGGGAGCGATTTTTGGGTTATTAGCAGCCTTTGGCCTGATGTTCCCCGATCAGATCATTTATGTGAATTTCTTTATTCCCATGAAAGCCAAATATATGGTTCTGCTATATATTTTGCTCGAAGTGATCTCGGTACCTGCTAACGATGGGGTGGGGCACTTAGCGCACCTGGGGGGAGCTGTTGTCGGTATTGTTTATTTACTGATCGCTGGTGGCGGAGCGGGTTCGTTTAAACGAAGCTTTAAATCATCCTCACAGAGTTCGGGGTGGAAATTTCCCCAGCAGCCATTCGGCGGAAGACGCCATGTTTCCGAAGATGAAATGGTAGAGGCGGAATATGAAGAGATCGGTTCGTCAAGAATGCCAACCGCTCGCCAGACTCCGGGGCATCGCGTCATTACCCAGGAAGATATCGATAGAATTTTAGATAAGATCGCGGCCAGTGGCTATCAGAATCTGACCGAAGAAGAGCGTCAGATATTATTCGAGGCATCGCGTAAAATGGATGAACGGGGCAGGTGATAAGATGAATATGGAATTACCGATCGTAGGTGGAACAGGTTTAGATAGCTTGCAAAATCATCGCCGGCAATCGCGCCGTGTGATGGTTGGCGATGTACCGGTAGGAGGTGGCGCTCCTATCTCCGTACAGACCATGACGAAGACCAAGACCGGCGATGCTAAGGCTACTCTCGCTCAGATCAAACGTGCCGAAGAAGCCGGTGTCGATATCGTCCGTGTTACGGTAAACGATTGGGAAGCGGCTGAAGCGATGAAAGAGATCGTCGCCGGCTCTAAAATACCGATTGTTGCCGATATTCATTTTAACCACGTATTTGCGATCAAAGCTCTTGAAGCAGGCGTTGCAAAAGTTCGCCTGAACCCCGGTAATATTGGCTCCTTAGAGCGTATTCATCAGGTCTTAGGTCTGGCAAAAGAACGCCGGGTACCCATCCGCATTGGTGTCAACTCCGGTTCGCTCGAAAAAGACATTCTCGATAAGCACGGCTATCCCACAGCCGAAGCATTATTCGAATCGGCAATGCGACACGCCGGTATTTGTGAAGATTTTGGCTTTAGTGATGTCATCATCAGCGTAAAATCTACCGATGTGCGTTTAATGATAGCGGCCTATCGGCTTATTGCCGAGCGCACCGATTATCCTTTGCATTTGGGAGTAACCGAAGCCGGTACACTTAGAGTAGGGACGATTAAATCCGCCGTAGGGATTGGTACTTTGCTTGCCGAAGGTATTGGCGATACTATTCGTGTCTCGCTTACCGATGATCCGGAGAAAGAAGTAGAGGTCGGCAAAGAAATTTTACGTTCGCTTTCGCTTGCCAGTCGAAATGTGGAGATTATTGCCTGCCCAACCTGCGGCCGTCTTGAGATCGATCTCTTCAAAGTATGCGATGAGCTTGAACAAGCGACCGCTCACTACAAGAAGCCGGTTAAAGTTGCTATTTTAGGCTGTGTGGTAAATGGTCCGGGCGAGGCGGCAGAAGCAGATATTGGTATTGCAGCCGGCCAGGGAGTTGGTATCCTTTATCGAAAGGGCGAAGTGGTTCGCCGTATTAAAGAATCGGAAATAGTCCAGGTCCTTCTCGAAGAGATCGAGAACTTCCAGCCTCAGTAATTCAAAAGCCTCCTATGCTGGTTTCGTAATTTAGAGCAATAAACCAGAAGTAATGGCTTCATACGAATTTATAAAAACCACTCTTGCGCACCCTCTCTTCACGATCACGCTTGCTCGTCCTGAGAAGAGAAATGCTCTTTCGCCGGAGCTCATCACCGAGATCTCGAGTGCTTTAGATGAAGCCGTGGCCGATTCCGATGTTCGGGTTGTTATCCTGACCGGAGAAGGCAATACTTTTTGCGCAGGCGCCGATCTTTCTTACATTCAGCAATTATCTGAATTCGGTCCGGAAGAAAATCTCGCCGATTCAAGACATTTGCGCGATCTGCTTTGGAAGATCTATACCTTACCGAAGATCGTCATTGCCAAAGTGCATGGGGCAGCGCTCGCGGGTGGATGCGGTCTTGCTACAGTCTGCGATATGATCTTCGCCAGCGACGATTCCCAGTTCGGTTATACCGAGACAGCCATCGGATTTATTCCTGCCTTAGTATCGGTCTTCTTAACCCGTAAAATAGGCGAGCAGCACGCCCGGGAATTACTATTATCGGCACGAAAGATATCTGCTGAAGAAGCGTATTCCCTCGGAATGATCAATGCCGTAGTACCTTGCCCCGAACTTGATGCTATGGTCGAGAGCTATGCGCAGACGATCGCCAAGAATTCACAAAGCGCAATCAGCCTGACCAAGCAATTACTGGCAACAACTGCTGGTATGAGCATCGAACCCGCACTTGAATATGCTGCTTCTATGAATGCTCTGGCCCGCACCACCGAAGATTGTAAACGAGGAATAGCCAGATTTCTTCAAAAATAGGCCTTTTCTACGGTTTTTCGCCCCCTTCCTGTAACTTTTCTCCTGTTTTTGCATTGTAATTCTGTCTTGGTAATACTGCCGAGATTGGATCGTAAATCTAATTCCCGTAACACTATGATACGTAAGTTATTACTTAGTTTTTTCATCATGGTCTCGGCTGTCCTTGCCTTAGGTACGGCCTCGAAGGTCATGGCCCAGGATTGTGGTTTCAGTACCAGCACTAACGATACCGCCTGGGTTTTTTCAGCGAATGCAGGTAGTAGCCAGACCCGTGCGTTATTGATAACCAATACGACTAATTCTACAATAGCTGTTTCTTTTTCTCTTAGCGGTACGGATGCTTTTGGAGTGACGCCGGGTGTCGATACCCTTGCAGCCGGTGATACCGTTACCGTCTATATCGTGTATCATCCCGGTAGCAATGCTACTTCCGGAAGCCATCAGAGCGGCTCGCTGGTCATGCACCGCCTCGGAAGCGATTGCCATACCAACTTAGGGGTATATGGTACGGTAACTGGAAATAATAATGGTGGTGGTAACAATAATAATGGAGATGCAGTCGGGGTATTCGATCCGCATAACTATAACTTCGGAACGTTACATCTTAATACCGATACCTGTCATGTAGTGTACTTTCAGAATCGTACCGGCCATCAGATCGTAATTACTGATTGGCATTTCCTCCATAATAACGGATTTACGGTCAGCCCGCAATACTCACAAAACGTGACGCTTGATTCCGGGGCAATACTACAGTTTACCATCTGCTATGCTGCCGATTCACTGCATCTTGAAGAAGCCGATTCCCTTCGCTTAACCTATCATGGTGCTAACGATTCGACCAATCATTATTCGTATGCAACGTTCGTCGGTCACACGACCCGCGATAATAATAACGGTGGTGGTGGAAACGGCGGCGGAAATAGCGATAGTACCAATGTGCTGTATGCCAATGAGCATACTCTTAATTTTGGCTCGATCCCGCTCGATTCAACTTCCTGCCGTCAAGTCACAGTCTATAATGCCGATTCTACTACAATCGCGATCATTACCGGCTGGAATACCTGCGAAAGCCCGGATTTCTCGATCTCTCCGTCTTTCAGTGGTAATGATACGTTGTTACCCGGCCATTCTATTACTTTTACCATTTGCTATACACCTGATAGTACCCATGCCAGTGCTTCTTGCAAATTGACCTTGCATTATATTACCCATGAGCCCAATTCCGACGGTCATACCGTTGAGATCGCATTAAGCGGTACAAGGGCCAATAGTAATAACGGCGGTGGTGGCAATCATGAGGCCTGTATCCGTTTCGAACAGGGCGATGGATATAGGGATGCTGTCGTTCAGGGCGCAAGCGCTAATAGAATTATATATCTTATTAATAGCACAGGTGCCCCTATTACGATCAGTCGTGATAGTATCGGATGTGCGGATGCCGCAGCATTTGCGATCACTACTTCTATGCCGCTTACAATACCGGCACATACGATCGATACGCTTCGCTATACCTTCACCCCATTCACGGTGAATGGTTCGACGAAAGAGCATTATGAAGCTTGCGGCTTATTCTTCGTCAGTGGTGATAGCATCACCTGCGATCTTGGTCATGTAACATTTGCCGGGGTCTCTACCCACGATGGAGCAGGACACAATGATGACAGTGTAGTTCGCCCGCTCTTCCCGAACTCCGGCGAACCGCGTACGATCTCGATTCAATCTTCAGGTGATAATCCGACTAAGACCTTCACCTTCTCGAATAACCTCTCCGTCGATGTAACGGTATCCGCTATTTCGATCGATCAAAAAGGCTCGTTCTTCTCGATCCAGGCTATTCATCCGGAATCACTGCCCTTCATTCTGCATCCGGGCGATCAGTTTGCGGTAACCGTTGCATTCTCTGCTAACGACAATAATGTTCATACGGCGAAATTGAAAGTAACAGCTTCGCATACTATTACAGATGTAGAATACGATATGCAGGGAATTCATACCGGTTCTATCAGCGGTGTAAAAGAAGGATTGCCGGCATCGGTATCGATCTCGATGGTACCGAACCCGATGAGTACTTCGATGGCTGTTACGATCGGCGGAGTCCGCTCTGCAATGGTTGAGATCTATGATCTGCTCGGTAATGAGCTCGTAAGCTCTTCGATCAATTCTAACTGGAATTGGAATGGAATGGCGAACGGAGCTAAAGTTGCCGCCGGGACATATATTGTCCGCTTCAGCGGCGTTACCACCGGGGGTGAAGCCTTCGTCGCTTCAAGAAGAGTGGTTGTCACAAACTAAGTAACCTCCAGATATGTACAAAAGCCATGGTGCTAAGCGCCATGGCTTTTGTCTTTTAAAGAGTCTAAGATCTCTTAGCGGGAAGCGATACCTGCAAAAAGAGCACCCATCATTCTTGCGGCCAGTCGTGCGGTTCTGGCATCAGGATCGAACAGGGGATTTACCTCGACAATATCAAAACCGGATAGGAGGGGATGTCTGCCTGCTAAATAACATAATAGCATTGCTTCCTCACTTGTAAAGCCGATAGGTGATGGTGCGCTGCAGCCTGGTGCATCGGAAGAGCGAATCGAGTCTATATCGAAAGAAAGATAGAAGGGGGAAGAATAGGAAGAAAGTAATTCTTGAAATATCTCTAATAATTGATTGGCTTGCAATAAATTAAAAAAGATAATATTAGAGCCTTGCTCTTTGGCCCAATTGATATGTTCCTTCGCTGCGGCAAAAGGTTGTATCCCAAATTCTGTAAACTGGCCGGGAGGTATCACTCTATCTTCTATCAATAATCGAAAACTGCTCCCGGAGTGATGCAAGCCGTTCTTCTTCTCCCGTACATCGAGATGGGCATCGATATTGATCATACCAAGCGGCTTACCGATGGCTGCGCTTACGCCCGACGCAGCAGGGTAGGTAATATCATGACCGCCGCCTAAGGAGAGGACAAAACACCCTTTGGAAGTATAAGACCGAATTGTTTCTTTTGCAGTCGAATGAATATCTTCGAGCGAAGAGCCGGTAGTGTTTCCATGATCGAAGATTCGAAGGGATTCTACCGTGATCTCCGTTTCGAATGGCGCTATCGGGGTTAATTTTCTCAGGTAAGTGCGGATGCTATCCGGAGCCTGGGCAGCACCAATACGGCCGCCATTTCTTTTGACACCCTCGTCGGTAGGGATGCCGACAATAATAATATCTCCTGCTGAGACTTGCGAGCAATCGGTTCGAATAAGCTCTCCAAGACAAGGATCATTCATACCGAAGCGCCTCTACCGGGTTAAGACGGGCGGCTTTACGAGCCGGATAAAAACCGAAAAATATACCCACCATTGCGGCCGCTCCAAAAGAAAGAGCCGTTGCTACCGGAGATATCTCTAAAGTCCAGCCATTATTAGAAGAGATAAAGGCACTCATCCCATAACCGACCAAAAGACCCATTAAACCACCAACCAACGATAAGGTCATCGCCTCAGTAAGGAATTGGGTCATGATCTGCGCATTTTTAGCGCCAAGCGATTTGCGAATACCGATCTCGCGGGTACGTTCGGTAACCGTTACGAGCATAATATTCATAATACCGATACCGCCAACGAGTAATGAAATAATAGCGGCATTGCGCAATAAACTCGTTAGGGTATTGGCATTCTGATCGGCAGCGGCGGCGAGGTCCATTTGAGAGCGGACATTAAAGTCATCGGCTTCCGATGGTAGAAGTTTATGCTGGGTACGGATGATTTGCCCGACTTCAGCAATGGCTGCCTGCGTTTGATCTCCTGAAATCGCACTGGCAATAATGACATTAAGCCAGGTAATACCAAGTATTTTCTTTTGAACCGTGGTTAAGGGGGCCAAAATAATATCGTCCTGATCGACACCGAAAGAGTTAAATCCTTTCGGCACCATTACACCTATTACCTTAAAGGCCAGCTTTCTAATACGAATGGTTTGCCCGACCGGATTAGAACCGTCCGGGAAGAGTTGATCGGCAACAGTTTTTCCAAGAATACAGACGTTTGCCTCATGGGTAATATCCGAAGTGGTGATGTTCGATCCATCAGTCAGCCCCCAATCGCGGACAATAATATAATCTTGGGAAGTACCATTGACACGGGTTGACCAGTTAGAATTTCCGGCAACAACCTGCGCTGAAGCAGTAGCAATTGGAGCAATATGCGTAATCAATGGAGAACGGCCGATTGCATCGGCATCGCTGGCGGTGAGTTTATTAGAAGTACCGGCACCGAAGCTGATTCCACCACCAAACGTAGCTCCCGGAAAGATCGTCAAGACATTCGTACCGAGCGATGCTATTTGATCGTTAACAGCCTTTTTAGCGCCCTGGCCAATAGCAGTCATGGTAATAACGGCCGCAACACCGATAATAATACCAAGCATGGTGAGGATCGACCGGACTTTATTATGCCCGAGCGATTCAAAGGCCATGAGGATCGAGGAATAGATATTACCGAACATTCTACATCCTTCTTACGCCACGGCTATTGCCGGGTGAACCGAATGGAGAAGTACCGGGTGCCGGAGAAGAAGAACTCCCACCTCCTACAGAGTACATCCCAACGGCAATACTATCGGTTGGTTTCAGATCGTAATTAATAGGGTTGATCTCTACAAAGATCCCGTCGCTGATACCGGTCGTTACAGGAACAGCCTGAAAGCGTGGAGTTTTGTCTTCGGTGGTAGATGGTGCTTTGATATAGATGGTTCCATGGCCGGTCACAGAATCGGACGCAGCTTCCTGCATCATCTTATGTTCCGCTCCCGCGCCTTGGTTGCCCCCCGATCGCTGGGCTCCACCAGCACCCCGGTGAGATTTATCTCCTCCTTTGCCCCGATCCATATTCGGCGGAGTAAAACGTAATGCTGTTAACGGCACTTTTAAAACATCTTTTTTGGAAGAGTTAATGATAGTCACCGTTGCTGTCATGCTTGGCAATAACTTCAGATCACTATTATCGGCATCGATAACTACCGTGTAGTTAACCACGTTTTGAGTAATGGTTGCATTCAGGCGAACACTGTTTACCGTGCCATAAAATTTCTCATCACCAAACGCATCGACCGTGAATTGTACTTCCTGGCCCACTTTTACACCGCCAATATCGGCTTCATCGACACTGGCTTGTACCTGCATTTTGGAGAGGTCTTGGGCTATGACGAAGATAACCGGAGCATTCAAGGAAGCCGCCACCGTCTGGCCAACATCTACATTTCGGGAAACGATAGTCCCGGAGATCGGTGCATGGATCTGGGTATAGCCAAGATTAACTTTTGCCTGTTCCAGAGCTGCTTCCGCCTGGCTTACAGTAGCCGTCGATTGAGCAAGCGTGGAAACTGCCGCATCATGTTCGGCTTTTGAAAGTAAGTCTTGTTTAAACAATGCTTCGGCTCGGTCGGCATCTTTTTGCGATTTTTCTTTATCGGCTAAAGCTTTTTGATAATTAGCCTGTGACTGCTTTATAGCTGCTTCATAAAAGGTAGGGTCTATAACGGCAATGAGATCGCCTTTCTTGACCTTTGAATTAAAATCGGCATGAAGCTCTTTTACGGTGCCGGATACCTGTGTGCCGACCTGGACAGTCGTGGTAGCCTGAAGCGTCCCCGTTGCAGTAATAGACTTCATTATATCACCACGTTCTATAGTAGTATAGCGGATAATGGTCTGTGGCTGGGCTTCATCCTTCCTAAGAAAATAGAAAGCTCCTCCACCAAGAAATAAAAGGATAATACCGATGGTGATCCAGCGTTTAATGGCTTTGCGACGCTGACGGGCTTTGAATGTCTGCATCGCCTGATCGGCCTGAGAAGTACTCATGTATTCGAATTTCGAACGAGATGAAAGTCTTACTACTATTTTTTCAGGGGGAAAGTTCGCTCGGGGGTGAGCATAGATACGCTCGGAATCGGAAATCGGTTTCCGGATTACAATTTATTAATTTATATGGAGTTCAATATGATTTCAGCCGCGTGTTGGCCGTTCCTGATAGCCCCTTCGATTGTAAAAGGCAGGTCATTTTGAGGAAGATCGCCAGCCAGAGCTATCCGATGACCCGGCAGTTGTACGGGCGGGCGCTGTTGTTGGATGGCAGGCAAAAGTCTATATGTCGCCCGTTTTTCTTTTAATACCAGCGAATGAATAATGGAAAATGACGAGTGTGGGAGGACAGAGCGCAATTCATCTTCGATAAGCGATACGACCTGTTCCGGTTCCATTTCTACCAAGGCATCGGCAGCGCTTATCGTACAGGCAATTAGTTGTTGAGCATAATGAGATCGTTTTGGAAAGCACCATTGCAAATGAGTACCAAGTATTGCATTTATCGGATGCTTGAAGAGAACGGAATCGACCCAGAGGTAAAGATTAACTATCGGTGAAAATTCAAAAGCGCCTTTAGATATTGGAACGATAGCTTCCAGCCAATCGGGTATCGGAGAGGCGGCAATAATGACAGCATCGAAGGAAAGAGCATCCCCATCTTTCGGATAAAGAGTATATCCTGAACCTGTTTTTTGCAGACCTTGGATTTTTACACTTTCTTGTAAGCAGGCTCCGTTTGAGCGAAGATGATCGATAGCCGGAGCAATTAAGAGATCGCCTAAACCAATAGTGGGGAATAGTATCTTTGAGAATTCAGTGGAAGTAAAAAAAACTGTTTTCATTACGGTTACAAATATTCTTGCACTTGCAGCCTGAACCGGCATATTGAGCGTTGCAAGAATGATCGGCTCCCAGAGCTTTCGTACAATGGAATCCGGCTGTTGATACTGGGCGAATAATTGTCCGCAGGTGAGTGTAGGATCCAGCCGCGAGGGCTCCATAGAACGAATGGATTGCCCGAATCTTACGGCTGCAGCTTTTTCATACGGGGCAAGAAGCGATGTAGAAAGAAGGGCTGCAAGCAAATGAAAAGGAGCCGGAAGCCAGGACAGAGTTTCGAGCGAGCCCGCATAACCATGATCTTTCTGAAAAAAAGGTATTTCCAGCGAATCAGAGGAATGTAATAAATGACGGGAGCCTATGCGCTTGAGATACTCGAGCGTAGCAGTATAGCAGCCCATAAGCAGGTGTTGGCCATTATCGATCGTATCTCCCGTATGGGGGTCGACAAACGAGCGGGTACGGCCTCCAAAGGACGAACGTTCCTCAAAGAGTGTTATCTGTATAGCATCGGGTCTGGCTTGTTGCAGCCGAATTGCTGCAGCAAGACCGCTGCAGCCACCCCCGATGATCGCTACTGTTTTTATTCCCGACAAAGAATATTCTGAAGTATTATGAGAAGTTCAAAAACAAAAAAAATGGGGAAGCGTCCCATGGTGGACTATTTTGAGCTTTCACAGCAAAAGCCCTCCAAGAATAAGGATTTTTATACAAAGGTCTATGAGATCGCCGCAATGATACCACGGGGAAAAGTTACAAGCTACGGAGCAATAGCCGAAGCCTTAGGGCTTCGCAGTGGCGCAAGAGTGGTGGGCATGGCAATGGGAGCCGTACCCGAAGATATGGGAATCGCGGCTCACAGAGTACTGAACAGAGTTGGCGCATTGACCGCAGCCCATAAATTCGGTGGGTACAAAAGAATGCGTCGTCTGCTTGAAGCGGAAGGCGTGACGTTTAAGGACGAGCGAGTCGATATGGATCGGCATTTTTGGAAGCCGGGGTGACGGCTTACTTCTTGACGAGATCGGGGAAATCCTTCCGAAATTTCTGGATCTCCGGCTCGGTCACATGAGCAATATACGATTGGGTCGGATGATTTCTGTAATAGCGCAGATGGTAATCTTCGGCCTGGTAAAACTTCTTAAACGGAGCTACTTCGGTTACGATCGGTTTACTATAGCGATGTTCATCCGTTAATTTTTTTATGTAGGCATCTATCTGTTTCTTCTGAGCATTGGAATGGTAGAATACTGCCGAACGATATTGCGGCCCTTCGTCGGGGTATTGCATATTCGGTGTGGTCGGGTCATGCTCGGCAAAAAAGACTTCCAATAATTTTTGAAAAGAGATAACCGAAGGATCGTACGTCACATTAACCGATTCTGCATATCCGGTATTTCCGCTGCTGACCGATTCATAGGAGGGGTCGTTTTGCGTACCACCGCAGTATCCGGGTTTAGCATCTTTTACACCTTTAATTTCAAGAAACATCTCTTCCGAATGCCAGAAACATCCCATTGCGAATGTTGCGGTTTCTGTTGTAGCGGTAGCGGTCTCTTCGGTAACCTCTTTAACCGAAGTGCTTTTTGCCTCACCTTTATCAGCATTACAGCCTGAGATAATAACAGCAGTTAGTACGGTAATAAAAAAGAATCTCTTTGTGCTCATTCTCATTTTTAAAAGTAGGTTTTGCGTAAATAATACGGCAAAAGGTTGTAATAAGATTCTTTGTTTAAAATAAAAAAGGCAGCTAACAGCTGCCTTTTTGATATACAGCGATAATTATTTACCGGCTTCTTCCATCAACATATGGGTAAGAAGACGTACACAGACGCCCGTTCCGCCTTTGTTGATATAATCGAGCTGGGTCTCTCCGCGAGCCGTACCGGCAATATCAAGGTGGATCCAGGGATAATCGGTAAACTTCTTTAAGAACATAGCCGCAGTGATCGCGCCGCCCCAACGGCCGCCGGTGTTCTTGACATCGGCGCAATCGCTCTTGATGAGTTCATCGTATTCATCATAGATCGGCAGTTCACAAACGCGCTCATAGACTTTATCGCCGATGCGCTTGAGCGTTGCTTTCATCTTTTCGTCATTACCCATCATACCGGTCGTAATATGACCGAGAGCGACGACACAAGCGCCGGTAAGCGTTGCAAGATCGATCACATGCTTCGGCTGATATTGCTTCGCCCAGATAAGAGCATCGGCAAGTACCAGGCGGCCTTCGGCATCGGTATTATCGATCTCGGCAGATACACCGTTCGGGTAGGTAATAATATCTCCGGGGCGGGTAGCACTGCCCGAAGGCATATTTTCCGCACTCGAAACAAGGCCAATGACATTTACCGGCAATTTGAGGTCGGCAATAGTCTTCATCGTTGCAATAACGGTTGCACCACCTGACATATCGCTGATCATATCACCCATACCAGGTGCCGGTTTGATAGAGATACCACCGGTATCGAACGTAATGCCTTTACCAACGAGCACGATCGGCTTTGCGTCTTTCTTTTTGGAGCCTTTATACTCCATGATAATAAAACGGCCTTCCTTGACAGAACCCTGATTAACGGCAAGGATACCAACCATTTTATTTTTGCGTAATTCATTCGGGCCGAAGACCGTAACTTTAATACCATTACCTTTACCGGCCTCCTGAGCCCATTTGCCCATAACCTCAGGATACTTATTGTTGGAGGGCTCATTTTCCATATCGCGGGCAAAGATAGTGCCGGCGCAAATGATCTGCGTATCGGCGATTACTTTCTTGATCTCGGTATGCTTGGAGCCATGAATCTCGGCCTCATCGGAGAGGATGGTTACGGTAGAAAGGGTGGTAGTATCTTCTTTCTTTTTATATTTATCCCACTTATACAATCCAAGGGTAATACCTTCTACCACTGCTGCGGCAACTTCGGCGCCAGTAGAACCTTTGACTCTCGGAAGATACAGCGCCAGAGTTTTGCTTTTAAGAGCGACCGCTTTTTTAGCGGCTTTGGCTGCTGAGCGGCGAACCGTTTCCAGGGTGACAGTCTCCGGCTTGCCCATGCCAACAAGTAATAACCGTTTCGGAGCTGCTTCTTTCTTCGCCGGATAAAGAACAATGAGTTCGTCCTTTTTGCCGGCCATATCTCCTGTTGTAAGGAGGGTAGTGGCTGTCTGCATCAATTGGGTATCTTTCCCGTAATAATGCAAATGACTTTCGAGCCATTTTTTATCTTCGGGCTGGAAGAAAGCGACAGCGTCGCAGGAGAAGGATTTCCAGTTGGCTTTTACAACAGAAATGGTCATGGATGAACGTAATATAATTAGTGGAAAATAGTGTTCACTACCTGAATATTATACTTTGTCGGGGAAAGTAATGATCTTCCACCGATACCTATTTTACGGGTACTGATAATAAATCGCACAAAATTACGAAAAATGAATCTGCAACACGAAGAATTCGATTTTCAGGGCAGTACGGGGGATATTACCCGCTGTGACGCCCGATATTTGCCCGATGGAAGCAAAAAGCCGGTTGTTATTTTTATTCATGGTTTTAAAGGTTTTAAAGACTGGGGGGGCTTCCCGTACGTTCGAACCCAATTAGCCTTGTCCGGCTTTGTTGTAATAGGATTAGACTTTTCTCATAATGGTATTGGCCGCGATCCGGGGGAATTTACCGAGCTCGATAAATTTGCAGCCAATACCTTTACCTGTGAACTAAGAGAGGTATCCGATCTGCTCTCTCTTATTTCAACCTATAGCATTTCCTCATTGCCGGCCACAGAATATGATAGTAGCACGATATTTTTATTCGGTCATTCTCGCGGTGCAGCGGAAGCTATCTTGTCCGGGGCATCGGAGCCATTAGTAACAGCCGTCTGCGCCTGGGCACCGGTTTCTTCGTTTCATCGATATAGCGACCGCCAGAGACAGCAATGGAGAGAACAAGGCTATATGGAGGTGGAGAATAGCCGGACCGGACAACTAATGAAGCTCAATACCACTCTACTGGATGACATGGAACAGCATCCCGCAGAGCTTGACATTCTCGATGCTGCAAAAAGACTGGCAACAGAACGGAAGAAGATGTTGATCATTGCCGGCAGTGAGGATCTGACGGCGCCGGTAAAAGAATCGGAGCAGATAGCTGCAGCATACGGAGATACTTCTTGTCTCACTGTTATTGCCAATACCGGCCATAAGTTTGGCGCCGTCCATCCGTTTGAAGGAACAACTCCCGCCTTAGAGCAAGCCATAGCATTAACTATAAATTTCTTTAAGTCCTTTAATAATACATAAGTTATGGCATTTAATTCTTAGAATAAATTAAGGCTCCAAGGGCGGATTTTTTACGGCATATCGGCGTTGCATTATAGTAATGTGTTCGATACGAGCTGCACTTAGGCTCCTCTTCCTGGTATCGGTAGTTATGGCAGTTGCCGTCAGATCGATGGCCCAGCATCAATATGATGTCTGGTATTTTGGTGATGGCTATGGGCTCGATTTTCATACAACCCCTCCGACGCCTATTCTAAGCGGTGGCTTCTCCCATACGTTCGAAGGGGTAGCGGTGTATTGCGATCCCACGACCGGCTCAGTATTATTTACTTGCGACGGGAATGCCATCTATAATAGGAATGGCCAGGTCATGCCTCACGGCACTGGAATACTTGGCGGCGATAGTACTTCTGCGCAGGCCGCAACCATCGTTCCGTGGCCCTGTAATCCCGGAAAATATTTTGTTATCACGACCGATCTTTATGGATATAGGAGAGATTCCTATGGCTCTCACTATAGTATAGTCGATATGTCGGCGATAGGAGGGTTTGGCGATGTAATAGCGAAGAATATTCCATTGAACGATAAGACCGATGAGCACTGTACGGTCGTCCACTACGGTCTCGGGCCAGATTATTGGGCCATTTTGCATAATGGGGCGGATAGTACCTTTTATGCTTATCATATTAGTGCCGATGGTATTTCCATTAATCCGGTCATCAGCACCTGCGGTCATCATTCCGAGGTCGGGTATTTAAAGTCCTCTCCGAATGGGCGGAAGTTAATCATGACCGATTTTTCTTTTCTTTCTGTCGATCTCTTTGATTTCGATCCGTTTACCGGAAGAATATCGAACCCCATTGATCTGTATGATTCTATCAGAAAGCGAAAGTTTCCATTACAACGACCTTATGGAGCTTGTTTTTCTCCAGATAATTCTAAAGTATATTTTAGTGTTGAAACCGATCTGGCTCCCGAGTATAGTCGTATTTATCAGTGTGATCTATCGGCAGGCAGCCCGGGAGCGATCGTTGCCTCATTGTTTTGTATTTCCGATACCGTAACGACGGAAACAGCAGACAAGATACATTATGCCATGGAGATCGGCCCGGATGACAAGATCTATGTAGTAACTACCGGAAGAGGGATTAGCGAGATAGGCAGCCCTAACCTTTATGGAGCCAGTTGTAATTTTCAGGATTCGAAGTATAACTACAATGTCGGTAATACCTCGTTCTTAGATGCCGGACTTCCCAATAATATCGAAGGCAGAGCACGGATTCCGGGTGTAGATACCTCGTTAAAATATCTAATTTCTGTCGATACGCTTTTCCGGAAGGATACGGTTCAGCTTTGCTCTTCGGATGTCCGCTATCTTACTATTAATACCTTTAGCTGCGATTCGATAGCCATATTTTCGGATCTGCTGTTAGGAAGTGCTTCCGGTGATTATACAATTAACCGCGATCTCTCGAAGAATAAAATAGCCGGCGAGTATCAATTTTCCATTTCCTTTGCTCCGACAGCAAAAGGATTACGGGCAGCAACCTACCGAGTCGTACTTGGTGTAACCGATACGATCACAGTTGCGCTAGCCGGTTACGGAGGCGATTCTATCTATATTGCCTCAATAGCTCCGGATACGCTTAGGTTTGGAGATTCCATTGAATTATGTAGTACTAAAAAAGCATCGGTCATTCTTTCGACAAGCGGATGTATTATCCCCCCGATCCTTTCTCAATTTATAAGTGGTCCGGATTCTTCTGATTTTACTATCACTACTAAAGCACCGACTCCGCTTACCGGCTCGGATAAAATTGATGTTACATTTACTCCAAGCCACTTAGGCGCTGCTACGGCCAGTTATAACCTTATTTTTTCCGATGGCAAAACGATCGTGATACCGTTAAAGGCAACGGTCATCAATGCTCCTGTGAAGTACACGGTTACACCAAAGCAACCGTTTGGTACCGATTCTCTATCCGTATGCGATTCTGTGGATCTGATTATTCACATAGCCAAAACATCATGCAGTATTAAAAACGTATCTTCTCAGGCAATTACCGGGACTTATGCTTCGGATTATCGTATTATCAGTTTCATTAATGATTCGCTCATAGATAATAATACCGTTAAGATACGATTCCATCCCCAGGGTCTTGGCGATCGTACTGCGGCCTACCTCATAACGTTTAGCGATGGAAGCACCCTTTCTATTCCTCTTTCCGGGATCGGGACAAAGGGAGACGCTACCTTTAGTTTTTCAAATATTTCGATGTTCAACTCGGATACATTATCGCTTTGCGATACGCTCACCGATACGATCTATGTTAGCAAACGGGGGTGTGCTGCTCTGAACATCTTATCGCAGGGATTATCCGATAGTAGTGATTACACGATTAGACAATCCCCTCAAGACTCGCTCACTGGCTACGATACGATTATTATTGCCTTCCATCCCACCGGCATCGGTAATAAACCGGGAGATTACACCATTTCTTTCGATAACGGAAGGAAGGTGATCGTTGCTTTGGAAGGTATTGGTGCTAATGGAATTTCTACCGTTCAATCCTCGGCAACAAGCTTATTCACTACCGACTCAGTATCGCTTTGCGATTCATTAGAAGAAGAGGTACACATTACTAAGCGCGGATGCGGTGTCCTTCGATTAGTAAGCGCACAGCTCACCGGTTCTGCCAGTGCCGATTATTCGCTTCTTTCTACGATCGCAGATACAGTTTATTCTGATAATATTATCCAGATTCGTTTTACACCTGCTCAGTTTGGGGATGCTCCGGCTCTCTATACCCTTGCTTTTGATAATGGAGATACGATAAGAATTTCTCTCGATGGAAAAGGAAAAAATGGGCCATCGCATATAACGCTATCGGATCAATCCTTATTTTCAGGAGATTCCCTGTCACTTTGTGATTCGATCGTTTCAGTAATTCATATTACGAAGAGCGGATGCGGAATTGTCCGGTTGGTTTCTCAAACTCTGCAAGGAAGCAGCGCTTCGGAATATACCATAGTTTCCACTATTAACGATACTATTGCCGGCGGTGAAACGGTAAGTATTACCTTTCATCCATCGATCATCGGAATTCATTCAGCCTCCTATCTTTTGAAATTCGATAATGGCGAGCAGTTTGTGGTATCGTTAGCCGGGGAGGGGATTCCTGCGCGTCCGCTCTCACTTAGTACGACACCGTCATTTTCTGTCGATGTACTGGGGCAGGAGTTAGCTATTCCTATAACGATAGAAGGCCTCGACAGGCCGCAGCCTTTGGAATTCTACGTACATTTCGATAGAAACCTTGTCTATAAAGGTACACGGGCGCTTGACGGCACGGTGCTCGATGTTCCGGGAAGCCTGACAGCATCCTCATCGAAAGTGTTATTACCGGCTTCCTTATCTCAACTTTCCGGGGTCTCCGCTATTTCAACAGTTGCCGTATTCGTCGATACTCCGATGCAATCGATCGTCAGTTTTGATTCTTTACAAATAGCCGCTTCTGTTTCCACCTGCAGCTATGTAGCCCAATCGTCAGCCTCGACGACTATTTCTTCGTTGGAAGGTTGCGGAATTATCCAGTTATCGGATTTTCTTCGTTATAATAAAAGACCGCATTTTAAGATTATTCCAAATCCGGCAACTTCGAGGATCGTCGTTTCGATCGATCTTCCTTTTGCAACAGTGATTAACTTGCGGCTTATGGATGCAATAGGTAAAGAGGTTGTACCTCGTATCTCAAAGGAAACGACAGCCGGTTCTCATCAACTTACACTTGATCTTAACGATCTTCCCTCGGGGCAATATGTCTTATTGGCAACTGCGGGAGGAAGTGTTCAGTCAATTCCCATCGTGATTGTTAAATAAAAAAGGCCGGAATATCCGGCCTTTGAACTTACTGGTTGGTTACTTATTGCTTTACAACCCATACATTAAATAATGCTCCGATAGGGAAGTTTTGTGCATTAAGACTTAAGATCTGCCACTTGGCCCTGACGGGATCGTAATACACGCCAAGCTGACTCTTGAGATTCGGTACGGTATTGAGATCGCGTACCAAGGCTGTGATCATTACAAAGCAGTTGGGGTCACCATTGCAAACAGGATTATCGATCTCCGTTGAAGTGTTCGTAAGTCTATTCGCATTGGTGATGGTATGAACAAAAGCGGCCTTATTCGTACCGGTTACTTTAATGGCGCCGTTATCTAACACAAGCGGTGTTCCAAGGCCCGTACCGGTGTAGGTTGCTTTTATGCCGGTGCCACTCGGCGAAGCTGTTTCACCGGTCACACCAATAGTATTTCCGGAAGTACTTGTCGCTAAGCCATAGACTCCTGTTCCGGTTGAAGAAGCACTGCTTCCCATTACTCCGATCGTAGTGCCTGATGCAGCCGTTGTCTTCCCGAAAACACCGATGCCTGAGGGCGTTTCACCATAAACACCCCAGCCATTACCGGCCTGATAACCGGCTACACCTATTCCATTACTGTTTGTGCTGGTATTTACTCCTCTGACACCTGCCGACCATGCGCCCGGTATTGCATTCGAGGCTTTACCAAGTATTCCACTGGCACCAGAATTTACGTCGGTACCGGTAGCCGAGCTCATCGTTTCACCAAAGACACCAACGGAGTAATTACCACCGGAAGCAATACCATGGATGGCCGTTGTTCCATCGGCAGCGGCAGAGCCACGAATAGCTTCGCCCGTTCCGGCATTGTTTGCTTCGAGAGTAGTAGCCGAACTGCCCGGATTTGTGATCTGGAATAACCCTGCACGTCCTGTCGAACTGCTTGCCCGCAGACCTTCACCGGTATTTGAAATAGCAGTAACACCGGTAGAAGAATTAACCCCGAGCCCATAGACACCGGAGTAAGAAGAAGACCCGCCATCTGAGAAACCTACAACACCGTAATAATTTGTACCGGCATCACCGAAAATGGCGGCCGAGGTCATAGAAGACCCCGAACTTCCACCGGCAATGGCACGGAAAACATCGCCAACAGAACCGCTATTGGTAATAGCGAGGAGCGGGCTTGAGCCGTTTTGTCCTGAAGCAGCATACGGCAGTTGGAGCGGACGCTGCCAGGTAACATTTCCACTGCCATCGGCGATCGGAGCCAAGCCTTTGGCAACCCCGGTAATATCGAGTTTATCGACGGTAATCGTCCCGGCTTTGATATTTGAATTTTCAACCGCTGCGGGTGCAATACGATCATGAGTAATGCCATTCGGTGCAACGCTCACCGAGGCGACGGCATTTAAATCGGTCGTGACCAAAATAGAGTTATCTCCATTCTTAACTCCGGTAACCAAAAAATTTGGTAAGGTTGGAGCGCTTATGATGATCTTATTCCCGATATTAGAAATTTTTGCCGAACCCGCCGTTTCAATCACAACATCGCCGGTTAGGGTATTCAGCGATTTAACGATCCCCGTTACATTGGAAGAGAGCCCATTCGCAATATCGGCCGTCGCAGCACTGCTCGAACGAATTGCATAGGGCGTTGGAGTCAGAGGTGTCCTTGGCGAAAGGTCGGTTCCATTATTGACCGAGACTCCCAGATAGTATGGTTTATCGAATGTCAGGGATTGAGGTAAAGAGACATTTGAACCTATCAATACCGCGAATAGTCCTTTGAAAACGGTTACCGTGTGATCTTCAGCATAAAGGGGTAGGGTAGTCGAATTATCAGGGTAGAGCTTTGTGGTAATGACATACTGGCCATCGGGTAAGGGCTGACCTGTAGAATCGGTAAGCTGACCCTGATAAGTTAATAGTCTTGGTATTTGGGCGGAGACTTTGGAGGTTAGTCCAAGGGTGGTAGTAGTTAACAGTACCAAAATAATAGCACGAATATTCATAATGAGCAGAAAGTTATACATTTACATCGAGTGAGTGCAAGCCTATCAGTAATGAAAAAGTTCATCAGTATAAGAGCACAAGAAGCACTGTCTTATATAAAAGTGTTAACTTATTGAAATAATGAATTTTACCACTTTTCCCCATTTTGGATTTTTAAAAATTATTTCGTATATTTCTATTTACCGGGTATGATGATTTCATAACGGCAGGATTATCTTTCTCTTGTGACTCAGGGATGAAGGACGTTGTGTGTAAAGTGTTTGTGGCATTGGCTGCTGTGTGTATCGGTGTGGCGGCTCATGCCCAGGAAACAAAAATATATTCGATAGCGAACCCGAAGGGGGCAACGCTTAGTCTCCGTTCGATGTGGGTTGCCGATACTGCCGATTTTTATGTCGAGCCGCTGGCCCAATTACCATATCAGATACCCACGAATGGAACTGTAGATTTTAAAGTCCGGATTATTCCGCGCGATGGAATAATGCGTTCTACAGAGGTCTTTTATAAAACCGATCTTGGAGTTTCATCATACACCATCTCTATGACACCGCCCATGACTTCGGCGGTATCTGAAAGTACCCCTCACGAAAAGCCCGCATATCCAAATCCGACAAAGGAATTTACTACGTTGGATGTCGATATTCGTCTATATCCGAACGTGCAGGTCGATGTCGTAAATGATATCGGCGTGCGCGTATTCGGTGTAGCACAGCCGGTAGGAGATAAATTGGTGCTCGATGTGAGGAAACTTGCTAACGGGCCTTATCATGTGATCGTTTATTCTAACGGAGCAATTGTTCGAAAAGAGGAAGTGGTGGTTAGGCACTGATCGCCGCTTACTCATTTTATGCGATGGATAAAGCAGGGGATGTCATACGTCCCCTGTTTTATTTTATATAGGAAGTCTGCTATTAGAAATTAAAACCGTAACTGACATTCAGCGAGGCACCACTGAAATCATTGAGGAATACGCCGGAGGTACTTTCAACACCTCTTGAATAAGGGATGATATAATATTTAAAACTGGCGCCAAAGGTAGTCTTTGGATCGCTTCCGAAATAAGCGCCTACACCAAAATTCATCCCGTAAGTGACATGGGTGATAGGATCGCCGAGAGCCGGGAAAAAATCTTTTTGCCCATCGGTTGTCATCACGAAAACCGGGCCAGCGCCGGCACTGACATACGGGCGAAATCCAATTCCCAGTGCCGATTGTAACACACGATATTCAAGATTTGCCATCAATGGCATCACGAATATCCGGTTGATCTTTACCTCGCCATAGAGTCCTAATTCGTTAGGGCCTTTTGCCGTACCAAAATCGAAGCCGGTATGTACACTGAGCGCTTCATTGAAGACATGCCGGTAATACACACCAAGCCCAAAACCGAAATCATTAAAAAATCCGTCAAAACCCCAGGAATTTAATAAGGTACTATTTTGCAACGTGGATTCGTCGATCAGAGGCCGTGGGGAAACGAATATCATTGCGGTATCGGCAGCTTTTGCACCACCGGCATTACCGGAAGGAGATTGTGCTCTGCCCGTAGAACCAAAGAGCAGCATAAGACCACAAACAACTATACCTACACATACTTTCATATAAATAGTAACGGTCTATACCGGCCGAAAGTTACATGTCCTATTAGGGTAAAATTCATCTCCCTAATATATCCTAAGTACAAAAAATTTGAGATATTCGGTTTCTGGCATGGTAATAAGCACCGGATGGTCGGGGGCAGCACCGGCCTCCTCAAGTATGACCGCAGAACGGCGTTCGAGCGAAGCGGCAGTCCTGATGGTATCGAGAAAATCTTCTTTCGTCACATTATGCGAGCAGGAAGCTGTCACCAGAATACCTTCTTTCCGCAATGCCTTTATGGCAGTGCGGTGAAGGTTGGTGTAGGCTTTCTTAGCGGTTGCGATATGTTTTTTTGACTTTGCTAAGGACGGTGGGTCGGTGATAATAAGATCGTATAATTCCTTGTGAGTATCGAGATAGGTAAAGCAATCGGCTTTTACTGGGATTATGGTAGATATACCATTAAGCTCCATATTCTTTTTAACTCCCTTCAGTGCATGCTCGGAAGAATCTACCGCCGTTACGGAGGCAGCGCCGGTAAGTGCTGCATTAAGGGCAAAGCCCCCTTCGTTGCAAAAGAGATCGAGCACTGTGGAGTTCGGGGAAATATATCGACGGATAGAGGTCCGGTTATCCATTTGATCAAGGTAAAAACCGGTTTTTTGACCTTCAAGTAGTGAAGCTTTAAATTGAGTGCCAGCCCTATCTTGAATAATAGCATCAGTTATAGATCCAAAAATTGTCTGTTCTAACTCTGGCAATCCTTCTAATGTCCGTAAGTGAGAGGTGTTCTTTTCAATGATAGTCTCGGGTTCTACAACCTCCCGGAGTATAGATATTATGTCCTCTTTGAAAAGCTCCATTGCGGCCGAGACGATCTGGAATGTAAGGATCTTGTTGTATTGCTCAATTACAAGCCCGGGCAAAAGGTCGCTTTCACTATGGACGAGCCTCACGGCATTACGTTCTTTTAACAGCGGTTTACGGCGTTCGATAGCCTGGGAAATTCTTAGTTTTAGAAACTCACGGTCAATAGTATCGGAGACCGTTCTTGAGATAATTCTGGCACTAATAAGAGAGTTTGGGTGGTAGAAGGCCAGGGCGATCGGCTTTTTATCGAATTCCCGAAGTAATCTGACGACCGAGCCCGCCGGAATATCCTTTCGTACTTCCACCAATTCATTGCTGAAAGCCCAAAGGTGTCCTTTGAGCAAGCGGCGCTCATGGTGGTTTTTAATAATAATATCCGGATAATCCGTTTTCGGCATAAAATTTGTATTTTCAAGTGTATAGTTGCGTTCATCGGAACAGCAGCGAATATGAACTCGTTACACCACCATTCGTGGAGAAAAGTATGAAGATCACCCCAAAGAATAGTCTGTTTCTGGTTATTATAGCGCTATCAGTTGGTGCTTTTGCCTGTAAAACCCTTGGAATAGACGACTCCTTTACCTTCAATCTCGATAAGAATTTTTCTTTCCCAGTCCCGAAAGAAATACCGGTAGGCGTCGATGCCCCGGAGATTCCGCTGCCACTAGCGATCGATAGCGCCGATCTTGCCAAGAATAAGACAGGGGTTAACTTTATTAAAAGTGTAAAATTGACAAAGCTTGATATTGTTTCGACCGATCCGACGTACCCGTTATCGAGCTTTGATACTATGGTCATTTCCGTGAGAACCAGTACGTTACCCAAATTGGTACTGGCCTATTATAGCCACTCACAGGATAAGATCATTCTTACTAATGCAGATTTTGTCGATTATGCCAAGAGTTCGGATAATTCATTCCTGATCACTGCCCGGGCTAATAAGGCACCGGCGGATTCCGTCCTCTTCAATGGCACAACGACGATTTCAATTACCGCGAGCCCCTTACCCTAAACAATGTCTCAACCACAAACGCTGACCTATGAATCTGCCGGTGTAAGTATTGATGCCGGAGAAGAAGTTGTAGATAGAATTAAGCCATTAGTTCGCCGAACGTTTAATGCTAATGTCCTGACGGACATTGGCGGTTTTGGCGGCCTTTATGATGCTACTTTCCCCGGTATGAAGCACCCTGTGCTGGTTTCGAGTACCGATGGAGTTGGGACGAAGATCAAGGTTGCAATTGCGGCAGGAAAGTACGATACTGTGGGGCAGGATCTCGTCAATCATTGTGTCAATGATATTTTGGTCTGTGGGGCTCGTCCGATCTTTTTCCTCGATTACTTTGCAACTGGTAAATTAAATGTCGATCATGGTACTGCAATCATCGGAGGCTTTGCAAAAGCCTGTGAAGAGAATGGCTGTGCTCTCATCGGTGGGGAAACGGCAGAAATGCCGGGAATGTATGCCGAAGAAGATTTCGATCTTGCCGGTACCGTAGTCGGTATCGTTGAAAAAGAAGCGATTCTATCCCGCGAAAATGTCGGTGTAGGAGATGTATTGATCGGGCTTGCGAGCACCGGGCTGCATACCAATGGATTCAGCCTTGCCCGCAAAGCGCTTGTCGATACCCTTGGAGTCGATGCTTCCCCTCAGGAATTAGGTGGAAAAACTATTGGCGAGGCTCTCTTATCGGTTCATCGTTCTTACCTGCACCCGATGCTCGAGCTCTTCAAAAGCTTCAAACCAAAAGAAGATATTCATGCCTTAAGTCATATCACCGGTGGTGGTATTGTCGGCAATACTTCCAGAGTACTTTCCAAAGAGCTTGCCCTGGATATAAACTGGAATGCCTGGCAACGCCCTGCAATTTTCTCCCTCATTCAATCCATGGGGAATGTGCCTGAAGAAGATATGCGCCGTACATTCAATCTTGGAATAGGACTTATTCTTATCGTAGCGAAAGAAAAATCGAACGCAATAACCGAAGCCTTAACAGCGCTTGGAGAACAACCTGTAGTGATGGGTACGGTCATTTCCGCTTAAGGAAATGCAGTATACCGATGCCCAGATACTAACGGTCCTTCGGTCGGTTTTCTCTATTCCTTCATTCCGTTCTCGACAGGAAGAAGCAGTCCGGGCTGTATTATCGGGTAACGATGTCGTTGTTGTAATGCCGACTGGCGGGGGAAAATCCCTCTGCTATCAATTACCGGCTCTCTTACTCGATGGAATTACCATCGTTATTTCTCCCCTGATCAGCCTCATGAAAGACCAGGTGGATAAATTACGAGCCCTTGGTATAGCTGCTGCTGCGATCAATAGCTCTCTCGATTATCGCCAATTACAACAGATCGTTCAGGATGCAGAAGCAGGAACGTTGTCCTTGCTTTATATTGCTCCGGAACGTCTGGAAAGTCCGGCCTTCCTTGAGGTATTGCAACGCCTTCCAGTTGCCTTGCTCGTTGTCGATGAAGCCCACTGCATAAGCGAATGGGGACATGACTTTAGAAAGAGTTACCGAAAGATACCGGCATCGTATTCCTATTTTCTTGGGGGCCGGCCCCCGATTATAGCCTTAACGGCGACTGCGACTCCGGATGTCAGGCAGGACATCATCCGCCAATTAGTGCTGGAAGATCCAATGGAGATCGTTACCGGTTTCGAACGACCGAATATTCATTATGCTGTACTTGAGACATCACAAAAAGACGTTCGTATTCTCGATATTATAGAGTCGGTACAGGCAAGCGCAATCGTGTATTGCAGTTCACGAGCCAAAGCAGATGTATTGGCCGAGACCTTACAGCGCAATGGTTTTCAGGCCGAAGCTTATCATGCCGGCTTAAGTATAGAACAGCGAACAAAGGTGCAGTCCGGATTTTTGGCGGGGGATATCGAGTGTATTACCGCCACGAGCGCTTTTGGAATGGGTATCGATAAACCGGATATTCGGGTGGTGATCCATCACGATATGCCGGCAACGCTGGAAGCATATTATCAGGAATCTGGACGAGCAGGAAGGGATGGGCAGGTATCGCTGGCAATTTTACTCTATTCAAAAGGCGACGAGCGGGTACCGGAATTTTTGCTCTCGAAAAATCTGCCAACCCGAGGTGATATTCGTTTAGTATATGAAACGCTGATCTCACTTGCTGCTTCCTTAGAAAGTCCGGCGCTTCCATCGTTGCGGATCACGATCGATCAGTTACGGTTATATTGCGAAGTGGAGGGGCTTCCTTATAAACGGGTACTGGAGGTTCTAAACGATCAGGAAGTTATTGGTGTCGAACAATTACGATCTTCGGCAGAGATAGTATCGATAACAGTACTCAGAGATAGGATCGCTCAGGAAAAGTATCTTCAGCGTTCTAAAACTCCGGCGAACATAGCAGTCTTTAAACATTGCATTGCCAATGCACCATTAAAACAAACAAGTTTTGAGGAAATGGCAATTACGCTCGATCTCGAAAAAGAGGATGTAATAAAAGCGCTGCTTTCATTAGAAGCAAAAGGGTTGCTGGAGCTTGAACGGCAGTATTCAAGTAACGAAAACGTCTTTCTGCTTTCTTTTCCATCTTCACCGTTATCGTGGAGTGAAATAGAAGACCGGTTCGATCATTTGGATGAAAGAATAGAGCATTCGATCGATAAATTGCGGGCAATGTCCCGTTATGCGACGGCATGGGAATGCCGGTCAAAAATGATCTTAGAATATTTTGGCCAGGACAGGCCTATCCGCCCTTGCGGTACCTGCGATGTCTGCCGCAAACGGCTGCAAGCAACCGATCAGGGCTTCTGAACTTTATTAAGCGAATCGCTGATCGCCCGGAAAATGATCTCTGAACGATCAGGAGTTGCAGAAAGCTGTTTTGATTGAGAGAGAAATTCCTGTTCGGAAGAGTTGTATGCCTTGAATACAGAATCTAATTTAAATTTCAATACCGCCGAATCGGTTGCTACTGCCCGAGCTCTGACCAACGCAACATTCAATCGTACGAAGTGTTGCTCTACGTCGTCTAACTGATCGGACTTCCCGCAGGAAGTGAGTACCAAAAGCGAAAAAAACAACAGCCACTTAGATCGCATCGATAGCTGTAGATATATCTGCAAGCAGGTCATCGATATCTTCAATACCAACGCTCAGACGCACCAACCCATCGGTGATGCCAAGTTCGGCACGGCGTTCTGGAGGTACGGAGCCATGGGTCATGGTTACCGGATGGCAGATAAGCGATTCCACACCGCCAAGGCTTTCACCGAGTGTAAAAACTGTAAGGGCAGAAGCGAATCGCTTCGCTGCTTCGAGGCTGCCGGTTTCTATAGAGATCATACCACCAAACCCTCGCATCTGTTTTTTTGCTAACTCATGCTGAGGGTGTGAAGGAAGACCAGGATAAAAGACGCTTTTGATCTTGGATTGCCGGGATAAAAATTCTGCTATCTTCATTGCATTGGAGTTATGAGCATCCATTCGGATAGCGAGCGTTTTTATGCTTCTCAGCAGCAGCCAGACATCCCACGGTCCCGGTACACCGCCGGCTGAATTCTGGTAAAACTTTATCTGTTCGGCCGCCATATCGTTAGAAGTCACTACCGCTCCGCCGATAACATCGGAATGTCCGCCGATATATTTTGTCGCCGAATGTAGAACGATATCGATACCATGATCTATAGGATTCTGCAGATAGGGAGACATGAAGGTATTATCCACTGCACTCATACAGTTATGCTTTCTCGCGATCTCGGCAAGAGCCGTAAGATCGGTGAGATTCATCATGGGATTTGTGGGTGTCTCGCTATAGATAAGTTTAGTCTTCGGAGTAATAGCTTTTTCGATATTGGCCGGATCACGCATATCCACATACGTAAAGGATATATCGTAATTGTTAAGCACTTTAGAAAAATACCGATAGGAACCGCCATACATATCATGGCCTGCAACGACATGATCTCCGGCCTTTACAAGAGAAAGCGTGGCAGCGATCGCTGCCATACCACTTGAAAAGCAATAGCCATACTTACCATTTTCAAGCGAAGCAAGGCTTTTTTCCAGGGCGAGGCGTGTCGGGTTTATCGTTCTGGCATAATCGAACTGCGGATGTCCGCCGAGCTCGGATTGCGCATAGGTCGAGGTTTGAAATACCGGTACTGCTACAGCGCCGGTGATGGCTTCGGGCTCCTGCCCATCGTGGATAGCACGGGTACGAAACTTTGACATAAAACTATTTTATAGCGAGAGATTAAAAGAATTCGAGAACATCGTGACGGGTAATAATACCAATAATGCGGCCAAACTCTTCGACCAGCAATGCCGGGGCATCTTTGAGCAATCCGACGGCCTGCTTGGCATCGGCAGATTCCTCGAGAATGGGAAACGAGGCTTCCATTACTTCAATGATGGGACGCTCAAGAACATCACGCGAATCGAGAGCACGGGCCATCAGACGCGATTCACGAACCGAACCGACGGATTTCCCTTCGGAATCGATAACCGGTAATTGGGAAATATTATTGGTATCCATCTTCACGATCGCATCGCGGATCGTATCATGAGGCGATACCGCAACTAAAGCAGCAGTCGTTTTATGCTTTAACTGCGCTACCATGCCGATGGTCATTTTTTCAGTTTCGAGTAAGCGCTTTTCTTTAAGCCATTCGTCGGAATGGTGTTTGGTAAGATAGCGCTCGCCGGTATCACAGATGATCGAGACGATCACACTGCCTTTGGGAGCTGTCTCGGCAACTTTCAGGGCGGCCCAGATATTCATCCCGCTTGAGCCGCCACAGAACACGGCTTCTTCGCGGGCCAGGCGGCGTGCAGTCATAAAGGCATCTTTATCGGTGACATTGATAATATCATCGATATATTTCAAGTGCATATTCTTCGGAATGCGCTCTTGGCCTACGCCTTCAATCAAATAGGGAAGCGCTTCTACAAGGCGATCGGTCTCATAATAGGTTTTGATCGATGAACCGACCGGATCGGCAGCGATCACTTTGATATTTGAATTCTGCTCTTTGAGGTAGCGGCCGGTTCCGGAGATCGTACCACCGGTACCGAGCCCTGCAATAAAATGAGTGATCTTGCCTTCGGTATCGCGCCAGATCTCAGGCCCCGTAGTATGATAATGTGTTTCCGGATTAGCCGGGTTATCATACTGGTTGAGCATAATGGCATTCGGCAGTTCGTTTGCCAGACGCTGGGCGGTATTATAATAATATTCCGGCGAACTGGGCTTGGCGGCGCTGGAAACAACTACAATATCTGCGCCAAGTGCCTTTAAGTATCGTACCCGTTCGATAGAGGCTTTATCGGTCATTACGAAAATGCACTTGTAGCCTTTGCGAATAGCCGATAGAGCGAGGCCAATGCCAGTATTACCGCTGGTAGGTTCGATGAGCGTCCCACCGGGTTTGATCTTACCGGCTTTTTCAGCCGCTTCGAGCATTCTGATGCCGATGCGGTCTTTCACCGAGCCACCCGGGTTTCGCTGCTCCAGTTTGGCAAGCAATAAGACATCCGGGTTTTTCGTGACGATCCTGTTTAGCTCAAGTAGCGGCGTATTGCCGACCAAATCGAGTATAGAAGTTGCGTAATTCACCGTTCGACGGGGTATTGAAATTAAGTAATTCGGCGGTGGTACCGAATTCGAAGCACTACAACAGCCTATAAAACAAAACGGCTCCGGTATTACTACCGAAGCCGCCTTGTTTTTCTCATCTGTTAACTTATTTTGTTACGCTCATCTTTTTGACAAGGCGTACACCATTTGCTTCAAACGTGCAGGTATAGACACCGGCAGCAAGATTCGAAGCATCGAAGGTTACGGTGTTTTCACCGGCATCGAACTGGCTGTTAGCAATTTCGCCAACCAGACGGCCGAGTTCATCGCGAACTTCGATCGTTACATTACCATGCTCAGCCATCACAAATGAAATATTTGTGAAATTGGCGATCGGGTTCGGATAGTTCGTGAGGCTATAACCTTTCTCACTGACGGCAGAAGAAACTCCGGCTTCATTAACAATACTGAAGAGTATTTGAGATGAAGAGGCGGCCGATTCATTACCTCTTACACGAATGTAAGCGGTAGGAGCGGTAGCCGTAGGAGTCCAGCTATAGCTGGTAGCATCAGCAAGGAGCTGATCTTCTAACGTAGTCCAGGAACCACCGGTTTTTGAATATTCGACGATAATATTAGTACCAATTTCACCGCTCTTATTCCATTTGATGGTAAGCGGTGTATTTACGATAGCCTGCTTGGAAGCATTCAATTCGTCGATTGTAACCTGTGTAATGCCATTTACACCGACAGAAAATACAGGGGAAGAAGCGGTGGTTGCACCGTCTGTTGTTCTTACACGAACTGCTGCATGCAGGACATTGAAGTCAGGAGTCCAGGTTGCAGAAGTTTTTTCGGATGTTACAGTAGCAATTGGGGTAGCTTCCCAATTAACACCACCATTCTTGCTGTATTCAACCACTAAATTTCCGGAGATGGTACCGGTTGTTGTCCAGTGAATAGTGGTCTGCTTATTAGTCTCTAAATTACCATTGGTGACGTTATCAACAGTAACATCGCTGATCGTTGCGGCACCGGCGCCGGCCTTAATACTAAAGGCTTCGCTCATACCGACAACACCGTTATTATCCGATACACGGACATAGGCAGATGCAGCATTAACATTAGGAACACTCCAGGGAGTAGTAACCGACTCATTAGTATTCGAGATATTGATGACCTGATTCCAGGTGGCTTTATTATCAATCGAATATTCAACCTTCTTAAAGTTGGTCACATTGCCGCAGGTGAAAGTAATATCATGAGTTGTACCGCCATCGATCACTTCACCGGCCGTCGGCTTCGTTACATGGATCACACCAGGCGTCGGGAACGCATCGGAAATTCCATTGATATTTGGAAGCGAAGCATTCGAGGCGCGGATCTTAGCCATCTTGCCGTATGCTTCAGCAGGAATGGTCCACGGATAGGGGGATTGCGAGGTAGAAGCAACGATCTGATTCCAGGTAGTGCCGTTATCGACCGAATACTCTAACTTAACGTTCGTAGCTTCGTTCAAGCCGCCGCTTGCCCATACGATATTGGTTGCGACACCGGGCTTGGTCGTGCTATTAGCATTCGGTAATACGATCCATACGGCATCCGGTGCAACATCCGAATAGGTAGCAATATACTTCGAAGCAGCGGCATCGAGTACGTTGTTCATCTTCGGTGTTTTCGTTTTCGGAGCTACAGCAACAATAGCGGTCTTTAAGTTGATTTTTGCATCGTTCCATGCACCATCGACGGTAGTCGTATAGTGCTGGCGTACCGGATAATGAGCAGAGGTATTAGCAAGATCAAGACTGATGTTATCGCCCATTACTTTAGAAATACCTTTTCTGCCGACATTCTGATGATAGAACGGATCGATATCCGAAGGATTGGCATATCCATCGTATCCATAGTTATGCTGATACATACTTACATCGTCTTCAGTCAGGAAGGCTAAAACGACATACTGCGTTGTATCTTCGGTGCGCATAGTCTTGGTATCGAACGGGGTAATATCGAGATCGAAATCCAAGGTACGGGTACCAGGGCTATAAGCAACGTTTACGATCTTGAAATCAACGACCGGAGCAGATTTTGAAAAAGCAATAGCCGATTTTGCCGGATCGGAACCGATGCTAAAATTCACCCAGCGTTTGCCGGAGGCTTGATCATCGACATATCCATAACCACCTTTGTAATAGCGAAGCAATACATAACCCGGCCAGCTATTGATACCAAAGTTTTGATGGAATTCGATACTTTCCGGGTTTTCCATGTCATCGCTATTGTGCCAGGAAATAACAACCGCTTTATCGCCCATGAGCTTTTCAAGCGAATCCATATACCAGGCGCCGAGCGGGCAATGGCCGCACCATTGACCGGTAGGTTCTTCGATAAGCACACCACGTTTGTACGTGTTTGAACTTTGAGCAAAAGACGGGGAAGCAATTGAGAAGACGATCAAAGTCAGTATTGCCAGGAAAGCAAACCGCTTTGTTGAGATAATGTACTTCATAACAGATGAGTAGTTTTAAGTTAAAAACAACTTTAGAAACTTGTACGACGAAATCCTGAATGCAATCACAACACGACTTATTTTGCAACACTTTGAGAGGGGGAAAGTTGCAAGAATTTGGCCTTGAAAAGGGCTTTTTAAAGGGTTTTTAATGCTTGTAAATGGGCTGCAATTGTAGCGTGAATATCTTGGTCGCTGTGTGCAGTTGAAAGGAACATCGCTTCAAATTGCGAGGGCGCAAGATACACTCCTTGTTCGAGCATCGAATGAAAATAAGCGGCGTATCTTTTGGTGTCGGAACTGATGGCATCGTCGAAGCTCCAAACTTCCTTTTCAGTGAAAAATTGGCAAAGCATAGAGCCAACCCGCTGTTGGGAAATAGGAATGCCGGTCGATGCAGCATTTTCGGCAAAAGCCGCCGAAAGCAGGGCCGCCTTTGCCTCTAATTGGGGGTAAGGATTTTCGTGCTGTAACACCCTGAGCGTTGCAATACCTGCAACCATTGCCAAAGGATTTCCGGAGAGGGTACCGGCCTGATAGACCGGGCCCGATGGAGAGATCAGAGACATAATATCGCGCCTGCCGCCATACGCCCCTACCGGAAGCCCCCCGCCAACGATCTTTCCCAATGTTGTAAGATCGGGAGTGATACCATAGTATTCCTGGGCTCCGCCCAATGCAACCCTGAAGCCCGTCATTACCTCATCGAAAATAAGGACAATCTTTTCGCGGGTACAGAGTTCGCGAAGACCGGACAAAAACTCTTTCTTTGCCGGCACAACGCCCATATTACCGCCAATAGGCTCGATAATGATACAGGCAATCTCATTCTTATTCGCCTCAACTAATTGCCTGACGCTTTCAAGATCGTTGTAGCGGGCATTAAGCGTATCGAGCGCGACACCTTGAGTAATACCAGGGGAATCCGGTACTCCAAGCGTGAGCGCTCCAGAACCGGCCTTAATGAGGAAGGAATCGGCATGGCCATGATAACAGCCTTCGAACTTCATGATCTTCGAGCGGCCGGTATAGGCACGGGCCAGTCTGATCGCAGACATTGTTGCTTCGGTACCCGAATTTACCATTCGTACCAGCTCGACCGATGGAACGAGTGAGCAAATAAGCTCGGCAAGTTCGATCTCTAATTCTGTCGGAGCTCCAAAACTTGTAGCTTTTTCTAATTGTCGAGAAAGTGCTTCTATAACGGCGTGATGGGAATGCCCGATGATAAAAGGCCCCCAGGAACCGACGTAGTCGATATACTTATTTCCATCGACATCCCAAAGATAAGCGCCGGATGCGCGTTCCATGAACACGGGTGTACCACCAACCGAACGGAATGCCCGTACCGGTGAATTTACACCTCCGGGAATAAACTGTTTTGCTTTTTCAAAAAGGGAAGCTGAGGTAGTACGGTTCATCGTAATAGTTGTGCTGCTTGCAATGCAAAATAGGTGAGGATAATAGAGGCGCCGGCGCGCTTGATTGAAACCAATGTTTCCATCATCATTCGTTCTTCATCCAACCATCCATTAGCGGCGGCGGCTTTAATCATAGAATATTCTCCGCTTACCTGATAAGCGGCAACCGGGACTTCAAAACGGTCTTTCGCCAGGGAGATGATATCCAAGTAGCTCATGGCAGGTTTTACCATGATAATATCGGCTCCTTCATCGATATCCCGCTGGATAACTCTCATAGCTTCCTGGCTATTGGCGGGGTCCATCTGATGTGAACGCCTGTCTCCAAACGCCGGGGTACTGCCGGCAGCATCACGAAACGGGCCATAAAAACCCGAGGCATACTTCGCAGAGTAGCTCATGATAGGGAGTTGCTCAAAACCATTGGTATCCAAAATCTCACGGATAGCTCCAACGCGGCCATCCATCATATCGCTCGGAGCGATAAGATCGGCACCGGCATCGGCATAAACCAATGCTTCCCGGCTGAGTAATTCTACGGTCTCATCATTATCGATCACCACTTCATGGTGATGTCCTTCTTTGATAATTCCGCAATGCCCATGAGAAGTGTATTCACAGAGGCAGACATCGGCACTAACCAGCAGATCCGGGAAATGAGATTTGATCCTGCGAATGGCAGTCGGTACGATACCGGTTTCTGAATAACCTGAAGTGCCGCGATCATCTTTTTCTGAGGTAACGCCAAACAAGATCACGCCGCCGAGCTTGAGCGCCGATGCCTGTTCGCATATCTTTAGCGCTTCCGAAATACCGAGCTGAAAAACTCCCGGCATGGAGGCGATAGGGTTCTTCGCTGTTTCCGATTCATCGGTAATAAAGAGCGGAAGAATAAAATTTCCCGGCTCCAGCGTAGTCTCCTGTACTAATGAACGCATAGAAGGCGTCATCCGGGTGCGTCTGGTACGGGAAGAAAAGGGGATCGAAAGGGCAATGCTCTCCATATAATAATTCCTTGAAGGGGTAAAACGAAAAATAGCTAAAGGAAGTTGGAGTAAAATACCGATGCTAAAATTTCTCTAATTGCAGCTCGAGCGGTTCGTTATTGTAACAGGTAATAAGCCGGCGTTCTCTATAGGATGGAAGAAAGCGTATATCACGCAAACTTATAATGCCGAATTTCTCTTCGATCATTAGTTGGAGTGCCACCATCAGAAAATCCATAATAATAAATCCATCGGCATACAATAATCCGAAGAAACAGGCGAACTGATAAATCACCAGGATCTGAATACAAAGCTGTATATAAAATTTATCTTCGGCATCGTTGTTGCCAACAGTAAATAAGAGAATCGTTGCTTTCCACAGTCTTGCCAGCCACCAGAAAAACATAGTTATACCGAATATACCGGCACGCAAGGCCCAGTATAAGTAGGTATCATGACAACCAAGGTAGGTAAAGACGGCAAATAAGGGCATCCGTTCGTAGGCATGCCATTCGACGCCGACGGGCACTCCGAAAATAGGATGATCGCGAATGTTCTTGAGGATATTGGGCAATTCCATCAGGCGGATATAGGCAGAACCTTCCTCAGTTGGATTGGCAACACCGGAGAACAAGCGCACAAGAAACCCTATCGGATCTGTAGCTAAAATGATGATAAATAATACCAGAATTAAGGACAGGAAAATACCGAAATGTTTCATTTTCCTTCCTTTTTCCAACGTAAAGAACATTACCAGAATACCAACAAACGCTGCAAGAAAGAAGGTACGGCGATAACTAACGACGAGCGTGAATAAAATGATCGGCAGGGAAATGAACATTGTCCGCTTCAGCCATTTCAGCTTATGCTCTCTATAGTGCCAGAGCAAGATACTGGCTACTATACCAAGAGCCAATAAAAAACCATCTCGCCAGTTTTGCAGCACACCCCATGCTTTACTGGGGCTTGTTGAAAAGAAATAGATCAACGCACCATCGATTGATTTTGCAATAGTCGCGAGGATCAGAAGCCCCAGAACAACGCGCCACTCCCCGGGCTCGGTAAACATGTTTAGGAGCAGAAAAAAGAGAACCGGAGTCAGGACTGCTTCATGTAGTTCGTATATGATCTTAAATTCCTGCAGTTGGATCATCCCATAGATCCACGATGCAATCAGAATGACAAACATGAAGGCCATCGGTCCCCAGAAATAGGACCGTTTCAACGAGAAATCTCCCAATAAAACCCGTTCGATAATGAGAACTCCGGCACACAGGATAATAAATATTTCAAAAACGTGCATCGGATGAATACTCGGAAAGTATTCCATTACCTGAACCGGAGAGCCGGCGACCATATTATCCTGCCATAATAATAACCAGGCAAGAATATATTTCACGGTCTTTATAGCAAAGACCGCTTGTTCGCGATCGGTCGAAACGAGCGATTCAGGGGTACCGCAAAGAAGTTGGAAATTTCTCACTCAAGCCAATAAACAGCTTTGAAAGGACGGCCGTTCGTCAAAAAGCCGTACCCTAAGCCGCTGTTACTTTTGAAATTAACGCATGGGCATTACGAATACAATTGATCACGGAAATACCCCCGCGAAAATTTCCGAGGAAGTGAAGGCCTTCATTTCTGTTTTCGTAGGATTCGATCATAGATAGAAATGCCTCATACCCTGCATTATATTGCGGGATGGAATGTACTAAGCGATGCTTCTGGGTAAAGAGGGGCGGGGCTGTAATATTCAAATAGGAAGATAACGCCGTATGAGCCTTTGAAATAAGAGTCGTTTCATCAAGTTCGCCAATCGAAGGATTCGTTGCTCCCCCCATTAGAATAGTAAACAGCATTGTACTTTTTGGGGCACGATCCGGAAATAGCGACGAACTGAAAATACATCCAAGAATATCGGAATGCTCGCTTGGCGCCGTTAAAAAACCGAAACCGGAAATGTTGGATGAAATAGCGGAATCTGCATATCCAAGATGGACTACGGTAATCGGGGGATAAAAAGGCAGCAGGTCTGCATTAAAATCGAATAGTGTTGCGGCTTGCCACATTGGCAGCGTTGAAATAACGGAGCGGGCGCTAAAACTACCTTGCTCGGTCGATACCTGCCACCAATGTTGCTCTTTTGAGATCGCCGTAACTCGTGTCCCGGTCATGATCGAGTCTTTAAGAGATTCACCTAAAGCAATCGTTAAGGTGGAAAGCCCCTGCTTGAATGAAAGTATCTTGGGCAGCTTACGGATAGGTTTACGGCGAGTCTTAATGCTGCCCCGGATCACCGAGCCATATTCATGGGCGGCTGCCCACTGCTCAGGAAAAGCATATTTCATCAGCAGTTTTTCAGCATCGCCGGCAAAGATGCCACTTACAAATGGCTTTACCAGACGGTCGGTAACCTTACGGCCAAATCTTTTGGTAAAAAAAGCTGCGACCGTTTCGTCTGAACCTGCAGGTTTTCGCTTAAATGGCTCGGCAATTACTGAAAAAAGACTATTAACTCCTACCAGTTGTGATTTCAACAAGCTGGGAAGTGATCTTGGGACCGGGTGAAGCTTTCCTTCATAGGCAACATAATTATTACCTATAGACGCCGAAGGGGAAAGTATTTCCGATTCAAGACCGAGGTCAAGGAGCATCTCTTCGAATAAGCCACCTGGATTTCTTAAGGTATTGGGGCCATATTCGATTTGAAATCCTTCTATAGCTTTGGAAGCAATAAGGCCACCGACATGGTCGGCGGCCTCAATAATAAGAATGTTCTTTTGCTGCTTGCGGAGATAATATCCGGCAGATAGGCCGGATATACCGGCTCCGATAATAATAGCGTCGTAGGTCAAAACGTAGCGATTAAATTAGAGACTTGCACTTAAAGTATATAATCGCCAGCCGTCGGGATCAAGAGTGAATTTCATGGTCATTCGCAGCGGGGCCGGCTTGGTCATGAATTGACATTCCACCAATAAGATGCGCGGTTGGTTCGGTGCATCCGAGGAAAGATAGGGTTTAATATAAAATTGTGCATTGGCAGCGGCGCCGACATTTACTTGTTTATCTATAAATTGCTGAAAACTTGCGGCCAAAGCTTCTTTCGAAGTGCTCGAACGTCCCAATCGAGACATAGTATTATATAAAGGGGTAAAATCCTTAGTGCGAATAGAACTATCGAGAAGCGAGAGATAGGCGGCAACCAGACGATATACTGTTTGGTCCGGTGGGAACATACCCGATATGTTTCCGGCGAGTCCGAAGCCTGCAATTTGCTCAATGCCGCTGACTTTCCAACTACCACTATCGAGCAATAAATGAACTTTGACAGACATTTTCGAACTATCTTTACGAACAAGAAGTCCTTCGGCATACGCTAAAGAATCCAGTTGACCATGGCCATACCATTTTATATCCGCATAATCCCTAAGACCGAGCAACGTAGTAAAGGCAGAAAATTGATCTTTATTGGTAACCTGGCGAAAGGCTCTCGAGGTCATACTATAAGCCTTGATCGAATCGCCGGAATGAATAGTTGAGAAAAACTGTCCGGCGGCAGACTCGGCCACATCATTGCTATTTTTCGAACAGGAAGCTAATGTTACAAGCGATCCTAATAGTACAAGAAGAGTAAAGTTTTTTATGGTCATCTATAATCGGTGTTGTAGAAAACACAAAATTACTATGTTTTGGCCTTTGAGACATGATTTTTAATAGTAAGGCTCTGAAGAAATAGAAAAAATATCCTATGATTAATTTTTTATTATCGCCTGTAACATAGTCTATAGCTCTCGTATAGTAGCTATAAGTTTTTCATAGGGACAAACTCCCAACCATTAAGACACAACACAACTCAAAGGAGCTCCGGCAGCACGTCTCTCTCACCGCCCGGAGCTTTTTTATTTTAAAAGCTGAAACAAGGTTATCCACAAAGGGTCAATAGAGAGCCGGGTATTGTAACTTTTTATTCGGTTTAAGGTTTATTTCTCAGGACAATTCCCCTAATTCTGAATCATAGGCGTTTTATAGCGCTACTCCTCTTGGCGGCCTCGCTGGTATGTGCAGAGTGCCTTACACCTCTATCTTCTTTTGCCGGTTGGACGAATATTTATACCTGCCGGGTAGGGGGGAATGGTATTGCCCGCGGCGCATGGTCAGCTTTTTTCTTTAATGAGTTTGTCGGTTTTGTAGGTACTTCAGGCGATGCTGGTATCTTTAAGACGACAGATGGTGGAAAGACCTGGATTATCGGTAAAATCCCCTCAGGCTATGCCGGCAATATCACAGATATTTTTATGGCCGATTCTTTGCAGGGATG
The DNA here is from genome assembly GCA_964404255.1 of uncultured Alphaproteobacteria bacterium. Taxonomy (GTDB): domain Bacteria; phylum Bacteroidota; class Ignavibacteria; order Palsa-1295; family Palsa-1295; genus JAFDZW01. The sequence continues at coordinate 99,079 of CAYOJJ010000004.1, read as the reverse complement.
GGCAACAGTGGAAGATCCGCGCGCGGCCCCCTGTATTTGGAGCACTATAGACGGTGGGTTGACCTGGTCGCCGGTAGGCCTAAACGGTAATTATTCTTCATTATATAAAACACCGTCGGCTCTTATTGTTACCTCCAGATCGAATGGCGGCAGTAATGCTTTACGATCTATTGACGGAGGAACTACTTTCCAAACCTATCCCATCCTCAATACGACAAACGGAATCGATTTTACCGATGATATCCACGGCGTAATCACTGGTTTTCATGCTGTTCCGTGGAAGATTACCGCAGATGGCGGCCTTAACTGGAATGTTATTACTCCTCAGATCACCACCGAATCCTGGAGCGTATTTGCTGTAAAAGGTACATCGGTATTTTTTGCCTGTCCCGAACAATACCCTGGTACAAGGCCGGTTCCGGGTGTGAGCAGTATTTTACGATCTACCGATTACGGATCGACCTGGTCCAACATAGGACCGCTTACTTTTTATTCGACCGGGACGATTAAAGGAGCAGCCGGGGTATTATACGTGCAGGCCGACTCTGACAGGATCGTCAATAAAAACATTTCCGGTTTATACCGTTCTACCGATAATGGAATAACCTGGGTAAGTGTCGGGGGCCCCAGTAATTCATTAGATACCCGATTTGCGGTAACAGGGTGCAGCGGGGGAATCGTCTATGCTTTCGATGGTTTTGGAAATGTTTGGAAAACCAGGGACGGTGGAGATGGAGCAATTGCCGAACCTCCGATCGAATTGACAATTACAGGTGATCCTGTCACCCTTGAAGGGAGGATCTGCTCGACTACGATAGCTACCGCAACACTATTAAATAAGTATTGTATCGATGATACGGTACTTTCTATTTCGATCGTAAATCCGACATCCGATCTATTCGCCAGCGGGGCACTGAAGCTAACGGCTCCGGTCGCTTTTCCATTTCCATTACTGCCAAACCAGGAACAATCGCTGTCATTTTTATGGGATCCATCGATATTATTTCACAGCGATACTTCCTTAACAACGCAGATCAGAATACGATATTATTCCAAAGTATTACAGCGCATAACGGATACGGTTATAAATCTTATAGTACATGCGGTTGGAGATCCTCCTTCAGTAAAAATGTCTCCAACTGTTCTACAGTATGGCTCGATCGATTTTTGTAAACAGTATGATACAGTAATTTCACTTACTAATCTTGGGTGTGATACCTTAATACTTAAAGGATATTCTACCGGTACGCCGGATATTACGGTCACTGATCTATCGGGGAATCCTCTAACTTTTCCGATCCGACTCTTGCCGAATCAAAAAACGGATATTAAGGTATCCCTATCGCTAACCACAGCAGGACCATTTCAACACTCTCTCTCCTTCCACTTACGGCATCAGGGGATCGATAAAGATACCAGTATATCCCTTGCCGGCTTTATTGATGGTACTGCTTCTTTTGCTGTAGCAGATTCCTTAGTTACAGGCATTGTTTCTACCTGCAATCCATTAGATACCTCGATAGTATTTAAGAATTTTGGCTGCACAGATATTATTATAGATTCTATCGGGTTATTTCCTTCCGGCGCTTTTACTCTCAATAGTGCTATTCCTGCATCAGTGAAGCCTGGGGATTCCGCTAAGATATCCATTAATTTTAGCCCGACATTTTCAGGGACTTTTGACGATACATTAATCGTCGTATTCAGAAGTTTAGGCGAAAGTCACAGGATCAGGATACCTATTCACGGCACCGGTTCGAGATTAGCGGCTCTGCTAAGTACCAATATTCCCTTTGATACGCTGTTTAGTTTGAATCTCACCGTTTGTGATTCGCCCCGGATATATCCCATTATCTTATCAAACCCCGGCTGTGATTCGCTCACCATCATATCGGTTGTTCAAACTCCGGTATCGTCAGGTGTAACCATTAACTATGGACAACTTCCAAAAGCCCTATATAGCACTCAAAGCCTTACATCCACACTTCCGATCACCGTTAAAGCTTTGACGGATCAAATTGGGACGTTCGATGGCAATATAAGAATCCGATACCAACTTAAAGATGGGTCCATTAAGGATACGACCATACTGTATTTTCTAAGCGTGAAGCACGGCGCGAAAATACTTTCTCTATCGCAGGATACTATCGATCTCGGAACCATGAAATTCTGCGATGAGGCAACAGCAATGATTATGATCAAGAGTCCTGGCTGCGATTCGCTCCATACTACCATTCAGTTGCAAAGTATCGATCCCGGCCTGATCCTCAAAGCGCCACCTTCCAAAACTAATTTTGCTCAAAATGACAGTACAAGAATAAGTATTCAATTTGATCCCACCATAACAGGTACTCACGAATATGGGAGGATTACCATCGGCAGCGATGCTGATAGTGCGGCAAATCGGAGTATTCCAATTATTGCTACTGTATTACCGACCGATACCTTAATATTTTCTATTTCTTCCAGCCGTCCGACCTTTTATCCGGGGGATACGGTATCGCTATTTATTACGCCACAGTTATCGACTGCCGGCAGAAATTTACGCGACATTTCATTTACCGTGAATTATAATAGCGACCTGATGACCCTGCTACCGGATAAGACGCAAGTGTTTGTCCCGAATTCTACTTATATTTTCGGAGGGGCCACGGGTGATGCAAAACATACCCAATCCCGAATTTTTTGGCAAGGACTTCCATATCTTGAAATGCCTGCAAATACTCCAGCATTAAAACTGGTATTTGTCGCCAGGTTAACCGATACGTTGAATACCAATATTTCGATTTCCGATATATCGCTAAATGGCGGGGACGCCGTTTATTCCAAATGCTCTCTTGGCATTGTATCGATGGATGCCTCGTATTCTATCTCTCTTCGTTGCGGAGATTCTTTGATCGTAAAGTTATTGCGGGAAGGAAGTGAAAATTACACATTACGGACATTGCCGGTAATTCCCGATCCGATCACCGATCCGGCAGTTGAAGAAGTGACTATTCCGGTATCGGTCAATGAAGTGGGCCTAATTAAAGTAGAGCTTTTTGATGGCCTGGGTTCGAAGGTAATTACTAAGGAAATGGGAATAGGATCCAAAGGGGTCTATAGAATATCGGCTCCGATCAAAGGATTGCCCAATGGCAGATATACTATGATCTTACGGCATTTATCAAATGGAGCAAGTGCTCAAAATAGTTTTATTATAGCAAAATAATTATTATCTGTTGAAACACAGATAATAGTAATGTGTCCCTATACTAGAAGGGGGTTATTACGCCCTTAAAGAACCACCCCAATTATACTTCATTTTCCCCTGAGTATTATGGGTAAAAAGACGCATTTTTTTATAATTGTATTTCTGCTGATAATAGCTGGTGCTTCGGTACTTTCTTCCTGTAAGCATGAGCCGTGGCATCAGGTAGTTTCTGTCGATACAACAGGTGGAAATCCTACCGATACTACTGCTTCCGATACTACCGAAACCGGTAATGGAGATACCAATCATTATGTACCCAGGCATCCCTGTTCCCCTGACAGCGTCTATTTTGCCAATGATATTTATCCTTTGATCGTATCGTATTGTTCGGATTCGGTACATGGATGTCATTCTGCCGATTTTCATGATGATGGCGGGCCCTTAACTACTTATGCTCAAATAAAGCGTAACGTAAATACGACAACTCCTACGAAAAGCCGCTTATATACAGTTCTTCTTGCTTCCGGCGAAGACAAAATGCCAAGACCACCATTCGGGCCACTTACCAGCGATCAGATCAATATGATCCTGACCTGGATAAAACAAGGGGCTCCAAATAATTCTTGCGATGGCGATTGCGATACAACAAATGTAACCTATAGCAAGACCGTTTGGCCAATTATTCAGAATGCCTGTTACGGGTGCCATAGCGGTTCTACTCCAAGCGATAATATTTCGCTGACCAATTATAATGAGATCAAACTCTATGTGCAGTCCGGAAAACTGCTCGGCGCTATCAACCGTACACCAGGATATTTCGCCATGCCTCCGACGGCAACATTGTCAGAATGCGATCTTAACGAAATAAAGATCTGGATCCGAAAAGGCGCAAAAAATAATTGATTTTTCAAATGAAGTATTTTCTTTTAGTACTTGCTCTGGCAAGTATCTCACTTGCGGCTTGTTATTACGATAATGAGCAGGATTTATATATAAATGATAATTCCAACCCCATCGTATGTGATACTACCGGAATCACTTATTCAGGTTCTATTTTACCGATCATTTCTGCGAAGTGTTCAAAATGCCATGCTGCAGCTAACTACAGTACCCTTGGCGGTAATATTCGTCTCGATAGTTATTCTGATATTCAGGTTTACTCAGCGAATGGCCGGATCATGGGGGCGATAAGCCATAGCCCGGGATATTCGGCAATGCCGCAAAACGATCCTGCACTTTCCAGCTGCGAGATCGCTTTCTTTAAGCATTGGATTCAAATCGGAACGCCTAATAATTAATCAGTATGAAAATTAAAATAATTGGTGCAATCGTTATTGTCCTTCTTATTGGAGCTGGGTATGGCTACTATCAATATACCCGTGGCAATAAAGATCTTCAGAATGCAAAAGCCGATATTTCGATCAGTTCGGTATCGCTCTTGAAAGAGTTTTCTGAAAATGAAAACCAGGCAAATCAACGATACTTAAATAAGATCATTAAAGTAGAAGGAGCGGTTTCTACCGTTTCTACGGATTCTTCCGGAGCCGTAACGATTGCCCTGGAAGCGGGAGATCCATTGGCGCAGGTATCATGCCAATTGGATAAGAAGCATAACGCTGAATCCACCGGTATTCGTACCGGAGATACCGTTGCAATTAACGGATATTGCACCGGTATGCTAACCGATGTTGTGTTGATTCGATGTGCGGTCGAGAAGAAATAATTTTTCATAGGAAAGACAATATGATCAGGATGAAGAAGATAGTTGCATTTTTAGTAGTGATGGTTCTGGGAGTAAGTTCGGCTTTCTCTCAAGGAAAATATTTTACAAAATCGGCTGCAGTATCCTTCGAAGCCTCGACACCGCTCGAGAACATCGAAGCGAAAAATACAAAAGGGACCTTTGTACTCGATGCTTCTAACGGAGCTATTGAAGTGGCTGTGCTCTTAAAGGCATTCGAGTTCGAACGGGCATTGATGCAGGAGCATTTTAATGAAAATTACGTCGAGAGCGATAAATATCCGAAATCAATATTTAAGGGAAAGATAACAAATATCTCAGATGTAAATTTAGGTAAGGATGGCAGCTACCCGGTGACCATTGGTGGAAAGCTTACCCTTCATGGGGTAACTAAAGATGTTTCCACAAAGGGAAGTATCGATGTTAAAAATGGAAAGGTAAGTGCCAGAAGTGGTTTTATCGTTGCCGTCGCCGATTATAATATAGAGATACCATCGATCGTCGCGGATAAAGTGGCAAAGAATGTGAAGATCAAAATAACTGCCTGGCTGGAACCCTTAAAATGAAAACGTATCTCCTTTTAATCGGCTGTTTGCTTGCATTGCCGGTTTCATTATTGCGGGCTCAGGAAGAAGAAAAGGGGCTGCTTGATCTAGTAAAGGACAGCCTGCCCGAGACCGAATATGTAACGAATGCATTTAAATCGACGCGGGTGATCAACGGTCAATCGATAGAAATGATTGGGGCCGGCTCGCTTGATTTCAGAATCCTTCATCGTTTTGGTCCAATTTCCAATGGGCCGGAAGGATTGTGGGGATTGGATCAATCGACTATGCGCTTCAGCTTCGACTACGCACCGATCAACGATCTGCTTGTAGGTTTTGGGCGCAGTACCGCAAAGCGGGAATTCGATGCCTATGCGAAATACCGGATACTACAGCAATCTCACGGTGCAAGGAATATGCCGGTATCTGTAGTGGCGGTTGCCGGTATGACGTGTGAAACACTACCATGGGAAGATACGACCCATCCGAATTATTTTAGCTCCAGATTGGCCTATTTCCAGCAAGTGCTCATTGGATCAAAGATCAGTGAAGATCTAAGTTTGCAGATATCCCCAACGCTTGTTCATCTGAATCTCGTAAAAACGAACACCGATCCGAACGATGTCTTTGCGCTCGGGGTAGGTGGTAGGTTCAAGATCACAAACCGCATTGCTTTTACTATCGACTACTATCATGCGTTCAATGGGATGGTGAGCGGCCTTAATTATGATGCATTGGCTATCGGTTTCGACATCGAGACCGGTGGTCACGTGTTTCAGGTGCATGTCACTAATACCAATGGCATGAATGAACGGGCCTTTATCATGGATACTTATAATAGCTGGGGGAAAGGACAGATACAATTGGGCTTTAATATCTCCCGTATGTTCCAGCTATAAAGTTTTTGTATATTTGTAGCCTAACGTTCATTTCAAATCGGCAAAAGGTGTCTGTAACGGCGAACGGCCGTTATGGATGAAAAGGGAATCCGGTTAAAAGCCGGAGCTGACCCGCAACTGTAGCTCTCGTATCTACCACTGTTGCTTCGTAGCAATGGGAAGATCCGTTCAAAATCCGAGAGAAGCCAGGAGACCTGCCTTTTGCTTACACACCACCAGCCTTCGTGGGATAAGGCGCCGGTAGGAGTATGTAAGATACCATCTGGTATGTTCGATCTTTTAAAACTCCTATGCCGACGACCGGAGGCATAGGAGTTTTTTTTGATACGAGTTTTTTACATCGTACTTGCTTTCTGTTTCCTCTACCTGGGTCAGGTCGCATTGGCTCAGCCTATTGCCCGGTATCAGTCGCCGGAAATAACCGTCCTCGATTCAAATACTCATAAAAACGATGGTGCTGTAATGATAAGCATTAAAACAGCAGAACTTAAAGCCATCAGTACTTCCTCTCTGTTATCATTTGCTTCCGCTATACTTTCCCCTTCGCTCGATGTCCGCTCGTATGGTTCGCTTGGGGGTATTGCATTAGCCACCTACAGAGGTCTGGCGCCGGAATATGTAACGGTAGAATATAATGGTGTGCGGCTGACGAATGTCCAGCACGGACTCAGCGATCTTGCATTGTTCGATCTCAATATCTTTTCAGCCGTTTCCTTATCCAGTACAACTTCCGATCCTTCTGCTACCGGCGATGCCGGAGCGGCGATCATTCGTCTGACGCCAATAACTTCCTTAACCTCGGGCACCTATATAACGGCCGGGACGCAACTGATAAGCTATGATAATAAAGTAACGGCGGCAGAACGAACCGGCTATTTAAAGATAGGGCAGCATCTCGGCGATCAGGTAGATATACAGGGAGCGATTTCGCTCTCCGGCTCCGATGGGAATTACCCGTTTCTTCAACGATCGACCAATAGTACAGTTTTAAGAAGCAACAACGATGCAACCCTCGCCAATGCTTCGGCGACGCTTTCGTATATACCAGATGCTTCAGCAACGTTTCAGGCCTTTGCTTTATATGGCAATGCGGAACGAGGGGTACCCGGCGCTGTTACGATCGATTATGAAGGCAACAGCTCATTTGCCCGGCAATTCGATGAAGCCTATCTTGTGGGAATTTCTGCCGAGCAGCACCTTTCACCTTCATTCCAATACTCGCTTAAGGCATCTTTCCAATCGCAATTCGAGAGCTATAATGATTCGATCGTACGCATTGCCGATCGATATGCCAACAAAATAGTGGCCATTAGCGCCAAAACAACGACGGATATTTTTCCCGACCTTCAGGCTCATATCGACGGGTCGTTCGATCATAATCTACTAATCAGTAATGAAAATATTTCAATAAGCGGGGATATTTTTCGTGATATCTTTAGAACCGATCTTGGACTTATTTATGGCATAGCTAATCCCTTTAGCACATCGGCGGTTATAAAAATAGAGAAGCAATCGGACAATGCTCAATACCAGCTTCTGCCACAGGTAAGGGCTGTCTATCGGTTTACCGATGTGAGTATTGGTCTCGCTTATACCAGATTATATCATTCGCCGACTTTAAATGAATTGTACTGGAAAGTCGGGGGCAACCCAAATCTCCGGCCGGAGCATGGATACGGGTTTGAATGCACCGGCGATCTCGCCGCTATTAATAATTTCACACTAAAGGCTACAGTATATTATCATTTGATAACCGATCAAACGGTCTGGCAGCCAGGGAGCGGCGGCATCTGGACGCCGAGCAATGTCCAATCGGTGCGATCTTATGGCACCGAAGTAACAGCCGGTTATTCCTTATTGCTTTCTGAGCATTCTTCATTGCAATTGCACTATGGGCTCATGCTGCAACGAGCCGAAAACCGTACTCCGGGCTCGATCAACTATGGGAATGAACTGAGCTATTCGACCCCGTTACGCTGGAATGCTTCTATTATTTCAATTTGGGATTCGCTCGGGCAGATCGCAGTGAATCTGAATTACCGGGGCCATCGCTATGGCGATATGGCAAATCATATAAAACTGCCGCCGGTCAGTTTGCTCAATCTTTCTCTGCAGTCGATACCAATACAGATTTCAGGCAATCTTAGCATGTCTGTTACTCTCGCGATCAGTAATCTTTTCGATACCCAGTACGAAGAAATACCGAGCTTTCCGTTAACCGGGCGAGAGTACAAACTCGGAGTCGAATTTTCCTATTAATTAAAAACGATTATGAAAAACTATCTTGTATTACTGCTGCTGGCCTGTATTGGCCTGAGCTCTTGTGAAAGCACCGATGGGCCAAATAATAATACCACTACTTCGAAAGGAGAGCGGCTCTTCATGTTAAGCCAGGGAAGATTCCAAACCAACGATGCACGTCTTGACATTTGGGATCTCACTACTGATAGCATTATTTCCAAGGCACTCTATCCGATTGGAGACGCGGGTAACGATTTACAGCTTATTAACGGGAAGCTATATGCGGTGATCGATGGCTCTTCGAAGATCGAAATTATCAACCCTGATTCAACGAATGACCATAAGAGTATTCAATTTCCGGTGGGGAGTACACCCTGGAAAATAATTCCTCTTTCATCGACAAAAGCGCTCGTTCCTTGTTTATATGAACATCCCACTTATATCCTCAATCTTACCAGCAATTCGATAGAAGACTCTATCACAATTACCGATCAAGCGTCGATATTGGAATATAATAACGTTATTTATACGGCGGATGAACCTGGCGCAGTACATATCCTTGACCTGAATTCGAAAACTATAACCAAATCTCAATGGCTCAATAATTATGCTGTTCAGATACTTGCCGATAGCAAAAGGAATTCCTTACTGGTCGCAACTGCGGGTAACTTCGGGGTAACATCCGGAAAGTTATATTGGGTTGACCCAACTTCATTAATTCCTACCGATTCGGTTGCCTTGCCATCAGGACCTAATATGATGTTCTTTGCGGAGGATAAGGTTTATCTCTGCTATTTTGGAATGGCTCCTTCAGTGGTCGATCTTCAAAGCCATGCAATTTCTACCGACCCGATGCTTACGGAATCCTATTATAGCGGGTATTATCTGTCTGACAAGAAATATCTTGTACTGGGTACGGCTAAAGATGCACAAAACGAGGATGTAGTTGATATTTTTGATCTATCGACCAAATCACTCAAGAAAACGATAAATGCCGGAGTACTCCCGGTTGCCTACGCTTACGTAAAATAATGGGTAAGCTTTAACTATTTGCAAATTTTTTTGTTAACCACATCGCTATGAAAAAGCTTTTTACACAAAGTAAACCCGAATACCTGTTAGCCCTGGCGCTTGTCGTTATCGGGGCGGGAAGCCGGTTGCTTTTTAACCAGCTCGGCATCTATAACTTTAATGCTATGGCAGCCACTGTGCTTTTTGCAGGAGCATTCCTGCAGCGAAGCAAATGGGGTCTGCTCGTTCCGGCAGTGATGATGCTGGCAACGGATGCCATTATCGGTTTTTATGATGCCGGTCAGATGGCCGTAGTATATAGCTCCTATGCGCTTTTAATGCTCGTCGGCACCCTCTATTCCAAAAAGCCTTCATTGCTTGGCTTTGTTGGTGTAACTCTCGGTGGCTCCCTGATCTACTTTTTAATCACAAACTTTGCTCTGTGGCCATTCTACAGTCAGTACCCCCATACGCTTAGCGGCATCATTGAAGGGTACACTATGGCACTGCCATTTTATAAAAACAGCTTTATGAGCGATATGCTCTTTAGCGCTGTTCTTTTTGGTGGCTTTGAAGCAAGCAAAGTCCTGGTAAGTAAAAAAATAGCACTCGCCAATTAATGCAGGGGAACAGCAAATAGTTGTTAGGAAGGCTCCTTTTACCGAGGGAGCCTTTTTTTTGACCGGACGGTGTTTGATAATATATAGTTAATTTCAGAGATATAGTAGATGAACGCTCGCTTAGCATTGGAAAATGGGATGATCTTCAACGGTAAGGCTTTTGGCGATCTGGCAAAAGCTGAATCTGGAGGGGAAGTCGTTTTTACCACGGCCATTACGGGATATCAGGAAATCCTGACCGATCCATCGTTCGCAGGACAAATAGTGACCATGACGAATCCGCTCATGGGAAATTATGGCACTAATAGCGAAGACCTTGAAAGCAGCATTCCTCATGTCGCCGGTTTTATCGTCCGTGAGTTAAGCGAAGTCTATTCCAACTGGCGTTCGGAGTGGAGCCTTGCCGAATATCTTGCAGTCAATCACATTTGCGGTATCGAGCAGATCGATACCAGAAAGCTGGTCAGAATTTTGCGTACCGAAGGAGCACTGCGTGGGATCATTTCCATGGAGGCGCTTAGCGATGCGGCGCTTATCGAAAAGACAAAACAGCTTCCGGTCATGACCGGTCTCGACCTGACGAAAGGCGTCACCACGAAAGAAATATTCACTGTCGATGTAGAAAATGATAAGGCCCCTCATGTCGTAGTCGTCGATTATGGGATCAAGACGAATATTCTACGCAAATTGACCGATCATGGCGCCAGATTGACCGTTGTGCCCTCGACCACTTCTTTCGATACCATCAAAGAGATCAACCCCGATGGCGTTTTCCTTTCCAACGGCCCGGGGGATCCTGATGCGGTGAAAGATGGTATCGAAACAGTAAAACAATTATTGAAATATGAGCAATATCCAGTGTTTGGCATTTGTCTCGGTAATCAATTGCTTTCCCTCGCCTATGGAGGGGAAACCTATAAACTCAAGTTCGGTCACCGGGGTGCAAATCATCCGGTGAAAAATCTCCTTACCGATAAGATCGAGATCACTGCCCAAAATCACGGTTTTGCCGTAAAATGGGATACCATGCCCGATTCTTGTGAACTGACCCACTTAAATCTTAATGATAATACCGTAGAAGGATTTCGGCATAAGGAGTTGCCGGTCTTTGCGGTACAGTATCATCCGGAAGCATCGCCGGGGCCGCATGAAAGCGATTATCTCTTCGATGAGTTTATCGAACAAATTCGCCGATAACATTTTGACCCTCTTTTCGTAAAGATATTTTTAGACGTTGAACTGTTATGAAAACTGCCGGTAGTGACCCTACCGGCAGTTTTATCTCTATACTATGGCAAAAGAACGACCTACTTCCAAAAAGAAACGTACCTCGTCGAGCAAAAAAAACGAGCAGATCAACATCGAGTCCCAGCTCGATGTTTCGGCGCTTAGCGGTGCGAGTGACGACCCAATCGATCTGAAAAACATCCCGCATCGCATACCGGTCCTGGCATTGCGCGATGTTATTATTTTCCCCTATATGATCTTTCCGGTGCTTGTCGGACGCGAATCTTCTCTTTCGGCAACAATGTCGGCAATGGCCCGGGAACGGTATCTCTTTCTCGTAGCACAGAAAGATTCTGCTGTTGATGATCCGAACCGCGATGAACTCTTCAAATATGGTACGCTTGCTCGCATTGTACGTATCATTCGCCTGCCGAATGGCTTGGTGAAAGTGCTGGTCGATGGGCTCGAACAGGCTCATGCGAAGCAGTATATGAGTGTTGAGGGGCATATCGAGTCGGAAGTAGAGGTTATACATCCTGAAACCGATCTTACGCCGGAGCTTGAGGCATTAGTCCGCCATACTTCCGAGCAATTCCGTGCCTATGTGCGGTCCTCTCCGAGCCATCCGCCGGAGACGCTGATGTCGTTCGATAACATTACCGAACCGCGCCGCCGATTGTTCTTTATAGCCGCTCATCTGACGAAAGATCTTCCGTCGAAGCAGCACATTCTGGAATTGACAGATATTAAAGATCAATATCTTCATGTTAGTGGTTTACTCGCTTCGGAGATCGATATTTTGAAGTTAGAGCAGGACATCGATCAGAAAGTCCAGAACTCCATTCAAAAATCGCAGCGCAAGTATTTCCTTCAGGAGCAGATTCGCTTATTACAGAGCGAGCTTGGCGACGATGCTCTCGAAGAGCATCCGGAACTTGGTAAATTGATGCTGCAATTACGCGAAGCGCAGTTACCGGCCGCAGTGCAAAAGAAGGCTGACGAGGAAGTGGAGCGCTTGAAAAAAACACCTGCCATGTCGCCGGAAGCCGGAGTACTGCGTACGTATCTTGAGTGGCTCGCTCAGGTACCGTGGCATAAGCGCACAACCGATAATTTTAATGTAGGGAATGTAAAGGAAGTGCTCAATGCCGATCACTTCGCTCTCGATAAACCCAAAGAGCGCATTCTTGAGCATATTGCTGTCCTGAATCTGGTAGAAAAGATGCGCGGGCAGATATTATGCTTTGTCGGCCCTCCCGGTGTCGGTAAAACTTCGTTGGCAAAATCTATTGCCAGAGCACTCGGCAGGGAATTCGTCCGAATTTCTCTCGGCGGTGTGCGCGATGAAGCTGAAATTCGCGGTCATCGCCGCACTTATATCGGTGCTCTACCGGGTAAGATCATTCAGTCGATGAAGCGTGCCGGAGTTGTAAATCCGGTAATACTTCTCGACGAGATCGATAAAATGTCGATGGATTTCAGGGGCGACCCGAGTTCGGCATTATTGGAAGTTCTCGACCCCGAGCAGAACCATACATTCGTCGATCATTATCTTGATGTCGATTACGATCTATCCAACGTCTTTTTTATAACGACAGCAAATGTTGCGTATAACATCCCGCTGCCGTTATACGATAGAATGGAAATGATCGAGATCCCAGGGTATCTTGAACATGATAAACTGGAGATCGCAAAGCGGCATATCATTCCGGCTCAATTAAAAGAGCATGGCCTTTCCGAGCATAATGTGGTCTTTAGCGATGACTCGGTTCAGTATGTCATTCGTCATTACACTGAAGAAGCAGGCGTTCGTGAACTCGTAAGGAAGATCGCCAAGGTTTGCAGAAAGGCGGCGCATGAGATCGTAATGAAGATCTATGCGGAAATGCCCGGCGAAGAAAAAGCTCCTGTTGAAAAGAATGAGCATTTATCTTCGGTAACCGTAAATGAGAATGGCAAGCTGGAAGCCGAAGAATTTGCGCCGAAACGCCTGGAAATATCGAGCGATATTGTAATAACCATAGATCGTAAAAAAGTAGAGGAATACCTTGGCGTTCCGAAATACCGTTCCAGCAAAAAAGAACTCGATAGCAAAGTAGGGGCTGTGATGGGCCTGGCTTGGACAAGCACCGGCGGCGATGTATTACCGGTGGAAGTTACGGTAATGAATGGCAGCGAGCGCCTAACGCTTACCGGCCAGCTTGGCGATGTAATGAAGGAATCGGCTCAGGCTGCACTGAGCTACCTTCGTTCCAAGGCAACGGACTTCGGATTGAAGCCGGATTTTATCAAGAGCAAAGAAATACACGTCCACTTGCCGGAAGGCGCTGTACCGAAAGATGGGCCAAGCGCCGGCATCACCCTGACAATGGCAATGTATTCTGCGCTTTCGGGTAAGCCGGCTCGCGGAGATGTTGCGATGACCGGGGAAATAACCTTGCGCGGCAATGTTCTTCCGATCGGCGGTCTTCAGGAAAAACTGCTTGCAGCTCAACGGGAAGGAATGAAGACCGTCCTTATACCTGAGGAAAATAAGAAAACCTTATCGGAAATACCGAAAGCTATTCTCGAAGGCTTAGAGATCATTCCGATCTCCAAGATAGATGAAGCGCTTGATATTGTCTTTGAAAAGAAGACCAAAAAAAATAGTGTCAAGTCCGTCTCAAAAAAAGCCGCTTCGCCTAAAAAAGCAAAAAAACGGACTGCAAAAAAATAATATTTATTAATTAGCTGATAAGTGAATTAAGAGCCGAACTCGTTTCGGCTCTTTTTTTAATGCGCTACCATTGGCTTCGCTGTGGCATGTAGGTAGGAAAGAACCGAAAGGCTATCTTCTGATGAAAGATGCGCTTTTTGAGACATCTCCCCAAAAACGTCATCCCATTCTTTAGCAGTGTATTCAGATGTGGCATGTAATTGATGGCAACCCGCACAGTTAGCAATGTAAAGCGTTCTTCCGTGTTCGAGATCAACATGCTGCGACATCTTTACCTGTTCGTTCTTATCCGAAGAAATATGGGGAATGGCGCCCGTGCAAGAACTTGCAACGAACGCCATCCCTGCTAACAGGAGCGGGTATGCTCCAACTCTACGCTTCATAATTCGAACGATAGAAGCAAACGGGCTTCTACTTTCTCATGCTCGATGAGTTCGAGCGGACTGTTAGTGTTCGCTTTATTGCTTCCCAAGCCTATCTGGGGCATTACAGAGAATGCCGCCCACCAGCCTTTATCGCCATAGGTGAGTGTCGGGCCTACAAACAGAGCACCATAGCTTTCGTCGCTGGTCCCCGGAATCTCATCGTTATCCGGTACTACGGTATGATGGCGGGCTTCAAGACCGAAAGAAAAATGCTCATCGAGCAGATAGGCCACTCCGGCCGTAAATTCGATCTTGTTTTCTGATCCCGAACCCCTGCCTTCAGCTTCATGCTCGATCGTTGCATTGGCAGCGATCAATACATTGCCGATCTGCTTATCGAGGATGACTTTACCCTCAAGTTCGGTCTCATCGTATTTCAGTGTCCATTCACCATAAAGTGCACTGCCGATAATATCAGCAGTGGGGTTGCTCAGGCTGTATTTCCACTCATTGGAGACGCTAAATTCGGTACCGGAAGTGGCAATTCCATCTCCATCGGCCATGGAATTGGATTCCAGATTCAAATACAGTGAAGTCTGGAAGGAGCCACCCAGCCCAAGTTCAAGCTCGGCACGATGTTCCATTCCTCGGAAATAGGAGCCTTTATCGGTGCGGAGGGTATTCCATATCTCGATCTCTTTGCCGCCTTTAGGAAGGACGGCCGATTCATAATTGTATGCAAAATGCCGTCTATTGGCCAATGCAGGCTCAAAAGACGCAAGTGAGATGGCCGTTGTAGCGGCCAGTAAAATAACGGAGAGTTTAATATGTGTCATAATCATCAGTACAAATATACGACAATTTAGACTGAGTCTCAATAAAAACGTTATTTGGACTTAGTCTTAATTGCGTGGCAATAGCATTATGGCCAGAAAAGAGGGCATAAAGAGTTACTCTGACTTGTGGCTCTATACTTTCGAACTGAGAGTTTATCGTACTCGTTGATAGAACAATGGCCAATACAAATAGCCGCGTAAGAAAAACTATAATAGCAGGGGCAATAGGTTGTCTGCTTATCTCTTCCTGCACTTTTTTTAGAAGTTTTACCACCTATTTTAATGTCCTCTATCTCGCTCAAAAGCATTTAGAGCAATATGAAGAGATAATAAAAACAGAGCCGACAACCCAAAACGGAGCCGTAAATGCTGCCTTTACCCATCATTGGCTTGAAGAAGAACTTATAAGCTATAAGATCCGCCGGAAGCGCGGTACTCCGATCGTACCATTCGTATTGATGTCGAAACCTAAAACTTCTATTATTAAAGGGGCGGCTTCCACTCATTTGGATTCCGCCGTTATCCTCGGCTCGAAAGTATTGGCAGAAAAGAAGCCTAATAAATATGAAGAAGATGCGCTCTTTGTTGTAGGAAAAGCCCTCTATTATAAGCAGAATTATGAAGGGGCCAAACGAAAATTTTACGAGCTGCTCTATAAATATCCAAAGACCGAGTATGCCGAAGAGACGGCAATGCTTCTTGCAGAATCTCAAGTACAGACCGGGCAGATAGATTCAGCGACAATTTCATTGCGGCAAATGCTATCGAGTGAATCTTCAGGCCGGACACTATTCCGCTCCGACGTTCACAAATCATTTGCCGATCTGCTGGTATCTTCTTCCTATGACAACTATCTTGAAGCGGCAAAGGAATTGCAGCTTGCCGAAGAAGGAATTACCGGTGAACCCTATGCCCAGCTTGAATATGATCGCGGACGGTTATTCTTTTTAATGGAGCAATGGCCCCAGGCAGAACAGGCATTCCGAAATGCCCTGGCTGCTGCAGCTGATAATACCTTCCAGGGAGAGATTATGACGGGGCTTGCAGAAACGCTCCGGCACGAAGAAAAATATGAAGAAGCAAGATCGACTTTTAGCTCGGTGATTTCTAAAACACGGTATGCTTCTTCACAGCCGGCTGCCCAGTATGAATTAGCCTATACGATCGAATTGGAGGAGAAAAAGGCCGCGAATGATAATTTCCGTTCTCAGGAATTCTTAACCACGATCCTGCCTACTATCCGTGCTGCCTATTATGTGGTGGATACAACCTATCGGAATATCAGCCAGGCTATCATGGTTCGTTCGAGGTTTCGCCAGGCCGAGATGTTCAGAGAAATCGGAAAATATGATTCTGCCTCAACACTGGCAAATATTATCATAGGGACGAAGGACCTCTCGACCCCCGAAATGAATGATTACGTCAATGAACGAATGAGAGCTCTTACCAGATATGCCGATAACAAATTTCAATTAACGAAGCTCGATACCATTGAGAGGATCCTGCATAAGGTCCGCCGCCCTGGTAATACTATCATGGAGACGATGCTTCGTGAATTACGACAGGATGCTATTAAAGAATTTAAAGGAGCCAAATGGAATCCCGCCGAGAACTATAAATTCACTCCTGAAGAAGAAAAAAAAATCGACGAAATAATCGAGCGAATGAAAAAACAAAAGGCCAGTACGGGCATAAGTGTTTTTTCAATTAATATGACCGATACGCTTCGGTATGTAGATAGTATCCGGGCAGCCGGTGCTAAAGCTCATTTTGAGCTCGGCAGGGCTTATGATGATCTCGGAGAACCTGAGAACGCCATTAGCGAATATGAACGGGCTTTGAAGTATCATTACGAACGTCCTGATACGGCTATTAATGGACTGCAGGCACAGATACTTTACTCCTGGATTCAGTTAGATAATGAACTTAAACGATATGATGAAAGAGATACCTTATTAGCAGAACTGACGCACAATTTTGGAACGACGAAGTTTGCTCAGCAAGCCATGGTAGATTATGCCGGCAAGAGTGAAAAAAAATCACCCGGAGAAACTGCTTTTCGTGCGGCAATGGCATCACTGCCTTCTTCGGGTATAGAGATTTCTAAGCAAGGACTTTTAGGAGTAATAGCAACTTACCCTAATGAAGATGTGGCACCACGGGCATTATATGCCATCGGATTGGCCTATGAAGATGCCCATAAAAATGATTCTGCACTATATTATTATTCCAGGCTGGTAAAAGAATATCCGTTTTCAAAATATACTGATGAAATCAAGCCGCGAATAACCTTTGCCCTGATGGAATACGAACGCCGAAAAACGGCACCACCTGCAAAAAAAATACAGGAGCCGCCCAAAGACCCTAATAAGAAATGATACTGCTTTACTTGCTGTTTATGTGACAAATAAAGCAAAGTATTGTGATCGCCCGGATCGTTCAAAAACGCAGCATAACTCCAGACCTATTCGTTTTAAGAATAGCAGCTCCTTCAGTTTTTATTGCAGCAAAAGCCGGACAATTTGTCAATGTGTTGCCGCGCATAGGAAGCATCGATCCATTGCTTCGGCGTCCGTTTAGTATCTACCAGAAAAGCGATTCCTGGATAGAGATTATTATCCAGATCCACGGTAAAGGAACGGCAGAGCTTGCTAAGCATACTGAAGGCGATGAAGTCGATCTTATAGGGCCGCTTGGCCAGCCATGGAATATCGATAGCGGTAATTATAAAACCGCGCTCCTTGTCGTCGGAGGTGTTGGAGTAGCTTCGATGCCTTCGCTTACCCAGGTGCTTCTTGATACGACTATTCCATTTGCTACCTATTACGGTGCCAGAACAAGCGCTCTTTTTGCCGATGAATATCTTAAGCAGATAGAATATGCTACCGATGACGGTTCAAAAGGATACCGTGGCACTATTATAGAGCTTCTTCGTACTCATTTGGCGGAAGAACGCTACCAACTACCGAAGCTTTTTGTCTGCGGCCCGAACCCGATGATGCGGGCTGCTGCTGCGCTGGCCGAGGAATTCGATATTCCCTGTGAAGTAAGTCTGGAAACAGAAATGGCCTGCGGAGTCGGTATCTGTCAGGGATGCCCGGTGCAGACAACAGAAGCAGAGAAAATAGCTTCGGGCAAATCCTTTCATTTGGTCTGTACTCACGGACCTTCTTTCGAACGCGAACAGATCGTTTTTTAATGGATACCCAGAAAATGTCTTCGAGTGGCCAACCGGTAGATCTTGCCGTGACGATCGGTGGGGTAGAGTTTAAGAATCCCATCTTCGTTGCCAGCGGCACGTTCGGCTATGGTTCGGAAGCAAGCCAGTTCTGCGATATTGGCGGCCTGGGGGCAATCGTTACCAAATCGGTTAGCTGGAATCCGCGGCCGGGAAATTTCCCTCGGCGTATTGTCGAGACTCCTTCCGGCATGTTGAACTCTATCGGTCTTGCTAATGTAGGCGTCGATGTTTTTATACAAGAAAAACTGCCGTTTCTCGCCCAGTTCGATACAAAGATCATTGCCAATATCGCCGCTTCAAGTATTGAAGAATACTGCAATGTGTTGGAAAAGATAGAAGCAAATGCAACTTCGAACCTGGCGGGGTATGAGATCAATGTCAGTTGTCCTAATGTAAAAGATGGCGGGTTGTCTTTCGGTACGAATGCGCCGATGGTCGAAGAGCTAACGGCCGCTCTTAGGCCGCTTACAAAAAAGCTGCTTATTGTAAAACTTACTCCAAATGTAACCAGCGTTGCTCCATTTGCTAAAGCTTGTGAGAATGCCGGTGCGGATGCTATAAGTTTAATCAATACGGTAGTCGGAATGTCGGTAGATATTTATTCCGGCAAGCCGCGCCTTTCGACGGTAACCGGCGGCCTTTCTGGCCCCGCTATTCGTCCGATAGCTATAGCAAAAGTATACGAAGCTCGCAAATCGACTTCGTTGCCCATTATTGGTATTGGCGGGATCGCTTCTGCATCGGATGCAATGGAGTTTTTTATTGTCGGTGCAACGGCCGTTCAAGTTGGCACAATGAATTTTGTTTACCCTGATGCCGGCATTAAAGTGGCGGCTGAATTACAGGAGATTCTTGCCAAACGAAAAAATATTTCAGTTCAGGAAGTTATCGGTACTCTTAAAATAGAAGAACGAATGAAAGCGTTAGGCTGGTAATGAAATTCCGCTATCTTATCTATGGGATTCTGATCGGGATAGTCCCGTTGGCCTATGTAATGGTCTTTTGTAATCACGGGGAAGCCTTACGAATAGGGGCGGCTTCTTTTTCAGACTCGGCAGGAGATTTTCATCGCAACGTAACTTCCATCACTCTTCCTACCGAATTATACTTGTTCGGTAAGAAGATGCCCTTAGAAAACTGGGATGTTCGCGAGCGCTTCGAGAGGGAATTTTACTATAATTATACTAATTCCGATCAGCTCTTACTGTGGTATAAACGGCTGAAACGTTGGGAGCATATAGTCGATTCTTCGCTCGATGCCAATAAGCTCGATAGGGATTTCAAGTATTTGATGGTTGCCGAAAGTGGCGTACGCAATGTTGAATCTCCGGCTAAAGCAAATGGCTTTTGGCAATTTATACCTCCGACGGCTCAGCTATGGGGATTGCGGGTCGATAACGATATCGACGAACGGCTCGATCCGGCATTATCGACCGCCGCCGCAATGCGGTATCTTACAAAGCTGCGGGATGAGTTTCATGGCGATCTGCTTCTTACGGCCGCTGCCTATAATATGAACGAGACGAATGTGGAGCAAGTCCTGGCCTACCAGCATCAAACCAGCTACTGGAATATTTTTGTTAATGAAGAAACGATGCGCTATATCTTCCGTATAGCTGCTATAAAGGAACTGTTAGAGCATGGGCCGAGGTATGGCCTGAGATTCCCGGCAGTTTCACCCTATCTGCCGTGGGATATAAGGTACGTGTCTGTTAGCGGCCCGATCGAAAGCATTGCCGATTGGGCGATAGAGAAAGGGTATTCTTACAAAGATGTCAAGATCTATAATCCCTGGCTTATCGGCCGCTCGATCCCGAGTGGAAATTTCCAGATTGCATTACCTGCAACTGAGAAAGCCCGCACCACAATCTCCATTTCCGATAATAGTACCCATTGAGGCTTCTGAACTTCGCCGAAAAGCGTAGTGTTCATTTTAAGAGAGGAATGATTAATATATTATGACTGCCACTTTTTACAACAAACGCCGCCTTGCTTTTATGGCAATGGTCCTCGTCGTTTGCAGTGCCTTGCTCGGCTCCCGCATTCAGGAAGCGCTGTCGATCGACAACGAATACGATGAACTCCATAAGTATCAGGAAGTATTATCGCTCGTCAGCAAATACTATGTCGATAAGGTCGATCTCGGAGAATTGAATAAAGCCGCTATCAATGGCTTGCTCTCGAAGCTCGATCCGCACTCGGTCTATATGCCACCGACGAATGTAAAGCAATCCGCTGAAGAATTTCGGGGAAATTTCGAAGGTATTGGAGTACAGTTCACGCTTAACCATGATTCGATCCTGATCGAGCAAGTAATGCCCGATGGCCCAAGCGAAAAGGTCGGGTTATTGCCGGGTGATAAGATTGTCACCATTGACGGCCGCGCTACTAAAGGATATAACAATGACTCGGTGGTTCATAATCTTCGCGGGCCGAAAGGGACGAAGGTTAATATCGGTATAGCCAGAGTGGGGAATAATGATTTGCTTAAGTTCGAGATCACCCGCGATGTTATCCCGATCGTAAGTGTCACCGCTCATTTTATGGTCGATGATAAGACCGGCTATATTGCTCTTACTCGTTTTATCGAGACCTCTCACGATGAAATGGTAAAGGCACTCAGCGAACTCAAAGAGGCTGGTATGCAACGCTTGGTTCTCGACTTGCGTGGTAATCCGGGTGGATACCTCGAGCAGGCAGTGCAGATCGCCGATGAATTTCTTGGTGGTACAAAGACGATCGTTTATACCAAGGGCCGTGTCTCAGGCTTTGACGAAGTTAATGTCTCACACCCGGGCAACGCTTACGAGAAATTACCGATGGTCGTGCTCGTAAATAACGGCAGCGCCAGCGCCAGCGAAATTTTCTCCGGTTCGATGCAGGATCTCGATCGTGCTCCGATCGTCGGTGAAAATACCTTTGGCAAGGGCCTTGTACAGCGCCAGTTCGGTTTATCCGATGGCAGTGCGCTCAGACTCACAATTTCCAGATACTATACTGCCAGTGGCCGCTCGATTCAGCGTGCATACGATGGTGGTAAGTATGTGAAGGGAATTGACAATGCCGATGAGGACGAGGATAATTTTAGTCATAGCAACGACCTTGCTGCCGATACGAACCGTCCGAAATTTAAGACGGCCAGTGGCCGCATGATCTACGGCGGTGGTGGTATTACTCCGGACTTCATCGTTAAAGTCGATACGCTTTCCAAAGCTGCTATCACAATGTTTGCTTCGAGTGTGATCTTCGATTACACCCGTGATTTTGTCAGCGAGCATGGTGCGGAAATGAAGAAGAATTATAAGGAAGATTCTTTCTTAAAGACCTATACCATCAGCGATCAGCTTATCGATAATCTTATGGCTAAGACCAACGAAAAATTAGTCAAAGATAAGAAGCCGAAGATCGAAGCAAAGGACATTGCCGGCGATCGTGAATTTATTAAGGATTGGATTCGCGCTGAGATCGGACGGCAAACATTTGGATATAATGTCCAGACTAGAGTCCGCTTAGAGCATGATAAGCAATTCCAAAAAGCGATGTCGCTCTTTACGGAAGCCCAGAAAATGGCTGCTGTTTCCAAATAAATCTTCAAAGATAGCAATAAAAAAGCCCCAAAGTTTGGGGCTTTTTTATTGTGTTACTAATTATCAACTTTGATCTGCCTTTTCAAGCTTTTCGCTGACCTCAGTCCATTTGTAATAGAGGCCTTCAAGCTGAGATTTTATACTCGCCGCCTTTGTAGTATCCTCTTTTACTTTCGCAGCATCGTTGTAATAATTAGGCTCAAACATTGCCTCTTCGAGCTTGCGTTGTTCCGTTTCCAACGGGGCGATCTGTTTTTCGATCTTTGAAAGCTCGTCCTTTAAGGGTTTAAGCTTTTTATGACGGTCGTTGCGTTCGGAAGCTTCATCGCGTTTTCGTTCTTTATCGCTTCGGTTATCTTCTTTGGCCTTTACTTTCTCTGCTTCTTTTGAACGTTTGGATGCTTTAACTTCATCACGCTCTTTCTGATCAAGCTCGGTTATATATTGCTCCAGTTCGCCGTAATATTCCTTTACCTGGCCATCACCGAAGGTAACCACGCGATCCACAAGATCACGCAAGAAATCTCGATCGTGGCTGATCACGACGATCGTACCATCGAAGGTAAGTAAGGCCTGTTTCAAGACCTCTTTTGAACGCATATCAAGATGATTCGTCGGTTCGTCAAGGATAAGGGTATTTGAAGGGGTTAGTAATAGCTTAGCCAGTGCAAGTCGAGATTTTTCTCCACCCGAAAGTACCTTTACGGGTTTAATAACATCATCGCCTCTAAATAAGAATGAACCAAGCAGAGCTCTGATCTGCGATTCGTTATAATTAAGCTTCTTATCGGAGCTAAAAAACATTGAGCGCACAACCGAATCGATCGTTTCAAATACCGTTGCCTTGGGGTCCAGAGAATCTGCTACATGCTGGGCATAATAGCCGAGCAGAACATTGTGGGTAGGTGCGAGCTCTCCTTCGGTCAACGGCTCAACACCGGCAAGGATCTTTCCGAGCGTTGTCTTACCCTCGCCATTTCTGCCGAGAAAAGCAACTCGCTCTCCGCGCTCGATACGCAGATCGCAGCCGCTAAAAACTCGTTTCTCTCCGTAGCTTTTGCCACCATTCTTTACTTCAAAAGCAGTACGTCCTGATTGACGAGCTTCGGGAAAATCGAAATGGATAAATGGCTCATGTTCCGAAAGCTCGATGCGCTCCATACGTTCGAGCATCTTGATACGAGACTGGGCCTGCTTTGCTTTGGTTGCTTTATAGCGAAAGCGCTCTACAAACCGCTCCATTTCAGCCCGGCGGCTGGCAACAGTAGCCGCATAGGCAGCACGTTGTGCTTCGCGTTCGGCAACGGTCTTTTCAAAGTAATCGTAGTTGCCGGCATAAACTTCGATCACCCGGCTGGGAGAGACATAGACCGTACGATTAGTCAAAGCATTCAAAAAGGCACGATCGTGGGAAACGATGGCTACAATACCATCATAAGCCTTCAGATATTCTTCTAACCACAATAAACTCGCCAGGTCGAGATGGTTGGTAGGTTCGTCAAGCAGAAGGGCATCGGGATGCTGCAGCAATAATTTGCCGAGCATGATACGCATCTGCCATCCGCCGGAAAATTCTTTGATGGGGCGGTGAAGGTCAGTATCAGAAAAGCCAAGGCCGTTGAGAATACGGGAGGCATCGGCTTCGAGGGTATAGGCATTTGCTCCTTCCATCTTATGCTGAAGATCGCCGAAGCGCTCAAGTACCTTCATATATTCATCCGACAGATGGTCGGTTTCGGTACTCATACGATGTTGAAGTATATCAAGTTCATCCTGCCATGCCATCACATCCGCGCGGGCATGCATTACCTCGGAAAGGGCACTGCGCTCAAGCGTTACTGTATCGAAAGACACTTCTTGTGGTAAATAACCCAACATGAATTCTCGGGGCGTTTGTACTACCCCTGATTCAGATTGCTGCAGACCATAGATTATTTTCAGCAGCGTTGATTTACCGGCGCCGTTGGCCCCGACTATTCCTGCTTTATCATTATGGCTTAAGGTAAAGGAAGCATCTTTGAAAAGATACTTACCACCGAATTGAATGGATAAATGTTCTACTGCTATCACTGATCAAAAAATTCGTTTGCGTCCACGTTTCTTACGAGAGATTGGAGCAATATGATGCTCCATATGCTTACCGGGTTCCGGGTAGGGGATTATAGAGATAGTCCCATCATTTTCAAGAATTGCTGTTCGAACCTCTTTCAAGGACTGAAAACCATGCTCGCGAATGGCCTCGAGAACTTCATCCTCGCTAAGGGCTTCACTGGCAAGAGCCGATTGAATAAGAGCACTATTGCGAACCAATAGTTTTGGCTCGCCGATGAACAGCTCATGGGTGGTTTTATTTTTTAAAAGAAATCTGGTAAGGATCAGATTACCAATCAATAAGGAAATAGCAGCAATCAGCCCTCCGACTAATGACGTATCGCTGCCAACCATCGCATTCTGAACCGCATTGGCAATCAGAAGAATAAGCGCGAAATCCGGTAAAGATAGTTGGGAAATGTGGCGTTTGCCGGTTATTCTAAATCCAAGTAATATGACCACATACACGGTCAATGACCGCGCAACGATCCATAGAAGGGAATTCGGGTCATCGGGTAGCATACTGGTGTAATTGATTGAAAAATTGGCACTGGCAGGGGAAACCCATAAGAGTGCCGTTTTTGAACTAAATACGGGCTATATTAGTTTACATCAGGCTATAAAAAGCAACCTATTTTTTGTACTAGAATTTGTATTATTGAACCGTTATGGCACGCAAATATTCATTAGACAAGACCCGTAACATCGGTATTATGGCGCATATTGACGCCGGTAAAACGACCACTACCGAACGTATCTTGTATTACACGGGTGTTGTACACCGCATGGGTGAGGTCCACGAAGGCGGTGCGACCATGGACTGGATGGAACAGGAAAAAGAGCGCGGTATCACCATTACCTCGGCTGCTACGACCTGCGTTTGGCGTGATCACCAGATCCAGATCATCGATACCCCAGGCCACGTAGATTTTACGGTTGAAGTAGAACGCTCGCTTCGCGTTCTCGACGGTGCCGTTGCACTCTTCTGCGCCGTTGGTGGTGTAGAACCGCAGTCGGAAACCGTTTGGCGTCAGGCTAATAAGTATGGTGTTCCGCGTATCGCTTTCGTCAATAAGATGGATCGTACCGGAGCTGATTTCTATAATGTTATCACGATGATCCGTGAGCGTCTTGGTGCTAACCCGATCCCGATCAATCTTCCGATTGGCCAGGGCGATATATTCGCCGGCGTTGTCGATCTTGTAGAGAATAAGGCGTATATCTACAACGATGCAACGCTTGGAAAGAACTACGATGTAGTCGATATCCCTGCCGATCTTGAAGCCCAGACCAAGGAATGGCGCACGAAATTATTTGAAGCCGTTGCAGAAGTCGATGATACGTTGCTCATGAAGTATCTCGAAGGCCAGGAGATCACTCCGGAAGAAGTACGCCGTGTACTTCGTCAGGCTGTTATCGAGAGCCGCATCATTCCGGTGCTTTGTGGTTCGGCGTTCAAGAATAAAGGTGTACAGCAGTTGCTTGACTCCGTTGTCGAGTTACTTCCAAGCCCGACTGATGTCGGCGAGGTCGAAGGTCACCATATTAATCTTACCGATCATATTAAGCGCCAGCCGAAAGACGATGAGAAGTTCGCTGCTATCGCCTTCAAGATCATGACCGATCCTTACGTCGGTAAGCTGACGTTCTTCCGTGTCTATTCGGGCACGCTTGAAGCAGGTTCTTATGTGCTCAATAGCGTCTCCGGTAAGAAAGAGCGTATCGGTCGTATCCTTCGTATGCATGCAAACCATCGCGAAGATATCGAAGCAGCATACGCCGGTGATATCTGCGCCGCCGTTGGTTTGAAGCAGACCCGCACCGGTGATACGCTTTGTGATGAGGCCGACCCGATCATCCTCGAGCGCATGGTATTCCCAGAGCCTGTTATCTCGCTTGCCGTCGAACCGAAGACGAAAGCCGATAGCGAAAAGATGGGCGAAGCCTTACAGAAGCTTGCTGACGAAGATCCGACCTTCCGTGTGAAGACCGATGAGGAAACCGGTCAGACGATTCTCTCCGGTATGGGTGAGCTCCATCTTGAAATTCTCGTCGATCGTATGAAGCGCGAATTCAAGGTTGAAGCAAACGTCGGTAAACCGCAGGTTGCTTACAAAGAGACGATCAAGAAGAAAGTTACTCAGGAAGGTAAGTTCGTCCGCCAGTCTGGTGGTCGCGGTCAGTTTGGTCACTGCTGGATCGACCTCGAGCCGAACGAGCCGGGCAAAGGCTATGAATTCGTTAATGACATCGTCGGTGGTGTCGTCCCGAAGGAATACATTGCTCCGATCAGCGCCGGTATTCAGGAAGCCATGAAGAGCGGTGTGCTTGCCGGTTATCCGGTAGAGGACATTAAAGTCCGTCTCTTCGATGGTTCGTACCACGATGTTGACTCTTCGGAAATGGCCTTTAAGATCGCCGGTTCCATGGCATTCAAAGATGGCTGCCGTAAAGCCGATCCGATCCTCCTCGAGCCGATCATGGATGTTGAGGTTATCACACCGGAAGAATACATGGGTGACGTCATGGGCGATCTCTCCAGCCGCCGTGGTAAGATCGAAGGTATGACTGCCCGTAGCGATGCACAGATCATTAAGTGTAGCGTTCCGCTTTCCGATATGTTCGGTTATGCAACGACGCTCCGCTCGATGACCCAGGGACGTGCCGTCTATTCGATGCAGTTCTCCCGTTATGAACAGGCACCGAAGACCGTTCAGGAGCAGGTAGTTGAAATGCAGAAGGGTAGTAAAACCGTCGCTGCATAAGCTACTGAGCTAATATTTCAAAGCCGTTCTCGAAAGAGAGCGGCTTTTTTATTTGTCCTTCTTGAAAAATGCTCGCCGCAGAATTCATGTAACATTAGAACTGCTTTCGCGTCTTGTAGGTATTCATTTTCTCACAATCGTCTATGAAAATTGTTTCTATTTTAATGATTTTGGTAGTTTGTTCTATCGCATTTGTAACGTATGGTATTAGTGTAATCGATGGAAATTCTATCAAGGGCTCCGGCAAATTGGTCAAAGAAAGCCGTTCCGTTACTGATTTTACCGGCATTGAGGCTGGCGGTGCGGTTAAGCTCGATGTTACTAATTCAAGTTCATATAGCGTGGAAGTTGAAGCCGATGATAACCTTATGTCGTATGTAGAAACAAAGGTTACTCATGGAGTACTTGTCATTGGTATGAAAGATGGTTATTCCTATAATAATAGCACTATCCATGTACATGTTTCGCTTCCGACCTTGCACTCACTCGAAATCTCTGGCGCCTCTGAAGGAACAGCCAGCAATATTTCAACCGATAAGTTATCCCTTGAGCTTTCAGGAGCTTCTCACTTAAATATCGATGGTAAAGCTTCCAAATTGACTTGTGAAGTATCCGGTGCCAGTTCTTTAAAAGCCGGTGATCTTATGGCTGAGAATGTATCGGTAGAATGCAGCGGTGCAAGCTCCAGCTATGTCTATGCTTCTTCGTCATTGACCGTTGATGCCAGCGGTGCCAGCAAGGTATCTTATTCCGGAAATCCTGCAGATGTCACCCGTGAATCAAGCGGAGCAAGCTCTATCGTGAAACGATAATAATTATTCGTATGATCTGACGTCGCGGACTTCGGAAATATACTGGAGTCCGCGGCTCATTACCTGTAAGCCTTCTGAAACGTTAGAACATTTGACTCCAAGTTCGGTCTGCGCTTTTAAGGAGACAAGAGCTACTGAGCGAGGTCTGTTGGCAATCCCCGTTTCTTTTGAAGGAGTAAACTCTGCTGCTTTAACAAGGGAGGGATCTTTATGGAAGGTATCAGCCGTCTGAAGTGCGAGCTCATGTCGTGAACGTAGTTCGGGCCCCGCAAGATGATAAATACCGGTCTTTTGCAGTTCAACTGCCCGTACAATCCCTAATGCTACATCATCGACGAGTGTCGGATTCGAAGAGAGATTCGTATAAGCAGAAACGGTCTCATTCTTTTGTAATCTACCCAGTGTATAAAGCACAAAGTTTGTCTTGCCGGATAAGCGAAGTACTTCCGCACCATACAATAGGGAAGTACGAATAACAAGATGTTGAATACCCGAAGTTTTTAGAGCATTTTCTGCAGCTAATTTTGTCCGGCCATAGTAATTAAGCGGATTGACAACTCCGTTCTCGGAATAGGGGGATTTTGTGCCATCGAAAATATAGTCTGTAGAAATTTGGATTATCCGGGCATCGATCTTTCTACTGGCTTCGACAATATATTCGATCGCACGAACATTCGATTTCCAGGCCGTCTCGCGAAATTGCTCTGCAAGATCGACATTTACACTGCCGGCACAATTAACGATTACATCGGGCTTATAGCGGCTAAGTACTTCTTTTACTTTAATGCGGTCGGAAAGGTCGAGCGGTTCGTACCCGACTATCCTCGGTTCATTGGAAATATCTTCATAAAGCAGCTTATCCTGCCGTGCCGAGAGGATAAGATCGCAGCGGGATTCGTCAAGAAATGTCCTTAACGTGTGCTGCCCGAGGAAGCCATGAACTCCGGTTATAAAAACAGTATCTCTTCTTCGGGGGCGTAATATAGACATTCAATAGGGTTAGTAAATAACGATCGGTGTTTTCCCGATCAACGTTTGGCCATCATAAATGGCAACCGTATATCCGCCGCTTGCTAATGAGCTAAGATCGAGTCGATGCCCATGGCTGCCGGCCTCTTCGAGCGAATAAGATGTAGTTACCATTTCTCTACCAAGAACATCAGTAACAACGATCCGAGTTGCCGAAGAAGTAAGGCCCAAGGTATATTGCACTGTAAGCTGGCCATGAACCGGATTCGGATAGGCCTGGATCTGTGCCAACGAACTACCCATACGAACAGCCATATTAGTAGTATCTAATGATGCAGGTCCATCGACAAGGGTAAGCTTCAATATTTTTGAAGAATTGCCGCTGTTAAGTACCGTTACCCATACTTCCTTGCCATCCGAATGCGGATCATACTCTATACCACGGACATTAGTGCCGTTATTATCGCCTTCCTGAACGAACCAGGAGGAAAGCTCGGCGCCATCGTAACGCGAAAGCTTTAAGATATAGCTATCGTATAATGTGGCAGAAGCCTGCGTACCCTGGAAATCGGTCCAGGTATGCAGTAAGTCACCCGTCTTTGTATTAAGGGCCAGACAGCGCGGCCCGAATGCTGCCGTGCGGGTTGCCGTGAGATCAAAATTATCATAGGGTGTATTGGGGTTGCTTTTATGGACGCGATGTATTACATTGTGATCGCGATCGGCAAATAGCAGAGTATCACCAATGATCAGAATACCGGTTGCATACGTTGTTCCCTGAGGCGCAGCCCAACGGTTAATTCTGGCACCGGTCTGTTTATTGATCTCAAATATATAAGGCTGGCCACCGGTTGATGGCGTTTGGCAGGCAAAGAGGTGCGAGGTTTCTTTATCGTATTTAATACCGGTGAAAGCACCACCGCCACTAACGGATATATTACCAATGATCTGTCCGGTGTTCGGATCCATTTTATAGATCTTCGGATCGGCATCGCTGAAATTAGTTACCCATAGTACATTATCATCTGCATCGTAGGCAAGATCGTACATGTACAATGGCTGTTCGGTAAAGACAGAGAAGGTAGTGCCGGCACGACGTTGTAAAATTCTGAATTGCTTGGAGAGTAATACTTCGCTTCCGCTGCTCACACGTACATAGCATTCGTTACTCGGAGAAAACCGTACCGAATCAAATGAAAAAGAGGCAGTAGCGGTTGTGGAGAGAGTTATCCAATTTTTTCCTCCATCGACCGATATTTCTACCGTTGCATTTCCTGTTGTACCATACCAATTAATAGAAGCCGCTTCCCCCACGTGCCAGATGGTTGTAACGGTTGGGTTAGTAATCCCCGAAGCTACTTCAGCAAGCGGAGCTTCCCAGACGGAACGCCCATGAGTCGCAACACGAAGAACGTTCTTATTATGATGTAACTGCATATCGAACGCTGCTACATTTGGAAAGCCGGTGCCATAGGGAAGCCAGTCTGCTCCGTCATTCGGGCTGTAAAAGATTCCGACATCGGTTGCGAGGTAAAGATGGGTCGGGTGCTCGGGATCGATCACCAGTTTATTGGCGGAAATATCCGGTAATTTGCCGGAGATATTAGTCCAGGTGCCTCCAAAATCGGTTGTCTTAAATACATGCCCGTCGCCAAATCCGCTCAGACATACATAAAATGTTTGCTGTGAAGCAGGACTTACCAGTATATCATTTATACTTCTTCCCGGTAATCCATTAACCGCTTTCCATGCCGAACCGTTATTAGTACTTGACCACATCTTTCCATCGGTAGTACCGACCATCACGGATTGTCCATCGCCGGCCGGCCCGATAGCAGCAATAAAGACTCCGGCTCCTGATGCCAGCTTTTTGCTGCGCCTTGTCCAGGTGGTAGAGCCATCCGGCATAAAATAGAAAAATTGTGATCCGGTATAAAGAATATGATTCTTCTCGTCCTGAACAAAAGGCTTTACCCAACCCGCGCTATCGCCGCCATTAATACCCGAATTAAAGGATTGCTCGAACCCATTGGTAAATAGTGAAACACTAAAAGCCGTGGGACGAATGAAATATACCCTATTCGCATCTTTTGAATCGACAACTACTGTTCCACCATCGCCGCCGCCGATCACTTCCCAAGCTGCGGAAGAAGTGCCGACCAGTGTACCATTATCCTGGGTGCCGATATAGGTTTGATCATCGACTGTTTGATCGATCGCCATTCCATAGCTTTCAGTGATTGCAGTGGAATCATCGGCTACATCGAAGGTGTCACCATTATCGCCTGAGATGGCAATACCACCATCACAACCGATGAACAGTTTTCCATCGGCAGCAAAAGCTGCTGCGTGCTGGTCTGGGTGGATACCTCCGGCATACGCTCCGCCAACATCCGACCAGCTTTGGCCGCCATCATCGGTCGAAAAGATAGAAATACCAGCAAGAAAGAAATGATCGCTATTATTAGGATCGCGAAGGAGATAGGCATCATACCAGCCCTGGTAACTACCAGCTACCGAGAATGGATCATTTCCGGCACCCTGAAACGCATCCGAAATATCCTGCCAGTTACTGCCTCCATCGGTCGAACGAGTAAGAGCTTCAAAGTTACCATCATATCCTATCGAAAGAACAACGACATCGTTTGCATTTTTTGGATCGACGGCAACGTGCATTCTGCGCATTTGGGTGAAGGCCTCAATAGGGGTCCAAAAGTTGCCATTATCATCGGAGCGATAGACACCATGGCTCGCAATGGCGGCATACAGAACATCAGTAGAACCTTGACGGACATATTGCAGGTCGGTAATAGAGCCGGCCGGAAGGCCAGTTGAAGTAGGAACACGATTCCAGGTTACGCCGGCATCTTTGGTAATATAAAGTCCGCTTCCTGACCCGGCAGCCGCAGCATAAATAATATCGGAGTTATTTGTATTAACAAAGAGTCTGCTAAAAGCGCCGACATTTGTCAGGCCGATCAAATGCCAGGAGCCTCCGGCATCGGTGGAGCGCAGAATACCACCTCCATAAAATGAACCGTATCCCTGGGCATATTCGCCGGTACCTGCATAAATAATGGAAGGGTTCTTCGGATCGATCGCTAAGGCACCCATTGCTAACGATTGTGAAAAATCGGAGGTTGGAAACCAGCTTGTTCCGCCATTGATCGTTTTCCAGACTCCACCATTGGCGCCCCCAAAATAGGCGATATTTGGATCGGTTGGATGGGTAACGATCGTATTGATACGGCCTCCATGCGGGCCGCCGAGATCGGTACTAATATTATATGGCCCGATATTTTTCCAGACCACAGCTGCCAGAGGATCATTGCCGCCGGAAAGGGGATGGACTTTTTGTGACGATGCTATCGCTAATTGGGATTTGACCGCCGTAGCCTTTGAATAAGCATCGGAAGGAATATATCCTAAGCCAGAGCTGCGAGTGCTATAAAACCATTTATAGAAACCATCAATACCCGATTGCTCGGCTTCTTCATTCTTGCGCTCATTTCTTGAATCATCAAGCCATTGTGCTTTCAGGGGAAAAGAAATACACATGGCCACAAGGACCAGATACACAACTCCTAATTTGTACTTCATTGGAAACCGAAGGTTATTATTTATGAGTAGTTTCTAACGGATTTTTCCAGCAATTGGATTCAATTCCTTTCTCGGAAAATGCTCGTTCTTCCGACCTTCTCCAGAGTGTTTCGCAAGGGAAGGAATCATGCTCGAGCGAATCGTCCAAAATGATAGAATCTATAGCAGGCGAAAGAGCCTGTAATTCCATTAGAGTTTTATAATTTGGAACACGGGAAATGAGCGATAGTCGCAGCCCGAGGGAGGCTGCCTGGTTGGTGATGGAGGATAATTTGCTGTATTCATCGGATGGTGCCTCTATCATCAAACGGCAAACGGATAGAGATTTTAATTGAGTTAAAACGGATAAATCATTGTTAAGATTAAAGTAAAAGGAAAGGCGCTGAGGAGTGAATTCTCTAATAAATGCTTTTATTGTATCGAAGTCAACGGTATTTTTAAGGCTAATCCTATAAATTCCATTATCAAAAAGAATCTTTAGCTGTTCGATGGTCGGGTTTGAAGTAACTGAAATACCGATTGGCAGGTCAATAGCTTTTCTAATCTGACGGATAGTTACGAGATTTTCTTCGGAATAGGGGGCCTCGTTTTCAAAGAATAAGTGAAGAGCTTTAGCATTCTCAACTCTTAAAAGACGGGCACGCTGCCATGGCTCATCATACTCCGGGAGGTGATGGGAGCTGAAATAGTCCACTTTAGGGAAACATTTCCCGTTTTTAATATGAATTGAGGGAATAATTAGTAACATTCTTTAGAAAATCTCTCGTTTTTGGCATGCAAAAACGGTTAATAACTTTGTGTATAATTACACACCAAAGCAGGAAACAAAGCACCTTCAGAAATAATTATCAATCCCAGTAATAAAGAACCGCGCTTATGTATCTTTCAAAACTCGAAATTATCGGATTCAAGTCATTCGCAAACAAGACAAACTTGAAATTCGACTCGGGAATGACCTCTATTGTTGGGCCGAACGGCTGCGGCAAGACTAATGTCGTCGATGCGATCCGATGGGCGCTCGGCGAGCAAAAATCGAGCACCTTACGCTCGGACGTCATGGAGAATGTGATTTTCAGCGGCTCGCGTAATCGCAAAGCCCTCGGCATGGCTGAAGTATCGCTGACGATCGAGAACACGAAAGGTATTTTGCCGACCGAATATTCCGAGGTTACCATTACCCGCCGTCTGTTCCGCTCCGGCGAATCGGAATATCTGCTTAATAAAGCTCAGTGCCGCCTGAAAGATATCATCGAGCTCTTTATGGATACCGGTATGGGCGCCAATGCCTATTCGGTGATCGAGCTTAAAATGATCGAAACGATCCTTTCCGATCGTACCGAAGAGCGACGCAAGTTATTCGAAGAAGCAGCAGGGGTAACTAAATACAAAGCGCGTAGAAAAGAAGCTATCCGCCGTCTCGATCAGGTAACGACTGATCTTGAAAAGATCGATTCGATCATCAAAGAAGTCACGAAGACTGTTGCTTCGCTCGAGCGTCAGGCAGAGAAAGCAGCAAAATATCAGGAATTAAGTGCTGTTCTGCGTACGGCCGAGATTGATCTGCTTGAACGCGAGTTCAATGAGTCTCACAACCGCCTTGCTCCGCTTCAGGAGTTATTGCTCGAACATGAGCAGACAAGATCGCAGTTGCTGACGGAAGTAACGAAGTTCGAATCCCTTATCGATCTTGTCACTCGTGAAGAGCAGGAGATTGAAGAACAGCTCAATATATCCGAACGGGCTCTGCGGGAAAAGAACGAGACCTATCGCCGGCTGCGTGAAACGATCGTTGGTACCAGCGAGCGCATCAATGCTCTGTCTCAGTTGCATGAACGCACGATAAAAGATATCGAGCAGCTCGAGAGCACGGCTGCTTCGCTGCAAAACAGTTGTGAAGAAAAAGAGGGGGCGGTCGATGAATTAGAACGCCGTGCCAAAGAACTTGCAACCGTAAAAGAAGAGATCGCTGCAGTCTATGCAGCAGCTCGTGAATCGCTTGAAGGCAAACGAAAACAATTACAACAGATCCAGCTTCAGGTCAACCAATTACTCGCTGAAAAGAACAGGCAGCTTGAAGATGCGGCGCAATTTAAAGCCCGTATCGAGGAAATCGACCGCCGCATTGCTCAGTTGACTTCGGAGCAACAGGTTCTTGCCGATCGTGAGCACCAGTTAAAAGAGCAGAATACCACTCTTTCTATAGACCATGAAGGCTCGTTGAGATTACTTGCCGATGCCGAGCAGGCACGGCGCGAAGCGATGAGCGAACGCGACAGCCTTAAAGCTACGATCGAACAGTTGCAGAATCAATCGTTCACTGTTCAAAAAGAGATCGGCCAGCACCTATCGAAGATCGAGTTTTTAACGAGTCTTGTCGAGCGTTCGCTCGGTACGAGCGAAGGGGCGGAATTTTTAATGAAATCCCACGGCTGGTCAAAGTCCGGCGCCCCGATCACCGTGCTTGATGCGGTGAGTGCACCGGAAAGCTATCGTGTTGCTGTCGAGAATGCTCTTGGCGATGCAGGCCAATATTTTGTGGTCGATTCCAGATCGGAAGCGCTTGAAGCTGTCGATCGGCTTAAGCATTCTCAGAAAGGAAAGGCAACCTTTATCTGTCTCGACGAGGTCCCGGTAATTGAAGCATTATCTATCGAGCAGGGGCTTATTTCGCAAGTAACGTTCGAAAGTAAGTTCGCACCGCTCTATACGATGCTCTTAGGTAGAACATCGCTTAGTACCGATCTGCAAAGTGCCTATTCGTTGCTGCATGGCAACCGCGAGATAGAACGAGTCGTAACGCCTGATGGTGAAGTCGTTACCCGTTCGGGTATCTTGCGTGGCGGCTCGAAGAAGAATTCGGAAGGCTCGATGATCGGCAAACAACAGCAGATCCAGGAGCTTGAAGAAAAAGTAACGGTACTAAGAACCGAGGTCGATCGCATCCAGAAAGAAATCTCTGCTCATAATGCCAGCTATGCAGCGATCAAAATTGGAGAATTCGAAGACCGCCTGCGCTCGGCTCAACAGACCTTCCGCTCGACCGAGCGTTCACTTGAGCAATGCGGCTATGACCTGAAGCGTTCCGGTGAGCAAGCCGTTACAATTGTAACTCAACTCGACCAACTTGCCATCCGAAAAGGAGAACAAGCGTCATTGCTTAAGGATGTTGCGCCTGCTCTTGAAGAATTGGAAGAACGGTATGCGACAGCCGCAGAGGCATTAGCTGCTTCTCAACTGGATGTACAGACAGCTGAAACAGCTCTAAATGCCGAAACGGAGCGCTATACCAGTGCCCAGTTGCAAGCAATCGAAGCTCAGAATGCATTCGATGCTACGGTCAATGAGATCAATAGGCTAACCTCCGAAATAGCATCGACGCGCGAGCAGATGCAGGTGAAGCGCATCGAGCTTGATCGTGCAACGCAGGAGCGTTCGACCAATGAAACAAAACTTGGTGAACTTAACGGGATGCTTGAGGTATTGGAATCCGAGATCAAAACATCGGAGAGTAATCACCAATCGATCGTCGAACAGCGCAAAGAAAAGCAGCAGCTTGCTCATAAGTATCGCGAAGGGCTGCGTGAACAGCGGGCCGAACAGGAAAAAACCGTCAATGCCAGCCATGAGCTTGATCTGAAGATCAGGGAGCTGCAATCGAGAATAGCAGAATTCGAACGCCGTGCCAGAGAAGAATTCGAATTGGCAGAGATCGAGCGCAAAACCTACGATGAGCAGGACCCCTTTAGCGCTGCCGAAGCCCGCGAAGAAATTGCGCGCTTAAGAAATCAGATCAAGAACCTTGGCAACATCAACCATCTTGCGTATGAAGAGTACACAAAGGAGAAGGAGCGCCAGGAATTCTTAACAACTCAACGCAAAGATCTCTATGATGCCCAACAAAATCTCTTCCAGACAATTGAAGAGATCAATACGACGGCAACGAATAAATTTCTTGAGACTTTCGAGCAGGTTCGTAAGAATTTTCAGGAAATATTCCGTTCGCTCTTTAATGAAGGTGATGAGTGCGAATTAGCTCTTGAAGAAGGTAAAGACCCGCTCGAAGCCCAGATCATTATTACGGCCCGTCCGAGAGGCAAGAAGCCGCATGGTATCGAATCACTCTCCGGTGGTGAAAAAACCATGACGGCGATTGCGCTTTTATTCTCCATCTACCTGGTGAAGCCGAGCCCGTTCTGTATTCTCGATGAGGTCGATGCACCACTCGATGATGCTAATGTCGATCGCTTCTTACAACTTATCAAGAAGTTTACTGTCGAAACACAGTTTATTGTTGTCACTCATAACAAGCGTACCATGGCAGCAGCCGATGCGTTATATGGAGTAACACAAGAAGAAGATGGTGTCTCGAAGATCGTTAGCGTCCGTCTCAAAAAGGATTCTAACCTGGCTGCAGCAGCTTAAACTATCATTTAAAATAATAAAGCCTTCCTTTAGTTTAAAGGAAGGCTTTATTATTTATAAGCCTGAATTTTAAGAAATCCCGTTTGTACTAAAGTTATTATTAGTAAAGGTCAGATAGGTATGATCGGTCAACCCTTTTTCATATTCGGCCAGAAGTCTCATTCCTTCGCTGGGTTTTAAGCGGTCGGTTTTGATCGCATCATTGATCTGCTCTTTCACGCTTCTGACGAGATCGTTCGGATAATACTGAGTGAGTTCAAGTACCTGGGCGATTGTATTGCCGCTAATGGTCTCTTCGATATAGAAACCGGAATCTTCATCCGGATCGAGAAAGACATGAGCTTCATTAACCCGGCCAAAAAGATTATGCAGGTCGCCCATAATATCCTGATAAGCGCCCGTCATAAAAAGACCGATATAATAAGGATCGCCATTTTGAAGTGGATGTAATGGCAGCGTTTTCCTGACATCTTTAATATCGGCAAAGCGGCTGATCTTTCCATCGGAATCGCAAGTGATATCGACGAGCGTACCCTGCATCAGCGGCGCTTCATTAAGCCGTTGGATAGGCATAATAGGGAATATTTGCCCTAAAGCCCAATGATCGAGAAGGCTCTGAAAGACACTGAAGTTGCACAAATATTGATCGGCGAGATGCGGGACTAATTCGGAAATTTCTTCAGGGATAGATTCTTCATCTTCCGATTCCTGAATCCGCTTCTGGTAATATTCACTGATCTCTTCGACAATAGCCCAGTAAAATGTTTCGATCTTTGCTTTTGTACGAAGATCGAGAATGCCAAGTTCGAATGCTGTCTGGGATTCTTCTTTTATCTGCAGCGCATCATGCAAGGCTACACGCGGGTTTTCAAGAATATACTCTTTTACCTCGGCGAGCTGCTTGATCCATTTATGATCGGTCGGACTGACCTCAAGATTATACTCAGCCTTTGTTTTCTCAATAGTGCCGAATACCTGCACGATAAGCACGGAGTGATGGGCTACGATAGCACGACCGGATTCGGAAACAATGTTCGGATGGGGGACACCTTCCTCATCGCAGACATCTTTGATATTAAAGATGCAATCACCGGCATATTCATCAAGCGAATAATTAGTCGAGGAGTGGAATAGGGTGCGGCTGCCATCATAATCGACACCAAGACCACCGCCGACATCGATGTATTCTAATTTATCAAATCCAATCTTCTTAAGCTTTGCATAATATCGTGCAGCTTCACGGGTTGCTTTTTTGATCGATTGAATATCCGGGATCTGCGAGCCAATATGGAAGTGTACCATTCGCAGCGCATCGAGAGCACCGGCAGCACGAAGATATTCTACGGCTTCCATAAGATCGAGCGTTGAAAGCCCGAACTTAGCAGATTCTCCGCCGGAGGTAGCCCAGATGCCGGAGCTTTTGGCCGCAAGACGAATTCTTACTCCGATCCAGGGCTCGATACCTGCCTCGCGGCTAATATCGAGGATCGCTTTGATCTCTTCGAGCTTTTCCGCTATGAGGATAACTTTTTTACCGAGTTTACGACCGATATTTGCCGTACGTATAAAGGCTGCATCTTTGTAGCCATTACAAATGATGAGCGATTCCTGATCGCGATGGGTAGCGAGTGCAGAATACAATTCTGGTTTTGAACCGGCTTCAAGGCCATAATGGAATGGTTTACCGGCATCGGCGATCTCTTCGACTACTTCCCGAAGTTGATTGACCTTAATAGGGAAGACACCAAAGTATTGGCCGGTATACTTACTCTCGGAAATAGCTTCATTAAAAGCACGATTTAAGGATTCGACACGATCGCGTAGTAGGTCCTGAAAACGCAGTACCATTGGAAATTGAAGACCTCTATCCTGGGCTTCGCGCAGTACATCCTTTATATCAATCGTTGCCCCTGCTTCGCGAAGAGGCGAAATAGTAACATTTCCGACGTCGTTGATGGAAAAATAGCCTAAGCCCCATCGATCGATATTATAGGTAGCGACAGAATCTTCGATAGTCCAATCCAAGACTTCAGTGGTCATTTCGTCAGTTTCCCGGGTAAAATAATAGAAATAGTGCGTGCGGTGCAATAATAAAAAAAATAAGGCTTTAGTTCGTGGATTTCCATTTCTTACAATAAATTAATAGCAGCATCCGGTGAAATGCACTTCTGCTGCATATAAAGGAGTTAGCGGAATTCTATCCGTAAGCAGGCTGTTATTTGCCGCTCTATAATAGCCCGAGTGGTGAAATTGGTAGACACGCTGTGTTCAGGGCGCAGTAGTCGTGAGGCTGTGCGAGTTCGAGTCTCGCCTCGGGCACTTCTTCGGAATGTATGTCGTCGTTCATGGCTCCCCAGTACGTGAACGGATTACTGCTTCACAAGCACCAACCTTAAGCATTGTCGCATCCTTCTTCCCATCATTCCCATCAAACAGAAGCGGTTCAGGCGGCATGGATCTCCGTATTTATCACACTGCTTTTGGTAGGGTTAAAGACTATCGGTGGTATCCTTTCCGGTTCGCTTGCCCTCCTTTCGCTTGCCAGTGAATCGGCCCTTGATTTGTTTGCAGTCTTACTGTCATTAATTGCCGTACGGGTTGCATATTTACCGGCTGATGAAGACCATCCTTATGGTCACGGGAAATTTGATGTCTTAGTTTCGCTCTTTCAAAGTATTTTATTATTAGGAGTTTCAGTCTGGATATTTATTGAAGCGGCCGGCCGGCTTATTCATCCTCATGCCGATACGCTTGAGATCGATGCTTTTACTTTTGTAGTGCTTATCGTTTCCTGTCTGCTTGATGGATGGCGTTCCTATAAACTGCATCATGCAGGACAGCATTCTGGTTCTAAAGCTCTGCAAACCGATGCATTGCATTTTCTTGTCGATGGACTTAGCAACATAGCAGTACTTATCGGTATTTTAATTTACCATTTCTTTTCTGTTCATTCTGCCGATAACTATGCCGCTCTGGGGGTATCGGCCTTCGTTGCCTATCTGAGTCTTAGACAAGGTAAAGAAGCCATCGACGGCCTAACCGATAGGGTACGTTCAAATGAAGATTATATAGAGATCGAAAAGACCTTGCAGAGTCTCGATGGAGTTATTGGAATAAGGAGACTTCGCATGAGGCATTCCGGTCCATCATTATTCGTCGATGGAGCCGTTGTCATTAACCGGGTTCTTCCGTTCG
The DNA here is from genome assembly GCA_964404255.1 of uncultured Alphaproteobacteria bacterium. Classification (GTDB taxonomy): domain Bacteria; phylum Bacteroidota; class Ignavibacteria; order Palsa-1295; family Palsa-1295; genus JAFDZW01. Next base: position 59,003 of record CAYOJJ010000004.1, on the reverse strand, counting down.
CTTCCGTGGAATACATACTTTCTAATTGCGAACAGGCAGTACAGCAATTATTCCCGAGAGCCGAAGTAAATTTTTTCCCGATGCCAATAAAAACTTCTTCGGAATCGGCATTCGAGACCATCAAGCTGGTATCGAGTGAATACGGAGTACTACCGCATAATATCGAACTTGCCAGGAGCGAAGGTGATGAGCTCACACTCGACCTTCATCTGGAATTTCGCCAAAATAGCTCTTTCGAGGAGGCGCATGCCCTCAGTACGAAAATAGAAAATCGTATTCGAGAAGAACTGCCTCAGATCAGAGAAATTGTAGTTCATTTGGAAGAAGAGCGTTCTGATGCGGAATTACATCATATAAAACGCATCGAGCCATCCGGCGAACTCGCTCCTTCTGTTCTTGAGCATTACATCCTGAGTACTGCACCAGTCAAGGGTGTTAAACAGTTGGAATTGCTGAGAAACGAAACCAACGGCGATCTCAAGCTGACAGTGGTTATCGAGCTCGATAAAACACAATCTTTATTTGAAGCTCATGAAGTTTCTACTGTTGTAGAAAAGAACCTTCGTACCCGCTATCCTGAAATAAACCGGATCGTGATTCATGCAGAACCTGCTGAATAAAAAAAGCCCCGTAATTACGGGGCTTTTTTATAGACAGTAGATCCTTTAATGGGATACTATTAATTTCGCAGCCGATACACCAGCCGAGCTCTGTAAGCGGAGCATATAGATTCCATTGGCAAGGTGTTCGGTATTTAAGTCGATGGTCGTTACTCCCCGATGGGCAAATCCCGAGAAGGGGACAGCGATCTCATGGCCGGTAATATCAAGAATGCTCAAGGTAGCCGGCGCATCTTTTGCCATTGAGATCTGTACCGAGGTTTGGCTTACGGCCGGGTTAGCAGTGATCATAACTGACGGATGTTCGTCCGACACTGCTTTTACATCATCACTGCCTCCGCGAACGGAATACGTAAGAGATACCGGCTGATGGTTTTGGTCGGTAGAAATGCTGGCCGATTGACCGGTAGAAGTACTGAATTCATAGTCGTCAGTGATAGTGGTCTGATTGAATCCACCAAAACCAATCGTCGTCGTTGTAGTTCTCTTGATTCTCAGACACTCGGCAGTAGTGCCTGGAATTTTTAATGTTCCATAGCCATCGACCGTTGCATCAACCTGCATAGTATAAGTTGCTCCCGGCGGAAGGCCTGGAACCGATATATTGGAGGTTGAAGTCCAGGTTGTATTATAAGTCAACGGAAATTTTAATTGCTGCATCGGCGGTGAATACTTAAGGGCATTATACTGGCCGGATGAATCCTCAACAAAACCCATTATATAATATCCCGATTGGTCTATCTTATAGAATGCATAGACAATCGGAAGCGTCTGGTCAGTTGGGATAATTTTGAGTACATGGGTGGCACCGGTAAAAGCGGGGTCGGAAGAAAGCGGCGCCGAAGAGGCTGGAACCAGCGAATAGGTTGCCGTATCCGATTGCTTTGTATAGGTGCGGGAGCTTATATCCCAGGTCTGGTTCGCCCCTGACATCGCGATCAATGTGCTTAATCCGCTGACATCGGTGGCGGTGTACGAATCGCCGCTTTGCATTCCAACAGTGGTATTGAATGCCTGTACGAATTGGTCGTAGGTGATTGTCGGCTGCGATAGTGCAACCGTAGCACTTATAACCAATAAAAACATGCTTGTAACAAGTGATCTCATAAGTATAATAATATAATAAATACAATGGTACAATACTATTACAAAAATACACTATTCCCGGTGTAAAAAATAGGGACAAATTCTTATTTTTTATACCATTAGAATAATAATCCTGCCGGATAGGAGGTATCCTTAATCCGAGGTACTTCGCATTTTATAGCCAATGCTCTAATCGGATTTCAGAGAAGGGATGGTCATCGTGGGATACCTTTTTAAGATATTCTTTCTCTTTCTTCGAGGTTTCCTCCCGATCGAATAGACCATCAACAATCTTCAATAATTTTGAAAGTCGTTTACAATGTTTTTCGAATCTGGTATTACTATATTCTTCGGCACTTTGAGTAGTGATAAGAAACTGCCAATCGCTTGCTTCGAGAAGCAGGAGCTCCCTTGCTGCTTGCTTCAAATAATTAGTGAGTATTTTTTTAGGTTTTTTTTGCAATCGATACCTCGATATATTCTGCAAAAATCTATCTTCGAGTTCATATATCTTATCCCAAAGACCAACGACCGTATGATTGAGCCAGACATAATGTCCGCCTCCTTCACCCCAAGAGCCTTCAGGCAGGGCAATGGTTTGGTAAGGACGAGAGCGTTCGTCTAGGGCTTCAGCACAATGTGTTAAGGTAATATCGATGCGCGAGCCTATTGTTTCAATGACTTTTTCTATAAAGCGCGGTCCCTCGAACCACCAGTGGCCAAATAATTCGGTATCAAATGGAGAACAGACAATACCTTCCTGTCCTGTTTTTACTGTATGGTTGGTAAGCGTATCGGCAACCAGTGAAAGGAAGTGCTCGGCATGTGATTGGAGACGTTCTTCTACGGCCTTTGGATCATAAATATCTTTATTGGCTAAATCGACCTGAGAACCGCTTACTTTCCAATAGCGCAACCCCGAATTATGATGCTTTTTATGAAATTCTAAATAATTGGGATCGCCCGGATAGCCGATGTCGCCGGACCATACTTGCTCGGAAGTACGCCGGTCACGAGAAAATACAACCGGAAGTTGTCCTTTGATGGGGCGATGTGTAGAGCGCACTTTATAAAGTTCGGAGAGAGAGCGTTCTTCATGCTCGGCATAATGAGTAGCGTATCGAGTCCAATCGCTATCGTTTTCAAATTCGTCATGATGAGATCGCAATAATTCGTTGTAGCTGTTCATTGCGATACCACCTTTTGTCAGAGAGCCTTCTACAACAAAGTATTCCAGGCCAACTTCAGCAAGGAGCTCTTCAATACCGGCTCTTTCGCGGGCATAAGCAACTATTTCATTTCCCCCGGCCGGCGGATTCCAGAAATACCGCGGTCGGTAGGCACACTCCGGCAGCCAAATCCCGCGCGGAGCTTTGCCAAAGTATTTTTGGTGTGTATCGATAGCTACCCGCAGTTGCGCACGAACATTCCTATCATCGAGTAATAGAGGCAAATACCCATGAGTAGCTGCACAGGTCATTATATCAAGGCTGCCGTTATTGCTATGCCTTCTGAAAGCACCAATAAGATCGCCGCTATACCAGTTAGTAAAAGCTCTCAGCGAGGATTCATAAAACTCTTTCCAATAGCGGGCAAGCGGAATATACTGTCGTTCTTTATTTTTTGAAAACAGGAGAATATCTTTTTCAGCGAGGTCGATGCGCTCAGTGCAATAGTTGGTAAAAACCTCGGGAAAATCTTCATCAGCAAGTTGCTCGAGAAGAACCGGTGAAAAGGCCATCGATATCCGAGTACGGATATTGCGTTCGGAAAGCCTATCCAATACTCCAAGCAATGGCAGATAGCACTCGGCTACCGCTTCACTTAGCCAGTCCGAGCCGAACGGCCATTTGCCATGATGCAGAACATATGGTAAATGGGTGTGTAAAACGAACGTAAATTTTCCTGGCACAGGCTCGTAGGTTTGTGAGTCGTAAACAACGAAGGTTTAGGATGGCTGGTTGCGGGAGCTCTTTTAAGAAAAGATGACTAAATGATAATTTTGAGGTACTTAAGGGAACAACGTCCAGAAATAGCGCGTTTATAGCCCGCCAATTGATTCCTGAGTAGCTCAGTTGGTTAGAGCATCTGACTGTTAATCAGAGGGTCGTAGGTTCAAGTCCTACCTCAGGAGCCATAAACCTGTTAAAAAGCAATAGTAATTTTTAAATTACTCTCTTTTTAACAGGTTTTTTTATATAGTCTGGCATTAGAATTGCTATCACCGATAATTATTTTTTACTGAATAAATGTAGTTATTAAAAAACCGGTCATAGGTTATGGTAAATAATTTAATTATTCTCGGTATAGTTTTTCTTGTACTTTGCAATAGTACCTCATCGGCGCAACCAGTATCCTCCAATACAAGCCAACTACCACCCCGGCATATGGAGTATTTTGTTGTCGGAATGTTTTGTGGAGAGTGCGGAGGCGATTGTGCTCCAATGTATAAATTTGATTGCAGAACTAACAGGCTTTTTGCCGATCATACAAATAGTTATTTTAAAAAGCGGTCGAGTAAAACCTGTTGCTTTTGCAAATGAAATAGCCGATAATATCTTAGTTTCAATGGTTGCTTCCATCAAAGATAGTATCCCTGCAATATTCTTTAAAACGGAAACTCCAAGAAAATTTGGCTGTCCGGATTGTACAGATGGTTGCGGGCTCTATTTAGAGGTCAAGCAAGATAGTAGCGAATACATATTTGCGATCGATCGGCAGATCGGTGAATTAACAGGGGAGGTAAAAACATTCGCACAATATCTTATTGCCAAGCTTCAGAAGCTTCGGGATAGCAAAAGTTAGCCATTGCAAATTGCCGGTTTTGAATGATTTGATGCTGCTGAACCTATAATTAGGGAGCATTTTAACGAAACCGTTTTTTGATATTTTTGTTTACAACTCGCTAATTTTAACCTGCTCCTATCCTGATAGGGAAGGGGCTGCCGGGATGTTCCGGTATCCATAGGACTATTATCATGAGCGAAAAACGTTACGAAACGACCTTTTTATTACCCACGACCCTTCAGGATGAAGGGATCAATGCTTCTATTAAGCGCTTTGAAGATGTTGTCACCAAGAATGGTGGCAAATTGATCGAAACAGAACGATGGGGAGTTCGCCGCCTTGCGTACCCCATAAATAAGCAAACCAGCGCTTTTTACGTCTCGCTTCATTATACAGCCCCGGGAGAAACCAATGCAAAGGTAGATCGTGCCTTCCATTTGGATGAAGAAGTACTCCGCTGGCTGATCCTTGAGATGCCGGATGAGAATTTTGCCGCTCGTGCGGCGATGAAAGCTCGTGCTGAAAGCGTCGAAACCCGCCGCGCAGCATCGATGGCTTCGAAAGCTGAGTCAGAAAACCCGGCGGCATAACCGGGCTTCCTCGCGGCCGCAGGGCGCCGCGTGGCTGGGTTAGCAGAACAAAGAGCAGAAACCCGAGTCGCTATTTAACACCTAAGCATGCCGTAGCCCCCTATGAATTGCTTAAAAATGCCCGAAATAAACTGCATCCTGATCGCCGGAAACCTGACTAAGGATCCGACGATTCGCCGTACGGCCAGTGGGATGACGGTTGCAAATTTTTGTATCGCCTCGAATCGCAAATATCGCGATCCCAATAACCAATGGGTAGAAGATGTTTGCTATGTCGGGGTTGTAGCTTGGAGCAAATTAGCTGAAAGCTGCATGGAGCGGTTACGCAAGGGGAGTGCCGTTCTTGTTGACGGAGAGTTACAGAGTAAAACGCTCCATAATGATTCCGGCCAGAGCCGGACTGTTGTGGAGATCAAAGCTCATCGTATCCAATTCCTTAATAGAATGGATATGGGGCAGGAACTCGATGGGATCGATATAGTAGCAGTAGCAGAACCGGAATGTAATAATGGTGAGCTTACTGCAACCAATGGGGCCGCTGAAGTAAAGGTTGCTCCGAAATTGTAAGAAGACGAACAAACTAAGTATCTGGGAAACGATATGAAAGTGATCTTGCGTGAGGATGTTGAAACGCTTGGCGCCGCCGGCGAAGTGGTAAACGTTAAAGACGGATATGCCAGAAATTTCCTGGTGCCGCGCCGTATAGCTTATGTCGCCACGACGAGCGCCCTAAAGCGCATCGAACAGGAAATGAAGGTCCGTGCCAAGAAGATCGATATCGAAAAGGCTGATCTCGCTTCTTTAGCTGCTAAATTATCGGAAGTATCGGTTACTATCCCGATGAAAGTTGGAGAAGAAGAACGCTTATACGGCTCGGTAACTCCGATGATGATAGCCGATTCCCTTACCAATCAGGGATATGCTATCGATCGCCGGACAATTGCTATCGAAGAGCCAATCCGCACTCTTGGCGCTCATGAAATAACGGTAAAGTTTAAGCATGGCGTTAGTGCAAAGGTTCGCGTAAACGTTATTGCAGAGTAATTGCTTATTCTTATGAATTATTAAGCGGTACGCAGTGATGCAGTACCGCTTTTTTATTTTGATGAATCCAAAGGCTGAGTTTTACCGGGCAGTGTTCGATCTAAAAGACCTGCCGAATGATGGATTACCGGAGATGGCTTTCATTGGGAGGTCGAATGTCGGTAAGTCATCGCTTATCAATGCATTGGCTCAGCAAAAGAATCTGGCGCATATAAGCAGTAAACCCGGAAAGACGCAGTCGTTAAATTATTATAGATTTCCCGGAAACTGGTATTTGGTCGATAGCCCCGGCTTTGGGTTTGCACAGCGCTCTAAAGCAGAACAGGAGAAATGGCGTAAGCTCATGGAGAGCTATATCGAGAAAAGAGAAGAGCTTACAGCGGTCGCGTTGCTAATCGATTCCAGGCATCAGGGTATTTCTACGGACATTATGGCCCTGGAATGGCTATCGGATCTGGCTAAACCAATAATAGTGATATTAACAAAAATCGATAAAACAACGCAGAAGGACCTTGCCGCCCATGAAAAATATCTTAGATCGGAATTCACGGGGGTAAAAGAAGTGTTTCGTGTTTCCACAATTAGCGGTGCCGGGGTAAAGGAATTACTCCGAAATCTGCCAATGCTTTGAGAATAGGAGTTTTGCGCTGATCGTGAGCAACTTCGATTCGAGTTGTGTGTTGTATTATTGACCATTTTGCAAAAAGCGGGGTAAAAATTCCGTAATTTGCAATGATTTAATCAACCCGTTTCAGACTTCGCGCGGAAATGTGTTGTCTAAACCATCACTCACTTTGATATTATGAAAACAATGCTTCGAATTTCAACTGTGCTGGTGTGCTTATTCTTTATAACATCTGCATTTGCGCAAAATGCTTTTCAGCCAGTTCATAAATCGTTTCCTGGAGCGATGACTCCCGCTAAAAGACAAGGTACCGCTGATCGCGTAAGTGCTGGTCCTTCACATTCCAAAGAACAGCTTAATGCCTATGTTCCTTACGATCCGATCAATCCGGTTGTTTCAGTTGCCGGGGCAACATACATGAATGTTGGATCGATGTTTGATCTTCAGACCAATGGAAGAGGATTGCATAATATCATTTTTGATCCCTCCGATGCGATGAAGGTTCATGCTTGTATGATGGTGACTACTTCCAATGATCCTTCCGATACCGCTACCTTTGATTCCCGCAGAATAGTCTATGTCTATAGCTCTGATGGTGGAATTACCTGGAGTTCACCCAAGAATGTTTCCGGAACGGTAAGAACCGGATATCCTGATATGCTGCTCTATAAGCGCGGCAATGATTATGTGCCTATCATCGCTGCTCATCGCTATGCACCGGGTAGTACAAAGACTTTTGAAAGTGCTATCTTTGTTGAACAGGGCGCTCCCGGCGAAGGAAATTTCAAGGAGTTTGATTGCGATAGGAAATCGTCCGACGGAACAGATAAAGATCTCCTCTGGCCGGCGATTGCGGCATCTAAAGATGGATCGAAGATCTATATGATTGCTGATTTTTCCGATCAATTGCAAGCTACGGCAAAGGATTACTTCGAATTTGGTACTTTTACTATGAGCGAAGATGGAAAAACGGCTACCTGGGATGGTTGGAAGAATCAGCCCGGTTTAGGCGATCAAAGCACATTTTCCGGATACTGCCAGAGTGGCCAGCATGTGATCCGAGTAAAAAGCGATGGTACTATCGGTGTTGCCTGGATCAATGCCGATGCTCCTAATTTTGATCATGGTTTATACTATGTTGAATCATCCGATGGTGGTGCTACGTGGCCGGCAACGGTGGCTCCGTATATTCCTGCCGTAGTCGATCAGGAAAATGCAAGAGCTATTGCTCCTAATTCCGGAATAGATTTTTATTATTTGAACGACGTTCCAAATTTCGTTTGGCATGCCGATATGCAAAATTCCGGTGAAGAAGATTCCGATGGATATTATTTCCCTTATACCGGACAGATCTTCTTTTGGCATCCGGGTTTGACGGCCTTGAAATGTATCAATTATAATGATAACCAAGGCTATATCATCAACTATGTTCATATTAATGGCGATTCTATCGGCGCAGAATATTTGTATCAGGAAAGCTATTTTAATGCTGCTAATGTAGCACAGGGAGTAGATTTCCCCCATATGTCTTCTGTAGCCCTGCCGGTTCTCGCACCTACGGATAATCCTCAGGTCATGGGAGTATTTTATGAAGGTATTGTCGATGGCGACCAAGGCACGATCGTTTCCCGAGATGAATCAGAACATACCGCTTGGTATTCAAACTTATTCTATCAGTATACGACCGATGGTGGTAATTCCTGGTCAGATGTGAAGCCATTTAAGGTTAATCCGACACCCGGAGATCCTTCGTCATTGGATTATCGCTATCCTCAGGTACCACCGGTAAGCACGGTTGCTTCTTCCGGAAGCAATTTCCATGTGATGTTTATGGCTGATTCCTTGCCGGGATATTTTAGCACTGAATCCGATCGTGGCAACGGTGCGGGCCTTTCCTTAAACTATTGGTTCCACCAGAACTATGTTGTTGACGGAGTTGCCAATCCCAATCAGCCGACCATGGCAGCTTTACTCGGACAGAATTATCCAAATCCTGCTTCCGGCTCTACGACCATCCCTGTTTCGTTAGAGCATGCTGAAAATGTAACGATTACAATCGGTGATATGCTTGGTCGTGAAATTAGTACGGTCTATTCCGGTGTCATGACCGAAGGCTATCATGCTATTTCGGCTGCCACCCTCGGTTTAGCCCCGGGAATCTATCGCTATTCAATCAAGACCGCTACTCAGAGCGAATCACGATTGATGACGATCATTCAATAAGTATTAAGAATGTCCGTGAAGATCAAAGTCTTCACGGACATTCTTGTTTTTTGCTACTTTGGTTGTTGTAGTGTGTTTATTTAGAGAACACTTGGCGTAAGTGTTGTGTGAAGACTAATTCAATGGCTCATAACAAACAGAAGGTTAAAACTATGGTACTTGCTTCCCGAAAGAACATTGTACATGGTGTTGTGAAGTATAGTATTGTTTGCTTGGTTGTAAGTTTCCTGTCTATCACTTCGGTGTTGGCCCAGACCGGAAAGATCAAGGCAACAATTACCGATGCAAAAACCGGCGAAGCGCTTCTTCGGGCAACGGTGCAGATCCTTGAAACCCGCCAAGGTGCAAACTCTAAGGCCGATGGTACTGCTGTTATTATTAATGTACAGCCAAGTGAAAACTATACGGTTGTAGCTAAATATGCCGGGTACGAACCCCAGACTATCAAAGGGGTTCGTGTAAAGTCTGATATCACGACAGAATTAACCTTCAAGCTTTCTACTAAGAGTTCGGATACGGTTATCGTATCGAGTCAGCGTATTGTTGAAAAGACAAAAACGGATATCGGCATTAAAGTCGGTGAGCAAGAGATTCAATCGACAGCCGGTCGCCAGAATGTTGATCAAATCGTTGCCCTTACTCCTGGCCTTGTTCGTGATAATAGCAATGGCGGATTTGCTGTCCATGGTAGCCGCGGTACTTCGAACTCCATTAAAATTAATGGCATGGAGACGAATGACGTTGTCGATGGTAGCAGCAGTATTTCACAGACGGCTCTTTCTAAGTTTGCCGTTTCTGAAGTAAACGTCACTACTGCTGGTGGCGATGCATCGAAGGGTGGTTATACCGGTGCTGAAATTAATACGAGCATTAAGAGCGGTGGGTTGAATTTTGAAGCCCATGCTCATTATCGCACTGAGGTGCCTGCGCTTTTTGGATCTTCAGGTAATGGGTATAAGCAATTACCGATGGGGGATAATACATATGAATTAGCATTCGGCGGGCCATTGTTTAGTAATGATGTAAAATACTATATTACTGGTAAAGCCCAAACTCGTAATTATTTTAACGCTTTTATAACCCCTGTATACGATAATGAAGGGCTTGATGTTAAAGATCCATATGGAAATACATCTGGTCAGCTTGATCACGAAAAATATTACTCTCGTTCGGCTACCGCAAAATTAACCTTCGATCTCTTAGGCTTTCATCTTAATGGAGATGCTGTGCTTTCTTCTGTTAGCCGTCAGATCAATGGCGTAACTCTGCAATACGGAGATGCATCCCAGCTTCCTGCACTTAATTCTCGTGATTTCCTTTATACCTTACATGGTAATACCGTTATAGGAGAAAATGGTGTTGATGGATTAATTGATTTTACAGCCGGTTATAATTATGTGGAAGATCATTATGGGAAGTATGATCAGTCGGCTGGAGGCGGACTCTTTAGTTTTTATCAGATTTATGATGCTAAGGACAATTTTAAATATGATGATAATAACCATACGGTATCTGCAGGCCAGGATGGTATTATTGATATTTATACTCCTGTTAGCAAACAGATACCCGATCCTAAAAACCCGGGTGCCATTCTGTCTCTTTCTTCTGCCGGGTTAAATCCATTTACCGGTCATATCGAAGGGCCGCCGATTACTTATTCTACTGCTAATCCGTATGGGTTACTAAATACGTTCGTGGCTGCTGGTAACGTAGCCGGCTTCTACGATAACGTTCGGTATCAGTATAGCTTGGAAGGTCATTATACTAACCAGATTGGAAATCATCTTATTTCGGCTGGTTTTGAAGGACATCAATATCTGTTGTCAAACTATAATAACCAATTACCGTGGGATGCTAATCCGTTCAGTGATTCATTCCAGGTAAAGCCCTTGATCGGCGCTATCTATGTTGGCGATAAAATGGAATTTAATGATATCACGTTTAACCCAAGTTTACGCTTTGATATCTATAATCCAGGCAACGACCATAGCCTTGTAGATCCGGCGCATCCATTAAAAACAATTCAGGTTTCTCCTGATTCAACCATCAGTGTGCCGAACTTTACAACCGCACCGGTACAAACGCAGCTCAGCCCCCGTTTAGGTATTACGTATGCTGTTACGGATAAGACAATCTTTAACTTTAATTATGGTTTGTATTTCAAACAACCATTATTCGGGGAAGTATTAACCAATACCGGTGGCAATCTGAGCCGTGCTTTATTACGTGGAAATCAGATCATTGGTAATGGTTCATTGAAAGCAGAACATACGCAGGAATTCACTGTTGGATTTACGACGGCTCTTTCCGATCTGCTGGCACTGTCAGTTCAGGGTATTTATAAAGACCTTCGTAATCTGTCTGGTTTGGAACGTATCTCGAGTGATAATCTTGCCGTTGGATATACATTGTATTCCGACGACCAGTATGGTAATTATCGTGGTGTTGAATTCACTCTTGATAAGAGAATGTCCGATAATTTTTCGTTCAAACTTAATTATACCTTCTCTGTTGCCAAAGGCACTTCCAGCTCAGCTACAGAAAATTATTCCTTGCTGATTAACCAGGGTGCTTCTTCAGGTGACGATCCGAACGTGGTGCTGCCCCTTCAGCCGTTCTATCTGAGTTTCGATAGAACACATGTAGCCCAGTTCCTTTTCAATGCCGGTTTCGGGCCGGGTGAAGGACCGACACTCTTAGGCACCAAGCTCCTTCAGGATCTTATGCTATCCACAACCACGGAATTCACTTCCGGCACTCCCTATACTCGTTTGGATGCTAAAGGTAATCAGGCCGGTGAATTTAATGGTGATCGCGATCCATCATATTTCCAATCGGATTGGACGCTAAGCCGTACTATTCGTTTGGCTGATCTCTTCGGTACTTCTATTGGCTCCAATACGTCATTGGAATTGCAATTGGAAGTGTTAAATATTTTCAATACAGTAAACCCGATCTATGTATATCGTACTTCCGGTCAGGGCGATGACAATGGTATTGTCACTACCTATCTTGGTACTACGGATTTTATTAATGATCCGACGAATGCAGACGGGGTAGAGCTTGATGTATTAGGAAAACTGAAGTATAACCCGATGTGGGATCTTAATAAAGATGGCCGTGTAAGTATTAATGAGCAATCTCAGGCGTTCCAAAAATTGCGCTCAGATGGTTTTGCTCGTCGTACCAATTACCAGATCCCGCGCCGAGTCTATTTTAACGTAACGTTGAACTTTTAATCCGGTAACGAATACTTCTTTCAAATCGTAATTTTTTGAACACGATGAAGCAATTCATGAGAATTTTAACGGTAGTGATGCTTGTGGCATCGTTCAGTATCCTTGCCGGCAGCGGATTTTCACGTCCGTCAACTTCGGGTAAAGGCAGTGGTCATAGCGGAAATGTACAGGCATTTAAGCGCCAGAAAAATACACTTAGTAATTTAGATTTCTATTTTACTAATCGTGGGGTGCTTTTCAATAATGATGCTTCCGCCGGACTTAATTGGCCAAGAGGAACGGCTAATTCTTACATTTTTGGTGGTGGATTATGGTTTGCTACCAAGAAGAATATCGCCGGCAAACGTCGCAAACTCGTTGAGCTTGGCTACAATCCAAACTCCGGTGGCGGTTGGTATACCGAAGGCGAGATAGGGGATGAGGATAATAAAACCAATCTTGATTCTAAGTATATTTCTTATTTAAGCCCACGATATTCAAAGCAAACCGGTGTCTATACAGCGGGTCCTAATAGTACCGTACCCGATCCTAATATGGTATGGCCGCTATGGGATACGGCAGATACAAAAACGCTAAAAAGAAATTATTATTTTGGTGATTTTATTTCAGGTAACGGCTCGCGTCAGGCACTGCGTGACAAAGCATTATCGGGTGCCAGAAAGCCAAATGGCGATCTGTATGCACCGGCAATGCTTTCGCAGGAAGATATCGTTAACCAATACACGGATAATGATGTAAGCCAGAATCCCGAATACAAACAGGGTTCTGGGTATCCTTTCGGATTAAATATCACTGAAGTTATCTATAGCTGGAGCTTCGGACGTTATCGCGATATGATCTTTGTTCGTCATAAAGCTATCAATAGATCGAAAGATACACTTTACGATTGCTTTATAGCTCCGGCATTCGATCCGGATCTTGGGGTAGGCGGCGGCGCTGCAGCGAATGATTATAATTCTTACTTCGGTCTAAATCCGGATGATATTACTCGTGCCCATAGAGTATTCCCTAAAACTTCTCCATACTATGACAATCCCACAAAGCTAAATATGGGGTTACAATGGTCTGATCCTGAAGGTGGAAAACAATACGGAGTTATCGGATTTGCATTCTTGGAAAGTCCGGTTGTGACTTCTAATGGGGAAGTAGTTGATATTTCCGATAGTGGTCTTATTGGTGGGTATGGGCCAAGTGCATTGCAGCAGGAAGGGCTCACAACCTTTAAAAAATGGACGATCAGTAACGATCCTCCAACACCCGATCTTCGGTATGACTTCCTCTCCGATGGTTCTAAAGATCATGACGTCGCTGTTAAGGGCGATATGCGCTTGTTATTCTCGACGGGACCGTTTACTATGCCTCCGGGGAAATCGGTTGAAACAACGGTTGCTATCGGTATTGCGCAGGCAAGCACCACAACTCTCGATCTTAACAAAGATTCTATTGTTAAGCTTATAGCTTTTGCTCATACCGTTTTTGCCGACACTAATGGTAGTTATGCTACAACCGGCGATTCTACGGCAACGGTCGTAAAGCATTTTATTACACCGGTGCCTCCCGATCTTCCGATCATTTCAACAACAAGTCTTGACCGGGCTGTTTTAGTAACGTGGGATAGAACGGCGGAAAATTCAGTCGATCCTTTAAGTCCGACCCTCCCGTTTAATACCTACGAACTTTATCGCACGACCAGAAGCGATCATGATTCGACGATCAGGCCAGACGGTCAGAATCCAATCATCAAATTGGGATCATGGTCTGTTTGGAACCTGAAAAAAGATTCTATAATTAATACGCTGAAATTAAAGACCAGTGGTGGTAAAGATACTACGCTTATGGTTTTTACCGGTAATTATCGGTATACGCGCATTAATAAGACACCTAATGAATTACCCCATTCGTTCCTTGATATTGGTGACGATAATAATGATGGGCAGATCAATGGTAGTGAAGGATTGCTTAATGGTGTAAAATACTATTATTTCCTATTGGCTACAGATGAATTTGACTCTGTCAATAGTGTAGGACCGCTTACTACCGCCATTGTTTCTCCTAAAAACTTTGCCGTCGGTATTCCGTCGAAACCTGTTTTCCCGGATCTTCCGAATAAGATCGCCGGCGATTCGAGTTGTTATAGCGGTAAAACATCCTCTGGTGATCCGGTAGGAGGTATCACGGGGGTTGCGCTTGATATCGTCGATACCGGTCGTTTTGTTGATCTGTTCCTTAATGATACCATTGGGGTTGCTTTCCAACCGCGGTGGGTAGAGAATCTTAACCCGAGATTCTTAAATATCAGTCATTTAGATCTCTATATTAATGTGACTGATACAAAAGAAGGGTTAAATCTTACCTATGATAAGCTTTATAATCCCAATGCCTCACCTTCGGTAACTCCGTATAATACGCCATCAGGTATTTTACAGCAGGTTATTGGACAAGGTAAGGATTCTACCTTTACGGGACGTTTTGTGTCAGACAACGCACTCTTTGCTCCCTATCAAACGGTCGATCAGGCTTTTCATGTCATCGTTGATTATGAATTTGAGCAATTGAAAGCTCCATATCGCTTAAAGAGCATTACAACGAAACAAGGTAACCAGGGCGATGCTAGTATGATACGGTTGTCTAATCGTACGATGCAGCCGCCGCCAGGTGTAGATGTGCTTGCTAATCTTTCCGATATTCCGGAAGACGCTACAATGCCGGCTTTTATTGGCGGACTCGGTGAATCGAGCTATAAGATTACTTTTGGTGCCCCTACAACATTTAGAGAAACAGATGTTGTCGATACTTTGGGTACCTTACAGGAATTGACCAGTATTACGGATCCGGGTACCGGAGCTTCGGTTACTCCTGATCATGTATTACCGATTATTATTACAAGTACTACGCACTGCGATGCTAAGTTGAAAGTAATTAGACCGGGATATCAAAATGACGTGGTAGTCGATAAAGATGCTCGTTTCTATGCTGTCGACGATCGTGGTGAAAGTACTACCCCAGGTATCTTCCTTCCAAAATACAAGGGACCGGATACACTGATAGTACCTATTCCCGGTAAATTCGCAGTTGATGCCTATCATTACTCGTTGCAGGACCCGAACGATCCGAGCTTGAGCAGCTTTATGATGAAGACGACTGGACAATTCTATTTCCCATTCGATAGCAGAAATACTATCGGATCGAATACGCTTGCAACAGTACACCGTATTCGTTTAGGCGGCGCTGAAATCATTCTGAACTATCCCGGAATCAGTGAAAAACTTGTTACCGGTGATACAACAACTTATACCGGCCATGCTTCTGCTGACTTTAATACCGGAGATGAGATCTATGTATCGTTCAGCGGCTTAGCTCGTGGATTGCCGTTCCCCGATACTTCCTTCTTTATCTATACATCGAAAAACAAACAGATCGATCTTGGGGCAAGCGATTTATATAAAGAGCAAAAAATTCTTGATGAAGTACAAGTCGTACCGAATCCATATATCGTTACGCATTTGGGACAGACTTCGACTGAGAATTCCAAACTCTTCTTTACACGTCTCCCACCGCGTGCAACAATTGAAATTTATACCCTTTCCGGTGAACTGGTAACGACGCTTGAACATCAGGGATATACTCCTACCGGCGATGGAGGATATAGCCTTAATGATCGTTACAGAGTTCAGGAATGGAATCTTCTCTCCGAGGGTCGTCAGCGTGTTGGCAGCCAGGTATTGATTGCCCGCATTATTGCTAAAGACCCGCTCACTGGCGCTGTCCTTGGTGAAACCACCAAGAAATTTGCAGTGATCCTGGGAGGATACCGTCAGGTAGTAGGGAATTAATGATCGTTCTCACCGAACGAAGATACTTAGGATTTCCGTTCGGTGGGCTTCTTTTGAGTTGTAGCTTTCAGAGAACAATTTTACTTTAATTTTTAGTGGCATTGTGATGAACGTAACCACGCGCTTTAGCCGATTACTTCGGACCCTTTCATTGGTTGTAGGAATTGCGGTCTTGGCAGCAACGGCCAGTGCTCAATCGGAATCAACAACGGCTGAAAACTTTACGAATGTCGGTTCCGGGGGCTCGCTATTTACTAAAATTGGTGTAGGGGCAAGAGCTGCCGGTATGGCCGGTGGTTTTAGTGCCTTAGCAGACGATATTTCTGCCCTGTATTGGAATCCTGCAGGAGTGGCCAGATTACAGGGGATCAATGTAAATGCTTCCTATACCGCTTGGTTTGCGGGCATTACTCATAATTTTATCGGAGCAGTATTACCGCTGAGTGATCGTTATCGCCTGGGTGTAAACCTGATCGTGCTCGATAACGGTACCCTTGAAAAATCTACTATCCAGCAGGATTTTAACGGTGGTACGTTTAACGCTAACGATCTTTCCGTAGGGGTTACCCTTGCCGGGGCTCTGACCGATCGTTTCTCATTCGGTGCTACATTAAAATATATCCGTAGCGCTATTCTCGATCTTAGTGCCGATGGTATTGCTTTCGATGCCGGTTCGCTCTATCAAACCGATTTCTACCATCTCCGTATTTCGATGGCTCTTACTAACCTGGGATCCGATCGTTCATTCGATGGTAACTCGCTTTCAATCCTTGCCAGCCAGCGCGATATTAATAGCACGGCAAAACTTAATGATGCTAAATTAGTAACCAGTACGTTCGCACTTCCGCTGTCGTTTAGAATCGGTGTCGGTACTGATGTTTTCCAGGGTGAAATGCAGGATCAAAAACTCAATGTCGGGTTCGATTTTGCCTCTCATTCGGATCAACCGGAAACCTACAATCTTGGTGGCGAGTATATTTGGAATGATATGGTATCGCTTCGTGCCGGCTATGCCTTCAATCAAGACCAGCTTGGGTTGGGTCTTGGCGCTGGTTTTAAGTTTAAATCTGAGGATTTTCTTGGTACTATAGATTATGCGATCAATACCACTAAGACCCTTGGTGCTATTCATCGTGTTTCTATTAGTGCCCAGTTCCGGTAAGAACATTCTTACCCTGTTGTAATTTTAAAAGCCTTTCCGGGTTCGGAAGGGCTTTTTTGTGCAACATTTTTTCAAAATGACGTATATTTCGCTATCGTTCATTACATCGTGCTCATGAAAAACTGTCGTATTATTCTTTTCGTACTCCTTTCCTTTAGCGTATCTTCTGTTTTTGCTCAAGGATCGCAACTTTTTACCTCTCTCGACGCCATGGCATTCAGCCGTGGGGCAGATTCGGTTCAGTTGGAAGTCTATTATAGTATTGTAGAGAAAGCACTGCAGTTTAAGCAAGTTGGCTCTAAATGGGTGGCTCCGATCGCCGGCACTGTTATCATTAAACAGGATGGCAAGGAGATCACACATCAGGATATTAATAAGACTAAGTCTGTTGAGGGAAGCAAAAAAGAGCTCGATGCTCATCAAGCCGATGTTGCGATAGACGGTATGATCTTTAAGGTCGCTGCCAAATCAAATACGGAAGCAATTTTTGTATTTCATGGACAGGATCAGTCTGGCAAACCTACCAATGATACTATTTCCAGACAGGTACTTATTCCTATCCTTAAGAAAGATAAATTTCAGTTTTCCGGCATAGAGTTGGCAAGCTCGTTAGAGCAGACTTCGAATAAATCCAATATATTTGAAAAAGTTGGTTATATTATCATGCCAAACCCTTCAAATACTTTTGGAGGTAATTATCAGAAGCTATTCTATTATACCGAGTTATCGATTCCCGGTGCTAACATTTCACCGGACTCAAAAGCTGAAGTACAGCTAAGAATATTGGATGCCGAGCAGCATGAGATGTATAAAAATACTACACCGGTTGTGCTTTCTGCATCTACAATTCCAGTTATTGGCACCGCACAAATCGATGGCTTGCCCTCCGATAGTTATATCATTGAGTTATCTCTGATTAAAAACGGTACGGTTGAAGCACGGGTACAACGAGTCTTCTTTTACGATAGCGGTTTTGAGGTTTCGGAGGAAGAGGAAACCCAGGCACCTTCTGTTGTCGATGAAGAAACAATCTATTTGTCATCGGACCTTAGCAAGCTAAGCGAATTAGAAGTGGAAGAAAGAGCAACGCAAAGCTTTTACATGACCACGAGCACTGCTCCGAAGAAAGAGTATGAAAAGCTTACCGATCTTGACAAAAAGCGCCGCTTTCTCTATGCGTTCTGGCGCGAGCGTGATAAGCAACTTCCAAAACCGTATCCGTTAGCGGCTTATAAAGAATTTATGAAGAGAGTGGAAGATGCAAACCGCCAGTTCTCTTTTATGAAAACGGCAGGATGGAAGACCTCCAGGGGCAGAGTATTGATCCGCTACGGAAAGCCCGACCAGATCAATCCGCAGCCATTTAATATCGATACTAAGCCGTATACGACGTGGGAATATGCGGCAAGAAATTTGCAGTTGACCTCCGGTTCCAGAGCGCAATTCGTTTTTGTCGATAAGCAGGGTGGTGGCAATTATATCTTAGTCCATTCTAATGTATTGGGCGAGACTTCGAATCCCGATTGGTACACCCGCGACGCGCTGCAGACAGCAAACTGATAGTCGCTGTTGATGAGATGGTTGTTGACGAGTATTGGTAAAACCCTGGCATTGCTGGGGTTTTACCTTGGTATTCGTCGCGCTGTTACACTCGAAAATCTTTCCCGAGCCCTCCCCCACTATTCCGAACAGCAACGACAACAGGTAGCCCGCAAAAGCTATTTGAATCTCGGAAGGGTATTTAGCGAATTGATCTATCTCCGGTTTGCACCACTGCGTTCGATAGAAGCCGCGACTGAACTTATTAACCCTGAGACCTACCATGCAGCGCTTTCCAAGAATAACGGCTTGATCGTTGTTGCCGGCCATTTTGCAAATTGGGAGTGGCTTGCACTGGGCGGCTCGTTAAAATTGAAATCCGTATTTTCCATCGTACGAAAAAATATTAAAACTTCCGGCACCGAACTGTTTTTAGAGCGGATGAGAAAGAGAAGCGGCAATCAGTTGATCAATGCTGCCAGTACCTTTTCCATGATAAAAGTATTAAAGCAGGGGGGATGTGTTGCTATTCTTGCCGATCAGGCTGCCCCGGCCGAACAAACACAAGTCTCCTTTCTTGGGACTACAATCTCTGCTTATGAAGGCCCTGCGCGTTTAGCATTGGCAACAGGAGCTTCGATGCTATTCGCCAGTTGTGTCCTTACATCATCCAATACTTATCGTATTAGTTTTATCCCTATTGAATACGACGACTCGGATTCCATTATGAGCCTTACGCAAAAGCACGTTTCGTTGTTAGAAGAAGAGATTCGAGCACGGCCTGAACTTTGGCTATGGCAGCATAAACGCTGGAAAAATTTCCAATGAAGATACTTGTTATCCAGCCGGCTTTTATCGGTGATGCGATCATCTCTCTATCGCTTGCCGAAGCTATAATTGCTGCCGAACCAATGGCAGAGATCTACTATCTTGTTCGGCCTGAATCGAAAGCATTGCTTACTTACTCTCCAGCGGTAAAAGAAGTATTGGTATTTGATAAATATAACAGCGAAGCTGGCAAGCAGGGAATTGAACGAAAAGCAGCAGAGCTTAATACCTATAAGTTTGATGCTGTTTGCTGTTTACATGAGTCGTTAAGAACTATTGAATTACTTAAGCGGCTTACCATACCGATCAAGATAGGGAATTACCAGCATTCGGTTTTTACCCATTCTATTTTAAGCAATAAAACCGAGGATAGAGCGATGCAAGCTGCCAAACTTGCGACAGCGCTATTCCCCGAAGCAAAGACCGACGTTCTTGCCAAATTGACAATTCCGGACTCCTTGCTGCCTTCGGATATGCGCTCCTTGCCGCGCCTGATCGCTTGCTTAGCTCCGGGAAGTGTTTGGAAGACTAAACGCTGGCCTGCAGCCTCTTTTATTGCATTAGCAGAGACTCTTGCCCAAAAAGGTTACAGCATCGTCCTTATAGGTTTGAAAACCGATATTTCGGATGAAATAGAAGGATTCGATCGGGCTCCTATTACCCATAAAAAAAATTATCTATCGGCCCTCTCTCTCGAAGCCACGGCGGCAGTAATAGCATACTCCGATATTCTTATTTCTAATGATAGTGCACCGGTTCATATCGCTATAGCAACAGGTACACCGGTTGTCGATATTTTTGGCCCAACGGTGTCGGAATTTGGTTTTGCACCTCGTAGTGCAAATGGGGTAAGCATTGAGGTTAATACCCTCTGGTGCCGTCCCTGTTCTGCCCATGGTTCGAATGAATGCCCAATCCATACCCATGAGTGCATGACAGCTATCTCGACCGAGGATGTACTGCATGGTATAAAAAGGATCGTCGGCCGCTGATCCTTACCTGAACATTTACTTATCGTTGTACTGTTACAAAAGGATATGCCAAAGACGGTTGGAAATATCCTGTTATACATGTTGCTATCCTTTAGTAGTCCTGCCATTGGGGCTATGAGGATGATGGATCGGATCGATCCTGTTGTCGTTATTTTCTCTGGTACTCAGAGAAAACGCCGCTATAGAGTATTGGAGCGCCGCTACGGCTATTCATCGGAATTTACCCTCGTTCGTCTGTGAGTTACGATCAATTGCTTGAAGATGAGATCTTTATGAAGGGCGATCTGCGCGGTCGCCTCGGAACAACGCTTACGATCCTTACTGATCTTTTGGTGGATCTTAATTCTCTGGAGCTGTATTATCAGAAGCCTTCTTCTAAAAGTATTTCTCCGGCGGAAATAGAATCTATCCGAAAGAAGATCGATAAAGCTAAAGTTCTCATTCAGGAAGCAATGAAAGCAGAAGCCACGTAACAATGGATCATATCTCATTATCCGAAGTCCATAAATCGGTACCGGTGCCTAAGGCATCATCGGGTGCGAGCATACTGCGGCGCCTGCTGGCCTTTGGCGGCCCCGCTTATTTAGTGAGCGTGGGATATATGGACCCGGGTAACTGGGCGACCGATCTCGAAGGGGGCGCACGCTTTGGCTATGCATTGGTATGGGTATTGGTACTTTCCAATATCATGGCCTTATTACTTCAAACCCTTTCTGCCCGTCTTGGAATTGTTACCGGACGCGATCTTGCCCAAGCCTGCAGGGATGAATACCCAAGGCCTGTTACGATAGCGCTTTGGATATTATGTGAAATAGCGATTATTGCCTGTGACCTTGCCGAAGTATTAGGGACGGCTATTGCATTGCAATTGCTATTCAAGATACCCTTGTTTTGGGGCGTCTGTATAACGGCGCTCGATGCCTTTGCGTTATTAGGTTTACAACGACTTGGGATGAGGAAATTAGAGGCCGGTATTATAGCATTGGTCCTTCTAATAGGGAGTTGTTTTCTTATTGAGATCCTGCTGGCTTCACCTGACTGGAAAGGGGTAGCCACAGGATTAATACCAACATTACCGCCTGGCAGTCTGGTAATAGCGATCGGTATTATCGGCGCAACGGTCATGCCGCATAATCTTTACCTTCACTCTGCCCTCGTACAGACCCGTGAATTTTCTCCAACGAGCGAAGGAAAAAGAGAAGCCTGTAAGTTCAATTTTATCGATGCCTTATTTGCGCTTAATGGAGCGCTCTTTATTAATGGTGCTATTTTGATATTGGCCGGTGCGGTCTTTTTTACTAAGGGGTTAGAAGTAACAGAGATCCAACAGGCTCATACATTGCTTTCTCCGCTGCTTGGCACTACCTTTGCCGGTATCCTTTTTGCTGTGGCGTTACTCGCCAGCGGCCAGTCTTCTACGGTGACCGGTACCCTGGCAGGGCAGATCGTTATGGAGGGGTTTCTACACCTGCGCATCAGGCCGGTCGTGCGACGGATCATTACCCGGGTGCTTGCTATTGCTCCGGCTGCGCTGGTTATTTCGTTAATGGGAGAATCTTCCAGTCTCGATCTCTTAATCACCAGCCAGGTTGTTTTGAGTCTGCAGTTGTCTTTTGCTGTGATCCCGTTGATCCATTTTACCAGCAATAAGCGACTGATGGGCGAATTTGCCAATAAACTATGGGTTAAGGTTGCTGCATGGCTTACAGCTGGCATTGTGCTTGGATTGAATATCAATTATATTATTGAAAAAGAGACTCAACTGCTGAGCGAATCCACTACTACTTCCTATACATTTGGCTTAATAGCTCTCCCGCTTCTTCTTGCGATCGGATTATTACTGGCTTACATTATCATTGAACCGCTCATGAAACGAGTAAGAGAACATCGGAGCAGTACGATGTTTCAGGCCGATAGGGTGGTCAATGCCGATATTGGCACTCATCGATATAATGTAGTGGGAGTTGCACTCGATGGGGGGGAATTGGATGAGCGCGTGATCCAGCAAGCGATCTCGTTGTGTGCTCCAAAAGGGAAGTTAGTACTGATCCATATTGTTGGCAGTGCGGCCACCTTTTTCTTCCGTGAGCGGGTTCGCGATAGTGCCTCAAGAATGGGTGAAGCTTATATGAGCCGATTGCAACAGCGTCTCGGCAGCGACGATCGCTTCCATCTTGCTACCAGAATAGGCTATGGATTACCACCGGCCGAACTAACGAGAATAGCTACTGAAGAAGGACTTGAATTACTGGTAATGGGTTCTCACGGGCACCGTGGACTAAAAGATATTATTTTTGGTGCTACGATCTCACCAGTCAGGCATAATCTTTCGATCCCATTATTCATTGTACAATGAAGATCTATACGAAAACCGGAGACGACGGCACTACTTCGCTTTTTGCGGGTGGCAGAGTTCATAAGCATTCTGCACGGATCTGTGCGTATGGAGATATTGACGAATTAAATAGCGTTCTCGGTAAAGCACAATCGGAAGATACCACGAGAATATTTGCGGATACTCTTACAACATTGCAGGAGCTGTTATTCATTCTTGGTGCCGATCTGGCTACTCCGCGCACTGCCTCAAACCCAATACCCCGAATCGAGCAGGCCGATACACAACTGATGGAATCGCTCATCGACACGATGGAAAAGGACCTCGAGCCACTGACCAGTTTTATTTTGCCAGGTGGCTCTGTTCTTGCAAGCTCGCTGCATATTGCCCGGACGGTCAGCCGCCGAGCCGAGCGCGAGATTGTACTTCTCTCGGAACAGGAAGATATCGGACCATTCGTTCTTCCTTTTATCAATAGGCTCTCAGACCTCTTTTTTGTAATGGCGAGGTTTGCGAATCATTCACTTGGGGTTGCAGAATATAAATGGGATGGAAAACGGCGCAGCTAATCAGCTAAACCGTATCCATTTGATAATCTCTTTCAACGAATATTTTTTTCCGTACATTAAAATGCCGGTTCGATAAACTCTTGCCGATACCCAGAGCACTCCAAAAAAAGTAGCAGTCATCAGAACAAAAGAAAGCAGGATTTGCCATAATGGTGGCGTTTCGCTAAAGATCCTGCCCATCATCAGCACCGGGGAGAAAAAAGGTATAAGAGAAAGTACCGTGCTCAATGTACTCGATGGTTCTTGTATAACATTGCTGATCGTAACGAAGGGTACGATGATCAGGATAGTGATTGGTAATGTTACCTGTTGTGCATCGCTTGCTTGCTCGGCTGTTGCTCCGGCTCCGGCATACAATGTTGCATAAATGAGGTACCCGAAGCAAAAATATAAAATAAAATAAAGAAAGAGGGCGGGAGAAAGCAGGGTTGTAATAGTAGCGCCTGCTGAAGTCATAATTGCCGGCAAAGCAAACCAGCCAACCATCAGAAACATCACTGCCCAAACGGCGACCTGTACCAATCCGGCAAGCCCTACGCCAAGTACTTTTCCAATGAGAATATCTATTGGTCTCGCACAGGAAGCAAGCAATTCTATAACGCGGGAGCTCTTTTCTTCGATCACACTCTGCATAATAATAGAGCCGTACAGTATCATCGAGAGATAGATAAAGAACCCCGTAATATAACCCGCGGCAAAACCAATGCCGTTATCGTTTGCTTCCTTACCTTCAGCTACTTTAAGTGTTTCGATCTTATGGGCGCTTTGTGCTGAGCGGACTATCGCGGGATCAATGGCACTTTGCTTCATGCGCTCGTTAAAAAGGCCTTCTTCGTAACGAGTCGAGATCTTCTCTTCTGTTGCAAAATCATTGGTATTAGCCATCCGAAGTGTTGCTACTACTGTCGTATCGGAAATAGCAGAAGCGGGAATAACCAGATAGGCATCGAGATTTTTAGAAGCGAGTTCGGCTTTTAACGAGTCAAGCAGTTTCGAATCGGTACCGCGGTATTCTAAAAAGGAAAAGACAATAGCCGATGCAGTATCTTTTGCAAGCGGGTTTTGCTTTGCAGTGACAAAATAAGAACTCAATTTTCCGGTTTGGTCAACGATCAATACCTTTTTATGTTGACTGCCGCCTAAATAGGAAATAATGATAGGCAGGGAAGACATAAGTGCCAGTAGTACCGGAGCGAGCACCGTCATAATAATAAAAGCCTTCGACCGTACTTTCTGGCGAAACTCGTGCTTGAGAA
This sequence comes from uncultured Alphaproteobacteria bacterium, assembly GCA_964404255.1. Classification (GTDB taxonomy): domain Bacteria; phylum Bacteroidota; class Ignavibacteria; order Palsa-1295; family Palsa-1295; genus JAFDZW01. Next base: position 34,275 of record CAYOJJ010000004.1, on the reverse strand, counting down.
TGATCAATACTTTATTCATAGTTCTTAATGGGTGCTGGTTCCGGATACGGCTTGCAGGAAGATCTCTTTGAGTGGGGGTTCGATTGTATCCCAGGTAACAACTTCGATGGTACTGGCAAGATACTGAAGCAGCTGCGAGGGAGAGCCGTTCTCCAGTATTTCAAAAATGATCTGATTTGGCTGGCGGTCTGCCACCCGCATATTAAATCTCGATACTTCAGACAGGAAAGTATCGGAGCCATGGAATACGAGTTTGATCATTCGCTTGCCAAACTGTTGTTTTACCTTTCGCAGCGATCCCTCCACAACCACTTTTCCTAAATTCATCAAGGCAATGTCATCGCATAATTCTTCTACCTGCTCCATACGATGGGTAGAAAGAACGATCGTTTTTCCTTTTGCCTTAAGCTCCAAAATGATCTCATTGATAAGCTCGGCATTCAGCGGGTCAAGGCCGGATAGGGGTTCGTCGAGAATAAGCAGTTCAGGATCGTGCAGCATCGTAGCGATAAATTGCAGTTTTTGCTGCATTCCTTTTGAGAGCTCACCGGTCTTTTTCTTTACCCAGCCCTGGATCTCGAATCGCTCCAGCCAGTAATCGATATGTTGCTTTGATTGCTGATGACTTAACCCCCTTAATGCGGCCAGGTATTCCAATTGCTCTCGGACGGGAAGTTTTCGATAAAGACCTCGCTCTTCAGGCATATAGCCGATCTTATTTTGGTGTTCGGTCTTTTGGGGCTCACCAAAAAGACTTATCGAACCGACATCGGGTAGAATAATAAGATTGAGCATTCGGATGGTGGAAGTTTTACCAGCTCCGTTCGGCCCTAATAATCCAAAGATCTTTCCCGATTCGATGCTAAAAGATACGGAATCGACAGCGAGAAAAGTGCCGTACCGCTTTGTGACATTCTTGAGCTCAACAATGCTCATTGGCGATAGTGAATATATAGCTTAATAAACAAAAATACATAGAGTTACGGAGAATCACCATAAATCCAGAATTTACGGCAGGTGCAATAAAAAATGATTAGATTTGCACTATCACTTTTGCTCCTACCCCGGACGGGAGCGTTCATGGCAGCTCATGTTCAGCGATAGACCACAGCATAAACGGCAGAGGATGCGGGTGATTGCACTTGTTGTGCTGGCGCTTATCGCAATTCAGAGTGTTGGTCTTGCCCAGGATACCACTTCAACTACAGCTATAGAAGATCCACCGACTCGTCTTGACGGGTCTATTAGCATTTCAGGAAATAAGTATTCCGTCTCCGGGGCTTTAGCCCGCCGTCCGGCTACGGGGTGGTCTATCATTGGTACCCCAACACTTACAATTCATGGCTTCACGCTTCCATTTACATTTATTTTTTCGGATCAGGAAAGCGATGTTCGTCAGCCATTCGATCAGATCGGTGTTTCTCCCCAATATAAATGGATAACCCTCCATCTCGGCTATCGTTCATTGACTTATTCTAAATATACCCTTGCCGGCATTACCTTCCTTGGAGCGGGAATCGATCTTACCCCTTCACCGCTGCGATTTTCAGCGATGTATGGCCGCTTTCAACGGGCTGTCGAAGAAGATACGACTAATTATTCTATTCAGCCGGCTTACGAACGAATGGGGTATGCAGTAAAGCTTGGAGTGGGATCCGAGCAGACATTTGTCGATCTGATTTATTTACATGCGAAAGACGATTCGCTGTCTTTGAAATATCCTCCAGCCAAAGTGATCTTGTTTCCTCAGGAAAACACGATCCTTGCATTAAATACAAAGGTTCAGATCATAAAGGAATTATCTATAGATGCGGAAGTTGCATCCAGTATACTTACGAGGGATATACGCTCGCCGCTGCTTGATTCAACGCAAGTACCGTCGTTCTTTTCCTCGCTGATCGATCTTCGTACTTCTACCAGTCTGTTACTTGCTTCTACTGCAGGGCTCACCCTGAAGGTACCGCATTTTCGGATTCGACTTGGCTATGAAAGAGTAGAGCCGGATTACGCCTCTTTGGGCGCGTATTATTATACGACCGATATTGAAAATTATACTATTGCGCCTGGCTTCGATCTCTTCAATAATAAGCTGCGAATCAGCGGTTCGATCGGTATTCAAAATGATAATGTGCTTGATACCAAGCTTGCAACTACAAATCGGTTTATCGGTGCCGGTACTATTAGCGTTAATCCTTCTCAAAGCTTCGGTGTAGATCTAAATTATGCAAACTATTCTACCCAGCAGGGTACGAGCAGTCCGGCAAGTACTCTTATTAACGATTCTACCAGGGTAAGCAGTATAGCTCAATCGGCATCTATTACCCCGCGATTTTTATTTATCTCTCCTGCCACTACTCAATCCATCGTCGTATCCGGTTCTTACCAGGATTATACCGACCAGAATATTTTTACTCAAAAATATTCCAATTCAAAAACGATGAGTGGTACGGCTAACTATACGATCAGTTTTAATCAAACGGGTCTTAGCCTTGGTGGTTCACTGCTTCTTGCCAATACCGAACAAACGACGAGTTCAACAATGTTGGAAGGAATTACCGTCAATGCTTCTAAAACACTGGCCGAAAATCGCCTTTCGATTGGCGGCTCCTTGGGGTATACGAAAAGTCTTATTACACCGGCTGATTCCTTAGCTATCCTTATCCCCACAACCACGACGAATACTTATACACAAAGTATAAATCTTAGTTATAAGCTCAACCAACAGGGGAGTATTCTCTTTACCTTATATGCAACTGAAAGTATTAGCTCGGCCGCCCTGGTACCTAAGTTCATAGAGATACTTGCAACAGTGACCTATACGCATAATTTTTCTTTCTAATAGTTACTAAATAGTTACTAAACTATTACTTGATTATTTTTTAAAGTACATAATAGTTTAATAATTCTGAGAAAATAATTATATATCGTAACTCTCATAAGTTTGCGCTTTATTTTTCCCATTTCATATACTAATGACCATTCGCACTAAATTATTATTGATATTACTGTGCTTGATAGGTATAGGACCTCTTCGAGCCCAGCAAGTCATTTTGCAAGATAGCGTCGTAGGTAATGTACACCTAACCGCTGATAAAACGTACCTTATCAGAGGTTATGTCTATATTATCGATGGGGCAACCCTTACGATCGATCCCGGCACCATTCTTTATGGTGAGAAATCGACCAAAGGCACACTTATCGCCGAACGTGGCGGTAAATTGATCGCCAATGGTACGCCGGATAAACCGATCATCTTTACCAGTCAGCTTCCGGCCGGCCAGCGTGCCAGCGGTGATTGGGGAGGAATCATTCTTTGCGGCCGGGCTCCGATCAACCAGAATAATACCGATAATGGCGGGTTGTTCCAGGGTGGTGATGCCCAGATCGAAGGTGGCCCCCGTACCCATTACGGCGGTGTCCAGGCTAACGATAATAGCGGTTCTCTTCAATACGTCCGAATTGAATTCCCGGGTATCGCACTTTCTCCGAACAACGAAATCAATGGATTGACCATGGGTGGAGTAGGATCTGGCACAACGCTCGATCACATTCAGGTCAGCTATTCCGGTGACGATTCTTACGAGTGGTTCGGTGGTGTAGTAAATGCTAAGCATATGATCGCCTTCAAAAGTCTTGATGACGATTGGGATACCGATTTTGGATTCAGCGGTACGGTACAGTTTGGTGTAAGTATGCGCGATCCGAATATCGCCGACGTTTCCGGTTCGAACGGATTTGAATCTGACAATGATAATCCGCCAAATTATTGGGCTCCGAGAACTCGTATCATGTTCTGTAACATGACGGTAGTAGGTCCGCAATCAGATACTTCCAAGACTTCCAACCCATTATTCAACCGTGGTGCTCATATTCGCCGCAATTCGTTGCTCAGCGTTTATAACTCGATCTTTATGGGATGGCCGAGCGGATTACTCCTTGATGCAAGCGGTGTTACGACGGCAGCAACAAACGATACCGTACAAATTAGAAATTGTATCTGGGCTGGCTTGCATGCAGGACTCGGATTTACGACTAACGTAGCCGGATTCGATCCTACCGCTTGGTATAATACAAATGGTTATGGCAATCGTTCGTATGTCCAACCGTCTTCGGTTATGCTTGTCGATCCGTTTAACCAGACGGTTCCGGATTGGAGACCGATGACAAACTCGCCGGCCTTGATCAATGCCGATTTTACGAATCCGCGACTTGCTAACTCGGTCTTCACGCCGGTAAATTATATCGGTGCTTTTGGCCCCGGTCCGCGTTGGGATTCGCTCTGGACTAATTACGATCCGCAAACGACGGATTATACTGCAAAACCACAGCAGGTTGCAACAACCGTTGTATTTCCGACGACTGTTGCCGGTAAGACCAAAGATTCGGCGATCGTGGTAGTTAAAAATACCGGATATGAACCCGTTACCATCACCTCTGTCACGTTACTTGATTCTTCAAAGTTCAAGCTAGTCGGTGTCACAGTTCCGTTCGGTGTTATTCACAACGATTCAAAATCTATCACGGTCCGGTTTGCTCCGACCGACGCTTCAACGTCGAGCACGACCTTACGGATTGTTACCAGCACTGGTCAAACCTATAATATTTCCATCAGTGGTACTGGCGCACAACCAAGTCCGACCTTAACGGTAGATAATCAACACGACTTTGCACTTGTGCATGTCGGTGAATCGGTTGTTCATACGATCGATATTTCTAATACAGGAACGGCAACGCTCTCGATCTCTAACATTACTATCACCGGTGCTAATGCCAGTGAGTTTACGATCGTCAGCGGCGGTAATTCCGGTGACATTGCTCCCGGCCAGAAACAGACGGTAGCGATCTCGTTTGCTCCGACAACACCTGGAGATAAGACCGCTACCTTGCAATTTACCCATAATGCCGCTGGCGGTGGTACGAAATCCGTCGCCCTGCTCGGTAAAGGTATTATTGTGTATGGTGAAGATGTCTTAAAAGATAGCATCACCGGCAACGTCACGCTTACCAATGATCGTACCTGGCTTATCCGTGGCTATGTGTACATCGTAAATGGTGCAACATTAAATATCGAACCTGGTACGGTTATCTACGGTGAAAAGTCAACCAAGGGTACTCTCATTGTCGAACGCGGTGGAAAGCTCAATGCAAAAGGAACGGCCAAAGAACCGATCCTTTTCTTAAGCCAGCAGGCTCCGGGTCAGCGTACTTCGGGCGATTGGGGTGGTATTATTCTTTGCGGTCGTGCTCCGATCAACCAGAATAATACGGTCAACGGCGGCTTATTTGCCGGCGGTGATGCTCAGATCGAAGGCGGACCTCGCACGCATTACGGCGGTACCGATGTGCATGATAATAGCGGCGATCTCGAATATATCCGTATCGAATTCCCGGGTATCCCGCTTTCACCGAATAATGAAATTAACGGATTGACGATGGGTGGTGTCGGCGATGGTACGACGATCGATCATATTCAGGTCAGTTATTCCGGCGATGATTCGTATGAATGGTTCGGCGGTACGGTCAATATAAAGCATATTATTGCTTATAAAGGCCTTGATGATGACTTCGATACCGATTTTGGTTTCAGCGGTCATGTCCAGTTCGGTTTAGGTTTACGCGATCCTAATATCGCCGACGTTTCGGGTTCGAACGGTTTTGAATCCGATAACGATAATCCACCGAACTTCTGGAATCCGAGAACGGCTGCAGTATTTAGCAATATGACCGTTCTTGGCCCGCAGTCGGATACGAGTAAAGTCTGTAATCCGTTATTCAATCGCGGCGCTCACATTCGTCGTAATTCGCAATTGAGCATTTGCAACTCTATCGTCATGGGATGGCCGAGCGGCTTGTTGCTCGATGCTACTGGTGTCGTCAATGGTGCAAAAGCCGATACGGTAATGCTTCATAACGACATTTGGGCTGGCTTACGTGGTAGCAATGGCTTTACCACAAACGTCGCCGGATTTGATCCGGCAGCATGGTTCAGAACTGCCGCTTATGGTAATCTGGATTTTGTTCAGCCGGCTGATGTAAAACTTACCGATCCGTTCAACCAGGGACCGACTCCTAACTTTACTCCGGCAACCGGATCACCGGCTCTTTCCGGAGCAAGCTTCAGCGCTACCAAGCTTTCCGATCCGTTCTTCGATCAGGTTACCTATCGTGGTGCCTTCGGAAGCGGCCCGCGCTGGGATTCCGGCTGGACGAATTACGATCCGCAGAATATCGTGTATGCTCCGAATCCGCAATTGGCTGTAACAGATGTTACGTTCCCAACGACGGTTCCGGGTACCACTCGTGATACTACTGTTTCTGTATTACTGAAGAATACCGGTACGGTTGTATTGCAGGTTTCCGCCTGGGGCTTGCTCGATTCAAGTTTATTCAACATTATTGGTGGTAATGCGCCGTTCTCGGTAAAAGCCGGAGATAGCAAAGCTATCTCTTTACGCTTCAAACCGACGGCTGAAGGCAGCTTTACGACCAAGCTCCGTTTCACGTTCGTAACGCATGAAGATGCAGAAGAAGTAACGATCAATGGTGTTGCTTCGACGAATGATGTCCGTGCAGAACAGACTGGCGAAGCGGTACAGTTGTTCCAAAACACTCCGAATCCGTTTAACGGAACAACTTCTATTTCTTACTATTTACCGAATCCTTCTTATACCACTCTTGACATCATTGATATCACCGGTAAGCGTATTGCTCAGCCGGTCAATGCATTCCAGGAGATGGGCTTACACACGGTAAGCTTCAATGGCGAAGGACTTTCAACCGGTTCGTATCTTGTTCGATTGACTGCCGGTTCTTCGGTATTGACTAAGCAGATCATTATTTCACGATAATTCACTCACTGTTCATTCATCGTGGCTCCGGCGTTCGCAATAGCGAGCGCCGGAGTCATGTAATTATACCGTACCAATGCGTCTATTACTTGTTGCTGTCGTTATTATTTGTACTATCGTTTCTTCCGCATTTGCAATCAGGATCAGTGGAACAGTTAGCGATGCCAAAACCGGCGAGCGCCTTCCAGGAGTAATCATTCGGCTTGAAGGCACCGGCAAAGGTGCCAAGACCAATCTTGATGGCGAGTTTTCTATTCAGATCACCCCGGGTAATTACACGTTGCGATTATCCTATCTCGGATATAAAGAGAAGGTCGTCGAAGCTTCAGCAATGAATGTTTCGGAAAATCCAAAATTTGATATTCTCTTAGAATCTGCCGCGTTAAAAGGCGAAGAAGTGGTCGTTACAACGAAAGTCGAATCGGAAACACAGGCGGCACAATTGCTCGCAAGAAAGCAGGCAACCTCTATGAATGATTTTATTGCGGCAGAACAGATCCGCCGTTCACCCGATGCGACCAGTGGTGATGCACTAAAACGCGTCTCGGGCGTTTCTATCGTAGATAATAAATTCGTTGAAATCCGTGGTACCAGCGAACGGTACAATAATGCGGTGCTCAACGGTGCTTCGCTGGCCAGTACCGAACCCGATAAGAAGGCGTTTTCCTTCGATCTGCTACCGGCAAACCTGATCGATAATACAGTCGTTTCAAAGACTTTTACTCCCGATCTCCCGGCTAATTTTGCCGGAGGATTAGTCCAGGTAAATACAGTTAATTTTCCGGATGCTTTTAATGCCCATTTCTCGGTAAGTGGTGGCTATAATAGTATCGGAACAGGAAATGGCTTTGTCAGTTATCAAACCGGCTCGACCGATTGGCTGGCTACCGACGATGGTACCCGTGCACTACCTGCCGGCTTTCCAAGTACCAGTATAAGTAATGCATCGATCACCCCGGAAGAGATAAAGCAATATGGCTTACTCTTTAAGAATAACTGGACCACTAAACATTTAACTGCACCGGTAAATATGGGCCTTTCGCTTTCTGTAGGTGATGCCCTCACGGTATTCGATAATGAATTTGGATATGTTGCCTCTCTGTCATATAAAAGCAATTACGATCATACGCTTATTGATCGCAACAGTTATAACGGAGATGGTACAGCCGTTTATCTCAGAAGTGGAAGTAACGACGTACGAAGCGTCTTATGGGGCGGATTATTGAATCTTTCCTATAAGGCCGGAGAGAACTCGGTATTGAATTTCAGAAATATGTACGATAAAAGTGCCGACGATCAAACCCTGCTACTTTCCGGTGTTGATTCTGCTAATGGATTTCAGGATAAACAAACGAGTTTTCACTATACAGAGCGTTCGCTCTATAGCGGCCAATTATCGGGCGAGCACATGATCGAAGATTTGGATAAATTAAAAATTGAATGGCGTTTATCCAGAGCGGTCACTACCCGTAGTGAGCCCGATCTTCGCCGGTACGTCTATGCCCGTTCGCTTGATGCTCCGGATGCATCGCCGTACTATGCCCAGCTTTCCACTTCGCCGGATCCCAAAACAGCAGGCCGCTTCTTTTCGGATATGAGCGAGACTTACCATGAAGGCGGACTCGATCTTACTTTACCGCTTGGAGCAGCAAAAATAAAAGCCGGTGGGTTATATGGATTGCGCGATCGTGATTTTTCCGCGCGCGTACTAGCATTTAAACTTGCATCGCCCAACTTTTCATTATTATTCTCATCGATCGATACGTTATTTGCGCCAAATCACATTGGGCCGGATGGATTCCAGATCGATGAGATCACTAACCCCAGCGATTCTTATACTGCCAACGAAAAAACCGGCTCGGGATATGCAATGCTTGATCTGCCGTTCGCTATCGGTAGTCAGCAATTTAAATTTGTGGGTGGTGCCCGAGTAGAATCTGACGAACAAGCCTTAAATTCAGGCATACTCGGCGGCGGAGAGATCCGTTACAACCGTACTCATACGGATATTCTTCCATCGTTGAATCTTATTTATTCGATCAACGAACAAACTAATCTGCGTCTGGCTGCAAGCCAAACGGTTTCCCGTCCGGAATTCCGAGAGATCGCTCCATTTTCTTTTTATGATTTTGAGTTAGGCTCGCTCATTCAGGGAGATACGAATATCGATAGAGCGCTGATCCAAAATCTGGATTTTCGTATCGAGTATTATCCTTCGGCAGGAGAATTGCTCTCATTTAGCGCCTTTCATAAGCGCTTCGATGGTGCTATCGAAGCTACCGACCAGGGATCGAATAGTGTTAAGAGCTGGGCCAACGCAAAAGAGCCGGCTATTAATTACGGCGTTGAACTCGAGGCACGAAAGAGCTTAAGATTTATTGGTGGATTGTTCAATAATTTTACCGTTAGTGGTAATTATTCCTATACCATTTCGAAGGTAAATGTTCACGAACTTACCAATGGGCAGGAAAACGAACGTCCGATGCAGGGACAATCGCCATTTACCGTCAATCTCGGATTATTATATTATGATCCTGCTGCCGGCACTTCGGTAAACCTGTTATATAATACCTATGGAAAACGAATCGAAGAGGTGAATCCTTACACCGGCGATCTTTATGAGATGCCGCGTAACGTGGTCGATCTTGCCATCAGCCAGCTCTTCTTTAATAAATATGAGTTAAAATATACAGCTAAAGATATTCTGGCCGAGCCGCAGGAATTTGTGAGTGGCGGCAAAGTTGAACGCCGAAACCAGCGTGGCGCTATCCACACACTTTCATTATCCATCAAATTGTAGTCCTCGTACCCATTGTGAAAAGATAGATATAATCAAGGCGCCCTTGGGCGCCTTTTTATTACTATTCTTTCAATAAAAACCAATAGAACGATTTCGGTTATCGGGTGGCTGATGCGGCCGGCTTATCGGATCGCCGATAGGCTGTGGTTTATGGATAATAGTGCGTGCGGGAACGATTCGATCGCTTTTCGGCGTCGGTTTTTGAGGAGTTGGTTTAGATTTAGGCATAATAAACCTATAATGAAATTGTGCTTGGGCAACGGAGAGAAGGTCGGTAGACATACACAAAAAGGAGGAAAAGCGGTTTATGGATATCTTGAAGTAGTCAACCCTATTTTAGAGGCCAGCCCCGGGAACGGGCTTTCATATCATTCGGTTGTGTGTCCGTCTTTTCGACCCCGGAGAGGTGGCAGAGTGGTCGAATGCGGCGGTCTCGAAAACCGTTATACCAGCAATGGTATCGAGAGTTCGAATCTCTCCCTCTCCGCTCTTTTTCCTCCAGCCTACTTATTTCTGAATGATCACGAATTTTCCCTCGGCAGAAGGCACCTCGTTCCCGTTCGCATCTTTTCCGGTGATATGATAGAGATACACTCCGCTTGGAAGTTTTGAACCGTTTTCATCGAGCATATCCCAACTGACCCCCCCGGTTTTTTCTGTCGTTGAAAGACGTCTGATAAATCTCATCGACTGAGTAAAAATACTGATCTCTGCCTGAGCAGTAAGGCCGGCAAATGTTAGCTGTTCATCGGAGGTCTTTGCCGGATTTGGATAGACGAATGTATGCTCGAGTGAGGGAGCAGAAGGTGTTTCTCCAAGGCAATTTCCGGTTGGCTCACTTAAGGGAGTGCCTTTGGAAGTAATTCGGTCGATACAGAGCACAAAAGAAGCGCCGATAGGGCGGAGGATCGTTTTCGGATCGAGAGTAAGGATCAATGCACTGTCATTTGCAGTCTCACGGGATACAGAGATTATCTTTCCGTATGGTGTAAGTGTATAGTTAAGCGGATCGAGAGCATTGTCATCGGGAACATCATTAAATACTACTTCAATAGTAGCCGAGCTATGAAATACCCATCTGACGATGTAAAACGTATTGGTTGTAACAACCGGCGGGATCGAAAAAGAATAGAACCTGGCTGTATCGAAAGGAGCATTCCAAATATCACGCAATCCAAAGGAAGCTATTCTCAAGGTATGGGAGGTTTGCGGTTGAAATGATATTGTTCTTAAAACGATCGTGCTATCGCCGCTTATTACTGCCGAGTTTGCAGCAATGCTATCATCGAACATAAATGAAGAACCTGAAATGATAGCAGTAGAAAGAGGCTGCGAAGAACGTAGGATTATTGTATTGCCGGAGGGTTGTATGTGTTGAATCACGGGAGTATTGTGAGCGAGTCCGCTGAGTGGGGGAGCGGGATCACTCAATGGAATAGAAAATTGGTTACTGTAGGCTTCAACCGAATATTTAAATACATCACCATCGCTCACATCGGTATCGATATATTCAGTGGTAGAAACGGAATCGATTAGTTCTAAATCGGCTCCCGGTTCATTGAACCCTCTGAGAATATAATAACGCGAAACGCCCTCAACGGCAGAGAAATGAAGATCGATTCTATTGAAATCCCGTGGTATGACTTCAAACCCCGCTGGAGTTGGCGTCTTAGATGTTAAGTCCGGATTCCGTTCGAAAAACCGAATAGAGTCTCCCGTAACGAAGCCAAATTCGCGAAGTCCATTGCCGTCGAAATCATGGGCCAAAGCGCCGCGTGGTGAATTGCTTACCGGATAATACCATAATGGCTTCATGGTAGAAGTGGCGGGGTCCCAACGCAAAAGATAAAAATTCGGAAACAGGCATAGAGCCAAAGCATCGCCGGTACTTCCAGTAACCCCATGCAATGAACCAAGGCTCGACCGATAGGGAGAAAGGGTGCGGGCAGTATTAAAATGATCTATATAAGCAGGATGAAAGGTATCGTTACCATCGTTGAGCAATACCTTCACTGTCCAGTAAGAGGGATCATATTCATTGTCGGCATTATAATTCGTATTGCCATGATAGGCGAAGGCGATGTCCAGTTTACCATCGCCATTATAATCTCCAACGGTCATATTCCTGCCTTCGGAATATCCATCGTTTACGTCGACAAAGACGGGAGTAAAATTAGATGATGACGAGGGATCATATTTAAATACAATAAGATCGGCATCGTCATCAAGCAACGCAACTTGTTTAGTATTATTACCCAAGAAATCGGCCGATCGTGCTTCCGGGGCCGAATACTTATTATCGGCGTGAAAAGGATCTGGAGCAGTAGTATTGACTAATTCGCCAAAGCGGGTAATAACGCCGTTGGTAACCTTACTAACGGTAAAGGTATCGCGGACAACCTGAAGATCTTTATTGACCGTAGTAGTTTTTCCGATGATCTCATCTTTTCCATCGCCGTCGAGATCGGCAAGTAATACGGCGAAAGTCGATGTTATTGGATCAAAAGAAGTATCGATAACAACAATATCGCCCAGTAATGAATGTGAGGTATTCGGCTTATAAACTACAATAGAGTTGCCGGTACCTTGCAGTAATGTTTGCGGCGAAGGGGCGCCCGTCACCGATCCAATAGAATGGGGGATAAAAGCCGATGTAAGGCTATCGGTTAATGAAAATTTATTAGTAGTTTTATCGAATGTGAAGACGCCGATCGTACTTAAGCCAAGATCTATTCCACCGGGGGCAACACTTTCAATTACTACGTCACCTGATGAAGTCGAAACCGCCGTATCGAGTAAATATCCTGATGGAAGAGTATATGTTTTCTGCAAAAAGCCGGTTGTTGGTACCGATTCATCAGGAAGTTGCGAAGTCGTGCTAAGAGAAACCGTACTACCGGAAGTAGTTTCTAATTTCAATAAGAGATCGAGAGGTACTCCCGGCTTAACCTCAGATGAGGAAAGAATAATAGAATGAGTATGAGTGACATTATCGTCATTCTTTGATGCCCAGGAGGCAGTACCGGTTGGTTTATAGAGTAGCGATGCCGATGTTACTGAATCGCTTCGCACTGCAATCAGCAGGGCACGTTTATCTTTATCGAAAATAGTATCGAGAGTAAAAGAGGTAATTGCAGCCTGCGATTCATGAAGAAATACGGTAAGGCGCTCTTCGATGCTTCTGCTATCCGAAGTTTGCATTGCAAGCCTAATGGTATAGGTCCCTCCACTGAGGCCGGTAGTATTCCAATTACCAAGGGTGTCATTGAATTTCTGTTTTGTATCGGCAGCAATTTCATGCCAGTTTACCGCAGTATTGACCGTTGCATCGGGGTTAAGGCCAGCGGCATAGGAGACGCTGTATTTTGTAAATAACGGTGAGGCAACGGATCCAAGAATGGGAATGTCAGTACCGATAGAAACAACTTCATCGGTAGTGGGTGATTGTATCTTTACAGTTGCTCCTCCGATAAACTCCAACGCTCGATGAGCATTCACTCTTCCATTGGCATGGAAATGATCATAGCCGAACTTGGATATATAATCGGTCGTAGAAACAAGAATACTTCTAATATCCACTGCTGAAAGCTTTGGATTCCGCGATAATAATAATGCGGCCACGGCAGCTGTTGCCGGAGCACTAAAGCTGGTTCCGGAAAGTGTCTGATACCTATTTCCGGCTGCCAGTACCGGAATATCTACTCCGGGAGCGATGATATCCAATCCTTCACCATGTGAACTCCGGGAATCAACTATTTCATGATCATTCTCATCAAGAGCGGTCATTCCTACCGATACACATTCGTCATAATCGGAAGGGTAATGCCGGGCATCATTGCCATCGTTGCCACTGGAAGAAATAATGAGTACGTTTTTACTGGCAGCATAGGCAACAGCATCGTGTAAGAGCCTGGAGGAATAGGTATCTCCGAAAGAGAGATTGAGGATCTGTACTCCATTATCGGCTGCATAAATAATAGCGGCAGCTATATCATCGCTTTCACCGTTTCCCAAGGCATCGAGCGCCCGCAATCCTACCAAGCGGCAGTCCGGCGCAATTCCTGCAATGCCGATCTTATTGTCGGTGCGCGCGGCAATAACACTTGATACAGCCGTTCCGTGGCTTTGTTCCTGTTCATCATCGGGAAAGGGATCTCTGCCAGAGGCATCGCCAAAATTCACTACTTCCTGATCGACAAAATCATAGCCAATGACATCATCTACATATCCATTTCCATCTTCATCGATATTGTCCAGATCGCCGGTAACCATGTTGCCATGTGCATCGAGATGGTGTTCGCTTGAAGGCCAGGCATCGAATAAACCGTTATGATTAATATCTTCCTTAGGATTAACTGCCAATTGACCGATGAGATCTTCATGGTTCCAATCGATTCCCGTATCGATCACACCCACATGCACCGAGCTATTGCCTTTGGTATATTGCCAGGCGCCGAGTACATCCATCATTTGATGGGACCATTGCTCCTTATATAGCGAATCGTTAGGAAGAGTAATAGTCTTATCGATATGATAAATATTATTTGGTTCGCTATATTCTATCTCAGTAAAACGGGCGAGCATCTTGATCGCACTATCGGCACTGATCGTCGAGCGAAGCGGCAGGCAGATCGTTCTATCGAAGCCAAAAGAGCCCGAGGCCTGCAATGTCGCAGTTGCCCTTTGTGGGATGATAGCCGATACCTTCTCGAAAGATAGTGGGGAAATTGCAGTAAGAGAGCTGTGTAATTCAGCAGAGGGGGCTTGCAGTGAAGCAGAGGAGCGGAATTTAATAATAATACTCTTCGGCTTGACTATCGCAAAACCGATAGCCGGCATCAAAAAGAAAAATAACAGAAGGTATTTCCGCATAGAGTGCATAGGTAACGATAGCTTGCAGGTACTCGTTTCTGGTACACGGTGTAAAAATGTTTCCCTAAGCTAAGAAATATCAATGGTTTTTTGTTCGGTAAGCCGAACCTCGGTTTACGGCTGACTGTTAGCCGTGCGTAGTGAAAGCAGTATATCTCTTTATATTCTGTACAGTTATTATTCTACAGGGGTGTGACAAGGGATTAACCCCTCCACCTAAAGCGCTACGTACCAGCTTATCCGGTAAAGTACATTTTGCCGGCCAAAAGCCGGATTGCGATTCGGTACTTGTGCTGGCAGTAGTTCTCTCAAAAGACCCCGCGCCTTTCAGTGTTAATGATATCCTGTTAAAATTCAATACGTCGATTTTCGTTCAGGTTTTGGAGCCTTGTGCTTTTAAAGATACTACTTTCAATTTCGATCTTAAACCGGACACCTATCATTATCTTGGAGTCGTACAAAAGTACGATACGGCGTTTACTTCCTGGAGAGTTATCGGTTTTGCCCACGATGCCGAGGACTCGGCCTCGGCCTTTATGCTTGCCACGGGTACTACGATCACTGATGCCGATATCCGGGTACGATTCGATTCATTATCCCGCCAGCCATTCAAATGAAAAATTGGATCGGTATAGGCGTAATCGGGTGTCTGCTGCTTATTTGCAGTGTCTGTCGTGCTCAGATCGGTGGTGTTATTCTTGACAATGTAACTAAGGCAGGTATTGCGGCTTCGGTAATTTTAGAGGATAAAGATCATGGGCATCTTCACGTGCAACCCAGCCGGGCGAATGGCTCGTTCTTTTTTGCCGATACGCTAAAAGCGGTCTATCTCAGAATAAAGGCATTGGGATACCGCGATACGCTTATTCCAATTGATTTTTTCACGTCTCCGGTAGTACTAATACCGGCCTCGGGCTATGGTGAAGAAGTAGTCGTTACAGCCGAGCGTCATACAACAGCAATGCAGGATGTGCCGGTATCGGTGGCAATCGTTAAACCCGCCGAGATAACGGGCAGATCGGGGCTGGCGGTTGATGAAGCATTGCGATGGATACCCGGTGTGAGCGTCACCGAATCACAGGTCAATATTCGTGGATCATCCGGTTATGGTCGTGGGGTAGGCTCGCGGGTACTGTTTCTGCTTGATGGTACTCCGCTGCTGGCAGCCGATAATGGAGATATCAAATTCGATGTCTTACCGATGCTCGATATCGATCGGATCGAGGTCGTTAAAGGTGCAGGATCTTCGCTCTATGGTTCGAGCGCTATCGGTGGTGTGATTAATATTATTACCCGCGAGCCGAGAGATACGATGAAAACAGCTATTAATACCTTCGCCGGTGTGTACGATAAACCGAAATATGATGAATGGGTAGTGCCTGATCTTAAAGGAAGATTTATTTCAACCGAAGCCGGAACATCTGGTAAGATCGGGGATCTGGGTTTGCTGGGCACCGTAGCGTACCGGCATAATGAAGGTTATCGGCTTGGTGATGATTCCTATAAGGCAAATGTCTTTCTAAAAGCGCTGGCGCCATTATCGGCGGCGGCCACGCTGACGGTAACAGGGCTTGTAGCCAATGAAGATCATGGGGGATGGCTCTATTGGAAAAATCTTTCGTCGCCGTTACTTCCATCCGATTCTTTAGGAGCCGTCAATGGCAGGATCCATTCTTTGAAAGCAAATATCAATGCTTCGGCTACTGTACTTACCGATGCACTGACTCATAGCATTAAAGCTAATGCCTATTATACACAATTTACAACGGATCCAACGACTGCAGCAGGAGCAGAAGGGCCTCACTCGCAGGCAACCAATTACTCATTGGATTATACTATAAATACCGACCTGCATCCGATTTTTGTCACGAGTGGGATCATTGGCTCATTCCAACAGGTAACCTCCGATCTTTTTACCGACCACCATGGCCTTTCCTTCGCTTATTTCATACAAGGTGAGTGGCAGGCATCGCCGCTTATTCTTACCCTTGGCGCTCGTGCCGATGCTATCAGGTATGATTCGAGCGATTGGCTTGGCCGGATATCCCCAAAGATCGGGGCAAGTTATAAACTCGGTGAGGAAGCATCGCTTAGAAGCTCCTTTGGAATGGGTTTTCGGGCTCCAACTATCAGCGAGCGCTATATCGATCAGGAATTCAGTGGGTTTCATATCAAACCTAACCCGGGCCTCGAACCGGAGCGCAGTTATACGGCTGAACTTGGGGCCACCGTCCATACCAGCAATCTCTATCTCGACGGGGCGCTCTTTTATTCCCACTTTAACCGGCTTATTGAGCCTTCTTTTGTGACGAACTTTGCCGATGTGTATATACAATTTTTGAACGTAACGGAAGCAGAACTTTCGGGGCATGAAGAATCGATAGAATACAAACCGTTTTCGGATGATCGCCTTTCCCTGCGGGCAGGATATACCTATGTCTATGCGAAGAATATCACGAGTGCAAGAGAGCTTGAATTTCGCCCCCGGCACCTCGTGCAGTTACGCGCGGCAACAGAACTTGGCTCTGTTAGCGCTTCGGCAGATTTTAGATATATAAGCCAATATCAGACCCTTGATTCTGTTCTGGTACGTCAAGTACCCGATGGAGATGCAAGGGTAGATGCGTATGTTATCGATGCGAGAATAGGGTACGATCTTAAGAACTTCATCGGAGTGCCCTTAAAAATGACCTTCGAAGTACAGAATCTTCTGAATTATTATTACGTAGAAATAGTAGGTAACCTTGCCCCGTTACGAAATTATTCGCTACGTTTAGAAACCGTCTTTTGACTGTATCTCGTAGTTTAAACGATCATGATCGATACCCATTGCCATTTACAGACCGAGGCCTTTGATGCCGACCGCGAACAGGTCATCGGCCAGGCGGAATCGTCCGGTGTTCAGGCCTTTATTGTTCCGGCGATCGATACCCAGAGTTTTGTAGGCACCCTTGAGTTGGCTGCCGCACATCCGAATGTCTGGTGCGCGCTGGGTATTCATCCGCATAGTGCCGCGCAGTGGAATGAAGAGGTGAGGGAGCAGATACGGACTTCCGTCGTATCGAATCCAAAGATCGTTGCTATCGGGGAGATCGGGCTCGATTATTACTATGATTTTGCTCCAAAGGAAACACAGGTAAAAGCCTTTCGCGAGCAAATAGAGCTCGCTCTGGAGTTGCAAAAGCCTATAATTATCCATACGCGCGATTCTATCGAGGAGACGATAGCCATTTGTGAAGAGTATTACCGTGACAAAGAACTCACGCACTCTTTCGGCCAATTTCATTGTTTTTCGGGTAGCCCACAGCAGGCACAACAAATTGCCGCTTTAGGGTTTGCGGTAAGTTTTACCGGAAATATTACATTCAAAAATTCGACGCTCGGTGCAACGGTAGCTGCTACGCCGGAAGAATCGATCCTTATCGAGACCGATTCCCCGTATTTGGCTCCGGCTCCGCACAGAGGCACCCGCAACGAACCTGCCCGAGTATCGCTCGTGGCGGCGAAGATCGCGGAGATTAAACAACGCGCTATAACGGATATAATGCAACTAACGACTACCAACGCCATTAGAATCTTTCGTCTCCCGATCGCTGCCCTCCTGTTAGTATTGCTTTCGATGACTCTTGGTACTACGACCGCTACCGCTCAGCCGGGAAGTCGTCCGCCGGATTCTGTAATGACCAAAGATCGCCGCGAAGCAGAAGAAATGATCCGTAAACAGCGCGACGAACTGATGCGCGAGCAGGAGCGCCGCCGTCAGGATTCGCTTCGTGCCGTTCAGCAGGAGCAGGAAGAACAGCAGCGTGAAATGCGCGAACAGATCCGTAAGGATTCGATCCGTGCTATCGAACGCGCTCAGGACGAAGAGAAGGCTCGCCAAAAGGCTTTAACCCCAATAGCCTGGAAGGCCATTACCGTCGGAGGAGGTATTGGTATTGGTAATCTTTCGGAGCTGTATCAGAATAACAGAAAAACCCTTACTCCAACCTCTGTTTTTGCTTCATCATTGATCTTGGGAACACAGATCACTCGAGGGATAGATTTTGAATTTTCGTATAATTCCTTTACGGTAAGCGATGATCTGATAGGTGATAATTTATATAAAATATCGGATTCCGCAACCCCGGTAGCGGTAAGCCCACTGCCGGAGAAAAAACCGGCGCCACCTTATACGGTACCAACTCACGAATCAATTAATACCCAGTATCTGGCGTTTGCATTGCGCTTTACAATCAATCCGCACTCTCCGGTAAAATTCTATGGAGGGGTAGGATATAATTATGTAACGATCACCAATACCCAGGATTATTATGGAGTAACCGATAGCCTTGGTACCCGCACCCCAAGCGCAACGATCAAAAAATCTTTTAGCCGTGGTGGTATCAATGCGTTATTCGGAGCCAGATATGATCTCGAAGTGGGGACTCAATTTATTATTACTCCTTTTGCTCAAATCTCTGCTTCGTTCTTATTTAATGGCGATCCGGAATATACCGGCTTCGTCTTTCAGACCGTACACGATCTTATAACCTTTACACATTTGAATGTCGGGGCAACAGTATCGTTTGGTTGGTTCGGAGTTAAGAGAAATTAAGCATGGCTGCACGGGAGTTCATATCGCCCGATAGAGGAGAAGAACAGGAGCCCAGCCCTGTTGCTGAAGAACCGGTTGCACCCTTAGTTGAAGATACCTTCGAAACGCTGTATCGGGAGAAGCTCGATACCTTATTACAAGCGTGCCGGGCAAATCTCCGTCATTTCGATGAGCGGATGATCACCAAAGCCTTCCGGCTTTGTTTTGAGGCTCATCGCAACGACCGCCGCGCCTCCGGCGAACCGTATTTCCTGCATCCTTTTGAAGTAGCTATGATCGTCGTGACGGAGGTACCTCTGGACGACGTTTCAGTGGCCTGTGCTTTGTTACATGATGTGGTCGAAGATACGGCTTATACCATTGAAGAGATACGGGAGGAATTCGGGGATACCATAGCGGAGATCGTCGATGGCGCTACGAAGATCAGCGATATTTTCAAATCCCGGGAAATAACCCAGGCCGAAAGTTACCGGAAATTATTGATCTCCATGGTCAATGACGTCCGGGTAATGCTTATCAAGTTTGCCGACCGTTTGCATAATATGCGAACGATCGACTTTCTTTCCCCGGAGCGTCAGCTTCGAATGGCCAAGGAAACCCTTGATATTTACGCTCCTTTTGCGCACAGATTCGGTCTTGCGAAGATCAAGTGGGAAATGGAGGATCTTTCCTTCAAAGTCCTTAATAGGGAGGCGTACGATAGCATTAAGCGCCAGCTTGCCGAATCGAGAATCGGTAGGGAATCGTACATCGCCGAGATGATCGCCCCCATCAAAGAGACGTTGCAAAAAGAAGGGTTCAAATTCGAGATCATTGGCCGTCCGAAACACATTTTTTCCATCTATAACAAGATGGTACGTACCGGCAAGCAGTTCGATGATCTCTATGATCTATTCGCTATCCGGGTTATTATCGATACAAAAAATGATAATGACTGCTTTTCGGTCTATGGAATAGTAAGTTCGATTTATACGCCGGTACCGGAGCGCTTCAAAAACTATATTTCAGTCCCTAAAAAGAATGGATATCAGTCCATTCATACAACGGTGATTGGCCCGGGTGGGAAGATGGTCGAGGTGCAGATCAGAACCAAGGCAATGCATGAAATTGCCGAAAAAGGTGTGGCCGCCCATTGGAAATATAAAGAGCAGATAACAAAGACTGACCCCGAAATAGAAGAATGGGTGAAATGGGTCAGCGATCTATTTGTAGAAGAAGGAGATCAGGCACCCAAGGCTCTGATGGAGAGCTTTAAACTTAATCTCTATCAGGATGAAATTTATGTATTTACTCCGAAGGGAGATCTGAGGATTCTTCCGAAGGGAGCTACTATAGTCGATTTTGCATTCGATATTCATACCCAGGTCGGCATAAAAACGATAGGGGCAAAGGTCAACGGTAAGATCGTCCCCCTGCACACAAAACTCCGCTCCGGAGATCAGGTGGAGATCATTACCTCCAAGGTGCAGACACCTAATACGGATTGGGAACAGTTCGTAGCTACCCATAAGGCCCGAAATCAAATACGAAAATTCCTCAACGAAGCACAACGGGCTAAGATCACCAAAGGGAAGGAGCAATTCTTCAAAAAGCTGGCAAAGGGAAAGCTTCACGTTAATGACGATACGCTTGCTAAATTTGCCGGTGCCAGTAATTATGGCAATATCGGCAAATTATATCTTGCTATTGCCGAAGAACGGGTAGTAATAGACGATGTAATTACAAAATTGCGTGATTGGCTAAAACCCGGCGGAGATATTAAAAAAGACGATGGGCAGCCGGGTGTACCACCAAGCGCTCCGTATATCGAGGAATCCAGAAAGCAGACCGGCATTCTTATTCAGGGGCGTCGGGACGACTTATTATACAGTTACGCTAAATGCTGTAATCCGGTACCAGGTGATGATGTGATCGGGGTTGTGACGGTAGGCGAGGGAGTCAAGATCCACCGGCGCGAGTGCAAGAACATTAAACTTATCCAGAATGATGAACGAAGACATCGGTTGATCGATGTTGAATGGCCGAGTACCGACGAGGCCGCCGATTATTTGGTTGGCATTCATATCTCCGGAGAAGATCGCCCCGGTATGATCAGCGATCTGACCCACGTCATTTCGAGTTATAATAATACAAATATCCGCTCCTTCAGTATTGATTCTCACGACCAGCTTTTTGATGGAAAAATGACGGTCTATGTTAAGAATACTTATCATTTAGCGCGATTACTTGAGAAATTACGTCAGGTCCGTGGGGTAACTAATGCGGTTCGATACGAAGAATGAGTGAAATAAAAGGCAGGGTGCTTGCTATCGATTACGGCACTAAACGGATCGGCCTCGCCCTAAGCGATGAACACCGAATACTTGCCAGACCGATAGGAATAATAGAACGCACTAATCGCTCTCATAAGGAAATCCTCGAACTAATCTCAAAAGAGGGAGTCACGACGGTAATTCTGGGTCTCCCAAGGTCTCTCGATGGATCCGATAGCACTATGACAACCGAGGTCAGGGCCTTTGCCGATCTATTATTTAAAAGACTCGATGCCATTGGCATAGGGCATCAGTTTCACGATGAGCGGTTAACAAGTATGATAGCCGCTGAAAACCTCAGAGAAAGCGGCCTTTCAAAAAGCAAACGTCAGGAAAAATACCGTCACGATGAAGAGGCTGCAAGAATTATCCTTCAGGAATTTCTCGATTCCAAACACTAAGTTTTTTTAATTTTCCTTAAGCAAGGTGGGTGCGAGGTATAGTACTATGCATAAGCATATTGATTCTATATTAGTACACTTTTATTGATAAAATAATATACAACTGAAAAAGTGTTCTAAAAATAGGACGGGGATAAAAAACGAAAACCCGCTAGAACGTATTCTAACGGGCTTTCAGGAGGTCACTATGAAACACACAGAACGTGAGACGCGAGTCTCGGTGAGATATACAAGAAATACTACAATATTTATGCCAAAATGTTTCGTGAAATTATATTCATTTTTGGGATTCAATACAATTTTTCTTACTGATTCCGATACAGCAGAAAGAATTTTATGTCTGGTAATTTGTTGCTAAAGCTCATCTAATCATTTCCGGATATGAAACGTATTCTTTTCCTTTTTGCGTGTACTCTGTTTGCGGCGAATGCTTTTGGCCAGCTTGAGCGGCCGGGCAGTATAGTTTGGAATCCGGAAGTTCAGGGCAAGTTACCGGAAAGCCAGTCCGTTCTTTCGATCGATGCCTCTCTCCCGGGACGGCTTCAGCACGCCCTTGATTCTCTTTATGCAAAGAATGGGGAATATGGCCGGCATGGCGTTGCAGCATCGGTCATTGTTCCGGGTCTGGCTCAATGGAGCGGTGCAACCGGGGAATCTTATACTGGTTCAGCTATGACCTCTGACCTCGTCTTTGAAATTGCCAGCAATACCAAAACCTTTATTACCGCCCTGATCTTCAAACTGCAGGAGGAAGGGAAGCTTTCTATTAATGACTCTCTCTTTAAATGGCTGCCTTCCTATACTTACGTGGATAGTACGATCACGATCAAACAGTTGCTCGAACATTCGAGCGGTCTTTATGATTATTTGAATGACGATACTACCGGTCAACTCCTCAACGATGCCTATGCCTATCATCCGGATCGGCGGTGGACACCCGAAGAGATTGTCTCCGGGCATCTTGGGCAACCACATTTCAAAGCCGGCACTTCCTACCGTTATTCTAATACTAATTTTATTTTGCTTGGCATGATTGCGAAGATCGCCGGTGGAAAGGAATGCAATGCGGCTCTTCGCGAGAGATTTTTTATTCCTCTGGGCTTGACGCATACCTATGCCGGCTGGGCGGATACCATTACCGAAGATTATGCGCATAACTGGGCTCAGATCACGGCTACCGGGCCGGAAACCGACCTGGCTCCTATCGAAAAGACTGCACAGCTTACTATGGCTAATACGGCTGGTGGCATCATTTCTACTCCCACCGATCTGGCAAAATGGGCAAAGGCCCTCTATGATGGCTCGGTACTTAATCCGACTTCCATGTCTCAAATGCTAACCTTTCATGTCTGGCCAGATAAATCGGTATATGGAAGAGGAGTAGTTCGTGTTCCATATTACACTCACACTTTTTACGGACATGATGGGCATTTGGTAGGCTTTTTAACCGATATGTTCTCAAATCCGAAGGATAGTATTACGGTAGTGGTTTACATGAACAGCGAACCGTTATCCTCCGAACCAAACGACCCCTCGCTCAATGATTATATCGTTGCCTTGCTGGATCAAATCTATCAGCCAACCTCTTCGGTGGCACAGTATAATTCTGCTTCTTCGGTATCGGTATATCCGAACCCTATTTCAATGCAGGGAGCTATTTCTTACCAGTTGTCAAAAAGCTCCATGGTGCATCTGGCAATCTATGATATGCTGGGCAGAGAATGCAAGGTTCTACTCAACAATGTACAAGATGCCGGCGAGCACTTCGTAAATTTCAATACTACCAATCTATCGGAAGGCAGCTACTTGTATAGACTTCAAACCTCCGAAAGCACTCTTAGCGGTTGTATTAAAATTGTAAAGGAATAATATTATTTACGCAGTATTATTCGTGTAAAGGCAAGCCCTTCTGTAGTTTTCCCGGTAATGGAGTAAACTCCGTCCGGCAGGTTTCCCACGGAAAAATCCACATTTGAGATAGGATTAGACCGTAAATCGTATCTCATCACAATCACAATTTTTCCCAGTTCGTCGGTAACTTCGATAGCAGTTAATGGCGCACCTGCTTTAATAGAAATATTTCCCCTCGTGGGATTTGGGAATGCGGTAAGAGCAGAAGAGGACGGCAAGATGAAGACCGAATTTCGCTCGGTGGGCCCGTCATGGAACGCAAAATAGGCAGAAGGTTTGCCGCCTGCAGTAGCAAATTTTCCTCCTACAAAATCCGCATTATCTTCATATCGAACATCAAGGAACATATAAGCACCGGCTAAAGCATAGACCGCACTATCAACACCCATCCCCCAGGAAGACACCGTAGAACCGGAAATGGCAGCAATATTACTGACAGTAGTTTCATCCATCTTAGAAAATTCTCCCCCGACAACAAACAGCATATTATTCCATGGGACATTTGTAGCATAGACAGGACCATTGGTACCACTGCCGAGCGAATTCCATTTTTGATTAAGTGATGAAAAAACGGCTATATTATTAGCAGCAAGAGTACCAATATGATCGAAAGAGCCTCCCACAACAATACCGGAATACAAATCTTGTGAGCTTGCATTTATTGTTGCGGCAAAAGCATTGGTACCGCTAAGCCCGCCGGCTAATTCGCTCCATACCCCATTCTGCAGTTGAGCAATTTTCTTTGCGGTAATTGATCCGATCTGCGTAAATCCACCTCCAATGTAGAGCGTGTTGCCATCCGAATAAATTGTAGATACACCTCCATTTGCTCCCGTCCCTGAGCCCGCAGTGAATGGCTCCCATTGCCCCGTCTTTGTATTATAAATGGCGATGAAATCTGATGGTACTCCGCCGGCCGTATGAAAATTTCCACCAACGTATAAGCTGTTACCAAAAATGCCAAGGGAAAGGACTGTAGAATCAGTACCTGTTCCGAGAGCTTCCCAGGTGTTGCCATTCCAATGAGCAATATTCTTGACCGGTGTTGTTCCCGCTAAGCTAAAGGTACCACCGACATAAATATCTCTATCATTAATATATGCAATGGCATGGACTGCACCTCCATAGATGCCTCCACCGACTTCTGTTACCGTATCATTCTCAAAATAGGCGAGCCCGTGTGCCGGAAATCCGTATAATGTTGTAAAGGCACCACCGATATAAGCATACGCTGCTCCTGTCTGGTGTATGCAAAAAACAATTCCATCGCAATGGGGATCGCCGTTATAATAATTCCAGGAAGAATCGGTTTTTACTGGAGGTAAACTCGTAACGATTGGGACCTCGGAATTGGCAATAATTTTATCGGCAATGACAGGCCTCTCATAAGTCGCTGAGGATTGTGCAAATATCTTATCGGAGAGAAAGACCTGAGAGGAACATACTAATAATAGGACAAGTATTTTTTTCATAGCAATAGTATTTCACGTGATGCTGTAATCACAACACGATGGTATCGGCAAAGTTTCTATGAAGGTAACCTTACTGCTTAAAGCTAATCACTTGTTAAGACACCGAAATGCGATCAATTACTATCCAACGATAGATCAAGGCTTGAAAGTAAGCTGCCGAATGAGCTTCCCGGTGGTACTTATTTCCCATAGGGGAGCAAAATCATCGCCGTCTTTGTGCATGGAAATAGCTAAAGTACTATCAGTAAGGAATTCCGCTTGAGAACCCACAAAATCGTACATGCAAAAGAGAGAGCGTAAGTTTAGGCGATAGACATAATTTTGAGATATATCATAAATCCAAACTTCATAAAAGCTATGGGGATCGATGGGGTCATCCGATGGGAAATCGGATTTTACAGTAAAAGCCATTTTATTTCCACTTAGTGACCAATGAGGAGTAATTTCACCGATCATATGTTGAGCAACATAAGATCTTTCACCGTTAATAAAAAGCTGAGGGGGGTTATCCTTGATAGAATCTCTTCTATAAATAAAATAGTTACTAGAGTTAGGTGCTTGATGAATGATTTCTTTATATGATTCCGGTAGTGGATAACATTTATCTTGTTGGGGAACATATATAGAATCATCAAATATGAATGAATCAATTTGAGGATTTGAACCTTTCAGCCACGAGTAAAAACCAAGGTACCCTTCTGACCCAAAAGGGCCAACCTTAGAAGGAGTAATTTTCCATGCTTTTTGAGTACTAATAGTGAGGATATATCCATTTTGGGCATATCTACTATTTCCTAATGTATCGAAAAAGCTTACAGTGTGAATATATAATCTATCAGAGCTGTAAGGTGACCAGTAAAGTTCAGTACACAGTAATTCATCGGCAGGGTAATTGGGGATAATAGATGCAAGATAAATATAGCTTAGCTGTAATGTTTTCATGTTTAAGAAAGAGATTTTTGTATCTCCTTCATTAACAATAAAAGCAAGGGTACTGCCATCGGGTGAAAGGTGAGGCTGGGAATAAAAGAGTTTAGGTAAGTGATACCCAAAGGAAGTCAGTTCTGCCGGAGGGCAGTCACAATCTTGAGGTTTTTGTATCTCAGTATTATAACTACAGCCATAAAGAATACTCAAAAATATTCCCGTATAACACAAGAATATTTTTGAGTATAATGATTTTATTGACTTTATCATGTTATTTGGTTATACAGAATGTCTTCGTACTGTATCCTTTAGTAGTTTTTATAGAACAAATATACATTCCCGAAGAAAGTCCTCTGGCATAGATAATGGAATGTATATAACAGCACTGAAATATGCAAACATCGTGAAAAATACACGGTAACACGAAGGAATAAGAACTACAAATTAGTCTTAAAAGCTGTTTCTTAGTACTTTTATTTGGCACTCCTTTTGAAGTAGTAGCTCCTATCTTCACTATCTACAAAAGGAGACAGTTATGAAAAAAGGAATTATCGGGCAATCAGAATCTGCACCTGCCTATGGCGCCATTGAATTGAAGAATGTTGCTAAAAAGAATACGGGTAAAGGTTTTACTATTTCAGTAATAATTCATCTTTTTATCTTTGGGTTGTATGTTGGTTGGAGTGCTCTTGCTAATACTACACATAGTTCAAGGCAGCTCAAGGTTACTCCAGTGGGATTCGTCGAATTCCCTCCGCCTTCGGTAGAAAGTAATCCAACAAACAATACTTTTGGAGGAGGAGGGGCGCCGGTCTCGGCTGCTTTGCTACCAAAATTTGGTACTCCTATTCCGGTACCCGATCTTCTGGCCGAGAGCCCTACACTTCCAGATATAAACCTCCCGGTGAGTCCGGTCGGAAAAGCCGGCGATACCGGTACTTATCTCGGCAGCGATATACAGGGTAGCGTGCAAGGCACAATTACCTTGAACGAAGATCTATCAGCAGCAAAAAGAACTATTCCTATCGATACCTTTATCGCCGTCGATGAAGACCCCGTTCCTATCCAGAATATTCAAAGCTTAATTGTATATCCGGAAGTTGCAAAGCGAAGCAGCATAGAAGGGAAGGTCGTACTTTCTGCTTTTATAGATGAAGCAGGGAAAGTAGCATCGGTAAGGATCGATAAAAGTGATAATGAGATATTTAATACCTCTGCAATAGAAGCTATGCAGAAAGTCCGGTTCACACCGGCTCGTCTCAATGGAAAGCCTGTCGGAACCTGGTGGACGCTGCCGATCTCATTCCGGCTTAACCATTAAGGCATTAAGCAGGCTGATTTCTTGTTTATGAGCCGGTATTTGCAATTAATAGGCGCAAATACTCGTATTTTTGCACCTCTATGCTTACCGAACAAGAACTCGCTGAATTCGAGGCGCTTAAAAAGCGCTACCAAAAACCTCAGGCCATTTTACTGCCTGTCCTTTGGAAATTACAGGAAAAGCAAGGCTGGCTCGATGACCAGGCCATGGAACTCGCAGCCAGTATAGCCGAATGTACTAAGGCCCATGTGCTTGGAGTAGTGAGTTTTTATACCATGTTCTTCGAAAAACCGATGGGGCGCTACCACATTCAGGTCTGCACGAATGTGAGTTGCATGCTCCGTGGCGGAGAAAAGATTTACGAAGTGGTAAAGGCTACGCTCGGATGTAACCACATGGAGCGTACGTCGGATGGGCTGTTCTCTTTGGAAGAAGTAGAATGTATGGGTGCTTGCGGTGGCGCACCGATGATGGCAGTCGGTGATACTTTTTTTGAAAAGCTCTCGAGCGATGAGGCACTCTCTATTCTCTCGCAAATAAAGACTAATGGTGCGGTACCCACTCCGAAGCCAACCGTTCAATTACCAGATTCTTCCGCTACTATCGCTTAATTCCTGCACCAATGAAACTGATCTTACCTGATATTGCAAATCTGAAAGATATCGATGTCTATATAAAAAATGGCGGATATCGAGAGGCTCTTGGTAAAGCATTTACAATGTCTCCCGATGCTGTTATTAATGAAGTAAAAACATCGGGTTTGCGTGGCAGAGGCGGAGCGGCGTTCCCAACGGGGTTGAAATGGACGTTCATGCCCAAAGGCCGGGATAAAAAGAAGTTTTTACTCATCAATGGCGATGAATCCGAACCCGGCTCTTTTAAGGATCGCCAGATATTCGAATTCAACCCGCACCAGATGATCGAAGGTATCCTGATCGCCGCCTATGCGATGCAGGTCGATCATGCGTATGTCTATATTCGTGGCGAATATGCTCACTGGATCAAGATGGTGCAAAAGGCAGTCGATGATGCGTATGCCAAAGGCTTCATCGGTGAAAAAATGAGCGATAATTTTAAGCCGAGTGGGGAAGGTGTTGCTTATACCGTCGATATTACGGTTCATAAGGGCGCCGGTGCTTATATCGTCGGTGAAGAATCTGCCCTTATGAATTCACTTGAGGGGCAGCGCGGTTATCCGCGCGTAAAACCGCCCTTTCCTGCAAACTTTGGATTATGGGGGTACCCGACGACGATCAATAATGTGGAGACGGTTGCCAATGTCCCGGCGATTATTAAGATGGGTGCCGAAGCATTCTCGAAGATCGGAGAGCCAAAACATCCGGGAACACTACTACTTGGCATTAGCGGCCATGTCAATCGTCCGGGTGTGTATGAAGTACCGAGCGGTACACTGCTTACCGATATGATCTATAATTATGCTCAGGGCGTACCGGGCAATAAGAAGATCAAAATGGTTATCCCCGGAGGCAGCTCCATGCCGCCGCTTCGTGGCGATCAGCTCGAAGGGGTAAAGATGGATGCCGAAAGCTTAAAGGCTGTCGGAAGTTCGATCGGTACCGGCGGTATTATGGTCATGGATGAAGATACCGATATCCCGAAAGTACTCCAACGCATATCGAAATTTTATCATCACGAATCCTGCGGCCAATGCACACCGTGCCGCGAAGGTACGGGCTGGATGGAAAAGGTCCTTAAGCGGGTAAATAAAGGTATGGCATCGAGTGCCGATATTACTCTTCTCGAAGATATTGCAAAGAATATCGAGGGTCGTACCATCTGCGCCCTTGGTGAAGCTGCTGCCTGGCCGGTGAAGTTTACGATCCAGCGTTTTCCCGAAGAATTTGCAAAGAAGGTTTCAGAGAACCGCGCCCCGCTTACGCCGAATAAAGTACACTCATTAAGAGAAGGCGGACTGGAACCGGTACAGATCCATGTGCCGGTAGTGGAAAGAAATTAACCTGGAATTTTTTTTACCCCGGTTTATTTAGGTTGACTGTTCACCATCCGTGAAACGAACTATTTCGCTATGCGTTGCATAGCAATATCTTTTATAAGCAGCGAATTTGGTCAAACCTTTATACACTTTTTTTACACTTCTAACCCTTGCTTTTACCATCCAAGCATGTGTTGGGCCGCAAGAACCGCATCCGCAGGAGCGTTCGAGGTTCTATTTATACCCCAATACCTCACTTTCCATTATTGTCGATAATTTTTATGGATTGAATTGCTCCGGTTATTTTGAGATAACCCGATCGATCGATTCAGCTACAATCGCATATAATAACACGGCCATGTTCTGTAATGCATTGGGTGATCCTTATACGCCAAGTTTTCCATCAGATATTACCGTCAATGGGGTTCCATTCAGAGATTCTATTACGACCGATGTATTGCTGCAAAATTATGATGCTTTTCCGATAGTAGATAATAGCTATCGTTGGAGAATCAATTTATCAGGCGATCTTCTATTATCTACGATTGCTGCTCCACCAGAACTTACTATCACCTATCCGCCTCATCAAGAAAAAATAGTATTGCCTAAAAAACCTTTCACTTTAAGGTATCAACTTAACGGCGCAGATTCGGTCTATATTGAATTGCTGACTATCTACTCAGACTCAATAGATGAATCTCATGATTACTTTGATCGGTATGTCGTCAAACAACCCAATACCGGTTCTTATGAATTTGACGAACAATTTGTAAAGGATCTATTGCCCGGCACATATCTATATATTACAGTTGCTGCGGTTATAACCAATACACAAACGCTTAATGATAATACCTATATTTTCAGAAGCGGTTCTCTGGATAATACGGCCATCAAGTTCACCGAGTGAGGTAAGTCCATGAAATATGTATTCATTATTCTTACTTTATTCTATGGCACGGTTTCCGCACTGGCGCAGGAAAACGACTCGCTTTCAGGCAGACATAGTATTATAACCGGGTTGTCTTATCAGAATGTTATTTCACTTGATCAGCTCGGATCGCCCTTGCGATATAAAGGATTTATAACACACCTAGCTGCTAAGTATCAATATACTCACCCGGATAACTACCAGGAAGCTTATGTTTCGGGAGGTTTTGCAGTTCTTTCCCCGACACTTAGTTACGATCCTAACCATCGAACTACTTCTATTGCTGAATTCGAGGGATACTATAGTTATTTAAAATCTTTACTTACTTCCTCGGATAAGCCATTCGATATACAAGTCGGAGGCAGTATTGATAATGTCGTAAAAATAGAGCGATACAAATACTTCGGTGACGATATGTATTCGCCAGATGGTATATCGACCTGGGATGGTGTATCGATGCTTGAGGCTTCTGTATTATTGGGCTATGAACTATCCTCCTCTCTAAAAGCACGGGTAAATATATCCCTGCCTGTAATTTCAGCTATTGCACGTCCCGGGTATGGCTTCTTCCACACAGAAACAACTATTTTTCAAGGAAGCGACATTCATATCGTTTTTCCTGGAGCTATGACGGCCTATCGTTCCTCAGTAGGATTGGAATTGGCAGCTACCGATCATATACTATTGCAGATGGAATATCAGTCGCGGTATTTCAGGTATGAACGCTACGGATTAACAACGGCATGGCTCATTCAAGGTGGTGTCGTTACGGTAGGATGGAGAATCTGACCATGAGAGTATTATTGATCTGTCTGCTATTATTGCCTGGCGTCATAGGATGCGAATCGCTGCTCTTGCCAGAGCCGGCACCAACTTCTGCGACGGCTATCTTCCAGGAATTTTGGAAAGAGTTCGACATTCATTATGCGCTCTTCGATGTGCATGGGGTAGATTGGCAACAGTTATATACCAGATACCGACCGGCTATTTATAATGGCATGCCCGATTCAATACTGTTCTTTTACCTGGATTCTCTCATCGAACCATTGCACGATTCTCATGTAGGAATTTTTGGATACTACGATGGTAAGTTTAATTTTTATTCAGGTACCCCTGTTTATTCGGAACAAACAGTGGCATTTGATTTCCATAATGTTTCATCCTATTATTTAAAATCGACAGCGGCCGTAACAGGCTATGGAAATATTTTATATGGGGTCGTTAACGATTCAATCGGATATATTTACCTGCCGACATTTTACGAAAATTCCAATACCTATGGCTGGGCTAAAGATTTTGAGAACGTGATTTCAAAGTTAGTATTCACTAAAGGAATGGTTATCGATGTACGAGGCAATGGAGGAGGAACCGTCGATAATGCAACTACCATTGCTTCTTACTTTACAAAAGAGGAGCAAGTTGCATTATACACTGCATTCAAATCCGGTCCCGGACATCAATCCTTCGAGCCTGCCGAAGCGGTCTCAATTTCACCTTCGGCATCAACGCATTATTATAAACCGGTTGTCTTGTTGACCGACCGTCAATCTATCAGCGCTGCGGAATGGTTTACATTAATGATGAAAACGATACCGACGGTTACTCAGCTTGGAGATACTACTCACGGTTCTTTTTCAGGGCGTTTGGATAGGGAATTGGCCAATGGATGGAGTTATTCGCTTTCTTTACTAAAAGTCATGGATAGGAATCATATCTCGTACGAGGGTAAAGGAATTCCTCCCGATATTTGTATTCACCTGAATTCAACGGCTCCTATCATATCCAAGGATTCAATTTTAGACCGGGCAATCGGGCTCTTAAATAAATAGCTAAAAGAGTACTCCGGAGGCGAAACTATCTCTAACTCATTTTTGGTTATAGCTTTTGCCAGAGGGTAATGGATACTTAGGGTCGAAGTTTGTGTACCCTGGACTAAGGTGATTAGGAAATGAACCTCTGAGCAGCAGCAAGATTGTGTCGTTTCTCACCGATACTAGTATTGCTAATGAACTAAGTACGAAGATTACTACGGTATATATTTCATCGCTTACCTTGTGCAATTGCCACTTGTTAATGCCGGGGATAATGGGATGCTACGATTACAATTTAACCTGATCCAGTGCTTGGTATGATAATTTGATTCACACAACGAAAGTTGGGTTCTAACATCGTTTACTAATAGCTATTTGAAAGGAAACTCATGATAACAATCGTCGGCGGCGGCTACTCTGGCCTTATTGCTGCCTATTTGCTTCACCGTGCCGGAAAAGACGTCGAACTGATCGAATGGTCCCGTGGTCTTGGCGGACGGGCTTCAACCCGTAACCTTGGCTATCGAACGATCGATGTCGGCGCTCAAAAGATCGATCTTGGCACCGATACTACCGATAAGATCGAACTGGCCGGCCGCGATGTGCTCCGCAAGATCCTTGCCGAACGCGGGGCGCTCGAACGGCTGAAAAAACTTCCGAACAATGTCATGGAATTCGATGGGCGTGCTATTGCATCGGCCCAATCGGTCACCCCGGAATGGTATTATCTCGAAGGCGGTATTAAGACGCTTTCCGAAGCTATGATGACGGGTATAAAAGTACGTACCCACTCCCGTATCAGCGATTTGGTCGTCGCCGAAAAAAGTTTAAAAATAAAGAATCAGCGTGGTGAACTTACTCCTGCCGATACGTTGGTACTTGCTCTTCCGGCACCTGAGGCCTTGAAGCTGTTACAGCCACATGAAGAGGATTCCAGGACCATTAAAAAGCTTTGTTCACTGCTTGGCGATGTCGAGTACGCACCGCTGGTCGCAGCTATTTTCGGTGTTTCGACGATCAAGTTGAGCGCCGCTTTCTCGACTCTCTATTCTACCGATGCCACGGCTCCTATCCGTTGGGTTTCCCGTGAGCAGAAAAAGCGCAAACACGGTGTCTATAAAGGAGAGAATTCTTTCTATCTCGAACTTGGCTCCGAAGCCAGTAAAGAATGTATCGATAAAGGTGATAACGATACCTTTGCTGTTATCGAGCGTGTTTTTGAAGAGGCCCTCGATATCGCTCTTCCCGAGATGAATTACTCGGAGGTCATTCGTTGGAATAGCGGAGTATTAAAACGCAGTCCATTTAAGGCCGGCGATATTCAGAAGGTCAAACTTGGAGGGGCACCGGTCTATCTTGCTAATGACTATGTAGCTGGTCATTCTTCGCTTGCCGCCAGCGTCTATGCCGGTAAGCTGATCGCCGACGAGATCTTCGGTTCGGATACGGCAAAGTTTATTGCCGAGCCGGCTGTGGCTCAGGCTGCAGTTGAGGAAGTACACTGGTACCCGGTCGTTCCGACAAAGAAGGCCCCAAGAAAGCAATCTCCTCAAAGCAAAGATCCGAATTCCAAGACCCAGCAGGAACGCCGCAAACGCATCAAGGCAATGCGCAAGAAGATGAAACGCATGCAAAAAATGCAGCAGCGTGCGGCCTTCCAGCGCAGCCGTTGGGGCGGCCCGCAGCAACAGCGTGGCGGTGGTGGTGGCTTCCAGCGTCGTCCGTACCAGCAAGGTGGCGGCGGTGGTTTCCAGCGTCGTCCATACCAGCAAGGCGGCGGTGGTGGTGGTTACCAGCAGCGCGGCGGTTATCAGCAAGGCGGTGGTGGCTACCAACAACGCGGCGGCTACCAGCAGGGCGGTGGATACCAACAGCGTGGTGGTTACCAGCAAGGCGGCGGCTATCAGCAGGGAGGCGGTGGTGGTTATGAACAACGCCAGCCACGTCGCGTAGTACCGGTTTTCCAAACTCGCAATCCTAACCAAGGCTACCAGCAAGGTGGCGGAGGCTATAACCAGGGCGGCGGCGGTGGTGGATACCAACCCCGTGGCAGTGGTTATCAGCAAGGCGGCGGCGGATACCAACCCCGTGGCGGTGGCTATCAGCAGGGCGGCGGTGGTG
>CAYOJJ010000003.1:0-236180 GCA_964404255.1 uncultured Alphaproteobacteria bacterium | reverse complement strand
CCAGTGGCACCTACCTCTATGAGGTCAGCTTCACCAACGCCAACGGAGAAACCTCCGTCGAGCGCATGAAGATGAGCCTCAGCAAGTAAGCTCCAAGAGCTTATTAAGCTTCAAGCACCGCCCCGCAGGTTTATACTGCGGGGCGGTCCTGTTTTAAATGGGTTGGTTTTTGTCTGAACCGTGATTAATGGGATTAAGGGATTAACCGGGATTAGATTGATTTCTTTTTTGAGGCCTCTGCTAAACCTGTCATTCCGACCGCAGGGAGGAATCCCCTGACGTCCTAACTAATCGTCTTACGCGCCCACGATTTCAATCGTGGACTATATTGTTGCCGTCCGCCAGGCGGCGGGACTCAATGAATAACGTTGGGCCTTGGTAAACTATCAGTACCGAACCCCCAACCCCGAGCCCACCTCAATAATGACTCTGTCCCCGAAGTTCGCCCATTCGCTTATCCAATATTCCCAAGCAAAAAGAATATAATCCCAATAAAAAAGCCCGCTATTTTCAGCGGGCTTTTTTATGTAAGCACTTTTAAGAGTTATGCTTTTGGAGCGGCATTCTTAATAGCCTCGCTTGTGCCATCGGCATATTTCTTGAAGTTCTCGTTGAACTTTGCCGCGAGCATCTTTGCCTGAGCATCGTACGCTGCCGGATCACCCCAGGTATCGCGCGGGTTGAGCACTTCGGTCGGAACATTGGGCACCGACTGCGGAACCTGAAGGCCGAAAATCGGATCCTCTGTCGTAGCAACGTTATCGAGCTCTCCGGCCAGGGCCGCATTCACCATTGCACGGGTATAAGGAAGGTGCATACGTTTACCTGTTCCATAAGGGCCGCCGGTCCAGCCGGTATTCACCAGCCAGATATGCGAACCGTGCTCATCGATCTTCTTGCCAAGCAGATCGGCATAAACACTTGGGTGATGAACCATGAATGGTGCGCCAAAGCAGGTAGAGAAGTTCGGCTCGGGCTCGGTCACTCCACGCTCGGTACCGGCAAGCTTTGCAGTGTAACCAGAAATGAAATGATACATTGCCTGCTCTTTGGTGAGCTTCGAGATCGGCGGCAGGACCCCAAAGGCATCGGCCGTTAGGAATATGATGTTCTTCGGATGTCCGCCCACACTCGGGAAAATGGCGTGCGAGATATACTCGAGCGGGTAGGCAGCGCGGGTATTCTCGGTCTTGGAGCTATCGTCGTAGTTCGGTACGCCATCGGCATTAAGCACAACGTTCTCGAGTACAGTACCACGGCGGATAGCATTATAAATATCGGGTTCATTCTCTTTCGAAAGCTTAATGGTCTTGGCATAGCAGCCGCCTTCAAAATTAAAGACGCCCTGATCGCTCCAGCCATGTTCATCGTCACCGATAAGCTTGCGGGTGGGGTCGGCCGAAAGGGTAGTCTTTCCAGTACCGGAGAGACCGAAGAAGATCGCCGTATCGCCCTTCGGGCCAATGTTCGCCGAGCAGTGCATCGGCATCACACCCTTCAGGGGCAGCAAATAGTTAAGGGTGGTAAAGATCGACTTCTTCATTTCGCCGGCATACTCGGTACCGCCAATGAGAATGATACCTTTTTCAATATTAAGAATGATAAAGGTTTCGCTTGCGGTGCCATCGGTGGCCGGATCGGCCTTGACCGAAGGAATATCGATGATCGTGAATTCCGGACGATGCTCGGCAAGCTCCGATTGGGTCGGTACGATAAAAAGATTCTGGCAAAAGAGATTGTGCCAGGCATATTCATTAATGACCCGGACATTGAGGCGGTAGGTCGGGTCGGCACCGGCAAAAAGATCGGCAACGAAGAGCTCTTTCTCGTTCATCGCCGCTTTCATCTTGGAATATAATTTCTCAAAGTTCTCCTGAGAAATATCGCGGTTTACCGTTCCCCACCAGACATGATTTTCACTAGCTGGGTGGCGGACAATAAATTTGTCTTTTGGTGAGCGGCCGGTAAATTTTCCGGTCGAAACTACCAAGGCTTCGTTAGAAGCAAGGCGTCCCTCATTACGCGAAAGCGCTTCCGCATAGAGTTCTTCGGCCGAAAGGTTAAAATTGATCTTGGAATGCGATACTCCGTGGTCATGGAGTAACGAATCGGATTGTTTTTGTGCTTGGCTCATGAGTAATAATAGATATGTTAGGATCTTACGCAAGAGTGACAGAAACTGAATTCCTCGCGAAAGACCTCACTACTGAGGTTTTGAAAACGAAAGAGAACCCTGTTCTGTTCTATGGATTTACCGATGCGCCGCAAAAGCGTTCATATCATGCTTTTAGTGATACTCGGGCTCTACTATAACGGAGCGCCGACGCTTTGGCTGGCCTATTCGACCTTTGCGGGTAAGTTCTTTGCCGCCCACTGCGTCAACCCAACGAAACCCTGCTGTAAGGGCCAGTGCCAGGTTAAGGCTATCGAAGAGCATTCCGGTTCTTCGGAAAATTCGCAGACTAAAGTAGAATTTGCTGCTCCCGAACCCACCGTTTTAAGTGTCTATTATCTCCCCGAACCTCAGCAAGAGGTTCAGCCTAATACTGAAAATGCCTATTACTTACCTGCGGACATAGCCAGGTGTCGTCCGTTCCATCCTCCAAAAGTATAATAGTTATCACCATATCGCGCTGATTTTTCCATTGTTGGAATATAGAGCGCTCTTATAATATAGGCTATCTACATAGCCGAATTTTTTCGTAATTTATCTTATTCCATTATGAAGTCATTATTCATCTGGGTTGCTATTATTATATTCTTGTCCGCCGGTGCTAAGGCTCAGTGGTGTCCGCATGGAATACCGGTCGCGCCTACTTCCGAATGTGATTATTGCATCGCTTCACAGGGTGTATCTCCGCTTGAAGCGGGTTCTTCGGGTCTTCGCTGGGATGTCCGTTCATTATATCTTGGCGCTAATTACTCGGGGACCACAAAACTACCAGCTACCGAAGCGAACGAAACTTACCTGACGAACCAGCTTACAGGGTTTTATCATTTACTCGATGGCTTATGTGCAGTTGTTATTGTCCCTTATACTATAAGGACTGCTCACCAGCCGGAGGGGGGAGAACCAGTGATGATCAGTTCTCATCCAAAATCTACCCAGCCTCAACATGCTATCGGGGAAACCGGAGGCGCATTAGAACGGGTCACTGCAAACGGACTTGGCGATATAATTGCCATGGCCCGATATACCTTGTTACAGTTTTCAGGTGAAGAATCGCAAACGATGTTCATTTCCTCTGTCTCTGCCGGAGTAAAACTTCCAACTGGTAAAACGGATGTTATGCATGATGGCGAGTATCTTGATTCCCACCTGCAGCCGGGCAGCGGCTCGACCGATCTGGTGCTGGGTGTTAGTGGTTTAATGGCCTCGGGCCGCTTTGCATTAGCAGCAAATCTGCTTGGTTCTATTACCGGTACGGGGGCGCGAGGACATCGCTTTGGAAATTATATTAATGCCGATCTTACCAGTCGGTATCGCTTATGGGTTGGCGATGACGATGTGAGGAGTCTTGCCGCAACATTTGGGTTATCGGGCGAACTTCGCGCTCACGAATTGCAGGACGGACAGGAGGATGATGATTCCGGCGGCTCGGTGATCTATGTCGCACCTGGTCTGCAATATTTCCTATCTCAGAGTATATCTTTTGAGGCTTCTTTCTATGCTCCGGTATATCATTACCTGGGTGGTAGTCAGCTTGGAGAAAGTTACCGATTCATGGGCGGCGTACAGTATTTATTCTAAAGGGAAGTATAAAAACAACAATGCCTCAGGAAGGAGCGGCTTTCCTGAGGCATTGACGTTTTATTTAAGATAGATCAGCGGACGATCATCTCTTTAACAAGCGTTCCGTTCGCTGTTATCAGTTTATAAAAATACGTGCCGGCAGGCAGATTTGTTGCATCGAACTCGTGGGAATGAGTGCCGGCCGGGGTAAACCCACTATGAACTACAGAGACAATGTTTCCCAGCAGATTACAGATCACCAATTGGATATTTCCATCGATAGTAGTAGAAAAAGAGATCGTTGTTTTTCCGAGTACCGGATTAGGGTAATTTTGATCCAGGAATAAGGTATTCGATGCTTCTGCTTTTACTTCCGATGGTACTGTCGTTAGTCCGGCACCGGTGACCGTCATAATATCGGATGCTGCATCATAGGCCCAGCTATAGGCAGCCAGTGGCGATGGAGCCGGACCCCGTTTTAATGAGCCATCGATATTAAATTCTGAGCCTGCATGCGTGCAATAATATACATCAGGGGTTGAAGTATGTGTGTTATAAGCAGATACTGTTACATGAGCAAAATGGGTACAAATTGCCGTCAGCACATAAAAGTCGAGGGGATCGGCCGCTTTGCAAGTGATTGCAATAGGCTTTGAGCTATTGGGTGACGGTGGTTTATAAATGATCGATCCATTTAAGGTCTTTAGTACGGGATGCGTTTTAATGAGATTAGGTATTTCAATAGTACCAAGTGGTTCGTCAGGCATTCCTTCGGCATAGACGTTCTGGCCGCAGGCACAGACTATTGGTGCCGCTGCCGCCACGATCGAAGCGCCGAGTGCTGTTTTCAAAAAATCTCTTCTACTGCTCATTTATATTATATAAGAGTTGGGAAAAAGGTCAATGTTATAACACATAATTCAACCCCTTGTTTCACCTCATTGCCGATTAGAGTGCCGATAGGCCAAACTGTTTAACTACTTTGTTTTAACAATGGCTACTGTTTCCTGATCGAGACGAAGCTGGTATGTGCCGCCTGGCAGCGAGTGGAGATCGAGAATCACCTGGTTTTCTCCATTAGTGAGATGTAGTTGTTTGGAATAGACTTCAGATCCAAGAATATTATAAATATGCACCTCGTCTTGTAGATTATCTGAGGCTTTGATATTAAGAGTGACCGTAGCGGAAAGAGGATTCGGCCGTACCGAAATAATTTTAACCGGGAGTGAGCCTCGCAGGAGTGCACCGATGGTGGGATCGCCGCACTTGCTATCGAATATGAACGTACTGCCGGTCGTTGTTACCGACGCTATGCATTCTTCATACTGAGGGTCATAGGAGTTAAAGGATGCGGTAGAAAGCTCAATAGTGGTAACGGAATCGCTTGTCAGTCGAACCAGATAATAGAGTTGAGCAAGGATACCGGAAGAATCTTCAAGAGGATTTCCCGTTAGCCTTAAGATTGAAGGCTGCTCAAGAAAGACCTGATTATTACTGCGGGCAAATAGAAACGTTAATAGATCATCGTTCGGTTGTGCTAACGATACCGATATTTGTTTAACATCCGAGGGCAGAGAATCGGCCACAAGGTTAACAAGCAGCGTATCGCCCGCAGCGCCGTGATAAGCCGGAAGCTCAAAATGAATAGTATAATTTTTCCGATACCTATAGCTACGCGACAACGTAATAGGAGGAAATGAATTATAAAAGTCCCCGCTGAAATTCAGGCTGGCAGTTGAAGTCGTGTTCCCGCCGATCGTATCGAGCATCGTGCGAATGCGAATAGTAACTGATTCGCCCGGTAGAAGGGTAATTGGGAAAGTGGTATCAAGCACAAAACCCGGCGCGATTGTGCTTGATCCGGAAAGTGTAAAAATATCACACCCCCGATTCGTTAGTGTAATAGTTGAATCGGGCGAAGCGCAGAGAGTGGTGGTACCGAAATCGATCAGTGATGCCGGTGTTGCAGCCAATACGTGTGTTCCCGGGTTGATCGTGGCGGAGATCACGATAGTGGTATCTTGTATCGAATCATCTCTATAACGGATATGAAGCCGGTATGAAGATTGGCGGCTGCCCTTCTGTTGGGGCAGAAGCATAATACGGATATGAATGCTATCGCCGGGAGCCAGAGCTTGTTCGGGGCCCGAACCGGCCGTAAAATCCTGGTCGCCGCTCAAGCCTTGGGGGGTTACAAAGAGCGTATCGCATCCAAGATTCGTATACACGAATTCTGCGGAATCGATTGAACAGATCGATAATGGAGCAAAGCCAATACTATCGGTACTAAGCCAGAAGATGCTTTGCCCGGGGATAGTTATTCCTTCTAAGAAAAGATCAAGTCCTTGCGGTTGCGATTGTGAACTGCGTTTATAATTAAAATGAGGAGTTGCCGTAAACCTTCCCAAAGAGACAGGCCGGTAATGGAAATGAAGGGTAATGGCGCTATCGGGAGGAAGTACTATCGGAAAAGAAAGCTGATCGTCAGTAAAAACACTTCCGAGCGGGCCGGGTCCGTTTAAGATAACAAGAGTATCGCATCCATGATTAGTGATTGTAACACTCGTATCTCTATCGGGAGCGCACGTTGTTGTCGTATCGAAGGTAAACGTCGTTTGTGAGACGAGCGGGCCGCCGGGCGAACCATTATTTTGCACCGACAAATTAATTACTACATTTGATACCGGGCTGCCGGTGCGAAGAGTCTGATAGGTAGCATTCGTTTGGTAGGAGCCAACCAACGAACCATGGTAGTGGAACACCACATCGATACTGCTATCAGGAGGAAGTACTATCGGAAAAGGCAGCGGGTTGGCGCTGAAGCCGGCTGTTAAAGTCCCCGGACCTGAAAGGATACGCAACGTATCGCAGCCTCTGTTAGTAAAGGTGACCACTGTATCGCGAATAGAATCACAGATCGAAACTACCCCTAAGTTGATCTTGGTATTAAGCACCGTAGGGCCTGGAGTAGCTTTAGTTTGAATTCCAAATAGCGAGAAGGGAAGGTCTTCCTTATCTTGACCTATTGCTACGGAAAATGACCCTGTAGTTGAATATCCGCCGGGCTTTGGAGGATAAAAATGAATATGTACGATAACAACGCTATCCGGGGGCACTTCTAATGGAAGCGTAAGAGGATCGCTGCTGAATATACTATTGCTTATATCAGGACCAGACAAAATAGTAAGAGTATCGCAACCAAGATTTTTAATAGCAATGACCGTATCAATCGCTCCATGACAGATTTTTACGGTATCAAGTAGTAATACTGGATCAAGAGTATTGCCGCTGACTGTTCCTATGCCTCTGCCACGTAAGGAAACAGCGACATTTTGAAATAAGCCTTTGTGCTCAGCCTTAAATTGAATATCGCCGGAATAGTTTGTAGCGGTATTCGGATCAAAATGTATATGCACTACGATACTGCTATCCGGGGGTAGTACGACTGGCAACGAAACCGGATCAATAGTAAAACCATTACCAGGAGCACCCGGGCCCGAGATAATGCGTAATGTGTCGCATCCTAAGTTTGTTAATTTAATAACCGAGTCTCGAACAGTAGTACAAATATTGGCTGTATCAAAGGTAACGATCGGGGTATTGGCAAACAATTGAGGGGATTCAGGAGTGACGGTAGCAGTAACAGTAATGGTAGTATCGTAACTAATGCCGGTGTTAGGATCGGTGATTGTCACTACTACAGTCGAAGTGAATGGTCCTACGGCTGTACCCGGATGAAATCCGACTTTTAAGGTATCGAATTTGGTATCGGTCACATCAGAAGGAAGTGCCCCTGAGTTAAGGCTGAAAAGAGATCCATCTTTCCCGCCCAGTACTGCACCGGTCACCCTATGGTTCGAGCAAGAACTGCCTTGTATAATAATGGTTATCGAGTCATAAGTACATTGTTTAAGAAGTAGTGACGCGAATACAGGATGTCGGACGTTGCTTGATATAGGAAAGCCGCCGCTATTAATAGTCCTCCAGATATTCCCATTCCCATCTGCTGCAATGACAATATTGTGGTTGATAGCACAGACTAATCTGGTATCTATAAAATTATTCGGTCCTCCGATCGATTGCCACGTTGCTCCCTTATCGGTAGAACGGACAACACCTACGTTTTTTGTTTGGCAAAAGATGGCACAAGGAGTTACTGAAACCCCACTGGTATAATATTGACTTGCAAAGGCAGTCATCTGCGACCAATTTTGACCCCCATTTACAGACTTAAAAAAGCTGGCTTGTCCATCGCTAAAGATATGGCCCTCTTCATTCATAAAATAAATGGTCGAGGCATCGGAATCCCTGGCAAAAGAAAAAGAATCGTAATCAATAGCTGAAATTATTTGCCAACTGGCTCCAAAATTAACTGTTTTATAAATGTTTCCTCCAGCATGGCCATATGCAGTACCGTCCGGATAGGCAAGAATTGGTAGATTATGATTATGGGTATCAAATCTGGTCCAGGTAGTACCTCCATCGGTAGTATAATGGAAACCCGGGTTACTACCATCGGCACTAACAACTATATTTGCAGCGCTGCCGGCAAATTCGGCACCAAAGCAATCCGTACTATTTAATATTTTTACCCAACTTGCACCGCCCGTTGCTGTTTTGAATACCCCTGAGGTTGTACCGACAACGCCATTATTTTTATCCAAAAAGTTAATCTCACAGATTGTTGTCCCGGTTGGAAAGGTAGTATTTTGAACCCAAGTTACTCCCGAATCTACCGAACTGTAAAGTACCGTTGTGCCTGCCCAAAGAATACCGTCACGATAATGAATGTTCGAAAATCCGCAACACGCATTTGGAATAGTCCCAAGGATCGTCCCCGTCATTTGCTGCCATTGGCTATATGCCGATGTTCTCAGAATACTGCTGAGGACTACATATAATAGGACAATAACGAATACCCTTAGTTTCACGACCGCTATAGCATTATACTTTCGTATATAAATAACCACCGAACTGTAGTAACGGTACTATAAATATACGAAAAACTATGAGAAAAAGCAAATAAAAATAACTTTAAAAACGGCCGGCTATGCCAACCGTCATCCGCAACGGATGCTCGTTATAGCCATCCCAAAAATCGGCCCGGGTACCGAGGATATTATCGAAGGTGGTTTTGAAGCTCCAGTGCTCATCAAGCCGGTAAGAGGCAAAGGCATTGAGATAAAAAAGATTTTTGGTTTGGGTGCTGATGGCGGTCACTCCTACCCCGGGCAGTAATGGTTCGAGAGCGGTGCCGAAGGTATAAGAAGCATCGGTTTTCATTGTCGGCACGTAGGGTAATTGCTTTTCGAGGCTATCGGCGCTTTGGGTAGAGGCAAAGTGCGCGCTAAAGCGGAAGCGATCATTTCTAAAGAAAAGTAATTCACCTGAAAAATCAAAGGTAAAGCACCGGTCATCGAGCGCTTGCGGATAGAACCGTACAATACTATCGCTGCCGAGCATTCCAAAAAAAGCAACGTCATTATGCCGCTTACTATAGCCGAGATGAACACTTAAGTAATCGTCGGAGGATAGATAGTATTCAGCCTGGGCACCG
Organism: uncultured Alphaproteobacteria bacterium; assembly: GCA_964404255.1. Classification (GTDB taxonomy): domain Bacteria; phylum Bacteroidota; class Ignavibacteria; order Palsa-1295; family Palsa-1295; genus JAFDZW01. The sequence goes on along the minus strand of CAYOJJ010000003.1, from coordinate 226,890 downwards.
AAGGTATAATTATCGACTGCTACGCGGCGGTTATCATGCAAGAACAGCGTATCGTTCGATAGCAGCGGGGCATAGAACGGATTCTCATTGTATAATGCAGCGAAGGAACGCACCGTCGCAGATCGATCGATGGAAAGCGATAAGCGCAGATCGTTTGTCAGTTGCTTACCGATCTCGATCGATGGGAAAAAATAGGAATGAGCATCATCGGCATCATTGGTTAGTATTGCCCGCACACCTGCTCTCCAATAAAAGGACGATGTTCTTGCCGAGGCAATAGAAGCCACGGCTGAAAACATACCGAGCGCACCGTTATTTTGCAGGACATTCGTTGTGGTGCTGGCACCGGTATAACCAAGATCGAGCAGCCATTCATTTGAGCTATCGCTTTCTGCATGACGCAGGCCTGCCGTTATAGCGCCAGACCGTTCGCTCACTCCTGCTCCGGCATTATCGCTTGTAAACTGCACCGAGCCGGAAAGCTTCATTTGTGCAGCTTCGAGGGAGCCGAATGTCGATGAGAATGAAGCTATGGTATTCATTAGTGAATACGTCGGATGCAAAGTACTGCTATCGATCTCACGACTCAAGCCCGATGAGCCAAGCGTCACGGAAAGCAGCGGACGGGCATCAGTTGGGTCCGGGGTTGGAGCGGCAAAGGAGAAAAGGCTGCTCACTGAGGCATCCCATTTCCCGGTGATGGCAGTTGCGTCACCCGAGCGCAGCATACCTGAAGCACGGGCTTCGATCGAGCTATGATCTCCATTTGAAAGGAGCAGTGTTGCCGATCCTTCCGGCAGCATTGGTGTCCCGCCGCCTATGAAAAAAGAGAACCGGGAAGGTGGCTTTGGAGTAAGCGGTCGTTGTATTGGCAGCGCATCGAATAATGGCAAATCTTCTTTTGAAACTGGGTCCATCTTCAATGGCAATGAGGTATCCTGAGGTATTGGCCGGCGAGCGGTGGAAATCATCATTTCATCCGGATAATGGAAGCGCAGGCCTTCCGGAGTATGCTCGGTCTCAGGAAGTTCGGTGAGCATAGAATCAAGCCACTCCTTATGCGAAAGTGAGACGGCTGTATCGATAGTAATCACGGCAGAATCATGCACCATTGTAGAATCAAGTTCAGTAGCCGAGCTATCGCGTAAACTTTGGGAGATGAGTCGATCCGCTTTAACGGTATCGCTGAAACGAACAACGCGTGCCGAAGTAGCTCCGCGCATCTTGAGTTCGCGCTCAAGTGATGGGGGAAGGCGCAGGGTACCCGATGGCTGTGCCATCAGGGTGAATGGGCAAAGAAAACCGGCGGCAAGAATGAGCATCCAAATCCAGGGATGCTTACAGGCACGTGTCACAATAACAGATAGAATTATGCGAGTGATACTTCACTACAAATCAATGGAGAATTCTGTTCAAATAAAAACGCCGCTTGAAGCGGCGTTTTTTATGAAAGCTATCTGCTTATGAACCGGCTCGTTCGGCCTGTTCGAGCTTTTCTTTAAGAGCGGCAAGGTCGCCGAGGGCGAAGCTGCTGCCGCTGGCCGTCGGGCGGTATTGGCGTAGCGTTGTGCGCTGAGCTTCTTTTTCGGCGGCGATAAGCGACATCGTGAGCTTGCCGTTGCGGCGATCGTATTCGATCACACGGACTGCTTCGAGCGGCTTATCTTTCTTAAAGACATCTTCGAGGCGCTCGATACGATCGTGCGAAAGCTCGCGACGTGGAATAAAGCCTTCGTTGCCATCTTCAAAGCCGATAACAACACCGCCTTTATTTACTTCCTTTATAACTCCATTATGATCGCTGCCAACTCTGTACTTTTCTTCGCGCTGGCGGGCGGGGTTTTCGATCAGGCGCTTCTTAGAACAGGTAATACGATGGCGCTTCGCTTCGACGGTAAGAATCTTTACCTCAAAGGTATCGCCGATATTAATGGCTGAAGAAACCGTCGGGATACGCTCCCAGGAAATTTCAGAGATCGGAAGAAAAGCCATGAGCCCATTTTCAAGCTCGACTTCAGCGCCCTGCTCGACGATCGAGCTAACCTTGGCATTGACCACTCCGCCTTCTTCGATAGCGGCAAATTTATCCATCAACGGATCGGTCGTAAGCTGTTTGACACCGAGGCGGACCGAACGCTTGCGCTTATCGATCTCAAGCACTTTTGCCTGAAGCACATCACCGCGCTTGCAGATCTCGTACGGATGATCGAAGCGCTGCCAGGAAAGATCGCGGCCATGAATAATGGCTTCGACCCCGGGGCCGAGATCGACCACGACATCTTTAATATTAAAGGACTTTACTTTAGCATCGATCACATCGCCAACGTTCAGATGCTCAATGGCATCTTTAGCATTCTTGCGAACGTCCTCTTCAAGAACCATCCGATGCGAGACTCGCACCATATCGGCGCCTTTTTCATGCCGTACATCGAGGACGCGAACCGGTATCGTTTTGCCAAAATAGGTGGCAATGTTACGATCGGGGTTCAGATCGATATGATTGTTCGGCATGGCGGCCACCGTACCATCCTCGAGCCGGACTTCCAATCCGTTATGCGCCCAACCGAGGACCTTGCCATTAAGCGTGGTCTTCTGCTTGCGGTGCTCTTCATAGGGTGAAGGGCTAGTGGAAGCGGCCGGTGATGATTCCGTGGGTTGTTCTGCCGCGGTAGGAGCATCGGAAGATGCTGCGCCCATCGGCATATCGGCTTCGTGATCGAAGAATTTCATAACACTCTTTTTCTTTAGGGTAGTTAAAAACCAAATTATGAGGGAAAACGTCCCGTCAGATTTTGAGAACTTCCGGCAGCAGGCAGAACCCCTAACTATTAAACAGTTATACCCTTTATGGGGTAAGAATATGCTTCCAGGCGTCGCTTTCGGCGGTTTCCTTAATGACCCGGTTGCGTTCAATGAGGAATCGAGTCATATATGATGTAAGGATAAGCCGGTTGAAAAGATTTCCGAGAATTCCGAATGGCGATTCGTAATCGAAATAATCCGTCATCATACAGCCCTCATCCTGCTCTGTAAAGTGATGCTCATGGCGGATAGACTTGAAAGCTCCCTTTACCATTTCATCGCAAAAGTAAGAGGAGGGTGTAGCTTCAGAGATAATAGTCGTCAGGTGTTGCCAGACCCCAAAATGCTTCGCCCGCCAGGTGACCGTCTCGCCCTGTTTCATCACCCCATGCATAACCCCGGCAACGACTTTCTCTCCGGTGTTTTTAGTCGAGACTTGATGCAGATCGACACTCAAAGATAAATTATAGCACCGCTCGACAGGTGCCATGATAAAGGTAGTAAGTGTAATGCGTGGCATAAGGCCTGAAAACAGCTACCTACAGATAATAAATCGCTCGAGTATGGAATGGTCTGAATCGAATAAATGGAAAGTGTAAATACCAGGTATGAAATCAGAAATAGAGACGGTGGCCATTTTATCGGTAACATGGCTAGCGAGCACGCGTCGTCCGGTCACATCAAAAATCTCATATTGATATTGCAGACTAAGAGAAGGTGGTACAGAAATTCGAAGCTGGGTCGTGGCAGGATTTGGGCTTAGAAGAGGGTTATTGCCAGTTGGCTTATCTATCGATAATGTAGAATCAACTACAGAGTCGATGGTTGCTGCGAGAGGGACAGAAAACGAGTACGATCTTGGAGACTCGTTATAATAAGGGATTGAAAACGAAATCTTGCTAATCCCATGATAGTGGCCGGATATGCCGGCACATTCAATAACGACAGAGGTACTACCTATGGAACTCGAGGATCCTTTAATACGAAAAGGAAAAGGATATGAAGTGATGGTACTTTTCACCAAGTTAGGGTCAATTATATCTGGTATAGGAAACATGAACGACTTAGTCTCGGAAGTAAGATTTGTAATATGGAAAGAAAGGGAGTCCGGTGTAGCTCTGTTATTATCGATAGTGGCATCGATCGGAATAAGTAGCGTTCCGGGTAGTGGTGAACCGTCAAATCCATCGTAAGTAAATCGGATCTTTAACGTAGCCGTAAAGGTCCCATCTACGCTGGGGCCGCATGCTAAAACAAGCATATAATCAGAATCTGACTGGGTAGTACTTATTAGTTTAAAAGGATAGGGCAGACTATCGAATTGAAGATCATGTGCAATACTATAATAGCGCAGTTTAAGAGTGTCGAATATTCTTGATCCGAGGCCAGTATGAAAAGATACTAAAGCTTTGTTTGCGACGACTGCCGTCACATGTGGGAATGTAATAGACGGATTATTCTTATAGATCGAATCTCTTCCTAATCTGGAAAGATGGAATTGCAATAATGGATGATAATTCTCATCCTGTAAAACAGGCCCTTTCGTTGATGAAAAGAAAACCCAAATCTTCATTTTCGAGACGAAAGGAGGTATGGATGCAATAGTTTGTCCTAAGGAATCCTGAACTGAGTCTAAGGTGATTTTAGAAATAGTGTCCTTTGAAAGCGTAATATCTTTTACAGAAACAATCGAATTTGTATTGTTACTAATGGTTAATAAGACTTTGGTCTCATATTTCTTCGTTGCAAGAGAAGGAAGGAGTAAAATATTTTCTTGTTTGGGCCTAATTAATACTAATGAATCAGACGAAATTCCATATCCAATGATGCATATTCCAAATCTCCCCGTGCTGCTCGGACAACCACGAGTGTTACCCGTATGGTAAACTTCAAATTCCTGGCATTCTCGTACTGTATCGGTAGTTCGGGGCCTAAAATAAATATCGGCAGTCCAGCCAGGATGCTCTTTGTCACTGCTTATCCATTTAAATTTATTTGTATCCTTAAAATCATAGGGCCCATACCAATTTACTCCACCAATAGGTGTTGTATTGCAATCATAAGGGCCTGCACCTACTATAGATATAGTACGTACAAAATCCGTATCGCCAATAATAGCACTTACCAGTTGCGCTTTAGCGCTGACGGAGACCAATAAAAAAAGGATAAAAATATATCGTACCATATCGCTGTACAAATATACCGCGAATGGTAACGACCGTGAGGGTAAAAAACGATGCCTTAGAGGTGGATCGCTTCGCCGGCGGCAACGCTTGTCGCTTCCATGACGGCTTCGCTGAGTGTCGGGTGCGGATGTACGGTTTTGAGAATGCTTTCCATCGTTGCGCCGTGAGAGCGGGCAACCGTCAGCTCCTCGAGGATTTCCGTTGCTTCCGGTCCGATGATGTGTGCGCCGAGGAGTTCGCCGTACTTCTCATCGAAGAGTAATTTCACGAAGCCTTCGGTGCGGCCAATGGCACGGGCCTTGCCGAGAGCCGTGAATGGGAATTTGCCGACTTTATAAGTAATACCTTTCTCTTTTAAGGCGCGCTCGGTAAGACCAACGGAGGCAACCTGCGGCTGGCAATAGGTACAACCCGGAATGTTATCGTAATCGACGGCGTGAGCATGGCCGGTAGCGATATGCTCGGCAGCAACGATACCTTCAGCCGTCGCAACGTGAGCAAGCCACGGCGGACCGGCAACGTCGCCCACGGCATAAATGCTCGGAGCGCTGGAGCGCATATACTCATCGACATCGATAAAGCCTTTGGTCATCTTGATACCAAGCTGTTCGAGACCGATATTCTCGGTATTGCCCATTACACCAATGGCGATGAGGGTACACTCGGCATCGATCTTCTCTTTCTTGCCATCGGCGGTTTCGATCTCGACAGTAGTGCCGTTATCGCCGACGCTGACATTGCTCACCTTCGTATTAGTATAGATGGTCATGCCTTTCTTCTTATACATCTTCTCGAGTTCTGCCGATACCTCCGTGTCTTCAACGGGAAGAATGTTCGGCATCATTTCGATAACCGTTATCTTGGTGCCAAAGGTATGATAGAAATACGCAAACTCGATACCGATAGCACCGGAGCCGACGATCGTCATTGACTCGGGGATATGATCCATGATCATGGCCTCGGTAGCCGAAAGAATACGCTTGCCATCGGGCTTCAGGCCAGGAAGCATACGCGCACGAGCGCCGGTTGCAACGACGATGCGGGCAGCACTAATAGTCTTCTTGTTACCATCGGAAGAAGTAACCTCAATAGCATTAGCCGAGGTAAGGACGCCATTGCCGGGGATGAGATCGATCTTATTCTTCTTCAATAAGAATTCGATACCTTTGGCATTGCGATCGCTGACGCTACGGGAGCGCTTAATGACAGCACCGAAATCGACCTTAAGATTTTCATAAGATATACCCCATTCTTTCGGGGCTTCGAGAAACTCGCTGTAGATCTCTGCATTCTTGAGCAGGGCCTTAGTCGGGATACATCCCCAGTTGGTACAGATCCCACCGACGCGTTCGCGCTCGATAATACCAACTTTCAATCCAAGCTGTGCCGAACGAATGGCTGCCGGATACCCACCGGGGCCACCGCCGAGCACGAGCACATCGTAATCGTAGGAGTGATTTTTATTAAACGCTTCGCCGGCCGCTGCTGCTGAAGGTGCAGCAGGTGCTAGCTGGGCAGTTGCCGGGGCTTGTTTCGGGATCGAGAGAAGATTTGACATTCGGTTCTGCTACAATTAATCGGCGCTATAAACACCACCAGAGAACGGAAAACTCCGCAACCGGCGGAAGCTTAGGCAGGTAGCGGTAAAAGAGCTGTTCTCTTTTTGAAAGGATTGAGAAAAAGCAGGGGAAATTTTATCAACATCAGGGAATAATGGATCGATAGATCTGCGAGGCGCTCCCGAAGCCCCGGCTCAGGGCTTCCTTGTTTTCTGAGCCATACCTGGTACGGATAGCAGTGGGTTGGCTCATCGCGCTCGACGACCTTGAATATCTTTACAAGCTCGGGAGTGTTCTTTACCAGCGGCGAGCGAAGAAGCGAGGCGACCTGCTTCATACCACGAAATTCTGTTATCATTATCAGGCGGCAAAGGCGGAAGAACTGCTCATTATCATTGATAAGAGCGGCCGGATCAAGCTCAGAGATGGAAATGCCGAACACCCGATTCACAAAAAGATCGATATAGCCATTGTTTTCGCCTATGGCAAGGGGAAGTTCATTATGCGATTCGAAATAATGGCGAAACATAAGGTAGTGCTTATATTCGTCGTTGCGGTGCTTTTCGACCGAGGCAATGAATTCCGCTTCCGATGGAAATTTTTCTTTGATAGCTGCGAGCAATCGGTCCAGCTCTTTATATCCGCGTTCTTCGTTGAAGAGATAAATGGATAAGAGCACTATTTCGAATCTACGTTTGAATTGCCGCCTCATGATGTAAGTTGTTCCTTTTCTTGGTTGATACGATATTCAGTTTCTTAGTGGTTGGCCGGTTTTTCCCCGGCCAATTTTTTTTCAAATAATTTATCCTACAGACACAAGGCTCAGTTTATAACCAAAATGATAGACAAAAGTAAGCAAAAAAAGATAAAATGACGAAATAATAATAAAAAAATAAAAAAACTTTTCTTTGAAACACGTTGAAATACAATAAGTAAACCCCTCTTTCGTTTTAAAGGCATTACCCCACTTTAGGGGAATATAATAAGCCGTACCTATTGTTTACACGCCGTAGTTGCTGATATTGAAGTAAGGCCACCGGATGACCACATTCGCATTAACAACTGAAAAGACTCGAACGAATAACTTGTGGCTGAGGTCGCCACAGTGGGATCTGACGTGGGTTTCACTTTCCGTCGTTCTTATGATCATCCCTTATGCTACCTATTATGTAGGGCAGGGATTGGGGATGGATGCCGATTTTGCCCGTAATACCGTCAACGGTATTATTGCATTCTGTATCGGTGGTCCGCACATGTATGCTACCTATACCCGCACGATCCTCGAACCGACATTCCGCAAGCGCTACTGGACGATCGTCCCGATGGCGATCATCATTCCAAGCCTCGTTATTTGGTCGGCGATCTTTCACTTTACCTATTTATTAACTTTTTTCTTTTTCTGGGCAAGTATCCACGTCTTGCACCAGATCATCTTTATCGTTGATTGTTATAACGAACGCCAGCGTTCGACGCTGACGAAGTATTCTCGTATTATCGATTATGCAGTAGTGCTGACGGCCCTCTACCCGATGGCGATGTACCGCTTCACGCATAACACGTTCACGGTCGGCAGCCAGTTATTGTATTTCCCGGATGCCTTGAAGGTCGATGCTGTCTGGTGGATCGCAAGCGTACTTTTTGCCGCATCATTCATTCTCTACGTAGCCAAGACGGTGCGCGAATTCCAGTTGGGGATCGGCAATATCCCGAAAACGATCTTAGTCAGTGTAACGGTGCTCGCAACATTCTTCACCCCGTTCTTTCATGAGCTGGATGTTGCCTTCCAGGGGCTGAATTCCTGGCATTCCTTCCAGTACCTTGGCCTTACGTGGTATATCAACCGCCTACGCTACGAACGCGGGGAGATCACCCGCCCGGCAATACGTAAGCTGGCTGAGCCCGGCAAATGGTGGCGCTATTACGGCTTTAATGTACTGGCAGCGCTCAGTGCTATTTCAATCATCGGTATTTTGCTGCTCACCCAGCAGTACCACCATCTGAGCTTCGATCAGGCCTATTATATGATCATCCTGTGCTTCCTCTTGACGCACTATTACCACGATCATATCCTCTTTACGCATTCGGAGGACGTCCGCACGGACGATAAGTCAATATTAGTAGGATAATACGTAGGTACTTGCGCTCCGGAATGACATCACGGGCGGCACTGTTATATCGCCCGCTCAAAAAGTGTTAACTAACCACTCGAAGAATTATGCCAATGTTTAATCGCAGTGCATCTGCAAAATGGAACGGCACCGGCAAAGACGGTAAGGGCTGGGTCGGTACCGAATCGAAAGCTATCGACGTCGCTTATAACTGGAATAACCGTTTCGGCGAAGGCACCGGTACGAATCCGGAAGAAATGCTCGCTGCTGCTCACGCAAGCTGTTTCTCGATGAAGCTCGCTTTCGTGCTCGATAGCATGGGAATGACGGCCGATGAGATCAATACCTCGGTGAAGGTTACGATCGATAAAGAACCCGGCGATTGGACCGTTACCAAAGCCCACATCACCACGACGGCAAAGATCCCGAATGGCGATGCTGCTAAATTCCAGGAAGCTGCCGATAATGCAAAGGCAAACTGCCCGATCTCCCGCGCGATCAACGCCGAGATCACGGTCGATGCTAAGCTTGCCTAATTGAGGTATAAGAACTTCAATAAAAAAGTCCGCCTATGGCGGACTTTTTTATTGATGGTACGTAAGATTTTGTTACGGCTTTATTACGCCAAGCGAGGTATTAATGATCGTCAGCAGATTCATCGTAATGCCGATCATTGCGGCGCGGGCAGCAAGGGCCCTGATCTCATCGGTTGCTCCGCCACCGCTGCTTAATTGCTTCATAACAAGCGGCATCGCTTTCTTTGCTGTCGGCACCATAGTAGAAAAATTGATCACGAGAATCAGCAGGTAGAAGGTCTGCTTCCAGGCGAGCCACGGATAGCCGGTGAAATCGAACCAGCCGAAATGGGCAATACCGGTAAGTGCGCCGCCGGTAACAAGCAGGCCAAGCCCGCCGATCATTCCCATAAAACGGCCAATGCCGAATTCCATCTGAATAGCCTGTAATTCGGCGGGGGTGCCTTTAGTCTTTTTGGCATAGCCGCGAAACCAAATGCCAAGCGGAAAAAGCGCCAGCGTCATAGAAGCACAAATAATGTGCAGAATTTTGAAGGTTGGGTACATGTAGGAAAGAAGAAGATAATAAATACGGCGCAAACTTACGCAAGAAAATATCTTGGTCTGAACTTTTCAAATAGTATGCGATAACTTCATAGAAAAAACTATTATTGGGATGGTTATAGCTATTGCAACAATAGCTGCTGTTATTAATAAAATCGTAGAAGCATTCTTAGCGGCATCGTTTTGAAATTGTATCGTAGCCACCTCCCGAAGATCGATAGTTAACGGTTTGTTATTAATATCCTCACCAGTGATAGTTATAATGGTATCGGTTCCACTGAATCCTGTGCTGCTATAACCATATTTTCGATTAAAATATATTTTCTGTCCGTCTTTCAAAATGACTGAGATAACAGGGCGATCCTGATATTTCGATATATCTTTTGCCGGATAGTAAATATTATGGTCGGCAGTACAGCCTCCCATCATAAAGGCTGCCGCAAAGAGTAAGGCTAGTAGGGATCTTTTGAGCATCCTGATAATATAAATAATACGAACTGTTTTACCTCCATCCCTTACGCTGAAATATTTTTTCATAAAATTGTAAAGATCTGAGTATATAAAGGAAAAAACTACCGCGCAAACTTACGCAAAAGTTGCTTCTGATATATGAACGCTTTCGCGCATTACCCTACCGGTGGAATAGGAGTAAAAAAAATAATTAATAAAAATAATGCTACTGCTACTCCTGCTATATAAATACCGGTAGCCAGCCCGTTCCATGACATCGAGATAGTTTCAACTTCATAAATAGAAGAAAGCTCGTTATTTTGAAGGGTAAAATTATTATCGACACCAACAATGCGTCTTATGATAGTTACGCTGTTGCTATCTTCTATGTAGCGGCCACCTTTTTCATTGAATTGTATCCTCTGGCCATTCTTTAGAGTGATGGCAATAATTTTTTTAGCTTTGAACTCGATGGGCTGTTCTGCCGGAAAATGTTCTACTGTATTTGAATAACAACCGGAAAGTATTAACAGTATAAACCAGTATAGAACGGTTAGACCTTTCTTAGACATATGGCTTTAGTGAAATGTACGCTTGAATTTAAACAAGTTATTATAGATTTGTTACGGCTTAGAAAAGACGTGTTTGGCTGTAACGGATATTCCTCCTATCCGTAAAGAATAAGTTTTTAGTAGTATCTCTGCCGTATTTTTGCAGGGATTAATTAAGGAGAACAGTAGTGGATCTATTTAAGAAAGCGTACGAATTTACCAGAGCCGACGATGTAAAGAAAGCCGGCTATTACCCCTATTTCCATGCCTTCGAAGCCAACGAAGGGCCGGTGGTCTATCTCGAAGGCCGTCAGATCATCATGGCGGGCTCGAATAACTACCTCGGCCTGACGATCGACCCGCGCGTAAAAGAAGCAGCGAAAAAAGCGATCGATCAATACGGTACCGGTTGCTCCGGCTCAAGGTATCTCACCGGCACGATCAAGCTGCATAACCAGCTCGAAGAAGAAATGGCGGACTTCTTTCAGAAGCAAGCCTGCCTCTTATTCTCGACCGGCTATCAGACCGCTCAGGGTGTTATTCCGGCACTCTGCCAGCGTGGTGATTACGTAGTAAGCGACAAAGATAACCATGCCTGTATCATTGCTGCGCAGCTCATGGCCAAGGGTATGTATGGCGAAGTAGTTCGCTATGCCCATAACGACGTAGAAGATCTCGAGCGCCGCTTATCCAAGCTGCCACTCGATGCCGGTAAATTGATCGTTACCGATGGTATCTTTTCTACAACCGGTGAACTTGTCGATCTTCCGCATATCGTTGCACTCGCTAAAAAGTATAATGCGCGCGTGATGTGCGACGATGCTCATTCCAGTGGTGTCATTGGCGAAGGTGGCCGTGGTACAGCCAGTCACTTTGGTATCGTCGATGAGTGCGATCTTACGATGGGTACGTTCTCGAAGACGTTTGCCAGTCTCGGTGGCTTTGTCGTGGGTGAAGAACGGGTGATCAATTTTATTAAGCACACTTCGCCCGCGCTTATCTTCTCGGCTTCGCCGACTCCGGCCTCTGTTGCTTCGGCACTTGAAGCGCTTCGCATTCTTCGCGCCGAACCCTGGCGCACCGAAAAGCTTCGCGATAATGCAAATTATATGCGCGAGAATTTCAAGAGCCTCGGCTTTAAGATCATCGAGAACCAGAGCGCTATCGTGCCGGTGATCGTGGGCGATGACATCAAAGCTTTTGTCTTCTGGAAAAAGCTCTTTGATGCCGGTGTGTTCGTCAATGCCTTTATCTCTCCGGGTGTACCGGAAGGGATGCAGATGATGCGCACGAGCTACATGGCGGTGCATGAGCGCCAGCATCTCGATCGTATTCTCGAACTCTTCAAGGAGATTGGTGAAGAAGTCGGCGTCTTGGATCATGATGATGAAACGGTTGCCGCCGAGACCACTCGTGCAACCGATGGCGAATATAAGCCACAAGGCAAAGTAGAAATCGTGCAGGCGGAATCACGTAAAGAAAAACTGCGCTTTATTCGCCTGGCCTGGGACTTGTATGCCGGACAGAAAAACTGGGTACCGCCGCTTGAAATGGATAAAATGCGCCTGATCGATGAGAAGCGCAACCCGTTCTATAAGCATGCCGATGCTGCGTTTTTTATCGCGGAAGATAATGGTCGTCCGATAGGCCGTATTGGAGCTGTTGTAAACCATAGCCACAATAAGTTATATAATGACCGCACCGGCTTCTTTGGCTTCTTCGAGTGCGTCAATAATCAGGATGTTGCCGATGCACTTTTTAAGAAAGCCGAAGCGTGGCTCGTTTCGAAAGGAATGACACATGTTCGCGGCCCCATCAGCCCGTCGATCAATGATGAAGTCGGTTTGCTTGTCGAAGGCTATGATCTGCCTCCGGCTTTCATGATGCCGTATCATATGCCGTACTATAAAACGCTCATCGAACATGCAGGCTATGGTAAGGTAAAAGATATGCTGGCTTGGAAGCTCGAAGCGGAAAAGACGCTGACACCGAAGCTCAAGCGCGTAACCGATATGCTTCGTGAGCGCGGCGGCTATAGCGTCCGCAGCCTCGATATGAAGCACTTCGATCGTGACGTGAATCTTATCAAAGAGCTGTATGCAAAAGGCTGGCAGGATAATTGGGGCGCGGTGCCGCTTAACGATGCCGAGATCGAAATGCTGGCCTCGGAGCTTAAGCAGGTGATCGAACCATCATTCGTGCTCTTCGTCGAGAAGGCTCAGCCGAACGGCAAGAAAGAAACGATCGGCTTTGCGCTCACCCTGCCGGATATTAACCAGGCCTTTATGGCCGGAAGCGAAATACCAAAAGGTATTATGAATCTTCCGACAGCGATCAAGAACCTGATGACGCATACAAAATCGATCACAGGTGTACGTATCATCTTGCTCGGTGTACTGCCGCAGTATCACGGCCGCGGTGTCGATGCACTCATGTATCGCGAGACGCTCGAGCGCGCTCAAGCCGATGGCAAGAGCTGGGGCGAAGCCTCCTGGGTACTTGAAGATAACGATGGCATGAACCGTGCTGCCGCTGCCATGGATGGTGTAGCCTATAAGCGCTACCGGGTCTTTGAGAAGACGATCTAAAAGAAAAGGCGGCCGTTGAGCCGCCTTTTTTATTTGCAATAATTACTTTCGTTCGAAAAGATAAAAATGACCGATCTTTTCTTTTTGCACATATCGGGCTTCCACAAAATCATTAAGTTCTTTCCAGTTTCGCAAGTGCTGGTAAGAGTCGAGCGAATCCCCGGTTATATAAGGCCGATCGTCCCCCGACTCGCTGATAAAGAAGCGTGGCGGATTATTTCCCAGATCTTTTAACAGATCGTTTTTCCAAACAGCCGGGGTCCAGGCAGTAACGAGCGGAGTATTTGTCAGGCAGAAGGTCGTAGGGTAACGATCGGCCATGCAGTATAACCCCATTCCATTACCCCATAAAAAGATCTTATCCTGAGGCTGCATGATGCTTTTAAGTTTATCGGCTACTTCCTGCTGGTCGCGATAATAATACTGGCCGAAATTATTTTCTACATCCTGCGCAAAATCCATTCGTGATTTCAGGATTTTTGCCGTCACCCAATGCAGAGGATTAGAAAGCAAATGCGAAACCGGTGAAAAGAGTAACACGACGGCAATAATACAACACACACCGAGATAACGATACCCACGCTCAAGAATAGGTAATTCCCGGCGCTTTGCTAACCACTGGCGTAGTAACCTCCAGCAGACAACTACTCCTACCGTAGCAAAAGGTACGAAAGCCCAGAAGGTGCGAGCATACTGATATTGGAAAAACTTTCGTTCGAAAATGACGGCAAGGATAGAGAAGAACAACTGTATGCCAAGATGCAAATAGGCAGTAGCAGATTCACCTTTGCGCTTGAAAACAGTTGCAAGCCCGATGCCGAGCAGGGCGATGCCTGTTAAGCTATACACATAAATGGTATTGATAGAAAACTTGCGAACCAGCTCTTTACCGATATTTGAAAGTGCGAAGACGGAGTCGATTGAGGAATATCCCTGCAGCCATTGTACGGATTCGATAAAACGATGCAGAGCCCCGGTTGCATTCATATAGATTAAATACCCGACAACCGAAAGAAGGAATAGGCCAAGACTTATACTGATAAAAACGAGCGTTCCTTTTTTCTTCTTTAACAGCAGATAGCAAAAAGAAGCGGCAGCAACAGCAAGTAATGTAAACTTTAGGAAAAACAGGAGCGAAGTTGCAATAGCTACGATGATAGCTGCCCGAAAGGTATTGGTTTTCCCCTGCAGCCATTTCTCGGTTTGATCAAAAAGAATAAGCGAAGGGAGTAGGGCAAAGGATTCGGCCTGGGCTGTCATCCAGAAACCGCTCGTCACATAAATAATGGCATAAAAGACTACTGAGCCGAAAGCGATCCATTCATCATTTACTGTCCGCTTCAACAATGTATAAAAGAACCAGAGCGTTGCCAGATGATAGAGTACATCGAATATCCTGATCGCGATCTCATTATATCCGAAGATAAGCGAGGAGACACCATAGATAATAAAAATAAGCGGCGGCTTGGTATCGAGGAAGTCACGATAGGAAACGGCACCGTGACGGATGCTCATATCTCCGGCCACGGTAAAGGCCGCCTGATCGTAACCAAATGGATAGAAGAGCATCCCGCCAAGAATGCCGATCGTAAAGAGTATGAGCAGGATTCGTACCGATCTCGCAGAAAACATCTACGCAAAGATACGGTGGTAAAACCACTTACTCAGGGGGCTATGCTCCCGATGGCGGTATTTTTGCACTACTAATGTGGAGTAATGTTATCGGCCAGGAGCGCGTAAAGCGCATTGTAATGCAGGCGCTCGAAAGCGGCAAGGTGCCGAATGCCTATCTATTTACCGGCCCGGAGGGGGTTGGCAAAGACGCAATGGCTATCGAGGTAGCTAAAACCCTCAATTGCCAGACGCCCGGCAAACGGAACATCGAAGCTTGCGACGAATGCGAATCCTGTAAAGCGATCGGCGCACTTGCTTCGCCATTGCTTGAATTCGTCTTTGCGCAGGCGAAATCGCAGAAAGCTTCGGATAGCAGTTCATCGGATGATGACGATGAGTCGAGCGATATTGATGTCCTTCGTGAGCAGATCGCTCTCAAAGCCGCCGATCCTTATTATAATATCGTTATTCCTAAAGCGATCACCATTTCGCTGCCACAGGTACGACAGCTTATTTCTCATCTTGCCCGAAGTGTCGCCCGTGGCTCGAAACGAATTGTTATTATCAGTGAAGCCGATACGATGATCGCCGCGGCACAGAATGCTTTTTTGAAAACACTGGAAGAGCCGCACGAGAATACACTGATCATCCTCACTTCTTCCAATCCGGCGAGATTATATCCTACGATCCTCTCGCGATGCCAGGATGTGCGCTTCGACCTTCTGAGCGCTGAAGAAATATCGAAGTCCTTACAAGAAGAGGATGGTCTTGAAAAACAACAGGCGGAGTTTCTCGCTCGTTTATCCGGCGGAAGTTATGCGGCCGCGCGAAGGCTTATTAACGACGAAGTAGGGGAATTGCGAAAGCAGGTTGTAGGCTTTTTGCGAATGGGCCTTTCGAAAAGCCGCAAGAATGCCGTCGATGAGATCGATAAGATCATCCCCAAGCGTGGCGGAGCCTTTTTGGAAAAACGACAAAATGTGGAGCAGATGCTCGATCTATTAGAACTGTGGCTTCGCGATGCTCTTGCGCTTTCTTCCGGTGCTGAAAGTGCCGTCTTTAATGCTGATCAACTCGAAGACCTCCGTCGTTTTACCAGCCGCTTCGGAAATCCATCGGGTCTTGTTACTGCTATCCATGCAGTCGATGCCGCCAAGCGAAAAGTATTTCTGCAATTGCAACTTCGTCCGGTGCTCCTTGAGCTTATTATGGAGTTAGAACGGGCGTTGGTCCCGGCTGCTTGAGCCCTAATCATAAAAAAATCCTCATGTACAGAAATCCGGCTTCGGCACAATTTTTGTAAACTCTAATACCAACGATACTCTCAGTTTTATCTGTCGTTGAAGATGCAGTAAAAGTGTCGTCGTATGCCGGAGACAATCGGCTTCGGAACAATGGATAGTAGCAGATTAACTTCAATCTTCGGCATACGGCCATTTTAAGACCACGATCATATGAAAAAGCTCTTGCTCATACTACTATTCGGTGCTTGCAGCTTCGCCTATTTTTCGGTGGAAAGCTCGCTCGAACAACTGAAGATCAAGCATGAAGCGGCCGTTAATTATATCAAGACCAGCATGGAATTCGGAACACTCTCGTTTCCGAAGACCGCAAAAGAAATAGCGGCAGCAGCAAAGGCCCAGATCGCTGTGGATATGGTATCGATCGCCCGCGAATACACGCAATCACCCGCTTTTAAGCAATGGTATGCGGAGATTCGCAAAGCTCATGAACCGAACATGCCCCAGCAAACGATAACCTCGCCGGGGCCGACCGCCGCCGAACTCGCTCAGACAAGATCGCAGATCGAAGAACTGCAGAAAAAGATGGCTACCTTGCCCGAGAATGAACGGCCCGCTATGCAAACGTATATCGACCAATTGCAAAAAACAGCCAACGAACAGGCTGGCCTTAACCAGCAGCAGCGTGCTGCCCAGCCGCAAACGGCCGTGACCGATATGGCTGCAAACCAGGCCTATATGAATAATGTGAAGTTGTATAACGATAGCCTGATAAATTGGAAGATGGTCTATCCGGAAGATCCGACGATGATTATTAAATACCGCTTGCAGCAATATCAGACCCTGCTATCGACCGTGGATTTTTCGGCACAGACCACCACCGATGCAAAAGGGATCACTCATTTCGTTAATCCCGATTACGAAAAGAAATCCGGCGATTGGAAACGCTGCTACCGCGCGGGCAAAGAAGCTAACGATGCCGTGCAGGCGCCGATCCGCGATTGGCTATCTTCGCTGCACTAAGTGTAATCACTGAACCTTAAAAGAACCATGAAAAATAATAATTGTATGACCAGAGTATTCTGGGTAGCCGCCGCTTTGATCAGTATGATAATAACCAGCAGACCTGCTTCTGCGCAAGGGCCGCTGGGCCGTGATTTTGGATTCGGTATTATTGTCGGTGAACCGCTCGGAGGAACCGTTAAATTCTGGACTGCACCCGATCAGGCGTTTGTTGGTTCCATTGGCGGTTCGTATTTTGGCTCTCCACGTATCGGTATCGACTATGATTGGCATTTTAATGCCTTCCGCTCGAATGTAGTGAAGATGTATGCCGGACCCGGACTGGCACTCGGATTTGGCCAGGGCTTTTACTATGGCTATTATACCCGCCATGGCGATGTATTTTATTACCGTACCGATGGCGGGCTTGGTGTTGCTGCCAGAGTAATGCTTGGGTTGAATGTCGTTCCGAGAAATACTCCTATCGAACTCTTCCTCGAAATGGGGCCGCTCATCGGTATAGCACCCGGATTCGGTGTGGCCTTTGATATCGGAGCCGGTATCAGATTTTATCCATAACTGTTTCGATCGGTTGATCGAATGGTTTATAGCGTGAGGCCGGGGCGTGTTGCCCCGGCTTTTTTTATGTTTTGACGATTTTTCTGCAGCCGATGTTAGCATAAGCGTGTCTTTTAAAGGCATGCTTATATTTATATCATCCCTGCTGCACCAGTCATGAAACGGTATCTTTTGGCGCTCACCTGCTCAATGGTAGGTTTTTGTTATCTCACGCTGGATAATTCTCTTCAGCTATTAGGCATTACCCGCGATGGGGCTATCGAGTATATTAATTCGAGCATTCTTAATGATGCTCTTGCCGGGCCAGCCTCGCTTTCGAAAGTAGCTGTTACTGCGCGGACAACTATCGCTACCGATCTGCTGCAGCTTGCGCGGGAATATTCTACTTCGCCAGCCTTCAAACAAGCCTATGCTGAATACCGTAAAAGCCGTAAGCCAGCCCCTCCCGATCCGCCGACCTCGACGGCAGAGGTAATGAAGCAGCAGCTGCAGGCACAACAGGAGCAAATAAAAGAAGCGGAGCAAAACGTCGCCAAGGCACCGGCAGATCAACGCAAGCAGCTTCAGGAATATGTCGATGCTCTCAAAGCCGCGGCCGCTCAACAGCCCGGCCTTAGCCCGGAGCAGGCTTCTGCAATGGATGAAGCATTACGCCAGGAATATAAAGAGAAGCTCGATACCTATAATGAAGCTCTTTCCAAATGGGAAGAGACTTATCCTGATGATGGCGGAAGGACACTGATACGCTCCCGCCTTCAGGATTATCTCGATCTGGTTTCGAGTGTTAACTTCGATGCAGAATTAAAGACCGCGGAAAATGGTGTTAAAACATTTGTTGATGCCGAATATGAAACAAAACCGGGCGAATGGAAGCGCTGCTTCCGTGCCGGTAAAGATGCTAATATGGCCGCCAAGACCGTTGTAGAACGCTGGCTCAAAGAAACAAAATAACGGGCGGCCTTGAATGCCAAGGACTTTGAACCACCCAAGGAATACATGGGCTATTAAATGAGGTCTTTTCAGGTGATATTCTCTTGGTAATACTGAAAAATGGGCTTAGCAGGGCTTTTCCACACATAATATTGCGATAAAATAGGCTCTGGAAGCCTTGTTGATATTTACTAACAACAAAGTGCATAACTTTGTGGATATGAATAGATGGTCAATAAGGTCTGTGTGAAAGTTGTGTATTAATGAGGTATTGTCCACAGGAAAATTCTGTTTTTGCAGTTTTCACGGGTTTCCACAGGGTAGTTAAACTAAGAATATTGCAAATTGCTTGTCTGAAATATTAGACAGAATAAGAGGAAACTACTTTATAAGTGGTGGATAAGTAGTGCAGATAAATGTCAGTTTACTATTAAACAATTATTATCAATCCGGCTCGCCATCCTCGTCCTCATCGGCCGGCAGGCCGCGCATCTGGCGTAAAATGCGGCTGGATCTCCTTTGAATATAAGGAGTTGGTCTTGAAGCGCTCCATCGGATTGGGTTTGGTAATACGGCTGCAAGTTGTGCCGATTCACCCGGAGTAAGTTTTGAGGCCGGTTTATGGAAATGATATTCGGCTCCGGCTTCGATCCCGTAAATATTTGGTGCCAATTCCACAATATTAGCATACATCTGCACGATGCGCTGCTTGCTCCAAAGGTGTTCGATAAGAAAAGTATAGTAGGCTTCGATACCTTTTCGGATGAACGATCGCCAGGGAGGTAAGAACAGGTTTTTTGCGGTTTGCTGGGAGATGGTGCTCGCTCCGCGCATCGGGCGGTTGGGGTGGCGCTCGTGATCGCGCTTTGCTTGCTCGATCGCATCCCAATCGAAACCATTATGCTGAAAAAATTTCTGATCTTCACCCGCGATCACTGCCTGAATAAAGGAATCCGGCATTTCATCCCAGGAGATATTGGTATGAGAAAAACTGGCCTGTTCGCCGCTGAATAAATTACCAATGCTCTTATAGAGCATCATCGTAGAAAACGGAGGATTGATGAACCGAAGGATAAGAACCTGAAAGATCGGAATAATAAGAGCAGCGACGGCTACCTTCCAGGCAATGCTCCAGATTCGCTTCCAGATGGAGCGATGTTCGTCCGATTTCGGTTGTGGTGGGCGCTCGACTACAATTTCCATGAAACGATCGGTACTGTTTCCGCCAGCACTCTACACTGAAACGCTCGAAGAGGTTCTTCGTTTGCGTCTTGACGACGATAGCATCAAGAGCAAAGCGGTACGTTCGAAGCTAACGGCGGTGGCAAAAGCGGTTGCCGCGCTTAGCAAAGGGCTCACTAAAGGCCGCTCCGCTTTTCTCGAACATTCTTATTTAAGCAATGCCGATCTTCACGCGGCGTATCAGTTATATTTTACCACTACTAATTTCCTTAAGATCGTACCGCCGCTACGAGAGCTTTCTTATAGCGGTTTCTTTGAGCGCAGGGACTCGCTATCGGTTCTTGATCTCGGTTCGGGTACGGGTGCTGGACTGTGGGGATTGCTGTCCTTTCTTGCCGAAGAGCAATATCAGCTCTCCTGCGATCTTCATGCTGTCGATTCCGTCCCTGAGAATCTCAAAAGCATAACGGCTTTTCATACTGCTATCTCCAGGCGCACTGATGCGAAGACATTATTAAAAACTTCGTTGCTCGATCTTGAAGCACTGAGCAAATCCTCGTTTGATAAGCGGTATGATCTTATCATTATCATGAATACCTTGAACGAGCTTTCCGATGAGTCAAAGCTGAACCTACTCGATCTACTTCCCCAATGGTTAACCGATGATGGAGTATTCATTATTATCGATCCGGCGACAAGAGCGGAATCGCGAGGAGTACTATCGTTTCGCGATAAAGCTGTTGAGCAGGGATGGACAGTCTATGCGCCCTGTACCCGGCAACAACAGTGTCCTGCACTAAGCGATGAAGATAACTGGTGCCATAGCGAATATAAATGGCAGCGGCCCGGCTTTATCAAAACAATCGATGATGAAACAGGGAATCTGCGTCTTTCCTTGAAGAGCACGTATGTAACATTGAACAGAGCGGGAATGACACTATCTGATGCGTTGCGGATAACTCAGCTCTCAAGGGTAGTAAGCGAGCGCTTCGATGAAAAAGGCCGCACCCGAGCCATTCTTTGCGATAGTGATGGCCGGGAGGAATATATCCTGAATAAACGTGATAAGACAGCCGAGAACAAGACATTTTTCGATATTCAACGCTATGATATTGTTTCGATTGAAGATAAGTCACCCCGGGAGCATGATATTCAGATCACCGGATCATCGGTAGTGCTTCCTGTGCTCCAATCTTCGGGAGCACGATAAGGTATTTTCAACATTTTTGAACTTTTTTGCATATTTTTTCAAAAAAAGCTTGCATTTTAAGAATAAATGTTGCATATTTGTAGTGCAATGTTCCGTGCTCCCAATTTCGGAGCACGATAGTTCAGGGATCACGGAGCAGAAACCAGAAGTGTATAAACCCCCTCATACACCAACAACCATGATCGCAACACTTGACCGTTTATTAGCGCTTAGCCGCAAACTGCACGACGCCAGAGTCCAGACCGACAGCGAGCCGATCTATGTCGCTCTGACCCTTAACGAACTCCAATTGCTTAAGCGCCTCGCCGATGATTACCTCGACGAAGCAGAAGCAATTACCTTCGAAGGCCGGGCACACGCGGACGCAGCCTAAAAGGAGCTTTCTCACCAAGGTGGAACCCGAGGGAGCGGAATGCATCGATGATGCATGTCGCTCCCTCTCCTTTTTTTAAAGCTTATAGTTCGAGAGTCGCCTCGCTTAGAATATCTATTATTATAGCGGCCAGTTGCTCGATGCCGATCTTATCCTGCGGCTGGAATCTTCCTACGATAGGGCTATCGATATCAAGGACTCCAAGTAGTGTGCCATTACTTGCAATAAGCGGTACTACGATCTCCGAGCGCGAATCGCCGTCACAGACGATATGACCGGGGAAAAGATCGACGTCTTCCACGACGACCGTTTCCTTTCGCTCCGCCGCTGTTCCACAGACACCCTTCCCGATAGCAATAGTCGTACAGGCCGGTTTACCGGCAAACGGACCGAGAAATAATTGCTTCCCGTCATAAAGATAAAAGCCAGCCCAATTCAATTGCTCGAGCGAATGATAGACAAAGGCTGCCGCATTGGCAAGAGTAGTAATGGGGTGATCTTCGGTAGAGAGCAGGTGCCGCAAATCGGTAGCAAGCGCCGCCCACAAGGCTTCGCCCTGAAGATGCGAATAGTCGGATGATGTCCAAGTCATGGTCGATGATAACATAACTCTACAGTAAAATATTATTTTACCATTAAAAAAGAATACAATAACAGAATCTATTGCAAAAAAAAATTGTACGTTAGGGGTGTTGCAGTGTTGTTATTCTCCCCTGAACCGATTTCTGGTAATGCAGAATTGTAACTTTCACTCAGTTTGGGGGTTTTATGTGTGCGTTGCAGTAGTGTAACGTATTCTTCCAGAGGAGGCGATGATGGATAGACGTGCGTTTCTTTCCGGACGGTTTGCATCCGGATCGCGAACAGGCAATTCTTTTACCCCGCAAGAACGATCATTACCCACCGGCCTTGAACCGTATTCTGGGCCTTGGGATGCTGTGCGTGCCGGGCATTTATTGAGGCGTACAATGATGATGCCGACGTGGCCCGATCTGGCTGCGATACTGGCAAAGTCACCCTCGGAGGCTGTCGATCTGCTACTCGATACTCCGAGCACACCAACACCGCCAACCGTAGCAAATCACGATACGGAGAGTCTTGATGGTCTCGATACCGTCTTGCAGGCACAGCTTCGCAGTACCTGGACCTCAGATTGGGGTACCCTGCAGACGTGGTGGGCGAATGTACTGGTTCAATCGCCGTTATCGATCGTTGAAAAAATGGCGTTCTTCTGGAGCGGCCATTTTACCACGCAGTTCAATCTCGATAATACCGATTACGTCCAGGCGCCGCTGCTCTATATCCAGAATAATGTGTTCCGCCAATTAGGACTTGGAAGTTTTCACGACCTGGTCTATGATATCACCCTCAATGGGGCGATGCTTGTCTTTTTGGGTGGTGATCTCAATAATAAAGTCCATCCTAATGAGAACTATGCCCGCGAATTGATGGAGCTTTTTACAATGGGACTCGGGCAATATTCAGAAGGCGATGTCCGCGAAGCCGCAAGGATCTTGACCGGCTGGCATATTGCCAGATACAACGATAAGCCGGCTCCTAACGGATTATTCGTTTCCTATTTTACTCCCAAAGATCACGATCAGGGAGCTAAGCAATATCTCGGCGAGACCTTCTCGGCCGTTCCGGATGCCGAGAACACGGAAGACTTAGTAAAGAAAGGCGAGATCAAAAAACTAATCGATACTATCTTCGAACAACGTAGCGATGCGGTTGCCACGTTTATCTGTACGAAGATCTATCGCTTCTTTGTCTATAGTAATCCCGGTGGTACCGATACCGCTATTATTCAGGCAATGGCGGAGACGTTCAAAAAGAATAATTTTGAGATCAAGCCTGTAATAGCAGAATTACTGAAGAGCGCTCACTTTTTCGATAATGCGAATATCGGCGCCCAAATAAAAACACCGGCAGAATTTGTTATCGGCCTCGCGCGCCAGTTGGGATATAGTACAACAATGGCCGGCAATATGACGAACATGCTGCAATCGATCTTCCAACCGCCGAACGTTAGCGGCTGGACGGGATGGCACGATTGGATAACGACGAACACGTTCCCGGTTCGCGCCGCCGTTTCGGCTGCTGCTATTTCAGCGCTCACCGACCAGCAGACGCTTACCTTTATTTCCCAATTCCCGAATAACGACGACGCCAATAAACTCATCGAAGCAGTAGCGGCAATGATGCTGCCACGGCCGCTATCACAGGCGCGTCATGATGATTTTGTCAGCCGCCTTGTCGGCGGAGACGGAGCGAGTAAGGATTACGAATGGCCCACGATCTTATCGAGCAGCCCTTCGACCGCCGCAAGAAATATGCGCGACGTGCTGACGACTATCACGACCCTGCCGGACTTTCAGTTATGTTAGTCCGTTAGTCCCCACTCATTTATCGAACCGTACCTATGAAGCGTCGTACATTTTTAAGATCCGCTCTGGCCGCCGGTGCTGCTGCACCGCTCGTTCTCGATGGCATTCGCGTGCAGGCCAAAAATCCGCTCAAGTTTCTCGCGCAATTACCGACAGCGCAGGATGACGATAAGATACTGATCATCTGCCAGCTCTTCGGTGGTAACGATGGCATTAATATGCTGCCGCCGGCCGATGATCCGCAGTACCTTGTCCTGCGTCCGAACATTGCCGTGCCGAAAGCAAAATGCTGGACCAATTCCAGCATTCCCGGCGTCTATTTCCATCCTTCGCTCGCCGCCGGAGATAAAGGCGGTTTAACGACAATGCTGCAGCAGGGAAATCTTGCAGTAGTACGAAACGTCGGCTATCCGAATCCGAACTTAAGCCACTTCCGCTCTACCGATATTTGGCTTTCCGGTATTAATGATTCTAACCCGAACGACCGGCTCGATACCGGCTGGGTAGGACGCTACTTACAGCAAAAATATCCGAATTTCCCGACCGATCTGCCGAGCGATCCGCTGGCGATCCAGTTTGGCGGTTTCTCGCTGGCGCTCGAAAGCAAGGTCGGCCGTATGGGTATTGAAGTCAGCGATCCGAGCAAACAGCAGGGCGTGGTTTCCGCTTCCGATGCGCTCGACGATCAAAGTGCGAATACGGCATACTTCGACGAATATCAGTTCGTTGCCGATATAGCAGCCCGTTCAGATAAATATGCCCAGCGCGTAAAAGATAGCTATGCGACCGGAAAAGCACTCTTAAAAGGTAAATACAGATCGGGCGATGCTTTTGCTACCCAAATGGCAAATTGTGCCGCGCTTATTGCCGGAGGTTTGCAGACAAAAGTCTATGTCGTTTCGATGGGCGGGTTCGATACGCACGTATCGCAGACATTGCAGGGAGATGGTTCTATCGGTGAGCATGCCACCTTGCTTTCTTCGCTTGCCGATGGCATCGCTCAGTTTATGAACGATATGATTCGGCTGAACCTTGCCGATCGCATCGTTGGCCTGACGATCAGTGAATTCGGCCGCCGACCGGAAGAGAATGGTAGCTTCGGTACCGATCACGGCGCGGCCAGCGTACAGTTCGTATTCGGTACGCAGGTGAATTCCGGCATTTATGGAGCACCGTTCGACCTCAGTAATTTTGACGAAAATAAAAACCTTGGGTATTCGCGCGACTTCCGAACGGTGTATCTCGATGTGCTTACTGCCTGGTTTGGGATGACGCTCGATGATGCGCGGTTGAATCTTAAGGGAGGGCGCAGCGATCAGGGCGATGTTGATTTCCTATCACCCGCCGGCACCATCAGGGCACAGACAAGTGGCGTGAGCCAGCCTTCGATGAACGAGCCCGTTTTTTCTATCTCTTCTAATTACCCGAATCCGTTTACCAGTTCGACGACCGTTGTACTCGAGCTTCCAAAAGCCGGGACAGTTTCGATCGAAGTTACGGATATTGCCGGACGTAAGGTTGCCGAAGGATTTTCGGGCATACTTGCGGCCGGTACCCAGTATATTCCGCTATCGCTCGATCTCGAGCGCGGCTCCTATCTTGTTATCGCCAGAAGTGATTTCGGTACCGCCACCCGGATGATCGAAGGCGGACGGTAATATAGTGTAAGGATAAAAATAATAGTAATAGTATAGTGCATCACCGGCCTGACGATCCGGCGATGTGAGTTGGGTGTTGAGTACGACGAACATTGAATAGCAACAGACGTTTTCCCCATTGGACCATAATACCTGCTATTATGGCGCTGCTTGGTGTGCTTTTATATCAGGCAGAAGATCTTCGTGCGCAATCCTGCGATACGGTAAAAAGCTGCGTTGGTAATGCGATCACTATAACGGCGACGGCCGGTAAAGGAGCGCAATACGTTGACGTCGATACCTCCTACCGTATTCGTAACATCGATGCGGCACTGACGTTCGAAGCCTGGTATAAACCTCAGCAGCAGGCAGGTAAGCGGGTGTATCTCGGCGGCATTTGGGGGCCGAACCGCGATAATAACGATGTGTGGGTTGCCTATATCATTGACAATAAAATTTATTTCGAACTCAGCCCCGACAATTCCTTTCTCGGTTCGGCAGATAATACGCTTGCCTCGGCCACTATTGCCGATCTTTATACTCGTGGATGGGTACATCTTGCTTTTACATTCGATGGTACTACGCAGACGGCCAGTATCTATGTCGATGGCGCGCTTGTGGGGCAAAGCCGCAATGCGCAGTACCCGATCTCGAAGCTCAAGCATCAGGAGAGCGATAAGCTGCCGCTGCAATTTGCCAGTTGCAATGCGCTCTACGACGATAGCGTAAACTACAGAAGTTTTAAAGGCCAGATCGATGAGATACGGCTTTGGAACAAAGCATTAACCGAACAGCAGATCCGCTGCCAACGATTGCTTTCGCTCGAAGGTAATGAGCCGGGCCTTGAATTATACTATCGCTGTAACGATTCGAGCTATATCCTCGATCTCTGCGATGCTTCGGGGCACGATCATATTGGCAGGCTTCGCAGTAATGCCCGCCTCTATCCTTCGGATAGAAAAGTACCGGCGACGTTCTCTATTTCTCCGAATAGCCTCAATGCTACACTCATTTGCCAGAACGATTCCGATTTTACTTTCACGCTTACCGATACTTCCTATTGCGGCAATTCGGTTTCGGCGTTCGTCTATTATGGATATGCCAGCCTATTCACGCTGAGCAAATCAAGCTTTAGCTTGCAGCAGAATGTATCGCAGTCCTTTGCGGTTCATTTCAGTGGAAACCTTACCGGTCAGCTTTGGACGAATTTGTATATCGTCAATCAGAATCGCTGCGGTGACTATGTACAGATACCGCTCGTCGTTAATCGTTCGACGGAACTCAGTTATTCCAAAGCAACGATCCAAATGGATACGTTGTATGTCGGGTGCACCGAACGGACCTATGATGAAGATACGGTAAGGATCTGTAATCAAAGTAACCGGCCACTGACGATCAGTAATGCTCAGCTTAAAAATCCGAAATATAGCTGGAGACCGGATGGCGGCTTTCCGAATCTTCCGATCACCTTGCAGCCTGGTGAATGTTGGAAGATCATCGTCCGTCTCGATGCCGACGATACTTCAAGAACCGAACTCGATACCTTAAGAATTATCAGCGACGATAAATGTCCCGGCAGTGGTTTTATTCCTATTCAGGGCAGAACACAGGACGTGCTGGTATTGCTGACCCCAAGTGCAAAAGCCCAGATAACCTCAATGGCTTTTGAAGCGGTCTGTCCCGGTCAGATCAGTAACACGCAGGATTACCAATACCGCAATTTGATCGGTGAAAATATCTATATCGATACGATCATTTTTACCAACCCGGCCTTTTATGGAGCCCGGTTTAATTTCCCGATCTTATTAAAACCTAAAACGGCATATCTGGCGCAGTACGTCCGTTTCCGTCCACCTACACCCGGCCCGTTCACGGGGCAGATGCAAGTCGTCTGTAATTTCCATGGTTGTAAAATTGTCCGAACTATCGATCTCACGGGTACCGGTATTTCGGTGGAGGTAAATTTCAACCAGCCATTGGTTGCTTTCGGAAATGTCACGATCGGCAAGACCGCTCAACAAATACCGACGGTTACCTGTACGGGGAAAGATCCACGGCAAATGTCGGTCTATCTGAAAGTCGGCGACGTCTATTCCATCGTTTCCCCAACGACCTTCAATATTGCTCCCGGGCAGACCGTTCCGATAACCGTGCAATTCCGTCCCCGCCAGCCGATCACGTATTTCGATACGTTGGTAATTTTTGACCGCCAGTGTTATGGCACGCTCAGTATTCCGGTTAGCGGCACCGGAGTGTTCGATCAGTTGGAGTTTTCGCCTTCGTATCTAGATATTGAAAATGTCACGGCTTGCGAATGCCGTACCGATACCATTGTAGTAAAGAATCGTACGGGCAGTGCAGTCAATATTGCTGGCGATATCCTTAACGATCCAAGTGGAAAATTTACGCTGGTTACTCATGCTCCGAGCGGTTCATTCGCTCCGGGACAAAGCTTCAATTATATCGTAAAATATTGCCCGAACGACCTGCTTAATGATCGCGCTGATCGCTCCTATATTTCGATCGATCTCGGCGCAGGCAATACCTACGAAATACTATTGCAGGGCACCAGTGTAACACCAAAACTTTCAGTAACCGAACTGACGGTTTATGGACCGGTGGAAGTTGGCTGGCAAAAAGACGATAGCGTAACGATAGAAAATATTTCTCCGATGCCGGTTCATGTAACGACGGTTGCCTGTCCCGCAGGATATACCTTGCTTTCTACTTCGCCGGCATTACCGGTCTGGCTCGGGCCTCGTGATTCGCTCAAAGCCTATATCCGCTTCGCGCCGACAGCCCAATCTTCCTATAACCAATATGTTACCGTAACGCTCGATACTCCCTGCGGCAGAACCGCTACCGGCCTTTTAACCGGCAGTGGAGTGATCGTGCGGCTCGACGTAGCATTAAGTTATATCAATTTTGGGTTGCATCGCCCCTGCGAATGCGCCGAGCGCGAAATTGTGATCCCGAATAACAGCAATTTTATTCCGATGAGCATCGATTCGGTCTTATTGCTTGCCAATGGATTACCGAATGCCAACACCTCGGTCTATAAGTGGTATTCGAAACTGACGATGGATTCGGTAATGCCTTATACCATCCCTCCGAAAACGGCTGATACGATTGTCGTAACATTCTGCCCGAACGTCCCCGCAATAGCGGCGAACCTTGTAATGAATGCGACACTACGCATTAAAGCATCCACCCCGGCCTGGAAGCAAAGTTATGACGTGAGTTTATCCGGACGCCGAGAACTGAATTTTACTCCGAATCAAACTACTGCCGCTTTCCCGGCTACCCGAGTCGATACCTCCGCGCAGCCGGTGCGCATAAAATTTAATATTCCAAGCGCCTTTACTAATCCGAGCGGTGATAGCGTCGTCTTTATCAATGCCTTCTTTGTCCCAGACGAGAGAGTATTCACCTATAATGAGTGCTCCAATACTCCGCTGCCCTGGACGGTGCTTCGCGGAGATACCCTTTGTCTGAATATCACCTTCAGGCCCCGCGCCCCGAAGCAATACCAGGCAAGATTGTATCTCGAAACAACCTTCCCGTGTCATGGTTATGACACAACGATCCTGGTGACCGGCGAAGGATTTGCTCCTGCCTATGGTATGCAGGTTGCCTTTGATACGGGCAGGATCAATACTGATACGCTGCATATCACCACCTGTGATACCCTGGTGATACCGATCATGATCACGAGGGACATACCGCAGGATATTATCGATATGCTGTTCAGGATCGGCTACGATTCTTCGAAGGTAACACTGCTCGATGTCAGCTCTCCTTACACGGGACAGGCAAGTGTAAGTGATACTGGCGATGGAGCGCGGGTCATACTAAAAAATGCAAGAAAGGTAAAGGCAGGCACGATAGCGTACGTCCGGTTCATTCCAAAGGGAGACACGGCGACATTCCCGATCATTCTCGATGATGTAGATTTCGATAGCGATTCGCTCGTCTTCTTTAAGATCATTGCGAATATCGATCACGGAGTGGTTATTATCGACGATCCTCAGCTTGCCATTCAAAAGCAGACGAATTTCGATACGGTAAAAGTACGCGATTGTAAAGACCTCACGCTTACGGTCCGCAACCCGGGCTTGGTACCGGTTCGCTTCGATTCACTTTCGACGATGCCGTTGTATCATTCCATTGTGGGATCGGATAAGTCCTATCCGCTTACCTTGCAGCCGGGCGATTCTATCGTCTTTACGATCCGCTTTTGCCCGAGAGCCGATACGCTTGTCGATACGGCGATCTATGCCTATTCGAATTCCCCGTGTCCGGTGATCGATACCGGCAGGGTGCATAGTTACGGATGGGCGCCGCCATATCCTTTTACCATGGCATTCGATCCGAATATCGGCGTCGTCGATACGATCAGAGGGCAGATATCCGATACGATCGAAGTACCGATCCTTATGGATCGCGATATGCCGCAGACGCCGATCGATATTCGCTATTCGATCGCCTATAATAAATATGCGTTGGAATATCTTTCGGCATCTTCGACCTATAGCGCACCGACGGTTACCCTGACCGGCCCGGGGCTAAACGTCGAACAGCTCGATTGCGATAGTATTGTAAAAGGAGAGATCACCCGTTTGCGCTTCCTTATTGCTGTGCCGGATTCCACTGTTTCACCGATGCGGCTTATACCCGGCTTCCTTACGAGCGATTCGATCTTCTTTATTAAGCCCATACCGAGCGGCGATACCTCGGCATTATCCGTCCTGCCAAGATGCAACATCAGCTATCTTGAATTTACAGGCGGGAAAAATGCTTTTATGCCATTGCGTCCGAACCCAACAACCGGAAGAGCAGAATCTGAATTCGAGTTCTTCGGCGATCTGGCTCCGAAACTTGTGATCTATTCTTCTACCGGCAATAAGGTGATGACGGTTCTCGATGGAGAACAGATTATGAAGGGTGGCCGCTACCGGCTCGATCTTGATCTTTCACCGCTTGCCGAAGGCTCGTATATCCTTGTCTTTGAGGCCGGCAAATTCAGGGCTTCGGAAAAGGTGATCATCGGAAGGCGTTAAGCTCGAGTGAGGACGTTCGTAGTAATACTTATTGCTTTTCTTACTGCTATATCCGCTGCGAACGCACAGCCGGTACGCTTCACGCTTGCTAATAATATGGTGCTCGAATGTTCGGGTGTCGATTCACGAACTATAGGGATTACGATATTGGAAGCGGGGACTTCCGAGAAGCAGACCCCGGTCATCGATCCGGCATTCAAACCGATAGAATTTACTCATATCGATACGAGTACTTCGGTAGCTGTACTATCGATGAGTGAGTGCCATCTGGAATTTGACCGCACCACTACTTCCATAACATTCTTCAACAAGAATAATAAAGAGATATTTGTAACCGATCTCAATATCGGTTTCCAGTTATACTCACTTACTGCTTCAATCACAACCGGCGTTTATTACGGACTTGAGAACGATGCACCGCAGCTTGCAACTACTTCGGAACAAACTCCGATCACCGGTGGCGACCAGGGC
This sequence comes from uncultured Alphaproteobacteria bacterium, assembly GCA_964404255.1. Lineage (GTDB taxonomy): Bacteria > Bacteroidota > Ignavibacteria > Palsa-1295 > Palsa-1295 > JAFDZW01. Next base: position 195,881 of record CAYOJJ010000003.1, on the reverse strand, counting down.
CATGCCGGAGGGATGTTTATTTGGAGTCCGGCAGGGTTTTCGTTATTGGCAGATGTGATCGAAGGATCGGCGGCTATAAATGGCAATTCAAGTACGATGTCGTTTTGGCGCTCCGATTCTTTGCATCATAATAGTATTTATCTCAGCGCCGGTACGCCGGCCGAGCTATTTAAAAGCTACTATACCATTACCGGTTTTCCCGATCTGCCGCCGTATTGGTCGCTTGGTTTTATCCATAGCAAGTGGAAGCAGGATCAAAGCGAAGTGCTAAGTAAGATTCATACATACCACGATCGTAATATCCCTCTCGATGGGTGGGCACTTGATTTCGAATGGATGGATTGGGGTAACGATCAAGGCGAGTTCAAATGGAATCCGATTGCTTTTCCTTCCGCTTCAACCGGTGCCTTTCGGGATTCACTTGATGCACTCGGCATTCATCTCATCGGTATTCGTAAGCCTCGTATCCATCTGGAAACTTCAGAAGGAGCGTATGCAAAGGAGCATGGATTCTTTTGCGATAGCGGCACCGATTATTTCAGTCACAAAAAGATCGGCTTGCTGGATTATTACCAACCGGAAGTGCGTCGCTGGTTCTGGAATTCGTTTATCGATCCGAGCCATAACTGCTATGATCTTGGCGTGCGCTCTTACTGGAATGACGAAGCCGGCTACAAGGGTTCGCTGATGTATTTGTATATGCAGCAATCGCAATATGAAGGACAGCGTGCCTATAATAACGAGCGGGTCTTTTCCCTCAATAGAAATTATTTCTGCGGTGCGCATCGCTACGGGTATGGGCTATGGTCGGGCGATCTTCAATCGACGTTCGATGAGTTGAATTATCAGCGTCCCCGGATGCTCAAAAGCATTGCCTTGGGATCGGGTTTCTGGAGTATGGATATCGGCGGCTTTTGGGGCAAGCAGGATTCGACCCCCACCGTCGCAGAAAATTATTACCGATGGATGCAGATGGGCGCCTTCGTGCCGTTCTATCGCATTCATAGCGTCGATGTTGCCGAGCGTGAACCCTGGCTCTATGGGGTCGAGGCCGATTCGATCGCTGAAAAATTTATCCGCCTTCGGTACGAACTGCTTCCGTATATCTATGCTGCGTTTTGGAAGTATCATACAACTGGTACTCCTCCTGTTCGTCCCTTGGTCTTCGATTACCCGGATGAAACGGCAACCTTCACCGAAATCCGCGCCTGGAAATTCGGAGATGATATGATCGTTGCTCCGATCACCACACAGGGAGCAACTTCGGTGACGTTCTATTTACCCGCAGGAGCATGGTACGACTATTGGACCGATGAACTCTACACCGGTGGTAGGGAAGTAACGATCTCTAAACCGAAAGATCAGATACCGATCCTTATACGGGCTGGGGCTATTATTCCAAAACGGAAATCCGGGCTCAACTCAGCCGATAGCTCCGCCTTTTCCTCTATCGAGTTTCATATCTTTGGGAGTACTGCCGCCAGTGCTGCCTATTATGAGGATGATCTTCGGACCTACGACTACGAAAAGGGCGTTTATGCAGAAATACCATACGTCAATAGTACAAGCGGCTCGATTCAGACACTCTTTATAAATACCACACAAGGCAGTTACGATGTACCGGAACGTACCGGCTATATGATCTTTCATTTAGACGATACAAAGCCTAAGACGGTAACCTACAATGGTATTGATGTTCCGGAGGTTGCACCCGATTCTATATCGGCTGCCGGGCATATCTGTTGGTGCCGTTCAGGAAAAAGAATCGTATTCAAAACCTTTAGCCCATTCAAGAGCAGCTCGATCGCTCTGTTACCGGCTGCAGATGTGGTACAGGCTGCCAACTCCGAACGTCCGGCGATCTCGGCACTCGCTAATCCTGTAACGGCCGACCTTATGCTTTCGATCTCTTCTCGTACCACTGATCGTGTGGCTGTATCGATACTCGATAGCAAGGGGAGCATCGTAAAGCATGTTACACTCGATCTTCTATCCGGGAAGCAGATTCGATCTATCCCGATTTCCGATCTTACAACGGGCTCTTACTATCTGATAATGGATGGAAGCGCCGCAGCGATACTACCTTTTATTAAACAGTAGTGAAATATTTTATTCTGATCTTCGTTGCGTGTTGTGTTGCTTGTGGCCTTCGGGCGCAGGGCCTGCAGGCTATTGCCGAACAAACGCAGCCGGTAACGGTCTTTCGCTTCGGCGTTTTTGCCGATGCCGCAAAGAATTTTCATCAATCCCAGGCCCATGTCTTTTGCTGTGAAGATGGATGCGGGGTCTTTGGCAATGGGACAGGCAGCGGGTTTCATATCGGCATTCTTGCCGAGCGGCCGCTGGTAAGGATGCTCGATATAACAGCCTCGGTGGGATACGCCGAACGTGGCGGAGATTTTGGCGTTGCCCGGGTAGGGAATATGCCGGTGCTTGATGTGGCTTCGGGAAAATATGTAACGCTTCAGCGCCAGCATTCTTATACTGCTACGCTTCCGGAAGTTGTAGCGATGGCCGGAGTTCGCTTTACACCGCTGCAAAAAATACCTATATATATCGTCGCCGGTCTGACCTATACCATGCCGCTAAGTTCATCTTCGAATTATAAACAGACCGAAGAGATCCTCTCGCCGAGCGGTGTCGTCTATCCCGAGACCCATACGACGGAAAAGACAATCGGCAGTGGTGAGATACAATTATTGAATAGTACCTTCGGCGCTTTGGGTTCAATCGGCTATCCCTTGCCGCTTAGTCATGATATTACCTTCGCTCCGGAAGTGCGGTATTCGTATCCGTTCACGAAAGTTCGCAGTGATTTTAATTGGAAGATTGCTTCGCTCGAAGGCGGGGTAGCGATTCGTTATAATATCTATAAGTCGGAGCCGGCACCACCACCTCCTCCTCCGCCACCACCGCCCCCGGCGCCCACTCCGAAACCCAAGCCTGAGCCGCCGATCGTTGAAGTAGCGCTTGCTTCGCCGCAGCAAGTGCAAGTGGTTGAGACGATCGTTACCGAGACGTTTCCATTACTTCCGTATATCTTTTTCGATAGTGCCAATTCGGCATTGCAGCCGCGCTATGAGCAGATCGCATCGAGCGACAGAGCCCGGTTTCGCGATCGCGAACTGCCGCATAATTCGCTCGAAGCCTATTATCAGATACTCGATGTCCTCGGCGATCGCCTGACGAGCGATCCTTCCAAGACGATCGTTATTACCGGCACGACCGATGGAAAAGAGACGGAAGCGGGTAAACCGGCAACTTCCCTTGCCAAAGATCGCGCTGAAACGGTGAAGCAATACCTTACTTCTGTCTGGGGGATCGAACCCGGGCGTATTACCACCAAGACTGCTTCGACGCCCTCGAACCCTTCGAGTAAAAAATATGCCGAAGGTATTGAAGAGAACCGCCGCGTAGAAATTTCTTCCGGCGATGAAAAAATGTTGGAGCCCGTAGTACATGAAAAATTCTCGCGCTACGAAGGCACTCCGAAGCAGCTTTCCTTTGTACTCAATGCCAGTTCGAAGCAGTCTGAGATCACTTCCTGGGAGTTCAAAGTATCGGCTGGTTCTGAAATAGTATATCATGCGACCGGCAGCAGTGCCCCGCCGAAGAGCTTCGATTGGAGTATCGGTGATAAAGACCTCGGTCCCATCGCCAAAGCAGCCGAACAGAATCAGGATTTGAAGGCAACTCTTACGGTAACCGATGCCGGTGGGCTTACTACTTCCAGCAGTTACAATGTACCGAAATCCAAATCGCGTTTCCCGTTCGAGCTTTCGAGATTATCGCTGGTTGTTTTCGATTTCGACCGCTCCGATATTTCTGCGCAGAACAAGAAGATGGTGCAGACCTTTGTAGCAAAATCAATTAAAGAAGAATCCGAAGCCCGCATCACGGGCTCGACGGATCGCCTCGGCGAACTCGATCACAACCAGGAGCTTTCCCAAGCCCGCGCCGATGCTGTAGCAACACTTGTAAAACAAGACAACCCGAATGCCAAACTAACCGAAGTAAAAGGCATTGGCCCGGCAGAGTCTACCGATATGAATTCATCTCCCGAAGGCCGCTACTATTGCCGTACGGTGACGGTGCAGGTACAGACGCCGTTGCAGTAATGAGGGGATGGGGTTCGAGGCATTGACTAAGACTGTCATTCCGAACCGAAGGGAGGAATCCCCTGATGTCCTCGCAAATCTTTTTATAGGCCATGTAAACCTTTACATCGCCCTTTCAGGGCTCACTTCTTTTAATTAACCGTACCAGGGGTTACGCTTCGCTCCACCCCTGGCTATAGGCACACCACCCCTTCGGGGTTCGCATTGGTTAATTGTAAATGGAATTTCTTCCCATGATGATTTATATAAGCTTTTAATAAAGACACTCTATTCTTATTGTTATCACTTCCGGCTATTATTACATAAATATAGCCCTGAAAGGGCGGCGTAAAGTAGCCAGGGGTGGAGCGAGTAGTATAAATCATTGAGCCCTGAAAGGGCGATGTCAATTCTGATTGTTATTACAGATTTAAAGGAGATGTATTAGGCGGTTGGTGAGGACGTCAGGGGATTCCTCCCTTCGTTCGGAATGATAGGCTTATTAACCGCAATTATATTTCGGCATAAAGAAGCCCGCCATGAAGGCGGGCTTCTTTATTAGAGCTTTTACTCTTACGCAGCCGAGCGGGCCATGCGGCGGGGGCGCGGTTGCTCTTCGACGGGCTCCATTCCGAGCTGTTGCAGCTCTTTCGGAATAACGAGCAGGTCTTTGAACTTCGGAAGTCCGGTACCGGCGGGGATAAGATGCCCCACGATAACATTTTCCTTGAGTCCGAGCAGGGTATCGGTCTTGGCCTGGATCGAAGCCTCGGTAAGTACCTTGGTCGTTTCCTGGAAGCTGGCGGCCGAAATAAAGCTTTCGGTCGTAAGCGCGGCCTGAGTGATACCAAGCAGGATCGGTTCAGCAAGGATCGGTTCGGCAACACGGGATTCCGGTGCGATCTTTTCCTTCTTCTTGAGTTCGGTTGAGATCTCTTTGAATTTCTTCTTATCGACCATCTGACCGACTTTCAATTTCGAATCACCGCGCTTGGTGATAAAGACCGAGTTACGAAGCATTTCATTTTCTTCGGCAACTTTGATCTTATCGATCTCATCGTTCTCAAGCATGAGCGAATCACCCGAGCTCGTGATGACGACTTTACCAAGCATCTGGCGTACGATGATCTCGATGTGCTTATCGGAGATCTTCACACCCTGCATACGGTACACTTCCTGAATTTCATTGACGAGGTACTGCTGTACTGCAGCCACACCCTTGATCTTCAGGATATCGTGCGGATCGATAGCACCGTCCGATAAGCGCTCGCCCGAACGGACGCTATCGCCTTCCTGAACAAGAATGTGCTTACCGAAGGCGATCGTGTACTCACGGCGATCGGTACCGTCATGAGCGGTAACAACGATCACACGCGAACCGCGGCGCGGCTTCTCGAAGTGAATGACACCGTCGATCTCGGAAACCGTTGCCGGATCCGATGGCGAGCGGGCTTCGAAGAGCTCGGTGACACGGGGCAGACCGCCCGTGATGTCACGGTTCTTACCGGCTTCACGATGGATCTTTACCAATACCGTTCCGGCATTGATAGCTTCACCGTCTTCGACCTGCAAGATAGCATTACTTGGAATAATGTAATTGATAATGCGCTTACCATGCTCATCGAGGATGTCGAGCGTCGGAGATTTCGTACGATCGCGCGAATCGATGGTACGGGTCTGAATATGGCCCGTGAGTTCATCGGGTTCGCGGCGAACGGTGATGTTCTCAACGAAGTCACGGAATTTAACCGTACCGGGATGCTCGGAAATAATGACAGCATTATACGGATCCCACTCATAGAGCAATTCGCCTTTCTTAACGAGCTTGCCATCCGGAACCAGGATCGTCGAACCGTACGGTACGTCGAGCTTACCGATAACGCGGTTATCGTCGTCAAGGATATTAACGATACCCGAACGCGAGAGGACGATCTTTTCCCCTTCGATATTCGAGATAACTTTCATACCCTCATACTGCAGCTTACCATCGAACTTTGAGGTAACCTGAGACTGCGAAGCGATAAGCGATGCCGTACCACCGGTATGGAAGGTACGAAGCGTAAGCTGCGTACCCGGTTCACCGATCGACTGTGCGGCAATAATACCGACAGCTTCACCGGCCTCGACAAGCTTATGCGTCGAGAGGTTGCGGCCGTAGCACAAGGCGCAGATACCGCGCTTGGCTTCGCAGGTAAGTACCGAGCGAACGAGGACGGTTTCGATAGAAGTCTCATTGATCGCAGCAGCGATCTCTTCGTCAACCATCGCACCGGTCTTGGCAATGATCTTTTTGGAAAGCGGATCATACACATCCTCCTGCAGCGAACGGCCAAGGATACGCTCGGCGAGCGTTTCCTTCACATCTTCGCCTTCTTTAAGAGCGCTGGTCGGAATACCGCGGATCGTACCGCAATCGTGCATCGCAACGACGGCATCCTGAGCGGCATCGATAAGACGGCGCGTGAGGTACCCGGCGTCGGCCGTTTTCAAAGCGGTATCGGCAAGACCCTTACGGGCACCGTGCGTCGAGATAAAGTACTCAAGGATCGAAAGGCCTTCGTAGAAGTTCGAGAGGATCGGGTTTTCGATCAACTCGCCCGTCTGACCCGAAAGTGATTTCTGCGGCTTGGCCATAAGACCACGCATACCGGCAAGCTGACGAACCTGTTCTTTCGAACCGCGGGCTCCGGAATCCACCATCATATAGAGGGGGTTGAAGCCGCCGCGATCCTGCTGCAGCGTTTCGAAGAGTTTATCGGCTACGCGGTTGGTAGCACGCGTCCAGATATCGATCACTTTGTTGTAGCGCTCGCCGGTCGTAATAAAACCGTTGAGGTACTTATCATGGACGTCATCGACCTGATTCTGAGCCTTATCGATGATCTCGTTCTTTTCTTTCGGTACAACAATATCGGAAAGACCTACCGAAATACCACCCTTGGTAGCGAACATGAATCCGAGGTCTTTAAGCTTATCAAGGAATTCAACGGTTTTCACGAGGCCAACCTTACGGAAGCTTAACGAGATGATCTGACGAAGACGCTTCTTCGTGAGTAACTCGTTGAGGTATCCCATTTCAGTCGGTACGATCTGGTTAAAGATCACACGACCGCAGGTCGTTTCGATGAGCTTGCCATTGTGGCGAACCTTGATCATGGCATGGAGTGCCAAACGACCGAGGTTATAAGCAACGATCACGCTCTTGGAATCGCCGAACTGTAAACCTTCGCCGAGTTCGCCATTACGGTGCTTGGTGAGGTAATAGGGTCCGAGAACCATATCCTGCGACGGAACGGCGATCGGTTCGCCATTCTGCGGGGAGATGATATTGTGCGAGCTGAGCATGAGCGTCGAAGCTTCGAGCTGTGCTTCAAACGATAACGGCACGTGAACGGCCATCTGGTCACCGTCGAAGTCGGCGTTGAATGCCGTACAAACGAGCGGATGGATCTGCAAGGCGCGACCTTCGATCAGCTTCGGCTGGAAGGCCTGGATACCAAGGCGGTGAAGCGTTGGTGCGCGATTGAGCAGGATCGGATGTCCGTCGATGATCGATTCGAGAATATCCCACACGTCGTTCGTCTTGCGTTCGACGAGCTTCTTGGCAGATTTCACGGTCTTGGTGATACCGCGTTCGATGAGCTTACGGATAATGAACGGTTTGAAGAGCTCGACCGCCATTTCTTTCGGCAGACCGCACTGGTGAAGCTTCAGCTCCGGACCAACGACGATAACCGAACGACCGGAATAGTCAACGCGCTTACCAAGCAGGTTCTGACGGAAGCGCCCTTGCTTTCCTTTGAGCGTATCGGAGAGCGACTTCAACGCACGCGAGGTATCCGCCTTTACAGCAGAGGCACGACGCGAGTTATCGAAGAGCGAATCGACGGCTTCCTGAAGCATGCGCTTTTCGTTACGCAAGATAACTTCAGGAGCTTTGATATCCATCAAACGCTTCAAGCGGTTATTACGGATAATAACGCGGCGATAGAGATCGTTAAGATCACTGGTCGCAAAGCGTCCGCCTTCGAGCGGTACGAGCGGGCGAAGCTCCGGCGGAATAACCGGAACAGCACCGAGAACCATCCACTCAGGGCGGTTTTCGGTTTTGCCTTCTTCGGTACGGAAGGCCTCAACAGTACGAAGACGCTTTAAAGCATCCTGGCGCTTTAGCTGAGAAGTCTCTTCACGAGCCTGGCGGCGCAGTTCGATCGAAAGCGATTCGACGTCAATGCGGCTCAGAAGATCATGCACAGCCGGCGCACCGATGCTGGCGATGAACTTCTTCGGATCGCGATCGCCGAGTTCGTCATTTTCCGACGGAAGCGAATCGAGAATACGATAATATTCTTCTTCGGTCAGCAGGTGTTTCTCCGGCAAGCCGGTCGTACCCGGGCTGACGACGACATACGATTCATAGTAAATGATCTTTTCAAGATCTTTACTTGGGATACCAAGCAAGTGGCCGATCTTGTTCGGCAGCGAACGGAAGTACCAGATGTGAACCACGGGTACGGCCAATGAAATATGGCCAAAGCGTTCGCGGCGAACGGATTTGGTAGTTACCTCGACGCCGCAGCGATCGCAGATAATGCCTTTATAACGGATACGCTTATATTTACCGCAGAAACATTCCCAATCGCGCGTTGGTCCGAAGATCTTCTCGCAGAAGAGACCATCTTTTTCCGGACGGTACGAGCGGTAGTTGATCGTTTCTGGTTTCGTGATCTCGCCGTGGCTACGGTTCAAGATACTATCCGGGCTCGACAAACTGATCGTCATTTGCGAGAACTTCTTGAATGGAGAATCCATCGGAAGCATGTATGCCATTGTGTTAATCCTTACTAATTATTCTACAATTAATTGATCGTTACTTCGAGCGCGAGACCTTGCAGTTCGCGAACCAGGACCGAGAAGGATTCCGGAACGCTCGGCTCCGGCATATTCTCGCCTTTAACGATTGCCTCATAGACGCGCGAACGACCAGGGACGTCGTCCGACTTTACGGTCAGAATCTCTTGCAGGGCGTGGGCGGCGCCGTATGCTTCGAGTGCCCAGACTTCCATTTCTCCGAAACGCTGGCCGCCGAACTGGGCTTTACCACCGAGCGGCTGCTGCGTGATGAGGGAGTAGGGTCCGATAGAGCGGGCGTGGATCTTATCATCGACCAAGTGCGATAGCTTCAGCATATAAATGCAGCCTACCGTTACTTTGTGATCGAACGGCTCGCCGGTACGTCCGTCATATAACTGCGAACGTCCGTCGGCATCGAGACCGGCTTCCCCGAGGTAGCCGAGTACATCGTCCCAGTGAGCACCGTCGAAGATCGGAGTTTCGAACTTTACGCCGAGCTTCTTAGCGGCAAAGCCAAGAGCCGTTTCGTAGAGCTGACCGATATTCATACGACTCGGCACGCCGAGCGGGTTAAGAACGATATCGACGGGCTGGCCATTGGCAAGGAATGGCAAGTCTTCTGCCGGTACAATCTTGGCAACGACACCCTTGTTACCGTGACGGCCTGCCATCTTATCACCGACAGAAAGCTTGCGCTTCTTGGCAACATAGACTTTTGCCATCTGCATGATGCCGGGCTGGAGTTCGTCTCCGAGGCCGACTTTCGATTTCTCGCGGCGGACATCGGCTTCGATGTCTTCACGCTTGGTCCAGTAGCCTTCGTAGATCTTGCGGATCAAATTCATCTTGCGGCGGTCTTCGATCCAATCGGTACCGACGGATAGACGCTCGAGCTCTTCGAGACGACCGAAGAACGTATCGCGCTTATAAGTCGAACCGGCACGGACAACAACCGTACCATCAAGATCGCGGATACCGGCAGAGGTTTCGCCATCGAGGATCTTTACGAGCTTTTCAGCGAGTCTCGAATTGATATCGAAGAGCTGATCGGCATAGAGTTTATCGATCGCATCGAGGCGCTTCTTCTCATCGCGCTTCTCTTCGCCTTCTTTCTTCGTGCCCTTGCGGGAGAAGAGTTTGGTATCAACGACAACACCCTTGAGTCCTGGCGGTGCCTTCAGCGAAGCATCCTTCACATCGCCGGCCTTATCGCCGAAGATAGCACGAAGCAGTTTTTCTTCCGGCGTCGGATCGGTCTCGCCCTTCGGCGTGATCTTACCGATAAGAATATCGCCTTCTTTTACTTCGGCGCCGACGCGAACGATACCGTTCTCGTCGAGGTCCTTCGTTGCTTCTTCAGAGACGTTCGGAATTTCACGGGTGAGTTCTTCTTCACCACGCTTGGTATCGCGGACGTGTAACTCGTATTCTTCGATGTGGATCGAGGTATAAATATCTTCGGAGACAACGCGCTCGCTGATAACGATAGCATCTTCGAAGTTATAGCCTCTCCAGGGCATGAACGCTACGATGACGTTACGTCCGAGCGCCAACTCACCGCCTTCGGTCGAAGAAGAATCGACGAGTACATCACCTTTATTGACCTTCTGACCGGCTTTTACGATCGGGCGGTGATTGATACAGGTATCCTGGTTCGAGCGGAAGAACTTCGTCAGTTTGTATTCGCGAACGCGTGAATCGTCGAAGCTTGCCATAATCTCATCGCGCGAGCCTTCATCGTCATACTGGATAACGATACGTTCGGAATCGACGTATTCGATCGTTCCGCTTCCTTCTGCAAGAAGCAGGGCGCGGCTATCGCGGGCAAGTTTACCTTCGAGGCCGGTTGCAACAACCGGAGCTTCGGGGCGAAGCAGGGGTACTGCCTGGCGTTGCATGTTCGATCCCATGAGAGCGCGGTTAGCGTCATCATGCTCAAGGAATGGAATAAGAGCAGCAGCAGCGCTAACGATCTGGCTCGGAGCAACGTCCATGTACTGGACTTCGTCCGGTGCTTTCATGACGAAGTCGCCATACTGACGGCAGCTAATACGCTCGCCGACGAACTTGTAATGACTATCGAGCTCCTGGTTTGCCTGAGCGATGATCTTATCTTCTTCATCGTCGGCAGTCAGGTACACGATCTCGCTCGTTACCTTGCCGTTCTTTACAATACGATACGGCGTCTCGATGAAGCCGAACGGATTGACACGGGCAAAGACCGAAAGCGACGAGATAAGACCGATGTTCGGACCTTCCGGCGTTTCGATCGGACAGAGACGACCGTAGTGCGTGTAGTGAACGTCGCGGACTTCGAAGCCGGCGCGCTCACGCGTAAGACCGCCAGGTCCGAGAGCAGACATACGACGCTTGTGCGTCATTTCTGCCAGCGGATTGGTCTGATCCATAAACTGAGAGAGCTGGTTGGTACCGAAGAACGTATTGATGACGCTCGTAACGGTACGGGCATTCACTAAGTCGGCCGGGCCGACCTTCTCATCGTGAATGCTCATGCGCTCGCGGATCGTGCGGGCCATACGGGCAAGGCCAACGTTAAATTGTTGGGCTAATTGCTCGCCAACCGTACGAACGCGGCGATTACCCAAGTGATCGATATCGTCGAGCGATGCCTTGCCGAGCTGCAGGCGAATGATATATTGCAGGATAGCAACGATATCTTCTTTTGCAAGCGTCGTGACGTCGTTCGGGATTTCGAGTTCGAGGCGCTGGTTTAAGCGAAGACGACCGACAAGGCCGAGATCGTAGCGCTTCTGGGTAAAGAATAATTTTTCGAGCAGGCCGCGGGCGGTTTCCATATCCGGGGCTTCGGTCGAACGCATGACGCGGTAGATCGCTTCGAAGGCGTCATCGGTAGAACGCGACGGATCTTTCGCGATCGTATTCATAACGACTGCGCCGCCGGTCTCTTCGAGATCGAGGAATTTGATCGACTTCACGCCGCTCTTCTTCATCTGCTCGACATGCTCTTCTTTAAATTCAGAATCTTTCGAGAGGAAGATTTCGCCGGTGGACATATCGATGACGTCGGCAGCAACTTTACGGCCTACGTATTCGGCAAGATCGGCTTTCTTGGCATCGAGCTCGGTAACGAGGCCGAAGAGATCGAGGATCTGTTCGTCGGTGCCGTATCCGAGGGCACGAAGAAGCATCGTAACCGGAAATTTCTTCTTACGGTCGATGTAGGCCCAGAGGACGTTATTAATATCGGTCGTGAACTCAACCCAGCTTCCGCGGAAGGGGATGACACGGCCGGAGAAGATCGTCGTTCCGTTCGGGTGCATGCTCTCCGAGAAGAACACACCCGGCGAGCGGTGGAGCTGGCTGACGACAACGCGCTCGGCGCCGTTGATGATGAACGTACCTTTATCGGTCATCATCGGCAGGTTACCGAGGAAGACTTCCTGCTCGATGGTCTCGACGTAATCTTCGGTACCTTCGGCAGCATTCTTCGATGACAGGCGCAGGCGGGCCTTCAGCGGTACGCTGTAGGTAAGTCCGCGCTCCTGACATTCGGTAATGTTATAGCGGGGTTTTTCGAGGCGGTAATCGAGGTATTCAAGAATGAACGTCTCGCGCGAATCCACGATCGGGAAGTTCAGACGAAATACCGATTCCAATCCCGTAGCGATACGCTCGGAAAGCGGAATACCGGCCTGAAGAAATTCTTCAAAGGATTTCACCTGCACATCGAGCAGATCGGGCATTTCATAACCCTTGGGGATCTTCGAGAACGAGATTCGCCCGTTATCTGCAATGTGTGCACCGTTTAATAATGCAGCCGATGCCTTTTTTGCCATACTTGTTATTTGAATAAAAATTGGTTTTTGGTGCTAAATACCGAAATTCAGAGCTTATGCCTGTACGAACGTGCAAGAATCGAGTCGATTCCTGGTGTCAAAAAATGTGGGATTTTGGGAGTTCTGATTCCGCTGGCGCGGATGGTTGGGAAAGTGGGGCATATCCACAAGAGGATATGCAGCGAGGTGCTGAATCTCTACGTACAATGGCGTTCGGTTTTATTATGAATGCTTCTGTACGAGGCGACAATTATCAGTTTTCGTAAGTCACCCGACAGAAGGATTCGGAATTTAGCTTGGATAGAACGGGAAATGTAGGAGGAAAATTCCCATTAATGAAGGAGATAAGCACTATTTTGCCGTATTGTTTTAAAAGTTATGGGGTTATCAGACGTATGAGAGTTCTCATGTTATTTGCACTGATAGTTGCCGCTATACCCGCGCAAGCTGGGGAAATTCATCGGGCGGCAGAACAGGGAGATCTGACTAAAATCAAACGGCTGCTTCGCCATAACCCCAAATTGCTCAATGAGCAGGATTCGCTGGGCAGAACACCGTTTCATGCAGCGGCTATCAGTGGTCAGTCTAAAATGGTAGCCTATCTGTTATCGAAAGGAGCAAACCCTTATATTCTTGATTCCGATGGGTATTCTGCTTTGCATCATTGCCTCCTCTGGGATAGCAGTATGGCCGCTCTTCTACTTACGTATGGGGTACAGCCGACCTTAAAAACACCCAAGGGTGAAAGCATCTTAAACGATGTGGCTCGCGGATATTGGGCAATGTATAACCATCGGTACACTCCTTCCGAAGAACTGATCAATCGATTATTAAATAATCCTGCCGATGTGCTTTCAAGAAATGCCCGCAATCAAACGCCGCTTCATTTCGCCTGTTACTATGGCAAGCTTGAATTAGTGAAGCAACTATTGGCTCACGGGGCAGATACTACTGTACGCGACGATAGAAATTATAAACCAATAGATTATACCGAGGCCATGTCTCCGCCTCCTGCTCTGCATGTTGGTTGGCTTATGTGTGGAAATACCGGTAAGAGCGAAGAGCAACTGTATGAAGAACAACAAAATCGAATGGCGGTCGGAGAGTATTTACGCTCACTAAAATAATTATTTTTTTTGGCGATAACCTTGGCCTTAACAAAGGCACCCCCCCCCGGCACTAAGAGCCATCCGAAGTTTTGGAATGCTGGAAGGCCCCATGCCATGTAACGAAAGAATTTCTTTTTCAGTAAACGAGGAAAGCTTTTTTAAGGTAGTAATTCCTTCCCGCTCCAATGCCCGCCGGGCCGGAGCTGAGAGCATAGAAAGAAAACCGGAATCCGGTATCTTTGCAGCTTCGCAAACAGGGCAGGTAGGGCAATCGCTGCTCTTATAGTAGCGGTGGCCGTTTGGGCAGGTACGTAAAGTGGTGGCTAACAAAACAAGCAATCTGTATAGGGAAATACCGAATCCCAACGGCCAATAATTATTTTTTCATTGAAATCATGCCATATTTCTTTTATCCCAGGGTGTATGGATTTAAAGAAAATCCCATCAGCCGCGATAAAGACTGCGGCATATTCAATTTTCCGGATTAGCGAACATAGTTTTGATTGATCTTGATTAAGTATACTATCAGTTGGGTGCCCCTCATCTGCTTTAATAGGATCGGTGTTAATATGATATTTTTCTTTCAGTAAAGCACCCAATTCCACTATTAATGATACAACACTTCTTCCTTCAAATTCTTTATAAAGCGAGGAAGTTAACTTAACATTGGAAGCTGGCGATCCTTTAAAAGCTTCCCAAAATGCTATAATAGTATCATAACTAATATTTGTTCGTAACGGCAATAAAGAATCTGTATGATCGACCACTTTATCCAGATGTACCCAAAATTGAGAAATTCTACTTTCGATTTCTAAATCAAGGTGTTTAATTTTACTTTCCCTCTCTTTAAAATCACTTTGAGCTTCTTTGTATTGATTGAAAAAATATGTAAATAACCCAATAACAATTGTAGATAGGAACCAGATACCAAAAGCGGAGTTAAAGAACGTCCAAATATTTTTTTTAAAGGATGATGTTCCCATAAGAGTTGTTCAGAAAAGTAATTTAGGATGGGTGCTTTTTTTAAAGTAGGTACCACAAAAATAAATAAAATTGTACGGTTCCATGTTAATCGTTGCCACTAAGTGATTGAGATCTTGCGATTCAAATTGTGATTTATTGTATTTTATTGTGACTTATTGTGCCTGAGTGCCGGAGGTTATTGTGGCAAATCGAACGTGTGCGGTTTTAAGCGGCGACCCTTAGTCTATCTATATCTATCCCAAACAACCGTAACTGTGAGCCTGTGTGAGCGTTAAACAGGCCAATACAAGGTCGTGGTCTTGGCAGATCATTTACGACTTTTGTATAAGCCATGTCAACATTATCCTCTCCGTTTCCGTGGGTAGGCGGCAAGCGTCTGCTCCGTAGTCATATCATTTCCCAAATCCCGGAGCATACCTGTTACGCCGAACCGTTCGTCGGCGGCGCGTGGGTCTTTTGGGGTAAAGAGCCGTCCCGGGTTGAAGCCATCAACGACATTAATAATGATCTGGTGAACCTGTATCGTCAGATCCAAACCGACCCGGAGGAGTTTTACGAAAAGCTGTGGTGGCTCTTGAACGCCCGTTCGGAGTATTACCGTATTCTTGAGATCATGAAGGACAAACCGGAAGACCTCTCCGACCTCGACCGGGCCGTGTACTACTTCTTTGTTATTAAACACGCTTTTGGCGGTCGCTTCGGGAGCGGCTATGCGTTCAGTAAAACTCAGCCTCCCCGGGGCGTGATCAAGCACGAGAGCCTCCTCGCTCTTTCTAATAGGCTGGCCAGTGCTCATATCGAGAACCTCCCTTATAACAGGTTTATTAAAAACTATGACTCGGCGAAGACCTTTTTCTACTGTGACCCGCCTTATACAATGACCGACGGAAAGGTCGACTTCTATCAGCATAACTTTACGGAAGGCCAGCACACGGAGCTTCGGGATAAGCTGGCCGGGATCGAGGGGAAATTCCTGTTGAGCTATGACGATTCGCCGCTGATCAGAGACCTGTATAAAGGCTTTAAGATTGAAAAGACAAAGCCCATCCAATATACCCTCAACCAAAACAAGCGACAGGTTCATGAGCTGTTAATCCGTAATTATTAATCCCTTAAAAAATCAACGGCCCCAAGCTTAACGCCGGGGCCGTCCCTGTATCCCGCAGGTATAGAAAAGTCCGCTTTCGCGGACTTTTACATTCTGTTCAAATAGTACTGGACTTTATGCTCATCCTCATTACAGAGGTAGCGCAGGGTAACCAGTGCCCGGTTCGCCAGTTCGGTTACCTCCCGGCGTTCTTTCTTCGAGAGGATTCGGGTCGAGAGCACTCGTTGTGCAATGGAGATATTAGCGAGGCAGGATTTGATCGTTTGGTGTTTCATAAGCATTCCTCGGCGCAATACTCCATTAAGTGTTCGAGATGTTTTTTGGTTAGTGCTTCCCGAAGCCTATCCCATGATTTATTATGTAAGTGGTAAAGTTCGATCATACTTTTATTGAGACGTTCCATCGAGCGGATAAACAATTCATCCGGTATCTCCTCGGTGACCATTGTTTCGTTTAGAAAAGCTAAGATGTCCATGTTGCCTTTGATCTCTGCCAACCGGATGCGCTCGGTAGCAAAGAGGCTTTTCTGAAAGAGGTCTCTAAACACTTGCTCGGTTACCATCTTTTGTTGGCTCGGTCGTTCGTTGCCGTTGTCATCGTGTACTGTAATGGAGAACGTTGGTTCATCGTAATACCGAATATCAACTTTAGGGTCGGTGAGAGCTATTCTAATAATGCTCTCGATGGCTTCGGACTGAGTAGCTCCGGGAACGACTGGGGTGTTAATTCCTACGTGATACATGGTTTACCTCTTAATTAGCTTTAGAGAAGAAGTAGGTGAATAATTCAATGAGGCAAGCTCGGCTGAGGTTGTCCTGATCGTGGTTGTCTTCGAGCACTAATACACTGAAATCGTTATACCATTGCTCTTTATAAATCTTCACTTCCGCCGTTTTGTCGCCCACTGTTTTGCGAAGGATTTCGGTAAGCTCGGTGACCGCTTTCGGAGTTGGCTTTACCGGGACTTGAATCTGAATTTTGAGCATCTTTTGTTTCTTCTAAGTTATTGGTTTTGTGGGAATTGCTGTCGCTGCAATTCAACGGACACGACAAAATGTGTCCCGAGCAAGTTCAATCTATCTGCAAAAAAAGGTGCTTATTTATTCACCTTTTTTAGCCGTCATTTTTTGCCATTTTTGAAGCAGAATGAGGGATTTTAAGAGGAAGATAATTCTGATCGTTGTACGGCACTCTCCCCAATGCAACGGTGGCACCGGAATTCTATCCTCGTCCGGCGAAGCCCAAAACGGTTGTTTGGCTTTAAGATCGGCGGTCGTGGTTGAGCTTAGTAAATCATCGACGACGCTTTGAGCTTCGTGTAATAGATAGACTCGTTTTGCTTCGACGAGCTTTCTGCAAATCCTGCTCGTTCGTAAGTCCATAGGATTGATAAGGAGATATCCTTTTGCACCAAGTTCTTTTGCCCGGGCATACTTCGAGACCGTTCTCGTTCTTACGATACTATGATGGGCAAGCTGCTGGAAATAATTATCGCCGAGCGTCGAGCGGTCTTCGGCTTCGAGTCGTGTCTCGATCAACTCTTTTAATTTAGCGACGAGGTCCTCCCGCGTTAGCTCTCCCTCGAACCAGCCTTTCATTTGTTCGGCCAGTGAGTCCTGTAAATTGGTATCCCAAAACTGTCCACCGGCGAGGATGACCTGCTTACTTAATTGAGCGATTGCTTCTGCTTCGCTCATTCCATCGACAACCTGAATCGGCAACTCGTACTTCGTGACCGATTTGGTTTCGCTGTACCGTTCGGCATTTACCTCACGCTTCCCGCGATGATAAGCGGAGGCAGTCGAATCGGAAACGGCGGAGCCAAAGTGACGGGTCAGCGCATAGCCCGATACGTTAGACCGGAAAGCCGAAAGCAAGTGAGCAATTTCAGACGTATCCGGTCGACCGTGATGGCGACGGGCCAGTGCAAGTGCTTGGCGCGACGCTACGGAGATTTGCGTCTGCCAAGCACCGCTCATGGCTTTGCTCATGTTCTCATATTCGGTCTCGGGAAAGAACGGATCGTTCACGGCCCGGACGATTCGGGAAGCCGAAGGAATGATGAGTCCCATTAGGTGTAATTTCTAAAGTCGGGACGACGCTTCTTTTCCTCGGGTATCGGGAAATACTCGAAGGTCGGAAGGTAGGATTTACACTCGCTACATTGAAAGACGCGAAGCACTCCGTTACGAAGGTTGCGCGTTCTCCTGACTAAGAAATGATTGAAGCAATCGCAGTGGGGGCATTCGAGCGGCAGCTTCATTTCGGTTTCAAATAAGTGTCCGCAGGATTTGCAGACCCGCTCTCGCCAGCGACCTTGCGGGGTTCGTTCGGATTTCAGCACTTTGATGATCCCTCGCTTGGTGCAGTTCGGGCATCGAGGTTTTTCCGGTGGGTTCTTTTGCTTTTTTTCAGTGGGGGTCGGGTTCTTTGGGTCGCTCGTACTCGTTGAGCACGGCAATGATGGTGTCGGGTTTGTTGGCATCGTCGAGGTGTAGGAGAATGGAGGTTAAGATTTTTTCGTCGGCAAACGAAAGGGTTTCCTGGCTATGGAAAAAGGCAGACAGGCGTGATTCGATTTCAGTAGTGTCCCACGTCGCTTTCCCGTGGTACCACATTGATAAGTAAGGCTTAGAGAGACCAACGGCCCGGGCGAGATCCCCGAGCCGTTTTGTCTTTATGTACTGTGCTTTTACTTTAGCACGAAGTTTGGCCGATGAGATAGGCTTGCGGATCATTTGCTACGCGGCGGGGGTGCAGAGAACGGAGTATTCCTGAGCGTTTCCATAAAATGATCGAGGTCGGGATTCGACCCCATCGGACGCATCGGACGAGTAGCAAGCCCACCGGGAAACATCGGAGGTACCGTTAGATGAATATGAATTTCCGGAGCACTGCGGCGACGCCACACTCCACGAATCCATTTGGCGGTAGCAGAGAACATCGATTCGATGACCCCAACGGCAAGCGAGACCACGACAAACGTGAGCATGGTTTCACCGACCGTCATCGGCGCCCGTTCGACAAGAATGGTGCACACAAAAAAGAGTTTAGCCGTCTCGATCATAAATTTCCCGAGTGCAGCTCGAAGCGAAGAATCAGGTTTTGTAGTCATGGTAATTAGTGGTTTAAGAAAAAATCAGTGAACGGGATGGGAGTCGAACCCATGTAAAAGGCTGTATGACCTGTGGCTTTAGACCGTTAAGCTACCCGTCCTGTTTGTCCACAAGACCCCGGGGCCTTTCGGCCCCGAAGTATTATGGAATTTTGTCAGGCAAACTCACCCTACGGGATACGAAGGGTCGTTGTGAGTAGTGAGAAACTTATTCGAGCGGTACGAACGGAATGATCTTAGCGGCGGCAGGGGGATTGCCGCCTCTGGCGACCATAATGAAATAAGCGGCTTTCTCTTTTATCTCGTCGAGGGTTCGAGCGCGCTCCGAGAATTCTTTGAGATCGTCTTCGAGCTCGTCGGGAAGCATTCGTAGCGTCACGCGTCCGTCGCTTTGCAGATCGAGTTCGGTAGCCAGTTGTTCGGTCAGTTCGAGATCGCCAAAGGTCTCGACGACCTGTTCACGCTGTAGACGGTCGTGATGCGCCTTCGAGCCGCGTTGTGCTTCAAGCAGGATAAGCTGGCCTTCATGGAAGAGATAGGCTTCATGACCGCTAAAAATCATTTCTACTTCCGTGCCGTCATGAATGAACAGTGGAGCGATGAACCATTGGTTACGAGTCTCTCCCTGAATCAATCGGTTCCGAACCAAGCGTGTAAGCGAACCGCCGAAGAGTTTTTTCGAGTCGGTAGTCGGATAGCGAAGCGTTCCGAGCACGTGCTCGTAAGCCGACCAGCGGGTGATTGTTTTTCTTAATGGGTGCTGACGCTCGTTGGTACGTTCGCAAAAGGCTAACGCCTCGCCGTTGAGCCATTCGAGCGTAAACTCCGGCGGGACTTTTCCGAGTACCTTATTCCCCCAAAGATTATTTTCAAAGCGGTCTTTAAAGTCCCGGATAAAGCGCTCGACAAGTCCTCTGGCTTTCTTGTTCGAGCGGTTAGTGCGTCGGCCTTTGATATCGTATTCCACCGAGCCTATGATCGGTTTTACCTGATGCTTCTGAAGCCCCGAAATAATATCGTCGCTCCTATTGCCTTTCCCTCTATCCATGTAGAGTTCACGGGGAATCCCTTGCAGGATTTTACGGGTCTCGCCGATTTCACCGGTCGTCGGATCAAAGTGTTCTTTATAGGCGAACGCGTCGAGCATGGCATCACGGACAAAGGCCGTGCTTTCCCCGGCACTTTGGTAATACTGAAACCAGCAGACGCGGGAGTACCAGTCGACCGCCGCCGCGATGTAGAGCCTGGACTCCTTCGCTTTGGATTTTGCTTTCGACTGGAGAAAGAGCCGACCCTGCGGATTAAAAAACACGAAGCGGCTTTTCGAGTAATCCATCTGCACTAAGTGCATCGGCTCCGAGCGTCCGTGAAATTGGATGGCCGGGGCGCAGTACTCATTCGACAGACCGATCTTACGGGCCAGCGCATCGATAGACTTTAGCGATACTTCGACCGGGATCTGCTTATCCTCGACGAGCAACTGATAGGCTTGGGTCTTGGTGAAGCTGGGCTGATCGAACTGCACGTCGAGCAGGAAGTCGTAGAGCTTTTGCGCGTAGGCTTTCTTCTCTTCGATTCGCTCGAGTTCTTTTTTCGAGAGACTGCGCTTACGGGCTTTCAGGTGTAACAGGCGCGTAAACTGCGCATAGCTGTAGCCAAAGGGTTTGCGGGCTTCATCGATGACCCGGCGTTGCTCCTTGCGGCCTTTTGCCTTCTGCCATAAGCGGCGCGTATCGTTCAGATAGTAGGGGGTTGGTTTAATTCTTGCCATTACGGTAGTCCTCCTTTAAGCGGCACGACGCTGACGATTCTCTTCATGTTTCTGTATGACGATGCGCACCAGTTGAGCATCGATGGTTTTCTCACGGGAGCTACGACTCCAGTAGGCAACCGAGCGGGTGATGATATTGTACATATCGAGCGTCGAGCGGCACTGTTCGATCTTCCTGATCGCTTCCTCGGTAAAGAGTTGTACCCGCTCCGGGCACAATTCCATGATGTATTCTTTGACCTGTCCGGCAGTTGGTTTACCGACCTGTACTTCGGTAACGTGTTGCCAAAAGTTCAGCGGCAGTTTGCGCTGGGCAAAGTTGCCGGACAGCAGAATCCCGAATCCGATCGGACGGCTACCGAGGTGAAGCTGATTGAAATGCTTATAGACGCTGAAGGCGCGCTTCGGCAGTAACTCCACGCTATCGGTAGCAAGCACCGGAATGATCTGCCGTTGCTCGAGCGCGAGCAGGAGTTTAATAAATCGTCGGTGCATATCCAGCGGTCTCGTATTGTAGGGCTCGCCGAACATCTCCAATACCTGCCGTTTGATCTTATCGATGGTGATCATCGAGGTGAGCATCGGTGGTTCGATGCCTTCGCAAATGACGACCTGCGTTTTATCGCCCGTCCACGGAAGCGTATCGACATGACGGTTTTCTAAGCCCAATGAAAGTGGAGCGCAGATGCTGTAATAGGTACTGGTTTTGCCGTTCGGCTCTTCGCCCCACATACAGACGATATCTCGGTTGGAGAGTCCGCCGACGACGGTACTGACCGCCGAACGCTGCGAACTCAGGGGTTTTAGGATTTTAGAGGTTCTCATTAGTAGTTGGTTATTGTGTGATTTACAAATGCGGGATACAAAACTTATTGGTAGCTCTGCGCCGTGAGGTTCTCGATTTCACGCACGATGGCGTTGGCAACAGTGCGAAGCTCTTCGATCTTTTCGCCGATGACTTGCTTGTTCTTCGGACTTTGATTCGTGTTGGCATAGGCGACAAAGAACTGACGGCAGTGGACGATAGCCGAGACGATTTCCTGCTGGGCCGGGACCAGAATCTTTTTTACTTTATCGAAGATGTGCAGACCGCTTTCATCGTCGAGATAGCGTCCCATTTCTTTATCGGAAATTTTCGAACCATCGGGATTACGATAGGTACCGTCGGTAGAGTCGTACCTATATCCGGCATCGCTCAGACGCTCGTGTACATAAAACAGGTTATCCTGCACTGCCGCCGAGGGAGTCGGAGCAATCGCTTTCTTTGCTATCGTCATCGAAGCGGCAAACGCATCGACGGTCATCGTGGACTCGCCACCGAGATAGGACTCGAATTGCTCAAGGGCCAATCGTTCTTCGCGGAGCGATTTCAGATCGATAGGCTGGTTCTTTGAATGACGCTCCTCGATGAAGCGGTCAACCATCTGCTCGGTGATCAGGAATGCGGTTTCGGATTTCGGAAGGTAGGTTTCTCTGGCCCAGCGGTCGATATACTTCGCCGCCGAAACAAAGCGGTCGATCTTGGTGCGGTTATAATTTCGGCTCTCGGCAAAGTCTTTCCATGTGCTGTTCCCGGCTACATAGAGTTTGTGCTCACGGGTCATATAGCAAATCACGGCTTCGAGCAGGAGGGCCGATTCCTTCCGGCGGTGCTGGACTTCTATAAGTTTCAGGACGGCATTCCAAAGCTGCTCCCGGCGTTCGTCGGAAATTGGTGTTTTTATATCTACGGACTCGGACATAAGCAAAAAATGCTTTTATTGATTTTTAACGACTTACGGCGAAAAATGCTTCACCGGTGAAGCATTTTCCCTGAGAATTTGACCATACCCGAGGTAAAAAGCGGTATATTTGAACCCGGATACGAAGACAAATATACGGTGTTTTTATGTCAGTGACATAAAAACAACATTTTAATTGCAGAACTCCATCGTTATCATTGAAAGAGAATTATGCCAACCCAAAAAGACAAAAGAGAAATAGGCGACTCGAGGATCGATGTCGTCAATCGCATTAAAGAGTTTTATACGAAAGAACTCAATATCAACCGGGCGGAATTTGCCCGGCAGATCGACTTTAGCTATCATTCGATCAGAGCCTACGAGCGAGGGGAATCTGAACCGGGCTCGCTCTTTTATAAAAAGTTATACCTTGTTTATCCCCAAGCCGATATTGTCTATTTCCTGACCGGAAAGCGAAGCAAGACAACGCGTAGTTACGGCGTCAACGACGTGGTTCATGTTATCCCGGTCGTCGATTCTATACCACCGATTGAAGAAGAGGCCGTACCGAAAGAAATGACAATCGGTCTGTATGAACTGCCGAACTATAAGAATTTTAAAAAGGTCTTTGTCTATAAGGTCAGGGGAAAAGCTGCCGTCGATCCCTTACGCGAGAACGATTACATTATTGCCACTGCCGAGAAAGCCATCACCAATGGAGAGACCTACCTTTTGACCTATAAAGGAAATCCCGTTCCGATGGTGAGGAATGTCTATAAGGCTTCCGGGGGATACCGACTGGTCTCCGACGATATCGCCGTCGCTCCCTTCACGATCAAAACCTCGGAATTGGTCTCGTTTTACAGGGTATTGGAAATTTCCCGGCGATTTCCACGGAAAAATTTGGCTCCCATGTAATCGTTTGGTAATTCAGGAGTTATATTTGTACTGGTTACATCGGCAACCACTCCTTGGCCGATGAATGATACTCTATGGATATTGATAATCTATGCTTATGATAAGACACTATGACTATAAAACGGGTCTCCGCATTAGCTGTATGCTTTCTGTGTATTCTTTGCGTCCCCGACGATTCAACCTCCGAACCTCAACCCCTGTCGCTGGCCGGATTGTCCCTGCTCGGTGAGAGCCTTGTGCTGTATCGGGCCTTTGACGACTCGATGCGACCTCTGATCGGTAAAGGAGATATTATTGGAGTTACCTCGACTGCCGAACCCTTTGAAGACGGGCAGATCTATCTCGTTTCCTTTTGTGGAGGTCTGAGATATCTGCGCCGGGTCTTCAGGAGCGGTGACCGGTTTCTGATCGAAGCCGAGCACGAGGACGCCGATGGGCCGTTCAACGTCCCTGTGAAAAACGTCGAGTCGCTCGAACGAGTAATCGAGATTAGAAAGGATACGCTGGAATAAACGGGCGTGTCCCAGTAATCAAAAAGCCGGAGTGTAGCACTCCGGCTTTTCTGTTTTGGGGTGCCGGAGTTAGGAATCCGGCTTTGTTCGACATCGGTACAGTCGAGCCGGGACTATACCGCGTTGCGCGCTCAGCACAAGTCGTTATTGTTTTATCACTTTTTCAGTGACCGTTTGTCGTGGGGTTGAAAGTCGTAGGTGGTACACTCCAGCTTGATCTGGCATAGTGAGTGTTAGTTTATTTGAGCCTATAGCTGCTGTGGTCGTCAGGCTCTTTACTTCATTTCCCAGCGCATCGATAAGCTGAATCTGCACGTCGGTCTTTTCTGCGGAGTAGAATTCGACGCTGACCTTATTGCTGGCTGGATTTGGAATAATAGAAGTAATACCCAGAATCTGCTTAGTCTTCAGGTAATGGTAGAGAATGGTATCACTACAATTAAGAGCCAGCGTGAATTGGGTGCTGCTGGTATCGACCGAAAGCACACAATTGGCAAAAGCAGGGTCGCCATTATTTAACTCGAGATTACTTAAACTCAGATCGGTGGTCAAGGTATCGGTGACTGAGGTCTGCATGGTTATCGTTGCAACGGCCTGGGCGGGATCAAGCGGTAGGTCATTTCCAGTAATGGTTATCGGTAGCGTAGTAATTTTTCCTGCCCTCGTTTCATTTCCTTTAATGATTTGAGTCCCAGACGGCAACGAAGTCTTTACTGCTATATTGGTCAGTAGGTCTCCATTATACTGTAGATGGAATGAGAGAGAATTCAGGCCCTTTCCCTGAATTAATTTATCCGGCTTTATAATTATATCGGTAGTCTTTCCGGGGCTTGTCATAGGTTCGCTAAGCGTTGGGACAAATCGAACTTGTTCGATTTCATTTTGAGCCGAGCCGACTAATAGTAAGGTCGTATCGAAATCCTTAAATCCCAAATGGAAGCGTAAATGAAGGTGGGCCGTATCGGAAAGTGAAAGATTCGGGTCGTAATGGATAACCAGCGAGTCGTTGGAATGAAGTGTCCGTGCGCGATCGAATGGACGCTGTATAGAGAAATTGCTTGTTCTATCGAGGGTTGCCCAGATTAACTTCCCCTGATAATCACTGCACGAATCAAAGAAGGTCATTAAGAGAACGGTGTCTTTTATTCCGCAGCCACTGAGCTGAAACGTAGTGGCCGAAAGTTGTGGAGAAGAAAAGGAGCCTATTCCTGTAGTATTAATCCACAGTCCTCCTGTCAAATCCGCAGCATAAATAACGGTATCATTTACAGCAAACCTTGTGTATGAAGTATTGTTAGGGCCACAAATCGAATGGAAAGTATGACCCGTATCTTCAGACATCATAATTCCTTCGGTACTATCAGTCGATGTCTGAAAGAAAAGTGTAGTACCCCTTCCTTTCTTAATACTCCCGGTCACCCACTTTTCTTGTGTATGAGAAAAATAGGTATATAAATTTCTCCATGTTACACCACCATCATCAGATCTCAATACATCATTTTGAACCTTATTGTTTGGCTCACAATCCAAAGCAGTTATAACAAAAAACGTTTGTGTGCCTTTAATACCGAGAGGGTCTGGTTGATCGGCATTATTGAAAGGAAAACTTTGCTGCCAGGATATACCACCGTCAGCAGTATAAAGTATTCCTTTATTCGCGGGTGTGGCACAAATGCTGGTAATAATGCCATGTAAATCATCTGAGAAAGTAATACCTACCCCTACCTGAAAATCCGTAATGAGTGGGCCTAAAGTAAATGTATTTCCCTCATCAAGAGAATAAGTGTATGGACACAGTCCACCAGTTGGAGGAGTTGTTGATGTACCACCTATTAGTCTTTTAGTCGATGGTACATACGCCATAGAAAAACATGTGCCGAGTGTAGGCATAATATTCCATGTATTTCCACCATCAGTAGTTTTATAATCACCGGGAGGGAGTTCTGTTATAAACCCCCAATGCCAACCAATAAGAGAATCTTTAAACCAAAACCCCCCTACCTGTCCATAGGTACCGAATTTATTTTTACCACTTGGACAGACTATCCAATCAATTCCCGCGTTAGTAGATTTTAAAATCTTATTTGGATCATCTTGCCCACCTTTTATTCCTACAAAGCAAAGTTGATGAGTAGTATCGAAATCCGGGAAATAAATGACATTTACTCTGTCGGGGAACTGATGCAATTTTCTCCATTGAGCTTCACTTTCTTTTGTAAATAATAGAAAGAATAAAAGGAAGCAGAGAAGTAAACTCTCTCTCTTAGTAAATAAACCTTTTATACTTCTCTGCTTCTTCATACTGGATTATCGTCCGACTACCTGAAACGAAAATGAATGATCAGCCGGAATGCATCCTGCTCCTGCGTTAAATAAATGAATTTGAAATTGGTTTGTTAAACCACCGCCGCCAATCTGGGTAGCATTTGCAATAATACAATTGCCTGATACTTCTGCTCCTAAATCCATCGGAGTGACAGATATTGCTGCATCAGTAAGTGGACGAGATAGCCCGGTCACCGGATCAGCCGTATTAAGTGTAACAAAAATAATACCTGTATTTGGAACTCCAGGATTCCTTAACACAAGTTGTGTACCAAAATCGGACTGTACAACATAATGTGGTCCACCAGTAGCCGTCGTAGTATCCCATTTTACTACAGCCCATGCATAAACGATGTTATCCTTATAAGTGCTTCCTATAAAGGCCGGACGAGGTGAACCACCCGGTGTAGCTCCCCCAGTACCGTTGGAGTCATACACAATGGCATGGCCATTGTTCGAGACTTCAAAGGCATTGCTGCGCAGTTCAGGTACTGCTGGGTGCCCCGGAAATGACACAAAATTTTGATGTCCATTTCCAATAATGAGTACTCGGTCATCGCCTATAACGCCAGTTCTGTTCTGCGTTGTTGGTTGCATACTATTACCTTGCGGTCTGTTAAAGTAACCTAACACGGTTTGGCCATATCCTCGGGCTGTATCATGGTCGCCACCCGGGATAGTACAAAACTCGGAAAGGAGTTTAGGAGTTTGGCTTTGGCCGATGACATTCCCACTACCACCTCCAATAGTATTAAATGTCCCGGTGTCAATTTTATTAAATTGTCCAGCGACTATTGTACTAAATTGAGCCAAATGCAACACCTTATTATCGGTACCACCTCCAATAAAAGAACTTGTTGAACCGCTAATCGTATTGTTCTTACCTCCGGTCAATGTAGAAGTAAGAGATCTGGTGATTTTATTTAATGATCCCCCTCCTAAGAACGAATTATCGGAAACGATGCTAATAGTGTTATTACTTCCGCCCACGAGTGCAGAGAACGTGCTTAGCACGGAGTCGAACATATTAATTCCAGCACCTTTTGTACCGCCGCCGCCGCCAATAAACGAGTGGTTGCCGGTTACCACATTACGACTTCCACCGCAAATAACCGTATTATCAGGGTTACCCGAAACACTGTCACAGCCAATTTGATTATTATCGCCACCGCCGACGAAAATTGCAATCGGATTGTGGTTCGGTTCGCAACCGTTATTAAACCCACCACCAATTACATCATAATTTCCAAAGGCTCTATTAAATTGGCCACCTCCGATAACACCAAACGTTTCGCTGATGACATTACTATCTCCGGCGCCAATAAATCCGGCGTTGTCTTCGATAGTATTCCTTGTCCCACCGGCAATCGTTGCTCCCATACTACCCCCGGCGTCATCGAAAACACCGTCGCTATTTCTTGTAATCGTATTACGAAATCCACCGCCAATGAAAGCGTGACTGTTTCGTATAAAGAAGTCGCGGCCACTATCAGAAGAAAGAATTCTATTTCCCTGACCGCCGCTAATGACGGAGTAATCGCCTTGATTGATATTCGGAAGCGTGAACGATCCTCCGCCTGCGATAACACCGCCCATAACAGAATCCGGTAGATCGTTAGCTTGTGATCCCCCCAGTATAGAGGCACTGCTATCGTTCGGAATGTATCTCATTACTCGTTTGCTTCCGCGATTTGCTACTGCATCGGAATTATTAATATGAATTTCAAATGCCTGACTATCGATAGTGCCCAGGAAGTTAGTAGGAGTGGCAGTACCGGAATTTCCCGTTACGTGCCAGTCGGTCGGCCCAGCCACGGTACCAACTAACGAATCAACCCGATGCCCGAGGGAATCGAGATTATGATCGAAGTCGCCTCGCAGGTTGTCCCAGAACAGATTTCCAGCCCCATCATTTGCTAAGACGAATTTCACTCCTCCTTGCTTTAACGGCAGGACGTATTCTACATTACTCTGCATCGAGCCAGCGCGAAACGAAGTAAATTGTGAACCGCTATCATTCATCTCAAAGAATTTGATCTTCCTTGCGATATTATCGTCGTTATGTAACCACAGATCAGTGCCGCCAAAGAAAGCAATACCGGAGTCCGTCGATAAATTAATAGCAGTTTCTTCAGTGCTGAAACCAAAGGTATTAGAACCGACTTTCAGATTTCTACCCCCGACAATAGCAGAAGTATGGCCGAAGACTGTATTGTTGAGTCCGCCGGATAATACGCTGAAATTGGAAGAGAAATCACTTATATTAAAGGAATTAAAACCTTTAATGGTGTTATTCTTGCCACCGCCGATGAAAGAGAAATCGGTTAATGAATCGATACGGTTATTATTACCGCCGCCGATAGTATTGAAGAAAGTAATACCTATTCTATTCGATCCACCGCCACCGATAAAGCTATTTTCACCAGTATTATGGTGGCTGGAGCCGCTGGCAATTCCGGCAAGGTCTGCGTCAACGATATTATAAGTGCCGCCGCCAATTGCCGAACCAAAGGCCAGCCGCACTAAATTTGAGTCGCCACCGGCAATAAGCGAATTTACACTGGAGCCATCGATCTTATTTCCGATACCACCACCGATAGCACCGCTCATTGAGGAGTCCAGGTTAAACGATCCACCGGCAATGGTACCACCTTGACCATAGACGCTGTTATGGAGCCCGCCACCGATTGAACCGTAGGCTTCTGCCACCTTATTGTAAATACCACCGGCAATGGCAGCACTATAGCCGACAGAAGTTACCGTATCGGTCGATCCACCGGCGATTACGGAATAGACTCCTAATGCTGTATTACTTTGGCCACCACCGACGACGGCATAACCGATACTTGCTCCTCCCGGGGGATTAGCGGTATTTTCACAACCACCTGCTACCACGTTGCGTGAACCAGTACCGCCATCATTATTATCCGAGCAAGGGTTATCTAAGATGGCCTGTGTCGTGTTGGTGATTCCACCGGTAGAATTTAACGATAAGGTATTACTCTCCTGATCATAGAGAAGATCGATGCCGAGTCCGGGCTTTAGATTAAGTACTCCGCCTTTCTTCGTTATCGTTTTCCCATCTAAAGCAATGCCACCGAGATAGTTCACTGCCATCTTTTCCTTTGTGATGGCACTATCGGAGACCGTTATTGCATACGGGACTCCCGCAAGCATAGAAAGTGGTCGCATCTCTGCTCCACCGTCCACCTTTACTCCCACATAGATGGTGCGATTCATAACTTTAGGACTGGGCAACGGGTAGGCTCCCGAGCCAAGCAGGATATTAAAAACTCCGTTCTCGACCGGAGCCACATATTCGCCTTGCCAAATCATTTCTGTGCCGTCGCTATTATTATAAAACGCTACAGACACCTTGTGGTTACCATACAAAGGCGCTCCAGTAGCAGATTTTATTATTCCCTGATAACTAATTATCCGGGGAACGTCGGTTTGGGCTTTCACCCCATTTACGCATAGCATTACCATCCCTGCTATTAGAAGCAGGGTCGCAAGTATAGTTTTGGTTTTCATGGTTTAAAAAATAATTATTTGAAAGTACATGAATATCCTCCCCGGGAGGTCATAGACAAATGACCACCGAGACTGTTTGACGTTTGTAAGGAATTCCTTTTTTATAGGTCAATAACTAAAGACCTATAGCAAGAACTGTCGGCAAGAATGAAAGTTACATCCCTGTATCGATAGTTGATATCACTTTTTAATGTCCGCGTGATGATGGATTAACACCGCAGAGACGATGTTCCGGCACTCCGGGGAAACGAGCTTCCACATTAGAAGCCGATTCGAGCATTACCGAAGTATCTGTCGATACAAATATACACAAAAAAAAAGTGAAAAGTACCGAGTATACTCGGTAATTCACTTTATTTATTGGGGTAGAAATCCCGTTATGGAGATTACTACCGTTATTGCGGACAATATAAAAGGCTTTCGGAAAGAGCGCGGGTGGTCACAAGCCCGTCTCGGAGCCCAGTGTAAACTTAATGGAAACTATATCGGTAACGTCGAACGCGGCGAGTACCAAGTCACGGTGGTGACCTTGCAGAGAATAGCCAGAGCATTGAAAACTCCTCTTCATTACTTCTTAGTCAAGAACGCTTTTAATAAGACTCCCGAGGAAATAGAGAAGGCCTTGCGGGGAAAACATTAAATCGTATAGACGTTTATCTTCCCACCGACCTGTTCGGCATCGAGATTTTCGACGGCAGCGGCCAGCATATCCGGCCCGTCGTCATGTTCGCCGTTCTTTCCGTAGCGGGTTAATTGGGTGATAAGCGTTTTCAGGTCTTCGGAGTCGTGTGGGGGGAATAAGATCTTCCTGCGCTGTAAAAAGGGCTGGATAACCTTAATCCGGGCGTCTTTCGAGAGGGTAAATTTGTCAAAGATGAGCGGCAATCGCACTCCGGTCTTGACTTCATACTGGGCAAAGAACCGCTCGAAGACAATTTCTTTATCGACCGAGCCATCGCAGTGCAGTTCGGTGGCCTGCCACTGGTTATAATAGGCATAACAGGCTTCAATCGTCTCGTCGATACCCACCTGACGGCAAAAGACATCGAGGAGGATCGTATAAATACCTTCAGGAAACGGCACTCCCTTCTCGTCGACCCACGTATTATAATCGGGTCGGTTAATGGTGTGTTCGTATGCTACGAATACTCCAAGTGCCGTAAAGTCGTTCGTGCCACTGAGAGCCGGATCGACCTGGATTAAGACCACCGAGCTTAGATCGATCTCTTGAGGCAGGGTTGCATAGCGATGAATGTCGCGCTTATATTTAAAGACCGTTCCGACTTCGACCGCATTACAAAGAAACTCTACTTCGTAGGCCACGTCGCCGAGGTCGACCTGTATTTTATCGAGCAGTTCAAGGGGGAAACGGTCGTTCCACGTCGAGTGACGTACGCCGTTTTCGTCTTTATACTCGGCAGGATAGCGGCGTTTAATAAAGGATTTGTGCTTATCCGGGTGCAGGAGGATATCCATGAGCGACCCGGTGCAGATAATGTTTCCTGCGACGATGAATTTCCAGCCGGATGGGACTAAGGCAGGACGGGCATCGCGTAGTAAGCGGCGTAATTCCTTCTCGGTACGGACTTCACTCTCGGAAGCATCGCGGTCTTGCAGGTCTTCGTTGATAATGACATCGGGACGGGTTTCCTGATCGATGTAGCCGCGAAGCGACATATTCGCACCGAAGGCAACGACCCGGGTAATGGTTCGTTTAGTCTCGGGATCACGGCAGACAAAGTCCCCACAGGCCGCATTCGCCGATACGAGTTCTCCGAAATCGTGCCGTAAGCGTTCGTTATGCTGAAATTCCAGCAGGATTCGTTGCGTGTAATGCTCCGCCTTACTTAAAGAATCGAGCCTGTAGATAATAAATCGGTGCATCCGGTAGCAAATCCAGCGCATTACTTCGCCAAAGATATAGGTACTCTTTGCACCGCCACGCTGGGCGGTGATAGCGAGCATTTGATCGGTAAGCTGGAGGTCGTTTATAAACTCAGGATGCCAGTCGGCGCACTCATTACTGAAGGCATGAGGGAAATAGGTCTTATAAAAGAACATCGGATCGCTTGCTCCGCGCTTGATTCGTTCTTGCTGTTCTTCTTTTGAGGTGGAAAAGAGCGTAACGGCATCGAGGGCCTTCAGATGATCGGCAGCTTCCTTGCGAAGCGAGGCCAGTTGTTTCTTTACCCGGCGCTCGGAAGCAAGGATTCGGGTTTGCACGATCGGTTTAGTCATCGAGGAGCCCCCTATAGAAGTCCGGCAAGCTCGAACGCACGGCTTGCAGGGTAGAGAAATCTTTTATTTCGGCGAGGTAGTCGGTATATCGCTTCATTGTTACGATGGCGAGGCCCCGTTCGTCGTAACGGCTATGTAGAGCCGAGAGCGATTTGACGATTCGCTGTAAGCGTAGCAATAAGATGTCACTGATAAGCTCTCCGGCAGTCTGCTTTTGCTGGATTTCTTTTACCACCGAGTGCAGTACCTGCTTGATATCGTCGGCAATAGCGACGGACGTAACGACGAGCTCGTCGCGTTGCTTCTGCCAGTCGTCGGTTTTAGCCCACGAACGGACGGAGTTTTCATGGACGCCGAGGATATCGGCAATCTCGGGGATAGACTTTCCCTGATGAATAAATAGTTGATGAGCGTGAGCGCGCTCATCGCTGAGGTTTCGTTTTGGCATGGTTGATAGGGCGAAAAAAAATTAGAGGAGTCTGCTCTTATCGTCGAGGAGCTTCATATACTGAAGCAGTTGTGCGGCCATCTTTGGAGATAAATGGTCGCTTTTTTCCGTGAGCCAGTCTTCACGGGCTTCGGCAGGAGTAATAATCGGCTGTCCACCCGTTAAGAGCGAGAGTGTTTGGGCATCGGTTGCTCCGGCAGTGATATCCATTGGCAGCAAGCGGAAGGTATTCGCGTCCGGGAGATTACAGGAGCGGAATAATTTTTTAAAGAATTCTTCGAGCAGCCGCTGACGCGGGTCGGCAAAAAAAATCTTGAAGATTTTTAACTGTCCCTCGACTTCACCGGTGGCACCGATCTGGCCGGCGGCGATGATATTGAGCAGTCGAGGCGGGACGCGGTGCGACGCGGCAATTTCATCGCGGTTCTCTCTACGAAGGTCGATATAGGGTGCTTCACGGATCGAAGCATTCATGTCCTGCACGGCAAGCTTCGCTCCGTGCTGTAATTCGAGGATAAGACTTTTAGCGGCGTTATCGAGTCCCTTGAGATTGCCCTTCATAAACAGGCGCATCTCGCGCTTCTGCTCGGGCGTTAGCTTTCCCCCTTCGATAGTAAAGAGCTTATCGAGCATGAGCGAGTTATCGAAGAGCTTTTCGGCCAGCGTTAAGATCGAGTAATTAAGGAGAATGGCTTTTTTACCGGAGAGGTACTCGGGTTTTCCGTACCACTGGTCGGCATTTGGCGATTGCAGTTTAAGCTGGCGAATGCCCGTGCGCATTCCGAACTTGAACTTGTCGAACTCGACCGAAGACACTCCATAGTTCTTTTTATAGACGAACTGTAAATAGGATTCTTCTTCTTTGGGGTCGTCGTTCGCGGGAGGTTTCACTCTCGTTAATAGAGCCGGAGAGTTATAGAAGTAGGGCGATTGCCCCGGGGAAAGTACCGGCTCGATGTAGGCAGAACCATAGGTCTCCAGGTCGAGCGAAAATTTATTTAAGATGTCCTGAAACGAGTCGTCTTCGTTGGCTTCATCGATTAGCCCGTGTAATTGTTCAGAGCACTCATAGCCCTGACCGACGGTTACGTCTTTCTTTATATGAAGCGCGCTCGAGTGGTAGCCGTTGTAATCGACGAGGGCCGAAAGCAGAAATGGATCGACCGATGGCAGAGCCGCTCCGTGGGCCGTTGTAAGCGTATTACGAACCCACTGGTAGCTTTTGACGACTTCTTCGGCTTCGTTAACGACCTTATCGCCATTGACCTGAAAGCCGTCGCGGGGAGTGGCTTTAGATTTAGTGATGGAAAACCCAAAGAGATTCATTATTATCCGATGTAGAGGTCGCAGAGGAAGGAGAGCGACGTTTGTTTGGCAAAAGGCATATTGATAACTTCCGGCTGAAGAAAGAGCACGGTTTTATCGGCAAAAGCAGCGTAGATTCTTTCGCGCACGACTTCGATGAGGGTCTCGAGCCGTTCGAGGGTTTCAAGGGGGTCGTCGGTCGTGGTGGGCTTAACGGCGATTTCCAAATAGAAGAAATCGCCTTCGGGTAAGTCGCGTCCGTTTTCGAGGAGCAAGGACTCAATCGGACGCTCGTAGTCGACGATCACTGCCGGGAGCGGAGCGTTGATCGTTTCGGCATACCAGCGGGTGCGCAGGACGGCGACCCCTTCAATTGGTTCTAAGGCGGTAGCAAGGGTGCGAAGCTCGGAGACCATGCTTGATAGGCAGGAAGGTTTCTGAACGATTCTGAACGGGGTTGCGGACGAATACGCAGGCTTATAAATGAGCGATGAGTCCGACGAGTACCCCGATTATCGCTCCGCTGACGAGACCCCCTGAAATGAGCAAAGGGTCGTGCCACCACGGGAGTGTTTCTTTCGTAATAGTTTGTACTGAGTCGTGAATCGTCACGACCGAATCATGAGCGAGATAATGAATGGTCGTTTTGGCGAGTCGAAAGCTCTCGGCGAAGGACATCCTGAACTCGTTTGTCCGTTTGTTCAGGCAAATCGTAAGCGTGTCCGGAAACGGTTGTTGTAGCGTATGGACTATTTGATTCGCGGTAGTATCGGAAAAGTAACCAACCGAGTCCACACACCATAACGAGTCCGAGGGTAACCGGGAAGAATCGCGGGACGCTTTCGGTTCTTTGAGGGTGACTGATAGAAGCACTCGTCGGCCCGGCAGTGGAATGCTTGCTTGCGCCGAGTCCGCTCGAACCAAGACTTTTCGCTCGGTGTCGGTTTTGTGCAAGCTTGCCGGTGAACGTGTCGGTTTCGGCTCGTTCTGACATCCGCGAAGCAGCATTCCGACGAGGATACCCGAGAGGAGCGTTAGTAAAAAATCGAGCAGGATTTGTTTGATCGTTAGTGTTTTGGTTTCTGATATGGACATGAGTGTTAGGCGTTGATAAAGGGGTTGATAAGTAATTGAATGAAGAGGAAAAGACCGACTGATAGACCTTCCACGCTACGCTGACCCGGTAGACATATCTCGCGTTTACAAAGACTCCGCGTCGGCGTTTATTACTACCCTGATTATAGGCACTAATGGCAGAGAGCGTGTCTTGGTGATATCGCTTGAGCAATCGCGCAAGTAAGAGCGCTCCCTGTGAGAGCGACTGAGTCGGAAGGATAAGCTCGGAAAGATATTTAGCTGAAAAGCCCTGCTCTCGGGCCAGTTGACCCATCGGTTGCATCAGGCCCCATGAGGAGGCGCGCAGGACGAGTTCGGTTGTTGCGGTAGGGATACCGTGATGAGTCTTACTCCACGCTCTGGCCGCATTGATGACCGAGCGTTTCTTTAGGTAGGCTGGCTCGGTGCGAATAGCGAACGCCTCAAAGTTCGACTCCTCCTGTACGATGGCCGCAATGAGAGCGGGTGGAATATGATACGCGGACGCTACCGAGTCGATTTCATGACGAAACGGAAGAAGAAAGACTTCAGCCGCTTCCACGCTATCGGTAGCGCGCTCGTGCTCAATGAGAGTTGCAACGTGCGTCGGAATCCTATCTGCGCTACGACCGTTAGCAAGAGCGTCAGTGAGGAATGTCCAGCAAAAAAAAAGACAAACTAAGCTGATGGTTTTTTTATGCATTTTTTAAGGTTATTGTAATGTGATTAGCCGGGGCCACGAGGTCTCGGCTTTTTTATTGGTGTATGTTGAAAAGCATTACGATTCGGCCTCGAGAATGGCAATGATCTCGTGCTCCACCTGCTTGGCTACGCGCTCAATGATCCGCAGACCTTTATAGCCAAACTTCTTGCGTTTTATAGCGATGGCCCATGCCCATCGCAACCGTGCCCGCTCCTCCAGTGTCCCTTTTTGAGAGTCGACAGCCCGGGCTCGTTTAGCGGCTCTCGATGTAATAGTCGCCGAAGCAATACGGGCATATCGTTTGGTCGCCTCTCCTGCACCCCGCGATAATTTTTTTAATGCCCGGACTCTATCTCTTGAGCGAAGATTCAATGGCTTGAATTTGTCCGGTATCGGTAGCCGGGAGCGTTTGATCCACTCGGCGATGGCTGTCGGTGGAGGCACGGTAGAATACGCTTCGTACTTTGCTCCGGCAGCAGGCGCGATTCCATACTCGAGATATTTTAAGTAGTCGCCGCTCTTACCGAAGCCGATCACCCCGACGATAAACGAAGTGGCAAATTGCACTTTTGAACTCAAGGCTCCGACCGCTCCGGCCCCGCCGCGTGAACCGATCAATTTATCATAATAGGCTTCTTGGATGGCCCCGAGCAGAAAGAGCATAGCGGCTTCTGCGCGGCGATTCATCTCGGCTATACTTCGCTTCTCGAAGTTAACGGCAAACTCTTCTAAGGTCATGTTGTAGGCACTTGGGCAAACTCTCGCTTACAAAAATGCACTGGCAAACCGGAAATTCAAAGCCTTACGATGGTAGATGTGTATAGATGTATATCTACCCATATCTACCATCGGAGTTCTTGGATTTTTCGAGTTACCAGTGCATTTTTGTAAGGTAAGTTTTAGCACCGGTTTCCAACTGCCTTAAAAAATGTCGTTTGCCTCTGTATCAAAAGAAAATTTTGCAAAGGGAGAATTTGCCCAGCTACGAGTCCAGTATATTTCGCTGGTCAAGCATCCCGCTAATCGCCGGGGAGTAGTCGTCAAGTCCGACGACGGCGGGTTCGAGCTACCGGTGAGAATCCTCAGAAAAGAAGCAGACCGCCGACTGCTCTTCGGAGTGGTCTATGAACCCGGTCTGATCGATACGCAGGGAGATTACGCTTCTGAAGAAGTCATCCGCGACGCCGCTCACGAGTTCCTGCGTCTGGGCCTCGTGAAAATGATCGACTTCCAGCACGACTTCGATCCGGGCAAGGGGTCGGTCGTCGAGAGTTTCATTCTGGGTGGCCCTGATGAACGCTTCCCCGGTATCGCAAAAGGGGCTTGGGTCGTCGCCATCGAGCTTTCTGCCGAGATGGAATCGCGTCTCGATGAAATCGGTGGTTTGTCACTTGCAGGACAGGGACTCTATAAAACCAAGAATGTAAAAGCCGTGAGACCATTAGCCAGGTCTCGGGGTAGTGTGCCGCGAGCTCGTGCTCGCTCATAGGTTCGTTTCATTAGTAGTATGCCTGAGAGACTCCATTAGTATTGCCTTATCACTTTTTTTTGCCTTACAGCCGAATCACCATGACTATTCTATCGAAAGCGACTTTCGCTTCTTTTATTATCTCGCTAAGTAAAGCCGAAGGCGACCCCTTTTGGTCGCAGTTCATATCAGTAAATAAAGATGCCGCTGCTGCCATCGAGTCCGAGCGGCTCACTCGTGGATTTGCCGAAAAAGATGTAGCCGAAGCCCTCGGGCTTTCCGATGTAAAACAGTATCTCGATTTCGTGCAAACGGGAAAGGGATTCGACGTTACGCCGGAAGGTATCAAGGCCCTCGCTAAATTATTTAAAATGAGTGTCGAGGAGTTAGCCGCTAAAATGGTGGCCACCGACTCGGCCACTCCCGAAGCAGATCCCGCCTCCACAACTACACCCGCCACTAATCCCGACCCGGGTTCGAGCGACCCTTCTACCAATCCTACCAAATCCAGTGATATAAAAGTCACCCGAAAAAGTGCTCAGATCAGATTCACAGCTGAGCGTACCGATACCTCAACCACTCTAAAATCAGACGACCCGAAGCAAGCCCTCGCCTTATTAAAAATGCAGCTTGCAGGGTTACGTCCCTCGCTCGATGTAAAGAAAGACTCCATCTCGCCGCTTGACTTTACACCCGGGTCGTGGATACCGGAGCAGGCTTCCGGACTTATCGATCTGATGGTCGAAGGCTCGGAAATCCTCTCGAAAGTAACGGTCATCAAAGCTCCGTCGAAGAAATACACGGCAGAGATTATCGACGGGGATAACATTCAGCTTCGGCGCTTACCGGTCGGCTACGCACCGAACGACAATAACCGTCAGAAAGTGATGAACTCCCGCGTCGGTCTCGATTTGAAAAAAGTCGATATCGAGTTTGCACTTACCACCGAGACGATTCAACTGCACAAGCATAATATCCCGGGACTCGAAAATATCATTTTCGATAAGTTTATCAAAGGGATGCGTAACCGCTTCCAGTGGGCGGGCTTTAATGCCATTTCCGATACTGCCGACGACGTCGAACTGGTCACCGACCCGACCGCCGTTGGCATCGGGTGGTTGAAACTTGCCGACTCGCTCGTACCAAGCAGCCAGCGTATGAACACCGGTACGCTTTCTCCGCAGGAGGTCTTTCAGGCTCTTATCGATGCCCAGCTTGGCGGAGTCAACGATAGATTTTATGATGAGGATATGCTCCTGCTCTCTTCATGGAAAGACTGGAAGCAATATTTGAAAGATCTCGGCGACCGCACCGATGGCCTGACGGCGGTTATCGGAAAGACCGAGGATAAAAAGAATTTCTCCGGCCACTCGATTGTGACCCATCGCTACCTCAATAGTGGGAATACGTTACTCGCCCGCTATACGAATCTCATTTTCGGTATCCTCGACAACGACAACGAGGGTATCATTATCGAACGCCACGTCCAGCCCGGCGGTATCATTTACCGCCTTACCTCTTGGATCGATTACGCGCTCTTTAATCCCGAAGGAATGTCCGTAGCTAAACCATAAGAAAAAAGGGGGTGCGCCCAAGCCTATTAATAATTTTAGGACTGGCCACCCCAATCGGACTCGCTTTATCACTTTTCATAATAACCTGCCAATGACCACGATCGCTCAGATCGCCGACGTTCGCTCCATCGGAAGCCTCCTCTCGGTTGCCGAAGGTGGAGCGAATGACTCTCAACTTACCGCCGCATTAACCGAAGCCTCCTGGCATACCCGAATGCTCGTCACTAAAGAACAGTACCTGCTCGCTGCCAGTTACGACGAACACTCGAGTGAAGAAGAGCAAGCGATGAAAGAAGCCTTCAAAAATGCCGAGGCCCGCTTTGCACTTTCATTCTTACCGATAGTCCTGACGAATGTCCAGCTTCAGCAGACCGGATATAAACTCGAATCGAGTGTTGGACGAGCCACGACAAAGTTTGGCAATGCCGATGAGATTTCGATCATTACCGACTTTTGGGTTTCGGAAGCCATGACATTTATCTCGCCTTTTTTTGCCGATGCCTATTACGACGCCGAACGAAATGAAGACTTTGGCTGGGATAGCGACGACGGAGATATTGGCCTTATGAGTATTTGAATGCTGACCTTCGCCGTGTCGGGCGGGTCAAAATAATAATGGCTCGGGGAGACAATTAATTATAGTGGTTTCTCCCCAGATACCCCTATAATTTATGCTACTACCCGAGCCAACAGTTTGGACGAGATTATCAACAGCTACTACGCTTATTAACAAGAAAACGGATGTATGCAGAAAACCTATTGGTACCGACTTTTTAAACGCTTTGGTTTTTTTCCCTCGGCGAGTTTCGACGACGAAGCCGAAACCATCAATTTCGGCGGAGGGAGCGTGAAGAACCTCTCGCCGGACTTAACCGTCACCGCCGTCGATACACCGAACGTTGACAGCAATCTGATCGCAACGATTATTAACGGAATGCAGGACGGCGATATGGTCGAACTGACGGCTCTACTCAAGATAGAAAATTACTCCGGTGACTCTACTTCGCTCACGATGAATTTCTATTGTAACAGCTTCCATATTTCATTGGGAGCGGCTCAACCTATCGATGACGAAACCACGATGCGCGCCCTGTGCCGACTGGTATTCGTTCGTGCGGGTAACGCCCTTGTCGTGCGTAATAAAGCCCGCACGAACGCCGCTCATGAACTGAGTGCCTTTACGCCGGAAAGTTTTTCCGAGAATTCGTTTGGGGCCTTCTATGCAGGTACCGTTTTTAACGGTGTCAATTTTAATGCCGGGCTTGGTATTGCCATCACCGCTACATTAACCGGAAGCGCCGGAGCAACGCTTAGTTGCGAGTCCGCCATTGCCTTACAGATCTCAGCTCAGTAATATGATCGCTATTATACCGCAACTGGTTGCCGGACTCGAGGCGCATTTTGCCGACTATAAAGCCAAGAATGAAAGTATCGTCCGCGTGAATTTTTTCGACGCGGACAAGCGAAAGATCGCCTCCCGGATCGTTGGCATTCCTTCTGAAGAAGAACTCACGGAGGAGAATGTCTGGAAGGCCGCGAAGGTCGTCCCTGCTTAGTAATCGATAACGATGGTTTGATCTTTATCGACCGTGTAGGATTTTAGAGGTTTATCAAATTTTGCCTTATCATTTACGTGCACAACTGTGGTGCCGATGAATATCCAACTGGTATCGCTTTTCGGTGGGCAGGCTTTGCAGACATCGTTAGCGACGCAGGCATAACGAGCTTTATCGGTAACATTGTGAAAGGTAATGGTAATAGGTCCGGCAGATGCCATAGATAGATGAAATTGTGAATCTACAAATATAGCCTTTTAACAGCCCTGTCAACAAACAATGCAACTAACAAAGAACCTGTCTCTGGCCACCAGAGACGGTGGTAATAACCTTGTCATCGTGCAAAAAGATATTGGTACCGATGGAAAATATATCGCCCGCACTACCGACGATATTTTTGGCGAAGACGGCGGAACAGCCCATTTCCTCGGTAACCTCGTCGAGTCCGCCTGTCCGCGTCAGGACGACGGTTCGTATCTGCTGACTGCTACGATCATTGAAAACGATACCGAGCGCATGAATATGCTGGAGTTACTCGCTCCGGCCACCAGTGCCGATACCTCCGGGGATGAACTGGTGATGGAAGACAACAACGCGAAGGTCGGCTCCAAAGGCTCCTCGTTCGATAGTAATAAGCCCGTCTTCGATATGTATTATTTCTATAAGGATATTGCAGGCAAGCATCGTTGTCGTTATTTCATCGGCCAGTTTAAACCGGCTGGCGGACAGGATAGCTCGAAAGCCAAGCAGTGGAATCAGATTAAGATCTCTGCCTTCAGCATCGATGCCAACGGTTCGGCTGCTGCCGACGCCCCGGAAGACTCGCTCTTTACCGGAATTACCGTTCCGGCCCTTGCCAGTCCGTACCAGCATGGCAAGGTATTGCAAGCCGTATAAAAAAAGCCGGGTGCGAACACTCCGGCTTTTTAGACATTAGTTTTCTTATCGTGAGAGTGAGAGAAGAACAATCATGGGGCCGGTGATATTTTCATATCCCATCATCACAAGGTCCGGCCCCGTGGTGCAGAGAAACTCATAAAACGGGCCGAAGTATCTATATTCATTCACCCATCCAGACTTCGGCCCATTAGTTTTCTTGACACGGAAGACCACGTGAGAATCTACATTGGATACCTATTATACAGTTTTTCTACAGAAATGATCGCAGTCCTGCTTGTCCTTCATCAACTTTTTTTCGAGCTTCAGACCGGATGTATTCCTTTATACTTAGCAACTACGATTCCAGCGGTGCACTGGTAACCACGAGCTGGCAATTTACTCCGGTCGATAGAGAGCCGGGATTCGACATCAACCGCTCCGATACCTTACGGGCTACCGGAGTATCCGGTGGCCGGGGATTCTTCATCAAAGAAGTCTGGCAGATTACAATCGGTGCGGCCACTCTTTTGGTGGACTCGCATCGGGAAAATTTCCTACGACTGGTTACTTCAGATATTATCTGGCAACGCAAACTCGGTTCTCGAAAGCTCGAGACCGAGTTTGTCCTTGAGACCGATAAACGGGTAATGTTCGAGTACCTTCAGGATAAACGCTCCCTTAAGCGCAAGACCTTTACGCTCGTCGAAAAGCAAGCCAACTACTACGACCAGTTCGACGAGTTCTATGATCGCTACCTGGCCCTCATCAAAGACAACGCTCTGTGGTAAATGAAATCCGGTAAAGATATAGGAAGGGTCTCGACGGCCCGGCTTCGCCGTTCGTTTATCGGTACGTATAATCTTACTACCCGTAACGAGACCTGGATCGAGTGCGGCCATTATCTCGAAGGCTTCGAACTTACTGCCGAGGAAATCTTTGAGACTGATGGCGACGGTCAGA
Source organism: uncultured Alphaproteobacteria bacterium (assembly GCA_964404255.1). GTDB lineage: Bacteria > Bacteroidota > Ignavibacteria > Palsa-1295 > Palsa-1295 > JAFDZW01. The sequence continues at coordinate 153,789 of CAYOJJ010000003.1, read as the reverse complement.
TTGCTGAAGCTCCGGGTTTCTTCATTATCGACGGCTCGGCTTCACCGTCACAGAATACGGTGGACGACTTTGCTTTTTACAATAGGTACTTAAAGGGCCGCCGCTCCTTTGCCTTTTGGTGTGACGATAACCAACTCTGGTTTTTCAAGTCCTATTACCGAGGAAATGATCATCTGATCGATAACCGGATTTCCATCTTCCCGAAGCATGGCTATAGCAGTCCACGCCAGCAGGAGCAGACAAAATTCTCCTGTACGGTCGGTGGCTTTGAAATCGTAAAGATCAACGAGTTTGCCTTCAAGGAGAATAAGCTCACCCTTGGCCGGACGCTTCAGCGTGAGACCTTCGGTAACCTCCAAGCTGACAGCAGCACTTCTGCCGGAAATCCCCAAACATAATCACCCATGAATGACATCGAATACACTCGCGACCAGTTAGATGATCGCTTAAAAAAGATAGAACCGACGCTGGCGAACATGGCCGATTTTGCTACTCGCCGCGACCTGGCCTATGCCATCGTCATGGGCGAGTATAATCAGGAGCTTATCGATAGGAATGACGACCACGTCATTGACGATAATTTCTCCTCGCTCCTATCGACCGGTACGGCTCTTATCGATACCACTATCGGCGACGTCTTTAAAGCCTCGTTACCGAGCGGGGTGATTTCTATCGTCGGCGATGTCGTCTTTCTTCAGAAAAGCACCGATAAATTCTTTTCGGTACCCCGTAAGACTATTGCCGATATTGTCGTCGGTGGTACCGGTGAAACGCTCTATGCCTTCACCACCCACAAAGGAAAGATAACGCTATATTCCAAAGACGGAGAATTTACCGCACCCGGGAATATAGCGTTTTTCTTTTACCGGCTCTTGGAGAGTACCTTACCGAGTACCAGTAGCGTCCTTGATATCAGGTCGCAGGACTTTAACTCCATCGCCGGGAGAATTTCCGAATATATGGTCTCGAATTAAGACCCTACTTCGACTGTACGGCTATGGCCATACCCGATACACTATAAGTTGCCGTTTCGCGGGGCGTAAAGAACGATAGTTCCTCGGTCTCCGGGGAATGATCTTCTATAACGGTTGCCGTTGAATGTAATGGTACTTGGTACATCGGCATACCAGCATCTGTAGGATGCGAGTTATGAACGACGACCCAGCTACCGATAGTGAGCAAAGTATAACCATAGATAAAGCTGGACTTGAACTTCACAGTTTTAACTCCTCTTTTTCTGTTGATTTTCTTCTACATAATTTCCCGTGCTGCTGACCTACTTTTTATCTAAATAACCATTAAAGTCAACATGGAAACCATCACTACTATAGACACCAAAACACCCCCGGATGTAACAGAATCCAGCGTAAAAAAAACGGATATGTTACCCCGTTCCGAGCGGAAAATCACCCTCGTTTTAAAGAGCGGACGTGAGGCCGTATGTTCCATAATGCCTACCCTTATGTGGATCAAGCAAAAGTACAAGGAATTACTGCGCCGCCAGCAGGTAATCGGCAGCAAACTCGAGGGCTTGGAGGAACGTCGGTCGGCACTGCATAGGCAGCTTGCCGAGGCTACTTCCAAGAATGATCCCGGGGCCTCCGATATCGAATCAACGCTCGAAAAGCTCTACGGTGAAGTGGCAACACTTGAAGCCACCAGCCGAACGATCAACTACGATCTGGCCGCCTATGCGGTGCACCTGCCTTCTATTGATGGCAAAGCAATTTCAAAAGAAGACGTGGACTGGGAGCACTGCGATGAAACGCAGATCACCGAGGCCCAGCGTTTTTTTCTCTTGCGTTAGAGGAGGAATTCGCCGAGTATCAACGGCGAAAGTCCGAGTGGGCCATTTTCAGCGAAGAGAACGAAAGCGAAGCGGCCCGCAAGCGTCGACTGGTTGAAGAAGCCGCCAGTCGCTCTTGCACTGAACGAAACGTTACCTTTGATGCCAAGCGCGAATGCGGCCACCGATATGCCGATCAGGTACTCCCGGAAGCATTAATCGAAGCCCATCTCGTTTGGCAGTTAGCCTCTGAAAACGTCTACGATTACTTCCGTATCCTGCATGAGTTCACCCTCCTCGAAGTGCAGGAAGCACTGGCCATGAAACTGACCACGATCTACCTGCGCGAAGAATAGCCGTGCATTTCACCACTACCATTCCCAAACCGGAGGGCATATACCATGTCCGGTTATATGACGCTTTTGCGCTCTCGATGGAAGTTCAGTCGAGAGCGCTTTTTGATGCTCGGGGTAATTCACTTGGCACCGAAGTGAGTGGCGACCTCGTCTTCGACGAAGGGTTCGGCGACGTGCAAAGCTCCTTTGAGAACGAGTTATTCCAAGGCTCGGTCGAGCATCAGAATTTTAAGCTGACGCTTGAAGCCGACCCGGTGATGGCAGAACTGGTCGCTGCTTGGCGTAACCTTGACGCCGACGTATGGCTCGAAGTAACGCTCGAGTCCCGGGCGCAGAACCTGCCCAAGCGCAAAGCCTTTACAATGGCTCAGCCTGTTAAGGAAAGATTAGTGTGGTGGGGAAAGCTCGTGCGTAATGAGGCCGCTGGGTTCGTCGACTACCAGTCGTTTCTAACGAGTAAAGGGTTGGTGCGTAACCCCACCCGCAAAGTGCATATCGGCGGTCTGGAGATGACATTCGTTCACTGGCTCCACGTAAATTTCTCCCGTAATGCTTCAAGTTTTCTTAACTACTACCGGGCCTTGCATGGTTTGGCTCCGATCGATTCCTCGAATATCTATGCGTCGGTCTTCTCGCTGTTTTACTATTTGATCCGCTACATCTCTCCTACGAAGCTCGTCGGGCTTTCCGATGCTTCGCTTATTGACTGGCAGAACCAGCCCGTCGATAGTAACGGAATCAGTACAGCCTTCCGGTTAGATTATACCTTCAACGGCGATCACGTATTGCCTAACCATCATACCAATAGTTTATTTTACTTATTGGTACCCCGAAAGCAGTTTAATACTACCATCGGCCAGTTCGTCTATTCGCCGCTTTTCAATTCCGCCTCGGATACCTCAGACCACTCGGCAGGTGAAAACTCGTTATACACTCGGTGGCCTACCCTCGGTGATGCACTGGTAACCTTATCGCGGGAGTTTTTTTTGAAATTCGACGTCGAGCTTCCGACGCTCCGCGAAGCATGGGAAGTCGAAGACCTCTCCTTTGGCTACGATAACCTGAAAAAAGATTTAGAAAAACGCTGGCCTTCAGCTTCGCGCTGGGTCTTCTGTTCGATTGACGAGGTACCCCTCGAACTGACACCCATACCACTGGAAAAGAGCATTAAGTACAACCCGGCAGCAGTCTGGATCAAATCGATTTCTATAACTGTGCCGACGTATTCCGATCTGGTCGATACGGCGGTAACCCACGAGGTATCGCAGACCGAGGGAAAGGAAATTTCTTATAAGACGCTGTTCCGTTTCATCGGTCAGAATCTTAATAACCGCGACGTGCTTGGTAACCCCCGCGACGACCGCCGGGGAATCGAGCTTAGTCTTATGGACGCTTCTAACCTCGCCGAGAAAGTGGTGGCTACATCCGTATCGTTTAACCGCGATGGTTCGACCTTCTCGTATCCGACCTGGAATCAGTTTCATGTCTTTAAGAATCTCGACCTGTGGGGTGGCACCAGAGCCATCGTGGAGTTCGACCATGAAGGAACAGGTCTCGAACTCTATCCACTCGGAGTGCGCAGTTTTGGTCTGTTAAACTGGTCCGACTTCGGTAACCTGCATTACTTTGATGCGGCTCCCGGACTACTGTATAAGAACTCGGAGTTTGGCCGCTTCTCGGTTATTGAAGTATCTCGCAAGCCCGGTGGCAATACTCACGTTCGTGGTATCGAGCGTCGGGTGATTTCGCCGGAGTCGATTCCGATGATCATACTGCCGGAGGTGCCAGACCCGGACGACCCGCCGACGATTGATCCGCCAAGCCGGATCACTTCGTTCGAGCCGCTCTGCGGAGTGCTCTTTCTGACGTTTGGAGTCAATGCGCCACTCGGTTGTATCACGAAAGTGGAGTACCGCGTGGACGGCATCTTAAAACAAACATCCGGCGGGTTTACCAATCTGCCGGGTGGTGTTGTAACCTGCCCGCCGTTTATTCTCGATACAACGATACTACCAAATGGGCCGCATCAGATCTGTGTAACCGTGTATCCTTGCACGGGAAACTCAGTAACAAATTGCTGGATATTTACTGTTACAAACCCTTGTGGTGGAATGACCACTCCGATCCATTTATAATATACATTAATATGTTACCGATAATAATATGCTCTTGTTTATCTACAAGTGATATATTGAGTTTAATTAGTTCAGTGTTAGCGTTCTTTACGCTCATTGCTACACTATATTACATTAGTATGCTAAAGAAAGAAAGTGGAGTTATTACGCTTTACTCTTTAAATACAAAAAATGGGAATAGAATCTCAGGCGAAGTCATGGTACAGAATAAAAACATCATTCCTATTATTGCTCAAACTATTTATGCTGTCGATCAAAATAAACAACGGATAGCCAATTTTGAAGCAAATCGCTCAAGGATCGTTGTTAATGCAGGTGAATCCCAATATGCATCATTTACCTTTACTAAATCTAATGAATTGAAATTTCAGATTTATGCAGATATAGGTAAAAAGAAGCCCATTTGCTCCAAATGGATAAATTTAACTGATGAAAGATAGACATTATTCCTCTTCAATCTCAGAGTCATTCTCCATTACAACTTCAAGAAAATTGGCATCAAAGTGTGCGCGAAGATCATTAACAACTACTTGAAGTCGCCTGATCTTTGATCCATCACTTGCACCGATATCCATGACGGCATTAAAAATTTTAGCTTTTTCTTCGCTACCCATTATGGTAGGCTTAAACAGTAAATTACGGATGTCATGTATTTTTTCCTCTTGAATTTCCGTATCCACTATATATGTACGGCTCCGCGCCAATTCTTCTACTCTTCGTTTTAAATATTGTAAATAATCCCAAGTCTTCAAATAAATCTCAAACCGCTGCTCAATTAATCGTTGCTCTTCACGCTCTGTCTTCTCAGACTCATATTGGTGTTGTTGACGTTGTAGGGCAAGTTCATGCTGCGCTTTTGCCTCATCACTTTGCTTTTTAAAATTAATGTCAGCTTGCTTTATTTGTCGCCTTACCATCAAATAGTTAGCGATCAGAGTTAATAGGGGAACAAGCAGAGCGGTTAGCCAATCAAATTCTACCGGGACAGGCTCTTTTATATGGATAAGAGTATCTATAATGATTGAAGTTAATATCATATAACTATGATAGTAAAAAGTTAAAAATTAACATAGTTTTAGTCTAAATCCCGCCCGACACGCGAAGGTCATAACGCACTCCCGTTATGGCCGACCAAGACGTTTTATATCGCCTTAAAATTGATCTCAGTAGTGCGAAGCCTCAGTTCGAAGAGGTTCGCCGCGATGCTGCTGCCCTCGGCGATATCAAGCCGAAGATCGAATTTCAGAACCTCGGCTCCCTCAAAGCCGAACTGACGGACTTAGTAAAGTATCGGGACAACGCCTTCGACTTTGAATCGGCAAAAGCGGCGCAGGACGATATCCGACGAGTCGAGTCGGAGATAACAAAACTTAATGAAGAACTTGGAAACTCCGAACACGAGAGTGCCGGGTTCTTTTCGCAGTTTAAAGAGGGTCTCTCCGGCATCGGTTCGATCTCTATTGGTACGGCCCTCGGCGAAGGGATCAAAGATATTTTTTCGGGCTTCATCTCCAAAGCCAAAGAAGCCGACGATGCCTCCGACTCTCTGCGAATTGCACTCGCAAAAGCAGGAGTCTCTGCCGCTGATTCAAAAGGTCAGATAGCGACGCTCGGTACTGCCGCCGAAAAGATCGCCGACGATTTTGCCGTTCCAAAACTCCACGTCACCGAGCTTCAAGCCAAAATTGCTGGCTTTGGTAACGTCTCCGGCGAGCAGTTAAATAAGCTCACCGAGTTTTCTATCGGTGCAGCCAACGCTTTGCAACTCCCGGCAGAAGCGGTGGCTCGTCTTATCGCTAAATCCTCCGACCCCGAACAAGCAGCAACGCTCGCCCGTCTTGGAATCGTCTTCGATAAGAATGCCACCTCCGCTGAAAAGATGACGGCCATCCAAGCAAAGCTTGGGCCAGCAGTGGAAGCAACAAAAGAGAGCACCCGCGACGCTGTCGGAGACTTCGATAGGCTAAAGAACACGGTTGAGGAAGCAGCCATCGGATTTGCTTCCGAGAGCTTTGAAGCTCTGCAACCAGTCTTCCAGCAGTTGATCCCGGTGGTCACGAGCTTCGGTGAAGTCCTGACTACAGGTGGAAAAGCTCTCTCATCGGTTGCGGGATTCATTCTTCAGCATAAGACAGCCGTTCTCACACTGGTTGGAGCCTATGCGACATTTAAAGCAGTCAGCGCAGTCAACGAAGCGGGTGGAATAGTAAAGATATTTTCTACCGGGGCCGCTCAGGCAGAACAGTTTGCGGCTTCGATCATTGGTAAGATCATACCCGGGTATGCTGCTGAAGCGGCGGCGGTAGGAACGTCGGCCACGGCTCATGGAGCACTGGCCGCTTCGGAAACCGCCGAAGCTGCTGCGACTGCTGAAGCATCGGTCGCACAGGCAGTACTCAATGCAGTGATGGCCGTGAACCCCATCTTTTTACTTATCGGTGGAATCGGAGCACTCGTCGGTCTCTACGCTCTTTTCTCCGGTGGTACGAAAGAATTGGGTGAAGCTACTAAAGATGCCTCGGCGGCTCTCGATGATTTTAATAAAGCGACCGGCGAAACCTCAAAGATCGACGAGCAGTCGAAATCGCTCTCCGACCTCTCCTCAAAGTATGATGAGCTTTCCGGTAAACCGAACCGCACCGCCGCCGAGCAAGCCGAACTCGATAAAGCTACCTCCGAACTGGCTAAGAGCGTCCCCGAGGCAGTAGATGGCTTCGATTCATTCAGTGGTCAGATGACCATTGCCACCGGGCGTGTCCGGGACTTTGTCAAAGAGCAGAAGAATCTATCGGCGGAAGAAAAAGCCGACGCGCTCCATACGCTCGCCGATAAGACCGCCGATCTCGGTAACAGCTATAAAGATGCGCAGGATAAGTTAGCCAAGTTAGAAGCCCAGCAAAAGCTCCTTGAACAAAACGTCAACGTCCCGACGGGGTTTCTGGATGGGTTAAAGCAAGCCGTCGGTCTCGGTGACTCGGTCGAGCAAAAGCAGAAGGACGTCCTGCATCAGATCGTCGCCCAGCGCGAAGAATTACAAAAGGCAAAGCCGCAACTACAGGAGAATATAAAGGCCCTCGAATCGCAGGGTCAATCGGCCCAGCAGGTAGCGGAGAAACTTCATCTATCGGTCGAGGAAGTCACCAAACTCGTGCCCCTTCAGAAGGAAGCGTCTGAGGTTACCAAGCAACACGTTGCCGACGTGAAGGCACTGGCCTCGGCTTACGATGAAGCCAAGAAAAAACAGGAGGATAGTCTTAATGCAGTAAAGAGTGCTTATAACCAAGCACAACTCGATTACGAGCAGGCGAAGGCTTCCGGTAATAAAGAGCAGATCGCTCAGGCTGAAGCTGACCTCGCCAATCTGAAAGCGCAAGGTCTGGCACTCACCGATCAGAAAAAGAAGTATGCGAAGATCGCTCAAAAGACCGATCAGGATTTAAACGATGTAACCCAAAAAGAACAGCAGTCTCAGTTCCAGATTAGGCTCAAAGCCATCGATGCCGATGCCAAAACCCGTTCTGCCGCCACCAAAGAAGTCGAGGCAAACCTTAATAAAGTAGCTGCCGACGAATTTTTAGCTGGCTCCCGAAAGAAAGCCGAACTCACCAAGACAGAAAACTCGAAGGTTCTCAAACAAGAGATAGGTGACATCACCGCTCAACGTGAAGCCCTATTAAAGCTCGCCGTTACAAATGAGGACGGGGCCATCGTTAGTCTCCAGCCTAAGCTCTCGAAGAAGGGGCACGAAGCTGAAGACCTGGCTAACCTTAAAGATAAGGTAGCCACTCTTACTAAAGCCCTCTCGCAGAAGCAAGTCGAACTCTCGACGAATATTAAAGGCCCGTCGCCGGAGGAGATATCGAAGTTCTATGCCGACCTTGCTTCGGCTATTAATGGTGCAAAGCTAAAAGAAATTGAAGTCGGTATCCGTCCCAAGTCCGACGCGCTTGAAGTTATCCAAGACCGGTTGTTCCGTATCCAAGCCGAACTGGGTCTCAAGCAACTCCAATTAATCTCACTCGATGTCAGCCCGGATCAATTCGGAAAACTCCAACTTGAAATCACAAAGCTCTATCAGGATAGTCTCACAGCACAGAAAGACTATCACGATAAGAGCCTCGAGTTATCGACCACCCTCGATAACGCCCGGATTGCTCTTATCACCAACGACATCGACCGCGAACGGGCTGGCATCCTGCAAAAGATCGCTGCCGATGAGGAGTATTTCAACCGTCGCCGTGAACTCGGTCAAACCCTTACTGCCGATGAGAAAGAACTCGAGCAGTTACAATTGGCCAAGCATTATCAAGAACTCTTAAAATTAGACAAGCAATACGAGCAGGAAAAGACCGCCAACGTCAGAAAGTATGCTGAGCAAGGGTTAAACATCATCGTCGACTCCCTGACGAAAGCTTACGACACTGCCAAGAAATTAAGTGCCGCTGAATACGACGATAAAATCCTCGGCTTCGATAAAGAGCAAGGGGCCTTAAACGCTTCCTTCCAGCGAGGGGAAGTTGGACAGCGAGAGTACTCGATTAAACTGGCTAAGATCAATGAGGAGCGGTCTAAAGCCGAAGACGAGCAAAACGCTCAATCGGTCGGGAAATTTATTAAGGGGTTGGCGACGGCATACAACACTGCCATCTCCGAAGCCGGGAAGTATTTCAGTGAATTAGCCTCCAAGTATTTCCTCGATACTGCTCTCCATAATGCGGCAGAGACCTCAAAGCTTGCGGCAACGGCGGTAGCTAATTCCCAGCAGACCGCATTAACCACTCTCGACTCGGCGGTTCATCAAAGCGTCGAAACGCAGAAGACCCTAACCACTCAGGTGGGGGTAACGCAGCGAATAGCCCTCTATAAAGAGGAAACCCTTGCGGCCTTAACCACAGCCCAAGCAAAGACCGGGGATGCGGTGGCGACGACGGTCGCTTCCGGCATTTCTCTCAGTGGCTTTCTCGGGGTGGCTCTGGCCATAGCCGAGGGAGCGGCAGTATCGCTGGCAATCCAAGCCCTCATAAATTCGATCAGCTTTAAAGGGTTTGCAAAAGGTGGGATCATAGCCGGAGAGGGTGGCCAGATCGAGTTGATCCAACCGGCCAAAGAGTTTGCCCAGTTCGCTGGCCAGTTGGTAACTCAGGTGGTTATGACAACCGAACGGTCGCTCTCAGGTAGGAATCAGCCCGGGGGCAGCCGAACCGATAGTCTCGATGTAAATGTTAGCGGTAAGCTAACCAGCCGGGGTAGAGATGTAAACTATCAGTTGGAGCGAGACAATATCAGTAGCAGAAGTGAACGGGTCTTGGTCTGAGATTGAATTGCAGGATAATTATTTTTGAGTTGCATGAATCTACACCACTTTTTTGTAGTATATTGGATAGTACAAATATAGGCACCTATCCGGTACCGGGGTACTAATAGGATAGGGTAAGGCCAATCGTCAGAGTTTTATTAATTCGTCAGAGGAAAGATACGATAATGGAAGCAACAACGACAGCAACGGCAGAAGCAAGGAAAAAAGCATTACAAATAGCGCTCGATTCGATCGAGAAGGCCCATGGAAAGGGCTCGGTTATGCGTCTGGGCGATAGCCCGCACGTAAAAGTAGAGGCCATCCCGACGGGTTCGCTCTCGCTCGATGCGGCGATTGGTATCGGCGGCGTGCCACGCGGGCGTATTATTGAGATCTACGGTCCGGAATCCAGCGGTAAAACAACGCTTTGTTTGCATGTTATCGCCGAAGCTCAGAAGCGCGGCGGTGTGGCAGCGTTTATCGATGCCGAGCATGCCCTTGATATTAAATATGCCGAACGCCTTGGTGTCAAACTCAACGAGCTTATTCTTTCCCAGCCGGAATACGGCGAGCAGGCGCTCGATATTTTAGAGCAGCTCGTTCGTTCTGCCGCTATCGATGTTATCGTCGTCGATTCTGTTGCCGCTCTTACGCCGCGTGCTGAAATCGAAGGCGAAATGGGCGATGCACAGATGGGCGCTCAGGCACGTCTTATGAGCCAGGCCATGAGAAAGATCACTGCTGTCATTGGTAAATCCAACACGACGGTTATTTTTACCAACCAGCTTCGCTCGAAGATCGGCGTTATGTATGGTAACCCGGAAACGACGACGGGCGGTAATGCCCTGAAGTTCTATGCTTCACTTCGGTTGGATATTCGCCGCCGCGATGTCCTGAAAGAAGGCACGGAGATCATCGGTAATCGTGTGCGTGTGAAGGTTGTCAAGAATAAGATGGCTCCGCCGTTCCGCGAAGTTGAGTTCGATGTATTGTACAATGAAGGTATCTCGAAGCTCGGCGATATGATCGACGTAGCTATCGAGAACGACATTATCCAGAAGAGCGGCTCCTGGTTCAGCTTGCTGGGCGAGCGTATTGGGCAGGGACGTGATTCGGTAAAAGCCTACTTAAAAGAATATCCCGATGCCTTCAAAGCGGTTGAAACTGCTGTTCGTGAGAAGCTCGGTATTGCGGGCAACGATGCGAATTTCGATGGTGTAAAACCTGCCGAAGAAGAGAAAGCCGCAAAGAAAGCAAAGTAATTGCCGATGAGAGCGCGTGTCAAACGCGAAACGATCGCTGAGTTTCGGTTTCATCCGGATAAGTCACCGATCATAAGTGGAATACAATATCAGAAGCGCGATCCTCTTCGCGCTTCTGTGTTTCTTGGCGGTGAGTTTGCCTTTGGGGTGCAGGTTGCTACGATCGAGCAGTTTCGCCTGCGCAAAGGTGATGAACTTACGGCTTCGCTGCTTGAAGAACTGCGTGCTTTCGATGCAGCAGTCTCTGCCAAGCGAATAGCTACGAAATACTTGAATAGCCGGCGCCGCAGTAGAAGGGAAGTCGAGACAAAGCTACTGCAGGAAGGGTATGCGCAGGAGGTAATCGATTCCACCGTTGAGGCATTAATTTCTTATGGCCTTATCGATGACCTTGCCTATGCTACTGCTTTTATCCACGATAAATTATTAGTAAAATCGGCTTCGAAGCGAGAGTTGGAATTGCTGCTTAAGAAAAAGGGAATAGCCAAAGAAATTATTGCCTCAGTAGTAAAAGATACTGCTGACGATGGTTCAGAAGAAGAGCGTGCCCGTACGGTTGCCGAAAAGAAATGGCAGTCGATTATTCGTCGCGAAAGCGACTCACGCAAACAGCGACAAAAATTATATAGCTTTTTAGCATCAAGAGGATTTGAACATTCGCTCGTCAAACGTGTTGTGAGTGCTCTTAGCGATGAAAGCACTGAAATTAACGATCAAGAAGAAGGCTACGAAACCGAATTCTAAAAGGGTTCGTCAGCCAGATCAGCCGCCGGTCCTTATGCCGATCCTGCAGCCGGTTCTCAAACCGAAGCTGAACCAGGAGAATATGCCGCATGCTAACCAGCCATTACAACCGAGATTAAAGCAAGGTAGGCCGCAGTCACAACAGGGCAGGGGCCCCAAGTTGAAAGCCGGTAATGCTCAGGCTTCCGGCCAGCCTATGAAGCCGAAGCTCAAGCACGGTGGTAAGCAACGCCCACAACAGGGTATGAAGCCAATGCCGAAGCCTGTTGATTTGCCGATGTCTCGGCAGACACTCCAACCAGTCTTGAAACCGGTTGCCAAGCAAGTCCCTGAGCAGATCCTGCAGCCAACATTAAAGAAGGCGGCTACTCGGCAACATGAACCTGATGTAGCACCGATAGTTGATATTGCACCAACACCCGTTGCCGCTGCTCCTGTCGTTAAGCAAAAGAAAAAGCCGGCAAAGAAATCTGCAAAACCGATATTGCGGCCAGTCCTCAAACCTATTGAAGATATACTGCCGGAAGCTACGACGCAGCCGATCAGCCGTAAGCCAAAGATGATGCATTTCGGCGCCGTGCATTCGGTAGTTTACTTTGTGAAAGAGCTGGCTAAAGCAAAACAATGGTACTCCAAAATGTTCGGCATCCTGCCGTATCGCGACGATAAAGATTTTATAGGATTTGAAATAGGGGCGATGCTGCTGGGTCTGCACCGTGCGGATAAAAAAACAGAACCGGGTACTTCACAGGTGGCGTACTGGTGTGTCGATGATTTAAATGAAGCAACAGAATATCTGCTTTCTGAAGGAGCAGAAATATATAGAAAGACTATAAAAATTGCGGAAGGGGGCAAAGTCTGCCAACTCAAAGATCCGTTTGGAAATATAATTGGTCTTGCCGAGCGAGGCGCCTATTGATGCGTTTCAAGATCGATAATTTCGCCGAGATGGGGCAGAACCACATTCCAGCCCAGTTCCGATTCGATCTTTGTTTTCAGTACTGTCCTTGCGGTATCTTCTCCATGGGTAAGGAATAACGTCTTGGGTGCTTTAGAGACACCTTTGAGCCAGTCGAGGATCTCGCTCTGATCGGCATGGCCGCTGAACGAATTCAGCTTCATGATCTTCGCTTTGACCTCGACCGATTCCCCATGAATGCGAACCGTTTTTTCTCCTTCGATAAGCACACGTCCGAGCGTTTCTTCGGCCTGGAAGCCGGTAAAAAGAACGGTGGTATCGGGCTTTGAAAGATGATGTAATAAGTGGTGCATAATACGGCCGCCGGTTGCCATACCGCTCGCGCTGATAATGATACCCGGTCCGTTGAGATCGTTTAAGCGTTTCGATTCTTCAGGCGAGGTGATGATCCGCAGCGATTTGAAGCGCAGAGGGTTCTTATCGGTTTCGTTGAGTTCTGCCTGGGTGAAGGTATGTTCTTCGCAATACTTATCGTAAATATCGGTTACCCCGGAAGCCATCGGGCTATCGACATAGACCGGCAGCGTATCGGGAATCACTTTATCGCGCATGAGCGAATTCAGGCAAAATAGTAATTCCTGCGAGCGATCAACAGCGAAGGCCGGTATCAGTAATAAGCTGCCAGAGCGAAGCACTTCAAGAACTACCTCTTTTAATTCTTCGATGGGAGAGATGTCTTTATGCAGGCGATCGCCATACGTGGATTCGCAAATAATATAATCGGCCTCCTGGATCGGATCTTTGGGATTGAGGTAGATCGGCTTCCGCCGTCCGATGTCTCCGGAGAAAAGAATAGAGATCGGCTCCTTATCCTCGTATCGTTTTTCCAGGCGAATGAAGGACGAACCGAGAATATGCCCGGCATTAAAATACTCCGCCGAGACATTATCGAATAATACTTTCTTGCGGTGGCGGTTGATTTGGGTAAATAAGCCAAGCGTAAGTTCTACATCTTCAGCCGTATATAACGGAAGGGCGGGTAAGTGGCGGCTGTATTTATGCTTGTTGGCGTGCTGGGCATCTTCTTCCTGCAAATGAGCGGAATCACGCAGAACATATTTAGAGATCTCGGTCGAAGCTTCGGTCGTATAAATAGGATTTTTATATCCTTTCTTTACCAGACGCGGCAGGTAGCCGATGTGATCGAGATGGCCATGAGTAATAAGAATACTGCCGATGGTACCGATAGAAACCGGAAAGTCGTTCCAGTTCATATCCCGCAGTTTTTTCGGGCCTTGAAAGAGGCCACAATCGATCATCAGGCTGCGCGAGGTAGCGGTATGCAGAATATACTTTGAGCCGGTAACCTGACCGGCGGCGCCTAAAAATTGTAACGATAACATCGAGACACGAAATGAAAAATGATCAGGCCGTTTTTTTCTTTGCGGCAGTAACTTTTTTTATCGGTTCATCGGCGATCTCTTCCTTCGGAGCATCGGCCCAGAGGCGTTCGAGATTATAGAACTCGCGGGCATTTTCGCGAAAGACATGTACCACAAAATCCACGAAATCGACGATCACCCATTGCAGGCTATCCCAGCCCTCGCTTCTCCAGGGAGCAACTCCGTGGTCATCGCGCATTTTGACGATGACATTCTCGGCGATCGCTTTTACCTGCTGATCGCTCGAACCCGAGCAGATAATAAAATAATCGGTCATCGAAGTAAGCTCGCGCAGATCGAGCAGCTCGATATGGGTGGCCTTTTTTTCGAGAAGATACTTCGCGGCAGTAATGGCTATCTCTTTACCGAGGTCCTGCTTTGGCGGCGCTTTTTTTGCTTTTGCAGTAGCTGTTGTTTTGGTAGAACGCGGTTTTGCAGCCGGTTTTTTTGTAGAACGAATGGTCTTTTTTGTTGCAGTACTTTTTTGTGGTGGCATGTATTATCGCATTGGATTGGTATACAAATAATCTTTTCCGATCACGACAGCAGCATCGACAAAGGCTTCGGAATCTGGCTGTACGACGATCAGTTTCGGGCTGATGCCCAGCGCATAGGCGATCTTATTCGAAGCGGTCGAATCGTTTACTTTATCGATAATGAAGGTATGTTCGACAGCCGACGATTTATAATTGCTCATTTCAACAACATCGAACTGCCTCGCACGAAGAAAATCGGTAAAGGTACGGGCGACATTTGCGGTACCCGAACCATTGAGCACGTTAAGCTGAATATGCTCGCCTGCTTTTACGAGCAGGTCGGTGCGTTCGCGGGTACTCGAGACCGGCGGCTTAACGAACATTCGGTCGACGAATTGCCAGCCAAGGGCAATGACGATCGCTGCCGCCGTAATATTGAACGTCCAGAAGAGAAGGGAAGAAAACCGTTGTGAGCCTGTGCGCCGCTTCGAGCGTTTAGGTTTGAAGAAGGATAGAACTTTGTTGGCCAATCGTATCGGTTACTTACCGTGCAAACAGATACCGGTTATAGAACGGATCATCGAACCGGCTATTAAGAAACGGAGCGCCATTGTACTCTACCCGCAGAAAGGTATTCTCACCCATTTTCCAATCGAGACGGGCACTGGAAAGATAAATACCGTTTATGCTTTTCTGGAACGCCGAACCAAAAGAACTGAACGGTGAATAGACGGCAGAGACATCGGCAGAAATAAAGAGATCATCCGAAGCCCGGTAATTAAAACTATTGGTAAATGAGGTCAGCCCGAACGAGGAGCCGCCGCCTGTCATGTACGACATGCTGTAGGTTTGATGACTTGTCAGCCGTGAAGGATCGAAGAGGCGGGAAAAGAAATCATCGCCATGGCCGGACATAGCTTCGAGCGTCGAAGCCGGTTTCTCTTCCGCCACCGTAGGAGTAACACCAGGGCGAAATTGGGCAAAGACCGGAGAGGCAACAAGGAGCGAGCCTACAAGCAGGAGTACGATTCGTAAATATCCGAGCGACGTTCTCATTGTCAGTATGGTAAACGTAATCGTCCGAAAAAGAAGTTCTCTCACAGGGTTACCGAAATATTACCCCGTATGTTTGTATCCAATGATATCAGAATTAGCGATCCTTTGTGTAGCAGCTTTCGCTGCCGGATTTATCGATGCCGTTGTCGGCGGCGGCGGGTTGATCCAGATACCCGTTGCTTTAGTGGTGTTGCCACAGTTTCCGGTGGCGACGGTCATTGGTTCTACAAAGATCCCATCATTCTGTGGAACGAGTATCGCGGCCTATCAATATTCACGGAAGGTAAAGCTTGATTATAAGCGGGTATTGCTAATGGCCGTGATCGCTGGGGTTTCAGCATTTATTGGCTCAAAACTGCTGACAACCGTAAGCAACGATTTCATGAAGCCTTTTTTACTTGCCGTTTTAAGCGGTGTCGCGATCTACACTTATACAAAAAAGAATTTCGGCATTCATACCGAAAAAGACCATACCGAACTTACCCATCTTATCTTTTCGATCCTCATGAGTTTGATACTCGGCTTTTATGATGGGTTTATAGGCCCCGGCACCGGCAGCTTCCTCATACTTACATTTATTACACTGCTTGGGTATGATTTCCTGAGGGCGAGTGCCAATGCAAAATTTATTAACCTTGCTACGAATATCGGTTCTATTATTCTCTTTACCACCAGCGGAAGAGTGCTCTATCAGTTTGCCTTGCCGATGGCGGCCTGCAATGCGATCGGTGGGTTTCTTGGTGCAAAGCTGGCTATCCTTCGCGGCAATACCTTCATTCGTGTCTTTTTCTTATGCGTCGTCATAGCGACGATGCTGCGCTTCGCCTACGATGTGTTCTTTAAGTAGGAAAATTTAAGCGGAAACCGATTCGAGGTAGTACCGTTCGAGTTCTGCTAACTGGTCTTTCGTATTGACACCGCTTACTTCGATCGGCAGGTCGGTGGTAAAGATACTGACGGAATCCTCACCGAATTTATTGACGATCATCGCAAAGACATCGGTCAGGTAGTACTCGGCCTGATTGTTATTGGTTTGTAAGAGATCGAGAAATGAGAAGAGGACTTTTGCATTGAAAACATAGATGCCGGAATTCATTTCTTTTATGCGCCTGATCTCAGGCGAAGCATCGCGTTCTTCGACGATAGCATCCAAATGTTTTCCATCGGCAGTGCGGACGATGCGGCCGTAGCCGGTCGGGTCTTCATAGATAGCGGAAAGAACCGTTGCTTTCGCTCCTTCTTTACGATGGGTCTCAAGCAGCTTGGCAATGGTCTCCTGGCGAAGCAGGGGGACATCGCCGTATAGAATTAAAATGGTACCGTCGTAGCCGTTAAGTAACTCAGTCGTCTGCTGCAGCGCATGGCCCGTGCCGAGCTGCTGCTCCTGAATAGCGAACTCGCTATCCGGCACGACCGAACGAACATACTCCATTACTTTTTCGCGGCCATAGCCGACGATCGTAATGATGCGGCCGCTTCCTACCGCTTTCGCCAGTTCGAGCACATGGCCGACAAGCGGCTTTTGTGCCAGTTCATATAATACTTTTGGTTTGGTCGGATCCTGCATTCTCTTGCCTTGGCCGGCAGCGAGAATCACGGTGACGAGTGAGCTGGTGGTATCAGGCAAGGCGGTAGTAAAATTAGGTACTACTATTAATTGACCAGTTGGAATGCTTCGATAGCATGAGAAATATCTTTGATCTTGTTGCGCTTATCGACGTGAACGACTGTCGGTTTATGGAAGCGCAATTCTTCGGAATCTTCGAATTGCCCGTAACTGATAATAATGATCTCATCGCCGACAGCGCCTTTACGAGCGGCAGCGCCATTGAGACAACAAACACCGGAACCGGCAGGACCTTCGATAAGATAGGTTTCAAAGCGTTCGCCGTTATTATTATTAACGACGGCGATCTGTTCGTAAGGATACAGATCCGCGGCTTTCATCAGATCGCTATCGAGCGTCAGCGATCCTTCGTAATAAAGATCCGCCTGGGTTATGGTAGCCCGGTGGATCTTCGATTTGAACATCGTTCTTTTCATGATCAGCTTGGGTGGCAGGTAGTGTAACCTACTTCCTATCATAATGTTACGAGGATATTATCGATCAGCCTGGTCATTCCAAGCCGGGCGGCAATAATTACCCCATACTCACAAGAGTATTTAAACGACTCCGGAATTTGAAATGTTTCTGGTTCGACGATAGCGAGGTAATCAAGGGAAGCTGTACCTGCCGATTCTTTAAAGAATTGCTTGCCGGCGAGAATGCAATCCGAGATACTGGCCCCTACTTTCATACATTCTTTTACCGACATCAGGGTCTTATACAAGACCAATGAATGCTCCCGCTCGGCATCGGACAGATAGCGGTTGCGCGAACTCATTGCCAGCCCATGGGCTTCGCGTATTGTTGCTTCGACCGAAAGGGTAAGCGGGAAATGAAGGTCACGAACCATCTGCCTTATTACAGCGACCTGCTGAAGATCTTTCTGGCCGAAGAATGCTATATCGGGCTGCACGATATGAAAGAGCGAGGCAACCACACTTGCCACACCTTTGAAATGACCCGGGCGTATCTCGCCTTCGAAGATTGTAGTGATCGGGCCTACATCGATGGTCGTTGCTGCATTCTTTGGGTACATTTCCTCAGCAGAGGGAGTAAAAAGAATATCGGCTTCTTCTGCTTCGAGTTGCGCACTATCGGTTTCAAGGGTACGCGGGTACTTAGAGAAATCTTCGTTCGGTCCGAATTGCGTAGGATTAACAAAGATGCTGACGACGGTTATATCGGTGCGTTTCTTTGAAGAGCGAACGAGCGATAAGTGGCCTTCATGCAAGGCTCCCATCGTCGGTACAAAACCGATAGTCTGAGAATTCAGACGATACGCCGATAAGGCATTGCGCAGTTCGGCAATGGTGGAAATGGTGGTCATCGGATTGCTGTAAACAAGGTTTTCTGAATTTGCGTCGCCGTAAATCGGTGTTAAATCGTGGTAAAATTGAACTATCTGTGAAGGCTAAATGTATAGTTTTAGAGAGATTGCCCCTCTTCTCTCTATCGATACTGTTCTCTCGAAGAATTATTTTTGGCTCAACTCAGTAGTGATATCCTAACCCCCGAAGTCGGGGCCTTGCTTCGCAGCGCGCGCCTTGCAAAAGGTTTGAGCGAAGACGATGTTGCCGCCCGACTCAGGATCAACAGGCATTACGTCGAACGTATGGATGCCGGGGATATCCGTTCTCTTCCTCCTGAACCGTACCGCAAAGCCTTTCTTAAAGAGTATGCTCGCTTAGTTGGGCTTAAGCTTGATTCATTACCTCCTCCGCCCGTTGAACAAAAATCCGAAGGAATACTTGGCGCTGTTACGGCCATACCGAGCGTTGCAAAAAAGGTCGGGCAGGAAGCGGCCTCGATCGCTCAATCGACAGTGAAGACGACGGAGAATGTCGTTAAAAAAGTTGAAGAGAATTTTAAAGAAGCGGTCGATGAAATAAGAGCAAAAGAATTATGGGAGGAAGCCGAGGAAGTACGCCGTGAGCGGCTTGGCATCAGAACTACCGCTGCAGATAAAGAACGGGAGCTTTCGATTCGTCGCGAACGCCCGGCATCCGCTACACCACCGGCACCTGTTCCAACTCCACCGCCCCAACCAAAACCGCAGCCCGAATCTCCTGCCTCAAGTCCCGAGCGCCGCACGATAACCCAGCGGCTTGATCTTGATAAAGCTGTTCGTTCCGAAGCAGAGCAGTACAATGCTCCTGAGTATGAAGAGGACGAATATTATAAACCCGGGATGTCCCGCTCGACAAAGATCATTGTCGGGCTTGTAATTGTCATTGCAGGTATTATCGGGTATTCGGTTATTTCAAAACGTTCGCAAGCGCCACCTCCGGTTGTTACCACCCAGGAAGTACAAAAACCTGCTCAGGCTCCAGTAAAGACTCCGCCCGCTGCTCCCAAGAAAGCTGATACCACGGCGCAGGCCGCTGTTGCTGCTTCCGATTCTACGTTTAGTTTTTCAATCACGGCAAAAGATACCGTTTGGATAAGTGTGACTTCGGATATTGGCGGCGGATACCGGGGAAAATTAAAAGTCGGAGAGACAAAGCAATTCACTGCTAAAGACAAATATATTGTCTATCTCGGTAATCAAAAATCGGTGTCAATGACGCTCAACGGTAAGCCACTTTCCGGGCTGCCGACCGTGCCCGGTTCTAATATGGTAGTGCGCAACGTTCTGCTTACGCGAACAAAAGCAGTACCGGCACCGGCGGAAGAAACACCAACTACTATTCAGAAAGCGGCGAAGAGCACGAAAGAACCTGTACATACTCCTCCGGCGAAGACGACTACGCCGAAACATCAGACTCCGGTCGTTCAGAATCATAAGCCTGTCGTTTCTACCCCATATAAGAAAACAAAACCAGCTCCGAAAAAACAACAGCAGCAGGGGATTAAGAAACCGATCCCGACAACCAATCCTATTCTGCCTCAGCCAAACTAATGGCTTCCTAAAAAACCGTATCGTATCTTCGTAATGCTATGGCATCGAAAAAGAGCGATATTGCTTCTACTATAGAACGCTTACGCGAAGAGATCCGCGAGCACGATTACCGCTATTATGTTCTGGCCCAGCCTTCGGTCAGCGATCTGGAATACGATCTTCTTCTAAAAAAGCTGGAACAGCTCGAGGCCGAGCATCCCGAGTATGCTTCGGAAGATTCGCCGACAAAGCGCGTTGCTGGTGAACCGACGAAATCATTTCCTACGGCCGTGCACTCGGTACCGATGCTTTCACTCTCCAATACTTATAATCAGGATGAAGTCCGGGATTTCGAACGGCGAATCAATGAGTTGCTCGGTCATTCACCGAAGGAAGGTTATACCTGTGAGTTGAAGTTCGATGGAGTCGCAATGACTCTTACCTACGAAGATGGTAAGCTGGTTCGCGGAGCAACAAGAGGGGATGGCGTCACCGGCGATGATGTGACGGCGAATGTAAAGACGATCAGGGCAATTCCGCTGACAATCCGTTCCTCAAAAACAAAAGCGGGTACATCCTTTGAAGTTCGCGGCGAGGTCTTTATGGACATCGAAGGCTTTCGAAAAATGAACCGCGAGCGCGAGGAGATCGGCGAAGCCCCATTTGCTAATCCGAGAAATTCCACGGCCGGGACGTTGAAAACGCTCGATACCCGCGAAGTTGCTAAACGCCCTCTGAGATTTGCCGCTTATCAATTATTACTTCCGGATGACGATCATAGCGTCTTGCCGACACATACCAAACGTCTTGAAACGCTGAAAGAACTTGGTTTTCCCGTTTCCAAAGAAACGACTCTCGTGCATTCGATCGATGAGATCATGGCTTTTGCCATGAAGTGGCAGGATGAACGAGATAGCCTTCCATTCGAGATCGATGGTGCAGTAGTAAAAGTAAACTCCCTTGCCGAGCAGGATGAACTCGGCACGGTAGCGAAATCTCCGCGATGGGCCATCGCCTATAAATTTCTTGCCAAGCAAGCGAAGACCGTTCTCAATGATATTACATTGCAAGTCGGTCGAATGGGGACGATCACTCCGGTTGCAGAACTTGAACCGGTACAGCTCACCGGTATCACCATTCGCCGGGCAACGCTCCATAATGCCGATGAGATCGAACGTAAAGATATTCGCATTGGCGATACCGTTATCATCGAACGCGGCGGTGAGGTCATACCGAAAGTTGTGGGCGTCGATACCAATAAGCGTCACAAGAATTCAAAGAAATTTCATTACCCGACCACCTGCCCGGCTTGCGGGAGCCAACTCGTGCGGCCGGAAGAAGAAGTTGCCTGGTTCTGTGAAAACCCGGAGTGCCCGCCGCAGGTGATCGCGCGCATTACGCATTTCGCTTCGCGGGGAGCAATGGATATTGCGGGGCTCGGCGAGCAATCGGTCGAGCAATTCGTCGCGGCTTCGCTTATTCATTCGATCGCCGATGTCTATGATCTTTACGAGAAGCAGGAAGAACTGCTGGCGCTCGAACGCATGGGCAAAAAGAAAATGGAAAACCTGCTGGCCGGTATCGAAAGTAGTAAAGAACAGCCGCCGGATAGAGTATTATATGCCCTTGGTATCCGCCACGTCGGCGAAAGTATTGCGAAGCTGCTGATCAAAGCCTTCGGTTCTATCGATATCCTTTCAGAAGCCTCGGTCGAAGCAATAGACGAGGTCGAAGGAATTGGCCCTGAGATCGCTTCGAGCATTTACCAATATTTCAGGAATTCAAAAAATAAGAAAATTCTCGAACGGCTTAAGCGTGCCGGGCTTAATTTTGAAAAAGTAACTCAGGCTGAGCAGATCGCTTCGGAATTCTTTGCGGGGAAAACCTTTGTGCTCACCGGCACGCTTTCGAGCATGACGCGCGATGAAGCAAAAGAAAAGATCGAGCAGCGTGGCGGCAAAACGAGCGGGTCGGTAAGTAAAAAGACCGATTATGTGGTCGCCGGCGTTGAAGCAGGTTCGAAACTTACCAAGGCGAACGAACTTGGAGTAAAAGTACTTTCTGAAGAAGAATTTATTCAGGCTTTATAACTTATGATTCCATCGCATCCCTTAGATCTTGGCGCAATTATTGGCGAGACCGTTCGTATCATCAAGCGATCATGGGCGAAAGTCGCTTTATTATGGATCATCTGCCTGGCACCCGGTTATGGGATATTGTATCTGACCACCACTTCTGTTTCCCAGAGTATAGAAGATTGGTGCTCTGAATACCATCTTTCCACTCCCCAGGGAGAACGCATGATTCGCGATGCCGTCGTAGTAGCGGTAAAAGAAAATCCGGGATTGAGCCTCTATCGCCTTTCCTATCCTGAGGTTTTCGGGTCGATCGATTCGGCCTACGAACGAATAGCGGGATCATCCTCACAGAGCGATCAGAAAGCTCAGGCCCGCCACTATCTTGATAGTATTACAACTGATTTTAAACAAACCTATTCGGTGCCCTCCGGAGATACCATTGCAAGTTTTTTTCTCGGTATTGTTGTCCAGCTTATACTCGGGGTGGTAGTCCTGATCCTTGGTTCTGTACTTCATACTGCCGCAACGTTGGATATTACCTGCCGGGTCTTTGAAGAACGACAGTTACCGACGGGCAAGATCTTTATTGACGCCTTGAAAAGAAATGCGTGGCTACTGATAGTGCAGGCATTTCTTTTTGTCCTGGCTATGGCTTGCGGTTTTGGACTGGTGGTGGGAATAGGGTTCGGTCTTTCCAAAGTACTGGGGGCGCTGAGTCTTTTCATTGCTCTGGGATTAGCTTGTTATTCTCTGATTCGTACGATGTTCTGCCAGGTGGCATTAGTATCGGAGCATCTCGGGCCGTTCGAATCCATAAAGCGGAGTGTTATCCTTACCAAAGGTCATTTTTTTAGGATCATTGGAATAAGCTTTATTTTTGCGATACTATTTGCTATAGTGAGCACTATCGTTAAACTTCCATTCTCCGCTATTTTTAAGCCGGATTATACGGCCGTCCAGCAATATTTTCAAGGTACGGATCTTCATATCAGAACAATGGTAGATTGGTATTTTACCTTAATCGGTACCCTTATTATTACGCAGCTTATTAGTACTCTTCTGCTAAGTTCGGTTATTCCGGCTTATATCACCACATTCTATTACGATCTGCGTACCCGCCTGGAAGGGCCGCTTGATTACCATACTCCGGAGCCCACCGTTCCGCCCGATTCTGCTCCAGAGATATTCTTGCAATAATTAGCGTTTAATGAACTTACAACCCACCCGCCCCCAAAATCACGAGGGCGGGTGGGCTTATTGTGCTTTTTAAAAGATTTATGACAACGTCCCCTTTAAAAACGCTTGAGCAGATCGTCGCTCCGGTTCTAAGATCCTCGGATCTAAGTGAGCGCCTCCGCACAGGTGCCACACGGCTGCGCATTAGCGGCATGCAGCCTTCTTTCGATGCGCTGACGCTTACTTATCTTTTTCATGAGCTTAAACGGACGATCTTTATTGTCTCGGAATCGACGGCGGAAACCGAGCGCCTTTATGATGATCTGGCCAGGTTAATTCCGGAAGAATCGATCGTTCTATTCTCTCAGGTCGAGCGGCGGTCTTCGGTTTCAAAAGCGCTGTATAAAAATTCTGCCGATACCGAAAACATTGGGCAACTGCTCGAAGCGATCGAGCGTATCAGTGCCGCAACTTCACCGCTTATCATTATTGCTCAGGCAGAATGCCTTTCGCTCGCCATTCCGGCTCCGGAAGCATTCAAAGGCCAGACGCTTACCATAAAAGCAAATGAAGAAGTAGGATTCGATCTGCTGCAGGAATGGCTGAAGGACCATTGGTTCGAACGCAAGACCTTTGTCGATAGCTGTGGCGATTATGCAGTTCGAGGTGGTATCATCGATGTCTTTCCCTTTACCGAGACCGTACCATATCGTATCGAATTTTTCGGGGATACGATCGAATCCATTCGCGAGTTCGATATTATCAGTCAGCGCTCGATTGCTCACCGTTCGGAACTCGCTCTTATTCCGAATACGCTCGATAAAGAAACGAACGTACAGGATTCTTCGGTCTTCGAGTATCTTCCGAACGATACACTGAGCCTGCTCTTCGAGCCGGAGCATATAAAGAACAAGCTTGAAGAGATCGGGGCAGTAACCGCGCTCGATGCCATAGGTAAGCTCAACGCAGTAATTATCTCCACTATCGAAGCCGAAGGATACGAAGCGATCGATCTCGGTATTCGACGCCAGCCGAACTTTCAGGCAAATCTTAAACTCATTCGCTCGGAAATAGAAAAACTGCTTGCTGCCGGTACTACGGTACTCATTACTGCGGAAAACCGCGATCTTATTGGCCGCCTGGAAGATCTGTTATTGAAAGAAGACGAATCGGATGAAGAAACAGGAGAGCTTCCGGGAATAGAAATCGAGGAAGCCAATACAAGAGGTGTATTGAAATTTATTGTTCCTTCGCTATCCAGTGGTTTTATTCTTCCTGCCACGTCAAAGACGGTTGTGTTTACCGAACACGAGCTTTTCGGCCGTAAACGTGAGCAGGGAGCCGCGAGTAAAAAGCGCAGTTCGCGTTCGAAAGGGATATCGCTTCGTGAGCTTCGCTCGCTCAAACGCGGCGATCTGCTCGTGCATGAAGATAAAGGTATCGGCAAGTTCATGGGGCTCGATACGATCGATATTCAGGGCTCGAAGCAGGAAGTAGTCCGCCTTAGCTATCGTGATAACGATGTGCTTTTCGTTAATCTCGATTTTATTTCCAAGCTTTCAAAATACTCGGCGGCCGATATTGATGCCTCCACTGTAAAGCTTTCTAAACTCGGCTCTGCCGAATGGGCAAGAACAAAAGAGCGCACTAAGAAACGGCTTAAAGATATAGCCCGCGATCTTATCAGTCTCTATGCTAAACGTAAAAAGCTTCACGGGTTCGCTTTTTCGGACGATGATGTTATCCAGAAAGAGATGGAAGCCGCCTTCTTGTATGAGGATACTCCCGATCAGGCCAGAGCAACAGGAGAGGTGAAGAACGATATGGAATCCAATTCTCCGATGGATAGGCTTGTCTGCGGCGACGTCGGATACGGCAAAACGGAAGTCGCTATGCGTGCCGCCATGAAAGCAACGATCGATAAGAAACAGGTGGCGGTGCTCGTACCGACGACCATTCTTGCCGAACAGCATGAGCGCTCCTTTGCCGATCGGCTCGATCGCTTCGGCGTAAGCGTTGCTTCACTATCGCGATTCAAATCGGCAAAGCAGCAAAAGGAGATCCTTGCAAAGCTTGCCGAGGGAAAGATCGATGTGCTCATCGGCACGCATCGTATCCTTTCGAAAGATGTGGTCTTCAAAGATCTCGGTTTGCTTATTATCGATGAAGAGCACCGCTTCGGCGTAGCGGCGAAAGAAAAACTTCGCCAGCTTCGCGCGACCGTAGATACACTTACCTTAACAGCGACACCGATCCCAAGAACACTCAATTTCTCTTTGCTCGGTGCGCGCGATCTATCGGTCATTGAGACACCACCTAAGAATAGATTGCCAATCATTACCGAAATTCTGACCGATATTGATAGTGGAGCGGTTAAGAAAGCTATTGCCCGCGAAATGGAACGCGGAGGGCAGATCTATGCTATTCACGATAAGGTCAATGACATCGAGTTGTTCTCGATCAAGTTGAAAGAGCTGGCACCTCGCGCCCGTGTTGGTATCGTCCATGGCCAAATGCCTTCGACGGCTATTGAAAAGACGATGCGCGATTTTCTCGAACGACGAATCGATATTCTTGTCGCAACGAAGATCGTGGAATCGGGCCTCGACGTCCCGAATGCGAATACGATCATCATTAATCGTGCTCATAATTTTGGTTTAGCGGAGTTGTACCAGCTTCGCGGACGAGTCGGCCGTTCGAACGAACAGGCCTATTGTTTTCTCGTCACCATACCGATCAAAAGCCTGTCGAAAGATTCGCTTCGTCGTCTTGAAGCAATGGAAGAATTCTCCGAATTAGGAGCGGGCTTCCAGCTTGCGATGCGCGATCTTGAAATTCGTGGTGCCGGTAATCTGCTCGGCGCCGAACAATCCGGCTTTATTAATGAGATCGGTTTCGAACTCTTCCAGAAGACGCTTGCCGAAGCAGTCGATGAACTTAAAGAGGAAGAATTTAAAGAACTCTTCAAGGATATTCCGACTACTCAACGCAAGAACCCGTTTATTAAACGCGGCCTCGACGATGCTGAGACCGTCAAGCTATCGCTCGGCGTGGATGCGCTTATTCCTGAACATTATATCGAAGACGATGCCGAACGCTTCGCCTTCTACCAGCGCTTCTCGCGGCTGACGAATCAGCAAGAACTCGATGAAGTAATAAAGGAGCTTGTCGATCGCTTCGGCAGTCTGCCGGAGGAGGTCGATAATCTTTGTCATATCACGGCTATTCGCGCGCTGACGATAAGTCTTGGCTTTAAGGGGCTGGCCTTTGATGATGCGGCCCGGCTTTTGCGAATTATTCTTCCCGATGAAGAGCAAAGCGAATACTACCAACAGTTCTTCCCGAAAATTCTCGATAGCTTCAAGGTGATCGGTGAATCGAGAGTACGCCTGCAATCGGAAGGAAAGAAACTGCGTCTGCTTATCAAATTGCAGAGCAAAGAACGGAATATCGAACGACTGAAGGAAATAGAAACACTCTTACAAACTCTCTCGAGCTCCACCCAGGGCGCCTCGGTATTACCGGTATAATCCGTTAGCCATAATATATTCCCGGGCGGCATCGGTGACCATATACCGAATGCTCTGCCCATCGGCGACGATCTGACGAATTTCCGTAGAGGAGATATGAAGCAGAGGAGTGGGAAGTACCTGCATAAAGTTTGCGAAAGGCGAATCGATCGATATCGATTTCCGGGCCCATACCACAATACTACAGAGTTTTACTATTTCCTCAGGGAGATGCCACTGATGGAAACTCGCGGCATTATCCGCGCCGATGCAGAGAAAGAGCTCCGTCTCAGGATATTGCTGCTTAAATGCTTTTATGGTATCGATAGAGTAAGATGGTGTTTCCCGCTTTACCTCGATATCGGATACAACGAATTTCGGATTATCGGTAAAAGTACGGCGGCAAAGCTCCAAGCGGTCGCTGGCCGGAGTGATCGTCGGTTTAGTCGGATGATTGCCGGCCGGAAAAATTATTATCGTATCGAGTGCAAGCAGATCGACGGTCCGCTCGGCAAGGATCAGATGCCCGATATGCGGAGGATCGAACATCCCACCGAAAAGGCCGATGCGCATTGTTATTGCTTGAGGATGGTAAACTCGGTACGGCGGTTCTTCTGCCGGTTTTCTTCGGTATCGTTCGGCGCGACCGGTTTTGTTTCACCATAGCCTTTGGCAACGACTCTGTTTCCATGAATACCATGAGAGACAAGATATTCGCGGACAGCTTCGGCGCGCTCCTGCGAAAGCTTATGGTTGTATTCCGGCGTACCGACGCTATCGGTATGACCGGAGATCTCGATCCTGATCTTCGGCTGCTCGTTAAGGAATTGTACCAGATTTCGCAACTCGGTAACAGATTCTTTGCGCAGCGTTGCCTTATTAAAATCGAAGAAAATATTATTTAAAGTGTGTGGAGTTTCACCGGTATTTGTATTCGTAGTATTTTTATTCTTGTTCTTATTTGAATCGTTATCGTCAGGATTAGTAGTAGAGGCAAGGGGAGCACTGGTATCGACCGGCGAAAGCTCGATTGTATAATGAAGCTCATTATACTTTGCCGAATCGGCAACCGAAAAATGCTGGGAATAGAAAATGTATTTCGGAGCGGTTGCGGTCACCCCATAATTTTTTCCGGCAGTAGCGGTAAAGTAAAAGACACCGGTGGCACTGTTGGAAGCATAGGTGCCGACGAGCTCATCGTTGGAAAGATCGGATAGTTCGATCTTTGCGCCGATAGGCTTACGGGTGCGCTTATCGATTACGCTACCGGTAACGAGCGTAACCGGCAGCGGTGCAAGATCAGGCGGAAGCACGGCTTCGTAAATATCAAGACCGGTATTCCCACGGCGGCTCGAATAGTAAGCGGTCTTGCCTTTTGCAGGAATGCTGAGAAATTCATCATCATCGGAAGAATTGATCGGTGAACCAAGATTTTTCGGCTCGCTCCAGGTTCGATCCGATTGCTTGCGCGTCATAAACAAATCGTGCCCTCCGTAACCCGGATGTCCGTTCGAGGAAAAATAGAGCGTTACTCCGTCGGAAGCAATGAAGGGTGAACGTTCGCTATACGAGGTATTAATCGTCGGGCCGAGATTGATCGGTAAACCCCAGGTACCATCGGTATTACGGTAGGAAACATAGATATCTTCAGAGCCATCGGTAGAACCAGGGCGCCGGCTGCTAAAATACATGGAGTTGCCATCCGGTGCGATCGAAGGCTGTCCGTCCCAGGCGGGAGAGTTGAATTCACGTCCGAGATTCATCGGCTTGCTCCAATCGGTACCGTTCAGGACGCTGGAATAAATATCACAATCGCCGTAACCATCGGGGCGGCGGCACAGCGAGTAATACACCTTTTGTCCGTCCGGAGCAATACCGGCGGCACCTTCGTCATCCTTCGAGCTTATCGGCCCGGGCAAGGCGACCGAACCCATCCAGTTGCCATTATTATCACGCTTGCTTGCAAAAATATCGTCACCGTAATCTTTAGTCTCGGTATACTTCGATACATTAGTCGAAGGGCGACGCGAGGTATAGAATAATAAGCTTCCATCGGCGGTGATGACCGGCGCATAATCGTCGTAGGGCGTGTTGATATCACCGGTAAGTTTTACCGGGTCGCTGGTATTCTTCGGCTGTTTCTGAAGTTCGATGCTTTTCTCGGTATAGGTCTCTAAAAATTCGGCATCGCGCAAAGCGGCAGAATCTTCAGGGACCAACGGCTTCATACGGGAAGAAAACACTCTATAATAAATAAGCGCTGTATCGAGCTTATGCATCATTTTATAACAATACCCCAGATTATAGTAGGTATAGTCGTCGTAGTTGGAATCGAGCACGAGCGTGCGCTTCAAGAACTCGATCGCTTTAGGATAATTATGAAGTTTCTGGTACATCGAGCCGATACGCTCGACAGGATACGGATAGTTGGGGTCGGCAGCGATCGCTTTATTATATTCGAATAAGGCTTCGGAAAATTTTCCCTGACGTTCGAGATCGAATCCGTAGCGGCTCGCATCGAGCGCTTCTTTTTTCGGCTGGGCTAATGAAGTACGGGTGCCAAAGGCTGTGATAGCCGTTAGCACAATAATTACCACTCCGAGATGTAGGCGCATCATTCTCTCTCCGGTCTCCGATCTTCGACCATTACCTGAATCACTTCTTTCGGCGTTCGTTTGAGAACGGTAAATTTTATTCCATCGGTTTCAACCGATTCCTGCATCTCAGGAATATGGCCGAAGAGTTTGGTGATAAATCCACCAACCGAATCATACTCATCGCCTGATGGAATATGAAACCCATCGAATGCCGGCTCCAGGTAACCATTAGCATCTTCTACGGTCAGATTTGCCGAAAGTGTCATCGAGCGATTAGGGCCATCATTTATGACCGGATGCAATTCTTCGTCATACTCATCATGAATTTCGCCGACGATCTCTTCAATAATATCTTCGAGGGTTACGATACCGGCCGTGCCGCCGAATTCATCGATCACTATTGCAAGGTGAAGTTTCTTATGCTGGAAATCGCGCAATAGCTCTGCAATAAGCTTTGTCTCAGGAATAAAGGTTACCGGCCGCAGAATATCATAGAGGATGATAAGATCCGGATGCTCGATAAGGGCCAGCACATCCTTCGAATACACCACACCGACGATCGTATCAAGAGAATCCTGATAAACTGGAAGGCGGGTATAGCCCTGAGCAACGATCTCTCGAATAAGCTCTTCGCGGGGTGTTTCAAGGTTTATACCGACCACCTTTGTGCGCGGGATCATTACTTCGCGAACCGTCTTTTCACGAAAATCGAAAATATTCTCGATCAGCTCGTTCTCCGTTTTATCGATCATGCCGCTGCGGGTTCCTTCTTCGAGCATGACGAGAAATTCCTCTTCGGAAATACGAGACTCAGTAAAGCTTGCAGAATCCTTGAACGGCTTTAAGAAAATATTAGCAAGGATGACCGGTAGTTTTGTCACCGGCTGTGTGACCCGCATCAAGCTCAGAATAACAGGGGCAAAGAGCAGCGAATATTTAGTATTCTGATGTAAGGCAATCGATTTCGGAATGAGCCCGCCAAAGGTGAGCAATAGCGGTGCCAGAATAAGGATCGTGACAACAAAACTGATCGCTGCCGAAGTAGCTTCGCCGCTATGAAAGATCGATTCAATAACGCCGGTCACCGTATCGACCGCAACAAAGCTTGCAAAGGTAGCGGCGATCACTGCTGAAAGGATAGTACCGCTTTGAACAAAGGCAAGAAATTCTTCCGGATGGGATTTTATCTCGAGGATAGCCTTGGCATGGCTGCGAGTCTTCGGTAGTTCGTCTTCATCTTCCGATAATTTCTTGATGCTGGTCTTTCGCACGGTAAGAATACTCGTCTCGGCCATAGAAAAAATGGCATACCCGATAAGGGAGATGAAGACAAGTACAATATCGAGCGATAGCGGCAGCATCAATTACATTGTTTCCGGAGCGGTAACACCAAGCACCGAACAGCCACCGGCAAGTACCTGCTTTGCAGCCTGCGCGAGCGCAAGACGGGCCGATTGGATCGGCTCCGGCTGGCCAACCATCCGGCAATCGTGATAGAACTTGTGAAATTGAGCTGCTACCTGGCGAAGGTATTCGCAAATGTGATGCGGCGCTGCCGCCTCGCCGGCACGCAGCAGCAGAGAGGGGAATTGAGAAAGCAGTTTGATGAGCTCATGTTCTTCGGCATGAGTCAATACCGAAAGATCGGCAGTGCCAAGCTTATCGAGTGCAATACTCTGAGTTGCCGCAAAGCGAAGGGTACTGGCAATACGGGCGTGGGCGTACTGCACATAGTACACCGGGTTCTTATCCGATTGCTCTTTGGCAAGTGCCACATCGAACTCCAGATGCGAACCAACGGCGCGCATATTGAAGAAAAATTTCGAAGCATCGGGGCCGACATCATCGATCAACTCATCGAGCAGATAGTTGCCGCCGCTACGTTTGGAAAATTTTATCACTTCGCCGCCCGAAACGAACGATACCATCTGGTGAATAATAACCTTCACCTTTTGATTATCGAACCCTAAAGCTTTTACCGCGGCAAGCACATCGGGAATAGTTGCGATATGATCGGCGCCAAAGATATCGATGATATGATCGTAGCCCCTCGAAAGTTTATCGCAGTGATAAGCAATATCTGGTAAGCGATAGGTCGGTTCGCCGGAAGATTTGACGATCACTCTATCCTGTTCCATACCCATTTCACTGAGCTTTAACCAGGTAGCGCCGTCTTTATCATAGGCCAGGCCATGCTCTTTTAATAAAGCGATCAGCTTCGTGATCGCGCCCGAATCATAAAGCGATTGCTCATTAAAAAAGAAATCGTGCTTTACACCAAGCCGTGTAAGCGTATTCTTGATGCGGGCAAAATTTTCTTCTTCGGCGAATTTCTGAAACTGAACAAGCTCGGCATCGCGGTAGGTCTCGCCGTGCTTTTTAACGATCTCTTTTGCTATATCGACGATCTCTGCACCATGATAGCCATCTTCCGGCAGTTCGATCTGCTCGCCAAGCTCCTGCAGATAGCGAACTCTCGTTGAGATAGCCAGATTCTTCATCTGGTTACCGGCATTATTAAAATAATATTCCCGCACGACGGTATAACCGATGCGCTCAAGCATATTGCAGATGGCAAGCCCGAGACAGACCTGGCGCCCGTGACCGGCATGAAGATTACCGGTGGGATTGGCGCTGACCCATTCCACA
Organism: uncultured Alphaproteobacteria bacterium; assembly: GCA_964404255.1. Taxonomy (GTDB): domain Bacteria; phylum Bacteroidota; class Ignavibacteria; order Palsa-1295; family Palsa-1295; genus JAFDZW01. The sequence continues at coordinate 121,824 of CAYOJJ010000003.1, read as the reverse complement.
TTTACCGTTTTACCGATATGCTTTTGCGATGAACCGTAATGAGTGCCTTCATGGAGAATGGTACGAACAACTTCTGCATACCGCTCCTGCGAAAAGCGGATATTGATAAAACCCGGCCCTGCAATTTCAAGCGATTCGATGGCTGGCGTTTTTCCTGTTAATTCGGCAACAATGGCCTCGGCAATAGCACGCGGAGCCTTTTTTAAAGGCTTTGCCAGTTGCAAGGCGATATTGGTTGCCAGATCGCCATGATCCCGGTTCTGAGGGACGGAAAACTCGATCTCCCCAGTAAACTCCGGATCGAGTGTTTTAATGGCGGAAAGAAACAGAATCTGTAATTGTTCGTCCATTCAGGAATTGAAAAACTTGCGAACCTAAGTAACGTCGATTTCGCTTGTTATACTCCTAAGCTATTGAAAAAGCAGTAAAAAGCCACTAACTTATTATCTCGCACGATCTTGAAGATTCTCGTCACCGGCGGAGCCGGCTTTATCGGAAGTCATATTGCCGATGCCTTTATCGAGGCCGGTCATAGTGTTACAATCCTCGATGACCTTTCGAGCGGTAAAGAGCGTAATCTTAATCCTAAGGCCGAATTTATCAAAGGCAGTATTACCGATGTGGCCCTCGTCGAGCAGTTGTTCTCCTCGCATGGGTTCGATGTCGTCGATCACCATGCCGCCCAGATCGATGTAAGGAAAAGCGTTGCTGATCCGTCAGCCGATGCAACGATCAATATTCTCGGATCGATCAATTTGCTCGAAGCTTCCAGAAAGCATGGCGTGAAGCATTTTATCTTTGCTTCGACCGGCGGGGCTATTTACGGTGAGCAGGATTACTTTCCGGCCGATGAAAACCACCCGACCCGCCCTGAATCTCCCTATGGCACGGCTAAGCGCAGTGTGGAATTATATATGGGCTATTATAAAAAGATCTATGGCTTAGAGCATACCATCTTCCGCTATGCAAATGTGTATGGCCCGCGCCAGGATCCGCATGGGGAAGCGGGCGTTGTAGCGATCTTTTGCAGTGCTCTTATCGAAGGGAAGCAGGCTTATATTTTTGGCGATGGAAAACAAACGCGGGATTATGTCTATGTCGGCGATCTGGTGAAAGCACATCTTATTGCGATCTCGAAGGGCCCGAGCTCCGAAACGTTTAATATCGGTACCGGTATCGAAACCGATGTGAACGAGCTCTTCAGTGAGCTTTCCAAAGCGCTCACCAATGGAGCGGCAACTGCTGTCTATGCACCGGCACGACTCGGCGAGCAGCAGCGAAGTGTTTGCGATCCTCGCAAAGCTAAAAAGCTTCTCGGCTGGGAGCCCACAATTTCTCTTGCGGCCGGTTTGCAGGCAACTGCCTCTTTCTTTTCAACACTGCTTCGCTAATGCAGCGATCTCTTTGGGTTCTTTTCTTACTGCTCTGCGGATGTGCGGCTATCCAGCCGCCGCCGGGCGGCCCTGAAGATAAGAATCCGCCCGCTATGGATACGACCGAGCCTCCGCAGAAAGCGCTCAACGTATCCCGCACACCCCGAATACGATTTCAATTCAAACAGAATGTCGATCGCAATAGCTTTGCCCAGGCTATCACGATCACACCGTATCTGCCCGGAGTGGTAAAATATAATTGGTACGGGTACGATGAAGTGCAGGTTGAGCTTCCCGATACTCTCAGAAAAAATACTACCTACGTCATTACACTGACAAAAGATCTGAAGACTCTTCGCGGCGGGCCGTTAAAAGAACCGTATCAATTGCTCTTTTCTACCGGGAATGAAATAGATACCGGTATGATTACCGGTCATATTCTTCCTCCCATTGTATTGGGCGGCGCTACCGATCTGAAAAATGTCTCGGTCTTTGCCTATGATCTTTCGGATAAGAACGGAGATACGCTCCATGTCGATCGGGTGAGACCGGATTATATAACCCAGCCTTCGGAAAAAGGAGAATTCAACCTTAAGGCAATGAAGATCGGGCATCGGTATCGTTTTATTGCTATTATCGATGAATTCAGAAATAGAGTGTATGATAATGGGATCGATGGGTATGGTATGCCAACCTCCGATGCAACCCTTTCCAGCCAGACACTCGGAGGCATTACCATGCGGCTTATGCCGAAGAACGATACTTCACGGCCGCAGTTACAGGATTATGAAGTGGTCGATGCTTATCATATCAAAGCAAAGTTCTCAAAGCCGATCGATAGTGCCAGCGTCTCTGGGAATAACTTTATCGTACTCGATAGTATAACGGCAACACCGATCCCGATAGCTGCAGCCTACCGGGAAGCGATCGATAAAAAGGGCGGAGTAGTTACCCTTGTTCTCTCCAAAGCTTTAACTGCCCATCATAGTTATCTGCTTCGCGTCGATACAACAGCGATAAAAGATGTAGCAAACCATACCGTCGCTCCGGAATTTGCCTCTGTTGCAGTACTGACCACCGACCTTAGAGATACGTTTCCCTTACCGAAATTCGGAGGGTTTTCGTTTGGAGATAGCACCCGCGGGCTTCCTTCGGATCAGCAATTTTTATTCGGCTTTAGCGATGCCGTAGATACTTTCGCGTTCGAAAAAGGATTGCAGTTAACCGATTCGACAAAAAAAACAGTACCGTTGCAATTTAAATGGATCGATGGTACTAAAGTAAAGGTGCGTGCGGCGTTGCTTCCAAAAGCATACTACAAACTTTCTTTACCGATTCCTGCCGTTAAAAGCGCTGCAACCACTTCCTGGGGAAGTATAAAGGATACCACGATCTCTGCCTCTTTCTTTACCGGCGAGCAGACCGAGTACGGCACAGTCTCGGGTAAGATAGTTATTGCAGATAGTATATTGCAGAGCGGACATCTGGTTGTTCGTCTCTTAAGCGAGGAAGGCGTCCAGGCTCAGATCAGGCAATTGCCGGCCGGAGTTACTGCGTATTCATTTACGGCAGTCGATAAAGGGAAATACCGGGTGCAGGCCTGGCTCACGACAAGGGCTGACGGTGGCTATGAAGGAGGAAGCCCCGAACCGTTGCGTTTCGCCTTGCCGAGTGGGGATTATCCCGATCTGATCGATGTACGCCCTCGTTGGACGCTTGAGAATATTGATATAACTTTGCAGTAGTCTGAAGATCCTGTTCATCCGATCATGCAGCATCTAAAACGAGCTTTAACCTTATACCCGGCGACAGCGATCGTTATCGGCGCTGTTGTGGGTTCGGGTATTTTTTCTTCACCGGTTTCCATGGCCGCGGTGCTTGGCAATGCCTCGCTCATGCTTATGATCTGGGCGATCACCGGAGTGATAACGCTTTTCGGCGCGCTGACGCAATGCGAGCTCATCGGCCAAATGCCTCGCACGGGCGGCCTCTATGAATACCTGCGCGAGATCTATGGCGATTTCGTTGGCTTTCATTATGGATGGGCGAATCTTATGATCGCGGGGTCTGGTGCCATTGCTGCTATTGCTCTTATCTTCGCACAGTATCTCGGCGAGTTCGTTACGCTTCCGAAGCTCATGGCCAATCAGGCCGAAATGGCCTGGCATATCCCATTCCTTGGTGATATTTTCCCGTTCAAATATTTCACCGAGAAATTGATCGCCGGTGGGCTCGTGCTTGTTCTTACTTATATCAATGTGCGAGGTGTTAAAGTAGGTGCAACCTTGCAAAGTATTTCTACTTCGGCAAAAGTACTTTCGCTGCTTGGGGTTTGTGTGATCGCTTTTATAGTGGGTTCATCGGTTGGTACTACGACCCATTGGACACAGGTAACCGATGCCGGGCGTTCACTCTCTTCCTGGGCGCTTGTCGGCGCTATTGCCACAGCGATCACAAAAGCGTTCTGGGCATACGATGGATGGGGGAATGTCTCCTATATCGGCGGTGAAGTGCATGAGCCGCAAAAGACTCTTCCGAAGGCGATTATTCTCGGGACATTGATCTTCACCGGTTTATATCTTCTGCTTAATCTGGCCTACCTTTATATTTTGCCAATCGGTGATATTGCAACCGTGCCCGATGCACGTGTAGCTTCGGCAATGGTTGGCAAGGTGCTCGGCGGCGGTGGTGCGGCGATCATTGCAGCCCTTATCATGCTTTCGACCTTCGATACGACGAATTCGGGTGTGCTGACTAATGCCCGAGTCTATTATGCAATGGCGAAGGATAAACTTTTTGCTCCGAGCGCCGGTACGGTTCATGAGCGTTTTCAAACACCAAGCATTGCGTTGTGGATACAGGGGATATGGTCGCTGGTATTGCTCTTTACCGGATCGTTCGATCTGCTATTGGATATGTACATCTTTGTCAATTGGGCATTATATGTACTGATGGCACTTGGAGTGTTTGTGCTTCGCTACCGCGAACCGAATAGAGAACGTTCGTTCAAAGTACCGGGCTATCCATATATTCCCGGTTTCTTTGTACTTTTCGCGACAACGTATGTTGTCGTAACGCTGGTAAAAGATATTAATGCTTATAATGACGGCTCACAACCGATCATTAGTAGTCTGGCCGGAGTACTATTGGTATTGAGCGGACTACCATTCTACTTTTTCTGGAAAAATAAACGCGCCCTCGCGGCCAAAGATAGTATATGACCGTAGATATTTTAGGAGTTGCCGCTCATCCCGACGATGTAGAACTTTCCTGTGCCGGTACGATGCTTGCGGCAAAAAAAGCAGGCAAGCGCACAGGCATTGTCGATCTTACGCTGGGAGAGCTCTCCACGCGCGGAACGCTCGAAAGCCGCGCCAAAGAAACCGAGGAAGCATCGCGCATTCTCGGTCTCGATACCCGCTACAATCTTGGCTTTCCCGATGGAGGAGTAGAAGCAACTCAATCTACGGTACACGAGCTTATCCGCTATTTCAGGATGCTGCGGCCAACGGTCATACTTGCTCCGCATTTTTCCGAGCGACACCCCGATCATGAGGCAACAGCCGAGATCGTACACCGAGCTTCTTTTCTTTCGGGGCTTGCAAAGATCACTACGAGCGATTTCGAAGGAAATCCTCAGGAACCGCATCGTCCGCTGCTGGTATTGCATTTTATGCAGACCTATGTCTTCGAACCGAAACTCGTGCTCGATGTAACCGATGTCTTCGAGGATAGAATGCGCTGCGTCCAGGCCTATGGTTCGCAGTTTGGAAGAGGGGATAACGGCACTAAAGTAGAATCGAATGAGCGCGAGACCTTTCTTACGCAATCAGGATTTTACGAGTGGATCGAGGCTCGTGCCCGTCATTATGGAATGCAGGTAGGCGCTCAATTCGGAGAACCCTTCTGGTGTCAGGGGCCGGTGGGTTTGAAAGATATTTTTTCGATCGTTACAAAAACGATTGCCTGAGATTGAAACACCGATAGCGATAGTAGTGTCATGTTCATAAAGACACTACGCTATAGATATTACCATGAATAGTGCAGGACCCCGACGACGAACAATAAGAGTTACGGATATTGCCGTATTTCTTGCTCTTGTTCTTCAATCCTGCGCTTCTGCGCCTCCCGCGCGCCGCGTCTCGGAATGTGTTCCTACCGAACCAGAGTGTAAACCCGGAACTTCCACTGCTATCTGTATCGATACTTCTAAGATGCTTTATGGGCTCTTTAAGTATCATATCGATCTTCTTCCTCAGGCTATCAATACCAATTCCGATGAGAATGCCATTGCTTTTTTGAAAAAAGATAATAGCATTATCGCACTGGCAAGTGTGGAGCGTGAGGGCGGAACAGAATCCTCAAAGCATGATAATGATGTTCATCAGCAGGTACTGCAATCGGTGCTCCTACCCGATTTGCAGTTTACAACCCTTGATGCTATTATCTCCGACGGATTATTTTCCGAGGTAGGAGCTGCTTGTTATTGTGCCATTGAACAAAAAGTCTATTTTGCGGCAAAGGCAGATAATACCGATCCGAACGACTACGATCTTTATTGTGCAGAGGTGTCTAATACCGGCAGCCGGATAGAATGGAAATCTCCAAAGAAAATAACAGAAATTAATAAAGAACACTATTTCGATTCTCAACCCGCAGTTTCGCCCGATGGTCTTACGATCGTTTTTGCTTCCGATCGTCCCGGAGGCTATGGCGGCGTCGATCTTTGGCAAAGCCATCGCCGGAGCATAAAAGAGCAATGGAGCGAACCTGTCTCTGCCGGTCCGGCCGTTAATACTGCCTGCGATGAACTAAGCCCTTCCTATTCCGCGGATGGGAAGCGGCTGTTCTTTGCTTCGAACGGCCATGCGACGATTGGAGGCTACGATCTTTTTGTCTGTGAAATAAGAGAGCATACGCTTCAGGAGGCAAAAAATGTCGGAGCGCCGATCAATTCGAAGTATGATGAATTATTTCCGTTCGAACTAAGCGACTCACAGTTTTTCTATAGTTCGAATGAACCTGCATCGGTTTCAGGTAGAAATCTATTAGTCCTTCGCCGCAGTGTGCCGAATCATAACACGCCGCTGCAAACGGCCTCTGTTCCTTCTAATGTCTTTGCCGAGGCAACGCTTTCCGAACCTATCCCCGATACGATCCGGCTTTCCGGGACCGTGAAGCTGCCGCCGCATCTTGATACGTTATCTCCGGAAGTGTTCGTGCGCGATGTGGCGAAAGATTCGGAGATCGCGCGCCAGAAGGTCGACACCAGCGGGTCTTACTCTTTTGATGTTCCGAAAGGAAAAGTCTATGATGTCGGCGCTGAAGTAAAAGATAAATTTTACGATCTGCACCGGGTCGATCTGCAAAATCCTACTCAGAGCCATGTCTATTTGCCGCCGCTGGCTATTCCCGATACCCTCGTCATTCGCATTAATTTCCCATTCGACGATGCTTCCCATCCTTATGATTTTATTATTTCGGAAAATGGCGAACGGACAGAAACGAAGTGGCAGACTTCGATCGATCTTCTGGCCCATTCCATCAAGAATAGTTCGGATCGCCTGGACAAAGTAATTCTCTATGGGCATACCGATTCTGCCGGTACCGATGAGTATAACCGTAACCTTGCCTATCGGCGCGCAAAGTTCATTGCCGACGAGTTGGAAGCCCGTGGTATTCGCGCGAAATTACTTTCGATCATACCGCGCGGCAGAACACTGCCATTGGCCCGCCGCGAGGGCGAAAGCGATGAAACGTATGCCTTGCGCTGCCGGCGGGTTGAATTTATTAAAGTGTTTAAGAAGGAGGGCGTGCGATGAGGCTGATCCTTATCGTTCTGGTATTAGGGGCGATGCTCGGTGGCTGTATCAGCCGCTACGAAACCGATTCCTATACTATTACTATCCGCGATACTACGTACCGCGAGCAGGTTCGTAACGTCCCGGGCGAAGGTTCGAATGGAGTCGTGTTTCCTTCTTCGCGCATTGCGCGGGTAACGCGGGAATCGATTTCCTACGATTCGACTCATGAACGGGTCTATCCGAACTTCATGCGCTTTGGCGCGCTGGAATTCGGAGGACTTATTACCGGCGCTTCCAGCAATGGATTCGGCTCGGGATTGTTTGGAATTTATACCTTGCTGGATTCCAACCGCATTAAAAGTTTTGTCCGCTCTCCGGAGAATAGTATCTTTAAGGGATGGTTATTTCGGATAATGCCATTCGAATACCGCCTCCGGTGGTTTAACGATGCACCCGATTGGACGATCGGCTGGAGCGCGTATGAAAGTATCGTTAAGGATGAAAACACCGCGCATACCTTATCGAGCGTAGGAACGAATGTCTATATTCGTAAACGATATTGGTTCAGAACCATACCGCCCTATCTGTTTGCTTCGCCTTTTGTTGGCCTGAGTTTGTATCCATCGGCGTATATTCATTTCGGCAGCGAGCTAACCTTCGGATCGTTCGGCGGCTTTAATCTGCGAGGCTATCTGGGGCTTGCCAGTGGTTTTACCTGGCCATCGGCAATGAGCAATGGTATTCGTTCGGCGAACATAACAACGCCGTATCTTGGTCTTGGTGTCAGCGGCGCGGATTTTATCAATACTGTAGCTGAGACCGAACATGAATGGAAGGATTACCCTCATTCGGCTATCGAATTCAGCGTTGCCGATTTCGATCTGCTCGATGGATTGAGTACAAAGTATAAAAATTTTTTTAACGGCTCGTTATCGCTCCCCATCTCCGGTATCGGGCTTCAACTGGCTTCGGCCCATTTCCCGCTTGGCATTTGGGATGGTAAATTCTGGGCCGGTACCACGCTATTTAAATTATTTGCACTGGGGTATAATCAGGCACTGCTGAGTATTTTGCCGCTTCGTTTCGGATACCGCCAGTATCTGATCGCCGAAGACCTCACCTTGGAACCGTTCATCGAAGCGAATTACTATCCATCCTCCTTTGTGAATATCGGGGGGAGATTAAAGCTCAATACGTTTCGGGATATGACAGTAGGATTGATCCTCGGCTATGCAACCGGTTCGACCGGAGCTTTTTACCCCAAGGTTCTTACGGGGCAAGGAAGTGCGATTCCGGGAGAAATTCATTCCTTCTATGCCGGAGTTTCTTTTGGACTCAAGGATCGCTACAATACTCCGGAGCACGTAGCTGAATTACAACGAGCAGCCGCCCAATGGAAGTAAGAATACCACGTTTTTGGTTAGTGCTCCTGTGCCTGCTTTCAGGCTGCGACCCGTATCATTTTACTATGAAATCGAGCTCGTCGCTTGATGGGACGATCCTTTCACAGCTCGGAACGGTGAATACTCATTATTATACAGTGGAGCTTTTACCGAATGCCGCCGTGGAATTGACCAATACGGAACGCACGCAATTTCAGCTTGCCACCTATATCCGCTTATCTCATGGTGAAGGATTTCAGGTATTACTGCGCCCGACGGTAGAAGATAAATTGCTCGATTCCGGTCTGGTATTAACGTTCTTTACCAAAGGTGGTATGCGATTGGATTCGGCCGGCATTACCCTTATAGAAAATAAGAACTTTCATTTTCCGGTAGATTCCGACGCTCTGCTGAGAGTGTATAATGAACAGGCCTATGTCGAAGCGATCGTCGGGTGCGATACCCTTGTAAAACATTTTAGTACTACTATTGCTACCGATGACCTTGTCTTCACTTCACTCGATAATAGTACGGTGACGATCACGATCCCCGAATGGAATAAAGTACGCTTTCCGAAAGGGGAGGAGATCTATACGGGTGGGATGCCCATCAAATAGCTGTATAAAACAGAAACGCCCGCTGAAGATCAGCAGGCGTTTCCCATAAAGCTGCAACAGCAATTATTTTGCTACCGTATCCTTAAGAGCCTTGCCAGCGGTAAAACGGGGTACCTTGCGGGCCGGGATCTTGATTGTAGCACCCGTCTGCGGGTTACGGCCGGTACGGGCATTGCGCTTCGATACCTTGAAGGTACCGAAACCAACCAATGCAACCTGGCCGCCCTTTTTCAGGGTCTTGCTGATGGTATCAATGACAGCGCTGAGGGCACGATCGGAATCGGCTTTGGAAAGCCCCGATGACTTTGCCATGGCTTCAATGAGTTCTGCTTTGTTCATAGAAGTGGTCTTGTAAGAGAGTGAGTTAAAAAATGTTCGAACTCCATCCGTTTACGGCTTCAAGAAGATCAACGAAGTGGAGATCGAAGAAAATTAGTCGGGAGTACGATCCCTTTGGCGGCATCCTTTCTTGCGGTGGCTACAACCGTGGTCCACGATTTACACAACCTATCACGACTCTTTCAAGAGTACGCACAGCAAGGAAGCAGGCACTACAAAGATAAGCAAAACTTCGGCAGGCCGCATAGAAATTGGAAAGTGAGCCGGGCGAATACTCTTTAAAAATTCCATTCGACCGAAAGCCGTCCTTCGGCAAGGGTGGAGCGGGTTTGGCTTGAGTTATCGAACGAACGATGATCGATGAAGCTGTACCAGAGCGATCCGAAAAGCCGAAGCCCGCTGATCGAGGTTTTATCGAGTATCAGTATTGCTAACGGTCCGAGACGTTTGGTCTGTTCTTGCAGCAGCAGCGAAGTAACGGTCGAAGAAACAGGAGCAAAGCGAAACTGATAGAAGCCCCGCAGCCCAAGCTTTAGCAGCATCGGTGACGAATTATGTTCATCAGTAATATTCATAGTCAGATCGCCCGAGGCTTCGGAAGTCTGCAATAGCGGTCGTTCGGAAAATGCCTCAGGCTGATACGATCCGCGTTCATAGAACCTTACCGATACCATCGCCTCTATAGCTGCAAGGCGGGCAGGATCGCCGAAAAGTTTTCCGCAGGAGATCAACATGCTATCGGTGCCATTGAGACCGCGAATAAGATAATCCCTGCCGCCGAGTGCTTCGACGATAGGCACACTAAAATCGTACACCGAATAATTTGCCGAAAGTTCGAGGCTTAACGAATGCCGAACTGCTGCTGATATATAATCGGTCTTGAACGATAGGGTTAGCGTTTTACCAATATAATTTTGCGCACTACGATCGCTTTCAAGATAGACCAGATGATTTTCGGCACCGCGCAGTTCGATCGATCCGCTGAATACCGAAGAGAAGGCATGCCAATACTGAATACCGGCATTCAGGTATAACTCATCACGATCGTCATGGTTATCCTCACTTTGAGTATCATACCGATAGATTCTCGATGCAAGAGTTGTAGTAATAGCATCGGTGGTGGAGATTGGAAACAGGCCGTTTAATGATAGGGCCGTCTGGCGAGCATCGAAACTGGTGGCCTGCAAAATAGAAGAGATACGCTGTAAGACAGAAGAGGAAACCAGCGGCAGTTCATTGGAGGTAATATCGTTGGTTTCGATATTTTCACCATATTTTAGTTCGGCGCTTATAGAACTGTTATTTGCGAAGGGTATCCATTCCAAACGGCTCGAAAGGGTAATGGCCGATGCGGCGGTAGTCGAAGGCAGGAGGAATGTGGAAGAAGTGAGAAAGACCGGTGTTGCTGTTGCGAGATCTATCCCGTTGGTTTTTCGTACCACTGCTTTCGGAGCAAGGGCTGCCTCGGCATAGAACGTTAGTTTATCGCCGGAAACCGGATAGCGCAGGAAATCGCGAATTCCGTAATTGAATTCACTGCGCTCCTGGCGAACCGGAGCGGAGGTACTATCGACGGTGAAATAAAAATCCCGGCGCTGAATCGAGCCATTGACCACAACATCGTTAATTCCACCCTCGCCAAAGGAAGTATATAAATGAATACCGGCGCTATCGTTTCTGGAGGCTTCGTCATACGCATTGAAGTGCCGCTCGTCAATGCCTGCCGAAGCATTCAAGTAAGAAGCATCGGAAACGGCAAGCGGGGAAAGTACTCCCTGCACCTGGAAAATGCTGCCGCTGGAAGAACCGTATTGAAATGATTTGTAGGCAATACCACCGCCGATATGTACTGAAATGCCGGCAGAAGGTGTTGCTCCGATGCCACCAAGGGCATATCCATCGCTAAGCCGTTGCAGTGCCGCGGTAAATGGTGAATTCGGCTGGTTAAGCGAGTACGTCGAGCCGAATAAAGCAACTTCGGCTGTAAGAGCGCTATCTATCAATGGATACGATGAATGCAGGGCAGCATTCCCTTCGTTGGTCCTGGTTCTTGTATCTTCCCGTAGGCGGGAGCGGCCATCAACGAAGAGCAAAAAGGAAAGTCCTTTAGGTGCCTTTGAAGCAGAGGGCAGCGATATGTTGGCTCCGCCACCCCAGCTATAGAGCGAGAGCGTATGAGAAAAATCAAGCTGGATTCGTTCTATATCCTTTAGCGAAACGGAGGAATCGCCTATAGGTAACGATGAGATCTCGCCCGGAGACCACCAGAGATGTTGGCCAATAGCAGCACCGGAGCAGGTAAGCAATAATACCGGAACGACAAGCCAGGCATATAACATACGGCTACGCATTACGAAGATCGTAGCACTAATATAACACCGCTGCGCAGGCGGAGCCTGTTGTTTCGCGGCAGTTACTGTTTCAACTGCAGGAAAACACCGATGGTATCCTTTGCCGCACTGCCCCAAACTCCATAGCCACCCTGGATATGATTAAGCGAAGATTGGTAGGGAAGAAACGATTCGGAGCCATAACCGACGGCGCGTTTGTAATCGATCCAGTTGGTATCGAGTGCAAGGAACGTCAGGCGGTTCGGGCCGAACCATCCGAATAAGCGTGAATATATTTTTATATTCGGGGCCGTCTGAATAAAAGAATACCTGACGATGGCATTCGTATCGACCGGCGGACCCTGAGGGCCGGTTGGTACTTTGCCATACGTTGTATCGAGCGCGGTGATCTGCAGCATATATAATCTTCCCGGTGCATCGACAGGTCCGGCAGTTAACGTATAATTAAAAGTCGTGGCATCGTTCGTATCGAGAAGAAGCACGCGGCTCGAAGGGAATGCCGTCTCACGATTTGTAAGAGCGATAGGATGCGGGACGGTAGTCGTTGAAGTCGCCGTAAGATCGTCGATATGGACAGTCAGCATATATGTTTTACCGCCTTCGATAACCAGCGTTGATTTCGGCAGGAAATACCGTCCGCGGGTATTTGGGATCGGCTGAAGCTGATAATCCTGGCCATCGACGCTTACATGAACATCGGCGCCGACAATGGCATAAGCCGAATCATCGTAAGCTTTCGTAAACGGTACGGTGTAATGAAGCAGTACCGAATCGATACCTTCACCGGGGTATAAAAAACCTTCGACAACGATCTGCGGAGTGTAAGTGGATTCGATCGCTTTATCGCAGCCGGCGATAGCGAGCAATCCGAATAAGAATATAATAGCTTTTTTCATGGCCTTAAAATTTTACCTGGATTCCGAAGGTGGGCAGGATGGGCAATAATCTTACATCTTCGCTTGTCGCGGGGATGACATCGGTATTGATACGTCTGAACCAGACGTTACGATGATTATAGACGTTATAGATATCGATATTCAATTCGGCATTTCGCTTATCGCTAAAGAGGCCGAATGAATAGGTCGCCGAAAGATCAAGTCGGTGGTAGGGTTCAAGCCGCAACCCATTCTTCGGTCCTTCGATGGGGATCAGCTTACCATCATAATCTGGTTCGGAAGCATTATAAAACGCTTGGGTTTGCGAATAGGGTTGGCCGGTGGCATAGACAAAGGTACTACCAAGTGTCCAGCGATCGTTCAAGCGATAGGTAAGTACAGCATTGATATCGTGGCGGCGATCATACGTTGGCGGGAATGGAGCATCGTCATTGATAGCCGGAAATTTTCTGCGGGTATAGGCAAAGCTATAGCCAAGCCAACCAGTCCAATCACCAACCTGCTTTTGCAGGAAGAACTCGATGCCATACGAATATCCCGAACCGACAAAGAACACGTCGCTTAGTTTACTGCCGGTGATGATATTCGGCCGCAGCTCGACAAGATTGTGCATGTCCTTATAATAGGTCTCGACTTCGAAGGTGAAATCTTCGAACGGAACGGTTGAGACTCCAAGGACAAATTGCTGGGCTCGCTGAGGTGCCTGAGTAGAATCGACCGGCATCCAAAGATCGAACGCTGAAAAGAGCGGATTAGAGGCCAGGTCGAGATATTGATGGTAAATGCCATAACTCGCTTTTAGGGTAACATCCGGATTAAGGATGTAACGCAGGCTGATGCGTGGGTCGATACCAAGATCATTCTTTCTGGTGGTAATACCATCGATGCGAAGTCCCGGAGTGATGGCAAAAGCTTCGGTCGGTTTCCATTCGTCTGAAACATAGCCGGCATAATAGATCGGCTTTTGATCGATATTCGCATTCGGCGGATTATCGCCCACCGAGATCTTCAACAAGAAATTATACTGCGAAAGCTGAAAGCCGGCCTTCAGTACATTATTGCCGGACGTAATATCTTCGAGATCGCCATGCAGGGTATAATCGAATATCTGATTATCGAAGGTAAAGGCATCGTCTCCAAGACCGAACTTTAGCAACGAGAAATAATGACTGCCATTAAAGTTGAACTTAGTAAAAATATCATTGGCGAACAAATGCGTCCAGGAGATAGCACCGGACTGATTACCCCAGCGAATATCTACCTGAGAAGCCTGCGAACCGTTACTATAATAGAGTTTATCGAGACCTCCATATCCTGAGACCGCTATTTTATCGTTGTCTCCAAAATTCTGAGTGAACTTGCCGTTAAGATCGTAGAAATAATAATTCGGCAGGTCGAGTGACTTCAATAATCCCGCGGCGTTTAAGATCGCATCGATATAGGTTCTGCGGGCGGAAAGCATGATAGCACCGTTACCCACCGGCGTTTCGACTGTAGCGCGACTCGAGATCAACCCTAAAGAGAAAGCGCCGTGAGTAGCATAAAGATCACCGTCTTTATTCGTTACGCTCAGCACGGCGGAGAGTCTTCCGCCATATTGCGCCGGGAAGCCGCCTTTGATAAGATCGACATCTTTGATCGCATCCGAATTGAACGTAGAAAAGAAGCCGAAGAAGTGATTTGGGTTATAGAGTACGCTTCCATCGAGCAGTATCAGGTTTTGATCGGGCGATCCGCCTCGGATATAGAGCCCCGAAGAAACTTCGCTAATGGTTTGAACACCGGGAAGTAATTGCAGTACCCTGAAAATATCTGCCTCTCCGGCTTTCGGTAACGAAGCTATCTCGGAAGGTTTGATAGAAACTGTCGATACCTGGGGCGATTCGCGCCGCTCTTTCGTACGATCGGTCGTTACTACTACTTCTTCTCCCTGAAGGTTCTCGGCCGCCATTAATAACGTCTGGGTAAGGCGTTCTCCTTCTTTTAGTCTTACTATTTTAGTAATGGTCTTATATCCGAGATAGGATACTTCAAGTTTTAATTCTTTATCGGCAGGAAGATAGAGAGCAAAATAGCCGCTTTTATTGGTGATCGCTCCGCGCTTTTCAGATCGGACGCGGACAGTAGCACCAATGATAGTTTCTCCGGTGGCCGAATCTTTAACATAGCCGGAGATCAATCCTTCGGAAGAATCTGCTGGTGAAACAGCGTGGCTTCGTGTTCGGGCTTTGCCAGATTGTCCCGTAGAAACGAAAAAAACAGCGAGTAAAAAGGTAAGAAGAACTTTCATGTAAAAACAGCGATAGATTCAATGGATACTGCCGTAACAGCGCCCATAAAAGTTGTTTGCCATGTACGGCAAGAAGACGAAATAGATTCAGGGATATTGTATAAAAAACCGATCCTATTATAAATACGGCTGATCCTGCATTAAAAAATCGCGGATATACTCATGAACGGCTGTAGTAATATCGGTAAAAGGCCTGCTGTAACCTGCTGCCCGGAGTTTGCCCATTTCCGCTTTGGTATAATATTGGTAATTAGGCCGTATTTCGGGCGGCATTTCAATATAGCTGATCGAAGGCTTGCGATCCATGGCAAAAAAGATGGAAGTAACGATAGAATTCCAACTGACGGCTTCGCCGCGGCCAAGATTAAAGATGCCATTGGCCGAAGGGGTATCCAATGCCCACAGGATCACATCGGCAGTATCTCTTACATAAATAAAATCGCGAACCGATTCGCCGTCCTTATAATCCGGATGATAGGATTTAAAAAGATTTACAGAATTCGTATGCAATATCTGATGATAGGCTTTAAAGATCAGGCTTGCCATCGAACCTTTATGATATTCGTTCGGTCCGAAGACATTAAAAAATTTCAATCCGATACAACGATCTTCATACCCATTGCGAATGATCCACTGATCGAAAAGGTGTTTCGAATAGCCGTAGATATTTAACGGGCGCAGTTTCGCAGCAGTGGCTTCATCGTCGGAAAAACCCTGTTCTCCTTTGCCGTACGATGCCGCACTGGAGGCATAAATAAAACGAATGGAATTAGTAAAACACCATTCGGCAAGAATTTTGCTATAATGATAATTATTCCTCATCAGGTAATCGGCATCGGTTTCCGTTGTGGAGGTGCAGGCACCGAGATGAATCACGGCTTCGATCGTCTTGGGATCGATGGAAGAAAGCCTCTGTAAAAAATCGTTCTTATCGCAATAATCGGCAAATTGCTTGGTGGAAAGATTTTTCCATTTCTCGGCTGAGCGCAACGCATCGACGACAAGGATATCGGTTATTCCTTTACGGTTGAGTCCTTCGAGGACAACACTGCCAATAAACCCTGCTCCGCCGGTTAGTATGATCATAGCTGATGGTTAGAGTACGGTGCGAGATAACAGAATGCCGGTATAGAACATTCAACAGAGATCGCGCAGAAATTACTGCAATACCACAAGTGGTACGGCCGGTTGATGGGTCCCGGAATGAGTATGTTCATCCACGGTTGCAATAACTAATGGAGTCAGGTCGTAGACAACTTCGCCGCGATCATTCGAAGCCGGTGTTGTCTGTCGAAATTCTTTTACATCGGTGAGTTCTCCAAAAAGTGTTGCTGAATTACTACGGGTGATGCGCACCTTACGATATTCACCAACCTCTGCATCGACTCTCGGAAAGATCACCATTTTATTACTGTCGGTACGGCCTTTCCATTCGGAGTCATTTTTCTTCGAGCGCCCTTCCACAAGAATAGTGTGTTCCTTGCCGGTCTCTTCCGTATTTCTTTCGGCAGAATGGAGATTTTGAAGCGCAATGATCTCATTAAGACGCCTGGTTTTTTCTTCCATCGGTACGTCGTCAACTAATGTATCATAGGCTTTTGTATTCGGGCGAGGAGAGTAATTGAACATATACGCCCCCTCATATTGTACTTCTTTCATAACCGAAAGGGTCTCGGCATGATCTGCTACTGTTTCAGAACAAAAGCCAACGATGATATCCGTAGAGAGTGCTGCTTTGGGCATCGACCGCTTTATCATTTCAACGATGCTCATATAATGAGCACGGCTGTAGGTGCGGTTCATAAGTTGAAGAATACGGTCGGAGCCCGATTGCAGTGGCAGGTGGATATACTTGCAAATGTTATCGTGCGTGGCCATCGTATCGACGAGCTTCTGATCGAAATCCTGCGGATGGCTTGTGGTATATCGAATGCGTACCGATGGAACAGCTATAGCACAGGCTGCCAGCAGATCGGAAAAATCATTGCCATCTTCATCGTAAGAATTTACATTCTGACCAAGAAGGGTGATCTCCTTGAAGCCTTGCTGTTCGAGCTCTTTGCATTCATCGACGATCGAGGCGAGCGATCGTGAACGTTCGCGCCCGCGGGTGAAAGGGACGACGCAGAAGGTACAAAATTTATCGCATCCTCGCATCACCGAGATAAAGGCGCTTATACCTTCATTTCGGTAGGGAAGAATATCGTCATAGGTCTCGGTTCTCGAGAGCTTTACTGCTATTCCAGCCTGGCCGCCGGTAATGGTAGAATCGATCAGTGCTGGGAGTTTGCGATACTCATCCGGGCCGACGACAAGATCGATGATGTTCTTATCGTTCTTGAGCAGATCTTTGCGTAAATGCTCGGCCATACAGCCAAGCACTCCCATTACCATCTCCGGTTTACGCTTTTTCAGGCCCCGCCAGTGATCGAGCCGGTTCCAGACTTTTTCTTCCGCGTTTTCGCGGATGGCGCAGGTATTCATAAAGGCAAGATCAGCTTCTTCCAGCGATAAAGTCGGGCTATAACCTGCCTTATGGAGTACTGAAAGCACGACTTCGGTATCGGCCACATTCATCTGGCAGCCATAGGTTTCAATATATACCTTGCGATCGTTCATGAAGCCACTATAACGGTTCACCTGCCGGAGCGGTTCGAAGTCATTGATAGAAGGAAAATATCGGCCTATAATCAATATATTCGTATGTTTGCATATCTAATCTGATACATCTCTCTACATGATGCGTGGTTTTGTTGTTGTCGTACTGTTGTTATTGCCCGGGATAACAAATTGTTGGGCACAGTATTGGACGGCGTCGCCCTTTACCAGCGGCGAACATTCCCACTGGATTACCTTTTCCAATGACGATAAAAGAGTCTATTATATCTCCGGCGGCGCTATTTATGGTATCGATCTAAAGAAGAAGGATTCGGTACTGCAAATTGTCCCGAAAGCTGATGCACCGGTCGTCAGGATGATGCATATCTTCGGTAAACCGCAGATCCTCTTTATGAGAGCTTCGGCAGCCCATCCCACTGATTACCATCTATATAGAATGACCGATGATGGGAAAACCCCGGCCGAAGACCTGACACCTTCTGGCGAAGGGGTGCAAAATATTATGCTTGGAATGGCGTATAATGGCCGCTACCTTTATTATTCTTCCAATAAAAGAAACTCAGCCAAGAACGATTATTACCGCTACGATATATTGCAGAATATGTCGGAATTGATCGTTTCCAACGATAAGCAATATGAGCTGATGGGATGGGCAAGAGACCAAATGATGGTGCTTCTCAAAGAGCCATCCACTTCCAAGCTTAAGGCAATGGACATTCAGACGACCGAGCAGTTTCCTTTCTATACTCCTTCCGGCACAATGGTTAAGGCTGCCGGGTGGTCTCCTGATGCCAAGCAGTTGCTGGTAGTCGAGGAAGTTGCCGATGGTACTACAGCCAAATTGCTGCCGATGACCTCCGTCACTTCTGTTGGCTCTACCGGACAGGACCTTGATAAAGGAGCTATTTCCCGGTATGAATTTTCCGTTAATGGCAAATATATCTTTGAAACGAAGTCCGGCGCTCTGAGTGTAAAAGAGGCGGCTTCGAAAACAGAAGTCCCGATCCCTCAAGGGACATCGGAAATTGCCGTTAATGGTAAAGAAACGCTCTTTCTGGCTCTTGTTGGGCAGGGGACGGCGCAAAAACTACAGGTAATGGATGCTGCCAAAAAGACTGTAACCGATATTGGGGGCACTTTTGGCGATTGATTATGTCAAATAGGAATTTTTCCTATTAATTGACTATTTCACTATACAGGCTGAATAAAATAATTGTAATTGTTTTTCTCAGTTTGTCCCTAAAAAAATACGAATTTTAAAGAATTTTGCGATTTTCTTTGTAACTTCGCATATTCTGGATAGTTTTACTAAGTGGGGAAAATAACCTGTAAACGGTTACCACGCTGTTTTATGTATTCTTTTCCAAACAAATAACCATGAAGAATATGAAACGTTTTGGGATAGTGTCTTTAATGGTGCTAGTGGTCTTAAGCACTTTATTTAGAACAACTTACTCCCAGGGCCTTAATGCTGATGGTAAAGATTTCTATGTCGGCTATCTCTATCCATCCTACAATTCAAATTGCCCACGCACCGATATTCTCGGTTTCTTTGGCGTGTATGTATTGATATCGAGTTATTACGATAACGTGGTAACGGTATCTTACTTTGACGATAAAGGAAACGAGACCAATAAACAATCTTATAAAGTATTTGCTCGTCGTACGGTCCAGGTTCCGATCAACCGGGCATTAATGCGTATGACCGATCCTGGCGGAGTTGCCGAATTTCGGTCGATGCATATAACAGCAAAGTCACCAATTAACGTCCAGTACTTCAGTACCGGTGCGAATTCCGGCGGTAGCTATCTTGCGTTACCTACTAACGTACTTGGGCAGAATTACGTAGTCGAGTCCTACCATGATAATCCGGGCGGTGTCGGCGGTATCCTCAGCCATGAAAATTCGGCTGGTTACTTTATGATCATTGCACCGTTCGATGGTACGAACGTTGTTATAGTTCCTACTTCTACGACTCAGGCTCCGGCCGGCCAGAATGGCTACCCGGGTATGTATTGCGGTCCGAATTCAACGGCAGGTGTTCCTGCCCCGATCAATATCTCGCTTCGTCGCGGACAGTGCTATATGCTGAAATCCAATGGTTTGGATGGATCTTGCGATATTTCCGGTTCGACGATTATCAGCGATCAGCCGGTTGCTGTTATCGCCGGTCATGAAAATGCATTAACTGATGGAAGCGATGTAGGTTCGATCAACGTAGAACAGCGTGATTTCATGGTTGAGCAGATGCTTCCGGTTGAGTATTGGGATACAGTGGGTTATCTCTCTATCCCGATGCTTGATTCAAAAGGCGCACCTGGAGGAGATGGAGATGAGTATCATGTATTCTTCGGTGATATTCCGGGTGTAACTCCCGGCAAGAATGGTGCATCGGTCGTAGCTGATCCCGGAAACTTTACTTATAGTCCCACTAAGTATCCATTCCCGGTATCTTCGGTTGTCGGTATCGATCATCCGGTTCACTTCTATTCGACGAATGGTGAGAAAATTCATCTGGTGCAGTACGATCAGCGTATGCAGGGTTCGGCTCCGTTCCCTTGCCCAAGCCAGGTAAGTATTATGCCATTCTCCCGTTGGAAAACCTCATATTTGTGGTACGTGCCGAATAATACATTCGAAATTTTACAGGGATACTATATCAGTCTTCTGTGTCGAAATGTCGATTATCAGAAGGACTCTATCTTAATCTCTATCGATGGAGGTAAACCGGCTCCGATCAGAAAGAGCGGTCTATCTCAACAAAAATTATGGCCTTTACCGGATTATCCGGATTATGTCGGTATTGTATTAAAACTGACATCAGCTTCTTATTATGCTACAAGCATAGCCAAAGGTGACGATAATAAGGGCAAAGAAGGCTTCATGATCTATAACTACGGTTTCCGTGCTATCGACCCCGATCGTGACCTTGGTGACTTCTGTAGTGATGACCACTTCTTCTCTTATGCTTTGCCTATCGGTTTTGCCGGTGGCACGGGCGATAGTACTCATTTCGAAGTGAAGGTCGATACCCAGTGCGGTTATTGGAATGTTTGCGTGGATATTTCCGGTAAGAACCATCCCGGTATCAAGAGCCTCGTCATTCTTGACGATCCAAACGGTGACTATGTTCGTCCGGGACGCAAGTTCTATAATGCAGGTTTCGATCCGAAAGATGATCCGGATAATCTCCGTGAAATCGATCTCAGTGGTTTAGATTCACATAAGTGTGTTATTGTTCGAGTACCGAATGCTTTCGATAGTTCGTATGTGCCGCTGTATATCGTCGATAGTAAAGGTAATGATTATCTCGTAGAATTGCGATATAAAGCACCGACCATTGAAGAGACCATAGCGCCGGCAAGCTATACAAATGTGACAAAGGATTCTATTGTATATCCTGTCACGGCCGTTGGCGATCAGGTCTGTGCGACTATAACATTTAGAAATACCGGCGATCTGGCAAAGGGGGCCACGAATATTGATATTAAGGGAGCCACCATTAAAGGGTTGGATGGCTCATTCTCGATTTCGAGTATAAATCCTCAGTTGCCAATCTCGCTTAAACCGAAGAATGGTAGTACGCCGGGTGATAGTGTTGTATTGACGGTATGCTTCGATTCTAAGGATACGGCATCGCATCTCGATACGCTTATCATTAATACTGCCTGCTCCGATATCCCGGTTTCGCTCCTGGGCCAGGGTGGCACTCCGCTTATTACGGCTACCGATGTTGATTTCGGTGCGCAAGTAGTAGGTACAACGACCTGTAACCAAAGGATCACGGTTAGAAACGTAGGTACCTTACCCTATACGTTGAAGGCTGAAGATCTTCCGGCAACAAGCACCTTTAAGATCGAAGCTGCAAGTTTGGCACGTCTGCCGTATACATTATATGCTCCGGGAGATCCGGATCCGAAACATAAAGATACTATTCAGTTAGTAGCTTGCTTTACGCCTAATAAACTGGGACCCGATTCGATTATTGCTACTTGGCAGACGGATATCAAGGCTCCGTACACCGATCAGCTTAAATCCTGGTCGCAGCTCAAAGGCTTCGGTGTGAAACCCGGTGTGGTCTGGGATCGTCCGACGCAAGCCGATACCACGACTTGTGATGACCCGGTCATTACCCGAGTAAATCTGATCAATAATAGCAATAAGCAGACTACTGTAACGAAGGTCTATTTCAATGGACCGGATGCTTCAGAGTATAGCTTATACGCAAATCAGTTTAATTATAGCCCACTCGAAGGTTTCCCGATGAATCCTGGTGATACCTTATGGGTAGAATATAAATGGCTGCCAGATCTTACCCGCCCGATCAAACTGGCTCAGAGATCCAGCAATTTAATTGCGACCTTCGATGATGGAACTGGTAAAAACGATTCAACGGTGATCGCCCTTACCGGTACGATCCTACAGCCCGCCCTTGATGCTGCGATCGATACGCTCAATGCTAATGGCAGTGCTGTTGGCGGATTAGGTGATAATCAGTCATTTAATGCAACTCTGATGGATACTGGTTCTGCACCGTATATCCTCAGTGCTGTAAATTTTGCTTATCCGGTGGATAGTATTATTGCTAACTGGCCAGATGGCGATAGGCCATTGGCAATCGGTGATACAATTTATCCTGGTAAATCTGTTAATATCATAGTATACACTCACTTGGATGCTGTTGGCGATAGCTTGGTACCAATCGTAATCTTATCTAATAAGGATTGCCGTCTTGGTCCGGATCTCTTTGTCAATGTACTTGCTTCCAGTACCAGCTTGCTCGGGCAGGGCGCTATATTCCCGGCTACCTTTACTTGTAAGGATGGTACCCTTTCGGTAACGGCTTCTAACGATGGTGTGAAAAATTCGCCGACGTGGATATTGCGCAGTGTCGAGATCGTTAGCGATGCTCAGAATCCGAATGGAACTGAGTTCGCCCTGCTCGACCCAACTAATGGAAGCGTTGCTCCAAATAATAAGCTCGCTAACTTGAATCTCCCTCTTGCCCCGAAGGCAAAGGCTACTTTCCAGATCAAGTATATTCCGACAATGACGGGACCTGTTTCTGCAAAGATTCTTTATACCTTTGATAGTGCAGGCACCGGGAAGACAATTCAAGTTATCCAGAACATTCTTACCGGTTACGGTATGAATCTTAAGGCAACGCTCAGTGCTCAGAACGATCAGCCGGCAACCGGTGTAGCGATGGGTAATTATTCCGGTCAATCCAATGGTACATTCGCTGTGCCGATCACGGTTGTCCAGGATACAATCCCGGCTAATGCCAATGTTCAGTTGATCTCGTTCGATGTTAACTTCGATAAGGATCTCTTCCAATTGACTCAGCCGAATGGTGCTATCGTCGAAGCGATCGCCCCGGGTACTACGGTCGTCACGCCGAACCCGACACCGGTTGATGTAGGTAATACTACCGGCCCGGCACTGCAGAAGATTAAGATCGAAGTACGGACGACGCCGAACAACCCGGTCGATCCGAGACAGCTTGTAAAGATTAACTATCGCGTCATGGTCTCGAAAGATACCACCAGTGATTTCAAGATCACGAACATGGCATTCGTCGATACCCAGAACGATACGATCTGCTACATTGCTTCAACCGATGTACCGGCACAGTTCGTAAAACTTGATGCTTGTGGTGACCCGACCATCCGTAATTTCCTCGGTGGAAATAAACCGGCTCGCATTATCAGCCTTACGCCGAATCCGGCAGATCAGAGCCACTTACCGGTTCTGACCTATAAAGTCTCGGCCGATAACACTCCGATCAAGGTTGAAATATTCAATATGCTTGGCGAAAGCGTTCGTCTGGTCACGAGTATTTCGGCTCAGGGAACGGGTGAATATCAGCTTCCGATCTCTACCGATGGCTTACAGAGCGGCACCTATAACGTCCGTCTCTCGACGCAGGAAGGAAGCGAATCGCAGCAGTTCGTTCTGCAGAAGTAATATTTTAGCGCTACAATGTGTAGCGCCTTGAAAGATTAGGAGCGGGTATCTGTCGTATGTCGGCAATGACATCGATGGCTACCCGCTCAATGTTTCTGAGGAATTTCTAATGTGAATTATCTTGAGGAAAAAATATGAATAAGCTATTACTTTCGGTTGTAATCGTAGCAGTTCTTGGCTTCTTCCAAGGCCTGCAGGCGCAAACCCATTGGCACCCTACGCCTGGTGGACCCCATGGTGGCGCAGTAACGGATATCAGTTACGACTCTACGGGAAGAGTATGGCTCTCGTTTGGCAGAGCTGGGGTATGGTATAGTGAAGACAACGGCCAGACCTGGCAGGGCGCCAGCAAAGGAATTCCGGATATCCGTATCTTAAGAGTAATAGCTTCCAGCGATGGTTATATTTATTCCGTAGGTATTCAGCAGGAAGTAATCTATCGCCTGAATACTAATCTTCCACGGGCTCAGTGGATATGGGAAAAGATAACCGGCGGCTTCGATAAAGCAATGTCGGCCACCGATTTTGTAACGACTCCATCCGGAGCTTTATTAGTTGCTTCGGGATCGTTTGGTCTGCTTCGCACTACCGATCATGGCGATCATTGGGATACACTTTCAGGTAGTATCGCCGCTTTTTATGGAAAAAACCCGGGCATTAAAGCGATCGCTCGCGGTAAAGATGGCGAATATGTTACCCTTGTCGGCAGCACGCAGTTGCCACGCAATATTTGGAGATCGGAAGATGATGGAAAAACGTGGACTAAACTGGAAACAGCACCATTAAATCCGTCTACCGATAGACTCGATGTACAGGAATTAGCGATCGCCAACAATGGTAATATCATCGTTTCGACGACCTATTACGAAGATCCGGATCATAATGGCATTGGCGGCCGCTTGATCACTTCATCCGATACCGGCAAAACATGGTCGATACGATATGAACGTCCGTTTCCATTCGATGAACTGGAAAAGAAATGTCCTATCGATAGAATGGTCAAGGTTGGCAAAAGCGGTATGATCTATGCAAATGGTCACGGGCCCATCATGAAGTCGATGGATGGAATAACCTGGGATACGGTCGATACTGAAAAGCGCGGCGATGAAAAATTTATGATGAGTATTTCGCCAAACGAAGATCATATTTTCCAAATGAGCGAACCGGATGGTGTCTTTCGTTCGGACGATGGCGGAAAGACCTGGGCTGATAAGAACAATGGCTTACATGGGTATATGCTCTATAATATCGGTATCAATTCCCATGAGCGCCTTTTTTCCCAAAGTGAGTTTGGACTTCATAACTCCATTGACGACGGATATACCTGGTCAGATCCATTAGAATATGAGCGCGAATCGTATATCAATACACTCTTGGTTGCAAAGAACGATTATGTGTATGTAGGCTGCGATTTTGCTTTATTCCGCTCGACCGACGATGGGACAAGCATTCACATTGTGCTTGGTGAGAATAGCGATTCCGTTACCAGCCAGATCACCGGTCTTGCCGAAAGCGGCCAGCATTCTATTTTTGCAGCTATGCATGAAACCAAGCGTATCGGAACAACCGGGAATGTCTCTGCGGATAAACTGATGCGTTCGACCAATAATGGTAATACCTGGGATACCTTGAAAACGGGCACCACAGAACATGACGATGTCTTGCGGGTTGCAGCTTCGGGCGATACCGTTTTTATTGCCGGTAACCTGACGCAAAGCTACCGTATTTCGACAAATAACGGTGCGACTTGGAATTCCATGCCAAGCGCCAATAACGGCCCGCAGAAAATATTGATGCACACCGACGGTTCTTTCCTGGCCTATTTTAATGGTGCGCAGGGCGGATGTTGGAGATTAGAACCCGGAGGTACTTCCTGGACTCGTATCTTCCCGCCGGAAGGATTTACAAAGGTCGTCAATGACTATTTCGGTATGGATAACGACGATGAAGGTACGATCTTTATCTGCACGGATAACGGAGTCTTCCGTTCATCAAACCCATCATTCTCTCAATGGGAGGATGTTTCGAGCGGACTCGTGATCCCGAATTACGATTCTACCGAATATATGAATGTCTCCCAGATCTGCAAGGATACGAAATCGAAAAAGTATTACGCCGCAGTGCGTGGTCTTAGTGTGTTCGAAAGCGTGCCGGAGCTAAACGATGTCCGCACTCCGAGCGGATATACAGCCACCGCTTCACTGGCAAACTATCCTAACCCGTTTGCTACGACGACGACCATTAATTTCCATCTCGAGACGCTATCGTCAGTACAGTTGGATGTTTACGATGTCATGGGGCACCGGGTAAGCACCCAATCGGTAGGCAGATTGCCCGAAGGAGACCAGGCTATTTCTTTCGATGCAGCCGGGCTCAGCAGCGGAAATTATCTTGCTGTTGTTCGTGCCGGTTCACAAGTGCTTTCAACCTGGATGACGATCACCAAATAATAAGATCGAATCGTTTTAATAAAAAAAGGCAGGGTACACCCTGCCTTTTTTTATTGCTGTTAATCGATATTAATATTCAATAGGAAATTCGATCTGATTATTACCGGCATCGACAGCCATCAACGAGCCATAAAAGCGATAGCCCGGTGGCAACAACGGTATCGATATATTCTTTTGGAAATAAAATTGCTCGCGCTCTGCAGGATACAGGTGCTTTACTCCGGAAGAAATAGTACATTTAAATCCCGAGGTGACGGCATCGAACTCCCGGCGCTCGCGAATATGAAGTTTGAATGTATGAGGCTTTTCCGGTGTAGCAAGACCGCCGCGAAATTTCAGCATATAGGCCGTGGTATCGGTAGCAGTGAACGAGACATGGGCGGTTTCCGCGGCCCAATCGAAAGCACCATTATAGACGGAAGAAGAATCGGGACGCAAAATTTGCAGCGAAATATCGGTAAATAAGTTATAATCCTTCTTTTCCAGGGTTACATCGAATGAAGCACGGCCTTCATTTCCATATTTTGAAAAGGGCAGGGTAAACACATCTGCGGAGGAGATAGTCGTGTCGATGAAGCGTTCGTAGCCATCGATAGTAGCCCGGGCGCTTCCCATATCGAGCGAAACCGCCGTCTGGTTGGTCAGACTAAAAGAGCCGCTCATTTCATCCTTTGAAGCGCGAAAAAAACTCGGAATAAGATCGAAGGGATATGCCTGAATTTTTAAGGAGACTGTCTTGGGCAGTTCATCGTCCGATCCTAAGCCTCGCTTCACAACGATCTCCCAAATACCATCGGGAAGCTCTTCGCCACTAAGCCAGCGATGCTTGCCGATGCTGCCATCGGTCGGGCGCAGCCGTAATTGGGTAAAACCTTTTCCATCATGATCGATGAGAACGGCGTCGGCGGAAGTTGCATCGTCAGCGCCGCTGAGCCATACTTCCACCGCTTTGGCGGACGGAGGTATCCTAAAAAACTGACGCGAAAGCATACCTGCCTTAATAGGAATACGATCTACGGTACAGGTAAAATTATTTTGGGCATTCAATTCATTCGGAATGACTACCGTATTCCATAGCTCAAACTCCGGGATAGTATGAGGACTTCCTTTTTTATAGGCAAGGACTTTGCCTGTATAGAGACCTGGTTCTTTCAATAACGACTCATCGTATTTAACCGATGCCTCGAGCGCCCCATCGCCGCGATGATAGATGCTCGATTGAACGGGCTGGATCCATTTAGCGGTGGAGACAAGATCGAAGGCATGAAAACCAAGTTTGCTTTCACGGCTTCCATTATGCGCTTGATCGAGCGGTGTAATGTAAAACGTCGTTCGTTCGCCATGGGTAGGGTAATATCCATTACGATAGTAGGCGGCCGAGCCGCTTCCACCGCTTGTCGGAACATCAGTTTTGATGTCATAATGAGTTGGAGCATTCTTTTCGCGCTGCCATTTTGATAGCCAATCGAAAGCAGCCGGAACATTGATCATACCGGCTCCCTGATCGAGCATTGTCAGTCCTTCGAGCGGTTTTGCTCCAAGCTGCAGGGCGCGCTTGATAGCAATAATATTTGGGATATAGGCTGAGCCATAGCTTTGCTGCATGGCTGAGACAAGAAGTGCCGAACAGCCGGTAGTATAAGGCGAGGACATAGAAGTGCCATTATAGCGGTCATGGCCGACGTAATCCGGAACGGTGCTGATCGCCGTACCCGGGCTGACAATATCCGGTTTTGCAAGTTCACCGCCGCGTGAAGAAAAATCCCAGACTACGTGTTTGTTCGTAGCTAATCCATACAGATCTCTTCCCGTGTCATAAGGCAACGCTGCTCCGCTGGTAATGACCATTCGCGCAGAACCGGGCAGGCCGATATTAGAAAGGCCGGGCCCTTCATTACCGGCAGAAATACACACGATAAGATCCGGGTGCGCTTCGAGCAGAGAATCAAGCCATTGATCCATGGCGCTCGAACCTTCAAGTTCGTTGCCGATCCCGAAGCTCATATTTGCGATAACGGGCTTTCCGGTTTCTTTTGCTAAGGCAGCAATATATTCATACGCTTTCTTCATCGAACCGCTCACGGTGACGCCGCCAGCCGTATTATCGGCAAACTTCATGGCAACCATCTGCGCGCCGGGTGCCACCCCATTAAAACCCTGTTGGCCATCGATGTTGCAGCCGCCGGCTATGCCGGCAACATGAGTGCCATGCCCGCCATCGGCGAAATAAAGATTGATGCGATGTTCGGAAGGAAAGAAATTGACGGCACCAGAAAGGAAACGTTCGTCGTGCCTGTCGGGGCTGGATGCCCTGAAGCGGAACATCTCTCCTTGTTCCTTGAACTGGTGCACGACGGATTCATCGGAGAGGTCGCCATCGGCATTGGCATCGACGATCGCCGCATAATGATCTTTCGCATCTTCATAGATAAGAACTCCGAATATATCGGTCTTACTGCCATTAAAATTCAGATCTCCAAGACCGTTCTTAAATCTCGATTCATCGAGTGCGGCATAATAGTATTTACCATCGATGGAAGTCACACCTTTCTTATTAAGTCCGTGAAGTAGTACGGAATTACCGTTAAGGATTGCATCGTCATCGCGGTGGACTTCCTGGTAAGTCAGATCGCCTGTACCACTGAAATCCTGCACATCGATAAACTTTCTCTTTCCCTCGGAAGTCTGTAGCAAGCCTTCGATACCAATATCGACACCATCGTCAAGAATAGCAATGATCGTACCTCTTCCATCGAAGGTAGGGTGCTGTTTGATGAACTCATCGACGCCGCAGGCGCCGAGCGAGAGGAAGCTCCACGAAGTCTGCGCATCCGCCTTAGTTGGAGCGGCAGCGGTAATGGAAGTATCGGGAAGTGAGAGCGGTCGTTTAGAAGAACCGGTTTGCTGGGCAATGGTGGTTGTGACCGGCAATACCAAGAGCCCGGAAAGAATAGCCAGGTGGCTGATCGAACGTTTCATGCGCGCGTGAAGAGTGGAACGGATTAGTAACAGTCCGTTTCTAACACGCATAGCCCGGAGAATACTTCCTGAGCCATTCTTAAAAATGCGGAATTATACTATACAGCCGGCCCTGGCGCGTTACGGTTATAATGGCAGATGGCGGCCTCTTCGTTGGTAAGTATAAGGAAATCAGATCGTCCTTCCGTCCAGCCGCCACAATCGATATACATATTCTCACCGTCATTAATAGTAATATCGAGATGCGGTGCATGGGTATGCCCGATGATCGTTATTCGGGAATCAGGCCCATGAGCTTTTGCTTTCATCCGGGTGATATAGTAATCTTTAATGTTCTTATAATCTTTCAGGTAGTCAGCATCGCTCGGGAAGCTCTTTACTTCGGTATTCCCGGAAGTAACTCCCCAGGAGTAGGTCTTATCGCTCATATCGAGCCCGATCATCGATCCCAGGGAATCGAAGAATTCGTTTAACTCCCTGACCTTCAGAAAGACAAGCATTGTCGGGTCGTTGAGCGGATTCAGCGGATTTGCCATCCAGGTATCGGCGGCAAAACCATGCTCAAGATAGACCTTGCCGATGGAATAATAAAAATTATACCCATCGAAATGCCGGTTCTCGAAATCATGATTGCCATACATCTTATTGACGTTCAGGTCATCGAGAGTATCGAGGATAAGCGCATACTTATCGTTCGAACGACGAATATCGGTAACGGTACTATTGACCTTACTGCCCGGAAAACGAAGCTCATACAAATCGCCGAGCTGCACCAGCTTCAGATCGCCGGGATCATCGAGCAGATCTTTCTTATTGCCAAGAAAGGTCAGCATATCGAGCATCGCATCGGCGCCCCATTTGAAATTATCGAGTGCCGAGGTATTCGGCGTCATGTGCATATCCGGGATCACTACCAGCACTTCGCAGCCGGTCAGGATCGGTTGCCATGCTTGGGGAATAGCCGTCGGCGCTCCGCTGCCCGAAATTATTTCGATTCGGTTATTTCCACCGATAAAATCTTGTACGGTCATAGTAGTTACTTCCAGGAAAATGATTTGATAACGGTCTTTTCTAATTCCAGATGAACGATCGGGTAGTTCGGCGTCGATTGCGGCTGCTGCTTGAGCGTCGTTTGATCGAGCATGGTCAGCCCATACCAATAAGAAACCTGACCGATCTGCTCGCGCGAGCGTATCTCGGCATACGGTATGGAAAGGTTTG
The DNA here is from genome assembly GCA_964404255.1 of uncultured Alphaproteobacteria bacterium. Lineage (GTDB taxonomy): Bacteria > Bacteroidota > Ignavibacteria > Palsa-1295 > Palsa-1295 > JAFDZW01. Next base: position 91,536 of record CAYOJJ010000003.1, on the reverse strand, counting down.
CCGTAAGCGGTTTACTGATCGTAAGGACCCGAGGCTTCGTAAGCGAAACCACCTTTGCCGTATCGACCTTAGACTCGCTATAGAGAAAAATGGAATCGGCCTTCGATACTTCGCTGCGATAAAAATCCGGATTCAGATACCAGATGTACAGGTCGCCTTTATCCGTAGGATAAATATCCATATAGACCTGGATATTAGGGTCATGAAAGTGACTGAAGAGCCCTTCGCGTTCATCGAGCATCTGGCGGCTTCCGATGCTCGCAACCGGAATAGCCGTATCGCCTTTACATCCTGAAAAAACGGCACGAACAACGGCATAGGGCATCCCCAGGGCAATTTTATGTTGTTTCAAGCTATCCTGAAGAGCGGGGGATATCAGCAGTTTTGTAAGAGCGGCTTCATCGGAAGTACCGATGCCGCACGTACAATGATTGCAGGAAATACCTGCCAGGCTGCATAAGAACAAAAAAAGATAGCGATAAACGATCGATCGCGAATATAAGGTGGTCATAGCGGCCGAGATGTTGTAGAATGATAAGCTAACAGCACCAAAATTCAAATTAATTCACGATTTCTTAAAAAACCGATGGTAAGATTCAACGCTATTGGAACTTAGAACCATTGAATATTCTTGTTAGCTGCTCACACTTTTTTACTTTTCTATGAAAAAATTTCTGTTACTATATTTCTTTTCCGTCCTGGGCTATTCTTATAGTACAGCACAGAATATTCACGGTCAGACGGCTCCGGTCTCGGTTCAGTCATTGCTCAGCAATCAGGCGTTGGTTGGTCAGACAAATACTTCACCGTTTCAGACGCAGGTAGCAGCGTTACCATATTCCTATTACGATGGATCGCTTTCCACTTTCAATTGGACTGTTGGCGCTTTCTATAATCCTTATATTATGGCTGCGCTCGGAGAGCGTATATCGCTTCCGGGTTCGAACGGAGTTGTCGATTCTGTCCGCATAACCTTCGGCTCGGTTATTACTCCGGATAGTATCCTTGTTTCGCTCTTTCCGGATACATTATTTCAAACGAGCGATGGACGCTTCTTCCACTTAATAAATATTTTCGATCCGAATATTCAACCTTATGCACAGGTATATGTGAAGAAAACGGATATCGTTTCCGGCGGCCCAACGTCGATCGCATTCGATCACGTTGCAGTCCCCAAAGATTTTTTTGTTCTTTGTTTCGGCGCCTTGAATGCTGCCCAATCAACCTTTTTGCCATATGAGGTATTGGGCGATAAAGAAGCTACCAGAACATTGACGACCGATAATAGCCATTCGGGTTTTGTGGCCGTTGTTATTCCGAGCCAGCAAACGGTTGCATCACTTCTTGACAGTGTCTTTACGGCAAACGGTGAAACCGAACCCATGTTTTCCAACCTATTGGTAACGGCCTACGTCGAAGCCGGTTCGGATGGAGTGCAACCGGTAGGATATCACTCGAACACATCGTTAAAATCCTTCCCGAATCCTGCGACCGATAACATTACGTTTGTTACGGAAAATGGCATAACCACTGGAAGCCTTTCGCTCTACGATGTAAGCGGCCGTAGCGTCTGGAGCGGCTCGATCGATGGAGTTCGTCAGCTTGACGTAACCCAGCTCCCTTCGGGTATCTATCGTGTCGTGTATCATTCAGGTGAGCTTTCGGTAGTTAAGACAGTATCGATCGTACATTAATAGCATAATTTCTCGGATATTGATGAAAGGAGCGCTTAAGCGCTCCTTTTTTATTTGAAATAGACTATTATCATCCTCTACGCAACATTCGCAACTATCGTGAGTTAAATAAAAGTGCTCGGAGTACATTGGCTCTGCAGCACTTTTTTATTTATTCCTACTTTTGCGATGAAAAATATTCTACTGCTTTTTTCTTTGATATTGATAGGATACTCCCCGGTTGCAGCTCAAATGATCCATAGCCCGGCAGCGACGATCGCTCCAACCGAGATGCTCCGTAATAGAACTATCGTTCATCAGCATAATCCTACGCCATTTCTTACCCAGGATGTGCCGATACCGTATTCTTATTACGATAATTCATTGCCTACCGTGAATTGGATCGTCGGCGGATATTATCCCCCGCTGGTAATGGAAATTCTCGCAGAGCGCATCTCCCTGCAAACCGACGGCGGATTTGTAGATTCTCTGCGGGTGAGCTTCGGTGCGGTGAGTCCGGATAGTTTCTTTGTAGCACTCATAGAGGATACGTTTATTCGCGTAAGCGATGGCCGGTCATTTCATCTGATCAATGTATTTAATCCAAATGCGAAAGTCTATGATTATGTCCGCATTGCTAAACAGGATATTGTATCCGGTAGCCCTACTACGATCAGGTTTAATCACTCGCAAGTGCCTAAGGACTTTGCCGTTGCATTTTACGCGGAGATCGATACGGCGCAACATATTTTTTCTCCTTATGAAGTGCTTGGAGATAGGGAAAGCATGAGAACGCTGGCAATGGATAATACCCATTCGAATTTGGTTGCCTCGAGTACTCAAACCGGGCAGCGCTCTGCGTATGTGCTCGATAGTTTATTCGTGGCCAACGGTGAGCCGCAGCCTATCTATTCAAATCTGCTGGTTACGGCATATGTAACTTCTGCATCCAGTGAGGTTCAGACATACGGGTATCAATCGCAAGAACTGCTCAAAGTATTTCCAAACCCCGCTTCCGCGAATGTGACGCTCATAACAGAAAATGGTATCACGGCAGGACATCTCGATCTCATTGATGTCAGTGGACACACCTGCTGGAGCGGCTCCATTGATGGGGTTCGCCAACTCGACGTAAGTAATTTGCCTTCGGGAGTCTATAGGGCAGTGTATCATTCTGGTCTTACTTCTATCACCAAAACGATTTCTATAGCCCATTAACAACGTATGAGAGGTTGATAAAAAAAGAGCGGCTATAACCGTTCCTTTTTTATTATACTGAATCCGGACATGGCCGGAAACGAGTATATTTGTAAAAAGCCAGACCCATGAAAAAGATCGTTTTCCCGCTATTTGTTATTGCAGGCCTGCTTATAAGCTGCGGCCCGACTGTGAAGATCGTGAAATTCGATACCCGCCCCGAAGCGCCGTTCAAAGGCGATAGCGCAACATTATATTGGACAGTTGAAAATGCCGATGAAGTAACGCTCGATGGAAAGCCCGTCGCAAAAGATTCAGGCCGAGTACGGATATTGCTCGATGGTCCGAAAACCTTTACGCTTCATGCCGTCGGCAGTCATTCCGAGCGCACGAAGAATCTGATCTTTACTGCTCCCGATAAATAAAATACACTTATTTAAGAATTCGGAATTCGACGCGGCGGTTCTGCGCTTTTCCTTCTTCGGTATCATTGGTCGCAATAGGCCGCTCCGAGCCAAAACCTTCGGATCGTAATCTCGGTTCGGCGATTCCTTTTTGCTTTAGATAATCGACTACGGCCTGCGCCCGGGCGGCAGAGAGTTTTTTGTTATGATCCTGGGAGCCCGTAGCATCGGTATGGCCTTCAATAGAGATTCGCAGGCTTTCATCGCGTTTCATAATATCGGCAAGGCGATTTAATTCTGCAAACGATTCGGAAAGCAAGGTCGATCGGTCAGTCTCGAAGAAGATATTATTAAGCCGTATTACAGCATTCTCTTTTATCTTGACAAGCGTAAGATTACGCTCGATCGCAGAGAAGGCTTTTACTTCGCGGGCATCGAAGCGCTCGCTTGTCGAGAGATAGCCTTTCTTCGTTGCATAGATGGCGTACGATTCTCCGGCCGGTAAGGTGATCTGATACGAACCCGTCTTCGGGTCGCTATGGGCAAGACCCAGTGTTTTCCCATCGCTTAAGCGCTCATAGCGAATTTCCGATTCAAGCGGAGAACCGGTTTCATCTTTCACGAGTCCTTTAATGAGCGTAACCGCTATGATCCTCGACGGTGCTTTTGTGCGGTAGATAGCCGGTTGGGCAGAGGTATTTTGGCGCCAGACGAAATAAGAATATTTACCTTCTGCATCTTCAGTATAAAAAGAAGTGCGGCCGGGGCGATTAATAGCATTACTTAAATGTTCGGCAGGAGACCATTTCTTCCAGCTATCGTCAAGCCGCTCGGCTCGCCAGACATCGAGCTCCCCGATGCTCCCGGGACGCGAGCTGGAAAAATAAAGCGTCTTTCCATCGGCAGCAAGATAGGGTGTGATCTCGTCGTACGCAGAGTTAATGGCTTTGCCGAGCCATAAAGGCGGGGTCCAGCTATCGGTACTGTCATCGAGAAAGCAGACATAGAGGTCTCTTCCACCAAGGGTGGAATCGCTTTGCATGCTTAATATAAGGGTACGCTGGTCCGGGCCAAAAGCATAATCGACGACATCGCCAAATTGTTTGATCGATTGAAATTTTATCGGCTTAGGGGCAGTCCATCCTTCTTTTGAGCGATAGGAGACCATGACACGTTCCGATGGCGGGGTATCCTCACGAAGCTTGCCGATAAGAAACAGCGTATTATTATCAGGTGCAACGCTGGTAACGGCAATGCCATAGCGCGAAGCAAGTTTGCCGCTTACCGCATTGGCAAGCATAAAGGAATCCTCCGGTGTATGCTGGCTTACCCAGATATCGACGACCGTTTCGCCGGTGATCGATTGACGTGGGCGGGCAAAATATAACCGTGAGCCATCGGGGCTGATAACGGGTAATACCTCACCATAACTCGGATCGTTTACCGTGGGCGGCAATTTTTCGATCTGCGAACGTACCTCGGCCGAGCCGATGGCCAGTAATACTGCAATTACAAAAATTCTCATTACCATAGCTATCACTTAGGCTTTTTCCTTATGGCTTGGTTCCCCTGGCATTTATACGGGGTGGACATGATAAAATAATGATATTTTTAAGGATTTTAGGGTTGTATTAAGACTATCTTATTTATAACTATGAGAATATTTTTAGCGATCGTGATCGCTCTTTCGGGCATCGTTTTCTCTCCGAAATTATCGGAGGCAAAACGACACCCGAAAAAGCATATTGTTCACGTCAAAAAGACAAAAGGTAAGCACCATACCCGAAAGGGCAAGAACCATACCGGGCGGGTTCCAAAAAGCGAACTCGATAGATCGGTGAAGAGCAAGATCATCGTCCATAAGCCGGAAGAAGAAGCAATTAAGAGGGATTATCCTCTGCCCGGTTCGGAGGGCGAAGATCGTAATTTCGATTGGTATCGTAAGCGGGCTTTTCCGAATGAAGACATCGAACCTTCGGCCTATCCGAATGCTTTGGCTGAAGCTCGGCGCTTGCCCGTTTATCGCCTCGATAACAGAAAATCCTTCACGCAGGCTTCTACCGATTGGCAATGTATCGGCCCCTTTAAGATCGGTGGTCGCGTTACGGCGCTGGCGACCCATCCGACGGATTCCAATACCTTCTATGTTGGTGCGGCAGCCGGTGGGTTGTGGAAGACCACCGACCACGGAACAAGCTGGCAATCGCTTACCGATACTTTTTCTGCAATCTCGGTGGGTTGTATAACGATCGATCCGCATAACTCCAATACGATCTACATAGGGATGGGAGAATGCAACGGTAGTGCCGATAGCTATCCGGGCAATGGGTTATGGCGCAGTACTGATGCCGGAGCGTCATGGAAATTACTTGGTCTTGAAAAGACGCAGTATGTTTCGAAGATTATTGTAAGCCCAGCGAGCAAAGACACTATTTATGTCTGCGTGCCCGGCCCAAATACGACAGCCGATTCAAACCGGGGAATATGGATGTCCGTCGATTACGGTGCTACCTGGCAGCGTTCGTTATTAGTCCGTTCGGGTACCGGAAAAAATTCTCCTCCGGTCGCCGCAAACGACCTGGCAATGAATCCGACCGATCCTCATGATCTTGTCGCCGCGATGTGGCAGAAGTTTACCAGCCTGACTACGACAACGAACCTGCCTTATAATGGCCTCTGGAGAACCAGAGATGGTGGTCAGACCTGGAAACGTATCGATACTTTACCTGGCATCGGATACATTAACGGAAAGACGTTCAAGCGGCAAAGCCGTACTTCGCTCTGTTGGGTTAATACTCCAGGTAAACCGACCCTCTATTCTCTTGCTTCGAAAACCGATAAGGATCCAGTAACAGGGTATGCGCTGGCCGATAACTTCTGTGCGCTTTTTAAGACCACCGACCCGGAAGTAAGCTGGACGACGGTTCTCGATTCAACGTATCGACTTCCATTCCTCGGCAATAATATCGATAGTGTTGATTTCTTCAATAAGCAGGGCAGCTATAATAATGTGATTATTGCTAATCCGAAGCGGCCCGATGAAATCGTGATCGGTGGTATCGATGTACTTAAAACGTCGGATGGAGGCGCTCATTGGACCAATATCTCCAATGCCTATCCGCACTACTTTGCAAACGACCGCTCCCAACATTCGGATCAGCACGCTCTTGCCTTTACGGCTGCTTCGAGCGGAAACGATCTGCTCAACGGTCAGGACGGCGGCGTATTTAATACTACCGATTATGGTGCTCATTGGGTGCAGATGAAGGGTCTGCCGATCACGATGTTCTATCATCTTGAGCCCTGGGCCGCAGGCATGGCTTCACTTCCTGCTTCATTCCCGGCTGACTCCTTGAAAGTATTCGGTGGCACGCAGGATAATGGTAGTGTCGGTAAAGGATTTTCTGCAAATACCGATTGGGATTGGATCAATCGTGGCGATGGCGGTTTTGCTCAGGCCGATCCGAATAATAAGAACCATATTATTACGAATATCCAGCTCGGAAAAATTTATTTCCGTAACACCTTGGATTCCCTTCGTCCGAATCTCTTTAGTGATAACGGGAAGAACGATCCGAATACCAAGAAGTGGTTCGATCTTTCGGTGATTGCCAGGCGCCGCGGAATTACGGATTCATCGGAGGCTTGCGGCTTTATTCCGCCAGTATTTCTCGATAAGCAAAATGGCGTCGATCTTTATACCGGAAGAACAGCAATTTACAAAGCTACCTTAAGCTTTAGTGATCCGGATAGTGCGACCGTGATCAGAAAATGGTCACCCCAGCTTACCGGAAAGCCGAATGATCCTAAAGCCTGGTACTATGGTAATATTGAAGCCATAGGTCTGGGCATTCGCGATGAAAAAAACCGCCCGATGCTATGGGCCGCCGGAATACTTAATGGAAATCGTGTTCTCTGGAGAACAACGTATAATCCTTCATTGAGTATCGATTCTGTTCCTACGTGGGTACGTGCCGATTCCAGTGGGTTACCCGGTTTGACACCGGCCTGGATAGAATGCGACCGCACAGATTCTCTCACGGCCTTCATCGGCTTTTCCGGTTTCAATGCCGGAGGTCATTTATATAAAACGACCAATGCAAAAAAATGGGTGAGCATATCAGGCAATTTGCCGAATGCTCCTATCGATGCTTTTGTGATCGATTCGCTGGCCGAACATGGCGACCCATTAAAAAAGAACCAATGCTTAATTGTAGCAATGGATGTCGGAGTCTTCGTAACAACCAATGGCGGCGCTAACTGGTCGCAGCTCGGTACCGGAATGCCAAACCTGGTAGTTGGATCGTTAACGATGTACAAGAACTGGCTCATAGCAGGTACGCATGGCCGCTCCGCCTGGGCGTTGGATATTTCCGACCTTAATGCTGAACAAATAAACAGTGTCGCCCGAAGCGGTGCACCGCTGCAAGCGCTTTCGATCTATCCGAATCCGGCTTCGCATTCCTTCAAACTTCAGCTTGATAAGACAAGCGCTTCCGCCTGTGATATCGAGCTCTTCGATATAAACGGAAAGCACTTATTCATGGAGCGCATTCAGGATATATCGGCAGAGATCATGCTGCCGGCTTCGGTACAGAACGGCACCTACGTGGTTCGAGTCTCCGATGAAAAGGGAATCGTAGCCGAAGGTAAATTGCAGATCGTTCGATAAAAGAAGTATTAAAAAATAAAAAGCGGCCTGTAGAAATACGAGTCGCTTTTTTATTTTAAAATATTCTACAATAAGCCTGTCATTCCGAGCGAAGCGAGGAATCCCTCGACGTCCTAACCAACCGTCTTACGCAGCCTTTAATATTTTGTCGCTCCTACAGAGCTTTGAATCTTTTACAAAAACAACACCCCGCGCTGGTACACGGGGCTATGTAGCTTTTGCCTCTACGAGGCTAAGTAGTTATATAATCAATCGCGCTCGAACATAGCGCCGATGCCCTGGCCGACCCCGATGCACATCGTAGCGATACCGCGTTTTAGATTACGGCGTTTCATCTCATTAAGCAGCGTGCCCACTAAGCGGCCGCCACTCGCACCCAGTGGATGCCCAATTGCAATAGCGCCGCCATTGACATTTACTTTTGCCGGATCGAGGCCCAACTCTCTTATCACGGCAAGGCTTTGCGAAGCAAACGCTTCGTTAAGCTCGAAGAGATCGATATCGGAAATGTTTAAGCCTGTCTTGGCAAGAATTTTATTTACCGCATGAACCGGGCCCATACCCATCGTGCGCGGCGATAAACCTTCGACGCCCGAAGCAACATAGCGGCCAAGCGGCTCGATGCCAAGCTTCTTTACAACGGCTTCGCTTGCAACGATCACAGCGCTTGCTCCATCGTTGAGGCTGCTGGAATTGCCAGCCGTTACGCTGCCGCCTTTGCGGAAAGCACCGGAGAGCTTTGCTAATTTATCGAGGCTCGTATCGCGGCGCGGCTGTTCGTCTTTAGAGACAATGATCGGATCACCTTTGCGCTGCGGAATTTCTACTGCAACGATCTCTTCATCGTAGATACCCTTATCCTGAGCAGCGATTGCGCGCTGATGAGATTCATAGGCGAACTGATCCTGATCTTCGCGCGATACCTTCCATTGCTCGGCAACATTCTCACCCGTTTCGCCCATGGATTCGAGCGGAAACATTTTTTCCATTCTCGGATTCGGATATCTCCAACCGAGTGCTGTATCGTAGGCGGTAAGATTTCCAAAGAGTGCAGCACCGGATACATTTTTTGGTAACGAGTATGGCGCGCGCGTCATCGATTCCACACCACCGGCAACGATGATGTTTGCTTCACCGGCCATGATTGCTCTCGAAGCCTGGATTACGGTATCAAGCGATGAGCCACAGAGACGGTTAACGGTTGTAGCAGGCACACGCTCCGGCAAACCGGCAAGCAGCACACCCATACGCGCAATGTTACGATTATCTTCACCGGCCTGATTAGCACAACCGATCATGATATCATCGATCTCCATGGGATCGATACCGGCGCGGCGAACAGCCTCTTTGATCACGAGGCCGGCCAGATCGTCGGGACGAACATCTTTTAATGAGCCACCGTATTTTCCGAATGGGGTACGGCAGGCAGCAATAATATAGGCGGTATTCATAGTCGTAGTAACGTAAAATTATTTCGTGATGGCGTCTTTAGCGATGATCGTCCAATCGGCACCACCATGGCCTTCGGCAATGAGCGTATCCATATCCGAGGCAATAGCAGAGATCACACCGAGATCGATATTTGCGCGATGCGCTTCTTCGATCATTAAGCGCGCATCTTTGCGGGCCATCGATAATTCCCACGTCGGGTTATCGTAATCGGCCATAAGCATACGCTTTACACGCGCCGGTATAGAAGTACCCGGGTTAAAGACCTGGAAGAGATTTGCGACTTCTTCATTGTCAACACCGAGCGATTTTGCCAGTGCAAACGTATCGGCAATACCGCCGGTAAGCGTAATAAGAAAATGATTGCCAAGCAGTTTGAAGGCTGCAGCTTTTGCCGGATCACTACCAAGATTCATCAATGAGCCGGTCATCTGCGATAACTCCGGCGTCAGTTCTTTTACTAATTCCTGATCGCCACTAATAAGCATCGTGCCTGAAGCTTCGAGAGCGTTCATCGGTCCCATGAAAACGGGAGCATGAATGTAGCGAATGCCTTTTGCTGCAAAGTCTTTACTGCGGCGAGCGGCACCACTGGCAGACGTTGTGGTATGATCGACGATAATAACATTCGGTGAGAACGAAGCACTGGCTTCGGCAAGTACGGCATCGACTGCAGCATCGTCGGAGACGACAATATGAATGCGCTCGGCACCCTTGACGGCATCGGCAACCGATTCAAAGGATTTGGCGCCAACTTCTTCCAGTGCTTTCGCTTTGGAAGCCGTGCGATTCCATACCTGTACATCTACATTACGATTACGAAGGGCGCGAACGAAGTTCGACCCTAACAGACCCATTCCAAGAAAGGCAATCATACGTTAAATAAATTGTAAAATCGTGGGGGCGCTTAGGCCAGGAATTTCTTTCCGGCTTCGGCATTCAAGCGAAGCAGCGGAGCGATCTTATAGCGATCGTATCCGTATTCTACCTGCAAAGCTTCGAGAATAGAAACGATCACATACGCGCCGATCTCATCACACCAGGTCAGCGGGCCTTTTGGATAGTTAGTGCCGAGCTTCATTGCCTGATCGATATCGGCGGCGGTGGCAACCTTCTCCTGCACGGCAAAGGCGCCTTCGTTGATGATCATTGCAATCGTGCGCGGAAATACTCCGGCTACACAATCACCGATCTGCTCTGCCTCTTTTGCAAACAGTGTTTTAACCAGTTCAGCGTCTTCGCTTGCAGCTTCCTGCTGATAAGGAAGCGAGAACTCGATCGCTTTTTGCGTAGCTAGTTCCGATGGTATCATCGGTACACCAATAATACGCTTAAATCCAAGAACGTTACGCGCAATCGCCGTAGCAGGTGCGGTAAGCGTATTCGTAATGAGGATGGCATCCTTCGAGACGAACGACTGCACGTTCGAATATTTTTCCGAGAGATCGAAAAACTGTCCGTCAATAACCACTTCGGCGCCGCTTTGCACCAATTCGATATTCGGATTGGCGGTGAAGAACTGGGTGAGTGCTACACCATGCTGCGGTTCGGATAAGAGGGTAACTTTCATCAGGGGATCGATAAAATATTTTTTACGCGAAGTGCTTTCGTGCCAAGGTCGGCGGCCGTAGCAGCCGTAACAGTAACATGGCCCATCTTGCGTCCTTTGCGGGCTTCATGTTTGCCATAAAGATGCAGCTTTACCTGCTTATCTTTTAATACTTCTTTCCAGTTCGGCTCGCCTTTTTCCCAGATATTACCGAGAAGGTTTACCATGGCGGCTTGAGGCACCAGCATATCCGGCGAACCAAGTGGCAGGCCGCAGACAGCGCGCAGTTGCTGTTCGAACTGGTTGGTAACGCAGGCATCGATCGTCCAATGGCCTGAGTTATGCGGACGCGGAGCAAGCTCGTTGATGAGTAACTTGCCGTCGCTGGTCACAAAAAATTCTACGCAGAGTACGCCAATGCAATCGAGCTTTTCCATAACGCCGCGAGCGATCTCAATCGCTTCGGTTGAAAGAGTAGTATCGATGGGGGCCGGAGCAATCGTAAGATCGAGAATATGATCGCGATGCGTATTCCAGACCGGAGTATAGGGCACGAAGCTGCCATCGAGCCCGCGGGCTGCAACGACAGAGATCTCTCTATCGAAGGAAATAAATTGTTCGGCAATAGCTTCGGCGCCATTCATCGAGCGAAAGGCGGCGAGCGCATCATCGAGCGAATTCACTTTCGCCTGTCCTTTACCGTCATAGCCAAAGCCGGCAGTTTTCAGTACACAAGGAAAGCCCAGTTCGTTGATAGCAGTCTGAAGCTCTGCTTCGGTGCTGACTCTTCGAAACGGTGTTACCGGAAAGCCGCTCGTATGCAAAAATGTTTTTTCGCGCAGGCGGTGCTGCGTGGTATGCAATACTTCCGGGCGCGGACGAATCGGGCGAACAGCTTCAATGGCTTTTGCTACGTCGAAGGCGATATTTTCAAACTCCAGGGTAACCACATCGACGCCCAGTGCAAAATCTTTAGCAGCATCGGCATCGTCATAGGAAGCGACGTATTCGAGATCGGCGATCTGTCCGGTCGGAGAATCTTCCTCCGGAGAGAAGGTATGCACACGATAGCCCATTCTGCGGGCCTCAAGCGCCAGCATCCTGCCGAGCTGGCCGGAGCCAAGAATACCGATCGTGCTGCCGGGAAGGATGGGGGTCATACGGAAATTTTTTGTGCGAGTACGTCGGAGGTTTGCTTTTCGCGGTAGGTGCGAAGCTTTTCACGAAGCGCCGGGCGCGAGTTCGATAAAATACTGATCGCAAGCAAAGCAGCATTCTTTGCACCGGCTTTGCCAATGGCAAGAGTACCGACCGGTACGCCACCGGGCATCTGTACAATCGAGAGCAGCGAATCCATGCCTTTAAGCGCGTGGCTTTCTACCGGTACACCAAGCACCGGAAGCAGGGTATAAGCAGCGGTCATACCCGGTAAGTGGGCTGCGCCACCGGCACCGGCAATGATCACTTCCATACCGCGCGACTCGGCTTCTTCGGCGTAGGTTGCTAATTTTTTCGGAGTGCGATGAGCCGATACTACTTCGCATTCATGCTCGACACCGAACTCCGATAAGACGAGCGATGCTTCGCGCATCGTATCCCAATCGGAAGTGCTGCCCATGATGACGCCGACAAGTGGAGTCGGTTTACCACCGCCACTAACTTTGCTCGAAGCTACATCGATCATACTTATTCTCCCTGGCCAAGTGAAAACCCTATCGCTCCATCGAAGGTACACAGATGCTCGGTCTTGATGAAATCAAGGCCCTGCTTCTGAATAGTATCGAGCAGCGTAACGATCTCGCTGTGCGTGATCGACGTATCGCCTTCGGTGCGGAAGCGGCAACGGTAGTGATCGGAGACGAACGTCTCCGGCATACCTTCCGGCCATACTTTCACGCCGCGATTGGAAATAAACTTTATGGATAGATGATCGGTCGAAGCCTGCTTAAGCTGGCCAGCCAGATCATCGGGTGTAAGCCGCGAGTCGATAAAGACATCGATACCGATCGTTTCTTTCTTAACTTGCTTCGGTACATACTTCCAGGTGGAAGGCGTCGCTTTGGAAGTACCGAACGAAACCGGCTTGAATTGCTCCGGCAGTTTGCCAAGATGCTTGATCACTGCATCGGCAAATTCCTTGGTGCCGACAAGATCGTGGCTGTGATTATAGGAATAAATATCTTTGGTATGAATGCCGTGCTCGATCGTTGCGAGCCAGGCATTAGCGATCTTCGAAGCAACTTCCGGCTGCCCGACATGCACGAGCATCTGGATAGCACCTTGCAATAAGCCCGAAGGGTTAGCGATATTTTGTCCGGCGATCGTCGGGGCAGAACCGTGGATGGCTTCGAACATAGCGAAATCTTCGCCAATGTTTGCCGAACCTGCAATACCAACCGAACCTGCTACCTGCGCTGCAATATCGCTAATGACATCGCCATATAAATTCAGGGTGACGATGACATCGAAGAGCTCCGGCTTTTCGGCAACGAAGGCGCAACCGATGTCAAGTATAAAATGGTCTTTCTCGATCTCCGGGTATTCGGCACCGACTTCATTGAAGATCTTGTGGAACATGCCATCGGTGATCTTCATGATGTTATCCTTCGTCATGCAGGTAACCTTCTTGCGGTTATGAGCACGCGCATATTCGAAGGCATAGCGAACGATCTTTTCCGTACCGGGGCGGGAGATGAGCTTTAAGGCCTGATAGACTTCAGCGGTTTGCTGATGTTCGATACCCGCATAAAGATCTTCCTCGTTCTCACGAACGATGACCATATCCATCTTCGGATGTTTGGTATCGATATAGGGGAAATAGGAAACGCAGGGGCGGACATTCGCATAGAGCCCAAGCATTTTTCTGACCGTCACGTTGAGGCTCTTCACGCCACCGCCTTGCGGGGTCGTGATCGGGGCTTTTAAGAATACTTTGTTTTTACGAAGCGAAGCCCAGGCAGAATCTTCGATACCGGTGGAGATACCACGCTTATAGACCTTCTCGCCAATCTCAATTTCTTCATACTCCAGATCGGCTCCCGCTGCCTTTAGGATCGCAAGCGTAGCGCTCATGATCTCTGGTCCTATACCATCTCCGTAAGCTATTGTAATCGTTCTTTTTGCGGGCATTAATAAATTGGTCGAGAAAATAGAAAGATTATAACAATTCTCTACCAATGAAAAATCCGATAGATATGGCCTTTAGAGGCGCTTGAGGGAGGCTAAATATTCACCAATTACATAGTGGGAGCCACAGATAAGAACCGTATCGCCTGCTGTTGCCATCGCAGCAGCTTTTTTAACTCCAGAGACCACTGAGCCGCCATCGATAGCGGTAAGGCCCGCGGCCGCAGCCTCGCTGGCAAGTGTTGCACTCGCTACCGCACGGTGAGATTCGGCAGCAACGGTAATAATAGAAGAAGCAAAGCTTTTCAGGTAGGAAAATATCTCGGTACGATCTTTATCGCTTACTAAGCCGAGGACAACCAGTGGTTTGATCTGGTGAGCAGTAAAATGTTTTGCCAGTTGCTTAAAGGCATCGGGGTTGTGGCCGACATCGGTAATAACAGTAACTCCTTTGCTTACAAAGGCAGGATCGGCAACAGGCTCTAAGCGAGCACGAAGACCGGTAAGTATCACGGTGTTTTTTATGCCTTCGATGATGGCAGCGGGGTTCAGTTCTAACGGAAGTATTTCGACCGTCGCTAGTACTGTTCTCAAATTCGCTCGCTGATGTTCTCCGGCAAAGGGAGGTTCGAGTGTGCTGTAATAACCTGGAATTTCGACTTCATCACTAAAGCGTACTGTAGTGCCGACTTCCGTTGCTTTTGCTTTGAATACCTGCTTAATAGAATCCTGTACTGATACAATCGCCGGTGCATCTTTCTTAAAGATACCGGCTTTCTCACCGGCTATGGCTTCCAGCGTATCGCCGAGGATCTGAGTATGTTCGAGACTAATGGAAGTGATAACCGTTGCCAAGGGATGCTCTAAGATATTGGTTGCATCGAGCCGCCCGCCAAGCCCCGTTTCAATGACAGCAACATCGACATGCTCATTAGCGAAATGATCGAAGGCAAGAGCCGTCGTTGTTTCGAAAAACGTCGATTGTAATTCTTTAACGGTAGGCCAATGCTTCTGTAAAAATTCGGAGACCGCTTCGCGGCGAATCATAACGCCATTTATTTTAATGCGCTCTCTGAAATCGACGAGATGCGGAGACGTAAAGAGACCTACTTTCAGTCCGTGCGCCTGTAGCGCGGCGGCGAGCATCGCGCTCACCGAGCCTTTGCCGTTCGAGCCGGCAATATGAATGCTCTTAAACTTGCGATGGGGGTTATCGATCAATGCAAGCAGGGCTGCAATATTATCAAGCCCCAGTTTCATTCCGGTGAACTCGAGGGTAAAGAGCGCTTCGAGTTCGTTGGTATATGAATCGTTAAGCGGCAAGGGAGCGGGCTTCGTTTAAGAGTGAACGGGCTGCTTTAAGAGAAGTATCGGTTACAGTCTCACCGGAAATTAAGCGGGCGATCTCGGCTTCATGTTCTTTTGCACTGAGCAGGCGAAGCGTGGAAGAAGTTTGTGCACCGCTCGTTGATTTCTCCACTTTATAGTGGTGATCGGCAAAGGCTGCGATCTGGCCCAGATGGGTGATTGCAAGTAGCTGATGGCTTGCCGAGAGCTTCTTCATAGCCGAACCAACGCGCTGAGCGATGCGACCGGAAATGCCGGTATCTATTTCATCGAAGATCAGCACCGGTATCTGTTCGCTATCGGATAGAATGGTCTTGATCGAAAGCATGATGCGCGAGACTTCGCCGCCCGATGCTACCTTTACTAATGGCTTCGCTGTCTCACCTTTATTGGTCGAGATAAAAAACTCGATGGTATCGAAGCCTTTCTTATTCGCCTGTATCGGTGCTCCGTCCATTCGGATAGCAGAAGCGAATTCATCGGCAGAGCTGAGCGCTGACATGGTAAAGGAGACAACGAACGAGCCATGTTCGATGCCCAGCGTCTTCAATTCTTCGGTGATCTTTTTCTCGAAGGTCTTCGCTGCTTTTTTGCGGGCGGTGCTTAAAGTAGTTGCTGCTTTGAGTGCTTCACTTTGTATGGTGCGAAGCGTTGCAGCCAGCTCTTTTAAGCGGTCTTCGGTAGTGCCGCCGGAGCCAACGCTATCGGAAAGTTTTTTATAGAGTGCTAATACATCGCTAAGCGCCGGTCCGTACTTCTTTTTTAAGCGGCTAAGCTGTAAGTCGCGCGAACGAAGTGTTTCAAGCTGTTCGGGATCGGCTTCGATGCTATCGCCATAGTGATTTACTGTATGCGCCAGTTCTTTAATGCTTTCGAGTGCTGCGCTGAATTCAGCGAGCTGACTTTCAAAGCCGGCATCGAAGCGGCGAAGTTTTTCGAGCAACGGCTTTGCGGTCGATAGGCGTTCGAAGACCGAGCCATCGCCTTCATACAACAACTCATGCAATTCGCTGGCAGCGATCTGTAATTCTTCCGAATGCTCAAGCTTTTGAAGCTCTTGTTTTACCTGCTCATCTTCCTGCTCTTTGGGAGCAATGGCATCGATCTCCTGAAATTGAAATTCCAGAAAGCTGCGCTCGCGTTCGGAGCGTTCGAGGTCGTGTTGCAGGTTGTGGTATTCGCTGCGTAGAGAAATAAATCTGGAATAGATCGCTTCGTATTCTTTTCGCTTATCGGCAAGGCCGGCGAACTCATCGAGAAAATCTATATGCCGGTCGGTATTGAGGAGCGATTGATGCTCATGCTGCCCATGCAGATCGACGAGCAATTCGCCGATACTTTTAAGCACAGATAAGCTGACCGGAGTATCGTTAACAAAAGCGCGGGAAGTGCCTTTTTTGGTAATCTCACGGCGGATGATCAGGTGGGAAGATTCAAGGTCCAGCTCGAACTGGCGCAGCGTTGCAAGTAGGGAAGTGCTGGTCGTTAGATCGAACTCGGCTTCGACGATCGCTTTATCCGCCCCGGTTCTTATTTCATCGCTGGAGGCACGGTCGCCAAGAATAAGGCCGAGCGCTCCGAGCAAAATAGATTTGCCGGCGCCGGTTTCTCCGGTAATAATAGACAAGCCCGTATCGAAAGAGACGGTAATCTCTTCGATCAAAGCATAATTCTTAACGAGTAAAGAACGGAGCATATTGTCTTACAAAAATACTCCGTAAAAGAAGTGCTTAGGTGGTTTTGCGACGAACGTCCTTCGCGCCGAGGCCACGGAGGTAGTTCAACTTCGCACGGCGGACATTACCGCCCTTGATGAAGTCGATCTTAGCGATACGCGGTGAGTGCAGCGGGAAGATACGCTCGACACCGACACCGTTGGACATTTTGCGGACCGTGAAGGTAGCATTGATGCCAGCACCCTTGCGAGCCATGACGATTCCTTCAAAGTTCTGAATGCGCTCTTTTTCGCCTTCAACAACTTTTACGGATACATTGACGGTATCACCGGCGCGGAAGGTCGGGATATCGTTACGGAGTTGGCTGCTCGCGACAGCACGGATGATCTGTTCCATTGCTTTATTCCTTCTATTGGGACGCGTAAAACGCTATTTATTGCCGGGAAGTTCAACCTAAAGTAAGGGAAAGCCCCGTTTTTCTTTACGATTACCCAGCAAGCGCCCTGGCGGTAACCGTAAAATAATTAATCAATTAGCTTCCGGCTTAATACTCGCCGAATACCCGGCGCATGGCATCGGCTATTTCGCCGAGGGTTGAGTACGATTCGACGGCATTGATGATGGTAGGCATCAGGTTGCCGCCATCGCGGGCAGTTTGCTCGACGCTTGCAATGGCTTTCTCGGCTAATACGGCATCACGCTTTTCGCGCATTGCCTGTACTTTTGCCACCTGATCGGTTTCGAGAGCGGGATCGATCTTTAGGATATCGGCCGTCTGTTCTTCTTTCTCGGTGAATTCATTGACACCGACAATAATATCTTCTTTGGTCTCGATCCGCTTTTGGAATTCATAGGCGCTGCGGGCGATGCGCTCCTGAATAAATCCGGCTTCAATCGCTTTTACCGAACCGCCCATGCCATCGATCTGCGCGATAAGCTCAGAGCTTTTTTCGATGAGCGTTGCCGTGAGCGATTCGATATAATAACTACCGGCCAGCGGATCCACCGTATCGGCAATGCCGCTTTCATACGCGATTACTTGTTGAGTACGAAGCGCCGTGCGGGCCGAGCCTTCGGTGGGTAATGCCAATGCCTCATCTTTTGCATTGGTATGTAACGACTGCGTGCCACCCAGTACTGCCGCCATTGCTTCAATGGTGGTGCGTACGATATTATTTTCGATCTGCTGTGCGGTGAGGCTTGAACCGGCCGTTTGCGAATGGAAGCGCAGCTTTAGCGATTCAGCTTTCTTAGCAGCGAAGCGCTCCTGCATCAGCTTTGCCCAGAGAGTGCGGGCTGCGCGGAATTTCGCGATCTCCTCGAAGAAGTTGATCTGCGAATTAAAGAAGAAGGAAAGACGCGGAGCAAATTCATCAACATCGAGACCTGCATCGACAGCCGCTTTCACATATGCCAAGCCATTCGAGAGCGTGAAGGCGATCTCTTCGATAGCCGTGGAGCCTGCTTCGCGAATATGATAGCCACTAATAGAGATCGTATTCCAGGAGGGAAGTTCTTTCGCACACCAGCCGAAAATATCGGTAATAATACGCATCGATGCCGACGGGGGATAGATATAGGTCCCGCGGGCAGCGTATTCTTTTAAGATATCATTCTGAATCGTACCGGATATTTTTTTCAGATCGGCATTCTGCTGCTTCGCTTTTGCAACGTAGAGGGCAAGCAGGATGCTGGCCGTTGCATTGATCGTCATCGAGGTCGAGACTTTTTCAAGTTCGATGCCATCGAAGAGTACGTTAAAATCTTCAAGCGAATCGATCGGTACTCCGACCTTGCCAACTTCACCAAGCGCCATTGAATGATCGGAGTCATAGCCGATCTGGGTCGGCAGATCGAAGGCAACGGAAAGACCGGTCGTGCCGCTGGCAAGCAGGAATTTATATCGCTTGTTGGATTCCGAGGCGCTGCCAAAGCCGGCATACTGGCGCATCGTCCATAACCGGGAGCGATACATTTCGTTATAGACCCCCCTTGTAAACGGAAAGGAGCCCGCATCCCCAGTAGCATCGGCGCCATAAATACGCTCGATTGGGATGCCCGAAGGAGTAAGAAACTGCTCTTTACGAAGCTTTGAAGCCATTACCCGGTTAAATTATGAGGCTCTTAGAACATCACGAATGGCAAAGCAAATTCAATAGCATTTGAAGAAAAGCAAATTTCCCACTTTTTACCACCATTGACACAAAACCTTCGTATCTTCGTAGGTGGAATAAAGCTTAAAAGGACTTGGTGAACAATCTCCAGAAATATCGGCGCGATTATTTGATCATTGTAGCAGAGCTACTACTTGTTATTCCGTTTATTATTTTCTTGAACTCAGGCTGCGCTCATAGTGTGGACTATGAGACTCAGCACGATACCGATACGGTTGTTACAAATCATACGCCTCATGGGCCGGCTTTTATTCGCTTTCTCGCCGTACTCGATAATGCAGGGCCTATTTCATTAAAGACGGGGGGATTAACCGGTTTACAGTTCGTCCAGGTTCAGCCTTCGATGGATAAACAGTATATCCCGATCACCTCCGATTCTTCGATGAAGCTCTATGCTACCTTCGAGACCGGTACATTTCCCAATTTCGGGCAGCATTTCGATAGCTTATCTATACCGAATACTCTCGATTCCTTTACACTCACGAGCGTGATCTTATTCCAGAGTAATGTAGGAGTCGATACTTTTCTTACTCCGTTCTTTGCCAACGATAGCTTAAAGAATATCGCGGCTCCTGCCGGAATGTGCTACTTGCGGTTGGTCAATGGCATAAGCGATTTCCCGTCACCTTCGCCAAGTGTAACCCTGTATCTTGATGATCTGAATAACCAACCGGTCTTCAAAGATAATAGTGGTAATCCGGAAATGGTAACCTATGGGGAATTACATAACTATGTATTAGTACCGGCTGGCCAGCATACGGTCTATGCCGCCGGAAGCACTAAAAGCGATAACCTGCAATCGACAGGCTTTTTCTCACAAGGAAAATATTATACCGCGCGCTTTGTCGGTTCTAAAGCTAATGGGACGGCAAAACTTGCTATCGACGAAGAATAATAACCGGGCCTAAAAAATTAATCGTCGTTCTCTACCTGATTCATTGCCGCTTCATCGATCGGGACAGGATAATTACCCGTAAAGCAGGCTGTACAATATCCGATCGGTTCGCCTTTCTTGTTGTGATGCGGCACACTCTCCAATAATTTTTTGACCGATAAGTACTTTAATGACTCTACTCCGAGCGCCTCGGCAATTTCTTCGACATTCAGGTTATGATCGTTTGCTATTAATTCCTGCTTGCTCGGAAAATCCATCCCATATTTACACGGATGGGTGATCGGCGGGGAAGTAATTCGTAAATGCACTTCTTTGGGTGAGGCCTCTCTGAGAAGCTTTACAAGCGATTTGCTGGTAGTACCGCGGACGATCGAATCATCGATCACGACTACACGACGGTTTTTGAGCACGCCTTTTACCACATTGAACTTTACCTTAACCTTCATCTCGCGGTTATCCTGGCCGGGTTGAATAAAAGTGCGGCCGACATAATGCGAGCGGATAAGACCGATCTCGTATTTGGAAGGATTACCTTCCTTGTTGTTTTGCGAAACAAAGCCAAGGGTGGCGGTATTGGAAGAATCGGGGACGTTAATAATCGTCACTCGTTTTTCGCCAAGCTGGGGGACGGGACTTTCATTTGCAAGATTTTTACCGAGCCGGCGGCGTACTTTATCGACGTTCTCCTCGAAGACCTTTGAATCGGGACGCGAGAAATAAATGTACTCGAAGATGCAATGATGCGTCGGTGGTTTCTCGTCGTCGATCTGGAACGAAGATATTTTACCGGTCTCGACCGTATGCTGATCGATAACGACAATCTCATTCGGCTCTACATCGCGGACATACTCGGCGCCAACGATATCGAAAGCACAGGTTTCGCTGGCTACCATATACGCCCACTGGCCATCCGACCGTTTTAGCCGTCCGATCGAAAGAGGACGAATACCATGGGGATCGCGTGCAGCAATAAGCGCTGTATCCGTCAGTAAGGCGAGCGAATAAGAACCGAGCGTTTGACGCAATGCATCGCGGATCTGGCCGATCTGGTCGGGCTCTTTGGAGCGGGCAACCAGATGAAGGATGAGTTCGCTATCGGTCGAAGTCTGGAAGATAGTGCCTTGTTCTTTCAGCGCATCGCGAATCACCCTCGTATTGGTAAGATTGCCATTATGGGCGAGCCCGAAATTGCCGCCGCGATAATGCATATAGAACGGCTGGATATTCTCGATCTTCCCGGAAGCCCCGGTAGTAGAATAGCGGTTATGGGCGATGGCGGAATCGCCACGAAGAACATTGGTTAAGAGATTGGGATCCTGAAAGATATTCAGGACAAGACCGTTGTCTTTATGAATTGTGAACTTTCTTTTTTTGCCGTTACCATTTTCCCAATCGGCACTTAAAATTCCAGCCGCTTCCTGTCCTCGGTGCTGCAGTGAATGCAGGGCATAATAGGCAATAACCGATGCCTGAGAATGATTAAAGACTCCGACGATACCGCAGTTGGATTCAGGCTTGTCAATTTCTTGGTAAGGTAAGGGATTGCGGGAACAGGTCGTGCAGGATACACTATAAGGCTCGGTGCCGGAATTGGCAGAAAGGATAGGGAAAAGAGATTCGTTCACTCGTACAGCTTGATTCGGTGGAAAGCCACTGTAAAACACCAATCGGGCTATTGTCATTCCAAAACCGACTTTTTCTCGCTAAAGTGTTGTTTACCACCCCCGATGGCTCAGGAAGAAGAACTTTTAGGTAAGGCTTACGACTCGCGATTGATGAAACGGCTGCTGAACTACTTGCGGCCGTATTGGTGGCAGGTTCTTACGGCAATAGTTGTAACGATCGTTATTTCGTTGCTCGGTCCGTTACGTCCGTATCTGATTAAATTAGCGATCGACGAGCATATCGTCCCCAAAAAGCTGGAAGGATTGAATACAATTTTTCTGCTGATGATAGGTTCGGTCATATTTCAGGCTGTCGTTCAGTATCTGCAAACGGTTATTACTCAATGGATAGGTCAAAAGACCATCTATAATTTACGCAAAGAGGTATTCGATCATCTTCATCATCTCTCGCTCCGATTTTTTGATAAGAATCCGGTAGGCAGATTAGTAACTCGCCTGACAAGCGATGTCGAAGTGCTTAACGAGCTTTTCAGCTCGGGCATCGTTATGATCTTCGCGGATATCTTTGTGATCCTCTGGATCTTTGTTTTCATGTTTATCATCAACTGGCAATTATCGCTGGTTGTATTGGCAGTATTTCCATTCCTGCTTCTGGCGACGGCAATTTTCCGAAAGAAAGCAAGAGAAGTCTATAGGGAAGTCCGAGTATTAATTGCAAAGATCAATTCCTATCTGAATGAGCGCGTTGCCGGTATGATAACCGTGCAATTATTCGGAAGGGAAAAGCGAACGAATTCCGAATTCGAAAAGATCAATCGCGACCATGCCGATGCTAATATCAAATCGGTTTTCTACTATGCGGTATTCTTCCCGACGATCGAATTCCTCTCCGCTCTTACCTATGCCGCTATTATCTGGTACGGAGGTACGATTATTACCGGTGATAAAGCGCATCCACTCGGCACAGCCTTCACGATCGGCACTTTGATAGCGTTTATTCAATACACGGAAATGTTTTTCCGTCCGCTTCGCGATCTGGCCGATAAGTATAATATTCTCCAAAATGCGATGGCTTCGAGCGAGCGGTTATTTAAATTGCTCGATGATGATACGGTTGTTCCGCCGCCGGCGCATCCCGAGCCGGTAGGCCATTTGGCTGGTGAGATCGAATTTAGAAATGTCTCTTTTGCTTATAATCACGATGAGTATGTATTGAAAGATCTTTCCTTTCATGTAAAGCCTGGGGAAACGATAGCCTTTGTCGGAGCGACAGGTGCAGGGAAATCCTCGATTACCAATCTTATCACCCGGTTCTATGAATTCCAAAAGGGCGATATCCTTATTGACGGAAAAGATATCCGCAGCCTCGATGCGCATGAACTCCGGCAGAATATTGCCATTGTTCTACAGGATGTATTTCTTTTTAGCGCCGATGTCGTAACGAATATTACCCTTGGTGATAAGCGTATTAGCGATGAGCGGGCGATCGAGGCGGCTATTATAACGGGAGCCGATCCATTTATCAGGCGATTACCTAATGGATACAAGACTCATGTAAAAGAACGCGGGGCTATTCTATCGGTCGGTGAAAAGCAATTACTTTCGTTTTCCAGAGCACTGGCGTACGACCCGAGAATTTTGATCCTCGATGAAGCAACATCAAGCATCGATACCGAGTCTGAGATCCTTATTCAGCGGGCAATCGATAAACTGCTCGAAGGCAGAACTTCTATTGTTATTGCACACCGTCTTTCGACCATCCAAAAAGCAGACAAGATCATAGTGCTGCATAAAGGCGAAATAAGAGAGATGGGTACGCATGAGGAGTTGCTTGCCCTCGGAGGCATCTACAGGACGCTGTACGAACTGCAATACAAAGAACAGGAGATCGTTCTTTCGTAATTTGCAGCAATGACCAATAATAAAGTCATCAATCTGACGGTAGGCTGGGCCTTTATCCTTCTCGGTATTGCCGGGGCCGTCTTGCCGGTCTTGCAGGGTTTTTTATTCTTTGTCGTCGGTTTACTGTTTCTTTCGAAAGAGTATCATTGGGCGCATCGCCTTCTCGAATGGCTTCGTGTTGTAATTAACAAACATTTTCCTAAAACGGGTAAAGTTTTTGAGAATGCCGAGAAATTTCTCGAAGATGAAGTCCATAAAATGGCCACCGAACCAGGGTATATCCGAAAGAAAATATGGGTCATCATAGGAATATTATTATTACTCGGTTTTAGCGGTTGGGTATTAGCATTGCTCTTCGGATGGCTGAAGGGATTGATCTTTGGGTGAACTGCTTCTGTTGCAATCGTGTTTGGATTATACGTATATTTGAAACGCCAAGTTCATTTCGTCCCCAGGAAACCCCGTTCTTTGTCCCGGTTATTCCCGTTAAAGATCATCAACGCTAACGGGTTGTATTCGTTGTAATTTCTTCGTTTCTTGTCGGACTTCTTTTTGGCGATCTACTTTTCCCAACCACTATTCGTTTCATTTCTCTTAGTCTGATCCTATGCTTAACGCAGCGGAATTAAAAACAAAAAAGATAGTCGAACTTAACGACATTGCTAAAAAATTAGGGATCGAAGGGTACCAGGACCTTCGTAAACAAGACCTGATCTTTAAGATCCTTGAGATAGATTCACAGATAAGCCAGCGCCAGAAAAGCGCTGTACCGGTTAACGGCAAGAGTACGCCGGAAGAAGAATCGGGCCCGCAAAGCTCGGGGGTTCTTGAGCTTTTGCCCGATGGTTATGGTTTCCTGCGCTCTCCTTCCTATAATTATCTCCCTTCCCCCGATGATATTTATGTTTCTCCTTCTCAGGTAAAGAAATTCCAGCTCCGCACCGGTGATAGCGTCGAAGGTTCGGTGCGGCCGCCGAAAGATGGCGAGCGCTTCTTTGCCCTATTGAAAGTTGACCGGGTAAATTTCCAGCCGGTCGAATTCACCCGAGACCGCCCGCTTTTCGATAACCTTACTCCCTTATATCCTAACAAACGCATCATTCTTGAAACCACACCCGGCGAATACTCGATGCGCATTATGGATCTTGTCAGCCCGATCGGTAAGGGACAGCGCGGACTTATCGTTGCCCAGCCGAAATCCGGTAAGACGATCATCCTTCAGAAAATTGCAAACTCTATTGCCCGTAATCATCCGGAAGTAAAACTCATTGTTCTCCTGATCGACGAACGCCCGGAAGAAGTGACCGATATGGAGCGCTCGGTTCGCGCCGAAGTCGTTGCTTCTACCTTCGACGAACCACCCGAGCGTCACGTACAGGTTGCCGAGATGGTGATCGAAAAAGCAAAGCGTTTGGTCGAAGCAAAACAGGATGTTGTAATCCTGCTCGATTCGATCACGCGTCTTGCGCGTGCACATAATACGGTCACGCCGCATTCCGGTAAGATTCTCTCCGGTGGTGTCGATGCGAATGCACTGCATAAGCCGAAGCGCTTCTTCGGTGCAGCAAGAAATGTCGAAGAAGGCGGTTCGCTGACGATCATTGCTACTGCGCTTATCGAGACGGGTTCGAGAATGGACGAAGTTATCTTCGAAGAATTCAAAGGTACCGGCAATATGGAAATTGCGCTCGATCGCAAACTCAGCGATCGCCGTATCTTCCCGGCTATTAATGTCAATATGTCCGGTACACGTAAGGAAGAGTTGTTGCTCAGCGCCGATGAGCTGGCCCGTATTTATATCTTAAGAAAATTACTGGCCGATCAGAACCCAATTGAAGCGATGGAATTCCTGCTCGATAAGATGCAAGGTACTAAGAGTAATAAGGAGTTCTTACGATCAATGTCAAGCTAAGGCTTATTCAAATTCGGCGTTCGAATAGATGTTCTGTACATCGTCATATTCTTCGAGCGCTTCAAGTAATTTCAGCACTTTCTCCGCTTCGGCCCCGCCAACCTTGGTATGGGTCGAAGCGATGAGACCTACCTTTTCTTCCTCGACCGGTATTCCCGCTGTTGTAATCGCTTTAAGAACGGACTCGAATTGTTCGGGGGCAGTGCTTATCTCATAATATTCCGGATCGTTCGTATTAAGATCGTTCGCACCGGCTTCTAAGGCAATAGCAAGCAGTTTATCTTCGGACTGACCTTGCTTTGGAATAAGAATAGTACCGTGCTTTGAGAACATCCAATTCACCGAGCCGCTTTCCCCGAGGTTACCTCCGTATTTACCGATGAGATGCCGCATATCACCAATGGTGCGGTTGCGGTTATCCGTAGCGACTTCGATCATTATTGCTACACCGCCCGGGCCGTAAGCTTCATAGAGTAATTCTTCTAATGACGAGCCGCCATCATCGCCGGCGCCGCGGGCAATAGCACGCTTGATATTGTCATTAGGCATGGAACTCTTACGCGCTTTTTCTACGGCAAGCCGAAGCCTAGCATTGCCCTCAAGATCAGGGCCGCCGAGCCGCGAAGCAATGGTGATCTCCCGGATCAGGCGCGTGAACATCAGGCCGCGCTTGGTATCGGTGACGGCTTTCTTGCGCTTAATCTGCGACCATTTGGAATGACCGCTCATAGCTTACTTAAAGTCTTTAATAACTAATTGCGGGGTGATTTTCCCGTTAAAATCGTTTTCATCGAGCGAGACAACCACTTCGAGATCGGTACGCAGCAAATGATTAGGCATCAGTTCGTCAATGCGATTACCAAGACCAAACCCGATAGCATCGATCGCAGCGCCGCCAATACACAACGGGATATTATTCGCCGCCAGTGAACCGGGCATATAATTGATTCGCTCTGCCGGGCGAAGGCTGCATTTCAAATGCGGCACTGCCTTGCCAACAATACGTGGGTAGCCAACAACCTGTACATTCTTCGCAAAAAAATGCGGGCGGTTGTTATCCGGCCCGAATGGCGCAAGCTGGCGAACTACCGCAAAAAATTTTGGCGTCAATTCGGCAAGATTTATTTGGGCATCGACGATAAGCTCGCGTTCGAGCATCTCATCGGTGTACATGGAATGAGCTACTTTATTGATCGCTTCGCGGAATTCATTTACCCGTTCGGGCATCATAGATACACCGGCGGCATATTTATGGCCGCCGAAGGTAACGAGCTTGTCTTCACAAAGCTTCAATGCCGAATGAATATCGAATCCGTTGATCGAACGGGCGCTTCCTTTGGCAATACCATCGATCGTTGTCATTAATACAACCGGTAAATGGTATTTTTCGACGATACGTGAAGCAACGATACCAATAATACCGGCATGCCAATCCGGATTATGAAGGACAATAATGCGATCACGCTCGCGATCCAGGGTGTGATCGACAATGGCAATAGCTTCGAGAAATGCCTCTTCATCGATACGGCGGCGATTCATATTCTCTTCTTCAAGAATAGAAGCGATATGATGAGCCTCGTCGATATTCTGAGCCATTAACAATTCAACCGAGCGGCTGCCCTCGCCGAGACGGCCCGCGGCATTGATACGCGGAGCCAGGCCAAAGACGATCTGGGTAGTACTGAGCTTGCCAAGTTGCAAGCCCGATCCCTGAATTAAAGCCTTGACACCCGGCCGCGGCGATTCATTCAATAATCTCAGACCGTAATGAACCAATATTCTATTCTCACCCATCAATGAGACAATATCGGCCGAACTTGCCATCGCCACAAAATCAAGATACTGATAGGCTGCTTCCGGTTTACCATAAGAAGCGGCTATCGACTGAATAAGCTTAAAAGCTACACCGCATCCGCATAATGACTTATAAGGATAGGAACAGCCGGGCTTGATAGGATTGAGAATGGCATTAGCATTGGGAAGCCTATCGGTAGGTTCATGGTGATCGCAGATCACCACATCGACCCCTTTACTGCGCGCATAAGCGACGGCATCGATTGCCGTCACCCCGCAGTCGATAGAGACTAAGAGCGAGGGAATGCCCGATTCGAAGAGGCGGTCGAGACTGCCGGCCGTCAGGCCGTATCCTTCAGTAAAACGATTCGGAATATGGAACGCTACGTTTGCCCCAAGCGAACGAAGGAAAAGCGTCATCATTGCGGTGCTCGTCGTCCCATCGACATCATAATCGCCATAGACTGCGATCGACTCGCCATTATCGATGGCTTGCCGAAGACGGGCAGTGGCGATATCCATATCGGACATCAGAGCAGGATCGTGCAGATCGTCGAGCGAAGGTCTGAAAAAAAGCTTCGCTTGGTCGAACGTACGAATACCGCGGCTTACGAGGATAGATGCAATACTTTCCGGTACATTGATCGATTGAGATAAACTGCGTATAACGTCAAGATCTTCCGGACTAAAGTCCGAAAGACGCCAGCGATAACGCACGTAACACTACCTTTCATAATTAATTAACTGTAAAGGCTAACTATCGGAAATTCAAAGGAGTTCGTCTATCCGGGAAGGATGTTCTACGAAGATTATTCATTTTTGAAAAATTTTACCACAATCGTTTGCAAGGCTGTCCGGACTCTTACGAAATACATTCCGGCTGGTAAGCGGGGGAAGTATAGCATAGTAGTATGAGTGCCTTTTTCAATGGTATAATCCGATTGTAGCGTTCTCACCTTTCCTACCATATCGATAAGATCGAGCGAGGCTGGCATATCCCTGGGAGCAGTGCAGGTCAGCATGGCTTCCGATCGTATAGGAATGCTTATAATCGATGCTTGAAATGAACTACCCGCTTCCGTAGTGACAATATCGGTGGCATCGGGCTCATGTTTTATCGGTCCGGTATTAACTGCTTCGAAAGCACTACCTGGTACTTTCTTCAGTTGATTAAGATCGTCATCATCCCAACGGCCATCGGTAGCACCGGAAATAAACCAGGCCGAGCCATTATCGGCAAGAATGAGCCCATACTTTTTTAGAGCGGTGAGGATTACTTTTGAAGTCCCGGTATAAGTGGAAATATCATAGTCTGCTTTCAGTCGCACGCGTAATCCCATTGGTGGCAGAGTGGTATCGCTCGAAGTACTGGCAAAATGTCTTGCAGGTGTAATGTATCCGCGCTGCGTTGAAGGCGTGGTAAAGCGAAGGGCATGGCGAATCTCCTGCTGAATTACCGCTTCATCGTAGCGGACAAGCCCCGGAAAGATCGGTAGTCCTGCGGCATCGGCCGAAGTCCAGCCATCGGGCCGGTAGGAATTGGAATTCAAATTGAAAACAGCTCCTGATTCTGCCGTCCAGCCGTTTCCGCTGACATCTTTTCTGGAATCGAACATCTCATAGAGCATACAGTTGCCCGTATCGACGACGAGTACGTGCTGATCTCCACCCTGACCAAGATTTTCAATGGGGGCATTCGGCGGCACCGGGTAAGGGCCTGGATCGCTTTCATCTGGGTAGGTATCGAAGGTAATGGGGACAAACGGCTGGTCTGCTCCAACAACTACATAAGGAATTCCATAGGAAGCGTTACTTCCAAAATCAGGATGCAGGAATGATCTGGTCTTGCTGATCGCAGCTATAAAGACATCCGACATCGGGTGAATCGGATAATTCGATATATCGGTATTCCATGGGTTATCGGACGGAAATATCTGGCAGGGGCCGACGTGTTGCGCAAAGGCAGGTATAATAGCAGAACAATACATTAGCACGAGAGCAACAGCAGTGCATACTTTTTTCATAGTGTTCCCTCCATTTGAGATGAAAAATCGGTACGATTTCAGTTGAAATCAACAGCAGAGGTTGTATTTTAGAGCCGATGAGTTACTTACATGAACTCTTTTCCCTTGAAGGCAAGACCGCTCTTGTTACCGGCGCGAGCCGGGGTCTTGGCCGGGCAGCGGCTATTGCCCTGAGTTCGGCCGGGGCGGATCTTATTCTCGTCGGACGCGATGTCGAAGCTCTGCAAGAGACGCAATCGCTCCTTGCCGGTGAGAGCACTATTGCCGAAGCCGATGTTACTTCTGCTTCCGATCGTGAGCAGGTAATTGCGCAAGCACCTGCTATCGATATTCTGGTTAATAATGCCGGTATTATTAAGCGTCATCCGGTGCTCGAATATCCTATAGAAGATTGGGATGCCGTGATCGAGACTAACCTTACCTCGGTATTCGAATGGTCGAAAGCGGCGGCGATCAGAATGAAATCGGCCGGATGGGGGAGGATAATCAATATTGCTTCTCTGTTATCATTTAGCGGTGGTAGCTTTGTGCCCGCCTATGCGGCTGCAAAAGGCGGGGTCGCTCAGTTGACCAAAGCGATGTCCAATGAACTTGCCGCTCATAATATCACCGTTAATGCCATAGCACCGGGCTATTTTGAAACCGATGCCACTTCGGCGTTGCGTTCTAATCCGGATCGGATGAAGCAATTACTTTCCCGAATTCCGAAAGGTAGATTCGGCGAGCCGGACGAATTAGCCGGAGCATTCGTTTATCTTGCATCTGAAGCCTCGGCGTATATGACGGGTCATATCCTTACCGTCGATGGCGGATTTAATTCATTTTAGAGCTTACTATGTCACAATCCTGGTTAGTTCGTAATACAGCCTCTCAAAAAGGCCGTCATCTTTCTATGACGCCGGCTACAAGCGCTTTTAAATGTATTTCTGCAGGAAGGATCATTCTTGATAGTGAAGTCACTACGGCACACGGAGAAAATCCAGGAGCAGAAACAACATTGCTCTGTCTGCATGGAGAGGCTATTGTAAGCGTTGGCAGTAAAGAATATACTCTCACACGTCTGGATGGGCTCTATATTACGAAAGGACTTCCATTCGATGTTCGTACGACAAGCAGTTGCGATCTTGTGGAAGGTTCGGCACCTACTTCAAAAGAGCACCCGGTTCGTTACGTGAATTTTGAATCGGAAGTAAAGAACAGTGATTCACTGACACTACGCGTTGGTACGGAGCCGTATTATAGAGATATTCATAAAGTAATAGCCGAAAATGTTGAGGGATCGAGAATTTTGATGGGTGTTACCATGTCTAAACCCGGAAACTGGACGAGCTGGCCGCCGCATGAACATGCTGCTACCCGTGAAGAACTCTATTTATTCTTCGATATGCCTTCGCCGGGATTTGGGACGCAATTTATCTATCACGATCTCAAAGCGCCCGAATTTGCGATGCCGGTGTATGAAAATGACGCCGTAACTATAGTAGAAGGGTACCATCCGAATGTTGCAGCTCCCGGCTATCCGATCAATTTCTGCTGGGTGCTATGCTCCTTGGAAGACGATACCTGGCGAACTCTTGCAAATGTAAATGTACAGCCTGGCTTTGAAACGATGCCTACCGGCCTTCGATGAGCACGACCGATATTCTTAAATTTTTAGAAACGCTCTATACACCGCTTATCAGCGATGTCATGGATTCGCTTGGGTTAAAGAGTGGTGTGATCGACCACACTATTCAGGCGATCTTAGGTGATCCGCATCTAAAAGTGGCTGGATATGCATTCCCGTGCAGGGTCATTCCTACCGGTGAATATGTTGAGATCGATACTTTATTAGAGATGGTGGATGCCATACCACAGGATTCGATGGTAGTAGTGGCTGCCGATGCCGATATCGATGCTGCGTTATGGGGCGGGTTGATGTCAACGCGTGCTAAATCACGAGGCGCCCGTGGCGCTGTTGTAAATGGAGGAGTGCGTGATATAGAGCAAATTGCAGCGACAGGCTTTCCGGTATTTGGGTCCTATAGATGTATTAAGGATATTCGTCGTCGAGGATATATGGCGGCTTATGGCTGCCCTGTTACTATAGATAATGTTACTATTTCACCTGGTGATATTATCGTTGCCGATGCAAATGGTGTAGTTTGTATAGCACAACAGGAAATAGGCAATATTATCAAAATATTAACAGAAACTTATCGTAATGAATCAAAAACGATGAATGGTCTTGAACAAGGAGAGAGTGCAAGAGCACTTTTTCAAAAATTTCGAACATTTTAGTATTCGCAATTTTGTGGAATTCTTACAAAACTAATGATGTAACTCATAAGAATTGTCGGAAAAGTATTAGTATTATTTTACAAAATAACTCGCTGAATACTATAGAGTTAACTAAGTTTTATCCTTTGATTAAAAGAGCAATTACTAAGAAAGTGTTAGTTTCAATCGCTTAAAACATTTGGAAATACAAAACTTAGAGTAGTATATTTGCATAGAGAAGTTTGAGCTGCCACGGGATACTGGCTCATTTTCTATACAACGCCACAAAAACTCACTCTGAAGATCGAAAGATCTCCGGGTACTATTTTGTCTCTGACACGGGAAATTTTAGAGACAAAAACACGGGATACAATCAACGCTTCAATTAGCTTGAAGTATTTATCACAGCTCCGGGCAACCGGACAGACATCTTTTTGTGCTTAACAAAAATTAAGTACAAAAAAACACGGGATTCAACAATAGAAGGGTAGTACAGATAGGTATATGACCTTACTAAGGCATATAATAGCATGTTCTTTTGTAACGATCATTGCGATCGGTGCGGCTTCGTCTGCACAAGCGCAAACACCGGCCAGAACATTCGGTGCTGGAGCGTTACAACTTGATAACCGCTCGACCCCACTTCGCAGTGTAACGATCGATGTCCCCACATCGCTGACCGGAAATTATTCGTTACATCTCCCGAATGTAGCTCCGGGCAATCCGATGAATTTCCTCGTTGCCGATGTCGATGGTAACATGACCTGGAAGCCAAACGGATTGGGGAGTCTTACTGCAGGTTCGATGTGGTTTGGAAATGCATCGAATGTCCCGACCGAATTGCCGCATGGTGCTCCCGGAACAATCTTAGTGATCGATGGCTCCGGATTTCCGGCCTGGTCACCAACCTTACCCCCCGCTACTACTGTACCGGCGAGCCAGATCACCAGTGGTACCCTTCCGCCAGGTACGAACATCACCGTCGGTGCCGGTTCTTCTATTAACCCCGGTGCCGGTACTATCAATGCCAATGGCATTGTCGGTTCAGGTGTAGGAAAATTTTCGGGTTCAGTACCCATTCCAATGAATACGATCATTATGAATATTGCCTATCCAGGTATTATTTCCAGTTCGGTCGTGCTCGTTTCTATTGTCGATCCTTCGGGACAGACAGATCAAGTTTCGGTAACAGGAATCTCTTCCGGTGTCGGTTTCACCGTCCAATTCAGCGGCTTTTATCCGACAACAACCGGACAATTGAATTACGTCGTGATCAATTGATCCTGATACCTCTATTTCACGGGATAATTATTTACAATAACTAATCACAAAACATACTACAATGAAGAACACTAAAGTATTAGCTCTTGCAGCAGTGTTGACCGGAGCCTTTGCTCTTTCGGCACATGCTCAGTTGTCAGCACCGTTTGCTGGCGGTATCAAACTTCAGCAGGGTGGCATTACGAGCCCGGCTCTTGGTTTGAACATGAAGGCAAAGCAGGCCTATAGCAGCGATGCAACGCTGAACTGGGTACAGCCTGCAGGCAATGGTATCCTCAAAGTTTCGAACTGGGGTGCTAACGCCGGAGATGTAACCGTTACGACCCTCGATCTTTCGAGCGCTTCTGATATCGGTACCAGCGTTCTTGGTATTGCCAATGGCGGTACCGGTGCAACCACTGCAAATGGTGCATTAAACAACTTATTACCGACCCAGACTGGTAACAACGGTAAGTTCTTAACGACTAATGGTACCAGCGCCTCATGGACAACGGCCGTTACCTCGGTTGGTCTTTCGATGCCGGCTGAATTCACGGTTTCCAACTCACCGGTAACCTCGACTGGAAACCTCACTGCTTCGTGGGCTGCTCAGTCCGGTAACAAAGTATTCGCTGCTCCGGCTGACGGTTCCAGCGGTACGCCGACCTTCCGTAACCTCGTCGATGCCGATATCACCAGCATCAGCGCCACCAAGATCACCGGTACGCTTCCGGTTTCTCATGGCGGTACGGGCGCAACGTCTTTCACCGGTAACTCGGTCATCACCTCGAATGCTGCCGGCGATCAGCTTGTTGCAACCCATCTCAATGATGGCGAGATCATGATCGGTAACACCAGCGGCGCTCCTTCGGCTGCTACGCTTACGGCCGGTGCCGGTATCTCGATCACCAATGGCGGTGGTTCGATCACGATCGCTACCAACAATGCGAACGTTACCAACAAGAAGCGTATTCCGCTTAACCCGACAAGTTATAGCTATACCGGTAACAATCCGCCGGCTGGTTTCACGATCACGGCTACCACTGTTATCACGATCACTATTCTTGAAGCAGGCGGATACCCGATCACGGCAACCGTAACCAATATCGATGTCGCAAATAATAATTTCGATTTCGTTATCTCCGGTTACCCGACGGCGAACAGCTTCGCTCTGGTTAACTTCCAGAACTAAGCGATCGCTGGTACTTAACCCATACCAATCATGGTAGTATGTTCTTAAGCTGAAGCGCTGCGGTGTTGTGAGGATATTCACACACGACGCCCAACACCGCAGCTTCGGCAGAACAACACTCTTATCAGAAACCAGACACACGACTCGAAAGGACGAAGTATTTCTATGACAAGAATAATGCGATATTGTTTGGCAGTGATCACTGTGCTTTCTATTACCTCGGTAGTAGTGCGAGCTCAGCAATCGCTCTATCGCATTCGCTTGCAGGACGCATCGAGTCATGCATTGACGATTGACGGACCAACGGGTGGGTTTGCTGCTAACTGGACATTTCGATTCCCTTCGAATGTTACTTCGGCAGGCTCTTTGCTCTATGCTTCCGATGCTTTGGGGCAAACAGGTTGGGTCACGCCAGGATCTATTGGTCAGGTTCTTACCGTCACTCCCGGTGGTGTTCCGGCTTGGGTAACTCCTACGTTAGGAACAATTACAAGTATTGGTATGACCGTGCCGAGCGGATTATCTGTATCTCCTGGCTTGATCACATCAACCGGCACTTTCGCTATTACCACAACGCTTAACGGTGTTATTCATGGTAATGGCAGCGGCTTTACTGCCGGCAATGTTGCTCTTGGTTCTGAAGTCAGCGGTACGCTTGCTATTGCAAATGGCGGTACGGGTGCTATAACTGCCAATGCTGCATTAAATAATCTTCTTCCGACACAGACCGGTAATTCCGGTAAGTTCTTACAAACCGATGGCACCAATACCTCCTGGGTCGCTGGTAACAGCGGAACAGTAACGAGCGTCGGTCTTTCGATGCCTTCTATCTTTACGGTCACCAACTCGCCGGTAACAACGAGTGGTACCTTAACGGCTACCCTTGCCAACGAAGCACAGAATAGTGTCTTCGCCGGCCCGACCTCTGGCAGTGGCAGCCCTTCCTTCCGTGCCTTGGTTGCTGGTGATATCCCAAATCTTTCTTCGAGCTATATCAGTAATAGCACTGCACTTCAAGCCTCTTCAAATTATCATATTAGTGGTAATGGCGAAATCGAAGGTCAATTACAATTAAAAGGTACCGGCACCGGTCTCACGACCTTCCACGCTGGTGCACAAGGTGCTACCGATATTAACTATACGCTTCCGATCACTGCACCGACTAATGGCCAGGTTCTTACCTCGACTGCAGCCGGTGTCATGAGTTGGGCAAATGCTGCTACTGGTACAGTAACGAGCGTTGGTCTTACGATGCCGACTGGTTTTAGTGTTGCTAACTCGCCGGTTACTTCAAGCGGTACGCTCGCAGTAACGACAACGCTCAATGGTGTCATACATGGCAATGGCAGTGGCTTCACAGCCGGTAATGTAGCTCTCGGTTCTGAAGTCAGCGGTACCCTTGGTATTGCAAACGGCGGTACGGGTGCAACAACAGCTAATGCCGCTCTGAATAATCTTCTTCCGACCCAGACTGGTAATACGGGCAAGGTCTTACAAACCGACGGCACGAATACTTCATGGGTAGCCGCTTCGACGGGTACCGTAACGAGTGTTGGTCTTTCCATGCCTTCGATCTTCACGGTAACCAACTCGCCGGTAACGACGAGCGGTACCCTGACGGCAACGCTTGCAAACGAAGCCCAGAATACAGTATTTGCCGGCCCCACTTCCGGTAGTGGTGCTCCGACCTTCCGTGCTCTGGTTGCTGCCGATCTCAATGGCGCGGCATGGTCGTTAAGTGGTAATTCCGGTACAACTGCTGGCACTAACTTTATCGGTACGACCGATAGTACGGCATTTGAAATTCATTTATATAACAGTGATGCCACCGCAAACCGCGGTTCGAAGCGCGTATTGCGTATCTCTCCACATGGTATCAGCCCGAACTTCCTCGGTGGTTATCAGGGTAACACTGCCGGTGGTACCGGTTCGACAGGTGTGTTTGGTGCAACGATCGTTGGCGGCGGTAGTAATGGTCAGGCAAATGCTGTTCGTGATAACTTTGGTTTTGTTGGCGGCGGCGCTTTTAACAGGGCCGGTTCGCTCAATGCCGATTCGACGGATGCACAATATGCCGCTGTGGTTGGTGGTATTGCTAACCAGGCATCCGGTGCAGAATCGTTTGTCGGTGGTGGTAATACCAACCAGGCAACCGGTGCGGATGCTGCTGTCGGTGGTGGTGCAAACGATGTTGCTTCCGGTGCTAATTCATTTGTTGGCGGTGGTGGTACTAATACGGCATCTGCTCAATACAGTGCTATCCTTGGTGGCAGCTCAAATTCTGCCCTTGGTATCGGTACGGCTATTCTTGGAGGTTCGGCCAATCAGGCTGGTACCAATAGCGGCGGCGATTATACCAGCGTCCTTGGTGGTAAGGGATTATTACTCAATGCTGCCGGTAGCACAGGATTTTTAGGGAATAATAGCAGTGGCCTTAATAATATGACGGTTACCAGCAACAATACGGCTGTTCTTGGTAACGTCGATCTCTGGTTGGCCAACAACGATAATTCAGCCGGTCAGCTTCGCTTCTACGAAGCACAAAATACCAACGGCGCTTTCCCGGCAGCCGGTACTAATTACACTGCGTTCCAGGCTGGGGCGCAGTCGGCAGATATTATCTATACGCTTCCGATCACTGCACCGACTAATGGCCAGGTACTTACCTCGACTGCGGGCGGCGTGATGAGCTGGAGCAATGCTGCTGCAGGAACTGTAACAAGCGTCGGTCTTACGATGCCAACTGGTTTTAGTGTTGCCAACTCGCCGATCACTTCAAGTGGTACGCTCGCAGTAACGACAACGCTCAATGGTGTCATACATGGCAATGGCAGTGGCTTCACAGCCGGTAATGTAGCTCTCGGTTCTGAAGTCAGCGGTACCCTTGGTATTGCAAACGGCGGTACGGGTGCAACAACAGCTAATGCCGCTCTGAATAATCTTCTTCCGACCCAGACTGGTAATACGGGCAAGGTCTTACAAACCGATGGCACGAATACTTCATGGGTAGCCGCTTCGACCGGAACGGTAACGAGTGTCGGTCTTTCGATGCCTTCGATCTTCACGGTAACCAACTCGCCGGTAACGACGAGTGGCACGCTTACTGCTTCATTAGCAACTCAAAATGCTAATCTGGTTTTTGCAGGTCCGACAACCGGTATTGCCACTGCTCCGACCTTCCGTGCTCTGGTTGCTGCTGATATTCCAAGTTTAGCTGCCAGTTATATCGTTAACGGTACGTCGTTGCAATCTTCTTCGAATTTCCACATCAGCGGTAACGGTGAAGTAGAAGGCCAGTTGCAGTTGAAAGGTACGAGTACCGGTATTACTACCTTTGCTGCTGGCGCACAAGGTGCATCGAATATCAACTATACCTTGCCGACGGCAGCTCCTACGTCAAATGGACAGGTGTTAAGCTCGACGACGGCGGGTGTTATGAGCTGGGCAACGGTTGGTACCGGATCGGTCACCAGCGTTGGCTTATCGATGCCTTCGATTTTTTCCGTAACAAACTCGCCGGTGACGACAAGTGGCACTCTTACGGCATCGCTGGCAAACCAGAATGCTAATCTGGTCTTTGCAGGCCCGACAACGGGTGCTGCTGCCGCTCCGGGTTTCAGAGCATTGGTTGCAGCCGATATGCCGGATCTTTCCAGCAGCTATATCGATAATGGTACAGCCTTACAACCTTCATCAAACTTTCACATCAGCGGTAACGGTCAGGTCGAAGGCCAGTTACAGTTGAAGGGTACAAGTACCGGCATTACGACCTTCCAGGCTGGTGCGCAAGGTGCAACAAATATCAATTATACGCTTCCGATCACCGCTCCGACGAATGGGCAGGTACTTAGCTCGACCGCTGCCGGTGTATTGAGCTGGGTAAATGCCGGTGGCAGTGGTACTGTGACCAGCGTCGGTCTTACGATGCCTACTGGTTTCAGTGTTGCTAATTCGCCGGTCACTTCGAGCGGTACGTTGGCTGTAACTACTTCTTTGAATGGTGTTATTCACGGTAACGGATCGGGTTTCACTGCCGGTAACGTTGCTCTCGGTTCCGAAGTATCGGGTACCCTTGGAGTTACTAATGGTGGTACGGGTACAAGCACTCAGTTCACTCCGGGTAGTGTGATATTCGCCGGTACTTCGGGTGTTTATACTCAGAATAATGCTACTTTCTTCTGGGATAACTCCAACAACCAACTCGGAATTGGTACGAATAACCCGAACGTCTCATTAGATGTAGTAAAAGACTTTGCAACCCGCGAATATAATTATACGACCAGTCTTTCCGGAACGACGAATAATAATATGAATTTCGACGGTGCAGGAAATCTCTTCGGCTTGGTACGTCTGCAGTCTGCATCGGGAGCTTTTACAATAACCAGTATCGCCGGGCCGCAGAATGGCAAGCGCATTACACTCTATAATGCGAGTACCCAGACGATGACCATTGCCAATCAATCTGCTGCTGCCGGAGCTACTGCTGCTAATAAGATCATTACAGGTTCTGGTGCAGATGTTAAAATTACCCCCAGTGGATCGATCGATTTGGTTTATAGCGCTACCGATTCGCGTTGGATCATGGTTTCTAATAATACAACTTCCATTACCTTACCGATCGGCGATGTTGTACAGGCAACACCTTCCGATCCGACTGGTACAACCAGTTCAACCGGTAAAATGATGGGACTCGGTTCTTCGGTTACCATTACTCCTTCAAAGAGCGGCACAATAATGATCGTTATTTCCGGCTCGGAGAATAATACGACTGGTGGTAATGGAGGTTCGATGCAAATTTGTTATGGTACCGGTACTGCACCCACCAATGGAGCAAATCCCGCGGGAACGGCCGTAGGTAATTTAGCCATCGGTTCACCTTCCGATCCGAACGGTGCTAATAATGCAAGCCATCATGAAACGATCCCGATGACTTGTAATGCTATCGTCTCCGGTCTTACGGTCGGTACG
Organism: uncultured Alphaproteobacteria bacterium; assembly: GCA_964404255.1. Lineage (GTDB taxonomy): Bacteria > Bacteroidota > Ignavibacteria > Palsa-1295 > Palsa-1295 > JAFDZW01. The sequence continues at coordinate 52,438 of CAYOJJ010000003.1, read as the reverse complement.
ACCTACTGGATAGATATCAAAGTTGCAGTAATTGGTGGTGCTGGAACTTCGAAAATTCAGGGTATCTCGGTTTCTGCGATCGAGCTCTAATTCAAAATTAATTGTTGACTGCTAATAATTCAAACGCTCTGTGATGTCGATCTTTTTACCAGTCGGATCGACATCATAGAGTTAGATGCAGTAAAAAATTAATTTGGAAATTAATAAAAAATTTTGTATATTTGTTCTGGCTTATTGCAACCGTAACTACTACAAAACTGTTTTCAAAATAGCAACGGGATAAGATCAATAGTAACGCAGCAATCGTAACCCACAAGATCTGACCCAGAAACCAAAGAGAACGAAAAGAGTGTAAGATTATATAGACAAGTTCTCTTATATCACTGCTCACACGGGGTCCCGTCCCCGACAACAACGGGATGTTGATAAGGCAAACTAATGGCTCCCTGCATTCTCCGGAATGCGGGGAGTTTTTTTTTAGTCTTATACCGTTAGTATATTATGACTTATGGGCTCCGATACTTCTCGCCGATAGCCGTGTTCTTACTATGGATAGGGTGTTCGGGCGACGATATTACCAATCCGGATCAGATCGTCTTTCCGGCGACCGGAGTTAGTTACCGGCAGCATATCGCTCCGTTATTTACGATCTCCTGTAATGTTCAGGGCTGCCATGATGCTCCCCGTCCGGATAACTTTAATACCGACCTGACGTCCTGGACGGGAATCCGCTCCATCAACGTCGTCAATCAGCCCTATGATACGGCTTGTGGCCTGGTTCGGGTCGTCTATGGACGTGAATCACATCCGGGACCGTTACGTATCAATGATAACCACCGGGAAGGAATAAAACAATGGGTGCTCGAGGGCGCACAAGACAACTGATCATCATCCTGCTCTGCACATTGGCAGCGTCGGCATCCGCTCAGCATTATGCGGTGGATTCCCGGGCGTATTTCGATTTTGGCGAACAATGCTACGTGACAGCTAAACAATCGGCCGATGCCGATTCTATTCGGATATATGTAAATACAGCTAATGCCTTGTTCTCTTTTGTGCGTTCGGATCGCAGTATTGCTAATAAGGGAGCCTATTATGCTGTACGGGATATCTCGATCGAACTCAGAGAGACACCGGCCGGCAAGATCCTTGCCACAAAAAATAGAAGGGATACCATCTTTACTTCGAATTTCGAGCAGACAACCTCGAAATATTCCTGGAATTCAGCAGTGATTGCTGTCGGCGTATCCGGCCTGAAAACCCAAGCAATTGAAGTACATACCGAGATTCGCGATGGCTTCCTGTCGAAATTAGCCGAGCGGCCGCGAGATGAGGTCATTTCTTTCAGAACCATGAATACGGTTCGCTCGGTGACGGGGAAAGATAGCTCGTTCATTGGTATCGGCGATCCTATCATTTTCGATGCCGTCACGACTGGTTGTGAATATTGCACGAAGAATTGGGGAAATACTACCGAATTCAGCCGCGATCTTTACGGAGCAATTCCGCTTGCTATGCCGCAATCGGAAAGCATCGATAGCATTGTCCTGACCCTGGTTCAAACGCAGGAATATCCGGCCCAGAGAAAATATAGCCCGCGAACGGTGCAGCGGAAAACAGTAGCCTCGAACGATCTCCTTAGAAATCATCGGCTTGGGATCGCTTCCATCGATAGCACGATCGGATTCGAACTCACCGATAAGATGGATTCGGTCCTCATGTATCAAATCGCGCTATTCAGGCTTGCGGGGGATTCGCTCGAACAGGGCGATTATGAATTAACGGTCGCCGTTTACAGCGGTACAGACCATCGAACCATCGTTCAAAAGATCACCCCCGATTGGCACGATATGCCGCTTTCGCTGGAAAATCCCCGCGATGCGCTGCCGCCATTACAATACCTTACGACTGATGATGAGTATTCCGCGCTTACCGGAGGTTCACGCGAAGAACAGCAGAAAAAATTAAAAGACTTTTGGAAGAAGCAGGACCCGACTCCTTCAACGGCCTATAACGAACGAATGGCAGAATTTTATAAACGCGCCGATTATGCGTACTTTAATTTTGCCCGTTCCCCTCGCCAGCTCGATGGAGCAATGACCGATAGAGGAAAGATCTATATTTTATTCGGGCCTCCGAGTAACATCCAGCGCAGCTTCCTGCTTGGTGAACAGCCGATGGAGATCTGGACCTATACTAATAACGTCAGAAAAGTTTTTAAATTTATGGATCAGCGCAGTAATGGCGAATTTAAGCTGGTTGATGTAAAAGCACTGTAGTACGTATTTCTTCTATAAAACAAAAGGCAGCTCTTAGGGCTGCCTTTTGTTTTTATATACAATAATATTATCTGGTAACTACAAATCCCTGGTTATAATATCCATTCACGGTCTTTACCGAACAATGGTATGTACCTGCCGGTAAGGCCGACACATCGAGAAGATAATAAGATGATGAACTGCGTTTCGAGCCATCGAAGGAGATTACCGTTTTTCCCTGAACATCGAAGACCTCGAGGGAGCTGATCGTTTCGGGAGCCGTTATCGTAACAAAGGAACGTGCAGGGTTTGGCGTAATCGAGATGGTTCCGGAAGCTATAGGACGGGGCGATACCGAAACATCGTTGGCTTGGATATATCCACCCAGGAGAATATTCGATCCGAGACCGACGCCAATAGTGCCGACACAAGCAAATTTCTTTTCTCCGATACCGTTATAATAGGTAAATGAATTGGTGCGGGTGCCGTTGGTGAAATCGTGGAGATAGATACCTCCATCGGCAAAGCTCATATCGATCCCTCCGCCAAAAAGAAATTTTGCAATGGCCGTGATACCGAGGCCACTATCGGCCTGCCCGGCAATAAGACAACTGCCATCATTAGAAAGAATGATGCCTTTCTGATGTATATTCGAGATGATAGGAGCGCTGCTATATCCCAGGGTACCATAACTGCTATCCGGGGCGCCGGTATTCGGATCGATGCGCAACAGGCTAAACGGCAATCCGCTGCCATCGTTGAAGTTCGCGGCAACCATTATGCGGCCGTATTGAAAGAGTTTTTCAATTACCCCGGTAGAGAGATCGGCGCCGCTACTGACCTGTATTCCGGTATTAAGCAGCCCATTTATACCGAAGGATGAATCCGGACGGCCATTTTTAGTCAGGCGGGCCAGTAAGATCGAGGGGTTCACTTTATTGGTAGAAACACCGATGAACATATACCGATGGTCGGGCAAGAAATAGCCGGTACCACGTTCGATCGCTGCGGCGATCTGTATCTGCCCATTGATACCATAAGAGGAATCGAGGGTGCCATCTTGCTTGAACCACATGGCTCCAAACCCCGATTGACCACCGGAAATAGATGCGGACGTATAACCAAAAGCAACAAGATACCCGTTATCGATAAACTTCAGATAGTTAAATTCACCGCCCGAACCATCGCTATATTTATATACGGCATGGCCATCACCGCCAAAAGAAGAATCCGGCCCACCACTTGGAGTAAATAAAAAAACAGAAGGAGCGCCTTCTCCTACTATCGAAGAAGTGCCGGAATAACCGCACACTCCGATTGCAGTGCTATCTCTATTAATAATATAATTGGCGTAACTGACAGTATTCCAATCCCAGAGGAATATTCCGTTGGTGCCGAAGGAAGAATCCGGCCATCCATCATAAGTAAAGCGTTCTAAACCGAATGATATAGCATCCTGACCTGAGCGATGAGCTTTTATACCGACGAGTATTTTAAGAGGGATGCTGGTTTGCTTCACAACGGAAGTTGCAAAAGCGGAAGGCTCATCCTGAAAACCAAAATCAAGCTCCTGAGACCCGTTATTTCCGAAGTAGGGGTTAGGTTTGATCTTGCCGATATTACTTTGGCCGCGTGAGAAGGAAGTAATGCCCAGTACCAGAAGTAGGGCAAAAGTGAAACGAGAAATAAATGGTTGGTTCATCAATGAGTACAATTCGTAAGCTACATAGTAAGAATTGTACTACCGAATATGTTCCGCAGCTCAGGCGAGATTTATATCTAATTTCTCATTAAGACTTGCCAGGCGGTTGAGCCATCCTTTTTCAAAGACCTGAAGTTTTGGGTTCTGGGCGAGGCGCTCATAGTTGGCTTTGCGGGCACCCTGAATATTCTGTAGCGCGGTTTGTTCGTCGGTACCGCTGATCGCCGCGATCGTTTTCGGGCCAACGATACCATCGGCGGTCAGATTAAAGGATCGTTGGATTATTTGCATACCGCCGTATCCGCTCGAGCTTGCAAAACCGCTATTGACCACAAAATCGAAAACAGCAGCGCCGACACTATCGCTGTAATTATCGCAGCCTGCCTTTTTCCAGAAGTTATTATAATAGATCGTCTGTACCTCGCTATCGCTGATAAGGTTTACACTCTGATGGGCAAGGCCTTGTGAAGTCCGCCAGCCATCGTAAGTATTTTGGGTTATGCCTTTATTTGTAGCGCCTCCGGGGTCGTTCGGGTTATTGACATATCCGCCTTCCCATTGCAGCGTAAAAGCAAGAGCAGAAAGAAAACCTTGTGATAGTGCCATAATGATCGTCCGATTATGAATATGGTGTCTGGTAGTAACCTGCTATTTTATACTGTAGTTCTTATACTCCCCGATGCGATAACCGCTCATCCGCTCGATCGCATCCGAGATAACGTGTTTGATCGATCGGTGCGGTGCAGAAGCGGGCGGCTGGTATTCCCAGTTCTTAGCCTCGACAAACGGCTGCATAACAGCCGGATGAGATCCTTCGAAACGCTTCACGCTTTGAATATCGGAATATTCGAAGGCTGCTTCTTTTTGTACATGAGTCTCGACCCAGGTATCGTCATGCCAAAGTTTATGAAAAGAGCGCAGCTTTTCCTGCATTACCGTGGGAGGGCGCACCCAGCCATAATGATAGATATAGGCATCGATCGGCTGTACGGTCAGTTTTACCATCTGGCCGTTACGAAGCTTTCTAAATCCCTGGGCATCACCCCAGGACCTGATCGCGGGATCGTTTCGGACGACGCGAATTTCTTTGCGGTACCAATTCCTCGAAGTTGCTACATAATCGTAACTACCGTAAAAATGCAGGTAGTTGAAGAGCAACCCATCGATCGTTGTATCCAAAAGGGAAGCCTCCATTGCCGCACGAATACCCGGAAGATAGCGCTCATGGATGACTTCATCGCCCTGCAGGTAAAAGCCCCAATCGCCGGTGATGTGATCGAGAGCAATGTTCGTCTGTTCGGCCAGTACTTGCCCGCCAGTTCGTTTGGTATCGTCCCAGACGGTATCGACGATCCTGATCTTCGGAGAATCGATCGCTGCAACCGCTTCACGGGTCGCATCATCGCTCTTGCCGACCACCACAACCACTTCGTCGCAGATCGGCATCATGGAAGTAATGGCAGGAATAAACGGATAGCCGAAGGTAATGCCATTGCGAATAAAGGTGAAGCCGCTTATCTTCATGCGTTGGAATGGTGCAGATGTAGATCGCGAAGTTTTTTATATTTCAAATAGGTGGCATACGCGGAAATTCTACAGATAGTGAATCCGGCTTTGCCATCGAGGATACCGAGCTTAATAATATAATCCCTGAAGAATTTTAACAGCGGATTTATTATCAACGAAAAGATGGAGGCCGTTCTTCCTTCTTTATAATAAGTATTAGCACCGATCGTGCTGTAAAATTCTATCTGTTTATAATGATCTTCGCGGGTGTAGTAGCTGTAATGAAGCAGATCGCCCTGCAATAAACCGGTCGTTGCGCCGGGGGCCGTAAGCTCGAATTTATCATGGGGGTTAAGCCCGCCCCAGCGTCCTTTTCGTGAATCCCAGAGCCGGAGTTTTTTATCGGGGTACCATCCGCAATGATGGATCCAGCTTCCACAATAATTGGTAAGACGGCTCATATAGTATCCGTCATACTCCCAATTATTCTTTACCTGCACAATTGATCGTTTAAGGGTTTCCGATAGTGCTTCATCGGCATCGAGAGATAAAATATGAGGGTAGAGAGCCTGGGAGATGGCCCATTGTTTTTGCTCAATGTGGCCTTTGAACGGATGCTGAACAAACCTTGCCCCATGAGATAGGCAAATATCGCGAGTAGTATCGGTCGAATACGAATCGACGACGACAATATCATCGGCAATATCTTTAACAGAATCGAGACATCGGCCGATGTTTCGCTCCTCATTAAATGTAATAATTACAATAGATAAAGGGATTGTCATACCGTAGTTCTGTTTAGAACACTGCTCTCGGCTTTTTTAGTAATATTTTTTTTAAAGGTTTTTATAAAAGAGTCCGTCACAAAATATCATTTATGTGTGTCATAACACACATAGGGGAGAGTGAAAAATAACCCAGGTATTTGAAATAAGATATTTGTTATTATATGAAGAACATTGGTAGTACATCAAGACTCCTCACCCATTGGCGCTCACTGAGCATCGGCTTGTTGCTCTTTGCGACCGTTATTTTTATCGCGAACTATGCCACTTCGCATTCTACCGGAATGACGGGAGTTACTCAAAAGCCCGGCGATTCTCCCGGTTGTACCTGCCATTGTGCTAACCCAAGCGCCAATACTTCGGTTACCCTCTCTACTTCCTCTTCGACAACTGTTCAGGCAGGGCAGACGATCAGTTTTACGATCACGGTTGCTAACTCTGGAGAATCGAAAGGCGGATGTGACATTTCTGTCTATCGTGGTTCGCTTACGGCCGGCAACGATGGCTTGCAAAGTTCTAACAGCCAGTTGACCCATAGCAGCCCCAAGACTCTTCCGGCTACGTGGTCATTTACCTATACTGCTCCTTCAACAGCCGGTGCTGATACCATTTATGCCAACGGGAATGCCGTCAATAACGATGGCACCAATGGAAGTGGTAACTGCAGTGACAACTGGAATTTCGCTCAAAAATTTGTCCTCAATGTTATTGCTCCGGTCCGCACGGTAACTCCCTCAAGATTAGCAGTTCCGTTCGGCTCCCGTCGTGTCGGTGGTACCTATACCGATACGATGCATATTGCAGCCGGCGGTGATCAATCGAACGTGACGATCACATCGACCAATTTTAATGTCGGTACTACTTTTTCGAATAATTCAAGCGGTGGAACGAATGGACAGCGAAATATAACCACCGGTACTTCGGAAACGGAGACCATAAGTTTTGCACCGACATCCAGAGGGGCGTTTAACGATTCGCTCGTTATTGTTTCCAATGCTACCAGCCCGTCTGCGGCTGATGCCCGCAAGGCGATCTATGTATCCGGCACCGGCATTCAGGCCATCTTTTCCGGACAGACTTCCATTCCGTTCGGGAATGTGAAGAAAGGGACAAATAAACAGATCACCTACAATTTTTCTAATACAGGTGACGATACCCTCTTTATTTCCAATGCCAGTGTAAGTACCGGAGCGGGGACCTTTACTATTGTTTCCGGCCCTACGCCAACAGTATTGCCCCCGAGTGCGAGCGGTACGATGACGGTGCAGTTCAGCCCGGCAGCGCGTCTGGCTTCTACCGGAAAGATCAGTATGACGGCTCAGAATGGCGTACAGATATCCGATATTGCTTTGAGCGGTACCGGTATTGCACCGGTGATCGATGCGCCAGCTACCTATGATGTTGGTTTAGCGAAAGCCGGTGGTGGAAAGAACGGCACACTGACGATCGGCAATACCGGTGACGATACATTGCATATCAGTTCGATTGTTTTCGGCACACAATATCAGGGAGCTAAGTTTGTCCTTAATGGCGGGGGAGCAGTAATGGTCGCTCCTTCGGCAACGACTACGGTGGGTATTTCCTATCTTCCGACCATCGAGCGCATCGATAGTGCCTTGGTTACAATTAATAACGACGATCAGGGAGCGCCTGCTAAGCAAATGCTTATCACCGGTCAAGCGGGCTTGCCGAAAATGGCCGACTTGATAGTCGATACGATCAAGTTCGGTAATGTTCGCGCCGGATCGACCGGTACGACCATCGGTCTCGATGTATCCAATACCGGCACGTATGATCTTACGCTCGGTACGATCGATATTACCCCGGCAGAGTTCACGGTCTTTTCAAAACCTTCAACGGTTGGACCGAAGAACAAGGCCCAGATCATTTTCAAATTTATTCCGACAAAGACGGGCCAGGTCAATGGCATGGCTGTTATTCACGGAGATGATCCGAACCACAGCATCGATACGGTATATCTAACCGGTATTGGTACCAACTCTCAGTTCGATGTCTTGAATACCGTCTCGTTCGGCGATGTAAAAGTAAGTGGTTCGAAAGATTCTTCGATCACGTTACGAAATGTCGGTACTGCTCCGGTAAAGATCTTGAAATATACGTTGAACGATCCCTCGAAAGCCTTTACGGTTCTTGATTCGGCCGTTCATACTATTGCAGCAAAAGACAGCACTTCTGCAAAAATCAAGATACGCTTTACGGCAGGGGCACAGCAAAGCTATACGGCATCTCTTACCATTGTAACGGATGAATCAACTTCCAACACCCATGTGATCCAGCTTTCGGGCCGTGGGGTAGATTCGAAACTATCGTTAAGCGAGAACAGCCTTGATTTCCAGACCGTCGATAGCGGCAGCTCTGTACAAAAATCGTTTACAATAACGAATACCGGCACGGCACCTGCAGCAATCAATTTACTTCAGATCAGTGGCTCGTATATGTTTGTGGTGGATTCTCCTTACGCCCCGTTTACTATCAATGCAAGTGCTACAAAGACGGTTTATATAACCTTTCATCCGGTGATAGCAAGTACAGAGAGTGGCACTCTGACGATCACCGCCGCTGAAGGTTCTCCATTGCAGGTGTCGCTGCATGGTATCGGAAAAGGAAAGCCGGCCGATACAACGGGTAATAATGCTGTCCGGATGCTTGACCATTCTATTACTTCAATGGAAGTGATTCCGAATCCGGCTTCCGAAAAGGCTTCGTTGAAAGTAGGCTTGCTCAAAGCAGTCCCTGCTCTGACCCTGCAATTCTTTGACGCGGCCGGCCGTATGCTCTCGACCCAATCGATCGGTTCGCTCTCCGAAGGCGAGCAAACGATACCGCTTATACTTCCGAACGTTACCGGAAAGGTATTTATCCGGCTTGCAACCGGCGAAGGCATACTCGGCATCGCTACGATTGTGATCACTCGCTGATCCCTATATCACGACACAAAGCACGCGAGGCGGCGATCGAAAGATCGTCGCTTCGTTTTTTAAAGGGCGGCGCGAACAAAATGTTACCACAGGCGTTTACTACCTATCATACTAATTCATCTCTATGCATCGAAGGATATTTTTGAAGGGGGCTCTGGCGGGAGGAGTGGTTGCTCTTACCGGCCTTGATACCCGCCTTGCCCGTGCCGCGCGGTTCTTGCCGGATGGCACGCTTTCCAAACCGGCAAAAGCCCAGCAGGACCTTGCCGATACCCTGATCGCCTATGCCAAATCTCAGGGAGCCACTTACTGCGATGTCCGTATTTCCCGATATGCCAGCCAATCGGTGCACGTCAGGGATGCAGTTGTAACCGGAGTCAACGATTCCGATTCTTTTGGTATGGGAGTTCGAGTCATAAAAGATGGCACCTGGGGATTCTGTGCGACGCAAATGGTTGCAGAAGAGCCTGGAAAGCGGGCTGTTAACGAGGCCATTCAAATGGCTACTGCAAATTCCAAGTTGCAGGCAAAACCTTTAGATCTTGCTCCGGCCGCAGCGGTTACTGCCGAGTGGTCCACTCCGATAAAGAAGAATCCATTCGATGTGCCATTTAAAGATCGTGCCGATCTTTTGCTCTCGATGCACTCACTTGCACATGGAGCCGCTACCAATGGGAAGAGGTTATTTATCAATTCAAGCCTGACAGCCGTCAGGGAAGAAAAATATTTTGCATCGAGCGAGGGTTCGAAGATCTGGCAGGAAGTAACCCGCATCGATCCTTCGACTCACGTAACTATTGCCGATACTTCGAAAGGGGAGTTCGCCAGCCGTGCGCTCTTCGTGTTGCCGCAGGGACGCGGATACGAATATGTAGAAGAATATCCTTATAAAGATGAAATTGCTCAGGCTGTTTCCGAAGCAACGGAAAAACTGACGGCGGTCAGTGTTAAGCCCGGTAAGTACGATCTTGTTCTGCACCCGACCCATCTCTGGCTTACGATTCATGAAAGTATAGGCCATCCGACGGAGCTTGACCGCATTATGGGGTACGAAGCTAATTTTGCAGGCACCAGTTTTATCCGCAAGAAAGATTTTCCGGGGCTCGGCTATGCTAGTTCGCTCGTCAATGTTGTTGCCGATCGTACTCAGGAAGGTGCGCTTGCAACTATCGGCTACGATGACGATGGTGTCGCTTCGCAATCGTATGATATTTTAAAACGCGGCGAGTTGGTGGGCCTACAAACAACCCGTGAGCAGGCAAAGATGATCAATGAGCCGGCTTCGCGCGGGCAAAGTTATGCTCAGGGATGGTGGAGCGTCCCATTCCAGCGTATGCCAAATGTAAGTCTGCAGCCGGGCAGTGCAAAGCTCTCACTGGCCGATCTTATTAAAGATACCGAAGGCGGTATTTTTATTAAAGGCAACTCCAGTTATTCGATCGATCATCAACGCTACAATTTCCAATTCACAGGCCAGGTGGCCTATGAGATAAAAGATGGGAAGCTCGGGCCGATGCTGCGCGATGTGGCCTACCAATCGAAGACCACCGAGTTTTGGAATAAGTGCGATGCTATTTGCGATAAATCCGAGTATATGCTTGGCGGCGCAATGAACGATGGAAAAGGCGAACCAATGCAATCGAACCCGGTAAGCCACGGCTGCGCTCCGGCGAGATTTACGGGAGTCAAAGTCATCAATACGAAATCGCAGGCAGCCAATGCCCGCTCTAACATGATCGATTATACCGAATAATAGTATGGCAAATAGTATCCTTGGTTCGGATGAACTCGAATCGTTATCTCAAAAGATCGTCAAGCTTTCAACATCCGATTGGTGTGAAGTAAGCATCGATAGTACGCATAGCGCGCATTTGCGCTATGCGGCAAATACGGTGACGACCAGCGGTTCGACGCTTAATACTTCCATTTCGATCACCTGTGCCTCTGGTAAAAGAACCGGCTCGGTATCGATGAACGATCTTAGCGACGACGGCTTATCGAGAGCCGTTCGCCGCGCTGAAGAGATCGCAAAACTGGCGCCGGAAAACGAAGAACTCATGCCGCCACTTGAGGCAAAACAGACCTATCTCCACTCCGCCCAATTCGATGAATCCAGCTCCGACGATTCTTATACTGCCGATGAGCGGGCGCGTATAGCCGAGCAGGCAATCAAAGAAGCAAAGGCCAGAAAATTCGTTGCGGCCGGATTTTTACAAACGACTGTCGGTTCATCGGCGTATCGTAACTCGAAGGGATTGTTCGTTGCCGATCAAAAGACACGCACGACCTTTTCGACCACCATGCGAAGCGAAGATGGCTCGGCAAGTGGCTGGAATAAACGCGCCAGCCATGCGATCGCCCGTCTCGATAGCGACCGTGCGATCCGCAGGGCGGCAGAAAAATGCGCTGCCTGGCGCCATCTCGATGAAATGGATCCGGGAGTCTATAAAACGATCCTCGAACCGAGCGCGACGGCCGATATGTTGCAGCAATTTATATGGTCGCTCGATACGCGTAGCGCCGAAGAAGGAAGAAGCCCATATTCAAGAGCAAATGGCGGAACGGCTATCGGCGAAGAGATTTTCAGCCCGAAAGTAAGAATCTATTCCGACCCGAATCATCCGTTAGTGCCTTCGGGCATCTACACCGATAGCGGAATGCCAAGCGAGCAAATCGACTGGGTCAAAGATGGGAAATTGGTTAATATGCCTCGCGGAAGGTATTGGGCGCAAAAGACCGGTAAGCGGCCAATTCCGTATTCTTCCAATATTATTATGGAAGGCGGAGCACAGTTGCCGGAAGATTTTCTCACGACGGTCAAAGAGGGCTTGCTTATTACCAGTTTCTGGTATATCCGCGACGTCGATCATCAGACACTGCTCAAGACGGGCTTAACGCGCGATGGTGTATTCTGGGTCGAGAATGGCGAAATCAAGCGGGCAGTAATGAACTTCCGCTGGAATGAATCGCCGCTTAATGTCTTCAAAAATGTAGAAGATTTCTCGAAGCCCATTGTCACGGCTCCGCGCGATGGCGATGACGATATCCCGATGCTTGCTCCGATGCTTGTTGTAAAAGGATTTAATTTCTCATCTATTTCGGACGCAGTATGATTTTAATTATTTCGTAACATCCGAATATAAACTTCTCCTGTATTGCTATTACTTTTTATCATTCACCAATCATCTAAAAGGAGAAATAGTAATGGCAATAGCAATGATTATGCGTTGGGACGGTATCACGACCGAGCAATATGACGAAGTGCGTACTATCGTAAAGTGGGAAGAACATCCGGCTGCCGGTGGCTTATTTCATGTTGCAAGTCATGATGGCACCTCACTTCATGTTACCGATGTATGGGAAAGCCCACAACACTTCGATGCATTTGTTAACGATCGCTTAATGCCGGGTGTGCGCTCAACCGGTGTAACTTCAAATCCTGAAGTAGAGATATGTCAGGTTCATGCCATCTTTAATCCAGGTATCAAACAGGTGACAGCATAAGAGGTAAGATTGATTATTAAAGGTCCCTGCTTCGGCGGGGATTTTTTTTAATCCTACGATAACTACTATAATGCAGAGACCTCTATTTTCAGTAAGTTTTCTCTTTTAAAAGTAAAAAACTACATCCAATACTATATTTCTCCTGTATTGCTATTACTTTTTTATCATCCACTATTCATCTAAGGAGAAATAACAATGGCAATAGCAATGATCATGCGTTGGGACGGCGTCAGCGTTGACCAATATAATGCAATTCGTGATATCGTACGATGGGAAGACAATCGTCCGCAAGGTGTGTTATTCCATGTTGCGGGACACGATGGTTCGGCTCTGAGAGTCACCGATATTTGGGAGGCCCCGGAATATTTCGATACGTTCGCTCAGCAGCGGTTACTGCCGGCAGTTCAGCAGGTTGGTATAACTGGCGAGCCTCAGGTAGAAGTCTATCCGGTACATACTATCTATAATCCTGCGGTAGGTACCGGTGTAACTCAGTTATGAGTTTATAGTTTACCAATAAGGTAATAGCTTATTGAACATCCTCGCTGCGGCGGGGATGTTTCTTTTTTAAAAAAATGTAAAACTATAGGTACAAAACTTCCGACATTAGTGTTTATAGGCATCCGTTTTTTGATAATCTCACTCAGATCAATGCATATTGCAAAACGCATCGAACGCTTAGGGACCGAGACTTCATTCGTTGTGCTGCAGCGCGCCAGGGAATTGGAAGCGCAAGGCAAAGACATCGTTCATCTTGAGATCGGCGAACCTGATTTTGATACGGCTCCCAATATTATTGCCGCCGCTAAGAAAGCGCTTGATGAAGGCTGGACGCATTACGGCCCGGCCCCGGGATTGCCGGAGTTTCGCAAGACGATCGCCGATGTTGAAGGTAAGCGTCGCGGTATGCAGTTCGAAGCGAGTGAAGTAGTGGTCTGCCCCGGTGCGAAGCCGATCATGTTCTATGCGATCATGGCCTCGGTTGATCCTGGCGATGAAGTGATCTACCCGAACCCGGGGTTTCCGATCTACGAAAGCTGTATCGAACTTGCCGGTGGTGTTCCGGTACCGCTTGTCTTAAAAGAAGAAAAAGGATTTAGCTTCGATATTGAAGATTTGAAAAATCTGATCACTCCGAAAACCCGGATGCTGATCATTAACTCACCGCAAAATCCGACGGGTGGCATCCTCTCCCTTGACGATTTAAAAGCTATCGCCGAACTTGCCGTCAAGCATGATCTGATCGTTCTCTCCGATGAGATCTACGGCCGTGTTGTCTACGATGGCTTTGTGAATCATACGATCGCCGCCTTGCCGGGAATGCGCGAACGGACGATCATACTCGATGGCTTTTCGAAGACCTATGCTATGACCGGATGGCGTCTTGGCTTTGGCATTATGCCGGCCGATTTTGCTGCGGTTTGTTCGAAACTGCAGACGAATGTGCCGAGCTGTGCTACGAGTTTCGTACAGATCGCCGGTATGGAAGCGCTCACCGGTCCGCAGGAATGGGTCAATACTGTTGTTGCGGAGTTTAAGCGCCGCCGTGATTTTATTGTAGATGCGTTGAATGATATTCCGGGCTTTAAATGCCATAAGCCGCTCGGAGCATTCTATGTTTTTCCGAATATTACCGGTACCGGTCTCGATTCGCGTACCATCGCCGATAAGATCCTTTACGAAGGAAATGTCGCTTGTCTTTCCGGTACATCGTTCGGGAAATATGGAGAAGGGTATATTCGCTTCAGTTATGCTAACTCTATAGAAAATATAGAGAAGGGAATGAAGCGCATTAAGGCCCTCTTTGTATGATACGATAGCCTGTTACTACCGGCGAACAATCTCGTATAAGAGAGTGTTTATATTTAACTTCTTTGAATAGGCTCAGTTACAGATGATCAGTTTATTAGTGGTAATGACTGTAGGATATTTCCTCGGTTCTATCCCATTTGGTGTTATTGTCAGTAAGAAATTTAAGGGGATCGATCTTCGTACCCAGGGTTCTGGAAACATGGGATCGACCAATGCCTTCCGGGTTCTCGGATGGAAATTAGGACTTCTCGTTCAACTACTCGATATTTCAAAAGGTGTTGCCGCTGTCCTGGTTGCTACCTTTTTATTCAACGGTGTACTACCGTTCCATAACCAAACTCCGTTTCAGGATCTGACGGTGTTCCGCTTCTTTGCCGGAGCTGCAGCCGTGATCGGCCATAGCTATACCTGTTTTGCCGGATGGAAGGGCGGTAAGAGTATTAATACTGCGCTCGGAATGCTGGTAACGATAGCTCCGGTCGAGACGGCAATTGCCGTCGGTTTTTTCCTGCTGGTGCTTTTTGCTTCGGGTTATGTTTCGCTCGGTTCTATTACTGCCGCAGTGATGTTTCCCACGACAATGTTCGTGCGCCAGAATATTTTTGGTGTCGATATTTACGGATATCATACTCTAATTGTCGGCGCGATCGGAATTTCAGTGTTTCTTATTTACCGTCACCGCTCGAATATCTCGCGTTTGCTTTCAAAGACCGAGAATAAATTCGAAAAGCTGCATATTATTCGCTTTCGAAGCGCCTCGCGCTAAATAAGCAATGAATGTTACTCAGAAGCAGCCGTCGGAAATCCTCTTCCGACGGCTGTGTTGTTTATAGAGTAAAATGAGCATACCGATCAAAGTTGCATTGCTATGGCATCAGCACCAGCCTTATTATGAAGCGGGCGGGGTGTTTCGTCTTCCCTGGGTCAGGCTCCATGCAACCAAAGACTATCTTGAAATGGCGGAGCATCTGCGCCACTACCCGGCTATACATACTACCATTAATCTGGTCCCATCGCTTCTCGAACAACTGGAGGAATATGCCGGCGGAATGCAGGAGCAACTACTACAAGCTTGCCGTAAACCGGCCGGTACTTTGAGTGACGAAGAAAGAGCCTACGTTTCTAAATATTGCCGTATGGCCAACTACGAACGAATGGTAACCCGTTCGGTACGGTATAAAGAACTGGTTCTGAAACAAGAAGCCCTGTCCGATCAGGAATTACTCGATTTGATCGTGCTCTTTCATCTTGCCTGGAGTGGGGAATTCTTGCGAGTGTCACCGCTCTATAAGACATTAATAGCTCAGGATAAGAATTTTTCAGAAGAGCAGAAGCAGCATTTGCTCGATGTCGGATTAAAAGCGATCACCTCCGTGATCGATAGCCATAAAGAGCTTGAATCGCGTGGTCATGTGGAATTATCATGTACGCCTTTTTATCACCCGATCCTCCCACTGTTATGTTCGACCGATTCGGCAAAGGATGCAACTCCGGCCGTGATACTGCCACCGCTTTTTAGCGCCCGTGAAGATGCAAGCGAACAGGTTCGGCGGGCTATCGAATCTCATACCAGGCATTTCGGCCATGCGCCGAACGGCATGTGGCTTGCCGAAGGCAGTATGTCCTTCGATGCCCTTTCGGTATTAGCCGAGCATAAGATCCGGTGGACGGCCAGTGATGAAGCGGTATTGCATAATTCGTTATCGGAATCCGAACGCCAGTACGGGGATTTTGAAAAATATTTTCTTCGCCGCTTTGGTAATGAAGGCGATGGAGTATTTCTGTTCTTTAGAGATCATGCGCTTTCCGATAAGATCGGATTCGACTATCAGCATTGGGATGCTTCCGATGCCGTCGCTGATTTCATCGGCCATATTAAGAATATCCGCTCCGGGATTATCGAACGCTTCTCAGAAGAGGTAGTCGAATCTGCCTGTGTAAGCATTATTCTTGATGGAGAAAATTGCTGGGAAGGATATTCAAATAACGGTTTTGATTTTCTTTCTGCCTTTTATCGGGGCCTTTCGGATGAAGAAGAAATAAAGCTGGTGACCTTTAGCGAGGCTGTTGCTGCAATCGGCATCGATCATATCCGCGGTATCGGCCATATTTGTGCAGGCTCCTGGATCAATGGGAATTTCAGGGTATGGATCGGCGATGCAGAAAAGAACCGTGCCTGGGAGCTATTGACCCAAACCCGCGAGCATTTCAACCAAGCATCGGCCGATGCACCTGCAAAAGCTGTAGAAGAAGCATATAGCGCTCTTCTGAAAGCCGAAGGGAGTGATTGGTTCTGGTGGCTGGAGGAAGGCCATCATACCTCCGATCAGGCATTATTCGATGAGCTATTTCGCTCCCATCTTCGCGACGTCTACGTGGCCTTAGGATTACCGGTACCGCCTATAATAGATGTACCTATTGGAATGCAAAAAGGATCACCCGGTTATAGCGCGATGCGGCGCGCAAAAAGTGTGAACTGATGCGCTTACACGATTGTACTGTTTGACTACGATAATTTTTTGTGTTGTTATGGCAGCTACTCTTGACCGTCTTATTTCCGCCCTCGATTCCGCCCCGGATTATACTTACGAAACCCTTGAAAAGATTTTAGCAGAAAATCTGCCAGATCCGGCAGAGGTTCGCGCGTTAGCGGAATCCGTCTTTCCTTATGGGCGGACGATGATCAAGCTTACCGACCAATATGAAGTGATCATCGGTTGCTGGCCGCAGAACGGATGGTGCGATGCGCACGATCATGGTGAAGCGATCGGTCTGGTATATTCCTGCGGTGGAGAAGTAGAGCATTTCGATTACCGTTTAAACGGCGACACACTGGAGCTTTATCATCAATCGACGATCAAAGGCGGCCAAATCATGCGCTTACCGGCGGATATGATCCATTCGTTACAGAATATCTCTTCGGTCGAACCGTATGTCGGCTTGCATCTGTATGCGCCGCCGACGAGAGATGTACGCGTGTTCGATACCCGCAATGGTGATATTTACCATATTACCGACGATGCCGCAGCAGTCGTACCCAAAGAAGATTCGTGTATACGTTCTATCGAACGCCGATGTTTTACTTTTAAGAACTTAGTCCGCCAGCCTGAAACAGAACCCGCCTAATACCCACCGTTCATTACCCCAATTAACGAGATCATAATAGCTGCAGTACCGAGTATAGTGTATCCTGCAAGCAGGGGCTTTCGTACTTCTTTCGAGGAAAAAGCTGCTGAGTATATACTATTGAGCATGGTATTACCTGCGATGGCATTCAAGACGGAAACGGCGATCAACCCGGCTGGAATGACGATATCTTTAGTCTGAAATAAATGAATAATAAATGGATTAATATCGGTTAGGCCGGTAAGGTATGATAATAGTAGTAGGCCGGAATTACCGAAGTTTTGTATCGTATAGGTCGTCACCAGTGAAAAGAAGACATACAATCCTGCAAAAAGAACGGCAACACGAAGTTCGAGTGGGTTGCGGTCCATTACATCGGAGGTAGGCGGTGTCAGAGCAGAGCGATTGCTCTTTGAATAATAGAAATAAGAAATAACCAGTCCGAGCACAACAAGAATACTAAACGGCAGGATTACCCGCAGAGCAATTTCCTGAGAAAAGAACAGCACGATAAGCCATACCCGTAAAAACATCATCGTATTTGCTGCGAGAATGGCGGCGGCAAATTCATATCTATTTGTCTCGGAATTACGGCTTTTTTTAGCAAGAATAAACACCGTCGCCGTACTACTATAGAGCCCCCCAAGAATCCCCGAAAGTACCAGACCGGCATTAGGAAATATAAATTTCCTGACAATGTAGCTGCAATACGAAATACTCGATATTACTACAACAGCAAGCCAGAGCTTATGCGGAGAGACCGGTATATAAGGGACGAACTCCCGGTCCGGCACCAAGGGAAGAATAACGCCAGTGATAATAAGAAATTTGGAAAGCGTCAGGAATTCATTCCCGTAGATCTTGGATGAAAAAGTTTTTAACTGCGGCTTTATCTCCGAGAGCGTCATGATGATAACGATCGATAAGAGCGAGAACCACCTCGGTTGGGTAATGATAAATACCGGAAGCACATAAATAAGCAAGGCGAGAATAATAGCTGTTATTCCGTATTTCCCCTGTGCTTTTATTCTTGAAAAATAATAGATGCCGAGTATTACGCCGACGATCTCAAAGCCGACCAAATAAGGAAGTCTATCGTTCGGTGAAATGATATAGAGAAAATAGCCGAGCACAGCGATAAAGGTAAACGTTCGATCGGTACCAAATACCTTCGAGCGTTCGTCTTCCTTAAGTCGGTTATTGAGTTCGATACCGATGAGCAAGGCAAAGACAATGCTCAACAGAAAATCGACGATCATTTTGGCCTCGGCCGGAAAAAAGAGGTCTTTCATCATTATTCTCCCCGCTTCAAAACTACGACATTTCCGGTCGGCTGTGAAGTAATGAACGGGACATTTTGCCGAGCGAAACTGTTGGCAGATTTATGAGAAAGCCCCTTGCCATAGTTCTATTCTTACTTGCTGCGGTATGTAGTTTATTTGTTTCTGCTGCCACGGCACAGACTCCTGCCGTACCTATACTTTCCGGTCCTGTCTATGATGAAACCGGTACACTTACTCCCGATCAAATACAGGCCCTGACTCAAAAACTACTTGCCAACGAGGATTCTACTTCGACTCAGATCGTCGTCGTAATCATGAATACCCTCAATGGCTATCCGCCCAGTGATTTTGCTACCGATATTGGCAATAAGAATAAGCTCGGCGAGAAGAAAAAGAATAATGGTATTGTTATTCTTCTGGCTAAAAACGATAGGAAAGGATTTATTGCCACAGGTTATGGCGTCGAGCCGACGGTCACCGATGCCTTAGCCGGCCAGGTATTCGATCAGGTTCTCAAGCCATCTCTACGGCAGGACGATTATTTCGGAGGAATTTCCAAAACAATAGATGCTTTAATACTGGCCTCAAGAGGAGAATTCAAGGGGACACCGAAGCGCCAAAAACAGAACGATGATTTCGGAGTCGGAGCATGGATATTTGTCATCATCTTTTTTGTGATCGTCATTATTATTCGTGCAGCAGTCGGCTCCGGGCTTCGCAGGACAGTCGTAGGTTCGGGCGGTACTTCCACCGGTTTTCTTAGCGGATTCTTACAGGCGTTATTCTGGTCGAGTATATTCCGCGGCCCTCGGGGTCGGGGCCGGGGCGGAGATTTCTTCGGCGGTTTCGGTGGGGGAAGCGGCGGCGGCGGATGGTCGGGCGGTGGTGGTTCGTTTGGCGGCGGCGGAGCCGGTGGGGATTGGTGATCAGATTCCTCCGTCGGTTGCTAATGCAACAGCGGCTACAACTATTTTTTTTGGTCCGGCTTTATCTAATTCATGCGCTGCGCTCGCAAGGGTCGCCCCGGTTGTTAGTACATCGTCAACTAGTACTACCGTTTTGTCTTTGATCTTAGTGTATGAGTCCGAGCGCAGTTCGAAGGCGCCGTTCATATTTTTTTCGCGTTCCTCTTCAGAAAGCCCCGTTTGTGTAGGAGTCGGTTTTACCCGAAGGAGTGCTTTGTTCAATACGGTAGCAGAGGTAAGTGTACAGGCAAAACCGGCGGCTATTTTTTCCGATTGATTGTATCCTCGTTCACTGTATCTGGTTCGGTGAAGCGGAATAGGAATGATATGATCTATTTGCTGCAAGTTGGGCCTGAGTGAAGTTGCGGCTGCCACGCCAAGCGTCTCGGCAAGATTCATCATCGAATGATATTTTGCATTATGAATAAGATGTTGGATAATACTCCCCTGCTTGAATTCGAACGCGGCCTGCAAAGAAATGCTGGCATTCAAATTTCTGAAACGGAATCGTTTCTCCGAGCAATCGGGTGAGTAGGTTGCCTGATGCTCAAAAATTCTCGTGCAGGAAGGGCAAAGATAATTGCTGAAGGTAGAAGCAGTCTTCTGCCGATCGAAAGGCCGGTTGCAGGCGAGACAAGTGATCGGCAGAAAGATTCGAAGCATTACAGCAGCTATGCTACCGATTTAATATTGAGATATTGTTCGTTTATCCGTTTGATCTCGTCGCGTAGCGAGGCTGCGCGTTCGTATTCGAGATCGCGGGCGGCCTGATGGAGCTCAGCCGTAAACTGCTCGACCATTGCAAGCAACTCCTCACGAGTCATAGATTTTAAGACAAAGGCCGGAGTAAGTTCTTTCGGCTTCATTATTTCTTTCTCCATGCGCTTTTCCTCGCGCTTGGCCGATACATCGGCAACGGCCGTCGATTGCAGGATCTCTTCGAGCGATTTCGTAATGGTTGCCGGTGTAATGCCATGCTTCTCATTATATTCCATCTGTAATTTCCTGCGGCGCTCCGTCTCATCGATAACGGCTTTCATCGAACGCGTTATCTTATCAGCATAAAAAATAACGAGGCCTTCGGCATTACGGGCAGTACGGCCAGCCGTCTGCATCAGTGCTTTTTCACTGCGTAAGAAGCCTTCTTTATCGGCATCGAGAATGGCAACAAGCGATACTTCGGGGAGGTCGAGTCCTTCGCGAAGCAAGTTAACGCCAACAAGTACATCGAAGGCGCCGAGACGAAGATCACGTAATATTTCCACCCGCTCAAGCGCATCAATCTCCGAATGTAGGTACCGCACGCGAACCCCGACCTTTGAATAATAATCCGCCAGGTCTTCGGACATGCGCTTCGTCAACGTCGTAATAAGTACGCGTTCGCCTTTTTGAACGCGAAGCCGTATTTCATCAAGCAGATCGTCAATCTGATTTTTAATAGGCCGAACTTCGATACGCGGATCGAGCAAACCGGTCGGGCGAATGATCTGTTCGACCACTACTCCCTGCGACTGCTCTACTTCATATTCATCGGGAGTTGCGCTAACAAAAACGATCTGATGGACCATTTTCTCGAATTCATCAAAATTCAAGGGGCGGTTATCAAGTGCACTCGGAAGACGGAAACCATGCTCAATAAGTGTCGTCTTTCTTGCCCTGTCGCCGGCATACATACCTCTGATCTGAGGAATGGTCTGATGCGATTCATCGACGATCATCAGGAAATCGTCGGGGAAATAATCCAGAAGAACAGATGGACGCTCGCCCTCTTTTCTGCCGGCCATGTGGCGGGAATAATTTTCCACGCCGGAGCAATAACCAAGCTCCCGAAGCATTTCGATATCGAGTCTTGTCCGTTGTTCGATACGCTGGGCTTCCAGTAATTTTCCGTTCATGCGGAAATATTTCAGGCGTTGTTCAAGCTCTTCCTCTATTTTTCCGATCGCTTCATCGAGCATCGGGCCATTGGTAAGAAAGTAGCGTGCTGGATAGATATAGGCTCTATCAACCTCTTCGCGAACGGAACCCGTGAGCCGATCAATAAGGCTGATACCTTCGATAATATCACCGAAAAATTCTACTCTGAACCCCAACTCATCTTCGTAGGCGGGTATCACATCGACGACATCGCCGCGAACCCGATAGGCACCCCGCTTAAACTCCACATCGTTGCGCTCATAGTGGATCTCATGCAGCGCCCGCATAAAGACATTACGCTGGAGCTGATCTCCTATTTTTATTTTCAGCATCTGACGGGCATACTCATCTGGAGCGCCGATACCATAAATGCAGGAGACCGAAGAAATAATAATGACATCGTCGCGGCCATCGAGCAGAGAGCTGGTTGCTTTTAATCTCAGACGATCGATTTCGTCATTAATGGAAAGATCTTTTTCAATATAGGTATCGGTCGTCGGTAAATAGGCTTCAGGTTGGTAATAATCGTAATAGGAAATGAAGAACTCTACCGCGTTTTTTGGAAAGAACTGCTTGAATTCGCCATAAAGCTGGGCAGCCAGAGTTTTATTATGACTAATAACAAGCGTTGGTTTGCCGACATTGGCAATGACATTCGACATAGTAAAGGTCTTTCCCGAACCTGTAACGCCAAGCAGTACCTGTGCGCGATCGTTACGTTGGATGCCCTCGGTTAATTGGCGTATTGCCTCCGGTTGATCCCCCGAAGGTTTGTAATCTGAAATGAGCTGAAATGGCACAGTTTTTTCCTTAAAAAGTTTGTAATCTGAATAGTACGTTTTTATAATAGAATTGATTCTTGAAAAAACAAATAAAAAAACGCCCCTTTACTTATTGTAAAGGGGCGTTTGAAAAATAAGACTAAAAGGTTATTTTATTACGATAGCCTTTCTCATCACATCACCCTGTGGAGTATGTAAGACGAGATAGTAGGTGCCCTGAGTAAGGCCAAGCTCTGAAGCATTGAAATTAAAGACGGTATGCTCACCTTCTGAGAGCATTTTCGATTCCGTTTTCGAAAGGCTTGCGCCGCGTTCGTCGATAACTTCAAGACTTACCAGGCCTGCCATTTTTGCTTCCACCTGAACTTCGGCAAGATTCTTAAGTGGGTTAGGTACGATATTCATCGCAAAGCTGCGTTCGGCCTCAGCACGAACACTGCCGATTTCCGGACGCTTGGTGCCTATTCCGGTAAGGGAGGCAGTAAGCATAGAATCCGGTTGGCCTTCCGTCATTAAGCTATCGCGGTAATGGATTACCAACTGCGCGTCGAAAGTACCTTCAGATTTCGGAGCAAAATTGATCTTGAAATCGCGGCTGGCCCCACCGGCGAGATCGACGGGGAAGGTCGGCGGGCTTACGATCGAATAAGCAGCCGCTCCCGTACCCTGAATAGCTGCAGATACGAGGATAACTTTGCTGCCATTCTTCGAACGAACGGTCTCCGTTACCTGACCGGTGCTATCGGTATAGACCGAGCCCAGGTTGAAGGATGGGAATGCAAGGTCGGCAACGCCGCGAACATACGGCGGCGGCGGAGCCGGCCAATGACCCATAAAGATCGGCTGGCGTTCCATCTTATGCGGATCATTCACGAATATCGTCGATTTATGATTGGCGATATCGTACATGTAGATCATCGAATGAACACTATCGGCAGTATAATCTTTTGCACAGGTAATAAATACTACCGAATCACCACTCGGGCTGAACATAATATCGCCACCATTGCCAAGCGCGCCGGGAGCCACGGTCGGTGCAAATACTTCACGCCCGTCGTCAAAGCCGGCACTTCCGGGATTATTGGTGTACCCGACAAACATTCTCAACGAGTCGGGGATAGCATTTTGAGCAATGGTGCGGGTATCGGTGAAGCCGGAAGCAAGATTATTGATATTAAACTGATACAAGTGAATACTGCGATCACCACTTTTACCAGGAATCAACCCCAGTTCTGCCCGCGGATTATTTGGATCGCCGTTTGGTACGATACGAAGTGCAAAGCCAAAGGCGGTATCGAAATCCCAGAGTACACCACCACTGCGGAGGTTTTTGAGCGAATTGCTCATATCGGTAATCTGAAATTTCGATTGATCGGTAGCAAAGGGATTCCATCGAATGATCTGAGCACGCGGAAATTCACCCCGGGTGTTATCCATAACAACCGTAACCATGGTACTGCTATTTTCAGTGCAGGTTAGGTTTGTCATGTGATGCCCGTTAATAACCGCATTAGCATCTGTCAGAGCGATAGAATCGACAGTCCCGGAGCCATCGAACTTACCATGGAAGAACCATAGCGGAGTATTACCTTCACCGGCCTTCGTCCAGGTACCAAACCATTCGAATTCGTTTGCGCTAATGACACCAAGTGGAAATGGGATCGGTGGTTGAAGTTGCTGCTCGGTAGGAGGAGTATAATGTTTAAGTAGAGTTAATGGTCCTAATTTAAGTGGATTGGAAAGTGGATTTGGATTTGCATTTTCCGGAACAAAGAAAGGGCTATCGGCACGAGCGAAGAAATCCAAGCTATCAGGATTTATGCGGCCGGCGAAAGTAAGTTTAACAGTACCTGCAATCAGGAGCGATTTGCCTTCATGGGTCGAACCAAGGACCGATAAATGGGAAAACTTTATCTTCGAGGTCGATTGCAGAAGCGTGTCAACTTTTCCACCCAGCCATTTGGCCAGGATCTGCGTCCGATCGCTGTTGACGTACGCGATTCGGGCATTATTTTGTTGTGCCAGGGAAGAAGAACCGATCATAGCCAAGGCCAGTATCAGAAAAGCACAACGTATGATGAGTTGTTTCATAAAGTAAGATGATTGTGAACAATAGCTAAAAAGAACACAAAAATATAGGCAAAGATACAATAGAAAAGGGCTTTCTTAGCAGAAAAGCCCTAAAACTTACTATATCTTCACTATTTTCGAGAACCGCTCTACCGGTTAGAAATCTTCTCCGATAGAGAAAATATACTGTGGTTTGCCCCAATGGTCGATCGTGGTTGTCCAGGCAATATCCGTCTTGAGATAAAACCCAAGGAGGTAGGTTCTGAACCCGATGCCGCTGGATGCCAGAAGATCTTTTGTTTTCCAGCTTCCATCGGGCTTCTTTTCAAAAAGATAGACCCGGTCATTCCAGGCTGTACCCATATCGATGAATGCTTCGGAAAGCAGCGCCAAAGGGGCACCGCTTACGAAGATGGGGAAAGGAAAGCGCAATGCCAGATTGGCGATGGCATATTTTGTGCCGATCTGCTCATTATAGGCAAAACCGCGCAGGGGAGTGCCCGTCGAATAAAAAGCAAAATCCTGTGGCTCGCTTAAAGGATAGGTGTTGGCACTAAAGAACCGGTTGATCCAGCCATCGACACCACCGAGGAAGAACTTTTGAGGCGTTGGCCCAAAGCTTGCGGCTCCGGCAATGCGGGTAGCAAAGCTGAGATCTCCGACAATAGTAAAGTAGTGCCTGAAATCAAACTGGGGGGTAATAAAGCCGAGCATCGAAGTAGAAAGTTGAGGTGCTGCCGTAATACTCAGATTATAGCGGGTACCGGCCTTCGGATAAAAATAGCTCCACAGTACATCGTCATGAACGTAAGCCGCGCCCGGTACGATGGCAAATTTCCTTTTCGTAGGTATGCTGAGCGTCTGGGAGAGATCGTTGTCGATCACATCTCGTTCAAGAACCAGTGCGGTAGCATTAAAATCGACTCGATTGAATCTATCAAAAGGATAAGAAGCAAGCCCGGTCAGACCATAATTCGTAAAGCGAGAGACGAAATAGCTGTACTGCTCATACCCCGGATCGGGAGTAGTGAATAAGAATCTTGCACTATGAAATGCCTGTAAGCCGAAGTTTGTCCGGTTTTCCATATCGAAATAGGCGAGGACAAAATCCGAGTTCTTAAGATCAAGCAGCAGGTTCGAAGCAAAATAGATCTGGTGATTGCCCAATTCATCGGAAAATAACATCTGGGTCGAGCCCTGTAAGCCATAAAAGCCTGTATATCCGGCACTGCCAAGAATAATATCGGGACTGAAGACGATCTTGTAATCGTGGCTGACGTAGTTGCCGTTGGTGTCTTTAAAATTGGTGATCGTTGCGACCGGCGGGTGGATCGTCTGGACCGGACGATAATTTTCCGCACGGTTGCTATAGACGTAATTGCTCAGATCGACGCCGACATCTTCATAGCCCTGTACCGAATCTGAAGCATTAACCGGAGGCTTCTTTGCTATATCGATCGCTTTATTGATAACCGAATCGTTATGTGTTACATCGGCAATACCCTGCTCGCGAAGGGCTGTGGTCGGGAGCGAATCCAGTTTGCGATCCAAGGGATTGCGCAGTAAATAAAGATTATATCCTCCTTCACGCGAAGCACAGAAGGCCAATTTTCCTCCGTCGTTCGAAACACTGATCTGCTCTATACGGGCAACAGAATTCGTAAGCGGCTTGGCATTGCTGCCATCGGCATCGGAGCCGAAAATATTATTGATACCGTTCTTATTTGAAATATAGAAGAGGGCTTTTAATTGCGGGGAGTAGGTCGGTTTAAATTCATCGACGGTCTCGGTTGCCGTAATTCTTGTGATCGTCTTCTTATCGAGATCGAAGCTATAGAGATCTTTTTGGCGATGCTTTCTTGTCGATTCGGTAATTCCATTGGTAGTATCCTGGCCGGGAGTCAGGCGGTCTTCACGATCGCTGGTAAAATAAATGGTTTTGGAATCCGGGCCCCAGGCAGGATCATGATCGGAATGGACATCATGAGTAAGATTCGTCAGTTGCTGGGAATCGAAATCGTACATATAGAGATCGCTGGCGCCGCTTTTATAACCGACAAGCGCCAATGTTTTGCCATCGGGCGACCAGGCTAATTGGGCGATAGCATCGAGGCTAAATACCGGAAGCAGGGTCACTTCTTCGGTAGCAATATCGATGATACTTACGCGGTCGCTTTGGCCGGCTTTCGAAGCAAGGGCAAGCCTTTTAGAATCCGGCGACCAGCAAAGGCCCGGTGTCAATAAATGCAATTCTTCATAATTACCGGTAGCTCCGCCGCCTGATAGTACTTTAGTTATCTCTTTCGGCCTTGAAAGATCCTGAATGTAAATATCGTAGAACCCACTGCGATCGCTTAGGAAGGCGAGGTACTTGCCATCCGGGGAAACTTCGGGTGCTGCGTTGAAGTAATTGCCAAGCTTTTTATGATTAGCGAGCTCTTCGGCAAAACTCGATGGATTATCGAACTTTGCAATATCGGGGAAGTAGCGCTTTTTTAGAAATTCGATAAAGCGATCGCTGAACTCGGAAACGCCAATGCCGAACGTAGAGCGGAAGGCGAACTCCGCTGAGCGCATCGTGCGGATACGGTTAAGCAATTCTCCAACTTTTTCCGGCCCATATTTTTCGGAAATGTACCAGTACATGGTCTGGCCGACGCGATACTGTACATATCCCCCGAGGCGGGCAAGCGATGGCACGGCATCGGAAAGCGTTGCATCGCGCATGAACATATCCGTTTCGAGGTCGAGCCCCTTTAGCGATTCGTATTCTGCCAGGCCTTCGTTCATCCACGATGGGATCATAAAGCCGCTTCCCATAAGCAGAGATTGGGCGTTGCCGCCGGTGAACATATCGTTGATCACGGCATGAACAAGCTCATGGTGTATGACGTGGCGGAACAACTCATAATTGCCTTCATACGGCAGGATCACGCGATTCTTGAACAGCTCCGTTACACCCCCAACGCCTTCGGGTAAGTATTCGCCGACGGCATTCGTCTGCTGAAAATCGTTATGGGAATTATATAAAATAATAGCAACGCGGCTGCCAAGGTCATATCGGAGCGTATGCTCGATGCTCGGGAGCGATTGCTCTGCCGTTTCGGCTGTAAAAGCCGCTATTTGTTCTCCGCCGTCGTAATAATACACATCGAAATGCGGCGACTGGATATATTTCCACTCGAAATTCGCGTACTGAACCTTGTTCTTACCAAATGTCGTACTTTGGCCAAACACCGAGGTGCTTGCCAGTAATGCAAACCCAACCACTAATAAACAATATCGCATCATTATTATATTAGACACAAATTTAGTTGAAAGGTTTCGAAAACGAGCTTTGAGGCTCCGGGAGGGTATTATGAAAAATAATTCACGATGCTTCTATCGTTTCTTTTGTGGCCTTTACCTTATATATAGGGGCAAAGGTTACAATTAGAAATAATTACTGGCCGCTGAGCATAGCTGCAATAATAAGCGCACAACCGCCGAATTCGATCGGGGTCATGGTTTCGCCGATAAGAAAGAACCCTATGAGCGCTGTTACGACAGGTTCTAACGTATAAATAAGGACGGCAGAAGTCGGTGAAATATCTTTCTGGTAATAGGCCTGGATAAAAGAGGAAGCGGCGGTTGCCAGAACCGTAGTATAGATCAGTGCAAATTCGGCACGGCCGGTAAGATGGAAATAGATGGGTCCGGTAAAGGGGATACAGATAGCGATCGTTACAAAGCCGATAGCGAGTTGGATAGCGCTGATAGCAATTACCGAATCAACCTCACCGCCGATCGCTTCTTTGGCATAGGGATAGGTACGATCGAGCCAAAGAATATAAATGCCAAAAGCTACGGCACAGAGTGCGGAGAATACGTCACCGATAACGACTCCATCGACCGGAAACGGATGGGTTAATAAAATGATACCGGTGGCCGCCATGAGTACGGTTATGATCTTTCTCGCTCTCAGCTTTTCATAACCGCTGATCTGTGCAAAGAGCGGCGTCCAGAGAACGGTCGTCGCTGTCAGGAAAGCGGACTTAGAAGTGGTGGTTGTAAGCAATCCAAGAAATTGCAGAATGTATCCTGTACCAAGCGCTACACCAAGGATCGCGCCATTAAAGCGGAGTTTTTTTTCTGCAGTAGTTTTCGCCCTGAATAATAATCGGAGTCCTTTACGGGCTGAGGAAAAAAAGAAGAGGAAGATCGATAGTGCCAACCCGAAACGGATGGCAGCAAACAGAGCGGCAGAAATATCGGGCAGAGCATCCTGCACAATAGAGAATGTCGTCCCCCAGACGCAGGTGAGGATCGTCAGCGCAATAACAGCGCGGCGTTCTTTGGGGTGGGCATTCTTTTTTATCATTGGCAGTGCACAACAGGCAAATGATTTAACAGGTTACAAGGCATTTGCCACTCTCGTTACTTTTGCGGAACAATCACAGGCGCCGCAGTGTCGTATCGCTTATCAACGATAGGGCAATTCTCAAGTTGAGAACTGCCGGTAGTATGCTTTGGGAGGTTGTAGTTTATTCCTATCTGCTATGATGAATACTAATAGTGTAGTGCAGCGTTCGCTTCGATATCCGCTCTGGATACTGACGCTTCTTCTTTTTGTCGGTTGCAGTATTTCCCTGATATCGAAGTACGATCAGGTTATCGATCAGGGTATTACCGATGCGCAAAAGAAAATGGATCTTCTATTGATCCAAAAACAACGGGTGCCGGCCCAGCCTTATGACAATGGGGCTTATGAAAGCCTCTTTGCCGATCTGCAGTCGTTGCAGACGCGTGCGGCATCGGTGCCGAAGAATTCGCAGACTTCGACTATCCTCAGTCTTATCATTGCCCAGGTGCAGATCATAAAGACTACCGATAGCAGCGGCAAGGGGTCGCCGGCGTTCTTTGCAACGGCGCAAACAACGATCGATCAGAATTG
This sequence comes from uncultured Alphaproteobacteria bacterium, assembly GCA_964404255.1. Lineage (GTDB taxonomy): Bacteria > Bacteroidota > Ignavibacteria > Palsa-1295 > Palsa-1295 > JAFDZW01. The sequence continues at coordinate 22,856 of CAYOJJ010000003.1, read as the reverse complement.
TCAGAACGCATTAACGCTTGAATTAGCAAAGAAACGAGGAGAATAAGATGGCCAGTATTAATGTCGGTGAAGTTGGCACTCAGATGCTCAATGCCGCGCTTCCTATTTTATCCCAGGGAGGAAGCAGTGTAAAAGATTATGCTGAAGCGGAGTTTAAAAAGATCGCGCTCCAGTTGGAAGTCATTGCCAAACAAACGGCATCCGGGGCTATCACTCCAGAAGGAGCCGTAGCGCTATTACAAATGCAATTGAATTCATCGAAGATCGTTCTGCAAACACTCGAGGGATTAAGCCTTATTATTGTTGAAAAAGCGATTAATGCCGCGCTCGATGTGGTCAAAACAGCGATCAACTCATTACTCGGATTTGCTCTTATTGCCTGAACAGTGGATAGACGAGTAGAGTATATCCGCCGGTATCTCGATCTTGTTATGGCATGCTCTGCTGATACGGAAGCCTTTAAGGCTGTACTGCACCCGGAAATTGAAGCAAAAGAATTTCCGAATGCTATAACCCCGAAAGGACAGATAAGAGGCTGGGAAGCAATGATGAAAGGCATAGCGGCTTCGAAAGCACTCTTACAATGGCACCGGTTTGATATTACTGCTACCCATCTCACCGAAGAAACCGTAATCATAGAAGCGATCTGGACCGGAAAGCTTGCTATCGATGCCGGTTCGCTAAAAAAAGACCAGGAGCTACGGGCTTCCATCTGTTTCCTGTTCGAATTTAAGGATGGCCTCATCTATCGGCAGCGCAACTACGATTGTTACGATCCTTTTTAAGAGTTATTTTGAGCACTCAACCATTCCGGTAGCGTCCTCGTTTTATTAGCAATAAGGAATAATAGATATGAATCCCGATCTGATGAATGCGCTCGGCGCCATGCAAAAAATGCAGGCCGAAGTCGAAAAAGCCCAAAATGAATTAGCATCGATCACTACAACTGCCGAAGCCGGTGGTGGTATGGTGAAAGTTACGGCAAACGGCAAGCAGGAAATTACCGCGATCAAGCTTGAGAAAGAGATCGTCGATCCCAATGAAATAGAAATGCTCGAAGATCTTATTCTTTCATCGGCGAACAGGGCATTGGCAAAAGCAAAAGAACTGGCAGATGAGAAAATGAATGCTGTTGCAAAAAGCCACATGCCTTCTATTCCCGGATTACCGTTTAATTTTTAATCGCCGGATACCTGCTTCATGCTCTATACCTCTCCGGCCCTCGAGACGCTCATCGAACGCCTTTCCTCACTGCCGACGATCGGCCGTAAGACAGCGCAACGGCTTGCTCTGTATCTGTTGAAGCAACCTGAGGATACGGTTAAATCGCTTGCCGAAGCATTGTACCATTTAAAAGAACGGGTTCGCTCCTGCTCGATCTGTGCTAACATTACCGAAGAAGACCCGTGTCCGATCTGCCGGGATGCCCGCCGTGACCGAAGTGTGATCTGCGTGGTCGAAGAACCGAACGATGTGCTTGTCATCGAGCGCACTAACGAATTCAAGGGTTTGTATCATGTGCTTGGCGGTTCGCTTTCTCCGCTCGATGGTATCGGTCCCGAGGAATTAAAGATACGAGAACTCTTACAGCGCTTGGCCCCGGAGCAGGATGTGCGGGAAATTATTCTGGCACTCGATCCTAATATCGAAGGAGAAGCAACGACGCTCTATCTTGCAAAACTATTGCATCCGATCGTACCCAAAGTTACCCGAATTGCGCGAGGCATACCTATCGGAAGCGATCTCGAATTTGTGGACGATGCTACGCTTGCAAAAGCGCTTGAAGGAAGGTTGGTCATTTAAGCGGTATGGAAGAATCGACACCTAAATTCACGATCAAAAAATCCTGGTATAAGGATTGGTTCGCCGACGAACGGTATCTGGCGCTCTACCGCCATCGTAACGATGTTGAAGCAGGGAAACTGCTCGATCTTATCGAAAAGACCGTCGCTCCATCGAAAGATGCCGCGATTCTGGATCTGGCCTGCGGGGCCGGACGCCATTCTATCGCTTTTGCAAAACGGGGATATCAACACATTACCGGAGTCGATCTTTCTGCTACGCTTATTACCAAAGCGCGGGAAGCTGCTGAAGCCGCCGGTGTCTCTGTTCGCTTTATTGAAAGCGATATGAGGGAGTTCACAGGCAAGTACGATCTGATAGTAAATCTTTTTACCAGCTTCGGATATTTCGAATCCGACGACGACAATGCTATTGTGTTAAACAGAGTAGCTTCGGCGCTCAACGATGGCGGCTATTTTGTTATCGATTATTTTAATGCAACACAGGTAGCTGCCAAGCTCGAACCTCATACCCATAAAACGCTACCGGGGGGCGAGGAAGTAGAGGAATGGCGGGCGATCGATAATGGCCGAGTAAATAAAAGCATTATCATTACCAAAGATGGCGTTCCGAAAAACTATTGTGAATCGGTTCGGCTTTTTACCTATGATGAATTACGGGCATTGATCGAGCAGGCTTCAATGACGCTCGTAGCGGTATTTGGCAATTACGATGGCGATCCCTTTGCAGCCGATACTTCCATGCGCTGTATCATTTTTGCAAAAAAATAGGAGTACTATTGAATAGCAACAGGTCCATAGCAGCAATGTATCTGGTAGTCGTTTCGATGCTGGCCTGTGTACTTGCCTCATGCGATCTTTTTTCAACCCGCGATCCCCAGCCGCCGGACCTCGGGTCTACTTTTATCTGGACACCTGCTTCCACGACCGCTACACTACTTGATAATTTTACAGGGACGCTGCAAGCTATCGATCCATCCAATTTTGCGCGCTGCTTTGTCTCTTCTCAGGATACGGTTACCGATGCTTCGTTCGGGACTGCTTATATTTTTACTCCCAAAGCGGGGCTCGATGCTTCTTCGCTATCGGTGTTTGCCGCCTGGGGCCAGCAAAGCGAACAAACCTTTCTTACAAAACTTAGAGCTTCGCTGCAATCGAATAGCAAAATAACCGTTACGCTATCGAATACGGTTATTAACCAAAGTACGGCTTCCACCGCTCATGTAAGCGCCGATTATATGCTCGTCTTACCCCTGCCGTCGAATTCATCCCTTCCGGCTTCGATCTCCGGCTCCCTTATTTTTCAAATGGTGCTCGTGACGACGGAAAGCGGTACGAAAGAATGGCGGATCATCGGCTGGAGTGATTTTGCGGGTACTAATACTTCGGTTAAGACTTTCACGGACCTAAAGCTGCAGACCGGATCGTGAAATCGGCTCAAACGATAGTGCTGTATTGCGTACTGCTTATTTCTGCCTTAGGAGTATTTTCAGCCTGTAATCCCTTTGCTCCGGCTATCGATAATTCGGCCGGCAGCGACCTTTTTGGTGATCCGCATACGATCGATGGTTACTTTCAGGCCTTTCGCTCGGCTTATCAGTTCAAGGACACGACTTCCTACGGAAAGCTACTGGCCCCGGCTTTTACGTTCAGTTATCATAATTATGATCGCGGGCTCGACCTTCAATGGGGTAGGGATGAGGAATTGCTCACGACGGGATCGCTCTTTGCCAATGCCGACGAATTGAATTTGCTTTGGGGTACGGTGATCGATTCCACCGGCAGCGATACCGTTTTCGATATTACCCGATCGTTTTCGTTAGATGTAACCCTGAATTCTACCGACCGTCTGCATACCGATGGCCGGGCGGTCTTCCGATTGACACGGCCGACGAAAAACGATAGCTGGCAGGCGGTACAATGGGTCGATGAATCGAACTTTTAATGAGTGCACTACAAAACATAACACTTTCTGTTAGTAAATTGGGGCTTGCAGGCACTCTTCGGCTTATTGCCGAAAAGCAGGCAAAGCACCGGCGCATTTCGGCGCTCTTGAATCGTCCTTCGGAAGTTGTGAGTAAATCTTTTCACCTGGGATTTCCTTTAGCCATCGATGAAGAGGCTAAACAAAAGATCATCGAGCGCGCCGATGAAATGCTGCGCGATGAGAATTATGTGTTTACGTTTCTTCATCATCTTCACACTGCTGAAGACCCCTGGAATTACGATCCGGTAGAAAAAAAGTACTGGCCGAAAAAGCAGTATGAAGAAACGGCTGTTCATAACGCCGATACCCCGAAGGATGTGAAGATCGTTTGGGAAGTAAACCGGTTCAAGTATTTACCGCTGCTTGCCCAGGCGGCCTATTGCACGAAAGACGAACGCTATGCAACTGAGGCATTATGGCGGCTCCATACCTGGATAGAAGCTAATCCTTTTGGTAAGAGTGTAAATTGGTCGAGTCCGCTGGAATTAGGAGTACGGGCTATTAGCTGGATAGCGACGCTGCTTCTTCTCGAGGATGCCGGCTTTTCCTCGCTTATCGATCAAAAAGTCTATCGTTCCTTATGGGAACATGCCGCTTATTTGAATGCCGCGCTTTCGACCGATAAGATCGTTCGCTCGAATCATTTGATCGGAGAAGTGACTGGTCTCTATATTCTTTCTTCGGTCTATGATTTCCCCGAGAAGGATTTCTTCAGGATCAGGGCAAAAAAGATCTTAACGGATTCCATTTTGCGCCAAACCTATCCTGATGGTGCGAGCAGGGAATCGTCGGGATGGTACCATACCTTCGTGACCGATTTTGCCGATCTGGCCCTGCGTATTGCCGGGCGAACCGGCGATAGCTTCGATAACGATTTTATCGATCGTGTTAAAGCCATGACCGTCTATAAGAATTCGATCATGGCGACCGATGGTGAAGTGGTTAAGTACGGCGATTGCGATTTTGGTAAAGTTATTAATCTTTCCGGTCAGTGGAAAGACTATATATTTGGAGTATCGCCGGTAACTACCAACGAACGGCTCAATAGTTTTCCCGATGCGAAGCATCTGACAGCAATGATCGACCGTAATTACTGCTTTGTACGAGCCGGTGATTTTGGTTGGGGCGGCGACGGGTTTTCCTCCCACGCACATAATGATCTTCTTTCTCCGGCTGTCTATCTCAATGGCACAGCGATCATTGTCGATCCCGGTACTTATGCTTATAATGGTGTTCCGGTAGATCGGGATAATTACCGCTCCGAAGGATTTCATAACGGGTTGATAGTCGATGGCGGTAGTAATACTATCATTAAAAAAGGATTCGGATGGTTAAAGACCCGTCCTGCTGCTATGCTGGAAAATATCGTGCAGGATAATGGGCGCATTAGCGCCGAAGGCAGCTATGGTGAATGGCATGGAAAGCATAGCAGAACATTCACAATAACAGGGACCTCATTTATACTGGAAGACCATCTGAAATTTGAGGGGGAGCACGACTTGGAATGGAATTTCCATTTTCATCCGCGCTGGCGGCTGACAAAGGAATCGGGGCAACGGTATTTGCTGCGCGATTTCAGAAATAATCGTTACCGTTTTGAGCTTTCCGGTGTTAATGCAGAACTTCAACTGGCAGCCTACGATTTTTCGCCAACGTACCTTGGCAAAACTCCGGCACAAAAGCTGCAGCTATCGCTTCGCTGCCCATCGCAGACGAATGCTCCGCTTATCCGGTTTTCGTTGCAGCGCGCTGAAGAGGAACCCCACGATACCAACGTATAATACGCTTGAATTTTCGCGATCATCTCGGCACCGGATTATGGGCAGCAGCCGATAAAGCAATTTTATTGCTTTATGGCTTCGCCGTGATCATTGTTGTTATCAATGTACTCCCCGAGCCTGAGTATGCATCTTTTGCCCTTTTTCAATCGATCTTTATTATTATTTGTGTCCTCTCCGATTCGATCTTCCTGCAGCCGATGGTAAAATTTGCGAGTGAGCATCTGGCAGAAGTAAAAGAGATCATCGCCGCTACTTTCAACCTCTATGTATTAGTGATGCTCGTTACCGGTGGAGCATTTGCTATTGGCTACAAACCGCTGGCGATTCTTTTCGGTCATTCCCAACTCGAGCCGATGCTGCTGCTACTTCCGGTAGTCCTGGCTGTTAATATTTTTCGTGGTATAGGTATCCGGGTTCTGCAGATCAATTACCGCATAAGTCATATTTTCTGGGTGGACCTATCATATTACGGTTCGATGATACTGCTTACGTTACTGGCCCATGCTCTCGGCCATTTTGCGACGGGAATGGATTTCCTTTATATCAATGCCATTGGCGGAGTCTTCTCCAGTATCGTCGCCTTCTATTATTGCCGGACAGAATTTTTACGAATGCCGTTGCTCAAGGTGCCAAAAGGGGAATATCAGAAGCTTCTCTCTTTTGCAAAATTTCAGGCTGGTACAAGTGTTTTAATAACATTACAGCAATGGGCAGATGTATTGATCGTCGGTGTCTATGCTCCGGCGTATGTTGCGTTATTTTCGGCGGCAAAAACATTATATCGTGTATTTGATGCTGTTCGTGAAGGAGCAACACTTCTCATCGTTCCGGTAGCATCGAAGCTTCATACCGCAGGGGAGAAAAAACAGCTTTCCGATCTCATCGAGAAAATGCTCTTTATTGCCTTTGCCGCGCTTATCCCTGTCTCGCTCATTTTAGCGCTGGGCTCACCCACCTTAATGGCTCTTTTTTATAAAGGCAAATTCCCGGGCATCGATCCGGTCTTTAGAATACTTATCCTCACCGGGTTTACACTTCCGCTATCACTTGTAGCAACAAACGTCCTGATAGGAGTAGGCAAAGTGAAGGGGTTATTTATCTCGACGCTTATTGCAACGCTTGTATTTTTCGCTCTGAACCGGATACTCGTCCCGGTAATGCAAGCCGAAGGCGCCGCCCTTTCTGTGTTTTGCTCAACATCGGTGCTTGGTATCCTGACATTCGCCGTTATGCGCCGCGAGTTAAGTGTCAGCGCCCGGGGAGTTATCCGGCGCGCAAAACGCATTCGCCGCTCAGATATTTTCTGAAGACAGAGATTTCTTCGTTGCTCTTAGAGATAGTAATGCCGCCGCAAGAAGCGGTAAGTAAATAACGCTCATGTGACGCGGTTCGTATTGAATAAACCCTATAAGACAGATCTTATATACCAGTAAGGAGAGTACCGGTAAAAAGAGAGCCGGGTACTGCTTCCATACTCCCTTCCATCCTGCCCGAATGATAAGGAACAGACAATAATTCAGGATCAGGATAAATACAAGCTGGAATATTTTTTCAAGGCCATATAGCACGATAAAGGTAAAAGGTTGTGCGCTCAGGACCGATAGTTTGGATGAAGCGCCAGAAGATAGAATTGCTGTTTCTATCGAATCTCTCGATTCTCCCTGTTCGGCTATCCGGGAATACTCGCCGGTATAAAGTCCTCTGAAAAAGATACTCGCAGCATTATATCCGACCTTTTTGCCGAACTCGATGGGCCTTGCTCGTATGGAATCCACGAAGCCTTGTTTTAATAGCGAATCTCCGGCATCGGAGTATGCATCCGATAGATGATTCTTTGCCACATACTCTTCGCCGAAGGAATCGGTTGGCTGGATATGCCAGGAGTTATTCGGTAATTGGCCGAGCGTAGTAAATAATACCAGCCCCGAGTTAGAACTTCCAAGTCTGAACGATCCACCGGTATTATAGGAATGCAAGGCCCATGGCAAGAGAAGAAGAAAAGAAACGGCCGAAGAGAGTATGCAAAAAGAAAAGATCTTCGAAAAACTATAGTGATGCCTAAATGCGGGATAGAGGAGGATGACCGCTAAAGAAATATAGAGATATTCGCTGCGAATGTTAAGAATAACGCCCTGAATAATACCGCAATAGATAGCAGTACGGGTATTGGGTTTTTCGAGATACCGTTTAAAATAGTAACAGAATAACAGTAATAACAGGCCGATAATGGCATCGGGCCATTTCACGGACATAAAGATAATAAATGGAAGCAGCCATACCAAATGAGATACTTTCGGTATAAGCGCCGTAAAACGGTAGAACAGCCAGACCGATAGTATGCATAACACACACTGTACGATAAGAATACCGAGTGCCGGATTCATGAGTGATCCCACAAGCGAAAGCAGGGCAGGGTATCCCCACATCGGATATTCTACCGGAAATTCGAATGAAGCGATCTGATGGGCGAGCTGTAGATAGCGATGCTCGAAAATAACCTGTTGGTTTGCGTGGTGGCTATTTAATAAAAAAATAACACCTACCTCTACTGCTAAAAGCAGGTAAAACAGCGGCCGGGATATTGGAATATCGCGCTTCATAATTGCATAGAAGTGCTTGCAACCAAAAAAATGGTGTTTTGTTACAAATAAAAGTATAGTTGTTAGGTGGTCTATGAAAAATGTTGTGCTGTTTCTCTTGTTTTTAGTCCCGACGATCAGCATGGGACAGGTCCAATTTAAAGAACAGACATCCGTTGCCGGCCTTACAAACCCCAATCAAGAGGATTATTCCTATTCCTCATCGATGGTGGATATTGATAATGACGATCTACTCGATCTATTCATCGCTCATGGTAACGATCATTTCGATTCTTTCAATCAGTTGTATCATAACCTCGGTAACGGAATATTCACCGACATTACCAAATCTGCTTTTGCAGCAGCAGTAGGATCCTATACCGGAGGCCATTGCTGGGGAGATTTTAATAATGATGGTTTCCCCGATCTCTATGAAAGCCATTTCAATTCAGCTACCAGTACCATCTGGCAAAATAACAATGGGAAAACATTTGCAAATGCTTCCAATCTTTTTGAGGGTCCCGGAGAATATGCAACAGGGGCGATTTGGAGTGATATTAATCTCGATGGGAAACTTGATCTTCTGGTCCATACTCAATCGGGAACAGGTTCCATCTACTATGAGAATAACGGATCTTCCTTTGACAAAAAGGATATATTACATAGTGCAGGAATCGGCGATGAAATTCTCACCACGGATATAAATAATGACAATCGGCCAGATGTTCTCTTTGGAAATGCTCATGGGATCGACTCGATATTTTTATCGAATGGGAATTCCTTTTCCAATTTTTCTACTTCATTTCTTGCAGCAGTCAGAGACTTGAGCGATTACCCTGGCTCTGCTACCTTTGGCGATATTGACAACGATGGGTATCCCGATCTTCTTATCCATTATCCCGAGAAATTTTTTCTTTTTCACAATAATGAGGGGAAGGATTTTACCGATATAACAACAGCCTCGGGTCTTGATGGTGCAAAACCAAAGGTCCATCTTGGCTCGTTTATTTGCGACATTGATAATGATGGTTGGAATGATATTATTCTTTTGAATCGCTCCGACACCTCTCAAATTTGGTATGGGTCGGCTGGGGGATTTACCAAGACTGACCTTCCGATCAATTCTTTTAAATATATTTCCGGAAATGCCATTCAAAGTCTTGCCATTGGCGATTACGATAACGATGGCTTTATCGATCTGCTTCATTGCAAGCAGGGAGAGACTCATTTATGGCATAATGAGGGTAATATAAATCGGTGGCTCAATATTAAATTGCAGGGTCATCGGGCAAATTATCAGGGCTTAGGGGCGAAAGTAATATCATATTATGCCACTCGTCCACAGTATTGGACTATGGGCTTTAGCCAGGGATATTATGGCCATATTGCTCAGATCGCCCATTTCGGTTTTGGTCCTTCCTTCTGTGGCAGTACCAATATTATCGACTCTGTAGTAATTATCTGGCAGCCCGGCGGTCGGCAGGTATTAAGAGATGTTCCAATGAATGAGTTTATTGTGGTCGATCAGGATTCTGGTATTGTCCGTACGTATGCTCACCCGATTGTAGAAAATTTTGTCGGTTATGTATCGCCGTATTATACTCCCGGGCAACGGGTGGTTCAGCAAACGCCTTGCCCTGTACCACTAAGCATTAGAATACCCAAAACACTGCAGGGCGATGTTGCAAACGAGTTGACCTTCGGTATTGAGTATAACCAGGATATTTTAGATATTTCCCCCACGAAGGTTGCTCAACATTATACAGCTCCTTCCGGGTGGGCATATAAATCTTCCTCACTTAAAAATGACTCACTTCTCATTACAATAACAGGCACTGCGCATCAACCCCTTGCCGATTCGTTCTATATCGGTACCCTTCGGTTCGATACTTATTATCAGCCTCCCTATGCTACTAATCTCCGGTTAGTATCGGTATTTGTTCTCGATAGCAGTGGGAAGAAGAATCTGTGTGTTTCCACCGAGGGGTCGTATATGACCTATGTGGAAATAGATAGCGCCGCCCAGACGGGAGTTGCGGCATCGCATGGAAGCTCAGGCAAAGGACTTATTATCACTCCGAATCCGGCCGGCAGCGATCAAATTTCTATTGAATGCTTATCAGGCGAGCATTCCTTATTGAGAATATATGATATTTTGGGCAGGGCGGTCTATGAGCAAACCGATCCGCCAATGAAGCTTTCCCAATATCATTCTCTTTATAAAGTTACCGGTTCGGTTCTTGCTCCGGGGTCCTATATTATTCAGGTTATAACTTCGGCTGCTGCACAGACAGGCCGGTTGGTTATCAACCGATAAGAGCACTGTGGGTAGAGATTTGGAATTTAGCGCCTAAAGTAGTATATTTGTAAAGAGCTTTCAATGGCGAAATCTGCACAAATACTTGATTCTGATAGTGTTGCGGTCATAGAGGTCGGCGGCGCTGTCAATCTCGCCCGCCTGTTACAGGCTATTTCGGCGGAAACCCGCGCACGTCTGGTTGGTGCTACCGAGGCTTCTGCTTCCGGTGTTTCAACGGTTGTGATCGCCGGTGGGTTGGCCGAAGTACAGCATGCCAGTACCTATGTAAAGACCTTTTCCGGTGTTAGCGATAATGTGTTTTTCGCTAAGCCCGATCTGGCAGCACTTTCGGTTCTGCTTCGTTCGCTCAAATTAGCGGATACTGTCGTTGAGAAGCAGGCTGACGCAATCGTTTCAGCTTCCAAACCTCGGGTACGTTCGGTTGAAGAACTGGATATTACTGAGATCGAAGAATGGAATGTCCATGAGCTTCGCCGCTATGCCAGAAGCATTCCTAATTTCCCGCTTCATGGCCGGGAGATATCCAAAGCTCACCGCCAGGAATTATTATCATTATTTGAGGCACAAGGACTTATTATCGGTTCTTCTTCCGCCGCCCGCCTTTTTGCTTCCCAACAGCAAGTCCCGAGTTAAGATACATAGAAGTACCATCGCCGCGAACCCGTCCGTATAAATGAACCTCGCACGAAAGATCGGAATACTCATTGCAGCGATCTTTTTTGCTATTCTGCTTTGGGGCTATGTTCATCTTTCCGGGACGTATGAGATAGATGTCGATCTGCCTCTTGCTATTACCACTCCGAGCGGCTTTGCTGTTTCGAGCGATCTTCCGACAAAGATCCATGCGCGGGTCTCCGGTCCGGGTTGGCGGTTACTGATGCTTCGATCGGGCAGTAAGTCCAAGTTAAAGCTCGATCTTTCCGAACGCGACCCGAAAGAACTGCAATCGAAATTTTATGTCACGCGGGAAGAATTGGTTGCTTCCTCCTCGCTTCCAAGCGAAGTAAAATTGGTAAAGATCGATCCGGATTCTCTTGGGATCCAGTTATCGCGGGAAATATCCAAAAAGGTACCGGTCGAATTACGCTATGATATTCAACCGGCAGCGGGGTATGTAGTGATCGGAACGCCGCAGATCATGCCGACTTCGGTTACACTCCGAGGTTCGAATGCTATTCTCGATTCGATCCGCTCGTTCCCAACGAAATGGCTCCGCTCGCGGGGCGCTCATGAAAGTTTTACTCAAAGTATCGAACTCAGCGATACCCTTGGCGATATCCTGACTTCGCGCTCGGCCTCGCTTATAACTGCGAGAGTAACTATTGAAGCGGTTGCCGAACGTACCTTCAGTGATGTAGCAGTGCAGGTGGAAGGGGTACCGCAGGATAGGGAGTTGCTCCTCGATCCGGGGCGCATTGGTATCGTTCTTCGCGGCGGGGTCGATCAACTGGCAAAATTAAAGCCCGAACTTATCCGGGCTAAAGTAGTCTATGATGCCATGAAGTTCGATTCGCTTTCGGTTATTTCTCCGCAGATCGAAGTACCTGAGGGAATCGAAGTATTACAATTGCAGCCTTCCGATGTCCGGTTCGTCGTCCGCAGAAAGTAGTGACATCCGGCCCGGGTTTTTGTTGTTAGTACCGTTCACAATCTGTTGTTGCAGGAATGTCAGTAGAGCAAAAGATCCGTTCGTTAGCAGAATCGTTTTATCCTCGTATTGTCGAATTACGCCGTGCCATCCATGCCAACCCGGAATTGGCCTTCGAAGAATTTGAGACTTCGAAGTTAGTAGCCGAGACTTTGCGCTCGCTCGGTATAGAAGTCGAGACTGGCGTGGCGAAGACCGGTGTGGTTGGAAAGATAAAAGGCAACGGCAAAAAAGTTGTAGCGCTTCGAAGCGATATGGATGCTCTGCCGATCAAAGAAGCAACGGGTCTTCCGTTTGCCTCAAAGAATGAAGGCAAGATGCATGCTTGCGGCCACGACGCGCATACGGCGATCGGGCTCGGTGCGGCGATGATCCTTTCCGAACTCAAAGACGAGATCAACGGGGAAGTGCGGTTTCTATTTCAGCCAAGCGAAGAGAAGAATCCCGGCGGCGCGCCATTTATGATCGATGCCGGTGCGCTTGATGGAGTCGATGAGATCTATGGCTTGCACGTGATCGCTCAGCACGATGCGGGTACCGTTGGTTTTTGCGAAGGTTCGATGATGGCGAGCGCCGATGAACTCTATATTACGATCAAAGGTAAATCAGGACATGGAGCACGGCCGCAATTTGCAATCGATCCGATCGTCACAGCCTCGCAGGTGATTCTCGGGTTGCAGCAGCTTATCTCAAGAAATCTCGATCCCTTTGCTCAGGGTGTAATAACGATCGGTTCTATTCATGGCGGCTTCGCACCGAATATTATTCCGGAAGAAGTAAAGCTCGTCGGTACGCTCAGATCAATGACACCGCAGTGGCGCGAGTATGCGCATAAGCGTGTCGAGCAGATCGTGCGTGGAATTTGCGAAGCAGCCGGTGCCCATTATGATCTCTTGATCGATAAGGGATATCCGGTACTGGTTAATGATCCTTCCAGGACGCACTTTGCTGAAGAGAATGCCAGAGCACTTTTTGGGAGTGATAAAGTATTTAAAGCCGAGCGCTTAATGGGCGCCGAAGATTTTGCTTATTATCTAGAGAAAGTACCGGGTACGTTCTATCGCTTAGGCATCAGGAATCTTGGCGATAATATCACCGCCGATATTCATAACGATCATTTTACGGTCGATGAAGAATCGTTAAAGACCGGCGCGGCGTTGCAGGCCTATCTTGCACTTAAAGCATTACAATCATAATATCATGAAATACTCCTTAAGCCATTGCATCTGTATTGAAACGCCGGATAGCGAAGCGGCGGCGGAGTTTTATCAACGGATATTCGGAATGCAGTTTTCGATGCGACAAGGGGAATCGATCGAACTGCGCGCCGGCGATCGCTTACTGTATTTCGATAAGGCTCCCGAACATCGTACGATCTTCGAATTCTTTGTTGAAGATCTCGATGCGGCAAGAGCAGAACTGGAAGCAAACGGCTGCACTGTTATTCGATGGGAGGGAAAAGGAAAGCCTTGCTATATGCGCGATCTGTTCGGTAACATCTTTAATCTCTACCAACCATAAGCTTTCATGAAGTCGATCGTTACGAAGCCGGTTGTTGCGAGTGCCGGTGTGTTTTTGGTCTCATTCATTGTCTATCTGCTGACAATGGCGCCCGGTGTACCCTTTATAGATGGCGGAGAGCTTGCCGCCGCTTGTTCGACACTCGGCATCTGTCATCCCACTGGGTATCCGTTATTTACTCTTGTAGGATATGTGTTCGCTCATCTACCGATCGCCAGTCAGGTTATCGTCCGGCTGAATATCATGTCTGCTTTCTTTACGGCGCTTGGCAGCGGAGCAATGGTTTTTCTGGGTCATGAGCTGGCGATCAATTGGTTTTCTCTTGCAGCTAAGAAAGGACAAGTCCACGCGGGATCGACAAATGAAGAAACAGCCGGTATCGGCGCTGGTATATTTCTTGGCTTGGCGACTGCATTCAGCCAAACCTGGTGGGCACAATCAAATTCCATTGAAGTCTATCCGTTGCATTGCTTTCTTATTACCGTTGCTCTGATATTCTTTTTCCGCATGTTGAGACTCGAAAAAGAAACATTTGGAAAAAACTCTATTCTTTTTGCGCTGACCCTTGGCCTTTCCTTCTCCAACCACCTGACAACCGTTCTGCTTGCTCCCGGATGCTTATATCTCTATTTTGTCAATAGCGGTATCAATCAAAAGAGCTTGAAGAAAATAGTATGGCTTGCGGTGCCATTTATTATCGGTTTATTGCCCTACTTGTATTTCCCAATTCGCTCCTCGCAATATCCGATAATGGATTGGGGACACCCCACTGACTTCACCTTATTCATGAAGCATTTCACCGGCGGCCAGTACAAGATCTGGATGTTCACACCCGGTGCCTCTGCCAAGAACTTTCCCTACTTCTGGCATGAATTCCCGACGGAGTTTTCTTATGCTGGTTTGATAATGCTCCTGGCAGGTGTTTTTGCATTGCTTATCAATACTCATTCGAAAAAATTGCATCTGCTGGTATTTCTGCTTCTTCTGTTTTTTGGCTGCTTATTCTATTCGGTTAATTTCGATATCCTCGAGATCGATCCGTATTTCCTGACGGCCTATGTTGCCTGCCTTATCGTCATGTGCTTAGGGGCTATCTGGGCTGCAACGGCAATAAGCGGTATGGCAAAAAGCACACTTATAACATCATTGATTGGGTTGGCTATAATATTTGCAGCATTTGAGATAAGCACCAATTACAGCACTGTCGATGAAAGCGGCAATCATTTTGTCGATGATTGCACGATGAACGTGCTAAAAAATCTTCCGAAGAATGCTATCCTCTTTTCTTCGGCCTGGGATTTTTGGCTTAGCGGTGCGTTCTATTATCAATTGGTAGAAAATGTCCGGCCCGATGTACTCGTGGTCGATGTTGCCATGTTACGCGACCGGCCCTGGTATTATAGCTACTTAAAGCAACGGGCACCGGAAGCAATGGCTCGCGTAAAACCCGAGCTCGATGCTTTTATGGTTCATCTGAATCGCTTCGATAGGGGAGAACCCTTTGATGGACAGGCAATATCGGAAACCTACCGTACCTTTACCGAGGCACTCGTCAGGAAAAATCTCGACCGGCCGATCCTTATTTCAAAAGAGGTACTTGCCGAGCGCGATCCGCTCTTCGCGCCTTCCTTCAAGCCGGTACCGGCGGGCCTGGAATTCAGATTGCTCGAGCACGATTCCGTATTCGATATTCCCCTGCCAACTATTCAATGGAACGACAGTAAATATCGTGAACGCAATTATTATACCGATGGCTCACGTACCTTACAAGCTGGCTCTCTTGCCGCACGCGCCGATTATATTGCCCGTCTCGGTAAGGATGAAGAAGCAAAGAAGTGGCTTGATCTTGCTCTGAAATTCATGCCGGATATGACGGTTGATCTCGATAAACTACAACCCAGAGACAGGGAATATGGCTATTCTACTAACGATCAGTTTGCCAGAATACAAAAAGCCAGGGCCTCGTATAAGTAACATTACCGAATCATTATTATAAGTTTTGCTACTGAACGCCTTTCGCGCGCCGAAGTGTTGTATTTCTATAAAATTTTTTAAAATATGGGCGGAATTACCATAACTGCGGAATTAATTAATGGCCTCGATCAGGGGGCAATGGGAAAAGCGATTGCGGCAATGGGCGAGCAGGTGCTCGATGCAGCCTCTCGAGTCGATAAGAGCCTTGCTTCGTTGACGCTTCCGAAATTAGAATCGATTAAAAATGTCGTGCTGGCCGGTCTTGGTGGCTCTGCTATTGGGGGCGACCTGGTTCGGTCGTATCTGCATTCGTCGATGTCGGTACCATTTTACATTAATCGCACCTACCGTCTTCCGGAATTTGTAAATGAAGGCAGCCTGGTGATGGTCTCGAGCTATTCCGGCACAACCGAAGAAACGCTTTCGATGTATGAAGCTGCCAAAGCAAAGAAAGCGCAGATCGTGTGTCTTGCAACCGGCGGTACCATTAAAGAGTGGGCGCTTCGCGACGGTTACCCCTTTGTAGAACTACCTTCCGGCTTCCAACCGCGTGCCGCTCTGGCCTATTCCTTTGTACCGGTGCTAAAGATTCTTGAAGCAATCGGTATCGCACCGGATCAAACGGAGTTCTTAAAAGAAACAGCTTCGAATCTTGAGAGCCTTTGTGCTACGTACGGCGCCGATAATATTTCCGATTCGAACGATGCTTTACGATTAGCAAAGATTTTACAGGCAAAGATTCCGGTAATCTATTCCGATTGTGAATATTTCGATACGGTCAATATCCGCTGGCGCGGCCAAATACAGGAGAATGCCAAGCATGTAGCATTCGGTAATGTATTACCAGAAATGAATCATAACGAGATCAATGGCTGGGATTTTCCATTGGAATTGCATAAAGATTTTCAGGTAGTCTTTCTACGTTCACCGCTCGATGAACATGCAAGAGTTGGTCTGCGCTTTTCAATCTTGAAAGAAGTATTGAAGGGAAAAGGCGTGCCGGTCGAAGAAGTTACGGCCAGTGGTAATTCACCACTCTCAAGAATGTTCTCGCTGATAATTCTCGGCGATTGGATCAGCTATTATATTTCGCTGCTTTGTGGCGTCGATCCGAGTCCCGTCCCGGTCATCTCATTATTAAAATCGCGGTTGGCATCGTAATGAGCGAAGAGCCGACAGTCGTTTTTTTCGGTACACCGGAATTTGCAGCGTTCATTCTCGAAGAACTCGTTCGTAAAGGAGTGAAGGTTGTTGCCGTCGTTACCAATCCGGAAAAAGAACAAGGCAGAGGCTTAAAGCCACGGCCATCGCCGGTGGCGATGAAAGCAACCGAGCTTGGTCTGCAAACTCTTACGCCATTAAAAACCCGCGACCCCCAGTTTATTGAAGCATTGCGGCAGATCGGCGCCGATCTATTTTGTGTCGTTGCCTATAAAATACTTCCGAAAGAAGTTTTTGCCATGCCCCGGCTTGGTACGTTTAATATTCATACCTCACTATTGCCCAAGTATCGCGGCGCTGCACCGATGCAGTGGGCCCTTATAAACGGCGAAAAAGAAACGGGAATAACGACCTTCCTGCTCGACGAGCAGATCGATACCGGCAGAATATTACTACAGGAGCGGCTGAGCATTAGCGAAGATGAAACGCTTGGCGAACTTCACGATGAAATGATGAAGCTCGGCGCCTCTGTCGCACTTAAAACAATCACCGGTCTTGGTGAAGGGACATTGCATCCGAATACGCAGGAGCACGGGCAGGCAACAGCCGCGCCGAAGATAAAAGCCGAGGATTGCAGTATAGATTTTTCAAAACCGGCCGAGCAGGTTCATAATCATATCCGTGGCATCTCTCCATTCCCCGGTGCGGTAATGACTATGCCCGATGGTGAGCGGCTGAAGATCTATCAGA
Organism: uncultured Alphaproteobacteria bacterium; assembly: GCA_964404255.1. GTDB lineage: Bacteria > Bacteroidota > Ignavibacteria > Palsa-1295 > Palsa-1295 > JAFDZW01. The sequence goes on along the minus strand of CAYOJJ010000003.1, from coordinate 5,333 downwards.
CGCATGTTACGAATATCAATTCCACTAATGCAGCCGGAATGCTCTATCGCTCGGCGAGTAATAAGCGTTTGTTTGTAAGTACCGCTACCACGCTTCTGGAGATTTTTGTGTTACAAAAAGAAGGAAAGAAAAAACTCTCTGCCGAGGAATTCCTACGTGGTTCGCGACTTGAACTACCAATTGTAGAAGTGTAAAAAAATGCTTGCCCCCCTGAGAGAATACGATTTTACGCGCTACCCGATGATCTGTGCTCATCGCGGCGATACTTCTGCCGGTGCGAAAGAGAATACCCTTGAGGCCGTATCGGCTGCGATCGATAGCGGTGCGGAGATGATCGAGGTTGATATTCAATTCACGACGGGTGGTGATATTGTCTGCCATCACGATGAGATCGATGGTGGGGGAGAATATGAACGCTTCGAGCATATACTCGATCTTTGTGCCGAGAAAGTCTATATGAATATCGAGCTCAAAGGCTATGGCGTCATCGATGAATTACCACTCTTGCCACTAGTCTTGGAGTTAGTAGCCAGCCGCCAGATGAGCGAGTGCGTACTCTTTTCGTCGTTCAGACCCGATTACATTGCCGCTCTTTCTTCGAGTGCTATCACCACGCTCATTCAGCCGCCTGCCGGGTTGCTCGCTGCGTTCGGGTTGCAGCAATTCGAAGGCTTGTTGCCATCGCAGTTGCTTGGGGCAACGCATGGCGCGGCCTATGCTGCCGAGTTAAAAGAGCTTGATGATAAACGTCTCGCCGATATTAAAGCGAATAACGTACACTTATCGGTGTACACGATCAACACCAAAGCCGAGTTCGATCAGGCCATCGGCTACGGTGCACAGGCGATCGTGACCGACGTACCTCGCCAGTTACTCAGCTATCGCAACGCCGCATTCGGCGCATAACGAGCCATTACTCTCACTTTTACAATTTTATGTCCGATAAAAACCGTATCGCCAATCATCTTAGTAATGAACGCTCGCCGTATTTACAGCAGCATGTATATAATCCGGTCGATTGGTATCCGTGGGGTGAAGAAGCATTTGCAAAAGCCCGCGCAAAAAACAAACCGATCTTTTTATCGATCGGCTATTCTACCTGCCATTGGTGCCATGTGATGGAGCGCGAAAGTTTTGAGAATAACGCTACGGCCGATTATCTCAATAAGCATTTTATTTCCATCAAGGTTGACCGCGAAGAACGCCCCGATGTCGATGCCATCTACATGACGGCAACACAGGCGATGACCGGCAGCGGCGGCTGGCCCATGACCTGTTTTCTTGCGACCGACCTTAAACCATTTTTTTGCGGCACGTACTTCCCGCCGGTCGCTTCCTACGGCCGCCCAAGCTTTATACAATTGCTCGATCGCATCGAAGAACTCTGGCGCACGAGAAAAGAAGATATCGAGCGCTCCGCCGGTGAGCTTACTAAGGCTATAGCCGAGCAGCGCCTGGAAGCGCCGACGAACACGTCGCTCGAAGTAGCGATCGAATCCTGTGTCGATTATTTCAAGCGCTCGTTCGATACGGCACACGGTGGCTTCGGTGCTGCACCAAAATTCCCGCGTCCGGCGCAGTACGAATTACTCTTTCGCTATTACGATACCACCGGCAATGAAGAGGCGCGTAACATGGCGCTCTTCACGCTCAAGAAAATGGCAATGGGCGGCATGAACGATCAGATCGGCGGCGGCTTCCATCGTTATAGTGTCGATGGCCACTGGTTTGCACCGCATTTCGAGAAGATGCTTTACGATCAGGCGCAACTGCTCGATTCCTATTGCGATGCGTTTCAAATCACCGGCGATTCGTTTTATTCGGAAGTTGCGGCTTCGATCTGCGAATTCGCGCTTCGTGAGCTTACGCATCCAGACGGTGGACTCTATAGTGCATTGGATGCCGATAGCGAAGGCGAAGAAGGGAAGTTCTATGTCTGGACGGCCGATGAGATCGATACGATTCTTGGCACTGAGATGGCTGAGATTTTTAATTACCGCTACGGCGTACAACCGGAAGGAAATTGGGAGCACGGAAATAATATTTTATTTCGTTCACGTCATACACCAAAAGTCGCTGAGCACTTTTCAAAAGGTCTTTCGGAAACCAGAGCACTGCTCGAAGGAGCAGGTAAGAAATTATTATCGGTCAGAACTCACCGCATCGCTCCGCATCTTGACGATAAAATTCTTACACCCTGGAATGGCCTGATGATCGGTGCACTGGCTCGCGCCGGTGCTATTCTTAATAAGCAAGAGTATATCGAGGCCGCCGTTCGTGCGGCAGCATTCATCTGGAACGAGCTGTGGGAAAAGACCGGCAAGCAGCTTTTCCATCGTTACAAAGATGGTGAAGCCAGATTCCCAGCCTATCTGGAAAGCTATGCCTTTCTTATTCGCGGCTATTTGAATGTCTATGAAATAACTGCTGAGGTATTATGGCTCGAACGAGCGATCACGCTGCAGAATGAGCAGGATGCCATTTTCTATGATGATGTAAACGGCGGCTATTTCTCCAGCCGCGAACAGGCGGATCTCATCGTCCGTACTAAGAATGAATATGATGGTGCAGAGCCGAGTGGTAACTCCCTTGCAGTGGAGAATGCACTTCGCTTGTTCGAACTGACGGGCAATCAAGTATATGAAGAACATGCCACTGCAACGCTCTCTTTCTTTTCCGGTCGTTTGATCCAGTATCCCTACACTATGCCGCGATTACTTTCCTCGGCATTATGGCAGCAGCATGCCCCGGCCGAGATCGTGATTGCGAATGCTACCGAGGAGCAAAAGAAAGAAGTACGGGAGTTGCTATTGGGCTCGTACCGCCCGAGATCGGTAGTTGCTTATGTGTCGAAGGATGATACGTCGTTAGCGCCGTTCATCAGATCGCTTGGCGAACAAAGCGATGGCTTTACGATCTATTATTGTCATGGTGGCGTCTGCGATCTGCCGGTGCATTCGGTTGAGGCGTTAAAAGAGCTGCTCGCCAAAGGATGAACTACAGCAGAAGATTTTTCGAACGCGATGCCCATATCGTAGCCCGCGAGTTACTCGGTGGGATTCTGCATCATAAAGTAAATGGCGTCATGATCTCCGGCCGCATTATCGAGACCGAAGCTTACGATCAGAATGAAGCTGCCTGTCATGGCTATCGCGGCATTACCGAACGAACCGCTCCGCTCTTCGGGCTGGCCGGTTTTTCGTACGTGTATTTTACTTATGGTATGCACTACTGCTTTAATGTCGTGACCGGCAAAGAAGGGCACGGCGCAGCAGTACTCGTACGCGCGCTCGAACCGCTTGAGGGCAAAGAGGAAATGTATAAGCGCCGTGCAAAAGCAGAGAGCGACCGCGACCTGCTTTCCGGCCCGGCGAAACTCTGCCAGGCATTAGGGATTGATAAAACCCAGAATAAGATCGATCTGCTCGAAAGCGATACGCTCTATCTGAGCAAAGGCACGATCCACCAAAGCGAAACCGTTGCCGTTACCGCGCGTATCGGAATAACCCAGGCTCGGGAGCTGCCGTGGAGATTTTTTATTGAAGGCAATCACTTCGTTTCCCGCGGCAAGCCTTCGTAATAGCTATTATAATAGAAGACAATGCTCTATGAAGTGCTATATTTTTACAGCGTGTATGCTTGTTCTGCTTGCCGGATGCGGCAAGAGCCAGCCATCCGATAGACCCCAACCGACTATGTCAAAAGCACTTCGCGATTCCTTAGCCGCTTTGCTGGAAGATCAGGTTGGTGAGCATATCAATATGCCACCGATACCAACGAATTACAGCTCCGATAGATATATCAATATCACTGGTGCCGATCTGAGCCCAGCTGCCCTGAAAGGGAAAGTGGTGCTGGTCGATATATGGGATTATACTTGTGTAAATTGTATTCGCACCTTGCCCTATATCAAAGCCTGGGCTGAAAAATATAAAGATAAAGGATTGGTTATTATCGGTGTGCATTCGCCGGAATTTGATTTTGAAAAGGATACCAAGAATTTAAATGCTGCAGTAAAGAAGTTCGATCTGCACTATCCTATCGTTGCCGATAATGAATTTCAGATCTGGAATTCACTTGCCAACCGCTATTGGCCTGCAAAATATCTGTTCGATAAGAACGGTAAACTGCGCACGACGCATTTCGGCGAAGGACAGTATCAGGAGTTTGAAGCATTTTTGCAAAAGATATTACTCGAACGCGATAGCACGCTTGCTATGCCCGTTCTAAGCGAACTCGTTCGCTCAACCGATAAGCCCGGTTCGGTTTGCTACCGCCCGACGCCGGAGACCTACGTCGGCTTCGAACGCAATCATCTCGGCAATACCGAAGAACCGAAGCCAAATACATCCACGCATTTTTCTCTTCCGGAAAAACTGGAAGACGATAAACTCTATCTCGAAGGAGATTGGATCGTAGCGCGAGAACATGCTTCCCCTGCTGCAGCTAGTGCCGGTAGTCTAGTGATCCGCTATCAGGCAAAGGAAGTAAACCTCGTAATAAAACCACAGAAAGAAAATGATTTTAGCGTACTCGTTACCCAGGATGGCCACCCCATCCCGAAAGAAGATCGCGGCGCCGATGTAGTTGAGCGCGACGGAAAAACCTACCTCACAGTAAATGAACCACGGATGTATTATATCATCAATAATTCGAAATTCGGTCGTTTTGAATTAAAACTCACTGCTGAAACGCCATCCTTCGGAGCGTATGCGTATACGTTTACAACTGATTGCCGAACCGAATAATAATACGCATTCCTACATCGCCCTTGCAGGGCTTTGCTGTTTTTTAATTAGCTACCAGGGGTTACGCTTCGCTCCACCCCTGGCTACAAGTACATCACCCCTTCGGGGTTCGCGTTAGTGCTTCATTTCGAGTTTGTATCTAACCTTTAATAAAGCTGTCATATTCATCTTCCACGGCGGATGAAAGTCCTAATGTTTTAACTAACCTCCATTCACCCACGGACATAGTTCGTCGCGGTAATCGGCGTAATGTAGCCGGGTGCGCTTCACTTCAGCTCTGGTATAGCACATTACCCCTCCGGGGTTCGCGTCAGTGCTTCATTATTAGTTGGTAAGTAAGCTTAGATCAATCTGGTGTTTTTCGACAACCACGGCAGGAGAAATTCTTAATGTCTTAACCAGTCTTGATTAACCCACAAACATAGCCCTGAAAGGGCGGCGTAAGGTAGCCAGGGGTGGAGCGAAGCGTAACCCCTGGTAAGGATAAATAAAAATCAGAGCTCCGTAGGAGCGACATGTAAAGATAGAACAACGCGATCCATCAATAACAACGTGTCGCTCCTATAGAGCTCGATGCCTAATATA
>CAYOJJ010000002.1:0-255437 GCA_964404255.1 uncultured Alphaproteobacteria bacterium | reverse complement strand
GGTAGAATGTCAGCTTCCCAAGCTGAACGTCGCGGGTTCGATCCCCGTCTCCCGCTCCATCGTATGAAACGAATGTCAGGGAGTTCTATGTAAAAACATACACTGCTCCCACTTTTTGACACCGGACTTTTTATAAGCAAATCACCGCCTGATGAAAGAACTACCCGATCTTGCGCCTCTGGTACGGGCTGCTTCCCGCGGCGATCGCAGAAGCGAAGAGCGGCTGTTCTCGTTGCTCTATAAGTTCGTAACGGCCTCGCTGAGGAAGCATTGGCGTACTTCCTTCTCCTCCGACGAGCTTTCCGATATTGCCATGGAATCGCTCGAGAAACTGCTTGCCACGTTCCGCGATGCCGAAAAGACCGAGAAAGTCCTGGAGCAGGGCCGCATCTTCGGCTTTATTCATGTCGTGGCCGAACGCACGGCGCTCGATCATAACCGCAAGCGCTCGCGCAAAGACAAGGTATTCCTGAGCATTGACGAAAGCAGCGATACCGATTCCGATGCCGGCAATTGGGAAGCCCGCCTACAACCTATTGAACAGGCAGCCGATATTTCCGATCTTGTCCTCGGCGGCATGGAAGCCGCGCGGATCCTCGGCAGCCTCGACGATAAATACCGCCGGGTGATCGAAGAGCGGGTTTCCGGTCTGGAGTATGAGGAAATCGCTGAAACCAATGGAATTAGCGTCGCCAATGCCCGGCAGATCCATAAGCGGGGCATTACGATGCTTCGCCAAAAACTTATTTCAAAGCATAAAATCGTCCTTTCCGAACTAAGTACGTCACAAAGCCAAACTCTCAGACGATTATATCTCAAGGAGGAGACAACGGAACACTCCTGCCCCGAAGACGAGGCGTTGGAAGCGTTTTATACGGCGCTCGTCGGTAAAGGGCTGTTTATCATTCTTATTTCACTGAAGGTATTCTTATGAGTCAGGCAAAACAGATACTCGATCGGTTCAGCGATTCCTATATCGCGGCGATCCTGCAGGATAAGGATACCGAAGAAGTGCGCCGCTCCTACGAGCAGGTGCATCCCGAACTCCTTAGCGAGTTCAAGGTACAGGCCGAATCGCTTGAGGTACTTTATGGCTACATGAGGTCGGAAGTGCCTCCTTCCGATGCCGAGATCGCCGAAGCCTACAAACGATTTGCCCTTCCCGAGCCCAAGATGAAAGCGGCTCCGGAAAGATCTCAATCCCTTTTTGCAAAACTCGGAGCGCTCTTCGCTACGCCGGCTTTTACTTATCGGTTCGCTTCGGCTGCCGCTATCATTGTTGCCGCGCTTTTTATCTGGCGCCCATGGGCATCGAACCCCTCTGGTATTCCAGGTAGCGGGCAAGTGATCTCCGACGGCTCTTCGACAAGCAGCCCCTCTGCTTCCGGCTCCACGAGCAGTTCTTCTTCAACTGAATCTCCGGCTACTACTACTACTTCGCCAACCTTTCGTGGGGAAGAATCGCATCCGAGCGAGACAACCTCTGCTACCGATGCCAACCGCTTAAAGCAGCTTAATGCCAAAGAATCGCTCGGCCAGACTGCTATCACCACGGCACAGTCGAAAGATGGAGTGCTTACGCTGGAATGGCAGCCCGTCGATGGCGCCCTCTTTTATATCGTCGAACTGAAGAAGGCGAACGAGGAAAACTTTCACCCTGTTATGCAATCAGCACGCGCAAAAGCGAAGCTAAACCTTGCAGCCGGTGAAACCGTAAGCCTCAGGGTCATCGCTTCGAGCGGCAAAGAAACAGCAAAGCCGTCGCAAGTAAAGACCATAACTATTCAGTGAGCGTTCGTTCGCTAATCGCTGCCTTCGTTTTCCTACTATCTTTTTCGGCTCTTAACGCGCAGCCGCTTTCGCCTGAATCCATTCCCCAGACCATCGACTCCATTTACCTTTCCGGAGATTATCTTTCCGGGATCGCTTACATTCAGCGCGCGCTTTCTACTTCCCTGCCCGATTCGCTTTCGGCCTATTGCCACTACCGCCTCGGTATCTGCGAGCTTGAACTGGCGAAGTACGACGATGCCGAAACGGAATTCCTAAAAGCAAAAGATCTTTTCTCTGCGGCCTTCTCGCCGGTTCATCCGGCTGTCTCTTCCATCTGGAGCCGCTTAGCCGTCATCTACCGGGAAGAAGCGCGCATCGGCGATGCTATCGATGCCGCGACCAATCAATTCCAAAATTATAAAGCTACTCTCGGAGAAAAAGATAGATATACGGCTCTTTCGGCAATCGCTGTCGCAGAATATAAACTCGAAGCGAATGATGCAACGGGCGCCGAACAGCTTCTTACAGTATACGGACCAACACTGCCAGTAAACGAGCATAGCAGTTACGAAGCGGCTCGGTTGAAAAAAGTACAGGGCGATCTTGCTTTTGCCAGGCACAATTTTTCATCGGCCGAGCATCTTTATACTACAGCACTTACTTACACTGCAAGTGGGCCGGCTGTCTGGGAACAGCGGGCGAGGTCCCGCTCTATCCTCGGGCTTGATGATTCGGCCGCTTCAGATATTAAGATCGCGATCTCCCTTTTTTCATCGGGCAATCCTTCTTCATCGGATAAAGCTATCGCCGAGCTTATCAGAGGTACGATCGAGGAGCAGCGGGGGAAGCTCGATTCTTCCATTGCGAGTTATGGTAGTGCACTGCAAACCTTTTCAAAAGCGCTGCAGAATAATATCCTTTACACCAGCGAGCGCGAACGACTCGCCTTCATCAGAAGATTAAAGCAGAGCAGCGGGAGAGTTTTTAGTACTGTCTTTCGTAATAATATCGTCCGTCCCGAACTTAACGACCTTGCCTTCGAGTGGATGCTTTTACAAAAAGGCGTCGTGCTTTCAAGTCTCAGCTCCGCTTATAGCACGGCTCGCAATGCAAATGATACAGTGCTCGATCGCTACCTTGCCGAACTCAGCGATCTGCGTCTGCGCCGGACCGCTCTCGGCATAAAAGATTCGTTCAAGCTCGCTCACCCCTATTATACCCGCGATAGTATCGATCGGGATATAAATGAGATTGAAAAATTATTGGTCAGGCGCTCGAATCAATTTAAACGCTATGCTTCGCTTGGCGAACAGGCCGAATCCTCGCTCAGAGCCTCGCTCGCGCCGGGCAGTTGTATTCTCGATATTCTGACCTTCCCCTATTACGATGGCGAGCGTAAGACCGATTCGACTTTTTATGCTTCCATTGTAAGTACCGGCGATACGAAGCGCCATGCCAGCTTTGCTTACATCGGGCTCGCTTCGGCATTGGAAGATAAAGCGATCATAAGAGAATATTTCCGCTCGCTTGAGCATGGCACGGCGAAAACAAAAGAATCGGCACTGCTTATCAGTTCATTGCTCTGGAAGCCGATTGATCCGTATGTCGATTCGTTCAGGACGATCTATCTCTCGCCCGATGGAGTCTATAACCAGATCTCTTTTGCCGCGTTGCCGCTCGATAAAAAAACGGATATTATCGATAAATACCGGATCGTGGTTCTGGCTTCAGTCTCCGATCTTTTACGCGATACGGCAACAAGCGCACAGACTATTTCCTTCTTTGCCGATCCCGATTTCGGAACAGCCGCCTCGGGCTCAGCTTCTTCACAATCAACACCGAAAGAAAAACCGATCAAACCGCTCGTGCCGCTTCCCGGCACGCGCGAGGAAGCAGTCTCGATCTCATCGCTCTTTTCCAAGACGGGATGGAAAACAGCGCTGCACCTTGGCGACGATGCCACTGTCCGCGCCCTTCGAAACATCCACCGCCCCGCTATCTTACATCTTGCCACTCACGGAAAATTTTCTGAAGATAGTTCGGAAACGAATGCCCTGCTGCATTCCAGGCTTTTTTTCAGCAAAGCGAACGAGCGTTCTGCTGCCGCACCGACGCTCGGCGTCTTCAGTGCACTCGAAGCGCAATCGCTCGATCTCGAAGGCACAGATCTCGTTACCCTTTCCTCCTGCGAAAGCGGCCGCGGGACGATCGAGCCTGGCGAAGGTGTCTTTGGCCTACCGAGAGCACTCAGAACGGCCGGCGCCAGAAATGTATTGATGAGTCTATGGAAAATACCGGATACCGAGACGGCCGAACTCATGACCGAGTTTTACAGGCAGTTGCTTAACGGTGCAAGCAAAAGCGATGCCCTACAGGCGGCAGAGCTGTATATGCGTGCTGTGGTAAAAAAACGCTATAATGAAGACCGTCCGCTCTACTGGGCAGGCTTTACCCTGATAGGATATTGATATGTCACAGAGTACGCATCTTTCTCGTTGTTATACTATGCGTCGGTTACTATCGATACCTATCGGTATTCTATTACTGCTATTGTGCTGCACCTATGCGGCCAGTGCACAACCGTTATCGCTCACGCTGACGATTTCGCCGCATCCTTCCCTCCGGCTTGCCGATTGGCAGACTCAGCGTGAGACGGCTCAATTACTCGTTATCAATACCGGCAACGAGGCATTAACGGTGAAGATACAAGCCTCATTAAGCCTCAATGGCACGGAGGTAGCGGCAACCAGATTGGAAGTATTACCACCTCAAACGATTCCCCCGTTTGGCCAGCGGACCTTCTTTGCAAATGATCTTTTTCCAGCCGGTGCGATCACTTTTAATAATGAGTTGAAGCAGAGCTCCGTAAGAAGCGGCATATTGCCCGAAGGTACGTATGAGCTTTGCATTACCATCGTTTCGGTGGACGGGAAAACGCAGCTTGGAAATCGATGCGCCCCGTTCTTCCTCGCAAAATTTACGATGCCGGCATTATTACAACCGGCCGATGGCGCAGAAATAGCGACGGGCCTGGAGCCGACCCAGCTCTTTACATGGTCGCCGATGGTACCAACGCCGGCAGCGGGAGTTAATTACCGCGTCCGGCTTGTAGAGCAGCTTCCCTCTCAGGATCCGAAGCAGGCATTATTGAACAATCGCCCGATCTTCGAGCGCGTAACAATGACCACAACCCAGCTTATCTGGCCGCAGGAAGTAAAACTGCCGAACGAAGGTGGTACCTATATCTGGAGCGTTCAGCCGGAAGATGCGGAAGGTACACCACTTATTGTTCCGGAGCGCTTTGCCGAGCCTTTCAAACTTATCGTCCTTCCCTCGCAGGAACAATGCGTTAAATTTTTAAGCGAGATCACCGCAAGCAAGGATTCGCTGCTTAAAAAAGAAACCGCTTATTGGAGAACCTATCTAAAAACTCTCCGGCTCAAAAAAGAATACGACAATGCCCTCGAACGCGCCGATGTGTATGAAATAAGAAAATATGAAAGCGAAGTAAAGAAAGCCGAACAGGAAACATCCCTGCTGGTGCACGAACACGAGGCCATCAGAAAAACCTTCGATGATGCCATTGCGGCATACAAAAAGTGTCTCGGACGCTGATTAGCGTTTGCCTTGTAAAAAGGCTTCCACTTCTTCCACATTTTTCGGACTGCCGACAACAAGCGGCGTACGCTGGTGAAGTTCGGTCGGTTGGATGTCAAGTAACCTGTTCCCCAGTCCATCGGTAGCACGGCCGCCAGCCTGCTCTACAATGAAAGACATTGGGTTAGCTTCGTAGAGTAACCGTAACTTTCCTTTCTTGCTTTTTACATCGGCGGGATAAAGAAAGACGCCGCCATACAACAGGGTACGGTGCACATCGGCTACCATCGAGCCAATATAGCGCAGACTATAGGCTTTTTTATTTTCTTCAGGATTATCTTCTTTGCACCAATCGATATACCTTCTCATTTCAGGCGACCACTTACTATAGTTACCTTCATTGACCGAATAAATACCTTTATGTTCGGGGATGCGAATATTATCGTGAGAGAGTAAAAATTCGCCGACCGAAGGATCAAGCGTGAATCCATAAACTCCGCGGCCAGCGGTGTACACCAGCATTGTCGATGGGCCATAGATGGTATATCCTGCGGCGATTTGCTTATAGCCGGGCTGTAAGACATCGCCAACTTCTCCGTCGCCGCTCTCGCTCAAGCGTTTATGGATCGAGAAGATGGTACCGATCGAAACATTCGCATCGATATTGGAAGAACCATCGAGCGGATCGAAGGCCAGGACATATTTTCCTTTCGGATATTCGTCCGGGATCATCAGCAGTTCTTCGTTCTCTTCGGAAGCCATACAGCAAAGATGCCCGCCATGATCCATAGCGCGAAAGATGACATCGTTCGCAAACTCATCGAGCTTCTGTACTACCTCTCCCTGGACATTCTCACGCTGGGTCGCACCGAGGATATCGACAAGCCCGGCCCGGATGACTTCGCGATGAATGATCTTCACTGCCAAGGTCAGATCTCTAAGCAGCGCTGAAAAATCGCCAGTGGCGCCATTGGAAGCCCGTTCTTCTTCTACTATATGACGCTCGATGGTTATTACTTTATTTGGCATTCTTCAAAGGTAATTATAACGCGGTGAGTACAACGATCGAAGTAGGTTTGGCAAGCAGACCTTCCTGAGCCTGGCCTGCCTGAATAAAATGAGTGGTTTTAATATGAGCATCCAGCGCTTCGCGGGAAATCCATTCTTCAATAAAAACAAATTCTGAAGGATTGGCGCTATTACAAAATAATTCGTACTTAACACATCCCGCTTCGGCTCTTGTAGGGGCGATCAGCTCCCGTAATATATCCTCCACTAACGATTCTGAGCCGGGCTTTGCATAAATAGTGGCTACAACCTGAATGGTATCCATAATGGTATTTTTTAATGCCTTCCTGTATGTCCGAAACCGCCTTCGCCGCGGATGGTATCGCTTAATTCCTCTACCTCGGTGATCTCCACCCGCTCATATTTTGCAATAATAAGCTGGGCGATGCGTTCGCCTCTGGCAAACGTTACTTCCTTCGGCCCAAGGTTTATCAGGATAACCTTCACTTCCCCCCGGTAATCGGCATCGATAGTGCCGGGTGTATTAAGACAGGTTACTCCATATTTTGCCGCCAGGCCGCTGCGCGGACGTACCTGCCCTTCATACCCTTCGGGTATTTCTATTGCTAATCCTGTTGGAACAAGGGTAAAAGCCCCGGGGGCAAGCGTTACAGCTTCGTTTGAGCGAAGGTCGATCCCGGAAGAATGTTCGGTTGCATAGGATGGAAGCGTAATATCCGCATCGTGGGAGCTATCGAGCCTCCTGATCTTTAATTTCATTCGGCAAAATTACGCAGGAAATGCCCTTTGGAAATGGCGGGAGGAAATTGGGTCGGAATAAAAAAATGACTGGTAGAGGCTTGATGCGCAGAAGCTCGCTATGTGACTCCCCAGACTTACAGCAAGCCACTGTCTGCCAGTTCCACAAAGGAGTCGCTCGTTTCCGTTGCCACGATAACTATTTGAGCGACTCTTTCGGGTTCTTTCTCAAGCCTCACCTGTCAAAGTTATAGATGCCTGGCCGTACTTATATGAGCAGTAGTGCATTGTAAATACGGTATATAGCTCTTATATGTAATGTAACGTCCGCCGGATATTCCGTGTGACAACCGTCTCGTTTTTTATTTCTCTAAAAAGAAGATTACCAGAGAACTTATCGTTGCTGCTTCTTTTTTACAAAAAAAGAGATCGTTTAGAATAATGGAATAATGAAAAAAAACGTAACGTTATTTGCAACTTGTATTGCTATTGTAGTATACAGCCTTTTCGGATCGATCGGATTTAGCAAACCTACATTTTTTTCCGATCAATTTTTAACTTCGGCTCCCTCAGTTACGATCGCCCCGCACAAACTTGATTTCGGAACTATCGCTATCGGTACGAGTAAAAAACTATCTTTTACGATATACAATTCCAGCGATACGATTATTGCTCTCGAAGGCAGCGTAAGCGGGGCGCAATCCCCATTTTTGATCGATAGCGGCGCCGGCGGATTTTCTCTCTTACCTACCGAGCAGGGTGTTGTTACCGTTTCCTTTACTCCTTACACGTCCGGTGCTGTTTCAGATTCTATCATTGTAACGACCAATGCCGATGCCCCGAACGATCGTATCGTCATCCCCCTTTCCGGTACAGGCTTTGTTCCGGATACTGCTGCCCGAATATTGGTTTCTCCATTGGTGCTCAATTTCGGAAAGGTATATTCCGGCCAATCTGTCCCCCAACAATTCACGATCAAGAATATTACCAATCAACCAATCAAACTTAATGGTAAAGTGATCAATGGCCCGCTGCCGTTTAGGGTAACGGTCGGATTGGGAAATTTTCAGCTTGATAGCGGTCAAAGCAGAACCTGCACCATTCAGTGTTCGGCCGATCCTAATATCGCCCTTGGCAAATACATAGATACGGTAACCGTGCAAAGCGATGCTCCCGCACCGGATAATATCATCTATATTCAATTAATCGCCGATATTCATTCTTCCGATGAACTGCTTCCTCAAATAAGCGTCAGCCCGAGAACGCTTAACTTCGGACAATTGACCATCGGATCGTTACAGACACCGCCGCTAACTATTTCCATAAAGAACGTTACCGATACCGAGCGCACACTTCATATAAATACTATTTTTCCTACTCTAAGCGACCACTACCTTGCTACGGGCCAACAGACCTATTCCCTGGAGGAAAACGAGATATCGAATCTGGAAGTACGGTTCACCGCCGGAGATATACCAGGTACTTTTAATGATTCCATCGTCATCGTCTCCGATGCCCCTCAATTTAGAATTCCGGTGTATCTACTGGCAAAAGTAATTACAACTGCCGGGGTTGAGCAATCAACCTCTGATAAAGCAAAAATAATCTCGGTTGCAACGATCGGAAAAGCATCTGCTATTATTCATCTATCGGCTCCGGAAGCAGCGGCAGTAACCTATCGTGTCTATAATAGTCTCGGTGTAGAGCTTTATAAGCAATCTATTGGAAGAGTCGTGGGCGGCGTAGTATCAATTCCCATCGAGTTTGGCAGTCTGCCATCCGGTATCTATTTTGTTAAAGTCGATGGATTTGGCGAACCATTACTTGTAAGAATTCCCGTAGCCAAATAATATTATCCGTATTCTACCATTAATATGCCTCCCAAGGCTAAGACTCCGCCACCGATAAGCTCGGTGGTAAGTTCTGTCCGGCCAAGGGAGACGGCTAAAATAGTAGTGATCACCGGTTGAAGGTTCTGAAAGATAGCAACCTTACTGGTATCGAGCTTTCCAAGCGCATAATACCATAGAACATAATTTACCGAAGAGGCCAGCAGGCCAAGATAGAGTATCTCAGTCCAGATCTCTGCTGAAAAATCCGCAACCATCGGCCCATTCACAAAGCATAATCCTATCGGCAGATACATCAAAGCGCCGATCGTCATGTGTTGCGCCGTAACCCGGAGTGCCCCGTATTTTTTTATCAGCGGTCTGCCAAGTAAGGTAAAGAGCGACCAGGCAATAACGGCCACAAAGATCATCAGATTACCTTTAGTATGCTCGGAGGTAAGGCTTGCTCCATGCTCAAACATTAAAATAACTGTTCCGATAAAAGCAACAGCAATTCCGGCTATCTTTTTCCAATTCGTTTTTTCCCAGTGTACCCGAATGGCAAGTACAAAAACAATAGCCGGGGTCAGGGCATATAATAAAGCGCTATTAGCGGGAGTGGTGTACTGCAACCCTTCAAGATACAGTAACTGATTAATAAGAATATTCAAACCGCCGACTACAACCAATCTGCCGAAATCAGCTTTCGTAATGCCGGAAAAAATATTCCAGGTCCGATCGCGAATAGCAACGATCACATACAGGGAGATAGAAGCAATACTTGCCCGAAACAGAAGTAGTACAAAAGGCGAGAGCGAATGAGCGGCCGTTTGGCCGACGATGTGAGTGACACTGGCGATCGTTTGCTGCAGGATCAGCCAAAAATAGATCAAGCGAGCATCCTTTCTATCAACCGGTAGCAATCTTCAGCATCCTGCTGAAAGCTGAACATATTTTTTGCAATTGTAGAGATTTGCTTTTTCGCCATCGGTTGGGTAGAAATACGAAGTGCAGTTGCGATAGCCTCTACGACGGACGTATCGGAATGTTCGTCGGCAAAACAAATAAATTCAGAATTGTGGAAAAGATCGCGGACAGCGATCAATTCACTACAAACAACCGGAAGACCGGCATAGAGGTACTCGAATATTTTACTCGGCAAGGCCAGTTTATAACTTCCCGATCGCTGCTCGATCAGGCAGAGACCGACGTCGGCAGATGCAATAAGACGCATTCCGTCATCAGATGCAGCCGCGCCATAAAAAAAGACTCGTGTACTAAGAGCCTGTTGCAACACTATTTCTTCCAGGTGTGAACGCAAACTGCCATCGCCAATGAGTACCACTACAACTTCCTGAGCTAAAGCAGGCACTACCCGAAGGATCGTTTCCAGTCCACGATCGGCTTGGAGTCCACCGATATAGACCAGTATCTTTTTTAACAGGTCTATTCCAAAATGGGTATGTAAATTTATTGGAGCTACTGCTTCTGTTTCCTGCCATGGTATATTACGGACCACCGATGTTTTTGGCAGAAAGGAATGTACTTCAAGTAGAGCATTCACATCACGCTCGGCCGTCACAACTACCAGATCCGTTGTCAAAAGGCTTTTCGCTTCTATATACTTCCATACTCGGCTTGCAAAACGCCCTTCAACCGAAGGTAACTTAGTGTAAATCTCCCTGGCATCATAGATAACCTTGCCGGTTGCAGATCGGGTGCTCGTTGCCGCGCGTAGTGAATACAGATCGCAGGAGAAGGTAATGGTTGTAAGTGTCCGGGAGCGAAGCAGTGAGATCAGTTTTCGGTGATACTCGATAAATCGCCCCGGGCCGCGAGAATACTGCAATTCAATAGGTATAACATTCGGCAAAGCCGGACGAACACCGGCAGGCACGCCGCAAATGATCTCAACCGACCAGCCTTTCGATCTGAACAAAGAAGCAAAATGCTGCAGGCGTCTATCGTGATCGGGGTTACCGAGAAACAGGAATCGGATACGGCGTTCTGAGCTGCGCACGTTCACGATTGGTATCGCTTGGACATAGTTGAACGCAGCAAACCCCGCGAATCGAATTTCTCCTTAAAGCGAATAAGTGAAAGTGCCGGAGTCATCGGGTTAGCATCGCTGGTATCTTGCGAGACTCCTATATCGACAAACGCAAAACCATGCCCCTGAGCCCAGGACGTGACTTTGTTCATCAATAAATAGATCGGTTTATAATCGTCGAAGGAATACCGCAGCATATGGTAGAAAATAATCGCTACCCGGGCATTCGCTAAAAATAAGAGCGAACCTGCGATCGGTTCGTCATTTACCCGGACAAGAAAAAGCTTCATGAGATCGGGAAGCAGCCGATGCAATTCCAGCAGTTCTTCCAGGGTATGAGTTGGTTTGACGCCGAACTTCGCTTTATTTTCCAACAGGATCGGATAAAATTCTGCAAGCCCTCGCTCCAGATCATTCTGAGGGACTTCTTCTACCATTACTTCCGGATGCTCACGCTGCACGCGGCGGATATGCTTGCGGGCTGTAGGCTGAAACCGATCGAAGGGTATCGTACCATGACGCAGATCGATCGCATGGGAAATGTAATGCCGCTGGTAGGCAAAGCCTTTATAGAGAAGGGCGAATTCGAGATTCTGTGTAATATGCGGCTGATAAATAACCGGAGCACTCGTCAGAAAAACCTCTGCGATGGAGTGATCGCTTACATAGTTCTCAAAAGCCGCAACGATACCAAGAGCGGTATCGGCGCTAATATCCTTTACGACAAAGGATCCATAGCTCGACCCCGCGGGCGATTCATATACGCTTCCATTCTGCTTCCACCCTCCCGGCAAGACGGCAACAAGGTGTTTACCTTCGAAAAAAAGCAGATGGTGAAAATCAAAGCGGCCTGCAGGGTGGTACTGCAAAAATTGCTGTTTATGAAATACGGTACCGTTCATCGAGCGATCGACAAAATCATCCCATAACTGCTTATGGGCAGCCGGTTCGTACTCGACAACGGTTATCTCAATTATTGGCTGGGAATTAGACAGATCGGTTTGCTTATTAAACAGTCGGTTAAAAACACTGATCGTATGACCGAAAATTTCCTGTTTATTAGGTGAATCTGAATGCCCCGCTTTAGGTGTTATCTGCCTTCCATGATCAAACCCCGATTACAGCTTTGGCTGTGCTTTCTCTTTTTGCTGGCCTTCACGCAAGGATGTCTCACGGCGGGACATAAAGAATTGCGTTTATCCCTGGCTTCCAATGGGGTAAGTGGTTCCGGAATGTTGCTCTTTAGCGGTATTCATAGCGAAAGTGCTACCGATACGACGAAAGAAATTAAAGAGGATTTTAATTCGCTCATCAGCGATTACTATCAGGGCAAAAAGATCGAACAAACCCTCCCCGGCATTAAAAATGTAAAAAAACGGCTCTTTGTCGATGGGAAAGAACTAGTAGGAGAAATCACGTTCGATTTCGACGATATTTCCCAATTAGGATTTTATCGTTACAAAGGATCCGGGTGCTATATGTATTATACCCTTGCCGATGGAGTGTTTTCCAGCGGACAGTTCGAAGCCTCCAACGGCACGTATGGTGGAGAAAAAATGCCGATCGTTTTCTGGGATCAATCATCACGGGATTTCTATATTAAGGTAGGTCTTTCCTCCGGTCAGGCTCCGGAACATTCGCTTCTCGATCTGTATGCCGCCTGGTCCAGGCGATAAATTACTGTAGCATTGCTGCCCGCTCACAGGCATACTCAAGGATCTGTTTGCTATCTAACGTATCGATTTCATACCAGCCGCCAGTTGCTTCCTCTATAAGATCACGATAGCTTTTCTGTTCAACAACAGAACCGTGCAGCGTAAGAACCGAATCGAAGGAAGCTTTACTTTCAAGAATGGTGATCAATTCGGCAAGCCTATTTGCTCCTTGCCGTAAGATATAGTGTGATGCCGGATCGGAAATAGTGGTAAAGAGCAATGGCGCAAACACCGATGGGTTAAGCGCTCCGCTGTATAATATTGCCCGCAGTTGGCCCCGATCTATGGCCTGTGCTTCTTCAAGGGTTGCTTCGATCGCGCGAACCAATGCTCCCTCGGTCTCGCCCTTATCCATTGCTTTTGTATAATATTGTAATGCCTGCAGACCAAGCCAGTAGCCGCTTCCCTCATCGCCAAGCATCCTTCCCCATCCTCCGGCCTTATAGATCGCTCCCTCCTTATTACGACCGATGGCTACACTTCCCGTTCCGGCGATTAACAATAGACCGCTCTCTGCATTGGGGTACGCAGCAGCAAGAGTAAAGCTGGAATCGCTTTCAAGGTGGCACCGAATGATTCGTCCTGGAAATGCCTCGGCAAGCAGAGTCTTAAATTCCTGATTACGCAATTCATTACCTGCACCGGAAAGACATAGTACGATCGAAAGCTCATCCCACTCGTCCTGAACGCCCTCGGTAATAAACCCCGCAAGCCGTTCGACAGCAGCCGCGACGCCGAAATCGGTATATTTTATACTTAAGGGATATTCACGGTAGAACCGCTCCTGCGAAGCGGGTTCGATAAGCAGGCGACTGCGGCTGCCACCACCATCAAGGCCAATGATCAGCGTTTTTTTGTCCGTTTTCAACTGTTTTCCTTTAAACCTTCCTACTGCCACCGACATCTACTTTGAACAACCTACTCGTTCGAATTCATTCACCAACGCTCGAGGTGTTACTATGAATAGAAGGAAATTTCTTATCGGCTCTGCAACTGCTGCCACCGCAACGGCGCTTATTGATCCATTGAAAGCTATAGCCGCATCGGATAACCGAGAGATCCCCGGCTATGGCATATCGGATGCGAACCCACAGCCGCTGCCTACGCAGTCCAACGATCTTAGCCCTTATAGTGGCGCCTGGAGCGATGTGCAATTACAGCATCTGCTTCGCCGGGCAATGTTCGGCGTCCCTTATTCACAACTTAGCGCGGCACGGACCTTAGGCTCGATGGATGCCGTCGTCGCTCAGTTACTTTCCGATCCTGCTCTTCCTGCAGCTCCGGGAGATTGGGCAACACAATTATACCTGCCGGATCGCTCTATAACCGATCCCACGGAAAAAATGAAGGACCTCAATAATAAGCAGCGCTTTAACCGCTTCTGTGAAATGAGCCTGCAGGGTTGGTGGCTGGAGCAGATGCGGACAGAAAATCTCTCGATCCGCGAAAAAATGACCTTGCTTTGGAGCAATCATTTTGTAACAGGGTATGATGCGGTAAAGGCGCCGGGGTATATGTATGGCTATAACCAGATGCTGCGCAAGAATGCCCTCGGAAACCTGAAAGATTTTGTTTTTCAGATGGCGACCGATCCGGCAATGCTCGTCTTCCTCAACGGCAACCAGAATACCTATCAAACCAAGAATGGCAAAGTCATTAATAACGTCAATGAAAACTTTGCCCGTGAACTCATGGAGCTTTTTACGCTCGGCATCTACGATCCGAAAAATCCGGACGAACGTAACTATACCGAGACCGATATCCAGCAAGCCGCTAAAGCATTAACCGGCTGGCAACCGACGACCACCCCGCCGCTCATCGGACAATTCAATCCTAACTTACATGACAATGAAGATAAAACCTTCTTCGGTCAGACCGGTAATTGGGCAATGCAGGATATCATCAACATGATCTTTGCAAAGAACGGCGGATACAACATAGCGTACTTTATCTGCCAGAAGATCTATATGGCATTCGTGTATTGGGTGCCAAATGCGACAGTGGTCGATGCGATGGCAACGAAGCTCATTCAAAGTAACTGGGAAATCAAACCGGTGCTCGATGCCCTGCTCAAGAGCGCCCATTTCTATGATGAGAATGTCATCGGCGCCCAGTTAAAGAATCCGGCGGAGTTTGTACTCTCGCTCGTTCGGGAGTTCGGCCTTGTGCTTCCCCCCTATGATCCGGGTGCACCGATCGATACCGGCAAGACCGATGGAATGGGATATATCGTCTATCAGGATAGAAATCTTACGCACTCCTTTCTTCTGACAACAATGGCATCGGCCTTTGGTCAGGATCTGTTAAATCCTCCGAATGTCAAAGGTTGGGCCGGCGGCCATGCCTGGGTAAATACCGGATCCTATCCAACAAGAAAAGGCCTGGCTTATTTATTAGTCACCTACCCTAACTATTACAACGGAACAGCATCGCGCGCCAAAGGAGTGAAAGTCACCTTCGACCCTATGGCCTGGGCCAGCGAAATACCGAATGCAAGTACAATGACGAGCGATGAGATTTCCAATGCTTTGGCAGATGCAGTATTATCGTTCAATCTCGGACCAATAGAAAGCGCTACGCTTAAATCGGTGATCTCTGCGGGCTTGCCTGATAATGATTTTTATCTCGATGCCGGCAAAGTAGCCTCCTGTGCACAGGTCATAGCCACCTATCCTGAATTCCAATTACTGTAAGCTGAAAGGAACAGATCATGAAACGCAGAGACTTTCTCAAATTCGGCGCAAAGGCAGGAGTAGCAACTACTGCACTGCCAATAATGCTCGGCGGCTTTCCACTTAAAGTACTGGGCCGCTCGCCGCTGCACCAATTACTTGCTTCCAGTGCGACTTCGAATAATAAGATATTAGTGATCGTCCAGCTTGCCGGTGGTAATGATGGGCTTAACTGCGTCGTCCCTTATACCGATGCGCTCTATAAGCAATATCGCCCGACGCTCGGACTCGATAAAACAGCCGATGGGTTGCTTGTCCTGCCGGACCATGACACGCTGGCATTTACCAAAGAGATGAGCGGTATGCATTCGCTCTATAGCAGTGGTAAGATGGCCTTGATGCAGAACGTTGGATATCCAAACCCTGATCTTTCCCATTTTCGCGGCACTGATATTTGGAATACAGCCACCGATTCCAGCCGTTTTTCGAATACCGGATGGGTAGGGCGAATGATCGAGATTCTGAATCCGGATTATCCTCCGGCTACAATTGCTGCCGATAGTTCGCCGCTCGCATTGCAATTCGGTGCTTCGCTATCAAATCTCTTCTTTGCCGAAAACGGAGGTATGGGTATCGTAATCTCCCAGCTTCCCGATAGCGGCAGTACTTCCGTTCATGCTTACGATGCGATCCCAAGCCCGGCAACAATTCCTTATCAGGAATTGGATTATGTAAGGACCATCGAACGTGAAACCGAAGTCTATACCCAGTCCATTCTCGACAGAAAAGTAACGACCAATAAAGTTACCTACCCGAGCACGGGCAAATTAGCGCCGCAATTATCCGGTGTTGCCCAGCTTATTGCCAGCGGATTTACAACGAAGATCTATTTGGTGACGCAGGGTAGTTACGACACCCATAGCAATCAGGCTAACGATCAGCCAACACTTCTCAATGAGCTATCCGATTGCTTAAAGGCATTCCAGGACGACCTCGAAGCTTTTGGAGTGGCCGACCAGGTAGCGATCATGACCTATTCCGAATTCGGACGCCGCCCTGTCGAAAATGGCAGTGGTACCGATCATGGCACCGCCGCTCCACATTTCATTATTGGCACGCAGGTTATCCCCGGTGTTCGCGGCAGCGATCCGAAATTAGCACAGGCCGATCTTGTCAGCGGAAATCTGGCCTACGATACTAATCACGATTTTAGAAATATCTATGCAACCGTAATGTACGAATGGCTGCTCGATGGTGCCGATGCCGATAAGGACACGCTGATTCAATCGGTGCTCACGGCTTCCAACGGGCAAACATTCTCTACCAATACCGATTGGATGAAACTCGGCATTTTCAAAGCCCAATCATCCGGCGTAACTTCCGATGCCTTTGCTCCAGGACTTATGCTTATGGAAAATTATCCCAATCCGGTCTATGGAACGACTACTATCGAGTACTCACTGCCCACCGAAATGCCGGTACAACTTGGGATCTTCAGTCTCA
This sequence comes from uncultured Alphaproteobacteria bacterium, assembly GCA_964404255.1. Taxonomy (GTDB): domain Bacteria; phylum Bacteroidota; class Ignavibacteria; order Palsa-1295; family Palsa-1295; genus JAFDZW01. The sequence continues at coordinate 238,531 of CAYOJJ010000002.1, read as the reverse complement.
AAGGTGAAGAGCTCGAACGCATTGTCGAAGCAACGCAGGATGGCGGTATCCACCGTATTTCGTTTAATACCGCTTCCCTGCCCTCTGGCACGTATATATATCGATTGCAAACTCCAAAAGGCTCGATCGCCAAGAGTATGATCGTAGTGAAATAATGAGCTATAATATTACGGAAAAAGGCGCTTATGAAGCGCCTTTTTATTTTTCTTACCGGACTTTTTTTTATTGGTTTAACGGTTACCATCATGCTGTTGAATCACTCAGATGTACCTATGAACCGCTTTCGCTCGCTTTGTTTTATTGCCCTTGCCATGGCTTTTGCTTCTATTGCTTTGGCTCAAATCCCGCGTTCTATTTCTTACCAGGGATATATTGCTAATGGGAATTCAGCTATTTCCGATGGACAGCATATTCTTTCGGTAACGATCTATGATGCAGCAACCGGGGGCAACAGCCTCTTCAATGAAACCATACCGACCGTTACGTCGAAAGGAATATTTTCCATTGTGATCGGAGCTGCTAATGGAATTCCTTCTTCTATCGATTTTAGCTCGCAGTATTTTTTGGCGGTTTCAATCGACGGTGGTTCTGAACTTACACCGCGTACTCCATTGACCTCCGTACCGTATGCTTTAATGGCTCAAAAAGCAGCACAGGCAAATTCGCTTTCTCCAAATGCAACCGGTGTCGTTACTACGATCAATGAACTCGATGGGCCGATACGGATCGTCGGCGATAGCACCATGCTCGTGACACAAAATGGCAAAGTTATTACGCTTAGCGCTCATGGCGGCTCTGGTAGTGGTGGTGGTATTTCCGGATTGCAATCGCCGCAAAAGACACTTGATATTACCTTCCCAAGCGGCCCGGTAAGCTCTCTTGATATTCGCGATAGCGCCATTTCTACTAAGAAGATCGCTAATGGTGCTGTGACCGCAGCTAAATTAAATCAAAGCGGTGCAACAACCGGGCAGGTCTTAAAATGGGATGGTACAACCTGGGCAGCAGCCGATGACGATACCGGTTCCGGAAGCGGAAATGCCTGGCTTACCGGCGGTAATCAAAATACAATCAATGGAGTGGATTTTATCGGTACGACCGATAATCAGGGGCTCGATCTTCGGGCTAATAATACGGTCGTCCTGCGGCTTAACACTAATAACTCGCTTCAGCGCGATGCAGGGGGTAATGCCCGGGGCACAAAAGCGATCGATCTGCAGATAACACGTTCGGCGGTTTCCCAGGTCGCCAGTGGAAATGCTTCGGCGATCGGCGGTGGCGAATATAATACAGCTTCAGGACAAAATGCAACAATTGGGGGTGGTGTAACCAATATTGCCAGTGCTTCCTATACCACTGTTGGCGGTGGAGGAAATAATAATGCGACCGATCTTTTTGCCACTATTGCCGGGGGAGGGCATAATGTTGCTTCAAATACCTATTCAACCGTTGCCGGTGGAGAAAATAATGCCGCCACAGGAAATGCCTCAACCGTTGGAGGTGGGGTAAGCGATACCGCTACTGCGTATGTAGCAACGGTAAGTGGCGGAGCCAATAATATTGCTCAGGGTACCGGCTCCACTATTGCTGGAGGGGCGGCAAATACCGTCAGCGATTATTATACTGTGGTTTCAGGCGGAAGCGGCAACACGGTAAGCGGCGATGGATCAACCATCTCCGGCGGCTACTTCAACCTTGTTGATGGCGGTGTAAGTACCATCAGCGGTGGCTATAGCAATGCTATCGTTGGCGATGCATCTACAATTGCAGGGGGAGCGTATTTACGAATGGTCGGAGATAATAATTTCGGTTTCCATGGTGCAACAGCTCCGAGTGATAGTGTGGTGATTTCAGGATCAAAAATTGCTTTCTTTGGAAATGTCGATCTCTGGCTTGGCAATACCGATAATACGGCCCATCAATTACGATTTTACGAGCCGCAAAATGGTGGGGTTAGCTTCCCCGGCGCGAATACCAATTATACGGCGATCAAGGCCGGTTCACAATCCGCAAATATCACATATACATTGCCTGCTGCCGCTGCATCAAATAGCGGAGCATTCCTTACCACTACTACCGGCGGGCAATGGGGGTGGAGTAATACGGCAGTGTGGGATGGGACAAACTCCCGTTTAGGTATCAATACTTCGGCTCCTCTTACAAGTACCGATATCAATGGCGATATTGCGGTACGAGAGCATTCGGTCTCGCTTGCCAATGGCGCAAATAATAATGTGAATATCGGCCAATTTTCATTCATTCAGCTCGTCGGACCAAATGCTGCTTTTACGATTTCCGGTTTAGCCGGTGGGGCTAACGGTAAGATGGTTGTCCTTTATAATTCAAGCGGGCAGCCAATGACCATTACCAATAATGACAATAATTCAAACGTGTCCAATCGCATTTTTACCGGAAATGGCAATGCTTATACGACTCCGGCCGGTTATTCATTCGATGTAGTGACGCTGATCTACAGCGTAAGCAAAGGCGGGTGGTTACTCGTGAGCCACAACTAATTCTCACTGCGGAAACATTCTTGTCTCGGTATAGCGGGCGATAAAAAAGATCGCTATACCGATACTGGCATAGAGATACTCATCGCTCATCGAGTCACGGGCAACCCCGGCGACCAGTCCGACGCCTGTAATAGCAATGCCGAGAGCTTCAATAAATTTCAATACACTTTTCATCGCTTACCAGAATTTCCAGAATGAACGCCCTTCGATCTTGCTGATGAGCTGATCGCGGGTCGCCCGATACTTGAATGCTACCTTGCCGTTGATAATAACGACCGGGATCTTATCCCAATACTTCGCTTTTAATTCAGGATCGTCATCGATCTTTACGATCTCCAGATCGAAATCGACATAATCACGGGCTGACTCCAGCTCCACGAAGAGATCGTCGCAAAGCGAACAGCCACCATGCTTAGTTATAAATTGAACTTGTGGTAATGCCATATTTATTTTACGGTGGCAGGTTTAACTCGTAACAGTAAAATAGTCCCGGCAATAATCATTGCAATCGATATCCATTGAGCCATAGAAAGCCCGGCATACAGCGGATTGATACGGATAAATTCCACAAGCAACCGTTCTATACCCATTAGAATAAGCGTTATATAGAATATTTTTCCCGGGCTTGTTTCATCTTTCTTTCTTCTGCTCCATAAAAAGATAAAGCAGGCAATAGCAACGATCGATTCATATAATGGGGTCGGATGGCAAGTAACGACTTCGTCAAATCTATTAACCTGCTGGCCGAGCGCATCGGTACCGGCAGGAATTGCCTTCAACGAGTCATAGGCCCAAGCTTTGCGTTCAGCAGGATTTACGGCAAAGTACGGTTCAAGTACATAGGTTGGTTTTGCCGTTCCCATGGAATAATGCATACCCCAGGGTTCGCGGGTCGGAATACCATAATCTCCATCGCCGGCAAGCTGGCAGCCGATACGCCCGATCCCATACGCAAGAAATACTACCGGAGCGATTATATCGGCAAATTTCTTAAAAGAAATATTTTTCTTTTTAAGATAGATCAGAATTCCAGTACCGGCTACAATGAATCCGCCATAAAAGGTAAGGCCGGAAGCAGAAAAGATCGTACTAAGGGGATGGCGGGTAAACGTATCCCAATCTTCAAAAATGGAAAAGAGCTTTGAGCCTGCAACACCACCGATAAGGCAGATCATGGTAATGGCGGTCACGATTTTCTCATTTTCTTTTCGCCGCTTTACTTCGGCAGCAAAGAAATAGTTGGCGGTTAGGAAGGCAATGGCCATCATTAACCCAAAACTATAGATACTGATCGGTCCCAGCTTAAAGAGTACTGGATACATAAGTATAAAAAGTGAAGCTGGTATCAAACAAGCCCGTTCGTGATGTGGTTGCCCGCCGGAACAAGGGCTCATTCTTCCTGTTATATTGAGCTATGAAAGAAAAACCCAAAGCCATCTTTGGCCATCTGGTCTTCGCTGCCCTATTTTGTCTAGGATTTGCGATTACTACAATCCATAGCGATGCTTTTATGCTTTACCTGTCGATCTTTTTTACCGGTATTGGCCTTTGGGCGGCCCTCGGTACTCCTCGATCCCACTGGTTTTCATTCTCGTTTTCCGCTATACTCTGGCTCGTCATCGGGGCCATTATTACGTATATCGTTATGAGTCCATACGCCAACCATTCTGAAGGTGAAGTGTATTATTACGTACTTACTTATGTACTAGCTGTAGCGATCATGAGCATGGGATTTGCACTTGGAAGAATAGGCATTGCCATTGTACAGTCCTTTAGCAAGCAAAACAAACCCCATTTAGGAGATCAGACTACCCCAACACTGCAATGAATATCGGATAAACGGATATGCGTATGTGCTCGGAAGGCGGGTCTCTCTTGATGATGGTGGCTTATTTTTTTATTGTAATAATCATTGGTGCAAGCTTTGCCACTGGTAGAATTGGTGTTGCAATAGTAACATTCTTCAGTCCAAATAAGCCACCAACGGATCAGAAATTACCCACCAACAAGCAATGACCGCCAAGCTTCCAACCTGGATATATATCTTCGCTATTTGCATTGCAGCGACCGGCACCTGGTATGGTGCAATGCGGAGCAGCTTCACCCCTGATGATTATGTACTTATAAATACGATAAGCCCTATTGCTTCGTTTAACGATGTCGCAGCCGTTTTTACCCGACATGACCCCAATCCGCAATACTGGCGCCCGACCACAAATACTACCTATGCACTTGATTTTTTATTGTGGGGCTGGGATGGCTACCTCTTTCACCTGACGAATATTCTATTACATGCCCTTGCCTCAGTAATAGTCTTCTTTTTCCTGAGAAGAATATTTGGAATCAGCAAGAATGCTTCGGCATTACTCGCAATCTTTTTTGCTATCTCCTGCTCTCATGATTCGAATTTGCTGTGGCTTTCTGCGAGGACCGATGTTATTGCCACAGCTTTGATGATGCTTGTTATTATAAACGAGTATAAGTCTCAGCGAGTATATAGTATTTGGAGTATTATATCATGGCTACTTTTTTTCTTTGCTCTTGCAGCGAAAGAAATCAGCATTATTCTTCTTGCCTTACTGCCATTACTTAGCTGGAGCAATAGTCCTAAAGACCTCTGGCAGCGCAAAAAGACAATAGCATTACAACTACTCCCCTACTTCATTATTACTGCTATCTTCCTCTATATCCACTCGCTCTTTACCGTCCCGCTTTCCGAGATGCAGCCGCTAACGGCAGAAGGAAGTCACTCGCCGGTTGCCTTTGCGCGAAATGCGGTCTATAGTATAGGCTATATTCTTTTTCCAATAAATTTCCAAACTGCCTCTTCGATCCTAAATCAATATGCCACTATCGGGTTTGTAGTAGCGGCATTGGTTGGTCTCGGGCTTATTCTTGTCATATGGAGATATGGAGGACGCGCTTTTCTTTCATCTCTTTATAAGCCAGCAGTACTTGTAGCGATAGCTGGTCTTGTCTCCTTTCAATCGTTTGAGCGGTGGAGAGTGTATTTCCCTTCGGTAGGAGTACTGGTGATTGTGTTACTTGTTCTTGAATTGTTATGGACGCGATTTCCAAATAAAATAGCGCGATCAATATTGATTTTTTTTATAGCCGCCCTGTCGGTATTTCATTGTTCTCGATCATTGTATGAATCGAAAGTTTGGGCAAAAGCTAATGAGCATGTACAGCGCTCAGAAGATCAATTTAAGCTATTGCTGCGCATTCAAAAGAAGCGCCCTATTTCTTACCTCTCCATTGCTACTCCGATCAAACTTGGCAGCGCTCAGATATTGCAAGTTGCTGGAGCCTACGCGATGGTAAAAGCCGAAGCAGAAATTCAGTATGAGCCTAATCTTGATCTTGGTAGCCTTGGCGATGCACCGAAGCGAGTCGATTTTACAACCGTTCTTTCTAGCTTAGCTCTCGATCCCGAAGAAGGGTTTTCTGCGATAAAGATCGTACAGCGCTCGGCAAAGGAATTTGTAGTAAAAAGCGAAGACGTAAAAAAAGTAGTATTCTTCCCAGAGGTAGTAGAGACCAAGGGAGTGGCGGGCCGGGACCAGCGGTTCGAGCGTGGCTCCGTCATTCAATCCTACGGAGCCACTATCGAAGTTTTACAAACCGAAGGGTCGTTTATCAGCGAAGCTCTTGTTCGCATTACCGATACGACCGCTTATCCGTTGCTATTCGACGGTACACAATTTCGTACCGCTTGGTAACATCAATACTGATAGAAGCCTTTACCCGATTTCTTACCGAGCATACCGGCAGCTACCATTTTCTTTAACAACGGACACGGGCGATATTTCGAATCACTCAGCCCATCATAGAGTACATTCATAATGGCCAGGCAGACATCGAGGCCGATAAAATCGGCGAGCTGCAACGGTCCCATCGGGTGCGCCATACCAAGCTTCATAACCGTATCGATATCCTCGGCTTTCGCAACACCTTCCATCACACAATAGATAGCCTCATTGATCATCGGCATCAGGATGCGGTTCGAGACGAAGCCCGGGAAATCGTTGACTTCCACTGGTGTTTTGCCAAGTTGCTCAGAAAGCGACTTTACTTCGGCATAGACCTCGTCAGTAGTCTGAAGTGCCCGGATGATCTCGACGAGCTTCATCACCGGTACCGGATTAAAGAAGTGCATGCCTATCACGCGCTCCGAGCGGCCGGTCTGAGCAGCAAGCTCGGTTACCGAAATAGAACTGGTGTTGGTAGCAAGGATCACACCCGGCTTCGCATTAGCATCGAGCGTCTTGAATATCTGCTTTTTTAAGTCGAAATTCTCGGTAGCAGCTTCGATAATAAAATCGGCGACAGCAGCACTGCCAGCAAGATCGGTCGAAGTAGTTATGCGGCCAAGCGTCGCTTTGGAATCGTCCTCGCTTAAGCTGCCCTTCTTTACCTGACGGGCGAGATTCGAAGAAATCGTATCGAGCGCGCGCTTAACGAACTCTTCTTTAATATCGACGAGTGTTACCGAAAACCCGCTTTGAGCAAACACGTGAGCAATACCATTGCCCATCGTTCCGGCTCCGACTACCATTACTGCTTTGATCGACATAGCGATTATTATAAAAGATTGTGTAGAAGGGTATCCTCAACCTCGATGGTCATACCTCGCGTTCCGGGTTTCCAGGAAGTTGTCGCCTGATAGTATTCGATCGTTTTTTTGAGCGATGTATAATAAGGAGTGCGAGTATAAGAAAAATCTTTATCTACATTCTTCAGATCGTAGATGAGATAATCGCGCTCAGCCGTGCAAGGAAAATTCCGGCTTGTTGCAATGTCGCTTTGTGAAGTACTGATGAACTTCGGTGACTTATCCATAACCGAAGCAATTGCCTCTAATTTCTCCAGTAACGTATTGACCGAATGAGTAACGGCATTATAGCTCGTCCTCGAATGATTCATTGAAAGCGATTCTACGATCATCGAAGCCAGGTCATTCACAAAGGTGAGGTTAGCCCGTTCCTTACCTTCATTCGGGATAAGAATAGCATCACGGGTCTTAATTCGCTGCAGCCAGTAATAAAACCGCTCGGTGTAATCGTACTTGCCATACACGATGCTCGGGCGCAGGATCATAGTATCGAGCCAATGGTTAGCAAGTAAGATGCGCTCACACTCTGCTTTTTTCTCACCATAATGCTCGGCCCAACTGCCCTTTCGCTGCTCAGGGGTGCATCCCAGTAACGGATCGTCTTCCCCAATCAATGCATCGCCAATATAAGCCGGATCATAAACTGATACCGTTGAGATATAGATGTACCGACCGACCTTCCCCTTAAACTTTGGTATGAATTGCTCGATCGAATCGGGATAATACCCGTTGACATCTATTATATAATCCCAATCGGAATTAAGAACAGCATCGATGTCGCTCGTCTCACGATCGCCGGTGATGCGTTTGATCTCAGGAAAAATACCGGGGTTGCTTTGGCCGCGATTAAAGAGTGTCAGACCATAGGGCAACTGCTCATCGAGAATTTTTTCGACGAGCACTCTGCCTATAAAATGAGTACCTCCGAAAACGAGTACCTTCGGCTGGGACATAGTGCTTATAACGAATTATAAGCGCTCAACGATGATGCTCGTTGCTTCACCGCCACCAATACAGATCGAAGCAAGACCGATCTTCTTATTCTGGCGCTTTAATGCACTGAGGAGCGTCAGCACGATTCTTGTACCGCTGGCTCCGATAGGATGGCCGAGTGCAATTGCGCCGCCCATCACATTAAGCTTCTCACGCGGAATACCAAGGCGGCGTTCCGCAGCGATCGGTACGACAGCAAAAGCTTCGTTGATTTCGAAGAGATCGATATCGGCAACCGTCATCCCGGCACGCTTAAGTACCATCTCGATCGATACGATCGGGGCTGTTGTGAATAAATGTGGCTCCTGTGCAGAGCTGGAGTAAGCAAGGATCTTTGCTGTTGGCTTTAAACCACGCTCGGCAGCATACGACTCGCTGGCTACGATAGTAGCAGCAGCGCCATCATTAATAGAGCTGGCATTGGCCGGGGTGATAGTACCGGCTTTATCGAACGACGGTTTTAACGTAGGGATCTTATCGTACTTTACTTTTCTCGGACCTTCGTCTTCGGTGATCGAAACCGTCTCTTTACCTTTGGGAGCATTAACGGGGACGATCTCTTCGGCGAACCAGCCGTTATCGAGGCCTTCATTGGCCAGTTTAAAACTTCTGATAGCAAATTCGTCCTGCTCTTCGCGGCTGATCTTTACGTCGCGGGCACAGATCTCACCGCAATTGCCCATGTGAAAATTATTATAAGGATCCCACAGGCCATCATTGATCATCGAATCGACGAGCGTACCGTTACCCATCTTATAGCCATTGCGGGCCTTCGGTAAGATATACGGAGCATTCGACATCGATTCCATACCACCGGCAACAACGATCTTATTATCGCCCGTCATGATAGTCTGTGCGCCAAGTATGATAGTTTTCATACCAGAGCCGCAGACTTTATTGATGGTCGTGCACGGTACCGTATTCGGAATTCCTGCACCAAGCGAAGCCTGACGAGCCGGAGCCTGACCGACACCGCCCGTAAGTACCGAGCCCATATAGACTTCGTTAACATCTTCGGGCTTCACACCGGAGCGCTCGAGCGCGGCTTTAATAGCAGCCGTACCGAGCTGAGGACCGGTAAGTTCGGAAAGCGAGCCCATAAAGGCTCCGATAGGGGTGCGTGCGCCGGATAACAGTACAGGATTTTCCATAAAAATTTTGATTCTACTTTAGTATAGCATATTGTAAACAAGAAATGGAGGGATTGAATTCGTGTTGCAAGCGAAACTAATTAATTCATTTGCTAGGGGTGCAATGCTTTATTATGGGACAACAATGCTTAGATAAAGAATCATAATACAGCTGGACATTTACTGGTTTTTCAATCTCAGATTTTCCATTTGATGTATCATATAAGACAATTAAAATAAGACTTAACAAACTCAGTAAAAACGCTCTCCTCGCCGCTTTATATATATCAATAACATAATCAGTTGCATATGAATTACGGTGTGATGAAACAATAGAATCTTTAATAATCTCCTTCTTTAATTCATTAATCTCTTTTTCAAATTTTCCATCTTCATATGATACCGTTGCCCCAGTTCCAACACTTATTGTAAGTATTAGTATCAATACTGTAATTAAGGAGAGGCTAAGGGGGAGAATATAATACCAATCTTTATGTGAGGTGAAGCCAAAGAGCAATGGTAATGATAATGCTGAAATTGTGGTAAGCATTTTAATTTTATCCAATACAAATTTTGCTCTTTCTTCTTCTTGTTTATTCAAATCTTTAGCAAATTCAAGAGCAGTGTCGATACTATCATCATTTATATTTATATTACCTAATGAGGCAGGCTGATACATTTGGGCCTTAATCTCATCCATGGTAATCTTGTGCCATAAAAACCCCATCAACAACATTTGCTGCAAGCGCGCCAGGAATGAGGATTTTGTCACAGGATTCAGCTTCGTTCTTTTGTCCTCAATATTTGCCATCTGATTTTGGATTATAAAATTGATTTCTTAAAAGAGCTATATATATCACTTATGCCCATAACATCAGTCCAAGCCCATTGGCCGTTAGGGTTAATTTCAAGAAAGAACCAATCATATTTATAATTCACAACCATATCGATTGCTGCAAAGCGCAACGAATAACTATGCAATAATTGTAATATTTTTTTTTCTGTTTCTTTCGGCAAATCAATAGGCTCATATAATACTCCTTCAAAATTATCAATTCGAATATCTATATTATTAGTTGAGGCTTCTCTTACCAATTTTAATGCTGTAAGTTTTGAGTCAAATACAGTGATACGAACATCAAAAATTTTATCTATTTTCTCTTGAAAAAAAGTAGGGCAAATAGATAAGTCATCTAATTGGAACAGGTCTGAGTCCTTAAGTTCAGTGGTATAAATTAACCCAAATTTATTTAAAGTGTCAGATTCAACATATCCGCTAAGTAGTGGTTTGGCAACTATATGTTTGTTATGTTTTTGCCAAAAGGAATTAAAATCTTCTCTATTTTGCGTAACTAATGAATCTGGAACCAAAAAACCATATTTTTTAGCGCGGGTTATTTGCTCCATTTTTGAGTTCGCCAATTCAATGAAAGAAGGGTGATTAATCCACCTTTCAATTGGAACATGTGCCAACCAACCTTCGAGCGCGGCTGTCCACTCTCCACTAATCCATTCGGCCTCTAGTGTTTTATCGCTATGGGACTTTATTGGAAGTGGTCTTCTATACCAGAGGGCACTTACTGTTTTTGCTGATATAGAGCAATCTGCGGCATGAAGCAAACAATCGTCAATAGTGTACGAAAAATGATATTTAGCCATTATATCATCAGTATTAATCCGACAATAAGGAATGGATTCTTCTCTTAACCTCTTAAGAACATAATCGGCAGTTGCATCATCTGAATTTGTTAGAATTACTAACATTAAGAGCGTGGGATAACATGATAACCCATTTGTGACCGGTCAGAATCTCTGTTTTCCTTTGTCTCAGTTAACGTTTTTGTGGCTAATAATGAGTTGGAAATTGCATGGCGATCTTGGTCAGAACCTTCCCGAGCTTTGGTCATTGTCTTAGTGCCTAAAGTAAAAGATGAGTTTGCATCATTTAGATCGGCAAAGCGACGAAATGACAGTAAAAAGGCTGTATTGGTTTGAAATTTATTACTCATGTGAAATATGATGGAATATAAAAGCTTAACAAATATATGCATTTTTACAAGAAAGCAATTGAATTGTTATTTTTATGTTTCCATTCCACGAACTGATTTTAACTAACAAGCGTTAGTTAGTTTATCGATGAAAGAAAAACCTCGAAAAGCACAGATACGATTGAAGGCGCAGCACCTGTTCCGCGAGCGCGGGTATGCCGCTACCTCGATGCGCGATCTTGCCGAAGCCCTTGGTATCGAGGCGGCCAGCCTCTATAATCATATTACTTCCAAAGAGGAGATTCTGCAGGAGATCTGCTTTTCGATGGCCGAATCGTTTTTTACTGCCATCGAGCCTCTTGCCACTGCCGAGATGGCACCGGCAGAAAAACTACGTGCCGCTATTGAAGCTCATCTTGGAGTCATCGCCCAGAATTCAAATGCTTCGGCAGTCTTTCTTTATGAGTGGCGGCATCTTAACGACCCTTACCTTTCAGATTTTAAGCTCATGCGCCGCCGCTACGAAAAGCTCTTTCGTTCGATGATCGAAGAAGGAGTAAAAGCCGGTGCGTTTCGTGAGGTAGAGGTAATGGTGGCAACGCGCACCCTGCTATCGGCAATGAACTGGACTTATGAGTGGTATAACCCCAACGGCAAAGTGGCCCCGGGTGCAATGGCCGAGCTCATCGGTACCATGTTTCTTAACGGACTTTTAAAATAATTACAACGAATCGTATGTACGGAAACGCCTACATAGATAAGAACGAAGCGATCGCCGCTCAAACCGACGATCCGGTATTGCTCGAAGAATTCGAAGCCCGCATTGCGCGCGGCGAGAAGATCGAGCCGGACGATTGGATGCCCGCCGATTACCGTAAGCAGCTCATTCGTATGATCGAGCAGCATGCGCACTCCGAGATCATGGGTGCACTACCGGAAGGCACCTGGATAACCCGCGCCCCAAGCTTTAAGCGCAAGCTTGCGCTTATTGCAAAAGTGCAGGATGAAGTCGGCCACGGCCATTTGCTCTACTCTGCTGCCGAAACACTCGGCAAAAGCCGCGAGCAGATGATCAACGATCTGCTTAGCGGAAAATCGAAGTACAGCAATATCTTTAATTACCCGGCAAAGACCTGGGCTGATATTGCCGTGATCGGCTTTTTAGTCGATGCCGGTGCCATCATTAATCAATTAGCAAACGCCAAAGGCAGCTACGGGCCATACTGCCGCGCACTTGAGCGTATTTGCTACGAAGAATCTTTCCATTTAAAGCAGGGCTACGATGCGTTCGTCGCTCTTGCGGCCGGCACACCGGAGCAGCGCGCGATGCTGCAGGATGCCGTGAACCGCTGGTGGCCGCCGATGATGCACTTCTTCGGCCCGCCGGATAAACTCTCCGTGCACACTGAAAGGCTCATGCGCTGGAAAGTAAAGATGGCTTCCAACGAAGACATGCGTCAGGAATTTATCGAGCAGTACGTCCCGAAGATCTGGGAGCTTGGTATTACTCTTCCCGATCCGAATCTTCGTAAGAACGAAGAGACGGGTGTCTGGCAATACACCGAACCCGATTGGGATGAGTTCTTCCGCGTCATTAATGGCGAAGGACCATGTAATGCCGAACGTGTCGCTGTTCGCAAATATGCCGAAGAACACGGCCAGTGGGTGCGCGAAGCACTGGTTAATCCAACGATGAAGCAATTTGTCCCCTACGCATAACATGGCAGATATTAATTCTCTTGACCCGCGCATCAAGCGTGCCGATCTCAAAGGCTCGGCAAGCTTTACCGCGCTCGCTTCAAATGAGCATTGGGAGCCCTTTGCCGTCTTTCATCAGGATAAGCGCGGCGAGCAGCATGTCTTCGTCGGTATTGTGCATGCCCCCGATCCGGAGATGGCGCTCATCTTCGCTAAAGAGCAATTTGGCCGCCGCAAAAAGACGGTGAATATCTGGGTAGTGCGCTCGAGCGATATTTTCTCGCTTGGCTACGAAGACGAGGATATGTTCTCGACCGTGCCGGAAAAAACGTACCGCGAAGCATCGGGCTATCCTGTGCGCAAACGCATCAATAAATATCTTCACGATCTGGACGAGGCAAAGAAATGAGCGAAGCAATTAAAGACTTACTCTACCGTATGGCCGACGATGAATTTATCATCGGTCACCGCAACAGCGAGTGGACCGGTCTTGGGCCGATCCTCGAAGAAGATATTGCCTTTAGTTCGCTCGCACAAGACCAGATCGGTCATGCACTGGCAAACTATACTATCCTCTCAACCGAATTTGGTGAAGCATCACCAGACCTTATTGCTTATTCAAGGAATGAGCAGCAATGGAAGTGCTCGCAGTTTGTTGAGCTGCCAATCGGTGAATATGATTTTTCCTTAATGCGTCACTTCCTTTTCGACCATGCCGAGCGTTTGCGTTATGAAGCATTGCAGCATTCTTCCTATGCTCCACTGGCATCGCTGGCAAAGAAGATAAAAGGCGAATTGAAATATCATATTCTTCATGGTGATCTTTGGATCAAGAAGCTTGGTCATGGTACTGAAGAAAGTCACGCCAGAATGCAGAGTGCGCTTAATGAAGCATTTCCTTATGCACTTGGTATTTTCGAACCCGGTAAATTCGAAGATGAATTGATTTCCCAAAATATCTTTATTGGTGAGAAAGCACTTCAGGAGCAATGGCTTGCTGCTATTACCCTGATTCTCGAGCGTGCTAATCTGAAAGTGCCGGATATTAAAGTAACAGAGGCAAAGTACGGTGGTCGTAATGGCTATCATACCGAGTACTTGCAGCCGATGCTCGTAGAGTGCGCCGAAGTCTATAACTTCGATCCGACGGCAGTATGGTAAGCCGCGAGGAATTATATCGCACGCTTGAAACAGTTATGGATCCCGAGATCCCGACGCTATCGGTCGTCGATCTCGGGATGATCCCGGATGTTATTATCTCCAACGATGGTGTGGTGGTAAAACTATTGCCGACCTTCGTTGCTTGTCCCGCTACCACGGTTATTAAGTCCTCGATCAAAGAAGCGCTGGAGCATTCCGGGGTGAAGAATGTATCGGTAGAGTTAGAGCAATCGCTTTCCTGGAGCAGTGATAGAGTCACCCCGCGAGGAAAAAAATTATTAGAAGAGTTTGGATTAGGTGCTCCGGTACAGATCGATGGAGTGCTGAGTATGGATCAGGTAGAGAAAGCCGTCTGTCCAAATTGTGGCAGCAGTAATACGGAATTACAATCGCTGTTTGGAAGTACGCTTTGCCGTTCGATTCATTTTTGTAACGATTGCCAGCAGGGCTTCGAACGCTTCAAACCGTTATAAGGCAGCAACAGCTTCTACCAATGTTGCTTCAAAGACCTTTTCGAATTCCTCAGTCAGAATTTCTTTTACTTCTTCTATATCGATAGTGCGACCTAGCACCTTCGATAAGCTCGTCACCTGCCGATCCCCTATTCCACACGGTACAATGTGCGAGAAATAACTGAGATCGGTATTGATATTAAAAGCAAACCCATGCATCGTACACCAGCGCGATGCTTTAATCCCGATAGCACAAATCTTTTCTTCTCTTCCCTCTTCGCCGATCCACACACCTGTTCTGCCAGAAATGCGAAATGCCGTAATACCATAATGCCCAAGCGTACGGATAATAACCTCTTCGATCGAACGGAGATACCAGCCGAGGTCTTCCTTGAAATGAGTGAGATTAAATAGTGGGTAGCCGACGATCTGCCCCGGACCATGAAATGTTACATCACCGCCGCGCTCAATATCGAATTTCTCAGCACCGATAGCCTTAAGTTTCTCATCGGTAAAGAGTACGTTTGCAATGTTTGTCACTCTACCAAGGGTAAAGACCGGAGGATGTTCGCAGAGGATAAATGTATCGCTGGCCGAACCATCGATTAATCCCTGGAATATCTCCCGCTGTAATTGCCAGACTTCCGCGTAAGGAGTCTTGGGCAAATTAAGCAGCCGAACCTCATGGACAGAATTGATCATATCACTTTAACGAATATCAAAGTGAAGTAGTTGTATTTCATACCCCAACGAGCATTGACTCTTCCAGAATCAATTCTTTATTAATGTTCATTCCCGCGGCAGTGCCGGCAGCGACAGCAGTAGCAACGGTACGCATGTAAGTGGAATTATCTCCACAGGCATACACTCCTTCGATGGTTGTCTTCTGCGAAGGTTCAACTTTTAAGTACCCTCGCTCCGTCAATTCGCACCCTAATAGCTCGGGCAGGGGGCAATGCTGCTTAAATGGGCGGCGGGCATATAAGGCCGAAATAGCTGTCGATGAGCCATCCTTAAATAGTATTTCCTGAAGATACCCCCCATCATGCTGTAATTTCGATAACTCCGACTCTTCAATTCTTATGTTCTTATTGCTAAGCCAGGATGATTGTTCAGCCGCCAAAGTAGAAGTACCATTCGTAAATATGGTCAAATCTCTGGTCCAGTGAGAGATCAGAATGGCTAATTCGAATGCATCCTGTCCATTCCCGAGTATACCGGTCTTTTTATCTCGAACTTCATATCCATGGCAATAAGGGCAATGAAGGACCGAGATACCCCAGCATTCGGCAAAGCCATCGATAGAAGCCATACTATCTGAGATGCCGGTAGCAAAGATCAATTTCTTGGCTTTGAACGATGCTCCGGCAGCCGTTGTGACAATGAAGCCGTCTTCGCTCTTCTTTGCGCCGATAACTTCAGCCGTTAAGAACTCTACGGTGCTATATCCCAGCACTTGCTGTTTTGCCAGCGCCGATATTTCAGCCGGAGTTTTTCCATCCTGTGTAAGGAAGTTATGAGAATGAGGTGTTTGCCTGTTACAGGGCTTGTTACTATCGATGATCAATACGGTTCTCATCGCTCGTGCCAGCGCTAAGCCTGCCGCCAATCCTGAATAACTCCCACCGATAACTACTACCTCAAAGAATGGTTGTGCGTTTGCCATAATAGATGTAGCCGATATGTACTTACTATTTGATCGTTACCATTATTTCTTAGCTTCGGCTGCAGAGAACCAGGAAATAATAGCATCGACAGCCGGAATTCCTACAAAAACGATCCAGGGAACCAGTGAAATGGTAAGGATCAGTGTTCGTACGAATAACGGAATTGCCGATAGGGCTTGACCGAAGACAAGCAGGAATATAGTTATCGAAGGATAGATCACTACCCAGATCTTCAGCGATGCCAATAATTTTGCCTTTGTTTTCATATTAAGTTGTTTTATTTATTTAACGAATGCAAAATTACCGGCTATACGGCTCAATATAGTAGGACAACAATGAAGTTAGATAGGACTATTTAGAGATTTCTCTGAATGCCTCCGGAGAGTAACCGGTGTGTTTCTTAAAGAACCGTATAAAATAGGAATGGTCTTCAAAACCAAGATGATAAGCTATTTCTTTCACCTGTTCAGCCGTCGCAAGCAAGTATCGCTTCGCTTCGAGGATTATCTGTTGATCGATAAGTTCGGTGCCGGTTTTTCCTAATAGGGCCTTCGTGATGGTATTGAGTTGATAAGTAGAGAGATTCATCACCTCTGCATACTGTGCTGTCTTTTTTTTCGTGACACTATGAATCTCTATGAGTCTCAAAAACTCTTCCAACCGCTCCTGTTCATAGTGGTGGGAAGGGAGTACCGAGCCCCCGGACGATTGCCGTTGACGCAACAACCCAATAAAAAATATATTCAGAGCGGAGATAGTAAGTTCTTTATATCCTTCCTGCTTTTGTATTTGCTCGTTATAGATTGTAGTTAATAGCGGCCATATCGTGCTGAATTCTTCTTTCGTCATGGAATAGTAGTTCTTGGCAGATGCCTTCTGAACAACGGTACGAAGCGTCGCCTCCTGATAGGAAAGAAACTCATTATCGAATTGGAGGAGGTACCCGGTGCTCTCAGGTTGTAATTCAAGCTGATGGACCTGTCCGGGGCGTACTAAGAATAGAGAGTTGGGATGTATCGGATAGGGTATAAAATCTATTTCATGATGACCATTCCCCTGTTCTATTGCCAAGATAAAATAGAAATTATGACGATGCAGCTTATGAAGTAATGGCGCACCGGAAAGCACCTCGGAAATGTCCCTAATAGTAAACCCCTCGAGAAAATCACGTTCGAATTGAGGTGTTTTTATAGTTCTTACCGGTATTTTTTTCATTTGAAAACCAACAGCAAATTGAATTAAAAGAATTTGCAGAGCATTGATCTGAACATTGGATCATTTTTTTCTTACTGCGCCTCTATTTAAGAGCGGGGGTCTGAATTCAGGAAACGAATAGCCCCCCCCCACCGTTGTAAGCGCGAATCCGGGGGCATCCTCGGAATTATATAGCAGATAGCGCAGGAGAGGTGGCCGAGTGGCTGAAGGCAACGGTTTGCTAAACCGTCATAGTGTGTAAAGCGCTATCGAGGGTTCGAATCCCTCCCTCTCCGCAATTAAGACCGGCTCGGTCTCACGAAAAGCCCCAGTGTTCTGAGGCTTTTTTCGCTTAAACGTGTTGCATCCGATTCTTCCCTTTGCCGCGTACATATCCCAGAGTTCAAACCTATATATCTAATTTCTTAATAACCACTAAACAGCGGAGATACCATGAGAAAAATCATCATCTCGACCTTCCTCACCTTGGATGGAGTAATGCAAGCACCCGGAGGATCCAAAGAGGACACCTCCGAGGGTTTCGAGTATGGTGGCTGGTCTGCGTCTTACCGTGATGAAATCTCGGGTAAGATCATGCAGCAGCAGATGAAACCGGCGGATCTCCTGCTCGGAAGAAAAACCTATCAGATGTTTGCCAGCTACTGGCCCGAGCATGCCGATTTCTGGCCCGGTATCAATGATGTTACAAAATATGTCCTTTCCAATACTGTAACATCGTCCAATTGGAATAACACCGTTTTTCTTACCAGTCTGGAAGATATTAAAAAGCTTAAGCAATCGGAGGGTGGTAATCTTATTGTGTGGGGAAGCAGTAAGCTTGCGCAATTATTATTAAAACACGATCTGGTGGATGAACTCTGGCTGAAGATCTACCCAGTGATTCTTGGTAAAGGTAAAAAGTTATTTGCTGAAGATGCAATGCCGGTATCGCTAACGCTTACCGAGAGCGCCGTTACCTCTACCGGTATTTTTATGGCAACCTACAAGCGAGCCAGAGAAGTAAAGACCGGAACGATGGAGGTTTAAGAAAATACAGTATTTCTTCTTTATCGGTATCTCCGTTCTATAGGACGACTATATAGTCGTACATCGGTATCTCTCTCTTTAAATAATTCATGAGCAAGTATATACTTTCTTTTCAGCAAATCAATAAGGCGTTTATTCCTCTTGTCGGCGGTAAAGGTGCAAATCTTGGTGAGCTTTCCAAGATCGAAGGTCTGTACGTACCGGACGGATTTTGCGTTACGACCGAGGCCTATAAAGCCATAACCGCGGGCGATCAACAATATACTAGTTTGCTCCATGAATTAGCTCAGCTTAAAGCTGAAGAAAGAGAAAGGATCAGTGAGGTCAGCGCAAAAATTCGTTCACTTATCGAAAGCAAGCCTATCCCCGAAAATATTATCGATGAAATAAAACATCATCTTCAGGATTTTGATAAGCAAGAAGCATTTGCGGTGCGCTCGAGCGCCACATCGGAAGACCTGCCGAGCGCTTCGTTTGCCGGACAGCAAGAGACCTATCTAAATATTATCGGCGAAAAAGAAATTCTTAAACACATTAGCAAATGCTGGGCTTCTCTTTTTACCGATCGGGCCGTCATCTATCGCATACAGCTGGGATTCGATCACTCTGAGGTATCCTTATCGGTTGTCATTCAGAAGATGGCAGCTTCCGAAGCTTCCGGAATTATGTTTACTGCCGATCCTATCACATCGAATCGGAAAATAGTATCGATCGATGCGGGATTTGGTCTCGGTGATGCGTTTGTCTCCGGTATAGTATCTGCCGATTCTTACAAAGTTGAAAACGATGAAATAATCGATAAAATAATAGCGCCTAAAACGCAAGCCATCTGGGCAGAAAAACAAGGAGGCACGCAAATAAAACCGATCGAATCTTCTCGGCAAAAAAATCAAACGCTTACCGATGAGCAAATAATAGAATTAGCGCGCCTCGGCAGAAAGATCGAGGTGCATTTCGGATCTGCGCAAGATATCGAATGGAGCCAGGCCGGTAATACCTTTTATATTCTCCAAAGCCGGCCTATTACTACTCTCTTTCCTATTCCACAGGTCGATGATGGAAAAAATCATGTCTATATATCGGTCGGGCATCAGCAAATGATGACCGATCCGATGAAGCCACTCGGATTATCGTTCTATTTAATGATAACGCCGGCAATGATGCGGATAGCCGGAGGAAGATTATTTGTTGATATAACTCAGCATCTTTCATCCGCTGAGAACAGGATGAAGATGATCAATATGCTCGGGCAATCCGACCCGCTGCTAAAAGATGCACTTCTGAATATCGAAAGACGAGATTTTATTCCTATAATACCTACTGATGAAAGTACATCCAACCAAAGAGTAAGCCACCGGGTAATGGCCTGGAAATTCTCGGAGGAATTTGAGAACGACCCCGTAGTTGCCCGAGAATTGATTAGAAGTTATGAAACTTCTCTAGAAGAATTAAAACAGAATATCAGCGCTAAAACCGGTATTGCATTATTCGATTTTATCTCCGAAGATACCCAAGAGCTACGAAAGCTCATGCATAATCCAAAGAGCCTGGATGTGATCATGACGGCCATGCATGCTTCATCCTGGATCAATGAACATATCATGGAGTGGCTGGGAGAAAAGAACGTAGCGGATACGCTCTCGCAATCGGTTTCTAATAACATTACTTCTGAAATGGGTCTTGCGCTATTAGATGTTGCCGATGCGATCCGCCCTTACCCCGAAGTGATCGGCTACTTACAGCAATTGCATAACGATGATTTTTTAGAAGGTCTGATTTCCCTTCACGGTGGCAGAGAAGCTCATACCGCCATCTATACATTTTTACATACCTATGGGATGCGCTGCCCGGGAGAAATAGATATTACTAAAACTCGCTGGGGCGAAAAGCCTGCCATATTAGTCCCCACTATTTTAAGTAATATTAAGAATTTTGAAGCCGGAGAAAGCAGCCGGAAATTCGAATTAGGACTTAGAGGGGCCTTGGAGAAAGAAAAGGAAATAATAGAAAAGCTTAAGCAATTATCCGACGGCGAGCAAAAAGCCGAAGAAACAGCGCGAATGATCTCTATTATCCGCAATTTCATCGGTTTCCGGGAGTACCCGAAGTATGGTATTGTCAACCGCTTGTTTGTCTATAAACAGGCTTTGCTCAAAGAAGCGGAACAGCTTGCTCACGAAGGTATAATTCAGAATAAAGAAGATATTTTTTATCTTACCTATGAAGAATTTCGCGAGGCAGTTCAGAACAAGAAAGTAGATTATGATAAGATAAACCAATTAAAAGAAGAATATAATTTTTATGAACGACTAACTCCTCCTCGCGTGCTTACTTCCGATGGAGAAATTATCAGAGGTCAGTATAACCGAGAAGATTTGCCTGCCGGAGCTCTACCCGGCCTTGCTGTTTCTGCAGGAGTTATCGAGGGCCGCGCCCGAGTTATCCTGAAAATGGAAGAAGCCGATATAGAAGAAGGAGATATATTGATTACCCGCTTCACCGATCCGAGCTGGACCCCATTATTTGTATCAATCAAAGGTCTTGTTACCGAAGTAGGTGGCTTGATGACTCATGGAGCTGTCATTGCCCGGGAATATGGCTTACCGGCGGTGGTCGGTGTGGAGAATGCAACGGCTCTGATAAAAGATAAGCAGATGATCCGCGTAA
The DNA here is from genome assembly GCA_964404255.1 of uncultured Alphaproteobacteria bacterium. Taxonomy (GTDB): domain Bacteria; phylum Bacteroidota; class Ignavibacteria; order Palsa-1295; family Palsa-1295; genus JAFDZW01. The sequence continues at coordinate 217,403 of CAYOJJ010000002.1, read as the reverse complement.
ATGGGACGGATGGCTTTATAGAACTACTATAAGATGAGAGGCCATGGGTCAAGGCTGGCCGGAATCCCTCTTAGAGTATTCTCGTTACGGTTTCTACTTTGTAACCTTGGCACTATGCGTCTTATAGGCATTCTGTGCATTTGTGTAGTTCTATCGTCCTGTTCGAAAGAACGGCGACCCACTTCAAATTCTACTACCGTTGCCCTTGATACAAGTGCGGCTGCGATCTCACCCGATACGCTAGTGCTCGAGCATAACGGTAAACTCTTTTTGATCTTTCCGGGCCAGCCGCAAGTACCTCAGCTCACCAGCGGCTACGACCCTTCACCGGTGCATGATGGGTATTTTTCTTTTACCAGTTATGATTCATCCGGCAACCGATACATCGCGGTTTATAATCTTAACGATCATTCCCAGCATGTGATCCGTTCCGGTATCGGTGATAACAATTTCGGTCCGTCACTTTCGCCCGACAATAAAACGCTGATCTTTCATCATTTCGATAACGGCCAATGGTCGGTCGGCTCCTGCGATCTTTCAGGTAATAATTTCAAGACACTTACCCCTGCACCAGCCGTTCAATTCGGCGGTTTTTTTCAACCGAAGTGGTTTTCCGATGGCTCGGGTTTTTTGTGCCAGAATCTCGATACGCTCTTTGAATTCAGTAAAAGCGGACAGCTACTGGCATCGGTACCTACACGAAGCCTTGTCAATACCGATACGTTCGGCATCAGTAGTTCATCGTTATTCTATCTGGATTCCAAACGCGGCCGCTACTATTTCGAGGGCGGTTCGGATATCGATGAGCCACCGTATTTTGCCCCATACGCTATCTTCAGCTATGATAAGGCCACCCATAAAACGATCCGGCTTAGCCCCGATAGTATTCATGCGGTAAGCCCTTATTGGTCGGAGCGCTCGAAATTGTTTTATTTTCGTGGGTACACCAAACGCGAGGCTGAGGCCATCGACCCCCGCGATTCTTTAGCCATCGTAACCTATTCCCTCTATTGCGTACACGAGGACGGATCGGGATTGAAAAAAGTATTTTCCGATTCCAGTTTTCACAGAATAAAATAACCCGCAAGGCACTATGAACTTCCTATTTCGAGAAACCTACTGGGCAGGAATTCTCATTCTTGCCGGCTTGCTGCTTATCCTGCGTAATGTCTTTAAGATCGATCTGCCTGTAATGGGTATCATTATTCCGGTGATCATTATCTCCTGGGGTGTGAATATTCTGCTTGGTTCTTCCAACTCGTCAAAAGAGAGTACCTCTTTCTTTAGCAGCCATACTTCAACGGTTGGCCGCGAGAACAGCCATTACAATGTAGTCTTTGGCAAAGGTCATTATGATCTTCGTACGGTGAAACCCGGCGATCGGGGCGGCCTCGTTACGATCGATGCCGTCTTTGCAAGCTCTCAGGTACTTATCGATCCGAACGTCCCCATGCGCATCAAAGCATCGAGTGTTTTCGGAAGCTGCCGCCTGCCGGATGGTTCGATGGTAAGCTTTGGCGACCGCACATATTACACCCGTGCGTACCGGGCCGATTCCCCTTACGTCGATGTAAAGGCTGATGTCGTGTTCGGAGATATGCGCATTATCGAATCTACTTCCGGCTTCGATTATAACTCCACCAATTCCGATTCCACTAATACAGAAGAGGACGACGACTGATGAAAAGCGGTATATTTTGGGGGATTCTGCTCGTAATTATCGGCGGGACCATTTTATTACGAAATGTCTTCGATATTAACCTTCCCCTCTGGGAGGTAATCTTTCCTTCGCTGCTTATCCTTTGGGGTGTAAGTATGCTGATAAAGAATGTCAGCAAGGCTTCCCGTCCGCGCTAACCTATCTTTCGGTTATATAACTAACCATCGATTCGGCGGCGACTCTGCCGGTCTCAGCCGCGCCGTTCATAAAACCCTGCGATTCGGCGCTGCAGTGCTCACCGGCAAAAAATAACGAGCCTACCGGTCGCATCTCTGCGCCGCGGATCGTTGTCCATTGACCGACCTTATAAGCAGAATAGCTTCCATGCGCATATTTGTAGCTTGGCCAGTGCATCCGGCGCTCATTATGGTTTTGGCTTGCCGTTATTCCCGGGTAGATCTTTTCAAGGCTTTCGATATAGCCAGCCGTTAGTTGATCTATGGCTAAGATATCGGCCATTGCTCCCTCATGACCGCCGAGAAAGACGGTCAGCCCTCCTGCAGTTCCATCCTGTGTTTCTGCATTGTCCCAGGCAAGGCCGAATCGTTCGTCGCTGTAGGTCTCGCCCAAATATCCTTTTTCTCGCCACGGACGCGAGGAAAACCCCATCATCACCTTCGTATTGGTACCATAGCCAAGTTCTTTAATAGCCTTTTTCTTCCAGTCGGGCAGGTCGAAATTGAGCGGTATTTTTCTTAAAATAGAAAATGGAAGGGCCAGCAGCAGAATATCGCATTCATTGCTAATTGCCCCATCTTTAGTATCGAATTGCAATTGATACGTTTGCCCTGTTTTTGAGACCGATCTGAGGGTATGACTGAATCGGATCGTGCCGAGCGAGGCGGCAATAGCATTCGGCAATGATTCATTTCCCCCTTTGATCTTAAAGCGCTCGTCGCTTTGCCCGTAGAGCTCGAAATCATGGACGACTTCCGGGGCCGGGAATAAACTGAGGAAATTCAGGGTAGATTGCTCCCGGGTATCGAGCCCATATTCTCCTACATACGCAATAGTAAAAAGAGATTCAAGCCAGTGCGGCAAGCCAAGGCTGCTGAAATAGTTTGATAACGCCATACGATCGAAGGACTTAGCGGCATCGCTCGCTCCTTCGAAGGTAATTTCGGCGTTAAAGGCCTTCTGAGCATCCTGCTTTATCTTTTGGGCAATGGGCTTCAGCGCTTCTACCACCTCAGCCTCCGAATAAAATCTATTATCGAAATAAAAGGCCCGGTGGGTATAGGTCTCGTAAGCCGGAGCGCGGTCTTCAAGGGTAAGCTTATATTCCTCGATAAGCGCCAGAATATCTTTATGGCTGGAATCGATGAATTCACCGCCAAATTCGGTAACAAGGCCGGGAGCCATGGCATCTTTGACGGAGAACATCCGTCCGCCGGAGCGCGAGGAAGCCTCGAAGATTGATGCTGAAAATCCGGATCTTTTAAGGTAATGGGCTGCTGTTAAACCGGCCAGGCCGGCACCGACGATGGTAATTCTCGGATCGTACCGAAAGGAAGACGCAGCGGCTGCATCAGTATTGGGGAAAGATGCTGCGATAACTACCGCTGCGCTTCCTTTCAAAAACTGTCGCCGGCTAATCTTCCCAGCCGGATCGGGCGAGTCTGGCTCTTCCCGGGCAGCTAAGCCGAGTAAATAATGGAGTCTCTGTAATAAGGACGTTCTGGCGTTGCGCATCTCCCGCTACAAATATATGCAAAAAAAAAGGGGCACTTCCAAAGAAATGCCCCTGCCACGGGATACAAGCTACTAATCACGAATGGATAGTACTTGTAGGCGGAAGAACCGATTGTTTGTTACACTCTTAGTTTACCTCATTAGTATCGATTACAACGATACTTCCTTGAGATTGCTGCTGGACAACCATCTGGTTGACCTGCTGATTAACCAGCATCTGCTGGTTTGCATCCAAATTGGTACCGGGAGCGATACCAAGCATTGCTTCGACCGAGAGAATAAGAGCAGAAATTAAGATTACCATTTTAGCGCGAAATTTTAATTAAATAAATAGTTATTTGATTATCGTGATACAAAAATGGCACATTCTTCCATGAAAAATATGAACAGATCACTATTTAAAATCACTTTAAAATAGTGGCGTTTTCAGGCCATTTTCAGTACCTATTTGTGGCGCTAAGTGGTAGAAATAAAGACGATAATCAAATAATAATTTATATTTCAATCACTTACCATCGTTCGGTTTTCAATGAACAAATTCGCGTTTTTAAGCGAATTTTGAGGAAAAATCACATTTCAGGTATGAAAAACTTTCTTTTTTTCATACTTTTTCCCTCTTTTATATCTGAGCGGCTGTTTAATAAGGTCTAACTATCTATTTTCACTAGGTGCCGTACAAACTTTATCTCACAAATTCTGTTATCCTCCAGAAAGCCGTTCTCATTATTTAGATCAAGAATCCGTGTATTTCCTGATCGCTATACAAAAATACAAGAATTACTTTTTCAAACATAATCAAAAAAAATGATTTTATCACATACACTTTTTTTATTTTTTGCTTATATTTGAATATATTTAATTCTTAAAAATTGTATTATTTTAGTCAATAAAATTATATTTTATTGATTTTTAATGAGTTAATAAGGGGCATTCAAATTGAAATATTTACGCGAAATAGCACAAATTGTCACTCGGCATAGAGAAAAAAATCCAGATTTAATGGAATATGATCCATCTCCAGACGATGCAGATCAAATATCAAAACTATATTTAGGATTAAAAGAAGGAAAAATTACTTCTGATCTAAATGCTGCCGAATATATTTATGGCAAGCCCGTTATTGATTCAAAATACACTACGCTAAAAAATAGATTAAAAGTTAAATTAAATAATTTATTGTTTTTTTTAGATATTCATGAACCCAATTTTTCTGAATTTGCCGTTGCTAGGTACCAAAATGCCAAAAGTTTATTTTGGCTTATTACCCTATTAGGATTTGGAGCAAGAAATAGTATTGTAAAACTTGCAGAAAGAAGCTTAAGACAAGCTACAAAATATGGTCTGACTTTAAATGCTCTTCAGTTTGCCATTTCTTTACGAAACTATAGTAGATTTAGCGGATCTGAAAAACAATACAACAAATACGCAACATTAACAACTAATATTCTTAAGACATTTGAGAGTGAACAAATAGCGTTGGAGTATTATGAACGACTTACTCTTAAATTTTCTAGGTCTACCGCTGAGCAACCAGATTTACTTGATATTTCTACGGAGTACCTTCAACATTTGGAAGTTTTAAAACAGACCTGTGATTCATTTAACTTCTATCAATCATATTTTAGAGTTAAAAGTATCGTACTTCAACTAGAGCAGAAATATAATGAAGCTGTAGATATATGCGAAGAAGCTCTTCGGTATTATGACCGTAATAAACATGTTGCATTTAGCCTCCTGTATGGTGATTTTTACCTGCAAGAATTAAGTTGTTTTCTACACCTAAGAGAATATGAAAAAGGTAAGGAAATTTTGATTAAATGCGAAGAATTGTTTCCTGTAGGTGGAGCAAATTGGTTTGTGTTAATGGAATATCGGTTTTTATTGGAAATGCAAACTTTTCACTTTAATGAGGCAAATACAACTTATTTGACCACTACTTCACAACCTCGGTACCAATTCTTAGCCGATGAAACAAAGGAAAAATGGCAACTGTATCAACTATATCTTGATTTTGCTCTTAGGCAGACCGAAAGTAATTCACTTAAAGACGAAAAACTGAGAATATCTCCCGAGAGATTTCTAAAGATTGTTCCTACATTTAAAAAAGATAAGCGGGGTTATAACATTGCTATATTAATTCTGCATGTAATTCTTCTTCTAGAGCAAAATGATTTTGATTCCATAATTGGAAGAATGGACGCTTTAAGAACGTATCGCAATAGATATCTTCAAGTAAATACAAATCGAAGAAGTGCGCTTTTTTTTAAGATGCTTCAAATTATGGAAACAAATTCTTTTGATCCAAAACTTACAGCATTAAAATCAAAACGATATTTTCAAAATTTAACTAAAAGGACTTCAGATGCTGTTGAAGCTCAAGAGGCGTTACAAATTTTGCCATTTGAATGGTTGTGGGAAACAATATTAAAAATGCTCGAGCAAAAACAAAAGCAAGGTATAATTCAAAAAATGGTATAAAAAAAGCCACCTAAAGGCGGCTTTTAAACAATTATTGATTTATTTAACTTACCTCGTTTGTATCAATAACTACAATCTGATTCCCGTCCCACTTCACATACACCTGCTTACCGCCGGCCATGATCGGTACGGCAGAGCCCTGGGGTAGGGCTATGTTATTGATAGTAACACGGGTTACGTTATTCGGAATAATAAACTTTGTCATTCCGGGAGGAAAATCGACTAATTGGTCGGTACCATCGCCAAAGCCGAGATCGACGTTAAAGATTGTTACGTCCGTTCTATTATCGCCAGTAAATATAATCTGCTCTACGCTGGCTGTAAGTTTATGACTTATAGTAGTTTGAGAAGTAGGCTCGGTACTCGTGGTGTCGGAGCAGGACACCGCAAAGAATGATAAAGAGCCAAATACCACAATAGCTAATCCACGCATCAACATAGTTTTCATAATAGTCACAATAATATAGGGTGGAAAACCCTGATGATTAAAGTATGGGGTTTCAAATATAATACAAGAATTGGGGAAAAACAAGCCCGAAAACCAATAATTTTGAATTATTTCAGAGGACTTGTGGGGAGCGGAAGGGGAGGGATTCGAACCCTCGGTACGCTTTCACGCACACACGCTTTCCAGGCGTGCCAATTAAACCACTCTTGCACCCTTCCAGTGCGCTCGTAATAAAACGAGGCTTTGAAAAGCAAAAGCGGTCAATTGTGGTTCCCTTCAGTTACCGGATTCCACTGCTCTTGTTATCCCACTATACCGCTATTTTTATCAGATTGGATTTATCGACAATTTTTTTTCTGCTGCAGTACCTCCGGGTAATGGAGGATAACTGATTTCAAAAAAAGATGTTAGTCTCTCTTATTTTTTTATTAAAAAGACTAAGCTATCATAATCTTTCCTTGCCAATAAAGAGAAAAGCCAAACAGACTATTGCCAGGCGATCGCAATTAGCGATGTAAAAAATCTGTGTCACTCCTCATTAAACTTTTTCGGTAGAACGGTCTCTATATGAGCTGTTGGCAATCACACTTGTATGGCAAGCACCTCAACCTCTTCCAGAAGCGATCGAACAAAAGATTTTGGTATCAATGCCATTTACTTTAGTATCATCAATTATTTTATTTTCAATGCAAAAAATCCGGACCCAATCAGCCGCCTTAGTATAAGCATATCGGCGGCAGTGGTCAGCCCCCTGATACTCGCTTTTTACCGGCAACGGATAAAGGGATGGATCCGAAAAAAACTTGGTAAAAGCAAAGCCTAAATTACCTCGATAGTAGTTGCCGATGAAACTTTTCCACTACTGAAGCGTCTTTATTGCATCCGGATGATCCAGGCGATCAGAAATAGTCTTGCTTCTACTGCTCCGCGCCGCCGCGGACCTTCGGCGATGCGTATTGGCGTTCGCCTTGTGCTCGGGCTCTATTTCCTGCTCTTCCTTGCCGACACGTTCAATATCGATGTCCTCTTCGCCTCGCTTAAAGATAAGATCGTCTTTGTCGATGATTCGGCCATCTCGGATTCGGTATTCGATAGCGGGCATCACCATATTTCCAGTTTCGATGCTTCGATCAATACCAACCACTCCTTCAAGCTTGCCGGTCCAAATTCGCTATTGAGTGGTCATGGCCAGGGCATTCATAATGCCGTCTATGAAGACGAAGATAGCCCCGGCATTGAAGACGCCCAAACTACTGCCAGTTTCTCAGACTACGTTTTACTTCCCCTCCCCCTTTCGGATCGCACCGAGAACGATGCTTCTCCTCAGATCGACCGCATCGTTCAATTCCAGCAATTCCTCATTTAATCCCGTTCGCACTTGATCAGTACCGGCTCGCCCTAACGCACGGGTGGCCCGGTCTTTAGTCATTTGTCCAATATTTGGGCAAATCCTAAAGAAAAGCAGTTTCTCCCATTGCTAACGATCATGTGATGAACTATGAAAATATTTTCGATCGTGCGTAAGCTCGTTCCGTCTGTCGGACTTCTTCTGATGCTAGAGGGTACGATGGATGCTCAGGGTCCGGCAGCGGAACAGCTTACCATTTCTACGGCCGTCGCCGAGGCGGCTTCCCATAATCCAACGCTTATGGCGCTGCACTATGAAGTGCAGGCCGCCGAAGGCGATCTCGTTACAGCCGGGCTGAGGCCAAACCCCAGCCTTACCGTTAATGGCGATCTGCTTCCGAGCGATGGGCTCTCGGCAAAAGATAAACAGTACGGCGCTTCGCTCTCTATTCCGTTCGAGCTTGGCGGTAAACGCCAGGCTCGCCTCGGTGCGGCCGAAGCAGCGCGCGACCTTTCTTCGCTTAGGCTTGAAGATGCGCGGCGCGAAACCGTTACTGCCGTCAAGACCACCTATATCGATCTTGCCAGTGCCGCAGTGAAATCCAACGTAGCCGAAGAAAATCTTCGGCTATTGGATTCGCTCGTGGCGATCAATGCCATCCGCGTAAAAGGCCAGGATATTGCCGCCGTTGATCTGACACGAAGCGAAGTAGAGCGTGATAAATTTTCCGTCGAAGTGCTTGCCGATAAGCAGGCATTGCTTTCGGTCTCGGCGGCGCTCGCGCAACTACTCGGTCGTAAAAATGCGGCGGTGGTCTTTGAGCCCGATACCTCGGTCTTTTCGAAGGCCGAACTTCAGCTTGGAATGCCGATGCCTTCGCTCGATTCGCTCTATCGAATAGCCGAGCAGGTTCGCAGCGATGTAGTACTGGTGCGCCAATCGGAAAAAGCCGCCGATGCCCAGCTTGAAGTTGCGCGCTCGATGGCAAGTATCGATCTTGCCGTATCGCTCGATGCAATGCGCCAGCAGGATGTTACCTTCTATGGTGCCAGCCTTACGCTCCCGCTTCCCTTCTTCGATCGTCACCAGGGTGAGATCGCAAAAGCCGAAGCGCTTTCGGATGAAGCACGGAGCCAGACCGAAGCGCTCCTGCTCTCGGTGCGCTCGCAGATTCAAACCTCTCTAGTCGATGCCGCTACCAAACAGGAAGCTGTTCGCCGCATTATCGGCGTGCTGCGAAAATCATCCACCGTTCGTGAATCGGTAGAATATGCCTACCGGCATGGCAGTACCTCACTCGTGGATTACCTCGATGTGGTACGAACCGATAACGAACTGCGCGAACTTTATGCCGATGCCCTCGGCGCCTTCGCCAAAAGTCTCATATCCCTCGATCATTCTGTTGGAAAGGACCTCTTCTATGCTCTACAATAAAAAAAGTGTTGCCCTGTACTTACTCGTTGCTTGTCTTTGCATTACTATTGGTTGCTCGACAACCGATGCTCCAAAAGCGACCGATACCAAAGATACCATTGCAAAAAAACAGGAAGCCGCACCGCAAATAGTAAATGGCGGAGTGAATATCACCCTCAGTGCAAAAGATTCTTCGGAGTCGCTCTTTGCTACCGATAGCGCCCAACTTCGGGATATTTCGGTTACGACATTCTCTCCGGCGCGGATCATTTTCAGCACCACGAGCATCGATGGCGGTTCGCTCAATATCCCCGTCTTCGAGAATGCCGATCTCACGCAGCTCTTCACCGATTACACTAAAGCCTGCAACGACGAAGCCCGCGCCGAACGCGAACTCGAACGTCTGCGTGATCTCTTTGCGCATAGCGCTGTTGCCGGCAAAGAAGTAGTGCAGGCCGAAAGCGATCTGCGCTCGATCAAAGTAGCGATCACCGGATACGAATCGCGGATGCTGCAATCGGGCCTGGCGCCAAGTGATCTGAAACATCTGCGGCCGAATTCTTCGCTGCTTATTGCGAACGTACCGGAATCGGAGATCTGGACGGTGCAGCAAGGCGAAGATGCTCAGATCCAATTCGATGCCTATAAAGGCGAAGTACTGCATGGCCGCGTGATCGATATTGGCAAAACGCTCGACCCCGCCACTCGCACCTTCAATGTGCGGGTAGCGGTCGAAGATAAACGCCATATCGTCAGGCCCGGAATGTTTGCCAAGGCTTCCTTCGGGACGGATGTTACTCATGCCTTCGTCATACCGACGGCATCGGTACTATCCGTCCAGGGGAAGTCGTATGTGTTCGTTAAGACCGCTGCCCATTGTTACGAGCGCCGCGAGGTAACGCTCGGTTCGCAATCCGGCGAGTGGTTCATCGTTCTTGGCGGAGTAAAGCCGGGCGAGACGGTTGTCACGCAAGGCTCCCTGCTCCTTAAGAGCCTGAGTTTCGGATCATAACATTTTCCAACTACTGCTATGATTCGCAAGCTGGTACATTTCGCAATGCGCCAGAGAGTGCTCACTCTCATTCTCGGGCTCGTAATAATTGTTGGCGGTATTGCTTCCTATCTCACGCTGAAGATCGAAGCCTACCCGGATGTTGCCGATACCGAAGTCGATGTGATTACCAAGTATCCCGGTAAGGCGGCAGCGGAGGTTGAAGAACAAGTAACGATCCCCATCGAACGCGCTCTTAATGCCGTGCCGAAAGTCGTCAACCGCCGCTCGCGGACGATCTTCGGCCTTTCGATCGTCCGCCTGACCTTCGACGAAGGCACTGACGATTACTTTGCGCGCCAGCAGGTAATCGAAAAACTCCGCGACGCCGATATTCCCGATGGCCTGATGCCAGAGCTTGCACCGCTCTCGACGCCGGTCGGTGAAATCTATCGCTATGCACTGGAGGGCACACCAGTGCATTCGGCGATGGATCTTCGTACGATCCAGGACTGGGTTGTCATGCCGAAGCTTTTACAAGCGAAAGGCATCGCTGATATTACAAACTTCGGCGGGCTCGTCAAGCAATATAGTGTAATCGTCGATCCGATCAAGCTGCGAAAGTACGGGCTCACCATTGCAACGGTTCAGAGCGCCATCCAGGCAAATAATTCGAATACCGGCGGCAACATTATTCCCCGCGGCAGCCAGGGACTTGCCATCAGAGGTATCGGCCGCATCCAGACGGAGGAAGATATTGCTTCGATCGTCTTGCAGACCAACTCGCAAACCGGTACACCCATTTATGTACGTGATGTTGCGACGATAGAGATCACTGCACTACCACCAAGCGGTATCTTGGGCTACAGCAATAATACCGAGAAGAATGATGTCGATAATGGCGTGCAAGGTATTGTCCTTATGCGCCGCGGAGAGAATCCTTCCGAAGTATTACAGAGCCTTAAAGAAAAGATCGAAGAAGTAAAGACAGCACTGCCGGAAGGAGTGCATCTCGTCGAGCTGTATGACCGCAGTGAACTCGTCGATAATACCCTTCATACCGTTAGTCACACGCTTATCGAAGGGGTGACAATCGTAGTGATCGTTTTGCTTTTCTTCCTTGGCAATGTTCGTGCCGCCTTACTGGCTGCGCTCACTATACCGTTGTCGCTGCTTTGGGCTTTTATCGTAATGAAGTGTACCGGCATTCCGGCAAATTTGCTTTCGCTCGGAGCGATCGACTTCGGTATCATCGTCGATGGAGCGGTCATCATGATCGAAGCGATCATGCGGCGGCTCATCCATTCGAGCGAAGAGGAGAAAAAAGAGAAAGGGCCGTTACGCCTGATCGTTGAAGCAACGCAGGACGTCGATAAGCAGATCTTCTTCTCGGTCGTTATTATTATTCTCGCCTACCTGCCGCTCTTTACGCTTAAGCGCGTCGAAGGAAAGTTATTCTCTCCGATGGCTTATACGCTCGGGTATGCTATTGCCGGTTCACTGCTACTGGCCCTGACCGTTGTGCCGGTGCTGGCGACGTATTTCTTTGGCTCAGGCAAAGCGAAAGAATGGAAGAATCCGCTCTTCGATCTCTTGCAGCACGGATACTCGGCACTGACAAAAAAACTTATTGCCAATCGAGGTATTGTCGTTGCTTCGGCGTTGGCCATTGTCGGCGTATCGGTCTTTATCGGTACGAAGCTCGGTACGGAATTTCTGCCGGAGCTTGATGAAGGTGCTATCGTTATTCGAACGGTACTTCCACCGGGAATTTCTCTGCAAGCGGCTTCACAATACCCTCCGATCATCAGGAAAGTGATCTCACCATATCCTGAAGTGCGTGCGGTAATAACTCAGCTCGGCCGCAACGACGATGGTACCGATCCGTACGGGCCGAACCGAATCGAGACTCACGTTGAGCTCGCGCCATACGATAGCTGGCCGGTGGGAGTGGATAAGCATAAGCTTATCGATGAGATCAAAGCAAAGCTCACCGCGAATATTCCGGGAGCAGGCTTTAGCTTCTCTCAGCCTATTCTTGATAATGTGACCGAAGCCGTTACCGGTTCATCGGCAGACCTTGCCGTACTTGTAAATGGTAATAATCTGACAAAGCTTCGCAGCGAGGCCGATACCATTCTTTCGGTCATTCGCTCGGTACAGGGCGCAACCGATTACGGCATCGAAGAGGAAGGCGATCAGGCTCAGCTCTTTATCAAAATAGACCGTACTGCTTCAGCCCGGTACGGAATAAACGTCCGTGATATTGAAGACATGATCGAACTTGCCGTTGCAGGCAGGCAGGTTTCGACGCTCTATGAAGGAGAGCGTAAGTTCGATATCGTGGTGCGCTATCAGGCGAACGATCGCTCGACGATCGATGACATCGGCCGTTTGGAAGTAACTTCCGCCAGCGGGCAGCGCATCCCGCTTTCCGAATTGGCGGAAATCAAGATCGAAGATGGCTCGACGATAATCGCCCGCGAAGACGGACACCGTCAGGTTGGGGTGCGAACAAACATTCGCGGCCGAGATCAGGGCAGCTTTGTTGCTGAAGCGCAGCAGAAAGTAGCTTCGGCATTACATCTGCCCAAAGGCTATGATGTCGATTGGGGCGGGCAGTTCGAGAATCTTACCCGTGCGCGCAATCACTTATCAGTCATCTTACCGATCACACTTGCTCTGATCTTCGGTCTGCTATTCATCACGTTTCGTTCGGCAAAGTATGCGGCTATCGTATTGGTGAATGTTCCGCTGGCGCTCGTCGGTGGTATTCTTGCCTTGACGATTCGGGGGATGAATATTTCGGTGTCGAGCGGGGTAGGGTTTATCTCGCTCTTCGGTGTAGCGGTAATGTCGGGCGTACTGCTTATCAGTCGCTTCAACTATCTGCGCTTCGATATGAAGCTCTCGCTCGAAGAAGCGATCATCACCGGCACGAAAGAAGAACTGCGGCCGATCCTTATGATGATGCTTGTTGCCCTGCTCGGCCTGATACCGGCCTCGCTCGCGACCGGCATCGGCTCAGATGTACAGCGCCCGCTGGCAACCGTCATCGTCGGCGGGTTGGCGAGTGCGCTTATTCTGACACTGCTGGTCTTACCGTCGCTATACTATCTCATCGAATCGCGGTCGAAAGAAAATATGCTTCGCACCGCGATCGACATCGAAGAACTCGAAGAACGAAAGCACGAACAAGAGTTGAAGCAGCAGCAGGCCGATAAACTACACGGAGAATGAACGATATAACGTGTGGCAGGCTGTTGTTATCTAAGAAGGCGGGAGTGGGTACCCCCGCCTTTTTAATTTTATCAGTGCGAACAAACTATTAGCGCACGCTTTGAGGTTTACATCTACACTTTTTCAATCCTTTCACAATCATGCAGTATACTTTTCTTGGTAGGACCGGTTTACAAGTCAGCCGCCTTTGCCTTGGCACAATGAATTTCGGTCCGGTGACTTCGGAAGCCGATAGCTTCCGCATCATGGATGTAGCGCTCGAACTCGGTATCAATTTCTTCGATACAGCCAACGTCTATGGCCGTCATCTTGGTAAAGGTGCAACTGAAGAGATTGTTGGCCGTTGGTTTGCTCAAGGCGGTGGCAGAAGAGAAAAGGTTATTCTCGCAACGAAGCTCTACGGCATGATGGAGGAATGGCCGAATACAGGCAAGGTCTCTGCCTATCATATTAAGCATGCTTGTGAAGCAAGCCTGAAGCGCCTGCAAACCGACCATATCGAATTGTATCAGATGCATCATATCTTCCGTCAGGCACCGTGGGAAGAAGTCTGGCAAGGGATGGAGCAGCTCGTGCGCGAAGGTAAGATCATTTATTGTGGATCCTCAAATTTTGCAGCCTGGAATATCGTCCAAGCTAACGAAGCGGCAAAAGCACGGCATTTTCTCGGCCTTGTGAGCGAGCAAAGTATTTATCACTTGAATGCCCGTACCATTGAATTGGAAGTAATTCCTGCCTGTAAAGCGTATGGCATTGGTATCTTGCCGTGGAGTCCGCTCGCCGGAGGCTTGCTGGCCGGTGGTGCGTTAGAGAAAGTATCGGATGATACGCGTCGCTCTCAGCTTCGTCCTGAGCGCATAGAAAAAGAACGTCAGAAAATTATAGCCTACGAAACGCTGTGCAATAAGATCGGTGAAAAGCCGGCCGATGTAGCTATGGCCTGGTTGTTACAAAATCCGGCAGTCACAGCACCCATTATCGGGCCCAGAACTTCCGAGCAACTACAGAATACTCCGCGCGTACTCGATATTACTCTTAGCGATGAAACGCTAAAAGAACTCGATGCCATCTTCCCGGGCCCTGGTGGACAAGCACCAGAAGCGTATGCATGGTGATGGTCGGGATTAGTGCAGATGCTCGATATAATGTAAATCTTTATCGTAAGTCTCTTCCATCTTCCATAAGGAGAGGAACGAGATCGACATTGTTAGCGCCCCGACGACCATTGCCGAACCACTGATACCCAGCGGCGTTCTTAATGAATTGAACAGCAACGTCATTATGACGAGTGAACCTCGGACAAAATTCGGTGCGGTCGTTGTGACCGTTGCGCGAATATTAGTGCCGAATTGCTCGCTCGCTATCGTGACGAACATCGCCCAAAAACCAGTGCCAAATCCGAGAAGCCAGCAGATTGCATAAAATACCGGCAGTGTTACCGGCGCCAATGCAAAGTAAGAGACTATAAAGAGTGTAGTGAGAACAAGAAAAATATAATAGCTCTTTTTCCGGCTGCGGAGTTTATAGGTCATATACCCCGAAAGTACATCGCCCATCGAGACACCTATATAAGAATATAACACCGCCGTTCCGGCAACAGGAAGTTCTTTCATGCCAAATACTTTTCCAAACTCCGGAGAGAAGGTAATAAGAATACCCACGACAAACCACGATGGAGTCCCGATTCCAATGACTCGAAGATATTTCCAGGCATTTTTCTTTGATGCAAATATTTTCAGGAAATTTCCGCGCGAGATATTCTGCTTCTTTACATGCTCGAACATTCCCGATTCATAGACACCAATTCGTAACGCCAATAATGCAAAGCCCATACCACCGCCGATAAAGAAACAGGTTCGCCAGGCAAATTCTTCACCAATCAGTGCTGCTAATACCGCACCAAGCAAGCCGATTGCTCCGATGATGGTTGTCCCCCATCCGCGCGTTTCTTTCGGCATGATCTCACTCACCAGCGTTACCCCGGCACCAAGTTCACCGGCAAGACCAATACCGGCAACAACCCTCAGCAGTGCATACATCTCCACCGATTGCACAAAGCCATTGGCAATATTCGCCAGCGAATACATGATGATCGAACCGAAGAGTACCGATAGTCTTCCCTTCTTATCTCCAAGGATACCCCAAATAATACCGCCGACGAGCATCCCGGCCATCTGCATGGACAGAAGCATAGAGCCGGTACTAAGCAGATCGCTTTCGGCTACACCGATACTTTTTAAACTAGATATACGGACAATACTAAAAAGCAACAGGTCATAAATATCGACGAAGTAGCCCAGTGCGGCAACAAGAACCGCAAGTGAAACCGCCCGCTTCGAATGCGGTATCAGTGAATCTTCCATTCGGTAAAAAAGAAAAAGCCGTGCCCACGATGCGGCACGGCTTTAAAAATACGACGGATTTCTTAACGAACTTCGAGACCGGCCGGCGACTCACCATCGGTGCCGATGAGCGTCACGACGCCTTTATCGTCGTTTACGGCGAGTAACATACCGTTGGATTCAATACCCATGAGCTTCGCCGGCTGAAGATTGGCAACAACAACGATGGTCTTACCGACAATCTCTTCCGGCGCATATTTTTCCGCAATACCGGCAACGATCTGCCGCTTCTCTTCGCCTACGGCGATCTGAAGTTTCAAAAGCTTTTTGGATTTTGCTACTTTCTCCGCTTCCAGTACCGTTGCGGTTTTAAGTTTTATTTTCTTAAAATCATCAACGGTGATAAGCGTCGGTGCAGCAGCTACCGCAGCAGCAGGCTTCTCGGCTTTGGCGGCCATTTCTTTCATCTTATCGAGTTCAGCAGCCATCTGCGAATCTTCAAGCTTTGTAAAGAGAATGGTTATTTCACCAAGGGTGCTACCAGTTGTCAGCGCCTCGTTGTAAGCACCATCCCATTGAGCAGCTACCGGGCAATTAAGCATTGCAGCAATTTTTGCCGAGGCTGAAGGAAGCAACGGCGAAAGATAGACGCTCATTGCACGCAGCGCTTCGAGGCAAGTACGCAGGACGCTGGCGGCTCGTGCTTTATCCGTCTTGATCAGCTTCCACGGAGCGGCATCGTTAAAATACTTATTAGCTTTTCTGGCAAAGTCGATAGAGACAGCCGTTGCCTCACGAAGCTGAAATTGCTCATAGAGCGAAGCAAGCTCACTGCCAAGCACTTTATATTCGTCGAGAAACGACTGTTCGCTCGGTGCATCGGGTACTTTACCGTCAAAATTATTCTTGACGAACGTCAGCACGCGATTAGCGAAATTGCCGAGAATATCGGCCAGTTCGTTATTAACGTGCGCCTGAAAATCTTTCCAGGAAAAATCGGAGTCTTTCGATTCCGGCAGATTGCAGGCGATCGCATAGCGAATCAGATCCGCATCGTAGCGCTCCAGGATTTCATGCGGCTCGATGGTCCAGCCTTTTGATTTCGAAAGCTTGCGGCCTTCGAGATTCATAAACTCGTTAGCGGGGACGTTGGTCGGCAAGGTGTAGGTGAAGCCGGTCTTCGCCTGATTATAGGCATCGAGCATTGCCGGAAACATGATCGTATGGAAAACGATATTGTCTTTGCCGAGGAAGCAAACCCAATCGAGATTTTCATCAGCCGTCCACCATTTCCGCCAATCATTAGGCAGATGTTCTTTCGTAGCAGTGACGTAGCCTATCGGTGCATCGAACCATACATAGAGCACTTTGCCTTCAGCGCCTTCGACCGGCACCGGTACACCCCAATCGAGATCACGGGTGATGGGGCGATCCTGCAAACCTGCTTTAAGCCAGCTTCTGGTTTGCTGCACCACCATATCGCGCCATGAACCGGCTTTCGTCTCAATCCACTCTTCGAGCGGCTTTTGGAAATTCGATAATTTAAAATACCAGTGCTTCGTCGGACGAACGACCGGTTTATTGCCAGTGATCTTCGAGCGAGGATTAATAAGCTCCGTTTGATTTAAATAGGTACCGCAACGATCACACTGATCGCCGCGAGCCTCAGGGTTACTGCAGACCGGGCATGTGCCTTCCACGTACCGATCCGGCAAAAACATCTTCGCCTGTTCGTCATACAATTGTGGCTCTTCTTTATCGGCAAGATTACCCGAATCAAGCAGCGTCTTAAAAAACTGCTGCGACATCGTCCGATGCTCGGCGCTAGACGTACGTCCGTAGAAATCAAAAGATATCCCGAGCTTTTCGAACGTCGATTTATTAAGCGTATGATAACGATCGACAATATCCTTTGGCGTTACCTTTTCTTTTTCGGCGCTGATTGTGATAGGTACGCCGTGCTCATCGGAGCCACATATAAAAAGAACACTATCCGAACCATATCGCAACCGCATGTAACGGACATACATATCGGCCGGAACATAGACTCCGGCAAGGTGACCGACATGGATGGGTCCGTTAGCATACGGCAGGGCCGCGGTTACAAGTGTTCGTTTTGTTGGCATAGCCACTACTAACACCAAAACTCGGGAAAATGTCGATAGCGGAATTATCTTTGTACTTGTTCCATTGCAAACCCTATGCAGTATAGAAGTGTCGTTATAGCAACCATTATTTTCACCCTGCTCTGCCTACCGTTACTGAAGGCTCGCGCTCAGGGTTGTGGAAATCTTAATATCATGCTCCACTCGGAAATAGCTTCTAGCTGTCCTGAAATGACGATGACGATGGTGCCCGATAACGAGGGGCGTCCTTATCTGTATGTTGCGAATAAGGAAGCCGGATTGAAGATCTACGATATTACCGATCTTAACTCACCTCAGCTTCTTACATCTATCCCCATATCTTCATTGATGGGCCTGCATGTTATGAATCTTTCGCAGGATGGTAACTATCTCTATCTTGCGCTTGGCAATCATTTCTCGAACAGCCAGAGTCCCGGTATGGCGATCGTGGATATTTCAAAGCCGGCCGAGGCTTCAGTCATTGGTACGTATGTATATCCATCGGCGACTGCCGGCTGTGGGATCGTTAAAGCAGAAGGTAACTATGCCTATCTCGGAGCAATGCTGCACGGGATGGTGATCCTTTATATTTCCGATAAGCAGCATCCAACCTATGTTTCTGAAATACTTCCGGATCGTAATTATCCCACACCGAACCCCGATACCTTAAAATATAACGCTCGCGGTATGCAGGTCATCGGTGATCTGGTCTACCTCTGTTATGACGCCGGTGGGCTTCGCATTATCGATACAAAGGATAAAGCGCATCCACAGGAGATCGGCCGATATTCTAATCCGGCCCTGAATGGCAGGCCCCGGGCTTATAATAATATTGTAGTCGATGGCGGGCTTGCCTATATTGCAGTCGATTACTGCGGTATGGAAGTGCTTGATATAAGCGATCCTGCGAATATCACCCTTCATGGCTGGTGGAATCCCTGGAATTGTGATGACGCCGCAAAAAATAATTGGTTTAATAGTACCGGCCATGCAAACGAGATCGCCTATAATAAAGACTGCCATCTTGTTTTTCTTTCTACCGGTAAAAGCGATCTCAATGTGGTAAACGTTGCCGATCCTGCTCATCCGGATTCCTGTTCTAATTTCGGCGGCACCGATAATAATCTTGGCACCTGGGGAATAAGTATTACCCAAGATAAGATATTTCTTTCCTATATCTGCGCCGTTATCCCTTTTGCTTCGAATTGGACCGGCGTTAAGCTGCTAAGTTACGAGTCTTGTCTGGCATCGGTATCTCGCGAGTTCGCAGAGGAGGCTTCGAATATTCCTCCGTTTCCAAATCCAAGCCGCTCCGAAGTCTGTATTACTCTTACCGAGAGCTACGATGTTAATGCACCATTTAGCGTAATAGCTATCACCGAATTAGGAGCAACAATCCCCATGCCATACCATATCCAGGGCAACGGGATGTTGCGGGTATCGCTCATAGGCTCTCAGGCACAGCGCTACCTGCTTTGTATCAGGCAGGGCACGCAGGAGCTGCGCAAAGCGGTGATCTATGAAGGCTATTAAAATAACGGAATGAATAAGACCGTTTTATTAGAAGAATTGCAATCAAAATCCTCCTTTGCAACAGAGGATTTCCCGGCCTATCTCGAACTCTTCGAGCCGCTTTCGCTTCGCAAAAAACAACATTTATATCAATCCGGTGATACCGTCAATCATGTAGCGTTCATCGTTCGCGGATGTCTTCGCCACTATTATGTAAACGAAGAAGCGATCGAGCGGACGGTGCTTATCGCCGAAGAA
This sequence comes from uncultured Alphaproteobacteria bacterium, assembly GCA_964404255.1. Lineage (GTDB taxonomy): Bacteria > Bacteroidota > Ignavibacteria > Palsa-1295 > Palsa-1295 > JAFDZW01. The sequence goes on along the minus strand of CAYOJJ010000002.1, from coordinate 197,835 downwards.
CGGTGGTGGATCGGCGATCTGGTCAGCTTTCAAGAGAGGACTTCGACCAAACTAAATCTCCAGGCCGTTGAAGATTGCGATCTCTTGCTTATTAATAAAAAGAATTTCGATACAGCGCTTTCGGAATTTCCGGGCTTTGCAGAATATTATCGTAAAGGTACCCAAAAAACATACATTAAACTGCAGGAGCAGGTCGGGCAATCGCTGGCGGATTCTGCCGAGACAAAATATCTTCGTCTTTTGAAGGAACGGCCTACCCTTATCCAACGGGTACCACAACATTATATTGCTTCCTATCTCGGTATTACTCCCGAATCGCTGAGCCGGGTGCGGAAAAAATTAACTTTGTAAGGTTTTCTTACCATAGATCAATGGATATCAGAGGTGTAATCGGGTAAGTTTGTCTTATCGAATTCACAATGTTTTTATTCACTCTTCTATCCTAGTACTACTATGGCAACAATGATCGTTAAGCACAAAGTAGCCGATTTCGGCACCTGGAAAACCGTGTTTGATTCTATGAAACCGATACGCCAATCTCATGGCTGGATTGGTCATGAAGTTCTTCGTGACGCTGCCGATCCGAGTCTTGTGACCATCATCAATAAAATGAGAAGTATCGACGATGCTAAGGCTTACGGCCAATCAAGCGACCTCAAGGAAGCTATGAAAAATGCCGGAGTCCTAAGCGCACCGGAGATCACCTACCTTAGTGACGAAGAAGCGCTGAATTATTAAGCCATTCTGACCTACTATCGAAAGACCGGCTCTTGAGCCGGTTTTTCGGCTTGGTATTACCTTATATCATCCTACTCGGAACTCCTTACGCCGAAGTTGCCTTTTGAGCCTTTCATTTGACCATCCGTAGCAGTGCTACTTCTTGACGGCGAAAGCCTTACTATTGCCGATGTCGAGCGGATCGCCCGACATCGTTACTCCGAAGTTTCTATTTCCGAAAAATCCCGCCAGCGCATCCGCCGTTCCAGGGCGCTTGTCGAACAATGGGTCGAGCGCGGTGAAGTTATCTACGGGGTAACAACAGGTTTTGGTGAATTTGCTAATGTTCATATCGGTAAAGACGATCTCTCAGCCCTTCAGCAAAATTTGTTGCGCTCGCATTCTGCCGGTACCGGCGCTCCGCTTTCACCCGAAGTGGTGCGGGCAATGCTGCTGCTTAGGGCGAATGCCCTTTGTAAAGGTTATTCGGGTGTACGGGAAATCGTGGTCGAACAACTGTTGTCTTTTTTGAAAGCCGATCTGTTACCGGTGATCCCTTCACGAGGCAGTGTCGGTTCATCTGGCGATCTGGCTCCGCTTTCTCATTTAGCCCTTGCTCTGACCGGTGAAGGGTTTATTAGTGTGGGCGATGGAGATGGCTTTGCCGTTCTCGATGCCGCCGAAGCATTGAAGTGGGCAAACATTGAGCCATTAAAACTCGAAGCCAAGGAAGGGCTTGCCCTTATTAATGGCACTCAAATGATGACAGCCATTGGCTCGCTTTCACTGGCGCGGGCAAAACGGCTGGCAGAACTTGCCGATCTGGGGGCATCAATGTCCTTTGAGGCTCTTCGTGCTACCGATAAAGCCTTCGATCCCCGTCTTTCTGATGCCCGCCCGCATCATGGGCAACGAACTGTTGCAAAGAATATGCTGGCGCTGACGGCCGGAAGCGAGATAAGAACTTCTCACCTCGAAAATGACCCGCGCGTTCAGGATGCTTATTCGCTTCGCTGTATTCCGCAGGTTCATGGCGCTGTCCGCGATACGATCGCTTTTGCCGAAGAAGTACTGACTACCGAGATCAATTCCGCCACAGATAACCCGCTTATTATCGCTGATGAAAACGGGCATGCCCATCTTGAAGGCGGCAACTTCCACGGCGAGCCGGTCGCCCTGGCGCTCGATTATCTGGCCATTGCTCTTTCCGAACTTGCCAATATCAGCGAGCGGCGCACCGAGCGATTGGTCAACGGTGCATTATCGTATGGGCTCCCAAGATTTCTTACAAAACATGGCGGCCTGCATTCCGGCTATATGATCGCTCAATACACCGCTGCCGCATTGGTGAGCGAAAACAAGGTACTTGCTCATCCGGCCAGTGTAGATTCTATTCCGACAAGCGCCAACCAAGAAGATCATAACTCGATGGGTTCGGTAGCGGCACATAAATTGCAGTCCGTCGTTGAAAATGTAGAATCGGTGATTGCTATTGAAATGATGGCTGCCGCTCAGGGGATTGATTTTCTTGCTCCGTTAAAGCCTGGAAAAGGCAGTGGCTTCGGCTATAGCGAAATACGGCGGGTTGTTCCCCATCTGGAAGAAGATAGAAATACATCGATCGATATCGCTTCGGTGAAACGCTTGATCGCCGATCCTGTTTTCATAGAGCGCCTGTTTGAGACGCTCGGTGCATGATCCGGCTTTTATTTAAAAAATACCGACTACAGATCATCCTCGCTTTTGCGCTGGTGATCGTCGAGAATATTACGTTTATCGCCGAACCCTATATTTTCGGGCAGGCGATCGACGATCTGCGCGAAACCAACCGTATTGAAAACGAAGTCGATTCTTCGGTTACCAATAGTATCCTCCAGCAAACGATCGATTCCCTTCGCGATTATCTGATCGATTCGCTTGGCCGCCGGGATTCCATTATCGAAAGCCATGCCAAGCAGGAGGAACAGGGGCAATCTTCCATAGAACCGGCTTTTACCATTCGTCCGGCAATATTTTTACGAGTGGCTCAGCGGCAGCTTTCAGCACCTTCCAGCCACAGCCGCAGCCGTCAGCGCCGGGATTCGCTCAAGCGGGCGCTTGACAGATCCATTAAAACCATCGAGCGTGCCGTATTCGATTCTGCGGCCAGAAGAATTCTCGATGATACTTCCATCCCCTCGGTACTCAGCCAGGGAGTGCTTCGCACCCTCAGTAAACGAGACACTATCCGTCAGTTAGTTAAAAGCGGTAAGGCTGCTATTTTAAAAAAGAAGACTCCAAGCCGCGATTCATTGCGAAAAGCTTTTAATAAGCAACCCAAAGAACGGCGCCAGATCATCGGCAAAAAGAAGAAAGAACCGGTATCGTTCTTTTTACCTCGGGAATTAGGACCGTTCCTGCCTCCCTTGATCCCCTGGATATTGCTCTTTGTTGTCAGTTCGGTTGTCGGTGGGATCCGGCGCGTCTATGATACCAAGGTCTATACGAGGATGTTTGCCGATCTGTCGAGCTCGGTTGTTGCCCAGCAATTACATAAAGGGGAGGAATTATCGAAGATTGCCGGGCGCAGTTCGCTCGCCTGGCAGAATATAGAGTTCTTTCAATATAATTTTCCGGAATTCATCGAGCAGATCATTAATGTCGGTGGTGCCATCAGTGCCTTGGCGATTTTCGATTGGCGTCTGGCCACTGTAGGAGGAAGTCTGGTACTACTGGTGGTAATTGCGAGCCGGTTTTATATGCGTCGGGTCGCCCGCATTCAGGCACAGCTAAATGATATGCATGAGCAGGAATATAATACCTTCGCTACGAAAGATCCTCAAATGATACGGACATATTATTCTAATATCTCAACATTAGAAATTTCATTTAGTAATACCCAGGCCAGCGGGTATGGCATCCTGCGGGTATTGCTGCTGGTAATGTTTATGGCAACGCTTTTTATTTCCCTCGACCTTGACCGTTTCACGATCGGTGAATTGTATTCTATCGTCGCTTACGTCTGGACGTTCGTCGCGGCTTCGGAGTACATTCCTTATCTGAGCGAAAAATGGGTGGCGCTCAAAGATGTCACGGGCCGTTTACAAACCGAGGAATGGGAAGAAGATCTTGGGTAAATTCAGCGGGTTTTAATAACGAATGTTGCCGATTCGATTTTATGGCCGACGGTATCCAGTAGTTCGTTGAACGGTAAATACCACTCTACTCCGTCGGGGTTTTTATGAATGGTACCCTTTGTGCGTAATACCACCGGCTGAGGACTGCGTACTACAAAATGAATGCCTTCATTTCTGCTGAAGAACAGTATCTTCGATTTTTCTTCATCCGGAAAACCGAATACCTTATTCGAACGCGGTACATCGATCGTTAAGCCAAACGCAATACTATCGGCAGTGCGATGAATACTCATTGGTATCTGAAAATCAGTAACGGTCTCCTGAAGCACCGTTTGAGAAGACGCGGAGAGTTGTACCAGATGCTGCAGCGCTGCCGGTACGAACGTGTCCTGTTTTACCAGGTATTCGGTCATCATGCTTGCTTCGTTCTGGGTAACGGTATCGAACGTCCCATGCGATAGCATCCCAGGTACGGCCAGGGTACCGCGCTGGCCGCTGAATTGGGCATGAAGTTCATCCGCCATTGCCCGAAATATGAACGGCTGTTTCTGGTTAACCGTATCACGCTCCATATTGGCAAAATCTGCCAGGGTTTTGGTTATAACCATAGTCCGGCGTACTTTATACGTACCATTTGGCAAGGGGATGATCTCGAAATAGACATCGAGACAACCGGAAAAAATAACGGCGACACACAGAAGAGGAAAGATCGATCGAAATATCTGACGCATACGATTATTTATTTTCAATCTGGCAGACGGCATAGGCAGCAACACCTTCTTCCCTGCCTACAAATCCGATTCGTTCGCTGGTAGTAGCTTTGATAGAAACCCGGTTGGTAGATACCTGTAATACCGAGGCAATTTTTTCCCGCATGGAATCGATATGATCGCGAAGTTTCGGACGCTCAAGCACCACCGTACAATCGACATTCACGACCGAGAGATTCTTCGCCGCAATAAGCTCTATCGTTTTTGCCAGCAGCAGCATACTGTCGGCATTTTTGTAGGCAGGATCGGTATCCGGGAAATGCTTGCCAATATCGCCCAGAGCTGCCGCACCAAGCAGCGCATCCATGAGTGCATGAAGCAGCACATCGCCATCGGAATGTGCTACCGTGCCAAGCGGGGCATCGGGAAAATGGACTCCCCCAAGAATTAACGATTCGCCTGCCGCCAGCCGGTGAATATCATACCCGAACCCGATCATGAAGCTTCGGCAGAATCTCCGGAATCAAGCTCCATCAACTCCTCGGTAAATTCTTTCTTGCAATTCGGACACTTCAAATGCTTTCCGAGCTTCTTCGTGGTCTTCTTTACCAGCCAATCGTTTTGGCAGGACGGACAGCTTTGATTTACCGGCTCGTCATTGCTGATAAAATCGCAGTTCGGATAATTCGAACAGCCATAGAAGGTACTGCCGCGTTTACCACCTTTGCGTTTTACAATATCTCCGGTCTTACATTTCGGACACTTAATACCGGATGGTACGGCACGGGTGTATTTGCACTTCGGATAGCGGCTGCAACCGATGAACTTGCCATATCGGCTTGAGCGCAAGAGCAGCTCACCTTCATGACACTCGGGGCATTGCTCGCCAAGCTTTTCGGGCTCCGGCTTATTAAGCGATTTTACGGAAGTCTTCTTGCCGCAATTCTGGCATTCGATATACATGCCGAACCAGCCTTGCTTGAGCTCGGTATTGGTCGATTGGCAATTCGGGCAGGTCTGCTTCGGCAGTTCTTCGGCCAGGCGCTCTTCTACTTTATCGAGCACCGATTTGAACGGCACGTAAAAATCTCCCATTACTCCGGCATAGCTGCGCTCGCTCGTTGCAATGGTATCGAGCTCCTGCTCCATGCGGGCTGTGAAATCCACGTTAAAGATTTCCGGAAAGCTCTTAATAAGAATGCGATTTACTTTTTTACCGAGATCGGTCGGAGCAAGTCTTCGGTCGGTCTGCTCTACATATCCGCGATCCTGAATGGTATCGACGATCGATGCATAGGTCGATGGTCGGCCAATACCAAGCGATTCCAGTTCTTTAACGAGCGTACTTTCGGAAAAGCGCGGCGGCGCTTTTGTCTGGGCAGAGCGAAGATTCGGAAGATCGATATTCGCGGTTTGGCCTTCGGTTATACCGGCGGGTAAGCGGCGGTTTTCATCGTCTTCATTTGCTTTATCCGAACCTTCTTCGCTATCGTCGAGCAATTGCAAAAATCCTCTGAATTTCAGTACTGAGCCGGTAGCACGGAAGCGGAAGATACTTCCTTGTCCTTTATCGGATTCGATCTCGACGGTCGTCTGATCGAATACGGCTGGCGCCATCTGGCTGCCGACAAAGCGCTCCCAAACAAGATCGTATAGTGCCGCAAGATCTTTATCCTGTGCTTCGAGGTAGCGGCGGATCTGCTTCGGCGTTAAATTAACATCGGTCGGACGGATTGCTTCGTGAGCTTCCTGGGCGTTCTTACTTTTTGCCTGCTTGCGCTCCGGACCGACGTATTCATTCCCGTAATTACTACGGATAAACTCCACTGCCGAGGTACGGGCTTCGTCCGAAATTCTCGTCGAATCAGTTCTCATGTAGGTAATGAGACCCGTTAATCCTTCTTCGCCAAGTTCGATACCTTCGTACAGCTTTTGTGCAAGGCGCATCGTCTTGCGCGGATTAAAGCGCAAGCGGGCACTGGCCGTCGTTTGTAAAGAGCTTGTAATAAATGGCGGCGGTGCGTTACGCTTTACTTCACGCTTGGTAAGACCTTCGATATGATAGGTCTGCTTTGCTACTGCTGCAGCATACCCGCGGGCCGTTGTTTCATCACCAATAAAGCGTTTGCGCATCTCTTCCGGAAGATCCTGTGCGCTGCCCTCCGGATTCTTAAATTCGATGTCATCGACGCCAATCAGTCTGGCATGGATCGGAAATTCGGTAGTCGGCGTGGTAAAATCAGCCCATAAATTCCAGTAGCTGATCGGCTGGAAGCGATCGATCGCTTCTTCGCGTTCGCAGATCAACCTCAGTGCAACGGTCTGGACTCGGCCGGCAGAAAGCGAATCGAACTGTTCGCCGACGAATGCTTTCCAGAGGATCGGCGATACCTGATAACCGATGATACGATCCATTACTCGGCGCGCCTGCTGTGCATCGAAAAGCGAGCTATCGACATCGCGCGGATGCTGCATCGCTTCTTTAATACCGCTCTTGGTTATCTCGGTAAAGAGAACTCGTTTGATATTATCGTTCTTGGCCGCGATCTCATTCTTAATATGAAAGGCGATCGCCTCTCCTTCGCGGTCAGGGTCAGTCGCGAGAAAGACTTCCTTAGCATTACCGGCGAGCTTTTTCAGGCGGTCGAGCAATTCTTTCTTCCCTTTTACAGTAATGTACTGGGGGACGAAATCATGCTCGAGATCGACACCGAGCTTCGATTTCGGAAGATCTTTAATGTGACCGATCGAGGCTTCGACCTGATAGCCGGAGCCAAGATATTTGTTGATCGTCTTAGCCTTAGCGGGCGATTCGACGATGACTAACGATTTTGCCATACCCTTTTAGAAACGTTCTGCGGGTTCCCGAAACGGGATTGCCCTTCTAAAAATACAAAGCGCGAGCATTACGATTGTAAGCGCTCGCGCAAGCTCGTAATGGTAAATATACGAATGACTATTGCACCCTGTCGGTGAATGAAAGCATCATCCTGCTGCCGGGACGGGACGAATCGCTGAAATCGAAAATAATGCCGGCGGCCAAATCGCGGACATCTTCAAGCGAAATCTGCTGAGCACCGACCATCCAAAGTCGATCGACCAGCAACTCCATTTCGGCATCTTTAAGTAACCCTAACTCACGTAATTGAAGCAGATACCCACGAGCCTCCGGCTGCAGGATGGCAAGCTCCATTTCGTGATATACTCTAAACGGTGAGCGGCCACCGGTATCGAACGGTTTTTTTGCTGCCGTTGCAGTGAGCTCAGCCTGGGCACCAGAGATCATAATTTTATCGACAAGCCAGGTAAAAGCAGTCGATACTTCGGTTTCACTAAATCCCCGGTCGGAAAGTTTTTTAAGATCGATGTCGTTAAGTTGCTTATTACGGCGCATCTCACCGACGAGATACAGCACGATCTCCATAACTCTACCCATATCCCGTTGGGATTTGGGATTAGAACCCTCAGTTTTCATTCTGAAGAAAGAGTAAAAATTATTCGATAGAAACAGTTTTTGAAATCAACTCTAAAAAATAACGCTCCTTACGTCGCATTCGTTTCTTGTCGGCTGCCAGCTTATCACCGTAGCCTGCAAGATGTAACATACCATGAATGACAAGGCGCGCCAGTTCGTTCCTATTACTGGCCTTAAAGCGTAGGGCATTTTCGCGTGCCCGCTCGATGCTGATATATAATTCCGCTTCGATAACGTGCTCCTCACGATCGATCTCGAATGTTATAATATCGGTATAATAATCATGATCGAGCGCACGAACATTCAACTCGCGTAATTCTTCATCCGATTCGAGAATAACAGTGAGGGAAAATTTATGGACCTCTTTGAATTCCGAGCGTAATACTTCGCGAGCTGTTTCTTTAAAAATCGGTAGTAATTTTTTCCAATTACGATCGATGCGTTTAGCCGCATCGGTAGCGAAGAGTTTGAAGGAAAGCGATTGATTCTTCACCAACAGGCCCCTATCCTACTAAGGAGCTTACTCGAATTTCTTACCACCTTCGGTAAAAACTTTCAGCGCAATAGCAGCCCGAAGTTCTTCGGTCGAAAGCTTAACGATATCACGCGAAGCAACCGAACGGGCGATATTAGAATAAACCTGTAAAATACCGCTTGAAGAAACGGTAACCATGGTAATCTTCCCGGCACTCGCTTTAGCAATAAAGGCTACTTCATGGGTAGCATCGGAGGTATGAACCTGCTCGACGGCTGAAAGCTCTACAATACCAAGGGCAGAAGCGATCTGAATAGTAGCGGTTTTACCACGAGGCTCGTTATAGGAAAGCTCGATGAGCGGAAGTTCGTTCTTAGTGCCGCGTTTACCACCGCCGAAGACAAGGATAGCCTGTTCGGGAGCAACGATTACCCCCTCCAGTACCTCGGCGATCGCTTCTATGACTTTCTTGCGAAATAACATTTCTGCAAAGTTACGAAGGTTACAGAACACCCCACCCAAGATTCTCACTCCACCATTTTCGCTATCTCCTTATATTTGTAGCTATTGCTACCTAACCGAATGAAATATCTTTCTGCCCTGCTCCTTGCCGGCATTGTTAGTATCGCCTCCGGCTGCGATACCAATACTACCCAGCCGGTTCTGACAGCCTCGAATAACGGCTATATCATGAATTCCACCGCGTTGCTTTTCGATGGCGGCAGTGCTATGGTTACGGTGCCTGACGATGCCAGTTTATATCTGAGCGATGGGAGTTTTACCTTTGAAGCCTGGATCAAAGTCGGGGCTACCGGCCGACAGCAATGGATCGTCACCAAGCGCTCGACACCTACTACTATTGATTATGCTCTCGGCCTGAATAAAGACGATCATTTTGTCTTTCAGGCCAATAATATCCAGACTTGGTTTGAAGATAAAAGTACTATTGTAACAACGGGCCGGTATTTCCATGTAGCCATCGCCTTTGACCGTACTATTGATAAAGCAACTCTCTATGTCGATGGCGTACCTACGGCTTCCGCAACTATTAACGGCGGAGGAGTCGATGTCGATAATCGCTTAATCCTCGGTGGAAGCGACGTTACTTCAACCTCAGGGCCAGAAAATTGGGATGGTCTAATCTATAATGCTTCTTTTTGGAATATCGCAAGAAGCCAAACTGATATAACTCAATCCATTTTCCAAAAGCCAGGTGGTACCGAAAATAATCTGGTTGCCTGTTGGACGTTTGACGATGGTAATGGCACATTAGTACGCGATAGAACCGGAAGACATAATGGCACCATAAACGGAAATGCTACCTGGGTCGCTATGCCTTATTAAATATCAATTTTCAAGAAACCAAGGCGCTTTCTAATAACGTATTTTTGCCTCTGATTTAAGCCGCGGCCACAGAGCGGCGTAACGGGATACAACTATTTTACCTATTATGACAAGTTCACGAGCAGTGGCATTGCTTGCCGCAGTGCTGTTTTTATTTTATTCAAATAGCTATGCACAACGTACCATCGGCACACAGGGGCTCATGCTCGATGATGGTTCGATGAATGGCACCATTCACTTTTCATCTCCGACAACGATCTTATCATCCTATTCCATAAAGCTTCCCTCTTCTCAGGGAGCGGCCGGATATACTTTTGTAAATGACGGAGCCGGGAATCTATCCTGGCAGCCGGCAGCAAGCGGATTGTTTTGGACCACGACCGGCAATGTATTAACCGGCGCGACGCCGCAAACTCCTGCACAATATTTCGGCTCTGTAAATAATTATGATGTTGTTTTCTATTCGAACAATACGGAAAAAATGCGTATCGGAGCGGCCGGGCATTTATTACCGGCAGCGAATCAGGATCTTGGTTCTATTGCTTCGCCCTGGAGAACGGTGTATGCAACCGATGCCTATTACCTCGATGGTAATCCGTGGTTATACGATGGGCCTGGAGGGTTAATGGGAAATACGTTTGTCGGCAATACACAGAATACCGTCAATACCGGAACACTCAATACCTTTGTAGGTATGTCATCCGGATCGGCGAATACATCGGGAGTTGCCAATACCTTTTCCGGTTTCAATTCGGGTAAATCGAATACGAGCGGAAATTCCAATGCCTTCTATGGCACTTCAGCGGGATTATTCAATACGACAGGAAATAATAACGCGTTTCTCGGAGCAGGAGCCGGCATTAGTAATACGACAGGATTGAATAATACGTTTGTCGGATCATTCACTGCCCCGTTGAATACAACCGGCACTAATAATACTTGTGTTGGTGATAACGCTAATTTTGTAAATCCGTCCGGCAATGGCAATACCGATGTTGGAGAATCGGCCGGCTTTAATAATAACGGCGCCAGTGGGACAACCTTTATCGGAACAGAGTCGGGAGTCACTAATACTACCGGTTCCAATAACACCTTACTTGGTGCCGGAAGCGACCTCAATACCGGCAATTTAAGTAATGCTACAGCTATTGGAGCCAATGCTATTGTCAGCTCTTCCAATGCTCTGGTTCTGGGAAGTATTAATGGCCTCAATGGCGCTACTGCCGATGTCAATGTCGGCATAGGGGTAGCTGCTCCTCAAACGAGACTCGATATTCGGGGAGATATAGCCCTGCGGCAAACAACACTTCCCGCACTTGCGGCAGGCAATAATAATAATCTTGCTATTGGAAATTTTAGCTACATTAGAATCAGCTCGAATGCCGGTGGTTCTACTATTACCGGTATTAGCGGCGGGGTAGATGGAAAGATCGTCATTATTTTGAACACTGCTAATAATTTGACCATTGCAGATCTGAATGGTGCATCGGCAGCGGCTAATCAAATTCAAACCTTAAGTGGCGCAAATCTTACCACCGTTGGCCCCGGGATGATAACGTTAATTTATGATGCAACGGTTAGCAATTGGATAGTCATGGCCTTCCAACCGTAACTATTACCAAAATTGTTAAACATCTAAAATATCTGTAGTATATTTGAAGAGTATTGACCATCACCAATAATTATCCATGAAAATAATTTTAAGTGTTCTACTTTGTGTCGCTCTTTTTAGCTGGGTCGGATGTAGCAGTTCTTCAACTTCCCAACCTACTACAGAAGATAATTACACCGGTACCGGCAACGATAGCTTAGATGCTATGAGTGCACGGGGATTATTTTTTGACGGCCAAACAAAAATTACCGTTCCCGATGCCGATGACCTCTATCTAAGCGGCGGCAGTTTTACTATACAAGCGTGGGTTAAGCCGACTACCCTCACCGATTACTTCCAGGATATTATCGTAAAAAGTACCCGCACACCGGACTTAGATTTCTATCTTGGTATTAATCGGTATAATAAATTCGCTTTCCAAATCAATGGAGCCCTGACCAATCTACAGGATGAAATAACGCAGATCGAGACTGGCCGCTATTACCATTTAGCCGCCGTTTGTGATATGGCAACTCATGCGGTGACTTTATATGTAAATGGAATTGCAACGGCTACCAGCGTAATCACAGGATCCCCGGTTAAAGTATTTAACCGCCTTCTTATCGGCGGCAACAATACCGAAAATCTTCCTAAAGACGAATTCTGGCATGGCGCTATTTATAATGTCAGCTTATGGAATAGAGCGTTGACCAAGGCACAAATTCGTACTTTAATGTTTAACCATTTTCAGGGTAATGAAACAGGCTTGATTGCTTCCTGGGCAATTGATGAAGGCAGTGGGGCGCTTATTAAAGATATTACCGGCAAGCACGATGGCTCTGTATTAGGTACGCCGAGCTGGGTAGATATGCCCTTCTGATCGGTTCAACGATAGTATAAAAAAAGCCGGTCAACTCAGATCGGCTTTTTTATTTCTGTTTATGATCGTAGAATTAGCGAGCGACGACCTCCGGTCTCATTGCCGGGAATAATACAACATCACGGATAGAATCTTCGCCGGTCATGATCATTGTTAAGCGATCGATACCAAAACCAAGACCCGCTGTCGGTGGCATACCGATCTCCAGAGAGCGAAGGAAATCTTCATCGAGCTGCATCGCTTCATCTATTTCGCAAAGTGCTGCCCTATAATAAATGCGCCACTTAGTAATCCTGCCAAGGCTACCAGCACAGCCCAGAAATTTGACGGTTTAAGATTCTTTAGTAGCTCTCCGACAGTTATTGTGGAAGGATCTATTATTTTGTTAGCGGATGTACTTGCAGAAGTTTCCTTCCTTTTTTGATTTGCTTCTACCTTTTGTTTCCAGCTTGCAAACACGCCATTAAACTCAGGGGTAAAGAGCGAAGTGGGATCCGGATTTACCCAAAGCACATACCAATCATATCCTTTCTCGAGTAATCCCTCACTTCTTAAGCCTTCTTCCATAATAAGCAGCAAGGGATGCCCCTTGCTATAGGAAAGTCCGGCTTCAATCTGATTCCAGGCAGTTGGATATTTAGTATTGATAAGAGTAGTTTCATGCACTCCTCCTCGCTTTTCTACACCGGATGGAAAATAAGTTCGCTCTAAAGCGATGATAAGTGTACCATCACATTCGTCTATTAATTCAAGGATAGTCTGTAATGGAGAGCCCGCACTAAATTTATTTCTACCGACGGCATTTGGAATCAAATTCTCTCTCAACAAACGGTCTTCTATACTACGGACAAATAATTCTTGCCGCTCATTTGCCGTAGCCCCAACACTAAGGAAGATATTCGGTTGTATCATATAACAGAGACGATATATTCTCGACTCTAATATACAACAATGCATTAAGGGAGGAAATATGATAATGCAGAAAAGAGATAATGTTACTGTGTCATTTCTCCGGTCTCATTGCCGGGAATAATACAACATCGCGGATGGAATCTTCGCCGGTCATGATCATCGTTAAGCGATCAATGCCGAAACCCAGACCCGCCGTCGGTGGCATACCGATCTCCAGAGAGCGAAGGAAATCTTCATCGAGCTGCATCGCTTCATCGTCCCCACGGGCACGAAGCTTTGCCTGTTCTTCAAACCGAGCACGCTGATCGATGGGGTCGTTAAGTTCGCTAAAAGCATTGCATAGCTCCTGGCCGCCGACCATAAGCTCAAAACGCTCGACAAGGCCAGGCTTATCACGATGTGATTTTGCCAGCGGTGACATCGAAAGCGGATAATCGGTAATGAAGGTCGGCTGAATGAGATTATGTTCAACTTTTGCCGAGAAGATCTCATCGATGATCTTGCCGGAGCCGGAACCAGGCTCTAATTCAATATGGAGTTTTTTTGCCGTCTCCCGAAGCCCCTGTTCATCCATTTCACTTACATCGATCCCGGTATATTCTTTTATCGAATCATACATCGATAAGCGGCGGAATGGCGGTGTAAAGTCGATCACCGTACCATTTTTCTGGGTGACCTTCATATCGCCTCCGGTGATCACTCTTGCCACTTCGGCAAACAATTGCTCGACAAAATCCATCATCCATTGATAGTCTTTGTAAGCAACGTAGATCTCAGCCATGGTAAACTCCGGCGAGTGGTTCTTATCCATGCCTTCGTTGCGGAAGTCTTTTGAGATTTCATAGACACCTTCGGCAAGCCCCCCAACTATCAAACGCTTTAGGTACAACTCATCGGCAATGCGCATATAGAGATCGAAATCCAACGCGTTGTGATGCGTAACAAATGGACGGGCGTATGCCCCTCCATAAAGCGGCTGCAGTACCGGGGTCTCAACTTCAAGATAACCGCGTTCATCGAAAAAGTGGCGGACCGTTGAAATGATCTTGGAGCGTTTACGAAAAGTATCGCGGATATGAGCATTCGCTATAAGATCGATATAGCGGCGGCGGTATCGAAGCTCTTTATCGCTGAAGGCATCGTGAACGATCTTTTCTCCCGTCTCTTCATTAATTTCCTCTTTTACAACCGGTAGCGGACGAATAGCCTTTGCAAGTAATTGAAAAGATTCGCAATGTAATGATATTTCCCCTGTTCTGGTGCGGAAGATAAATCCGTGCGCTCCGATAATATCACCAATATCGAGCATCTTTAAGGTTTCATACTGCTCCCCCAATTCATCGGCTTTTGCATAGACCTGTAATTTGCCAACCTCATCGAGAATATGCATAAAACTCGCTTTGCCCATCCGACGAACGGCAACGATACGCCCTGCCACAGAAGCTTTATGCCGGGCCTCCGGAGCATCCTCTGAAAATAGGGCCCTTGCCTGATCCGAATAATGCGTACGGTCGAAAGAATAGGCATACGGCTCTACCCCTTTGGAACGCAATTCGGCAAGTGAGTGAAGCCGCTCCTGTTCCTGATCGGAAAGGCTCGAGACATCGAGGGTAGCAAGGGTGGTCGGGTCTATCATGGGCTAAACAGTAAACTACAAAAATACAACATTGAAATATACTTTTTTTTCAGCTAAATTATGAGGCTTGTATTATTTTTCGTATATTTGCTTTGCTAAAAAGTTTATATGCTTGTTATTTCAAAGCTAAATTGTTATTTTGTAATAAGATAGCAACAAAGAGCAACAGATACCAGTTTTTTATCCATTTATTCATTCTATGAAGACTAACCTTTCCAGACTGGCATTCATCGCCTTTGCCGGTGTAAGTATGCTGGCAGCTACTTCTGCATTTGCACAACATCGTTGGCAGGTAGATGATGGTGCCGGCCATTATACCATTCTTACCGGGCAAACTATTAATGCCCTCGATAATTTTACTTTCCCAGCCGGTGGCGGCACTGTTGTGACCACTGGCGGTGGCGGCCCTTCTTTGGGTTGGCTGACTGCAGGCAATACCCTCAGTGGTGGAGAGAAATTTGGCTCGCTTAATGGCTTTGATGTTGTCATGTACGCCAATAACAGCGAAAAACTACGCCTCAGCAATGGTGGTGGTGTTTCCGTCACCGGCGGCCTTACCCTTAATGGGTTAACAACCGGTATCGCCCATGTAGGAGTATCCGGCGCCGTTACGTCTTCGTTGATTGTTAATGCCGATGTCAGTCCTTCTGCCGCTATTGCCTATAGCAAGCTAAATCTTGCCAATAGTATTGTAACCGGTGATATCGTTGATGCCCAGATCACACTTCCAAAGATCAGTGCAACGGGAGCATCTTCGGGCCAAGGTATTATCTATAATGGAACGAACATCATTTGGGGTAGCCCTTCTCCGGGTGGTGCAGCCGGTGGCGATCTGACAGGTACCTATCCGAACCCAACCATTGCCAATAGTGCCGTTACCTCAGCAAAGATTCTCGATGGTACGATCGTCAATGCCGATGTCAGCCCAACAGCAGCCATTGCTTATAGCAAACTCAATCTTACCAATAGCATCGTAACCGGGGACATCGTCGATGCTCAGGTTACACTTCCGAAGATCAGCCCTACGGGAGCAGCTTCTGGTCAGGCCATTACCTATAATGGTACCAATATCGTTTGGGGCAGCCCTTCTCCGGGTGGCGCAGCAGGCGGTGATCTTACGGGTACCTATCCAAACCCGACGATTGCTGCAAATGCTGTAACCTCGGCTAAAATTGCCGATGGTACAATCGTCAATGCCGATGTCAGCCCGACGGCTGCCATTGCTTACTCTAAAATGCAGGGTGCAGGCGCAGCGGGTGGAGATCTTTCTGGTTCGTACCCAAATCCTGGTGTTGCTAAGATCAACGGCAATGCGGTTCCGGCAAATGCTGCTGGTACCTTGACCAACGATGGTGCCGGTAATCTTTCCTGGACACCGGTTTCTTCTTCCGCCTGGGCTCTTGGAGGCAATAATACCCCGTCAAGCAATATCTTCGGTACAACTTCTGCTACTGACGTCGATATGCGTGCTAATAACACGACCCAGATGACACTTAGGAATGCCGGTGGTATTAATATCCCTACGACAACTTCTGCTGGTGTCGGTGCGATCTTCATGAATGGGGCTCGTTTTCTGCATAATTATAATGGCAACCTTTCATTGGGTGATAATGCCGGTAATTTCACTGCCACTAATGCTGTAGGCCCTAATACTGCCATCGGTTCAGGAGTTTTACAGTCCCTCACAACCGGTAACTATAACGTTGGTGTTGGTACCAGTGCCTTGGCGAATACCACCGGCGGCGGTGATAACACCGCAGTAGGTGCTGAAGCTATGGTCGGCAATACAACTGGTACTGCAAATACTGCAGTCGGCCGCCAGGCTTTGTTTGGTTCACCCGGGCAGCGTAACGTTGCCATGGGTATTCAGGCTGGGCTAGGCACCAGTGGTAATGATAATACTATTATCGGCGCTTTTGCTTCAACCGCGGCTAATGCAAACAATAATAATACTGCCATCGGAAAAAGTGCTCTTGCCAATAATGCGGCAGGCAATAATACCGGTATTGGATATAATGCATTGGGTTCAACCACAAGCGGCCCTAATAATTCGGCACTCGGTATAAATGCCGGAGCGACAAATACTACCGGATCCGGTAACACGTTACTTGGCGCCGGTGCAGATGTTGGTGCTGTCGGTCTAACAAATGCAACTGCTGTTGGCCAAAGTGCCATTGTTAGCCAGAGCAATAGCCTTGTACTTGGTAATAGTGCAAATGTTGGTATCGGTACATCAAGCCCCAGCCAATTATTGGAAGTTCAGAATGGCAATGCCCTTCTTTCTAATAATAACAATATTGCCGCTGAACTTCGCTTAGCCGAACCGAGTGGTTCAGGCTCGAACTTCACATCGTTCAAAGCTCAGGCACAAGCTACCGATGTTGCTTACACCTTACCCGCTGCCGATGGTACAAGCGGACAGGTTCTTTCAACTAATGGTAGCGGCCTTCTTAGCTGGGCTACAGCTGCTGGCGGCGCTTCCGGCCCGGCAGGTGGAGATCTGACCGGTACCTATCCGAACCCGGTAATTGCAGCTAATGCAGTAACATCTGCAAAGATTGCTGATGGTACTATCACTAATGCTGATATTAGCGCTGCAGCTGCTATTGCCTATTCCAAATTGAACCTCACCGGCTCGATCGTAGGTAGCGATATTGCTGCTGGTACATTCACTACCACTAACGCTCACCACGCTATTGGTAATAATGATAATACTGCCCGCGAATTGCGCTTACTTGAACCAAGCGGTTCGGGTGTAAATTATACTGCCTTCAAAGCCCAGGCACAGGCGGCTGATATTACCTATACTCTTCCATCCACCGCAGGCACCAATGGCCAGGTACTCAAGACCAATGGCTCTAATGTACTGAGCTGGTCTAATGATATTGGTGGATCGTTCTCATTGACATCTGTCAGTGCAAATTATACTGCTACAAATACAGACCAGATTGTTCAAGGTGTCGTAACAGGTGGTGGTTTTACCATTACTTTGCCTAATGCAAATACTTTTGCAGCTGGACAAACTATAATATTAAAACAGGTTGATCCCACGGGTACAGGTAATACTATCACTATTGCTACTACTGGTGGTCAGACTATAGATGATGCAGCACCTGGTGGATTTTTTGGAAATCCAATATCAGGTGGTCAGGCTGTACATTTATATAGCAATGGCACCAACAAATGGTACAGTTGGTAATCCATTCTTAAACTGACTTCAACAAAGGCGCCTAGTGGCGCCTTTGTTGCTTTATTAATAGCATTTAATACTAAGTCCTTTTCAATTGATCTGTTGCTTATATCATAATTTTAATCACCCCATCTGTACTTTTTAGAGGATAGATGGGTATTCTAGGACCCGAACCAGGATAAGTTGACTCTCCAGTTCTCAAAGAAAATACCCACGAATGTTCTGGACAGGTAATTTCGTCATCAAAGACCAAGCCATGCTCCATTGAGTAGCCTTGGTGGGGGCAGATCGCTCCACAGCTAAATAGCTCATCGCCAGAGCGGATGATCAGTATCTGTTTGCCATCTACCTTTTTACAAATAATTGGGTTAGTTTCCAATTCCGATTCTGTTGCTATTTCTATCCACATTGTAGTATATTTGCGCGCATATGATATGCAAACTTACCGATTTTATGGCTATTGCGTGCTCATTTTAACATCCGCACAGGCGCTATACTTGTATATCGGATGCTGTTTTTACAGTTGTTGATTCTTTCCAGACTATGAAAAAACTATTAAAGATCGCCGGGATACTAATTGGTGTGGTTATCCTGCTCGTTATTGGCTTTGTATCCTATCTTAAGATCGCCGGCATGCCGAGCGTCAGCGCTGCTGGTGTTCATCGACCGAACGTTCATGTAGAATCGACTCCTGTAAAGATCGAGCGGGGAAGAAAGATCGTTACACTGCTTTGCTATGATTGTCATTTTAATCCTGCAACCAACCGCTTGAGCGGGCATTTTCTGCCGGAGCTGCCCTCGGTTTTTGGTAAGATCTATTCTCATAACATTACCAATGATAAAACCTACGGGATTGGCGGATGGTCCGATGGCGAGATCATGTATTTCCTGCGGACCGGTATTCACAAGAATAATGATTATATCCCGCCTTACATGCCGAAATTCCCGAATGTCGCGCAAGAAGATATTGAATCGATCATCGCTTTCCTGCGCTCCGGAGATTCTCTCGTAGCCCCGATCGCTGTAAAAGATACTGCAGCCGAGCCTTCAATACTTACCTTATTCCTGAGCCGGTTTGTCTTTAAACCGCTTCCTTATCCGGACAAAACCATCCCACCACCGCCAGCCGGAGATCAAGTTGCAGTTGGCCGCTATTGGGCAAACGGAGTGGTAGGGTGCTATCAATGCCACTCTGCCGATTTTAAGACGAACGATGAACTCAATCCTGAAAAATCGACAGGATTCTATGGAGGTGGCAACGAGCTTGCCGATGCGATGGGAAAACCGATCTATTCGGCAAATCTCACACCTCATGGTGAATTCGGTCTGGGCAAGTGGAGCCAGGAAAATTTTTTACATGCCCTGCGTGATGGATTGCGCCAGGACAATACCGCTTTGCGGTATCCGATGGCCCGATTTCCACAATTAACCGATTCCGAGATCGTTTCCATCTATGCTTATTTGAAGACGGTACCAACACTTGCCAATCCCCGTAAACAAGGAGAGGAATATAAACTTGTCGATGCAAGCCCCAGTGCAGGCCAGAAAGTGTATTATAAATATGCCTGCTATGCCTGCCATGGTCAAAATGGAGTTGGCATGTGCGACCTTACCGTTGCTTGCCAGAAGTATCATAATGATGAAGATCTTATTTCCTGGATTAAAAATCCTTCGAAGTTCGCGCCAGGTACAAAAATGCCATCCTGGGAAGGCACTATTAAGGAGGAGGAGTACCCGGCACTGGCACAGTATATCAGGCAGTTAGGCCAGCAAAAACTTGCTTCGACCTCAAATCCGAAACCTACCGCTTCTAGCAAATAATCATTTTATACTTATAATGGGAAAGCCGATTGAGGATCTCTATCGGCTTTTTACATTTTTCCCCACAGAGTGTTGTATTTTTTTCAGATTAATTTTAATAAAATTGTTGTATTTTTGCATCTTATAGCGTATATTTGAACGGGAGCGCTATACCTACCATTTTACCACGGATTACTACCAGTTGTTTTTTATAGAATAGAATGATGGATACTACTAATACCCCAATCTCACGTCGCGGTGTTCTCAAATCTCTCGGATTTGCAGGCGCTGCTGTTGTTTCGAGCCCCCTCATCGGCTCAGCCACGGAATCACTTTCAAAAGCAACGACAGCTTTTTCGGGGCCTGCCAGTACCCCCACGGTCGGATTAATGCTCCAGAAAGGAAAGACCAGAGTTCGCTCTTCTTCGTTGCTCAACGGATTCCAGCTCTATTGCAGCGAATATCAATCGGGGAACGGATCGCTTCCATTCAACCTGGTGATCGAAGAAACAGGTATTGGAGCTTCATCGGTCAGCCGCACCATGCACAGACTCATCGAAACCCATAGGATCACTATGGCAGTAGGGATGATAAATTCTAAAGTAAGTTCTCAACTTGCCGCCGAATTCGATGAGGCGAAGGTGCCTTTCGTAGAAGTAAATCATGGTGAAAACTTCTTTCATAAAGATCTTGCTTCGGAATATGTGTTCCAGAGTTCGCTGAACCTCTGGCAATCGAACTATGCGTTAGGGGTCTATGCTGCCAGACACTTAGGTACAGAAGCTGTTTCGGTCGGTTCCTTTACCGATTGCTCATTCGATGCTCACTTTGCCTTCGAGGCCGGCTTCAATGCTGCCGGTGGAACGGTTATCTCCTCGATCGTAACGGGCAGCCCGGTAGATCTTATTTCTCCGCTCGAAGCGGCATCCAAGGCTGCTTCATCCAGCGCCCCGGTAGTATTTTGCAACTATTCCGGACATGACGGTGCTTTATTTCTTTCTAAACTTCAGGAATCTATGAGCGGTACGAAGTCGGTCGTAGCTTCCGGATTAGTTTCTCAACCGGCATTGCGTTCGTATTTTAGTAATAGTGGGGCTGGCGTTATTACTGCCCATACCTGGCAGGGGTCGCTCTCGGGCGATACTTTTAGTGGGGCTTATCACAAAGCCTATGGGTATGAACCGGATGAAGAAGCTCTCTTAGGGTACGATACCGCAAAAATGTTATGTGCTGTCGTTACTGCATCAGCGACACTCTTAACGAATTTGAAACAAGCGACGCTTTCATCAGCTCGCGGCTCTTTAAAGATGAATGCCCATACGCACTCGCTTGAAGCGCCCATCTCTATTTATAAAGTAGGTTCGCTCGGAGAGCCGCATTCGTTGCTTTCTGTCGTACCGATTCCCGATGCTTTGAGTAGTGGCACCTTTCGCCTTACTACCGATGTACGCTCGGGTGCCATCGCCACCTATCCGCACATTTCATAGCATCAGCATAACCAGTTTTACCTTAATCAGTAACCAATCACAACCAATTAGGAGGATAAAATTATGGCAGAGCCATTTATTGGGCAGATCATTCAGGCCGGCTTCAACTTCGCACCACGCGGATATGCGACCTGCGATGGACAGATATTATCAATTGCCCAAAATACCGCTTTATTTTCATTACTCGGCACTACATTCGGCGGAGACGGCCGTGTCACTTTCGGCCTTCCCGATCTTCGGGGACGTGTTCCTCTCCATCAGGGTCAGGGACCGGGATTAACCCCACGAGTAATGGGTGAAATGTCCGGTGAGGAAAATCATACCCTCATCAGCACGGAGATGCCGATGCATAACCATTTAATGAATGCCCAGAGTGCAAACGGCGCTGTAAAATCACCTTCGAACAACTACCTGGCTTCTGTTCAGGGGACTAATACGAATATTTATGCGACTACTAGTTCCGGGGCAACCATGAACCCACAGTCAATCAGTTTAGCAGGTGGAAATCAGCCGCATAATAATATGCAGCCATATTTGGTAATCAATTTCTGCATTGCCTTACAGGGAATATTCCCTTCACGCAACTAATGGTAGAAAGGAATACACACAATGGCAGAACCATTTCTTGGGCAGATTATTACCGCTGGTTTTAATTTTGCTCCTATAGGATATGCTTTATGCAATGGGCAGTTAATGGCCATTTCTCAAAATACTGCATTATTTGCGTTATTAGGCACCCAGTTTGGCGGGGATGGAATTACTACCTTTGCTTTACCGGATTTGCGGGGAAGAGCACCTGTTCACCAGGGGCAAGGCCCAGGCTTACCAGTAGCAGTTATGGGGGAAAGTTCAGGTTCGGAATCGGTAACGTTGATCAATTCGGAAATGCCCATGCACAACCATTTAGTGATGGTGCAAGCTGCAAATGGTGCAGGCAAAGCTCCGACCAATGACTACTTGGCTTCCGTTCAGGGGACGAATACTAATATCTATTCAACCACAAGTGATGGCCATACACTAAACGTACAATCCATCGGGCTTGCCGGTGGTAATCAGCCGCATAATAATATGCAGCCGTATTTGGTGATTAATTTCTGTATCGCTCTTGAGGGCATTTTCCCGTCAAGAAACTAACCGATACCTGAAAATAACTGTTAAGCGGGGCAGAATTTCTGCTCCGCTTTTTTGTTTGAAGTTACACATTGATAAACTCATGGCTCGGTTACAGATTACCCCTAAAACCATTACAATACGACCCCGTACTCCTGCCGACGATGCTTTCTTACGACTGGCCTATGAAACTTCGCGGGACGAGGAGCTCAAAAGTGTAGAATGGACTTCCGCATCTCAGCGCAATGCTTTTTTTCAGCACCAGTTCGATTCACAGGAGCTGCATTTTGCCAGCACGTACCCGGATGCTGATTACGATATTATCGAATACAAAAAAGAACCGATCGGGCGATTAGTACTTTCCTGGGAGCCGAACCAATTGCATTGTATTGATATTATTCTCTTGCCGGCCTTCCGTAAAAAGAAATTTGGTACAGCCATCATGAATGCCATTGTTAAAGAAGCCGACCGGCTGCATATTCCGGCATCCTTATTCTTCGAGAAGTGGAAGCCCTATCTTGAAGCATTCTATCAGCAATATGGCTTCATAACCAAAAAAGAGCACCCAGCCCATTTTTATATGGAGCGGGAGAAACGATAAAAGTCATCCGTTTGAAAAATTATTTTTACCTCTTTAAGATGCCGGAGTAACATTGGCCGTTACCTGAGATGAAGGAATAGCAGTATTTTGATCACCACCAGCATTGGGATCAGTTGGTGGTGGAGCCGGTTTTCCATCGATTGCCGATTGAGGAGTACTAAGTTCTGTCGGCTTGAGAGATAAGTATCCTGCAGAACTAATACCCATTAGCGCCAATAACGTCGAATCGAATTGAGGCATCTCCAAATGGCTAAGTACATTTGAAGTAAAAATCGCTGCCATAACGATCGTATAGAGAACATTCTGGAGCCGATGGGCACTGATACCGACATCATCGGAAAGCAAATCGAAAATAAACCCTTTCGATTTTAAAGTTAAGGCTGCCGGATTTGCTACTTTTGCAAAGTTAGAACTATCGATCGTCCGGGAGATCGTTGTAGTTCCGACGCTAATGCCAAGTAATATTAGTACGGACCCATCGATCTTAGGCATTACTCCGGTCACGATCCAAATATAAGTATAGGACCCGACAACCAGCATCGTCCACATCACCATCTGTGCTTTCGACAAACTAAATACCCGCTCCCCATTCGGCATTATCGTTTTAATAAGTTCACTGCGGCTGCAGAGGATCCAGACCAGATATAAACAGACAGCAAATATCCCCAGGAAAATATACATCCACATCTTGCTGAAAAAGATGAGTGTAAAATTATTCTGGAAACTGGTATACCCCTGGCCTTCAGGGAAAGCCGGCCGATCGTTAAGCAGCCCTGCAGAAATAAAGACTCGCAGCCTCCCCTTTCCGTTAAAAACAGCTTTAGCAGGCAAGAGCATCCTCCAAACGGAGTCGGTCTGCGAATTATCGTTAAGATCGAAAAAAAATACAGCCGTATCGCAATCGGGCGGGATCGGAAATGAGCTTTTGACATTGGGCACCGCAATATTATTGATATAAAGCACCAGATCGGTCCCAAGCTCCTTTTGTCTGGCATATAATTGACGGCAGCCAGCTATGCGAATAGAAAGAATATCGTCCCAGGTCCCTTCATCTGATGGCTCGTCTTTATAGACATGCACCCGCCCGACATGCACAAGGGTCGTCCTGAAATCTGCAAAAACAGCCGCTGTGGTATCATGTGTCACCATTTTGGGCATAACTTCCATGACCGAATCAGCCCCCTGATTGACGGCAGCAAACCCATTTTGAAATAGAATAGTACAAAAGGCTATAACCAGCATCAAGCTGATCAAACCGGCACGGTGCTTCATACGGCAATTGTCGGTAATGAATCTCCACTACAAATATAAGGAAATTTACGGCTTTAGAAGCCTTTTCTATGTCAGAAATTATGGCACTTCATCCATTGGCATCTTATTTGTTGTATATTTTTATGTGATCCCCGTTGGAATAATTATTTAGTGAGAAAGGTAAGACAATGAGTACCATTTCTGTAAATAATCCGAATGGATATGCTACCTATCCTAATAATCGAATTCTGGCTATTATTGATACCCGGGAAGGAGCACGGGAAGCATTAGAAGCATTAGGTCGCTATGGCCGAAATGAAGCAGATATAGAGGTACTTCATGGCGAAGCAGGAATCGAAATTCTCGATGCCGATAGTACCCATCACGGCCTATTGGCTCGAATAGCTAAAGCGATACGCGCCTATGGCGATGTGGAAAACGAATCGATGCACATTTATGAAGCAGCGCTACGCGCTGATGCCTTCGTTTTTGCTATTCATATCCTCAATGATGAGGATAAAGAATCCATTCGCCAGATCTTAGTCAAAAGCGATGCCCGCGAGATAAATTATTTCAGCACATGGGTAGTTGAGGCCCTACAAGGCGCAGCATAAAGCAGATAATATTATTCTTCTCGAACTGCCCCTTGTAATTTCAAATCCGGATGCAATACTTCCCATTGTTTCCGCGATTGAAGCGCTTTTGTTTTAATAAAGGGCAGTACCTGGGTAAGTTTTAAATGTAGATATGTTTTAACGGCGGCATACACATCTGCCGGTGTCTTGATTCCATCATAAAATTCACGAACCAGTTTCATCCCACCTTTTTTATAGATTTCATGCAATAGTAATTCACCAGTGGCATAGAGCATATATTCCAAGCTATCTTCTTTTTCCATCAATAGGATATCATCGAATGTTATACTTGGGTGGTGTTCTAATAACTCAGAAAGACGAGTCATCCTCAGATCGTATTCTTCGGAATCCCTACCCAAAAACTCTGCCAGCCCTTCATAGATAATACGGGGTGTTCCTATAGTCCCCATAACAGAATGAGTAAGCTCATGCTTATCGCATTGATTGGCATTGCTAATTATGGAATTAGTTGTGGGGTCGAATAAGCCAACAGTAATAGTAGGTCCGCGAAATCCAAACAGAGCATACGGATTCGCACCTACAAAATTATAGTAGTAGTTGATAGGTGTCGGAGCCGGTTTACCGAAAAGCTCGGCAATAGAAGCCCTGAATCGTACCGCTTCGGCGGCAAGCTTTGGATCAAAAGCCAGCGAATCACCTTCCTCCCGGTAATGGTAAATGATATTACCATAATCGCGTTTTACCCAATTCTGCGTGAGATATGGCAAGGCATTTATAAATCGCCACTGCCCCTCTTCGAGAACAGCATAGATAATCTCATTTCCATAATAGTGTTCTCTCCCCTCATCAAAACGAGAATAAGATGTCCATAGAGTATAATAACCTAATTCCTGATCTTTTGCAATGCCAGAAATTCTCGCACTAATCCCTCCATCATTATTCTTACGCGGGTAATTAGGTATCAGGAAGCAAAGATTATAACCAACGGTGTCTTTGCAGGACCAGAACTGATATTTCATATCTGTATCCTGTCCTAAGGAAAGATATTTATTCCA
The DNA here is from genome assembly GCA_964404255.1 of uncultured Alphaproteobacteria bacterium. GTDB lineage: Bacteria > Bacteroidota > Ignavibacteria > Palsa-1295 > Palsa-1295 > JAFDZW01. Next base: position 171,889 of record CAYOJJ010000002.1, on the reverse strand, counting down.
GGTAGCAGCCACCATTTTCGCTTCATTATCCAGCGGGGGTAATAAGCTATCACGCAGCAGAGATTGCACTGCTGCGTCATTACTATCGATTCGAACCAAATAAGCATTTCGCTTCCAGGAACTGATGACGGTAATGCTATCTCTATCGGTCAGTTTCAAAAAACTAAGCGAATCTGGTGTTACCCATAGTCTGTTCTTTTGCTTTACTCCGGAAAGCAAGCCGGTTTGGTGAAATCTGCTAAGCCCGAAATTCGCAATGACCGCCGTAATGGCAAGCATCGTTTCTTCTGCAGCTTTACATTGACACCGATAGAACATTACTTTCCCGAGAGAGTCGTATGTCAGATCCGCCTGCCAGTTGGAAGAAAATATTTTTACTTTATTATAATGTACAGCACCTCCCTCTTCCGAATAACTTGGCATTCCAAATCGCTTCTGTATATCGGACCGATTCTGACCCAAAAAAAACGGCTGGGCAAATACTACGCCCGCAATATTCATCCATACGATACAATAAAAGACAATTCTTATCACAGCTAAAGACTATTGGAATGAATAAGTAAATTTCGTTTTTCTTTTTAGCACATCGTTTTCTTTTTCTTCCATCGACTGCCAGAGGCCTCTTTCGTCAGTAATAATATCTGCTTTATAGATTAGCGGAGGTAATGGTGGATTATTTACCACAGGTGAAGGATCTGAAGTACTATCATTGGAAGAATCAGTATCATTGTCGTCGTCGTAATCCTCATCGTCATCCGGCGCATACCGTGTTTTGATTATGTATGAGAGATGATGGGTCTTAGGATCATAAGAAACCCAGCTTTCTACAGTATCTCCAACAATACTTAATTCATAGGTGGTCAAATGCCGTAAAGTATCGACAGTGAAGATGCGACTTACAAAACCAGTAGAGATAGAATCGTAATAGGTATGAACCGTGGTGCATCTATACATCCCGGAATCCCTGTAATCATACAGCTCTCCTCCCATTGGTTTCTTTATAGAATCACAAAAATAATCTGTTTCTGTATTCACCCGGCCCAAAGAATCATACGTAAGTACAGAACTATAATGCAGTATTCCATTGACGCTTCTATCTGCGGCTATAATATAGCCATGTTGATCCCGGTAGAAGTTCGTTATTTCGGATTGGGTTCGTTTCGTCCATAGCGATCGTAAACGTCCTAAAGAATCATATAAATACCGTGTAATCGTTGGTGTTTGAGGATCATAGGAATAACCGATGATCTTGCTTGATATCCGATGGGAGGCATCGTACGTAAAATATGATGAAGTTCTTCCGTATTGATTATACTGAGTCTCCTGAACTAATGAATCCCAATCATCAAAATACCGAAGTACCCGGGAGCTTGTAGATCCCTTCGTGGTGCAGATATCTTCTTTTAACTGCGACCCGGATAAAGAATAGGTCTGTACAAGAGTGTTCGTACTACTATCTTGCACTTCAATAGCCGAAACAGCCCTCAATCCTTTAGATCGGGCCAATACCCTATATAACCGGTATTGGCTTTCATAATCAACCTGGCAATAGAGGGCCCGGGAAAATGAAAGGACACACAATACACAAACGATGGAGCGGATTCGGTTCATATTCTTAAGAAGGTCAAATATACGACAGCTTCGTAGAAGACTTCGGTAAAACTTCGTAAGTTTAGCCATGGACTATATAATCAGAGAAGCTACGCCCGATGATAGCCCGGCAATTATTGCCTTTATGCATTCTATTGCCAAAGAGGCCGATATAGATATTGTCATTACTCCGGAAGAATTTATTGTTGATGAAGTTGAGGAGCGCCGGATTCTTGCCGAGTTTGCGGCTGCCACCAATTCAGTATATCTGATCGCCGTAGTCGGGAACGACGTGGTCGGGTTTCTCTGCTGTAAAGGTCTTCTGCGTAAACGAGTTGCTCACGTCACTTCCCTTTCAATGTCCGTTCGAAAAGATTGGCGCAATAAGAAGGTTGGCCAGGCTTTAATGAAAGCTGTACTTCAATGGGCGGCCGCCAATCCCGATGTTCACCGAGTAGAACTATCGGTCACCGCCCGCAATGCACGAGCTATTCATCTTTATGAGAAATTCGGATTTAAACAAGAAGGCTACCGCAGTCATTTTATAAAGAACAACGATATTTATCTTGATGATATAGTTATGGCAATTCTGGTCTGACCGGTACCGAATTTACCAGCCATTTTCATGATAAACCTCAAGCACGGAATTGGCATCGAGAACAACATCATACAGCTTTACATCGTCAAGAATACCCTTGAAGGCATTAGTCGAAGTTCCGTCTCCACCAAGTAACAGATCGGCCGTCGTTGTGATATTGCCCGGCAACGAATGATTGGTAAAGGTATGGTTATCTGTCATTTTCTTGCCGTCAAGATAATATACTATCACGCTTGTCGATCTGGTGAAAGTAATACAAACAAAATGCCAAAGGCCATCATAAGGAAGCGGCTCCAAATTATATCCATCCTTGCCATACGTTGTCCCTGAAAGCACCGTAAAGGTTGAAGGATCCGAATATACCGCTTCATACCCCGTAAACATATTTCCATTTGCTATCGCCTTCTGGACTAAGATCGATTTATGAGCAGTTGGCTGCTGGGCGGATGTGTTTTCCCAAAAGCAGATCGTGAAATCTTTGTCTTTTCCAAAATTGATATCAGGATTATCTGCTACTCTCACATAGCTCGTCGAACCATTACATTGCAGGGCACTCGAAGCAGTGCCAAAACGATCGGCTACAAACGTGCATCCGTGGTTAGTGCCATCATGGCCTTTGCCACTCGAATCGATACAGGAATTCGAGAACCGGTAGCACGCGACCAAATGGTTAGTATAAGGCTGGATGGCGAGAGTATCATACCTGGTATGTCCGAAACTGGGGTCGGGAACAGTGTTGCTTGCCGTTAAATATCCATACTTATTCGCTGAAAAGTAACTGTTACCAGAACTATAATAACTCATAAATAGAACATTCCCGTTGTTATCTGTTTTTAAAGTATCACCTTGGTCTTTAATAACAGTAGCACCCACGAGTGCTTGCCCTGTTTCAGCGTCGATAACATGAATTCCAAAATTAAAGCTAGTAGAGACAGAACTCAGACTTACATTTAGAACCGTATTAACACTACTATCAGCATGAACCGGCTGAGTTACAGAAGTATAGTTCGATTTTGAAAATGATACTGTATAATCACCCACCGCTACGTTATCGAAAGAGTATTTACCGGCATTATCGGTTGTAGTATTTCTCGGACTTAGTGTTGATAGCTGTACTACCACACCTGCAATGGGGCTTCCGGAAGATGCATCAGTGACCGTACCGGAAATGCCCTGTTTGACCGTCGTAGTCTGAGGATCATTTGTTGACGAGCAACCGAAATTAAAAAAAACAATCCCGAGCAGCACTAAAAAAATTGCTGTACTTTTCATAGTAGAGATATGATTAACGATGTAGTACAAATATACAACGGTTCTCCATATACATTTTCTTTTGTCATTTCCTGTGCCTGCGGTGTTAGTAGGACTTATCTTTTTGTAGATATCGTAGCATGAAATTCGAACCATCACCTCTGATCTATATCGATGAGGCTCCGGGCAAAGGCCTTGGTGTTTTTGCAAAACAACCGATCAAAGCGGGCCAGCAAATCGAAATTGCGCCCGTGCTCTTTATGAAAACGGAAGAATTTGCCGACCCGGATACAAGCAATCTGGCGAATAATTATGTCTATTATTGGGAAGAAGGGCTTGTGGCCGTTGCCTTAGGATATGGCTCACTTTATAATCATGCTCCAGATCCCAATGCAGAGTTTGAGCATACCGATTCATCTCTTATCTACACTGCCCGCCGCGATATCGCAGCCGGTGAGGAGATCACCATTCATTATCATAACGATCCGGACGACCTTACCCCACTTCATTTTGAAGTGAAGTGACTATATTGTTACACAATGGAAATTCATTCGTAAGTAAGGACATGAAAGTACGGTGGTATTCTTTTATGAGTGGTATGGCAATAGCTTTCCTTCTACTATTACATTCCGCTTCTTTGGGGCAGCATAGTTCTGCTTTAAGTGATGGCTTTTATCTCGTAAGCGTACCAGGACTTGAAAGCGAAAATCTGGTTGCCAAATCTTCGGATGAAAAACTCGTTACCTACGATCGCCGTTTTCTCGATACGAACGTCACCGCCTATACAAAATTTCTGCTCTCGACCTCCGAGTATGTCCGGCTTCGGTTAAAAATTCTTCCCGAACCCGTCAAGCAGCCGAATGATCGGCAGAACGTAATTCTCCCTCTCATTGATGAAGATGGCAAGCACCTCTTCGAATTCACCAAAAAGCATACCGGCAAGATGCTCGCTATTGTGGTCGGTGGACAAGTCGTGTCGGTTTATACTATTAAGGGGGCTATTAATGGCGGAGTGGTGCAGATCGGCCGCTGCAGCAGACAGGCGACGGATTTTCTACTTGCAGTCTTGCAGAAGAATATCCAAAAATCTAAATAATAATAGGTAAAATTCCTGCCTCCTATTTTCGCAACAAATTAAACTGTTTAGTGTTGTTTTGGAAAATAAGCAACACTATGAAGTTCTCTAGTATAATAACCGTACTGAAGCATCATTGTAATATCCTCTGCCTATTTGTATTATTTATAGTAACCATTAATAGTGTGGGGTGCAGTTCCAATTCTTCTACTGAGCCTCAAAATGCAAAGAACCAGGTAACGACTATCGATACAAGTATTTTGCATCAGTTCTCAAAGATTTCGATTACTCTACGCGGCACTTATGATGTGACGCAACAATATCCTAAAGATACATCTCAATACTCAGGTGTAATATTTAAAACCGGACCTCAGGGGAACACTATATACTGGAAAGGTGATAGCATTTCTCGCGATTCCATCCGTAAAGACTCCCAGCCTAACACTGGTGCTGGAGGTTATGGTCCTTACGATATAGACCATAATGAATCTATACGCACGAATGGATTTTCAAAAGGGCTACTCAGTCTATCTTATACTTTCAACATTAAAGAAACATTTTTAACATATCACAATGATCTTATTAGCAATCGAAATGATGCCGGAGTTATTATAGCTGATTCAATTCCTCCTACAATTATCACGACCGATAGTATTATATTCATGCTCTCCGGTGCAAATCTTCAAAAACATATTAGGACGTTTCAATACGGCTTTACAAGATATTTAGATCCTTTTTCTACCAATCTTATTAGAATGTATTGGGAAGGGCCACCTGAGGCTTCATTAGTAGTAGCATTATATAAATAGATCTATTTTGATAAGCCAAATTGTTATTTCATTACCGCGGCATAAAGAAGAAGTAGGTTCATTACCTATATAAATAGATCGCACATGTGCCCCCGACTTCTCTCCCTTAGTAAGCTTGGGAGCTAATCTCATAAGTGACTTAACCCTATAAACGATGTCCCAAGTTTTCCATCTTTGAAATTAACCAAAAGGAATTTATATCAATTTATAATAATTATTATTTATACATCTATTCATCTTATATAACAAATGGATACAATTAACAAAGAAAAAGACATTCTAAAGCGAGACTGCCCAAGGTGTTCAACTTCAACGAATCAAAGAACTGTATTTAATGAAGGTTGCTTTAAACCAAGCGAGTTCTTTTTTAGGAACAAAGAGGGTAATGAAACAGAAAAAGCTTATTTAGTACAAGGAGAGATTTGGCGAATTTATAAGTGCTTAGGCTGTGACACATTAAATCTCCAGTTTGAAATAGTACATGTCCCAAATCTAAAGCCAGTTTCAATTTTTCTTTTTCCTAAAGGCAAGCAAATAAGGAGCATGCCAGAATGGGTTGCAAGAATCAAAATAGAGTACTTAGAACAATTTCAAGAAATTTATCAAGCTATCAATGAAGGTTTATTTAGGCTTGCTTTAATGGGCATTCGAGCCCTACTGGATCAATTCATTGTAGAGAAAGTAGGTGACATAGGAACATTTAAGGATAAACTAAATAAATTAAGAGAACAAGGATATGTAACCGAGAGAAAAATAGAAGTGCTTGATACGGCTTTAGACGCAGGAAATGCAGCCACGCATAGAGGCTTCAAGCCCGACGAAGATACTATCGGCAGAGTAATGGAAATACTTGAAAATATAATGCAAACTGAAATAATAGAAAGAGATCATACTAAAGTTAAAGAGAAAATTCCATCAAGACCTAAACGAGCAAAATAATTAATATTAATATAATAAGTAACAAGACTAGAATTTAGTGAAAATTTTACTTCATAGGATATTGTGAGGGCTTGTATAATAAAGTTTATTTGGGATATTTTGATATAATATATAGACTTACAAAAAGAAGCCCTATAACATCACGCATCATGACAGGGTCCTTATAGTATGGAGAATTTTTCGTATACTTATGCAATGAATGATTACGAATTAAATAGCTCATATAGATAAGAAGCGCTGTCGCATATTTAGATTTTATTTTACCTCGCTCAATTCTTCCAAAAACTCTCTTAAAACTATTTGAAAAATTGGTTCTCCCTCTATATTGTGCAAACAGCCCTGTCGGCGAATTGCCAGCCACACCAATTATCCTAGAAAGTTTCATATCTAGAGATGAGACATTCCGATTTAAAATCGCACCAAAAGTATCACCTGTCACTCCAACTCTTGATTTAAGGCTAGATTCACAAAGAAGCGCAAGACCATTAATAAGCTCTTGACCATAGGTTCGAATTGAGTGAATATCTTGAGGTAAGTTATTAATCGAAGTACTCAACCAACGTTCTATTTTATTAAATCTTATTGCCAGCAAAACTGCCATAATTTGATCGCTTCCTGTTAACCCGTCTAATAATTCATCAAGATCAAAACTAATACTATAGTGCTTAGAAATTTTTTTTACCGAGTTAGTGCCTACAATAATACTTTTGGGTGACTTATAAAGACTTGAAAAGCTTCCTCCCATTTTCACAAACTCATTTGCTACTTTCTTAAATTTTGGTGCTTTGCCAGACACACGCCTCGCTTCGCTCAATGCTAAATCCCAAAATACTACTGCATTCAGTTCATCATTAGCATGAATAGAACATATAGCTCTATAAAAATATAGCCTTTGCTTGTTTAACTTGAGATTTCTACTAGTTTCAAAATCTTTATATATTTGAAAAAGTGTGTTACCGAAATCTTTAAATACTGAAATTACCGAGGGATGTTTTATAGATGCAACTGTAAATTCCTTACTAATATCTTGAAATAGAATAAGTTCGCTACTGTCAAAAGTGGTAGGGGAATAGAGATTGAAAAGACCGTGGAATCGATTTTCAAATTCCGTTACCCAATCTTCAACTGATTGTATTAAAGTATTTAATTGCCGTGTTGCCATTTTCAGTAACCTATTAATTGAAACTCCGTAATCCAGCCTAATGTTTAGCACTCGCATTCCGTGAGTGCTGAGATAAATTATTCTAAAGAAAGAATAATTCCTATAATTTTTTATATACTTTAAATATTTATTTTTCAATAAGTTATGAACTTGACCCCCTTACATGATCGCTTGATCGTTCGTCCGGCTGCTCCGGAGGAAGTGACCAAAGGCGGTATCATTTTACCCGATACTGCTAAGGAAAAGCCCCAACAGGGCGAAGTAGTCGCCGTTGGCGCCGGAAAGTATGACGAAGCCGGGAAACTCGTCCCGATGGCCGTTAAAACGGGTGATACCGTACTCTACGGCAAATACAGCGGTACCGAGATCGCTGTCGATGGCGAAGACCTGCTGATCATGCGCGAATCCGATGTGTTCGCCGTCGTCGGTAACGGTAAAGCAAAGAAGTAACCTATCACCAATTTTAATAGACAATAATCATGGCTGCAAAAGTTATTACGTTTGATGTCGATGCCCGTGCCAAATTGAAGCGCGGCGTCGATCAGCTTGCCGATGCTGTAAAGGTAACGCTCGGACCGAAAGGCCGCAATGTCGTTATCGATAAGAAATTCGGTGCCCCGAACGTCACCAAAGACGGTGTAACCGTTGCTAAAGAGATCGAACTCGAAGATCCGATCGAGAATATGGGCGCTCAGATGGTTCGCGAAGTTGCTTCGAAGACCTCCGATGTCGCCGGTGACGGTACCACTACCGCTACCGTTCTTGCCCAGGCTATCGTTCGCGAAGGTCTTCGCAACGTTACCGCCGGTGCAAACCCGATGGATCTCAAGCGCGGTATCGACCTCGCCGTTACAAGCGTCATCGAAGAGCTTAAGAAGCTTTCGCGTCCGATCAGCGGCAAGAAAGAGATCGCTCAGGTCGGTTCTATCAGCGCTAACAACGACCCCTCGATCGGCGAACTCATTGCAGAAGCAATGGAGAAGGTCGGTAAAGATGGCGTTATCACCGTTGAAGAAGCCAAGGGTATCGAGACCGAACTCAGCGTTGTCGAAGGTATGCAGTTCGACCGCGGGTACCTCTCTCCGTACTTCGTAACCGATCCGGATACGATGGAAGCCATCCTCGAGAACCCGTACATTCTTATCCACGATAAGAAGATCAGCACCATGAAGGACCTCCTTCCAGTGCTCGAGAAGGTTGCTCAGCAGGGCCGCCAGATGCTTATCATTGCCGAAGACATCGAAGGCGAAGCACTTGCAACGCTCGTTGTCAATAAGCTCCGTGGTACGCTTAAGATCGCAGCCGTAAAGGCTCCGGGCTTTGGCGATCGCCGCAAGGCAATGCTCGAAGATATCGCTGTCCTTACCGGTGGTACGGTTATCAGCGAAGAGAAAGGCTTTAAGCTCGAGAACGCTACGCTTAGCTACCTCGGTACGGCCAGCCGCATTGCCATTGACAAAGACAACACCACGATCGTCGAAGGCTCTGGCGAAAAAGAGGATATCAAGCGCCGCATTAACGAGATCAAATCGCAGGTCGAAAAGACGACCAGCGATTACGACAAAGAGAAGCTTCAGGAGCGTCTTGCTAAGCTCGCCGGTGGTGTTGCCGTTATCAAGATCGGCGCTGCTACCGAAGTCGAGATGAAGGAAAAGAAAGCTCGCGTGGAAGATGCTCTGCATGCAACGCGCGCAGCCGTTGAAGAAGGTATCGTCCCCGGCGGCGGTGTCGCTCTTATCCGCTCGCTTGGCAGCCTCAATGGCGCATTCAGCAAGAAGCTCGATAACGAGGACGTTAAGACCGGTGTCGAGATCATCAAGCGTGCTCTCGAAGAGCCGCTTCGCCAGATCGTTGCCAATGCCGGCCTCGAAGGTTCGGTCGTTGTCAATGAGGTGAAGAACAACAAAGAAGGTTACGGCTTCAACGCTGCAACAGAAGTCTATGAAGACTTACTCAAATCGGGCGTTATCGACCCGACGAAAGTAACCCGCAGCGCACTGCAAAATGCAGCCAGCGTCGCCAGCCTCTTACTCACGACCGAAGCAACGATCGTCGAGAAGAAAGAGCCAGCTCCGCCAGCCCCCCCGATGCCGGGCGGTGGCATGGGTGATATGTATTAATATCGCTTTCACACAAAAGCAAAAAGCCAGCCCTTTGGGGCTGGCTTTTTTGTTTGTATATTTGAATACTTTACAAATTGTCATTACCATCATGTTGAACTTATGTTCGAAAAAAGGGGTCACAAATGAACCAATCTCTTTCAAACAAAGAGTCTTTAATGCGGCAAAAAATTCAAAAAAACATGCTCGTAGAAATTATTATGCCGCCTATATAGTAGCTTCATTAAGTGTGCTATCTAGTATTGCAGCATCATTGTGTGTCCATATAGAGGGACTATCAAAAGACATCATTTCTTTAATTGCTGCACTTCCAAGTTGTTTTTTACTTTTAAATTATGTATTTAAATTTGAAGTAAAATCAGCATGGCATTGGAGAAAAAACAAAAAGCTGATGACCATTTTTTTAGCAATGGAATATGAAGATTTAACTGATAAGGATGCCAGCAAAAAAATCAGCGATATTGAAGAATCCATGGACAACAACTGGATCACATTTGGAGACATGGCACAATCCGGGAAATGAGTATATATTCAACAATGTGGTATAATTAGAAAAAGAACTTTCCGAGTGCGAAGCACGGCAACATAATAGCCCACCATTTCAATGGTGGGCGTGGTTATGCAATCAAATCTCCCAAAATCTGTTATCAGAAAACATTATAAACTTTCATGAAGCTCTTCTTTTCCATCATCCTACTACTCCTTGCCCCTTCCCTGCTGTTCGCCGATGATGGTGTCTTTTTTGCTTCCGGTAATACACTGGTGCCGCTGCATGAATCTTCTATTGCCTTGAAGAAAGAGGTATTGAAGCTTAAGAAGAATAAGAATTACATGGATGTCGATGTCTATTTTGAATTCGATAATCCGAAGCAGACCCGAAAGGAGACCGTTGGTTTCGTCGTCCCGAATACAGAAATGACGATCGATTCTTTTGCAATGCCATACGTGAAAGATTTTTCTGTCACAATGAATGATTCGGTTCTTCATTACACCTTATCACGGTTTGAACAAACGGGTTTTAAGCGAGGCAAGAAGATGGCCGCAGTAGTAGATACCGGAGATTTTATCTATTATTTCTCAGCCACCTTCAAACCTGGACTTAATACCATTCATCACTTTTATCGCTTTCGGGCAGGGCTCGGCCAAACAAACGATGCAGAGTATGCTTACAAATTAATGACCGGTACTTCCTGGGCAAACGGAGAGATGGAAGATTTTACACTCACGCTCGACTTAGGTCCGGACGCTTATTTTTATCTCCCACAGACATTCTGGAAGAATGGATCGGATATTCCCTGGCAAATTCAAGGTGATGGAATACTATCGCGGGCATTCGAAAATCCCGATAGGTATGATAGCAGTACCTTCCCTGCTATTCATTTTGTAAAAATGCATTCAGGTACTATCTCCTGCCACTTAATGCATTTCAGACCTGATTATGATTTTTGGACAGCAAGCCCACGGCAATATAATCTTAGCTATTGGGTCTCTCGGTGGTTTAAGCAAGAGAACCCAACACTTTTAGCTCGTTTGGATACGATCTACCAGCCCTGGGGCATGGACCTAAGAGAAATCTATACCGATGAAGATCAATTGCCATTGCTGCATGATAGCGAATTATTATACTTACGCAATCTCCCCTTCGCTTTCCATGACTGCTCATTTAAAAATGAAAAGCTGACAAATTATTATTCTCAATTTAATTGGTATTATCCCTACAAAGACCGCCTGCCAGATATAAAACTGCTCGATCCGGAAGAAGCCAAACTCATTGCCGCTGTGGATACGGAAATAAGACGGAGGAAAAAATAAGCTCTACTCGAACTTCCCGAGAGAAACATTTAATGTCATCGTAGCGATGACCATATGCGGAGTTACATATAGATGGGAAGAAAGTCCGACTCCCATTATCTTAGGATAAATCAATCCTTCAAGTTCAACTGCCAATCCAAATTGTTTTCGCTCTGTTACGATCTCATTAACAAATAGTGAATGCTCGGAAACGGTGTGATCGATATAGGCAGGGCCGACCGCAGCTCTGAGCATCCAGGTTCCTTGTTCCATAGGATGCCACAACTGCCTTCCATACATCAGGCTGAACATGGTTGCCCCTACCTCAGACCAGGAAGAAAGCGGGTTAATTTGTAATCCGTTAAAAGTAGATTGGACTTCCGCACTCAGGCTCGAATTATCCCAGGCAGCGACAGCTCGAAATAGCACGTTACCCTCCAAGGTCTGAACCTCGGGAATGCTTGCTCCACCTATTCCTATACTCAACCAGTAAAGAGTGGGATGTTTTTGGGGAGAATTTTCCTGTAATTGAGCAATACCGACAACTGGCGTTATAATACACGCGCCTGCATAAACCAAAAGGAGTACCATTATATGTTTGTACATGATTCAATGGATAATGTGTACAAATTAATAACAGGTTCTGGCACTTCCTTAGGTTCCTACAAAGAAACCATCAAATTGGTGATTAGCCCTAATTATTTTTTAGTTGAGTCAGGATTCTTCCTCAATAATTTATTTTTTTCCAGCTCATTGGCAACGTTAGAGCAAATGGAAGACATTCGCGATCCGGTACCGGAAAACCGCTCCGCGCCGGGAGAAGAATCCTGTGAGGTATTGGCATCGCAACGGCAAATTATACTATTCGCTCCCATAGCATATAATTCTATACGTGTATCATAATAACTGGTCTTCTTGTATTGCCCGGGTATTGTAGAAGTTGAGGCCGAAGCCGAGGTGGTGGTCGTACCCGTAAAACCATCATGACGATGGCTTACATCTGCGCTGGTGGTTGTCATTCCGGGAGTATAATATGATTCGCTGCTATCGCCTGCCGGGCTGATCGTGATGTACGCGTCGAAATGATATCGTGCATAAGCCTGCTGTTTTTCCGCCTCTGTGTAGGCCCGCAATGGGGGTAAAATGTCATAATTGGAGACAGCAAATACTCCTTTATCGTTAAGTACCTCGACCATTTTTTGCTCGGAAATTTTTACCAATTCCAAATTAGAATAATTACCTATAACCAGCAGACGGCTATAAGAAGAATCCCGATGTAAAGGATCGATCGCGGAAGTAACTCGCGTGGAGACACAACCAATTGTCAGTGCCGCACAAAACAGGCAGCATATCGTTACTACTCTATTCATAATACAGAGGTTGATGAATAACAGTCAGAAGACACAAGGAGCAAGAATAAATGGTTCAATAGTCCCAAACCGACCTCGTATAACCTAACGGTCATTTTATAAGATCCTGGGTGCTTTTTTTAATAGCTTATTCTTGCCTAACTCCTGGATAACTTTCGAGAAGAACAAATATAACCGGTAATCCGTCATCGAGTCTTCATTCCATCCGCCCACCGATGTCGTCTGTTGGGCGGTGTATTCGCAGCGGCATAGTCAAGGGACACCCTCCAAAAGAAAATAGTTCTTGTCCCGGAGTTATGTTCTATATGGTAGCTTTTATCCTAAGCTGCTACCGATATACCAGAAGCCCACACCATAAGCTGCCAATACGATAATTGTCAGTGCGATAGCGGCCGGCCTATATACCGAAAAAAGCTTGTAATTGAGCGTTACAATAGCCGCCACTATCAACGGATAGGAATTAATACCGATAAATAGGCCCCAGGCCAGCAGCAGCGACGGTGGATTATCGAAAATGAAAATAGTACCGAAAAATATTAACGGCCAGAGTATGATAGGGCAGAGAATCACGCGATTAAGCCAAAGAAACCACTTCGGAATATATGCCGGCGGTTTGAGAACTCCTTCGACGATCGAGATAAGCAGTTTTAGCATGATGCTGGCACCTTAATTCAATTACCAATACTTACATTCCCTGTAAAGCCGGCATGAAAAACGATGGATCGACATGATGGTAAATAAGCGAATACCCTAACGATTCCCCTATACTGTAAAATATTCACTCACTAAAAAAAATACGAAGCCGGCCGTTTCGATTCGAAAGGATTGCCATCTATTTCGACGTAGTAATCAATCGATCGTCGGAAATTTTTATTAGAGCGCCGTTCGGACATTCATAGCTCTCATAATATACCAGACCCGTGTTCGGAGCCCAATAGGCCTCCTGGAGTCGTAGTACTTTTCCAAGTCCGTTGGCAAAAGTGTACCGGTAGTGATAACAATGATAATTGGTAATTATGGTATCGGTAGTCATAACCTGCCACCAACCATCCAACTGCTCTTTCGGATCGTCTGTCGGCCCGATCGTTTGCTTATCGTACTGTTCGCCCGTCGAAGTCGGATACTTAAAATGATAGAAGACACTGGTATCCGGATTTAATGCCCATAACCCATCCGGCTTATTGATATAATATAACATTCTATCTCGGGTAGTAGCCAATGTATATTCTTCACCTCTGATACCAATGGGAGTAGAGATCCGCTCGGTGTCCATAAAACTATCGTTTTTCTCACCGGTCTCGAATGAATAGAAGGTTCGTTCATAAACGGCAATATGACCGTTATCCAATGGAAGTAATACCGCCTTCGAACAGCCGGTTATAATAACGGCCAAGATCAGAACATAATAGGCATTCATACCGAGGAAGAAAATTTTACGAATGATCTTTATCAATTAAAGATACATTCATATACAAAACCGGTCTCGTCTTCGGTATCGGCGATACAAACCAGAAAGAGATCGAGCCCGTCGGGAAATCCCGGATGGTGAGCCGAATACATTCGTTGAGGTAAGCGTGGTTCGTTATGACTATGAAAGTAAATAGAAAAAGGAGCCGTACGGAAATTAATATTTTTTTCAGTCATCCGGCGATCCCGGGGATGCAACTCGTATGGTCGGATCGAATAAAGGGTTAAAGTCCCTGAAAAGATACCATCCTCCTGTGGTGCACTGGTAACGGTAAAAATCGAACCGACATGTGGCTCGAAATCGGTAAGTTGTAAACGCTCCATAGTTTTGCTATTATTTATCCTGTTGCGAACGTCCCTTTATTTGCTCATAAATATCTTTGAGTTTACTTTTTACAACCCCGATCTGTATCCCTTTGGTATCCATTGTGACGAGATAGTTGCCGACCGCAAATTGAAACCGGGTCAGAGTATGACCGGCAATATCATTCCCTTCTCCTGTCAAAAAATGGGCCTGCTTGCCGGCCGAGGGAACGGTATCGAATGTTGTGAAGAGCGCCTCCACTTTTTCCCCGGCTGCTATTTTTTTCGAACGCCTTTTATAGTTCGCTTTTATCATTGTGGCGGCTGCACTCCGGGTATGTAAATCCTCGATCTTTAATATAACTTCCTGTTTCGTCTCGTCATTTTTTCTTACACAATAAGAGCCATGGAGAACAGAAGCAGCATCGTTAAGCTTGCAGCCGAACATCGAATCGATCTCACTGGTCGTCAGTAATGAATGCGTATCCGGCATAGTAAGCTGCTGCTGGCCGAAAGCTATGCTTACACAAAAAAGAGAAAGGAATAGTATAACTGGTTTCATATTACCTATCTGGGTATCAGGCTGTTATAACAATAATGGGAACACTTCCCTCTCTCAAAAACAGATTCAAACCTGCCTGGAAAGCCGAACCGCCTGTTGCCGCCTGGCGTTATGAGCGCGCGTGAATTTCGAGCGTTTACCCATATCAGAGCCCTTGCTCGTGGCAGTCGGCCAGATCGCCGATAGTGCCGGCATCGAAGCGTATGTCGTCGGCGGCTTTGTACGCGATGTTTTGCTCGAGCGCGGGAATGATCGGGATATCGATATTATGGTCGTCGGTGATGGCGCCGCCTTTGCCAGACAGGTTGCCTCGGAATTCGAGGGAGCACGGCTTTCTATTTATGAAAAATTCCGTACTGCTGCGATCGAGATCGGCGATGTAAAGCTCGAGATCGTCGGAGCAAGAAAAGAATCCTACCGCTCTTCCTCCCGCCATCCGATAACCGAAGAAGGGACGCTCGAAGAAGATCTTACCCGCCGGGATTTTACCGTTAATGCTCTTGCCGCTTCTCTTAATACCACTACCTTTGGTGAGATCATCGATCTCTTTGGCGGCTTGGACGATCTCAGAAATCACATCCTCCGCACCCCGCTCGATCCCATCGTCACCTTTGAAGACGATCCGTTGAGGATGATGCGCGCCGCACGGTTCGCTTCTCAACTACAATTTATGCTCGTGCCGGAAGCGATGGAGGCAATGGCGCACATGGCCGAGCGCATCCTGATCGTTTCGCAGGAACGGATCACCGATGAATTCATGAAGATCATGGCTTCCGTACGGCCGAGCCTTGGTATTTCGATCTTATATGAGACTCATGTGCTCGATCATGTTTTTCCGGAAATTGCCCGCTTGTCCGGTGTCGATCTAATGACTGTCGGTGTCCAGGAATATGCGCATAAGGATGTCTTTAAGCATACGATGCGCGTCCTCGATAATGCTGCCGAAATGACGGACGATGTCTGGCTCCGCTTTGCCGCACTATTGCATGACGTGGCAAAGCCAAAAACCAAATCCTTCCGTGAGGGTTACGGCTGGACCTTTTATGGTCATGATATTATTGGTGCACGCTGGGTAGAAAAGATCTTCCGCCGGATGAAGCTTCCGCTCGATGCGGCAAAGTATGTCGAGCGCTTAGTACGATTACACATGCGGCCCATGGCCCTCGTCGATGAAGGAGTTACCGATAGTGCAGTGCGCCGCGTACTCTTCGAGGCAGGCGAACACATCGAGGACCTCATGACGCTCTGCCGCGCCGATATAACTTCCAAAAATCCGAAGCTGATAAAAAAATACCAGGCGAATTACGATCTTGTCTGGGGCAAGATGCAGGAAGTTGAAGAAAAGGATAAGATGCGCGCCTTTCAATCTCCGGTGCGCGGAGAAGAGATCATGGAGATCACAGGTCTTCCTCCATCAAAGACGGTCGGTCTTATTAAAGAAGCTATTGAAGAAGCAATACTCGATGGAGTGATCCCGAACGATTACGACGCAGCAAAAGAATACATGCTTCGTATTAAAGATGAGATCATTGCGGCAAATCCGCCGACCAATCGCGGGCAGAAGTAACCCCGTATTACGCTACAAGCGGAAGCGACTTAAAGTCTTTAAAGAGGACGTTCCTTATCACTTCCTCATCGCTGCAGAACCACTCCTTAAGCATTGAAGAATAGACCGAGCGGAAATCCACCTGCATCATGATATTATCTTCAACGGTAGGTTTATCGGGCAATGTAGCATTTGGTCCGATAATACCACCTTTTACTTTTGTACCGAACACGAAGAGCGGCGCAGCAGCGCCATGATCGGTACCGGCTGCTGAGTTACTGATAATGCGGCGCCCGAATTCGGAGAAAGTCATTCCAAGTACCCGTTCGTCGTTTCCATTAAGCTTCAGTTCGTCCATGAAAGCAACGATAGAAGTCGAGAGATACCAAAGCAGATTCGGATGTGGTGGGTTGGTGCCGGCATCGATATTCTGCGAAGAATGAGTATCGAAGCCTGGCAGGGTGACGATATATACTTTTGTTTTCAATCCCCCGGCAATAAGCTGCGAGACGATCTTTAATTGCGGAGCCAGTGTATTCTTGGGATCCGTCGGCCACTTGGGTGAGCGCTTCATCGGCTTCGATGCCGCTTCTTTTACCGGCACCGCAAACTTATTGATCTGATCGCCAGTCTGTTTGATAAAGGCGAGCGATTCGCCAGCCCCACCGGTTGATTTTGTATCTGGCGAATCAAATTCATTAATATCATAATACGAGCCGGGATTGGTAAAGGCCATACCAAGATTGGCCATAGTACCATCAAGTACCGGTGAAATGATCGAGCCAACCTGTATTGCCACCGGATCGGGTACAGCCGGTTTTGGATAGCCGAACGGATAATTCGGATAGATATGCTCGAGATATCTTCCCATCCAGCCCGTCGTCAGAAACTGGTCGTAATCAGAGCCGGTATTCCAGACATCGACGGAGCGGAAATGAGAAAAATTCGGTGTCGGGTAACCGACATTTTGAATAACAGCAAGATGCCCTTCTTTATATAACGCTTCAAGCCCGGTGAGCTTCGGATGCAAGCCAGTTGCATCGCTTAATTTAAGTACGTCTTTTTCAGGGATCGCAATATTTGATCGGGCGGCAGAATAAATAGAATACTGATCGAGTGGAATAACCGTATTCAATCCGTCATTACCACCGACGAGCTGAACAAGAACCAGGATCCGGTCGTCACAACCGGCAGATGCCGAAAGCGCTTCGAAGGCCGGTGTTCGTCCGAAAGCACGGAGATGCAGACCGCCGATCGCTATCGGAAGCACCGCTGCCGGTGCTGCCACTTTAAATAAAAAATCTCTGCGTTTCATTGAGTGATCCTTTATGCTAATTGGTACTCGGCAAGACCCATGATATAGCGAAGCATTGCCCGAAGATTGGTATCGAGCTTCCCCATTTTTTCAATATCGTCTTTATTTCGCATATAATCATTCCAGGCCGCCGTCCATTGCTCTTCGGTCATCGTACCAAGCAGCAGTGCTTTTGCTTTCGTTTGATGCTCGGCAGACGGCTTGACAGCAAACAACAGATCTATTAATTCGGAATGCAATACCGATGCTTTTGACGGATCGGACGTTTGCTTCGCCAGTGCAATGACATTCAATCGGGCAGAGCCGTAGCCGCTATCGAATTTGAAGTGCGTAACGATAAGATCGTCGATCATTTTTACGCGACGCTGCAGCGTATCCGCATTGATCCATAATTTATCAAGCTGCGGCATTTGATAATACGCCTGTAATCCTGCAACGCTCGGCGGATTTTGCAGATCGTACTGCATTCCGGAGACTGCAATACGGAACGGACGCAGTGCATAATGCAGGTTACCGGGATCCGAAGCCAACTGCGGCTTTTGCGAAGGAAATACATCTTCTATATAACCAGCTCTATCATAAGCATCGACCTGCGCCGTCCGCATGATACCGACGGAAAGATCGATCGGGTTTTTGATCATCGAACCTCGTACCGAGGCATCATAAAAGTGAGTACTGGAAAGCAGTTGCTTCAATACCGGGGCAATCTCATAGCTATTCTCGCGGTAGGTCGCTGCGAGCGGAGCAATAATCTTCTTTTCTATTTCCGGAGTAATGTTCGGGCTGACAAACCAACGATATAATTTCTGGCAAAGGTAGTGGGCGGTTGCTTGTTGGGAAAAGATCAGCGTCATCAGGTCGTCAAGCTCCTGCTCGGCGCCCTGCTGGCCGCTACGGCCGGTAATGACGGCATTCCCAAGTGCCGAAGAGAATTGCTTGTTCGAAGCTTCGTGATGTTCGTCAGAATAAAGAACGGTAATACTCTTGGGATCATCCTTCCAACCCGAAAGAACATGCGCCGTAGCCTTTATATCGGCTTCGGTATAATTGGTATAATTACCGGGAGCAATTTCCGGCCCCTTACCGAGCGTAAAGAGTTCGAGTAGTTCACGGCCATAGTTTTCGTTCGGGCCGGTCTTCGTATTGGTATTACCATTGAGGTAACAAAGCATTCCCGGATCGAGTGTGATCTCACGGGCAAGAGTTTTAAAATTACCAAGCGCATTGGCACGGATGAGCGCATGGGTCTTATACATATAGCGCGCATCCTTGACCGTCGAGTAAGAAGTACAGAAATGATTATGCCAGAACAAGATCATTTTCTCATTGATCGAGACCGGTTGTTCGAGCATTTGTTTATAATGCCACGTCTGCAGGAAGGTAAACCACCCAAGATCGGTGGTGGGATCGACGTAAGCGAGATGGGTCCAATCGGAAGGATCACCCGGATAATCGGAACCATCGCCGAGGTATTTCACCGGCCGGATAGGATTTGGGGCCGGTGGCGGTGATAGCAATTGATCGACGGCATCGCTCATCGTGCCTGCGGCAATAGCTTTAATATCGGAAACTCTGGCGCCGAACATCGTCCGGCGCAGCAAATGGGCCGCATGATCGGTATTCCATTTCCCGCTAAATTCTTCCAGGCCGCCGGAATCTTTAGCAGGTGCGGGAATAGGTTTGGTAAAAAGCTCTCGACGGGTCATAGCCCTACAAAAATACAGCTATTTCGGGCAATGAAGGGTCCGCTTTACGAAGCTGAACCGGAAGCAGGCGCCGCTGGCGGAGTACTGGAGGAAGGCGATGAAGTACCGGAAGAAGAACTATCCTTTCCTCCGGAGGATTTTTTTGAATAATCAGTAACGTACCAACCTTCGCCTTTATACAACACACCTGCTCCTCCGGTGACCACCCGGTGAAAGGTTTCTTTACCACAATTCGGGCACGTCGTGATCGGATCTTCCGTAATACGCTGAAAGATCTCCTCTTGGTACGAACAAGAACTGCATTCGTAATCGTAATTCGGCATGGCGTTACTGCAACTGCTTTCTTATTTACGCACTAACACAAATTTCGTTTGGCCGGATTCCGAAGCATTCGGTGCATTAGCGCTCAGTACATACACTCCGCTTGGCAGTAATTTATTATTTTCATCCCGGCAATTCCAGGTTACGCTGCCACCAAAACCGGTCGCATCAATCGTTGCTACTAATTTACCGGCGGTAGAATATACTTTTACTGTCGAACCCTGCACTAACCCATCGATCCTTACGGTGACGGGATCATTGCCGTATTGCAGGATCGGATTCGGTGCTACCTTAAGCGTCGAGTAATCTGAAGCCCCCTGCCTGAAGATCGAATGCACCCGTGAAATACCTTTTGAAGTGGCAATATAGGCTTCGCCGGTTGCATTATCGATAGCGATAGCGATAATATAATTGTCGATCAAGGGAGAATTGACGGTAGTATAATGCGCCAGGGAATCCGTTCCGTCCGGGCTTAGAACAAACACGCCATTTTCTGTTCCTACCCACTTGTTTCCGATACCATCGACAGCAAGGGCATGAACGATCTGCTGATCGACAAGCGGCAGTTTCCTACTATGAAATTGAACGGCCCCGCTTTGGAAATCTCTGAAATGGCTCAGCACATTAACACCGGAAGTAGTAGCGCACCAGAGCCCATTGTCCTGATCGACCACCATCGCATTTACAATTGCCGAGGCCAGCAATTGCTGATTACCACCAGGGATAGGTATCGGCGAACCGCTCGGGGGAACAGCGATCACTCCGTACGGCTCTGGCTGCTGATTGCTCACCGTAGCCACAAAATAATAATCGTCAAGATCCTGTATTACATATCCGTAGGGCCGAAATAATTTATCGGGCGTATTAAGCGATGTCCCACTAAAATTCTCGCCATCAGTAGTCTTCAACAATCCCTTTCCATTGTAGGCCCAATCGGAAACAATAAAATCGCCATGGTTATCGAGTCTTCCGGCACCCATAATAATGAAATCCCCGGTACCATCGATACTTTCCAACCCGTTTGCCCGCCCAAGCTGTTTAACTTCGGTAGTCGCGCCAAGTTTCACCCGTATGAGGCCCCCACCGCTGCAGCTTAGCCATAAATACGACCTGACACTATCATAAAAAACATTTTTATAGTTGGTCGTCGGCAACGGTGCATTATTCGTTCGATACGGCTTCCAGATAGAAGAAGAAGGTTCGAAACTGGTTACCCCATTCAATCCATAGGTAACAAATAATTTGCCGACGCTCGATGCATAAACCATATCGGTAATGCTATTAGTAAGCAGACCATCCGGGGCAAAGCCAGTTACAACCGGTTGGGATTCTACCGTTATTCCACCGCTGGCAAAACCGAATACCCGGGGCATATTTCCCTCGATCAGCATTGAGGTTACGTTCTGCTGCAGCGAGGAAGCAGCAATAGTACTGAAGGTGAACGATGCCTCTGCATCGGTCGCAATAAGACGGCCAGCCCCTATCGCATCGAGAATATAAAGCGAATCGGCTGTGGCCTTCAGCGATACTATGGAAACCGTATCTGGAACTGCGATCTTTGTAAACGAATTGCCAAGACGCTCATACAATGCATCACTACCTCCGACGATCACTTGCCCATGAAAGAGCGCGATGGAAGTAAAACTTTGTTTACCGGATGCAATAGCATTCCAACTAAACGGCGCCGAAAGGACAGTAGAATGCTTCGGAGCGATAGCAATACCATCGGCAAGGACGACGTAAATGGAATCTGCTGTGAGCGTTACTCCGAGAACCGGATCCTGAGCCGGCATAGAACCGAAACGGTTAACGGTTTCAAGAAAATAATTACCGGAGGTACTATAAATACTTAATCCAAATGCCGTAGCAATGTAGGCGACAGAATCCTCAATGACGATCTGGTTAATTCTGCGGTTTGGAAATTGCTGGCTTAAAAAAATATCGGTTACATTTTTTATCTCTGCGGTTGCAGGATCATAAATATCTATTCCTCCGGTACTATTTCCGATATAGACCTTTCTGTTTCCATCGAGGGCAATAGCCGTGACATCGTTATCACTCAAGCCATCCGAATTTCTGAAGGATTGCGTTGCTTCATTCTGCAGTTGCGAGATCGGCACGCTATAGACTCCGCCGCCGGTAGCAACCCATAGCCAGCCGGCTAATTTATCGTAGGCCAGATCACGAACGGAGGTCATGGATGTATAGGTGCGCCATTCATTGGGGTTCAGCGGCTGTGCAGGTAGTTTTGCCAGCGTGAACAGCAGGATAACGATACTAAAAGCAGCCGATCTTATTTTGACCATACTTTTTGAAATTGTGCCATCTCTATTGCAGCGAGAGCCGCCTCACGGCCTTTATTTTGTTCATTATCACCGCTTCGGGCCCGTGCTTGTTCTTCGTTGTAGGTAGTCAGCACTCCACAGCCGATCGGGATAGAATAAGCGAGCATCACTTCACTGATGCCGCGCATTGCTCCATCGGAAATATGCTCGAAGTGAGCGGTCTCTCCTTGGATTACGGCGCCGAGGGCGATCAGGGCATCGTACGATCCGCTCGAAGCAAGCACTTTGAGCGCAAGCGGAAGTTCGAAAGCGCCGGGTACTTCAAGATGAACGATCGATTCCGGATCGGCCCCGCATTCGCGCAAGGCTGCAAAGGCTCCCTGTACCAAGCCGTTCGTCACTTCAAAATTAAAACGGCTCGAAACGATGGCAACCTTCAGGCCGCTGGCGTTCGGTTTTGATGAGATAGATACACTTCCTGCCATAGAGAAAATTTACAACACCCGGATACGCCCCCATGTCCCTTAAGATTCGGGGAATATTTTTGACCTTTGTCGCTATTTGCGGCATCATCGTACTTCGGGAAAATCAATCGGAACTACCAATTCTGTTGCCGCCGTTACAGTCCCAGAAATCCGTTCATTTAAAAAAAACGGTATAGTACAAAAGGATACCACCTGAAAGGGCGGGCATTCCGCTCTTGTAACCACAATTTTCACCAACTCATAAAGACGTATATGAAAGTTCGCACTTCACTCGTTGCCTTGGCTTCGGTGGCAGTACTCGCCAGCGCAACGCTTATTGGTTGTACAACCGAGGATACTAACCCTACGACCGATACCCGTTCGAAAGTCATCAGCAATTCAGGCGATGTAACGGCCAGCATTACCGGCCTTAATACCAATCAGCTTTATGCAGTAAGCGTATCGAGTGGCTCTTATAGCACCCATATCGATGGTATTACCGCTGCCGATGCTTCAAGCTTGCGTGTACATTGGAAACGTGATGCCAACGATACCGGCGCTGATACAATCTATTATGAGGCTGTGAGCACTGCAAGCACCGCTGCAAACACTTTAACTTGGGCAACAGCTATCAAAACTGGGCCCTTTACAATCTATGAAACTAACGATAATACTCAAGGCCATAACAGTGGTCTAATTTTAGATGGCGCAAATACTCGTACGGTTTCTATTTCTGATGCAAACCAAAACTTGAATACCGATCTTATTCTCGCAACTGACGGTACTGTTAAAGGTTCAAATATGAGCCTCGTATCACCGGATGTATTCCTTAATGGATCTGGCATTCATCAGACAGCTTTTGCGGATAATGCATTCTATGTTGAAGGAGGAGCTGCTAATGATTTTTATACCACAAGTATAAATAATTCCTTTGGTAGTGGTGCAAATTCATATGACATCCCGGATACTACAAAATCAAAATCAGCGATGCTTTCTGTGATGAAAAAGGGTGATAGTCACTACGCTCGTATTGAATTCACTCCTATTACCCAAACCGGTGTTCCGGATCAGCATATTTTCGGTGATACTGGCGGTACCCCGAGCTACCGTTATGTTATCGTAAATGTTTATTATCAGCCAACGGCTAGCTGGGGATATGTAACTCGCCCGGTCGGTTTCCAACGCACTTATAATGCGAATGGAACCGCAGTAAAAGTCCCCGTTAAAGGGATAACTATTAATTAAATTTATTAATTATGCAAAAGCGCGGGCAATTGCCCGCGCTTTTTTTTTGAACTCTCTCAAATTATTAATTAATATTACGGTCTTCCAAATACATGGAAAGCAAATTCTTCATCCACAGGATCACAAGTAAATAATCCATCCAACTGCCCGGAATCCGGCCCTCCTGCGAATCTTGTTAATCGTAAAACGGTGATTGTTACCGTGAAAACTCCGCCACTGATCGGACTTACGGTTATTGTTTCACCACATTTTCCATTGACTAATGTAGCCGTCACTGCTCCACTATTAAGCGGTTTAGCTGTCACGCCATCGGGATCGATATCATTCAAAGTAATAGTGTAGGTTCCAACTCCGGTTTGCACGACTTGTTTTACTCCAAAATCAGAAGCCGGGTTAAGATTGAATGGGTAGAATGGCGAGCAAATAGGCAGGGGTGGAATGGTAGGCACTATATCTCCCCAGGCATAGCAAATATTATCGGTATAGGTTGCACCAATAATAGCAGGCGTCCCGGTCGGGGGAGGAGCAGTACAAGGGGAAAATATGGTCAAGCCGCTGCCATTCTGATGATAGACAATTGAGTGACCGTTATTCGATACTTCAAAGGCATTTGAAGGTGTGCCAGGTGTTACATTAAATGGCGGTACTCCGTTTCCAATAATAAGTAAACGATCATTTCCATTAATTGCAGTTTTGGTACTCGTACCCTGCGCTTTATTGTTATGCCCCATAACGATTTGTGCATAGCTCTGTGCAAAAAGACTATCTCCACCCGGTATAGCTGCCGCGAAACCACCCGGTTTGATAGTGTTTCTTTTTCCACCTGAAATTGCCGCATCATTGGCCAAAGCATTTATATTATTAAGCGTTCCGCCGCCAATGCTTCCTTCATCGGCATCCACTTCATTAAGCATACCTCCGGTAACCACAGCATTTATACCATCGGCTTTATTATTTGGCGAAGGTAATTCAGCGGTATTGATTCCTCCACCAATAAAAGCACCATTTTTGCTGGATGTATTATTTTTCCCGCCGGAAACAACAGAACCGAGAGCAGAAGATGTATTTTCACGGCCACCGGCAGCAACACTGGACTCACCTGATGCGGTATTAAATGTTCCCCCGGACACAACACTAAATTGATTTGTAGCATTATTAGTGGCTCCCCCAGAAACCGTCGTTTCAAGAGCTGTCGCTTTATTATTCGTACCACCAGCTACTGTCGCTAATTGAGCTGAAGCAATATTTCCTCCTGCATTCGTAATATCACCTCCACCTGAAATGACAGATAAAAGGCCTGAAGCAGTATTCTGAGCACCACCGGCAACAACAGAATTTTGTCCGCTGGCAGTATTTACACCACCCCCACCAACAAACGAAGAGTCGCCCGAGGCAGTATTGCGCCAACCACCGGCTATAGTAGAATTAACCCCGGAAGCCATATTAAAACTTCCACCGGATACCACAGAAGTATCACCAGACGTAGTATTATTATTACCACCAAGCAATGATGAAAAATCGTTTGTAGCGATATTCGATCGACCGCCACCTACTGTAGAATTTTTTCCAATAGCTTGATTCCTACTACCACCAACCAATACCGACGTATCACCTTGGGCTAAGTTAGCCAAGCCCCCCATTATAGCGGAATAAATACCTGTAGCGTAATTCCCAAAGGGAATGCTTTGTAATTGGTCAGTGTAGCCCCCGCCGCCCACAAAGGAAAAGCCTCCTGAAGCAATATTACCTACTCCTCCACCAATAGTACTAAATGATCCTGAAGCCAAATTAAAAACACCACCTCCTAACGTTGAAGAAGAACCCGAAGCCGTATTATTTGAACCGCCTAAAATTGACGATCCTGCACCACTCGCAATATTAATCTCTCCTCCGGCTATTACACTATAATCTGCAGATATATTATTAAAGTGGCCACCGCCGATATTAGAATATGCTCCTAGTGTTACATTAGTATCTCCTCCTGCGACCACACTATAGTCTGCTTTTACATGGTTTCTAAAACCACCAATTATTGAGGCATATGACGCAGTATTAGGCATTCCATTAGAACACCCTCCTCCGATTGTATTAGTAGCTACTCCCCCATCACTATTGTTTGAGCAGGGATTATTCCCAACCCACTGCGGCTTTCCATCTACAATCCCGAAAGAAGTATTCAGTGAGATACTATTGGTCTCATCGTCATAGAGAAGATTAATACCAGTACCATCTTTCAGATTTATATAGTCGCCTTTTGCGGGTAGTCGTTTCCCATTTACGGCAATTCCTCCTATATAATCGGCTGCAAGTTTTTCTTTTGTAACTGATTTATCAGGAATAGCCAGCGCATAAGGGCTCGCCGTAAGGAGAGTTAAGGGACGCATTTCGGCCGTTCCATCAATAGAAGTCCCTATATATACTGTGGTATTAAATTCTGCTGCACTGGGAAGTGGATTGTTATCAGAACCAAGCAGAACGGTGAATAAACCACCGGTAATAGTTGCTGTTTCCGAGGTACTCCATAACTTTCTCGCTCCAGCAACATCGCCATAAAGAGTGATCGTTAGTGTATGCTTTCCATCGGTAATACTGTGACCCGATTTATCGATAATCTGCCCCTGATATGTTAATATCCGAGGTATCGATGATTGTGCATACAATGGATAAACAAAGAATAAGGCGCCCAAAAGCAGGAGCGCACTAAGCATCTTAGTGTACATAATAGTATCCTTTCGGAATAAGTTTTTTAATGTGACAGTCTTGAGGATATTTTTCAAGGCTGCTGTTGAATTAAAGGCTGCTTATCAGGTCGGATAAGTTGGGGAGATTAAGGCTTATTCGAAGAAGATAAATAGTCAATATGCAAATATAATATATTATAATACATTTTGCAATAGCCTCCGATATTTTTTAAACCAGCCCAAAACTCTTGCGGAACAGTGTGGGGGCTTTTCGCATTGTAGAACGTAATGAAATCCTTTTTGGCCTGGCTGCCGGTAGCGCTTATAACCGCGATGATATTCGGCGGATGTCTTAGCGATGACGTCAATGAGCCCGACGTAAAACCGCGGCTTGTCCAACCTCCTTCTATCGTTTATTATAAATCTCTTACAAATACTAACGATCTGCAGGTCCGTTGGACTCGTTCGCTAACCGATACTCAGCTTAACTTCAAAGGCTATTTTATCCGGCTCTTTACTTCTGCTCCGGCCTACGGAGTGACCGATCCTTCTGCTTCGGATTCTACCATTCTTCAAATCGATTCGACCAGTACCGGCAAGGGAGATACCTCCTGCATCTTTCATAATGTTCCTATCGGCCGCTATACCGCTCAGGTGTTTGCAGAGCGATACCCGGACCAGGCAACACCCGACGTAAAAGCATTATCTACATATCCACAATATGTCTCTTTCAATCAGGATCCCCGTCCGGTAGCTGCTCCGACCGAGATCTATGCTTCAAGCGGCGGAGCGGCAACAACCGTAAATCTTTTTTGGAAGCCAAGCCCTTCCGAATCGCAGATCGGCATGGCAGGCTATATTATCCGTTACCGCGATACCACTTCATCGAGTACGCATGTTATCAATTTGCCCGATGGACGATACCAGAAGGTCGATAGCGTTGCGGTCCCCTTGATGAGAGCAACGATACAGATACCGGTCGGTACGACCATCCCCTTAGAAAAGCCGTATAAATTCTGGATCAAAGCTATTCGTAAGGATAGCGTGGAAAGCGATGATTCCATCGGAATCAGTTGGAGCGGCGCCGAACGGCTGCCTGTCGGATCACTTAATACCTTTAAGCTCGATACTGGTATTTTCCTCGGCCAGGCTGGGACGATCTATAACATGCAGGCCGTGGATCCGAATCAAGCGGAAAATTACCTCAGCTTCCATTTCGATGGTTCGGCACTGACACTCAATGCTAATAACGGTACCAAGCTTGTCGATCAGATCGATTCTGCTTCCGATCTCGATATTACCAATTTTTTTGCCCGTCCTTTTACGGATGCAGAATTCTCACTGACTACGCTGACGCTCCCTTCTACACCGACTTCGGGAGCAGTCGTGTATGCATTATTTCCTAATGGTTCGCGAGCCCGTATTCTTATCAGTCTGCAGCAGAGCAATACGTTTATCAAACCCGATAATACGGTCACCCTTACGGCAAGCTTTCAGCCATATTCGCCTATTACAAAGCTTCCTTTCTTCTAATAATGCAAAGCGAAGCCACGGCAACAGCGAGTAATAAGAACGGCACTCTTGGAGAGGAAGAAGCCTGCCGCTTCCTGATAGCTCTTGGCTATAAAATTATCAAGCGGAATTTCCATTATGGCAAGGTCGGCGAGATAGATATTATTGCTATGGATAACGATCAGTTGGTATTCGTGGAAGTAAAAGCCCGTAAGAATTTCACCTTCGGCAAGCCGGAAGATTTTGTCGATCCGCGCAAGCAGAAACAACTCAAGCGCGTGGCCGAAGGCTATTACCATATCAATAAACTTCGTGATCAGGCCTGCCGCTTCGATGTCGTGGCTGTCGATCTGATCGGCTCGAAGACCGAGATCCGCCACATCAAAACCGCCTTCTACTAAGTGATCGAATTTCGTAACGTTACCTTTTCCTATAAAGGGGCTTCAGCTCCAACGCTCAATAATTTATCCTTTCGGGTTGAAAAGGGTGAAATAGCGGTGCTATCGGCGCCGACCGGCTCGGGCAAATCTTCTATCCTGAAATTACTTACTGCCGAAGAGCATCCGGATAGCGGTACGATCAGTGTCGGCAATTATGAACTCTCGCGTATTAAGCGTGGCGATATTTCCGAATACCGACGTACGATCGGTTGTGTATTCGGCGACCTGCAATTACTTGAGGAAAAGACGGTCTTTGAAAATGTAGCGTTCGCGCTGGAAGTACAGGGTAAGATAAAACGCGATAAAGCCGTGCGCCAGGTACAGGAAGTGCTCGAACGATTCGGAGTTGCTCACCTTGCCGAGCATTTCCCGCGCACGCTTTCGCTTGGAGAGCGTCAGCGTACGGCTATTGCCCGCGCGTTGGTGACCGAGCCACTGGTACTACTCGCCGATAACCCCACTTCCCAGCTTGACGCCGATTCCGCCGAAGAAATTATTTCACTGCTTGCTTCCCAGCATCTTCGCGGCATGACCATTTTTATTGCCACGAATGCCGCTATCCCGCTCCCCGGGCTTTCTTCTTACACGACCTACATGAATATTATCGACGGGAAGATCCACATCCGTCCGTAATTTTTCTTACTCCAACCCAACCCGTTTAAAAATCGTATCGACGTGCTTTAAAGCAGCCATCGGATCGAAGGCTTTATCGAGCGCTTCTTTCGGAATGCGTTCTTTTATGATGGGGTCAGCATCAAGCAAAGAGCGGAAGGTGATCTCAGGATTTTTTCCTTCGGCAGCAAGCTCCCATACTTTCATCGCATTTGCCTGCACGATGGAATAACTTTCCTCGCGGGTAAGGCCGCTCTTGGCGAGTAACAGTAAGACCGGCTGAGAGAACACCAGGCCGCGTGTGAGATCGAGGTTGCGTTTCATGGCTGCTGGATAGATGTACATGGTCTCAATGGTCTTCGACATCAGCGAGAGCATATAATCGAGCGTGATCGTTGCATCGGGCCCCATGACGCGCTCGGTCGAAGAATGGCTGATATCGCGTTCATGCCAGAGTGCAACATTCTCCATTGCCGTCGCTGCATAACCTCGCAATAAACGGGCAAGCCCCGTGACGCGCTCCATCGTGATCGGGTTGCGCTTATGCGGCATAGCAGAAGAACCCTTCTGGCCTTTCGAGAAAAATTCTTCTGCCTCGCGAACTTCCGTACGCTGTAAATGGCGAAGTTCTATAGCAAGCTTTTCGAGCGTTGCGCCAACGAGTGCAATCGCCGTGAAGAACTCAGCATGACGATCGCGCTGAATGATCTGCGTCGAGATCGGCGCCGGTTCAAGCCCAAGCTTTTCGCAGACAAATGCTTCGACCGAAGGATCGAGATGCTCGAACGTACCGACAGCGCCGGATATTTTCCCAGCCGAGATCGTCTTTACTCCATGGGCCATGCGCTCGCGACAGCGCTTAAGCTCAGCATAAAAAACGGCAAGTTTTAATCCAAAGGTCGTCGGCTCGGCATGAATGCCATGCGTGCGGCCGATACAGGGCGTCAGTTTATGCTCACGGGCACGGGTAGCGAGCGCTTCGATGAGGCGGTCGATTCCTTTAAGCAGTAATTCACCGGCCTGCTTGCACTGCACGGAAAATGCCGTATCGACGACATCGCTCGAAGTCATCCCCAAATGGATAAAGCGAGAATCCGGCCCGACCGATTCAGCAACGTTCGTGAGGAAGGCGATAACATCATGCTTGGTCTCTTCTTCAATCTTCAGGACGCGTTCGGTATTGAAGGTTGCTTTAGAGCGAATACCGGCCGTCACACCGGCTGGAAGAATGCCAAGCTTTTCCTGCTGTTCGCAGGCGAGGAGTTCGATCTCGAGCCAGATCTTAAAGCGGTTCTCATCAGTCCAGATATTCCCCATTTCGGGGCGCGTATAACGTGGGATCATGCAGTGCGGGTAATTTCGAAAGCGAACCTAACACTGGTTGGTTAGTAAAGATTTTACTGTCTCAGGATATTGGAGGTACGGAGATTCATCGTGCTATATAGAAGCA
Organism: uncultured Alphaproteobacteria bacterium; assembly: GCA_964404255.1. Taxonomy (GTDB): domain Bacteria; phylum Bacteroidota; class Ignavibacteria; order Palsa-1295; family Palsa-1295; genus JAFDZW01. The sequence goes on along the minus strand of CAYOJJ010000002.1, from coordinate 141,275 downwards.
GGGGTATGGGGTTTGGGGTGTGGGGTATGGGAAATGCAACTACAATTTTATTCAAGGTCTTCATTGAGCCTGGCACTCCTTGAATTGGGTTCGGGGTTCAAGAGGGTTAATAGACCTGTCATTCCGCGAAGCGGGTGAGGAATCCCTATAATGTCCTAACGAACCGACTTAAGCATGGGTCCGCATTTCTCAAACCCCAGCTATTACTTCATCTGCACTTGAGAAACCGGTCTTCCACTGAGGCTAAGCAATTTCCAACCACCATCTTCACGAACTGCCGGGAAAAAAGCTGAATCGATCTTTACCTTCGAAGTATCCTTAGAAGCAGTGATCGTGACGAATACTTTGGTAAAATCGCTTCCCGAGCTATCGGCGCCTAAGTAAGTAATATCCATCTTTACCATATCCATGGCGGCAAACGCCGTTTTGAAACCACCAAGCTTTCCCATTTCCTGAACGATCTTATCTCTGGTTTTAACCGAAAGCACATTCATTAATGCAACAGAATCTTTATCTTTCATTGCTTTGGTCATTGCATTCATGGCATCCCCTGGGGTAGCAAATATGGCCGGTGTAGTGGTGGCAATAGTATCACGGGAGCCCGGCTTCGGCTCTTTATCGCAGGAGGAAAGTACGAGAGCAAAGCAACAAAGAAGAATGTAATATTTCATAGGTATTACGGATGGTTGGTTGTAATTCCGACCAGAAGAACCGATAATTCTGCTTTTAGTGCCGTTGCAATGTTGGCCCAAATAAAAGTGTCATTGCGAGTCCGCCTTGGCGGACGTGGCAATCCAAGGCCTTTCAGATATAGGTTCAGAGTCTTGGATCGCCACGTCGCCTTCGTCTCCTCGCGATGACAATGCTGGGGATGGAGTTGGGGAAATTCAATTTATGCTTAAGCCGATTCGTTAAGACATTATAGGGATTCCTCACCCGCCGTGGCGGGATTCGGAATGACAGGTTTATTAACCGCCTTGAACCCAGAACCCCAACCCCGAACTCCATACCCCACACCCCACCCCAACCCCGAATTCTCAAAACTGGCGAATTCTTACAGATAGAGCCAAAGTATGCGTAACTTTGCAGACAATCTTTTACTAAACCCAAGAATGTCAGCGAACGTAATCGTTACTATTTCCTATCCGGTAAAGCTCGATAAGATCGTGCAGTATCAGCACCTTGCCGAGCAGTTCGTCCGTGCCGTCAACGACACCCAAAGCGGCATCGAAGTCTCGATCTATGCTTCCGACGAGAAGGCTAACGCCTTCGTCGAAGTCTATGAGTGCTACAACAACGAGAGCTTCGATAACCTCGAGGATAACTACGATGACCACACGAAGGACCTCGTGATCGGCATCTCCGAGTGCCTCGAAGAGCGTCAGACGATCCGCACGCTCTCCAAGCGCATCGGTTAAGCGACTCGCAGCCTCGGCTGCTCGAAGCCTCGCTACTGCCTTACGGATAGAAACCACCCACCCCCTGAATTCGGACGGAACCTCAGCCTATTGCAGGCTGTTGAAACGCTCCCTGTTAAGCGGGCAATTGGCGCAGTTGGTTAGCGCGTTTCCTTGACATGGAAAAGGTCACAGGTTCGAATCCTGTATTGCCCACCAGTTCTTAAAAAGCCGAAGGAGACTTCGGCTTTTGTGTTTTAAGAGCTTATTATTTGCATCGTATCTTTGCACTAGATAATCATTTTCGTATATTATTTTTTTTGTTATAGGCACCCAATTCTATGGCACGACTTGAATTCGCTGGAGCACGATATGTTCGTAATTATCATCTTGCTGTGCCGCACCATGAACTTGTTATTGATAAGAAAAAATCATTTTCCACTAAACCATCACTTGATGACAACTTAGTAATACATGGTGATAACCTTAAAGCTATAAAAGCTTTACTTCCGCATTATGGGGGAAAAGTAAAGTGTATTTACATTGACCCACCCTACAATACAGGGAATGAAAAATGGACTTATAATGACAATGTAAATTCTCCTCGACACAAGGAGTGGCTCGGGAAAGTAGTTGATATTGACTGCCAAGATAGACACGACCGTTGGCTGTCAATGATGACTCCCCGCCTCAAATTGCTTAAAGAACTTTTACGCGATGATGGTATAATTTTTGTATCTATAGACGACAACGAATTTCACCATTTGAGAATGTTAATGGATGAAATTTTCGGAGAGACTGGTTACTTAGCAACTTTCGTTTGGCGGAGAAGAATTAGCTCAAGTTTGGCTTCTTCTTGGATTTCATCTGACCATGAATATCTTTTAGCTTATTCTAAAAATCCTGAGCAAGTTTTTGTAAAAGGCGATGAAAGGGATTTGACTAAATACAACATACCAGACGGAAAGGGCGGTATGTATGCAAGTATGCCTCTTACTGTTGGAATGACAAAGGAAATGAGGCCAAACCAGTGGTATGAACTTGAGAATCCAAAAACGGGGACAAAATATCTTCCTCCCCAAGGAAGAATTTGGGGATATTATCCCCCTACAATGGCTCAGAAGATAAAAGAAGGGAAGATAATTTGGCCAGAAGATTTTCCCGATAGGAATCTGACTTCGCCACGACTAAAAAGCTATGCCGAGGATTCAAAAAGAGATAGGAAACCTGTTTCCACATGGATATCCGAATTAAATGATAAAAAAGGGGATAAGGAAGAAGATGTATATTTACTCTCTACCGCAAAAAATGAAGAAGGCACTCGGATTATAAAGGAAATCTTCAAAGGAGAATCCTTCTCATATCCTAAGCCTTTATCTCTTGTCAAAATGATTATTGACCAATTTACAACCGAGAATGACATTGTTCTTGATTCATTTGCTGGTTCCGGAACGACAGGTCATGCAGTGCTGGCCTTAAATAAAGAAGATGGAAATAATAGGAAATTTATCCTCGTAGAGCAAGAAGATTATGCAGATACAGTTACAGCAGAACGGCTCCGTAGGGTCTCAAAAGGTATAAAAGCTGCAAAGGATAAAAATCTAAGAGTTGCTTTAGGTGGAAGTTTTTCTTATATCACCCTTGGAGCCGAATACGATATAGCAAAAATACTTGCAGGGAAAACTCTGCCAAAATATGAAGATATGGCAGCCTATGTATTCCAGACTGCAACCGGTGAAACTTTTGACAGAAAGAAGATTGATAGGAAGAAAAATTACATCGGGTCGTCAAAATTTTATGATATTTACTTACTTTACGAACCAAACATAGAAAAATTAAAATCGTCAGATTGTGCATTAAAGCTCGATTTTATAGAAGCGTTTAGAACAACAAGCAAGAGAAAACGACTTGTTTTCGGTGCTGTAAGATATGTAAATCAAGAGACACTAAATGAATTCAATACCGAATTTTGTCAATTGCCCTATGAGGTATATCGGAGAATAGAAGATGCAGCTTAAAGAATATCAACAACAGTGTTTAGCAACACTTCGTGATTATTTTTCAAGCATAAAGGAGTTTGAAACGAGTGATCCTCGCTATGCGGCACGCGCAGCATGGGAAGTGAATCGTTATAATTACAATCGCTTAAAGGACTTTCCAGATTCAAAACCCTTTATTTGTTTACAAGTCCCCACGGGTGGGGGGAAAACTCTTCTTGCTGCTCATGCAATTGATTTAGCAAAAGACTATTTGACGAAACGAAAGGAAGGGCTCGTGTTATGGGTTGTTCCAACACAACAAATATACAAGCAAACTCTAAAATCTCTCCGCACAAAAGACCATCCTTATCGTCAGGTTCTTGACCGTGCTTCTGCAGGGAGAACTATGATTATCGAAAAGGAAGAACGTTTTACTCCAAGCGACGTTGAGAGCAACCTTGTTGTCCTAATCATAATGATGCAATCGACTGCACGAGAAACAAAAGATTTTTTGCGGATGTACCGTGATTCTGAATTTTCGGCTTTTTTCCCATCTGAAGAGCGATTAGATTTGCATGAAAAGCTCCTGAAGCAATACCCGATGCTTGATACGCATACGGATTTTAACCTGCGACAAATTAAGTCCTCACTTGGCAATACAATACGCATTCTCGAACCAATTGTGATTCTTGATGAGGGACATCGTGCTAAAAGCTTACTAATGCAGGAGGCATTAGCCCGATTTAATCCAAGAGCCATTATTGAATTCACTGCGACACCGCATGAAGCAAGTAACGTTCTTGTAAAAATCACAGGAAAGCAACTGCTTGTCGAAGAAATGGTAAAACTTCCTATAAATATCAAAAATGTCGAAAATACGGATTGGAGAGATACTCTTTCAGCTGCAATAGCAAGACTCTCAGAACTGAAAAAAGCAGCGGATAAATATGAAGAAACATCTGGAAAGTTTATCCGTCCCATGTGCTTAATTCAAGTTGAGCGAACTGGCAAAGATCAGCGGCAGCGTGGGTTTATACATTCGGAAGATGTGAAAGAAGAGCTTCTAAAACGTAAAGGTGTTCGTGAGGATGAAATAGCGATACAATCTTCCGAAAAAAAGGACCTCAATGTATTTGAGGATTCAAACGGTTTATTAACAAAGAACAATGATGTCCGGTATATTATCACAAAAGATGCTTTAAAGGAGGGGTGGGATTGTTCTTTTGCCTACGTACTCTGCTTATTAAATACCCCTAAATCAAAGACCGGAGCAACCCAACTTATTGGTCGAATACTTCGCCAACCTTATGCTGAAAAGACCGGGATTGAATCTCTCGACGAAGCATATGTTATAAGCCACCGACAAAATAATATTGTTAACGATATTAAAAAAGGATTTGACGAAGAAGGACTTATTGATCTCCGCACACAGATTCGCCTTGACGGCACTAGAACAGATAGCAGCTCTTCTGGAAAGATCTTCAGTTATTCAATTCGTGAGGAATACAAAAAAGCTATTAAGCATTTTATCCTTCCCACCTTTGTGTATGTTAAAAATGAAAAAGCTAGAGCATTAGATTATGATGCAGATATTCTTTCTAGACTTGATTGGTACAAGTTAGATATTGATGAATTTTTAAGTCACTTTAAATTTCAAAATGAGACCTTGATTTCTAGTGAAGATTCTTTTTCTGTCTCTGACGATGAATCCTTTACTTTTATCTCCCATAAAGGTGAAATTGTCAATACATACCATGAAGTCTCACCTGAATATGTAGCTGGAGAGATAATGAATGTCATACCAAATCCATGGATGGCTTATGACCTTTCCGATAGACTCCTACGAAAATTGAAAGAGAAAGAGAAAAACGAGTTAAAATTGCGTCATAACCTCTACCATCTTGCTGACTCATTCCGGTCGTGGTTGCGAGAACAAAAAGACGTACTAGGCCGTGATGTTTTTTTTGAGTTAATGAAGAAAGAGGAGATACGATTTGTATTTTTTACAGATTCGTGGCGTCCACCTGGGCAGCTATCTGTCTCTGAAGAAGATTCTCATATAACAAGGATTAATTCTTCAACTGGAAAAGTCTCCGGTGTTCAACAAAGTCTGTTTGAAGAGGGGGCCATTGTAAATGAGGATTACAACAAGGAAGAAAAAGAGGTAGCACTTTGGCTAGACAAGTATGAACAACTCTTTTTCTGGATGCGTAATTATTCCTCAAAGGGATATTACTTCCTTCAAGGATGGAAACCTCATAAACTCTATCCTGATTTTATTTCCACCACTAGAAAACCAGACGGTAGTTACGGAATTGATAAAGTCTTTATCATTGAATCAAAGGGTTTGCACTTAATTGGTAATGAAAAGACGACTTACATCGAGGAGATTTTTGCACAATGTAATAAGGTACAGCCTAAACATATTTCGGAATTAGGCTTTGAAATGAATACAAAACCAATAAGGTTTGAGGTTTTACACCTCCATGATTGGCAAAATAAGTTAAGAGCTCTCTTTGAAGAGGCCTAATTACCCGCCCTTCTTACGGTAAAATTATTCACCAAATAAAAAACCGCCCTCTCGGGCGGTTTCTCCATCACGCGTATTAGGTGAGAGGAGCCTTTGTCTTAACCAGGGAGGACCTGGATCGTTTGTCAGCAGCCAATCCATCCGATAGAGACGATGCTATATAATCATAGTCTGCAAATATACCCGGGCTTATTAAATATGCCTTCACGATATAGCTGCGATAATATAAAGGTAACGATATGGAGACGACGATATGGATGTAACGGATTTTGGGTAATCGGCTATAATTTTGTATGCATGTCATCACGAAAAGCAATCGGTGAAAACATTAAAGCTCTTAGAATTAAAATGGGATGGTCGCAGGAAAAGCTGGCGATCCGATCGAGGCTCAGTTCGAATTATGTCTCGGCCTTAGAACGGGGTACGGTAAATATCAGCGTGGATAATTTAGAGAAGATCGCTAAAACACTGAAGGTGACAGTGGAGGAGTTGGTGAAAATAAAATAAGCTACCTCACTCTGTGCTTAGCGATAAAAATATTGCAAATTCATTTCTATGGGTACTGGTTGTCCCCCGGTACATAGAGAGATCGAAGCCACAAATGGAAAACCCTAATTTCTTATATACTTCTATGCCTTGATAATTAAGGTTGCTAGTCTCTGTCCATATCATAATCGAGCCAATCCGCTGCCCGTAACTCAAGAGTGATCTTATGAGCATCCTACCTATTCCCTGACCTCTATATTTTCGGTCAACGTAAAAATGGCGAATTTTTAATTGTCTATTCCACTCTTCAAAGCTGGCACCAATAAACCCAACAACCCGATTCTCGATTACCGCAACAAGCCCATACTCAATGCCAGACTCATTAAGATCGATTGGAAACGTCTGTGTAAGAGCAGGTTCGCATGTAGTGTATTGCAGAATTAATGCATAATCTTCAACTCTTACTTCATAGACGTACTCACTAGAATCTGAAGTATCAATAGCTTGTAGGGAAATCAGATCCACTTCCTGGTTGAATTCCCTGATTACTAGCTGTTCCATTGCCTTAGTTATAGCTACAAAGATATGGCTATTACTTATTGCATAAGGTGTATAAGGCGGTTTGTTAGGACGTCAGGGGATTCCTCACAATGGGTAGGGGGCGGGGTTCGGGTCGTTGCTTAAGACGGTAGGTTAAGACATGTTAGGGATTCCTCCCTGCGGTTCGGAATGACAGGCTTATTCGAGGCCTTGAATAAGATTGTATTCGCATTTCTCATACCCCAAACCCTACACCCCATACCCCAACATGCTCCTCGCGATGACAATAATAATCCTGGAAAATCCTTTAATCCCATTAATCATGGTTCAGACGAATTACCTCACGATCATCGCATCCCGGTGAGCGCCTACTGAAATGTATTTTGCTTTTGTGCCGATGAGGCGCTCTATTTCTTCGATGTAAGCTCTGGTATTCTCCGGTAAGTCTTCGTATTTCCTGATTCCAGAAATATCTTCGTTCCAGCCGGGGAGTTCTTTATAGATCGGCTTGCAATCGCTTAAGACGGCGTTTGGCGGAAAGGTATCTATTGCATTGCCGTTATGCTGGTAATGGGTACATATCTTAAGGGTACTCAAACCCGAAAGTGTGTCGAGCTTTGTGAGAGCGATTGTCGTTGCGCGCTGAGCCCAGGCTCCGTAGCGGGTGGCAACGGCATCGAAATGGCCGATTCTTCTCGGGCGGCCAGTCGCTACTCCGTACTCCATCGCTACTTCGCGAAGCTGATCGGCATAAGCGCCTTCCATTTCCGTAACGAAAGGCCCATCACCGACGCACGTCGAAAATGCTTTTGCTACGGCAACAATCGTATCGGGCACAAGGCTCGGAAAACCTCCACCAAGCGGTGCATACGCCGATAAGCAGCACGAGGACGATGTGTAAGGATAAATGCCGGCATTAATGTCGCGCAAGGCTCCGAGCTGTGCTTCGAAAAGGATCGGTTTATCGGCAGCAGTTAAGGCGGGTTCGATGTCTTGCATATCGACTACGAGATCTTTTACCGGCTCAATGTTGCGCAGTACCCATTCTATAATTTCATCCACCTCGATCTTCGGCATTGCAGGGTAAAGTGCCGGATAATAAGCATTCTTTAATTCGACAAGCTGTGTAATCCTATCTCGTAAGAGGTCTGGGTTTAGGGCATCGGCGATCTGGGTGCCGCGCTTCCAATATCTATCGGCGTATGCCGGAGCAATGCCGCGCTTAGTCGAGCCAAATGACCTACTGCCGAGGCGCTCTTCTTCGAGCGCATCTTCGCGGGGATAGAATGGCAGGCAGATTGTGGCGCGGTTCGAGATACGGAGGTTCAGATCTTTAAAGCCACGTTCTCTTAATCCGGCCATCTCGACATTCAAGGCTTCGAGATCGATCACCGTACCGGTGCCAAGAATATTTAGAACATTAGGATAAAAGATACCGGAAGGAATGAGGTGGAGCTTGAAGGTACCGAACTCATTGACGACCGTATGTCCCGCATTATTTCCACCCTGAAACCGAATAACCGCTGAGGCATTGGAGGCGAGATAATCTACGATGCGACCTTTCCCTTCGTCCCCCCAATTGGCTCCACAGACAACAATGCATGAACTCATATGCGTAGTATCCTAGAGTTAAAGTTTATTAACAGTAAAGGGCCGGGTTTAATTGGAGTGAACTATGAACAATTTTCAAAATATGATTACGTGGCTATCGGTAACATCGTATGGTATATTTAAAGGAGGAACATACTATACGAATATGGCAACACAGCAATCACCACTACAACTTAAGGGGCTTAAAGTCATCTGCATCGCTTTATGTGCCGGAGCGACAATATTTATGATTATTGCATTCTCATTGGGAAATGTAAGCGAGTATTCCAATATTCTCGATATTGTTCGCACCGAACGATACATACTGCTTGCAATGACCATCGGTTTATATATGGCTGCAAAGATTGTTGGTGATCGCATACTTTCCGGTAAGGCGGCTATGCGCCGCGGCGAAGGTGGCTTCGAACAGCGCTACCTGTCTTCTTCGATCGTTAGGCTCGCGATGATGGAAGCGCCTGTTCTTTTTAGTGCCGTAATCCTGATACAGTTACCGGTAGAGCTGAAGCAAAGCGATCCCATCACTTATCTTCAGATCATTCCGTTGTTTCTACTCTATCTGCAGGCCATAGCAGTGTATCCTACCGATTCAAAAGTAGAACAAGCCCGCCAACGCTTCGATAGCCAGAATAACGGATGAATAAAAACCGCCTCGAGGCCTTTAGCGATGGCGTACTTGCCATTCTAATCACTATTATGGTGCTGGAGCTTCATGCACCGAATGGAGTAAGCTGGGAAGCCGTGGCACCGCTGCTACCGACGCTCGGTAGTTATATCATGAGCTTTGTGTTTATCGGTATCTACTGGGGCAATCATCACCACCTGCTCCATACGGTAACTCATGTAAATGGCAAGATCATCTGGGCAAACCTGCATCTGCTCTTCTGGCTTTCGCTTATTCCGTTTGTAACGGCCTGGATGGGCAGTAATAATTTTGCATCGGAGACAGTCGCTATTTATTCCGGAGTGCTGGTCTGCTGCGGTATTTCTTATAATATTCTTGCAACCGTAATTAAGCGAAGCCGTCCCCATGATGCTGATATTCGCCGCCTGCTTGCCACGACCGATAAAAAAGGAATGGCTTCGGCAGTGATGTATCTCGCCGCTATCCCCCTCGCTTTTGTGCACCCGCTAATCTCCTGCGCGCTTATTGTAACCGTAGCCCTCATCTGGATCATCCCCAGTAAAGAGATAGAACAGATGTTCGAAGAGCGGGCAGCATCAACTAAGTAATAGCGCCAACCCCCTACTCCATCGCCCGTAATTCGAGCAGCCAATCCGCGAATGACCGGAAAGCGCCGTACCCCGCACGGGTACCGCTGACGAAGTGTACTTCTTCGCGGATGAGATCGATAGCATCGCCGGGCGCACCTACAATGCCTGCGGTTCGAATGCGGCGGATAATACCAAGATCGTTAATATCATCGCCAATATAGGCAAGGTTATGAATTTCCAGACCGGTCTCGGCAAGAATATCATCGAGATGAGAGGCCTTATCCAATATGCCGGGGAAATACCATTTCAGCTTTAATTTCTCCGACCGTGATTTCACCGTCGGCGTATTTTCCTTCGTGCAAAAGGCTACTTCTATACCATGCTCGCGTAATAGATCCATCCCGACCCCATCGCGAATGGAGTACCGCTTCAGTTCTTCTCCGTTCGCTCCGTAATAGACGCCGGTATCGGTAAGGGTACCATCGACATCGGTAAGCACCAGTTTAATTTCGCGGGCGCGGTCGGATAACGTTTCAATATCTATCGCTTCAAACTCGATCTCTTCTTCTTCGTACATAATAGTAAGTAAAAAGTAACGGACGAAAATACGAAGGATTATACTTCTGTTAACTGGGTGGCGGGCGGACGCAATTTCCGTATTTTTGTACTATATGCAAGTTCGCTCAAAGACGAAGATCGTCGCCACCCTTGGCCCCGCTACCAGTTCGGAAGAAACGCTGGAAAAATTAATCGAAGCCGGGGTAAGTATTACCCGATTGAATTTCTCTCACTCGACCCCGGAAGAGCACCTGGAAATTGCTAAGCGCGTCCGGGCAGTGAGTAAGCGGCTCGGCGAACATGTTGCTATTCTTGGCGATCTTCCCGGCCCGAAACTTCGGACCGGCGAAACCGAAGATCCTTCAGGCGTCCTGATCGAAGCTGCGGCGACACCGATCCTCTGTTACGACCCCGATGGCAAAACAACAGCGGATGTTATTACCACCAGCTATCCCTTTCTCGGCGAAGATGTCTCGGTCGATGACCCTATCCTACTGGATGACGGCGCCATTATTCTTTACGTCGATGAGATCATCTCCAAAACTGAGATCAGAGCCCGGGTTAAAAATGGCGGCTTGCTCAAGAGCCATAAAGGTATCAATTTTCCTCGTACCAAACTGCGCATTCCGGCGCTGACCGATCACGATAAAGAGCTGGCACGCTATGCGGTTTCAGTGATCGGTGTCGATGCATTGGCGCTTTCCTTTGTCCGTCGCGCGGGCGATGTACTGCAACTGCGGCATTTGCTCGAAACCGAACTCGGCCGTCCCGATGTGCCGATCATTGCAAAGATCGAAAAACCGGAAGCGGTCGATCATATCGAAACCATCCTCGATGTAACGGATATGATCATGGTAGCGCGCGGCGATCTCGGAGTCGAGATGCCGCTCGAACAAGTACCGCCGGTTCAGAAACGGCTTATCGATATGGCGAACGATCGCGGTGTGCCCGTCATTACGGCAACCCAGATGCTCGAATCGATGATCAGCCATCCCCGCCCCACCCGTGCGGAAGCGAGCGACGTAGCCAATGCCGTTTTCGATGGTACCGATTGCGTGATGCTCTCGGCCGAAACGAGCGTTGGTGAGTTTCCGGTCGAGACGGTACGCACGATGAAAGAGATTGCGCTTCAGGCAGAAAAGAGTGGCTTTGTTCGTAAGCGCGATGAGTTCGATATTCCGAAAGAGCCGACCATCAGTGCGATGGATTCGGTTGCCCGTGCGGCTTGCGTGCTTGCGGAAGAAGTCGATGCCCACGCTATTATTTGTGCTACCCTTTCCGGCAAAAGTGTGCGCTTCGTTGCAAAGTATCGGTTCTCGAATCCCGTGATTGGGATGTCAACCGAAGAGCAATCGCTCAGAAGGATGTCGTTCTATTATGGAGTAGTCCCATTGAAATTAGAACAGGTCCGCAGTTTCGACGATACGCTGAATTATATGGTTGAATCGGCGCAGAATAATGGTCTTATTCCCGAGACCGGTTACGTCGTGTTAACAGCAGGCCATCCGATCTTTCAGGTATCGAGTACCAATATCGTAAAAGTCCATCGGCTCGGATAATTTTTATTCGAAGAGATGTGGTATAAAGCGGCTGGTATTGGTCGTTACTAACTGGTTCGATTCTCTTATCCCCATACCGGCAGGCTGTTGGCCGACTATCCAGCTTCCGATGACCGGATAATTTCCATCGAATTCCGGCAGCAGGCAAAGCTCCTGCACGACATACCCTTCTTCGCCATACGTGCCTTTCGTCTGAGAACGGATACCTTCTCCGATAAGAGTGATATTCGCACCCTCACGAGAGAGCAGCGGCTTGATGGCACAATTTCCGGCAATAGTTTGCTTCTTCGGATCGTCGGCAAAATAGGAGGGCAATAAATTTTTATGATTCGGGAAAAGCTTCCATAATACGGGCAACAGGCCTTTATTACTTAAAAGCATTTTAAATGGAGGTTCGATCCAACAGGTGCTATTGGTTGCAGTAAGAAACTGGCTGAACTCTTCATTATCAGCCGTCAGCCATTCCCAGGGGTAGAGCTTAAAGATATTTTTTATTTCGTTCTCCTCAAGATCGAGCCATCGCTTGTTATCATAATCCCAGCCAATATCCGCCATATCGAGAAAGAATGTTTTATAGCCTGCCTGCTCCGCTGTATCGCGCATGTATTGCAGGGTGATGCTATCTTCCATACTCGATTCCATTCCGCAGAAATGAATGGCGTTTGCATCTTTGAGGTACGGCCGTAAAAATTTCCAGTACGCAATGAGCTTTTCGTGGATGGAATTGAACTGATCTTTCGAAGCATCGATGTCCTGCAGCCAATACCATTGTATTACGCTTGCTTCGAGGAGGCTTGTCGGAGTATCGGCATTGAACTCATATAGCTTCGGCGGTGTGCGCCCATCGTAACATAGATCGAGCCTTCCATAGATAGCGGGGTCTTCGTTATTCCAGGAATTGATGATAAATTCTCTCCATTTATCGGCAATGCCGAGCTTGGCAAAGAGATTATTATCGATGATATATTGAGCGGCTGCGAGGCACATATCATATAATTCGGAGGTAGCAGCTTCGAGCTCATCGATTTGGGCGGCGGTAAAATGGTAATAGGCGCGTTCATCCCAATAGATAGCATCGAGGCTATGATAAAAGAAGCCAAGCTCTTCGACCTTCTTTATCCAATCATGACGAGGGGAGGTAGTAATTCTTTTCATACTATATGTTATCCGCCAATTCCGTGAGTCATACCATTGCCGCCAAAGCCGCCTCGGCCTATCGTTGCATGAGATCCGGCAAGGCCACTGCCGGAACTGGAATAACTGCTATAAATTCTTACTCCCGAACCTCCGCCATGGTATCCATAGTAATTACCATTTCTATCGCGATCGTTATCGCGGTAATAGCGGAAGCGGTTATACCCATACCCATCGAACATCCGGCTTATTAAGTAGTAGCGGAAAAAACCATTCTCATAATGGGTGTACATCATGCCGGTATCGCCGCTTCTTCCCGCCCAGCTATAATCGTCGTATGGATTATGGACGTGCTCCTTGTTACTGCACGCCGCTAATGCGATCGTACTTAACAATGTCAGGACTACTTCTTTACTTTTTTTCATATCAATCTCTCAGAGAATCGACTTTGAAGAGGACATCGTATTGCTTTTTCGCTACCTGCTGGGTCGGGTCGCTATCTTCATCTCCGACCGTTACTGTCTCGTTGCCGAGATCGGGTAACGTATCTGCCGAGACAATGACGTGCTGCTGCTGTTTGCCGGTCACAAAAATATTTTTCTCGAGGAGAAATACTGTTCGTCCGTCAGGGAGCACTTTTGTATGCAAGAGCATTTCGACGGCATTTTGCTTGAAAACTTGCGGGTACTTCCCGGCATCAGGATCCGAGTCCTTGGAACAACCCATGACAAACAGGAGTATAGTAGCAGCGATGAGTACTTTCATTGGAGCAGGTAATTAAGTATGCTTCAAAAATACAACTTTTCCAGAAGTATTTCCGGTTTGGAACGCCTTTTGCAGGCCTAATGGTTGAACTTGCAATTATATGAGAAATCCACGCTTCCTGCTTCGAATCCTATCCACAGCTGTAGTGCTTTGTTTATCATTTGTGAATGGCTATTCACAATGGATATTGCAAAGCGGCGATATGGACGATCACATCCGCCGGGGCATCGAGCTCACCTATAATATGGAATACGATCAGGCCGATCGTACCTTCGATTCCGTAATTGCCGAGGCCCCAGATCACCCGGCGGGATACTTCTACAAGGCAATGGTGAATTTCTGGCGGGCGGTCACGAATACCGATAATACCGGCTACGACGAGGCTTATAACCACCAGCTTGACGAAGCGCTTAAGCGTGCGGATCACCTGCTTGATTCCAACGAATGGGACTTGGCCGGACTTTTTTACAAAGGGGCTGCTCTCGGTATGCATGCCCGCATTTTTGCTATTCGTCCGAAATGGGAAGATGCGATAAATTTACTCGTAAGCGATGCAAAAGATGGCGTAAAATATCTTAACAAGCTGGAAGAAAAACTTCCTTCGAACGGCGATATTATGTTCGGCCGCGGCCTCTATAATTTTTACGTTGAAGCTGTAAAAGAAGATAATCCGGCGCTCTCACCGATCATCAGTGTATTTGCTACCGGCAATAAAAAGATCGGCCTTCAAATGCTTGAATATGCTGCTCAAAAAGCAGCCTATTCCAAGACCGAGGCAATGTATGAATTGATGAAGGTCTATTACCTTTATGAAAAGGATTATTTTAAATCCTACAACTACGCCCGCCTGCTTGCCGAAAAATATCCGAATAACTCTACCTTCCTTCATTACCTTGGCTTCAATCAGGTTAGTCTCGGCCAGCATAGCAATTACGATTCTACCTACCATGTTATGTTAGCACGGGCCAGAGAAAAACGGGAAGGATATACCATCAAGCAAGCCCGGGAAGCGGAGTATTTTATCGGCACATCTAATTTATTGAGAGGTAATGGAAATCTCGATTCCGCTTTATACTATCTCTATAATAGTAACTTACTCAGCCGTAAGATCACCCCTGACGAAACGACGTGGTGGATAGCTAAATCAGAACTGCAAATGGGCATGGCCTACGATGCAAAAGGCGATCGTAAAAATGCTCTCACAATGTACGACCGGGTAATGAAAATGAAAGATGTTTCAGGCACCCATGCCGATGCTCAACGATACCAAGCCAACCCTTACAAGAGATAACTGCTGAAAAATCGCCGAAAAAGCCATTTTTATAGATTTCATTGTATAGAAAACTAAACAGTTGGTTTTATTGTAGTAGTGGTATCCTAAGTACCGAACCCACGACTACCCATGGCGCATATTCTAATTATTGACGACGAAGCCGGAATCCGCGATACCCTGGCCTGGATCTTTGAATACGAAAAGCATAGTGTAACCACTGCCGAATCAGGCTCCGAGGGCGTCAAGATAATTAACGACGGTACCCATGTCGATTGCATCCTCCTTGATGTCAAAATGCCGGGGATGGATGGTCTCGAAACCTTACAGCGCATCCGGGAAATCCGCGACGATATCCCCATCATTATGATCTCCGGCCATGGCACGATCGAAACGGCTGTTGAAGCGACAAAGCTCGGCGCTTTCGATTTTCTGGAGAAACCACCGGATCGGGAAAAATTATTGCTGATCGTCCGCAACGCCACCGAGAAGAAGCATCTCGAAACACAGGTGCGGATCATGAAAGAGCGCCTGCAGGGCAAAGATAATATGCTTGGCGCTTCAGCAGCGATCCGAAATATTCGTGCGATGATCGAACGCGTCGCGCCGACCGAAGCTCGCGTCCTTATTACCGGCGAGAACGGCTCCGGTAAAGAGCTTGTGGCCCGCGGTATTCACCGTGCTTCGCGCCGTGCCGATATGCCGTTCATCGAAGTCAATTGTGCGGCAATTCCAAGAGATCTTATCGAAAGCGAGCTCTTCGGTCATGAGAAAGGCTCCTTTACCGGTGCGCAGGCTCAAAGAATTGGCAAGTTCGAACAAGCCGATGGCGGAATGCTCTTCCTCGATGAGATCGGCGATATGTCGCTCGAAGCGCAGGCAAAAGTATTGAAGGTCATTGATGAAGGCTGGATCGAACGCGTCGGAAGTTCTACCGGAAAACCGATCAAGGTCGACGTCCGCGTTATCGCTGCTACCAATAAAAATTTGCAGGAAGAGATCCGGGCAGGAAGATTCCGTGAGGACCTCTTTCATCGCCTGAACGTCATCCCGATCTATGTACCGCCGCTTCGCGAACGCCGCGAAGATATCCCCTTACTGGTGCGTGCTTTTGCTGAAGAATTTGCAGCCGAGGCAAAACACAAAGCGCCGAGATTCGAAGACGATGCCATGCATTTATTAATGTCGCTTCCCTACACCGGCAACATCCGTGAGCTTCGCAACGTCGTCGAACGTATCGTGATCCTGACCGCTACTGATACGATCAAGCGTGAGCAGGTCGAGCGTCTTGGTGTTGCATTCAGCATGATGAGCGGTAATCCGCCGGCAACGCCAACACTCGAGGCACCGGATGGCGATCTATCGAAGAGCGTGATCCTCACTTCCTCCGATATTGCCCGCATGAAAGCGGCCGAGATCGAGGCGTTGCCGAGCGCAAGCGGCCATCCGTTCGAAGAAGCGCTCGCCGCAGGCTCTTTCCAGGATTTTAAAGATAAAGCCGAGCGGCTCTATATCGAAGAACGCCTGCGTGAATTTGGTTGGAATATCAGCCGCACAGCCGAGGCTATGAATATCCAGCGGTCGCATCTTTATACAAAAATGCGCAAATTCGGCCTGACCAAAGATAAACGCGAAGGCGATGAAATAGATATTGACGAAGCCGAGATCGAGTAAGGCATTTTCGTTGTATATCTTTTAAAACTTTATTGCTTGTCTCGCGTACAATATTTTTTTACCCGGTACGTTAGCTTCAGTACACCCATGAAGATCTTATTTACTTATCTTAAAAATTACCGCGGTCTGGTAATACTCGCCCTGGTGCTGGCGGCGATCAACCAGATCTTTTCGCTCCTCGATCCCTATATCTTTGGCCGGATCGTCGATAATTATGCCCTGAAATTTAATAAATTCACTCAGCAGGAATTCTTTATGGGCGTGGGCTCGCTCCTCTTGCTTTCGATGGGCGTTGCCTTTGTATCGCGCGTCGCAAAGAATTTTCAGGATTATTATATTAATGTTATCACCAACCGTCTCGGAGCGCAGGTCTATAACGACGGCATTCGCCACTCACTACAGCTTCCCTATTCGGTTTTTGAAGATCAGCGTAGCGGTGAGACGCTCGGGAAGCTGCAGAAAGTACGTACGGATATTGAACGGCTTATCGGTACTTCCATCAACCTTGTCTTTACGACGCTTGTCGGGTTGATCTTCGTTACGATCTATGCTTTTTCGGTAAGCTGGTATATTGCCGTTGTTTATTTTTCTATTGCACCGCTGATCGCGATTTTAAGCAGTGTACTTTCTAAAAAGATCAAAGCTATTCAAAAAAATATTGTCAAGCAAACGACTGCCCTTGCCGGTTCGACAACCGAATCGCTTCGCAATATCGAATTAGTGAAAAGTCTTGGCCTGACAAATCAGGAAATTAACCGTCTCAATGCTACAACCGATAAGATCCTGGGGCTTGAACTTACGAAGGTTAAATATATCCGCAAACTTAGCTTCCTGCAAGGTACAACGATCAACTTCCTGCGTACCTGCTTATTGATGCTGATGATGTATCTGATCTTCTCGCAGGTCATTCAGCCGGGACAGTTTTTTTCGTTATGGGTCTATTCGTTCTTTATTTTCGGACCGTTGCAGGAAATCGGTAATATTATTACGACCTATCGCGACGCCGAAGCTTCGCTCGATAACTTCTCCGAGATCATGGCTATGAAGCCGGAAGTGCGTCCGGAACAGCCTCACGTAATTGGCGCTCTTCGCGAGTTCGAATTTAAAGAAGTCACGTTCCAGCATCAATCGGCAAGCGGCCCGGCCTTACAGCATATTTCTTTCTCTGTCAGAAAAGGAGAAACGATCGCTTTCGTAGGGCCATCGGGAGCCGGTAAAACGACACTGGTTAAATTGCTCGTCGGGTTGTATCATCCGAAGATCGGATCGGTACTCTATAATCATATCGATAGCTCGAAGATCGATCTCGATGAACTTCGCGAACAGATCGGCTTTGTAACTCAGGACACACAGCTTTTCTCGGGTACGATTCGCGAGAATCTGCAATTCGTCCGTCCCGATGCTACCGATGCCGAGTGTATGGAAGTACTACATAAAGCTTCCTGCCAGAGCCTGCTCGCCCGTGCGACGGAAGGACTCGATACCGTTATCGGCGAAGGCGGCGTGAAAGTCTCCGGCGGTGAAAAGCAGCGCCTATCGATCGCGCGCGCGCTACTTCGCCAGCCCGATCTGCTTGTCTTTGATGAAGCTACTTCTGCACTTGATTCTCTAACCGAAGAAGAGATCAACCAGACAATCCGTGAGGTTTCTTCCGGTAGTAATCTTATTACCATCATGATCGCGCACCGTCTTTCGACGATCATGCATGCCGATCGTATTTATGTACTGGAGCGCGGAGAGATCGTTGAATCCGGCAATCATCACGATCTGCTCGCAGAAAAAGGATTGTACTATGCCATGTGGCGCCAGCAGATCGGCGAACGCTCCAATCATAAGTCCGCCAAGCTTGCGCTTGAAGCGATGCACGCTCCTTCGAAGAATTAATTATTTTACTGCTCAGGCCCATCGTATATTTGCCGCACGATGGGTCGGTGGCGGCATATAGTTCTTATCGTAGTACTGAGTGTACTTGGTAAAGGTGCTCTTGCCCAGGAATATCTCAACGATAAGTACATGGATCTCGATGTGTTTGGCTGGACTATCAAAATAAATTTAAGCCTGACTGCCGGAGATTCCTCTCTCCTAAAAAAAGTACTTCCCAAGATAGGGAAGGAATTAGCCACCTTAAGCAGCGAACTTCCTACCGAAACCGTATTAAAATTACGAACGGTACCGATCTGGCTCGAGGAGCATTCTTCCCACGACGAATTTGTCGGTTGTTATCACCCTGGTTGGCCGAAGAAAGATATAAATCCATTGAAGGTGCGATCGATCGAGCTTATCGCCTCTTCTTATTATGCGGCGCATTCCTCTGGTAATGCGTGGGTGCTAACCCATGAACTTGCTCATGCCTACCAATTTCGAATGCTTACCAAAGAAGATTTTGAGGATATGAGAAAGGTCTATAGAATTATTTATGAGCATGGACTATATAATTATGGTTCGAGCCTTACCAGTCTGTTTGAGAAAGGATACGTCGGGGCAAATTATGTAGAATACTTTGCCGAAATTTCTACGGCCTATTTCGGTCATGACTATTACTACCCCAAAGACCGCACCGATCTGCGTAATTACGATCCGCTCGGATACGCCCTGGTAGAGCGCTTATGGAAAGTAAAAGACGGTAAGCCTATTGAGCCGAAATGAGTACTGCTTCTTCTATCGGTCTTTGCGCCAATTGCATACACAAAGCGGTAACGACCTCAAGCCGAGGAAGCGAATTCATTCGCTGCAAGCTCTCTGAGACCGATGAGCGCTTTCCCAAGTACCCGAGATTACCGGTGCTCTCATGTATTGGATATAAAAATAATCAAGAGCACGCAAAGAAAGATAATCGTAATTGAGCGAAACATTCGTCCTCATCTTGCATAGGTATATTCAGCATCACTACCACTGAGCATGCGATTCCATCTACTGCTGATTATATTAGGTGTGTTCTATGATAGCACTTACTCTCAGATACAGAGTAATAAAGATGCACTTCCTTCGTTCGATGATTTTCCCGTTACGGTTACGCAAAATACTCCTGCAAGAATTCGTTGGGAAAGTAACCGAGGTTCAAAACGATTTAGAACTGTAATAAAAGAAGGTGTTCGAGACGGAGTAAATTTTGCCGGCCATTACCACATTGCAGAATGGGGCTGTGGTACGGCCTGTCAATCCTGGGTAATTATTGATATGAAAACCGGGAATATCTATGACGGCATTCCTACATCGCGAGGGTTGGAGTATCGGACTAATAGCACCATGATCATTCTTAACCCGGGGCCCCGTGATTACAATTCGGCAACCGATAACGTTGACCCAGAATATATGGTCTGGAAAAATAATAAACTACGCCCAGTCCATTCTCAACACCTAAAAGATAAATAATCGCCCTGTTTTAAGGTCTTTATAAATCTGCTACAAACTTGTTCATAATCGCCTAAATTTCATATATTTGCCATGTAACCATCATTGTAGATTATATGATAAAATACGACCGTTGCTTAGTCCATGGGATTTATATAGTTCGAGAAACATGGTTTACCCCAGGCAATTATATACTCGAAGGAGATAAAATAAAAGGGATAGATGAAATTCAAACTAAATTCAACGTGCTCTATCCTACAACTATGGCTCCTGGAAAGTATTTTATTGATGTCTCTAATCTAGAAGAAGAATGGTTTAAGTTCGAGCTAAAAGACACCTATTTCTATTTGCATACCAGTAACCAGAATCATTATGCAAATATGAAACGCGCTATTCTTCACTCGCATGGATCCGATGGAACCTTGACGTTTATAGACTATTAAAGTGGCCTTTTTATTCTATTTTAAGCCTTCTTCGAAAAGCCCGCTACCAACTGAGTCATAATCGCCCAATAAATCGCCCTGCAATCGAAATTAAACTGAACATTTCCACAAAAAAAGAGTTATATTTGTGGGGAAAAGTTCTAATTTGTGGGTATTTCTTAACGTTTCGTGACAGAACCGCTCGGAAGATCATCACGATCAACTTCTTCATATAATAATCCATCGGGCCGAGGCTCGAATGGCAACGCCCGTTCGCATAATGCTTCCTCGAATGGAAATGCGTACCCTCCTAATGGCCGCGGCAACAGCAATTCCAGAAGCAATAGTAATGGCTATAACGGCAATGGATTTTACGATGATGACGAGCCGAATTTCCTTTACCCACAGGAATTAGAAGACCCGCTTTCCGATGCAGCAGCTCCGGCTTATGAACGCCGCCGTCCGCTCGATGTCCCACCGGCCGAACCTTCTGCTCGTACCCGCCGCAGCCGTTCTGCCCGTCCAATGCCGCGCCGTTTAAGTGAAGAATATGAAACAGCGCCGATCGATGAAGAACTGGAACCAGCTCCGATTTCCGAACCAGAAGTTGTTAAGCCGAAAAGTCGCCGCCGCCCTGCAAAACAAGCGGCCGTAGATCCGGGTGAACAGATTGAGCTCAAACTTAAAACCCCGGCAAAAAAGCCGGATACAAATGTCAAGAAGCGCCAATCGCTTGGGGTTATTCTTGTCGTGATGGCGGCTTTCATCCTGCTTGCTATCATCAGCTATAGCCCGCTCGATGCACCGCAGGCAGAAACCCATGTTGGCGATCTTCCCGCTATTTTCTTCCGCTCCGATCCAGTAGTAAATGCTCATGCCGATACCGTCCATAACTGGGTAGGGCTTATCGGTGCGATGATTGCAAATTTCTTTATTAATAAGACCATCGGGTATGCTTCGGTGATCTTCCCGTTCTTCATGGGCTGGTGGTCGCTCGCACTCTTTCGCTTTAGCGCCAAACAGCGTAAGCGCCTGACGCTTGCCACTACGTTTATGCTCATCAGTGCCATCCTTTTTTCGGCGACGATCGGCACAACGCAATTAGTCAACGCCCTCCCGCATCTCGATCATGAATGGTCCGGCGCTGTCGGGCAATTCCTTGGTCTTACCTTTACCAGGCTGATCGGCTCCATCGGAGCACTTATTATATACGGCACCAGCTTCGTTATCATGCTCGTCTTCGCTATCGATCTCGATATCGAGCTCACCTTCCGCCGTGTACAAGGTGGTTATAGCGGCATGGCAGCCAAAAGCCGCTTGAAGCTGATCGAATTCTGGGATAAGCGTGAAGCAAAGCGCACTGAAAAAGCAGAACGCAAAGCACATCTTGCCGATCAGATCGTCGATGCCGATCTCGATGAAGAACCGGAAGCGGTAAACGATGAAGCAAAGCCCGAACCCGAAGTAATAGTTAAGAAAGCTCCTGCCACACCAAAGATCATCAAAGCTCCGGCTCCGGCCGCTGCCCAAGTGAAAAAGGCTGCTCCAGTCATCGAAGAACCGGCGGCGATAAAAGAATCTGTAATCGAAGAAACTGAAGAAGAACCAAGTGCCGAAGCACCTTCGGCCATTAACCCTGCCAGGGAAATCATTACGATTCGCAGCGCCGCAGCAAACGGCGCTGCGAAAAAAGAGGACGCGCCGTTCTTAAAAATACGTCCGGCTGCAAAAACCGATGTACCGGCTGCAAAGCCGCCGATCACCCGTATCAGCCGCGATACCGATTCGATGCTCGGCGAAAAAGCAGCAGCGATGTCTCGCCTTTCGGCCGGCGCTATCGGTATGCCTTCCACGCCGAAAACCGTCCGCATTTTACCGAGCGACATCGAAGAGCCGGTAATCCCAAAAGCTTCCGAACCAAAAGAACTACCCACTACTCCCTCCCAGGAAGAACCCAAAGCGGTTGTTAAACCAACCGTTGCTAAAGAACCAGAACCGATGGAAATGGCAGCTACTGCTGTTGAAATTGGCGATGAAAAAACTCTCTCGAATGATGTGCTGCCACACTCGGTCTCGGTAGAAGAACCGATCGCTGAAGTTGCAGCAGCCACTGCTCCGGGAATCCCTGCAGAAAAGCGCGCGAACCCAACGCTCTTTGGTCCGCAGTCCGGGCAGATCATTCCTGAGAACCCCTACAATGAACATCTGAATAAATACCGTCATCCTTCGCTCGATCTGCTTACCCCAAGCAATGACGAGGATGACGCAGAAGCCGATGCTCAAGAGCTTGAAGCAAAAGGACATATCCTTCGCGACAAGCTAGCTCAGTTCGGTGTCGAGATCGAAAACATTGTCGTCACTCCGGGCCCGGTAGTAACACTCTATGAGTTTACTCCGGCAGAAGGTGTGAAGGTCTCGACCGTCGGTAATCTTACAGATGATATTGCTCTGGCGATGAAAGCACGTGGTATTCGTATCATTGCTCCGATGCCGGGACGTGGCACGATCGGCATCGAGATCCCGAACGATCATCCGAAGATGGTACGCATGCGCTCGGTGCTGGAAAGCCCGGCCTTCGTTAATTCGAAGATGAATCTGCCGCTTGCGCTTGGTAAGACTATCTCCGGCGATGTCTATATCGACGATCTCTCCAAGATGCCGCACTTGCTTATTGCCGGTGCAACGGGCGCCGGTAAATCCGTCGGTGTTAATGGCATTCTCGCTTCGCTGCTCTATGCCAAGAGCCCACGCGATGTGAAATTTGTCATCGTCGATCCGAAGAAGATCGAGCTTTCGCTCTATCGCGCATTAAAGAACCACTTCCTCATCGTATCTCCGGAAGTTGGCGAAGAGATCGTAACGACACCACAATATGCTGTCTTAGCATTGCAGGCTTGCGTGATCGAGATGGAACGCCGTTACGATAAACTCGCAAAAGCTGCCGTTCGCTCGCTTGCCGATTACAACCTCAAAGTTTCACAAGGCAAACTCAAGAGCACACAGGAAGAGCAGCATTACCACCTGCCCTATCTTGTGGTAATCATCGATGAGCTTGCCGATCTTATGATAACGGCCGGCCGCGAGATCGAAGAACCGATCTGCCGTCTCGCTCAGATGGCTCGCGCGGTTGGAATCCATCTCATACTGGCTACCCAGCGCCCGTCGGTCGATGTTATCACCGGCGTTATCAAAGCAAACTTCCCCGCTCGTATTGCTTACCAGGTAGCTACGAAAGTCGATTCCCGCACGATCTTAGATTCTATGGGCGCCGAGCAGCTTCTTGGTAACGGAGATATGCTCTACTTACCGAGTGGCACGCCGAAGCCCATCCGTTTGCAGGCTCCCTATATCTCAACCGAAGAAGTCGAGGCCATTGTCGAAGCGATCGCTTCGCAGGAAGGCACCGGATATTCGTATTCGCATAGTTGGAGATTACCTTCGCTCAAGCAAAAAGGCGGAGCAAATTCCAATTATGATGGCGATGATCTCGACCCGATGTTCGAAGATGCCGCCCGTTGTGTGGTTCAGCACGGCCAAGCCAGCACCTCGATGTTGCAGCGCCGTTTGAAAGTCGGCTACTCTCGCGCCGCCAGAATTGTCGATGAATTAGAGCGCATGGGCATCGTAGGTCCCGCCGATGGCGCCAAAGCAAGAGAAGTCCGTATCGAAACAGAATCCGAGTTGGATGTTATTTTGAGCAGTTTGTAATATCCAAAATTTCATTTACAATTTATAAAATAACATCGCCCTTTCAGGGCTTTGTTGTTTTAAATATCTTTTCCAGGGGTTACGCTTCGCTTCACCCCTGGCTATAAGTACATCGTCCCTTCGGGACTTGGTAGTTAATTACCCCCTGCCCTTCCCAATTCTATATCCCGTTGCCTTTAACTCAAAGGTAATTTGCATTTTACGGAAATTTTTCTTATCTTTGGATTAATGGGTATCCACCTTTGCAATACCCTTTTTATTCATAATTGCGGAGAAACACTATGAACTTGATCGACCGTGCTAAAAATATGCTCCTGACGCCTAAAACCGAATGGGTTGTCGTGGCAGGTGAAGAACCGGATCCCATGAAAGTGTTTATGAGCTATGTTGTACCCTGGATTCTGATAGATGCGATCTGTGCGTTCATAGGACACGGACTAATCTGGGGCACCGGCCATTATGGGGTCTATGCGATGAAGTACGGTACTCATTTTGGCTTGATAAGCCTTATTGGTAGTGCACTATCGGTTTGGCTATCTGCTGCCATTGTTAATGCATTAGCACCTTCCTTTGGCTCCGAAAAGAATATGGGCCGTGCTATGCAAACGGTCGCTTATTCTTCTACCGCTTCATATGTTGGGGGCATTCTTACTTTACTTCCCGGTATAGGCTGGCTTGGGTCTCTCTTTTGGTTTTATGGTGTCTACTTATCGTATCTCGGACTTCCGCATACTATGAAGACCCCATCGGATAAAGTAGTTTCTTATATGATCGTCACTATTATTGTGATGGTCGTTGTCTATCTGGCAATTGCTGCTATACTAGGCATGATTTTCTTAAGCATTTTCGGTCTTGGTATGCTTGCAGGTTCACATATGGGTATGTAATACTAATCGGAATTTAAAATATTTATTAAAAAAGGGGGTTTTTCAACCCCCTTTGTCATATTTGAAGGTTCTTTCGTGTCCTCTTAAAGTACTTGTTATAACACGTAAATTGAATATGGAAAATTTTTTGAATATTTTACAGCCAGATTCCCCCGGCGAGCATTCCCGCCGTGATTTCTTAAAGCAGATCGGCTCGACTATTGCCGGTTTCACGATCGTAGGGTTTATGGCTCCGGTTTTCGAAGCCTGTAGTTCGGATTCGACCAGCAGTAACGATAGTGGTAAGACAGCAACCGTTAATGTATCGGCGCTAACGGCTGATAATACCGGAATACTTTCAACCTCCCCTTCCGGCAGACCGATTATTATTATCCGGCTTTCTGCAACCAGCTACGAGACCTTATTGATGGTTTGTAAGCATCAGGGCTGTACCCCACCTGATCTGGGTTTGCAGGTTGCCTCAAGCAAAATAGTCTGTGGTTGTCATGGCTCTGAATATGATATTCATGGAAAGGTTACCCATGGACCCGCTACTGCAAATCTCGATTCTTATACAACCACCTACGATTCTGCTACAAAGAAAGTAACTATTACCTTCTAAATACATTGTAGAGAAAAAGCTAACCAATGACGGCCTATCCTTCAGGCTGTCATTGGTTAGCAAGTGTTTCCCCATGAGGTATCTGGAAATTTTAATAAAAAATATGGTCCACACTCTTGATGGTGATGAGCAGAAGATAAATAGAAGGACTTTTTTTAAGCAGACAGGTCGGTCTATAATGGGTATTACTATTATCGGCAGTATCCCGCTTTTAATAAGTTGTGCTTCTAATCCCACCGGAGTCGGCAATACTCATAAAACGCTAACCGTCGATGTATCGAGCCTGACAGAAGATAATACCAGCGTACTTGCTACTTCACCGGATGGCGAACCTATCCTGATCATCCGCTTGTCGGCTTCTTCTTACGAAACCTTATTGATGATCTGTAGTCATGAAGGTTGTACTTCGCCGCAGATCGGGCTGCAGGATTCCGGTCTTATTACTTGTGTCTGTCACGGGTCGGCCTTCGATATTCATGGCAAGGTGGTGGGAGGACCTGCAAATTCAAATCTGATTTCTTATCCGACAACCTATGATACTTCAACCCAAAAAGTTACTATCACTTTCTGAATATTGCCGCTCTTAATAATAATCTTTTCTACAATAGGCATTTTTTTATGACCTGGGTGCCTCTTTGCCTGTTGAAATTTTGTCTGTTATAGTGTGTCGATACAGTATGGACAATGTTTTGAAAAGTATGGGTATCCAAGGAAATAATGAGATAGATAGAAGAGCGTTTCTCAAACGCTTTGGCGCAACACTTGCCGGTATTACGATCATCGGGTCGCTTCCGGCAATTTTGGAAAGCTGTAGTAATAATGCTGTCGATGTCGGTGCCGGCGCCGATGCCGGACATACCATGACAGTCGATGTTTCAGCTCTTACCGCAAATAATACGGCCATTCACACTACCGCTCCGGCAAGTGGAAGGCCCCTGTTAATTGTTCGGCGAAGCGCTACCGCCTATGAGACCTTGTTATTAGTCTGCCCGCACCAAGGCTGTTCCTATCCGAATGTCGATCTGCAAGGCAGTTCTATTACCTGTAGCTGTCATAATTCGGTATTCGATCTTAATGGCGGCAGAGTCTCCGGGCCCACTCCTTCCGGCCTCACCTCCTTCATTACCACCTACGATGCTTCGACAAAAAAAGTGACGGTCACATTCTAAAGAATTCGTCCCGCACCAATTCTTCAAGAAATCCGTGCTGGATGGTATTCGAAGCAATAATGGATTTTTCATAAACCGAATACTGCCTGCCATCGAAATGGGTAGCCGTTCCCCCTGCTTCGCGCACAAGCAGTGCTCCGGCTGCCGTATCCCAGGGCGAAAGACCGCCTTCAAAAAAGGCGTCGAACCGACCGCAGGCAACATAGGCCAGGTCGAGCGCCGCGCTTCCCAAGCGGCGCACGATCAGCCCATGCCGTAAAAAACGGGCGAAGCGTGGAATATCTCCATACGGATCATCGGCAATATTATAAGGGAAACCGGTTACATACATCGACCGGGCAGGGTCGTTGGTATTCGAAACGTGAATACGCTCGCCGTTGAGATAGGCGCCTTCGCCCCGTATCGTGGTGAATAATTCATTGCGGGAAGGATCGAAGATCACCCCGCACTGCATCATCCCCTCTACTTCTATGCCGATAGAAATACACCAGATCGGTAAGCCGTGGGCATAATTGAGGGTGCCGTCGATTGGGTCAACGATCCATTTTACTCCGAGGATACGCTCGTGTTTTCCTCCCTCTTCCTCACCAAGAACATGATGGTCCGGAAATACTTCTGCAACCCGTTTTCTGATGAGCGCCTCATTATGAGAATCAACGTGCGTAACCAGATCGAATTCATTCGTTTTGGAAGTAATAGAGAGAGCTCCATGCTGAGCCTCAAGCGAATAAGCCCCGGCTTCATGAGCCACCGTAATCGCCAGATCGAGAAATTTCTGGAATACAGACATTGAATCGTTGTTGTAGTATGTAGTGCTCACTATAACGATAGTTATACTGGTTAGTTACCTGATCGGTTCGATCCCAACGGCCTACCTTTTGGCTAGAATGGATGGCGGTATCGATCTCAGGGTAGCAGGCTCCCGGAATATCGGGGCCCGCAATGCTTATGAAGTGACCGGCAAAAAACGGATCGGTCTCGCCGTGGCCATTCTCGATTTCTTAAAAGGCGCCGTTCCGCTCGTATTGTTGAGCTCTATTCCTGAAATACCCCGCGAATGCCTTCCGCTTGCCGGAACGATGCTAATCCTGGGCCACTGCTATCCCGTGTGGCTGCGCTTTCACGGCGGGCGGGGGCTGGCAACCGGAGCGGCCGTACTCCTGCTGCTTTCTCCACTGCAACTACTTTGCTGGGTAACCGTATATTTTTGTTTTGGATTGATAAAAAAGCACGTCAATGTGCAATCGATGGCTGCGACACTAAGCTGTCTCCTGCTCGAACTTAGTATCGATACGGCGGCTCTCGCCGGCAAAGCCCGGCTCCTGCCCGTTGGTAATTCACCTTATTACCGGCTATGCATTCTTGGAATGTTGCTTATTATTATTTTCCGGCATATTGAACCGGTACGAACTTATCTGAAAACATCTTCGTGAGCGGCGAGAAGCAGAAATACGATTTTATTCCCGATCTCGATAATCCCTCGAACGTCCATCACATCGAGCGCGCGATGATAACGCCGAATGCGTATGTGCTCGATGTCGGTTGCCATACCGGTATTTTCGGGGCGGTGTTAAAAAAAGAAAGGTCGGCAACGGTCGTCGGTATCGATGTCGATGCTCCGGCGTTACAGATCGCCCGCACAAGGATCAACGAAGCATTGCTGCTCAATGTGGAAGAGCCGGGATGGGAGCAGGTACTTATTACCCAGGGCTGGAAACAATTCGATGTGGTGCTCTTCGGCGATGTGCTCGAGCATACCCGTGATCCGGAGGCGATATTAATCGCCGCAAAGAAACTTCTGAAACCGGGAGGCCGTATTGTCGTTAGTATTCCTAACGTCGCCCATTGGCGGATTCGCCTCGGATTATTATTTGGCCGCTTTCACTATACCGATAGCGGCATTCTCGACAACACTCATCTGCGTTTTTATACGTCGAGGTCCGGGCACGAACTGCTCGAGCGGTGCGGCTATACGATCACCAGTTCGGATGTTGCCGGGTACGATCTACCTCACTGGCTTATCCGAACGTTTCCCGGATTGCTGGCCATACAATTAGTATTTGCTGCAACGCCGGTCACCGTTTAAGATAGAACATTGTGAGAAGCATTATGATAGGTTTGGCACAATTATTAGCGCTTGTTTCTTTGGCAGCGCCACTGTCTTCCTGTTCCCATAATAAGAGCGCCGATCTCAAAGGCCAACAGCTTTATACCAATTCCTCGGAGGTTCGTTCGGTACGTGATTCTCTTAACGATAAGGTAACCACTTCCCGGCATAATGGTATTACTCAGGCGGTGGCCAAAGCTAATGGCGCGGTTGTTGGTATAAATGTTACCGAGACGCGGGAACAACGCTACTACGACCCCTTCGAGCAGATGATGCAGAACGACCCGTTCTTCCGCCAGTTCTTCGGTAATCGGGGAATGAGCAATGGGTATGTGCAGCGCTATCAGGTCAAAGAGCTCGGCTCCGGTTTTATTATTTCACCGGATGGATATATCCTGACGAACGATCACGTTGCCGGTAATGCCTCGAAGATCATTATTACTATGACCGACGGCAAGCAGTACGATGCCAAGCTTATTAATACTGATCCTATTGCCGATGTCGCTTTATTAAAGATCGATGCCAGTAATCTCCCCTTTCTCAAATTTGGCAATTCCGATGACCTTGAAGTCGGTGAATGGGCGATCGCTCTTGGTAATCCGTTCGGTTTATTTGAAAAAAATAATAAGCCGACCGTTACCGTGGGTGTTATCTCGAATACCGGCGTAAATCTTGGCTATCAGGACGGAAAGAACTTCCGGGATATGATCCAAACCGATGCCGCCATTTCCAGCGGTAATAGCGGCGGTCCGCTCTTGAATGTAAATGGCGAAGTGATCGGCATGAATGCTACTATCTTTTCCACCGCACAAAGCGGCATGGGGGCAGGGTCTATCGGCCTTGGATTTGCCATCCCTGCAAATAAGATCAAAGGCATTATCGATAATTTAAAAGCCGGGAAGAAGGACCAGCACAATCTTGCGCTTGGGTTTGTAGGCCAAACCCTTGACGATGAGATACGCGATCAATATGGTATTTCAGCTTCTTCCGGAGTTTTGATCGTCGGTGTTAATCGCGGCTCTGCCGCTGAGCAGGCCGGTATTCAGGCCGGCGATGTAATCACTTCGGTCAATGGCGAAAGCGTAAAGAGCGAAGAAGATCTGCAAGGCATTATCGCCGATCATAAAGTCGGAGATATTTTAAGCTTTAATCTCCAGCGCGGAGATAATAGCGGCACGCTGCGCATGAAACTGCCGCCATCGAATCAACGGCAATAAGTATTATTCCTTAATAATAAACTGATGCTTAAAGGTCTTTGCTTTCTTTTGCGTCAGTAGCTCTTCGAAAGAAAGTTTCCATTCCTGCCCCCCTTCTATTTGCTCGGTATGATCGTCGAGACCGGTGATAATATTTTCGGCATAGATCCTGTAACCGAATACAGCCTTTTTCATCATATTGATCCCCATTTCCATTTGGGTCTTATTTTTCATTTTCTTATTTAATTCTTTATCCCGATCTTTGATCGCTTTATCGGTCATCCCCAGCGAGATATCTATGGTGGTTTTACCCGGAGTGCGGTGGAGGCGAAGTTTCATATCATCCTTACCGCTACCCATCGTTTTAGAAAAAGGATTATCGGTTGCTGCTGAGCCATGCTTTGTCTTGGAAGAATCCGGGAAAAGGAATTTCGGGGCCTTTGAAAGCGATGCCGTATCGGTATATCGTGCTTCGGCAATATAGTGATGCTGATCATCGATAATGGTATCATACTCTTTTAACGCAACGAAGCCTGGCAACGAGGCCAATTTCGCACTATCGGCATGAAATAGGGTACGTAGGGAATCCTGTAAATTGAATGATAGCCCTTTTGATTTAAGACTATCGGGGAGAGCATTTTTCATATTTTCGAACAGCGAAAAGAACATCTGGTCAAATGCTATGTCCCGCCCAACAGAAATAGAACCATCGCTGTGAAAACGAAACGTTTGGAAAATAGTAAAGCACCCACAAAAATTGAGGGTACAAATAAGCAGTACCGGGACAAGATATTTCATTATCGCACAGGAATGGATGAATGCAGTCCTGCAAAGATACTATTAATAGTTCACAGAAGCCCCAATAGTCCTCTTACTGAGTAATGATAAATTGATGATGATATACTTTGCGCGAGGAGGATTCCAATATTTCCTTTATTGGTATTTTCCATTCCTGCCCCCCTACAAGATTAGTGATAAAAGGGTCGGAAGTCGGTTGCAGGTTCGGAGAGAACACTTTATATCCAAATTCAAATTTACTGAATAAGGATTGTTCTAACTGCGATTCCGATTTAGATTTTTTCTTCTTTTTCTTCGTCTCGGTACTATCGTTCATTGCAAAGTCCACATCAATAAGCGTTTTACCGGGTACTGTGTGGACGGTAACCATAAACCCTTTCTTCTTGCCGGATGACAACGGTGAGCTCGACATGGATAGACCGTTATCAGCGCCTCTTTTTGATTTAGAAGAATCGGGATACAGCAATCTTTTAGCAGCAGAAATACCCGTCGTATCCTTGATACGAATTTCTGCAATGAAATGATGAAAACCATCCAACGTTGTATCCTTTTCGGAATAAGATATATAACCGGGTATGGAAGATAGTTTGGCTTTATCGAGAAAAAAGATGGATCGCATCGAATCGAGCATATTTCGCTTAGGGGTCTCGGTATCCGTGGAGTCCTCCAATATTTTGGAAAAACTATCGGTCAGAGTGAAGAACATCTGATCCATGCCTATGTCGCGCCCAACAGAAATACTTCCATCGGGATGAAAAGAAATACTCTCAAAAAAAGAAATGCAACCGGTGAATGCAAGAGTGCAACACAGTAGAACGGGGAGCAGAATTTTCATAGCAATTCAACGATGAATTATGCGGCAAAGATACGCTATTTCACCGCATAAATTCTCATACCGCTCGATATAAAATGATTAATTCCACGGACTACTCCAAAAACCAACCTCTTTAATGGATTGCCAGGTTTTGCGGAGCCCGGAGTAATAAATCCATTCGTGCGCAACATATCCATAAGCTTATCACCCTGATTGGTGACATTTACATATTTAAAGCCGACTTTATTTAAATACTCCGTCATCGTTTTGTTCGAGAAAATATTCAGATGACCTTCCGGCATAAAATAGAACCAATCGGAGCCTTTTAATTTACGCTCAGGGCAATCGTAATTACCGGTCGCCATAAAGAGTACCCCGCCCGGCTTGAGCCAGCGATGCACGGTCTTCAGCGATTGCATCGGATGCGGCAAATGTTCGATGACTTCGCGCATAACGATCACATCGAATGAATTATCGGGATACGATGCATCTTCTATCGACTTTGTCTCTACCGGAATACCCATCTGCCG
Source organism: uncultured Alphaproteobacteria bacterium (assembly GCA_964404255.1). Lineage (GTDB taxonomy): Bacteria > Bacteroidota > Ignavibacteria > Palsa-1295 > Palsa-1295 > JAFDZW01. The sequence continues at coordinate 108,977 of CAYOJJ010000002.1, read as the reverse complement.
TACAAAGTTTGCGGCATATTCGGATAGTTCTAATCCGTGGCAATCGAAGTCATGCTTCTTTGCTTTATCGAGAAAGACACCCGTACCACAACCGATCTCCAGCAGCTTCGCTTTGCCGCTAAGAGAAGGCATATATTTTTTCAGAAGTGCAGAAATACAATCGCAATCCCAGTCTTCAAGGGTAAAGTTATTATGCGACGTATGCTGGGTAACATCTTTGACGTAGTCGATGCTTTTATCGAAGCCATGACCCTGAAAATAATCGGCATCGTAGAGCGCAGCGATCTTTTCCTGTTTTAAACGGGGGTTGGTATAGACGAGACCGCACTTATTGCATTGCACCATCCAGAAGCCGCGCTTTTCATAGCGCTTGGTATAATCGTCGGCGCCACAAAGATCGCAACGGACTGCCTCGAAATCGCTCGGTAAAAATTCCATTAGTCGTCTAATTCAGGTAATGATTGATCTGCGCCGGCAACGACAAGGACACACTCACCCTTGACATCGTTCGGAAATTGTTTTTCAAGATCGCCAAGTACTGTTGCAGCCGTACCACGGTAAGTATGTTCATGCAATTTTGTGATCTCGCGGCATAATGCAACCGTACGCTCAGGCCCGCATTCGGCAATGAGCTCATTGAGCAAGCGTTTGATACGATGAGGTGATTCGTAGATTACCGTCGTTCTCGCTTCGGCAGCAATAGCAGCAATACGACGCTTGCGCCCTTTCTTCAATGGCAGAAAACCTTCGAATACAAACCGCGTCGTATCGAGGCCGCTTGCCGAGAGCGCCGCAATCGCTGCGCAGGCGCCCGGAATCGGTACTATTTCAATCCCCGCCATCACTGCTTCGCGTACTATAGCCCAGGCGGGATCCGATATACCCGGAGTGCCGGCATCGGTAATGACGGCTATATCGGTACCACCCCGAAGATTGTCCGCGAGTTCGGCTGCCCGGGAGCGCTCATTATGCGAATGATAGCTTACGAGCCGCCTTGGACTTATCCCATGGCGCTCGAAGAGGATACGGGCATGGCGGGTATCTTCGCAAGCGACAATATCCGCCTCCTGCAGCACTTTGATAGCACGCAGGGAGATATCTTCCAAATTCCCGATCGGGGTGGCGACTAAATAGAGCATTCTATCGTTACAACCATTGTTCGAGAAAACAGCAAGACTTTGTATAAAGGATTCATCTTTCTTTTCTTAGCGGCGCTTCTTGCCGGCTGCGCTACTCATCGTACTGCTTCGGTCGCCTGGGAGGATACCCGCATAAAAGTGACGATCACCCCGCCCGGCGGTTCGACGCTATTCACCTCTCCTGCCCTTCGTTGTCTTTCCTGCAATACCGTATTGCCGGCCATTCCGCTATCCGAAAACGACCAGGGTATTGCGTATCTAAAAATAAACGAAGCCGCGAATTCGATCGCTACTCATTTCCATATTGAAGCGGGCGGTCTCGATTCGGCGCTAATCCTTCAGCCGCGCTCCCCTGAAGAGGCGACCAACTATTATAAGCTTACTACCCCGCTGACCGGAAGGATCCTCATCACCCAACCGGCTATCATTTATGACGATAGTACCATGAGCCGTCAGATCGGCACTCTCGAACGCGGTGATGAGGCGAATCTTTTCTCGGAAAGCGATGTGTTCTATTACGTACACCATCCGGATGTTTCGCATCCGGTGGTGGTCTTACGTTCGCATGCTATCCGTCTGCAATGACGGCCGTTCATCTTAAATGACACCAGTATGGATCGCAGAACATTCCTAAAGATATCGGCGGCAGCTCCGGCAGTCGCTTCCCTTGCAAGCCCACTTACATCGATCGCTTCCCCATTGCCTTCCCTTTTTGCTTCCGAGGAAGATAAATGGGCTGCTATTCGCGAGCAATTTCCGATCACCAAAAATATTATCTTTCTTAATAACGGCACGATGGGCCCAAGCCCGCTGGCAGTGACCAAAGCGGTTCAGGATAGAATTGCTTACGTCGATAGCACCGCCGATTACGGTTATGACCGGAAAGAATTATATGAGTCGATCGGCAAGCTCATCAATGCCGATGCTTCCGATATTGCGCTGACGCATAATGTGAGCGAAGGAATTTCTATCGTGGCTTCGGGCCTGCGTATGATGCCGGGGGACGAAGTTATCCTGACCAATCAGGAACATGGCGGGGGTGCTGTACCGTGGCTCGGCAGAGCAAAGCGTCATGGCATCGTGGTAAAATTCGTGGAGCTTGATCCTGACTATATCGTCGTGATGCAACGGTTTCAGGCAGCGATGACCCCTCGCACAAAAGCTATTGCTATTCCCCATATTACTTGTACCACCGGGCAGGTATTACCCATAAAAAAATTGGCCGCGATGGCCCATAATTATGGCGCCTATTGTTTTATCGATGGCGCGCACGGACCGGGTATGCTGCAGATCGATGTAAAAGACATTGGCTGCGATGCCTATGCCAGTTGCGGCCACAAGTGGATTCTCGGCCCTAAAGGAACCGGCTTTCTCTATATCAGCAAAGAATTTCGCGAGCAGGTAGCCCCAAGCTGGGCGGGTGCGGAATCCGATAAACATTGGGATTACCAAGGCAACCTCGAATGGGAAGAGAGCGCCGGCCGGTACGATTTTGCTACCCAAAGCTCTTCATTATACGTCGGGCTTATCGAAGCGATCAAATGGCAGCAAACTATTGGTATAGCAACTATCGAAGCCCGCGTTTTAGAATTATCGAAGTATCTGCGCGAGGGGCTTGCCACCTTGCCCAAAGATAAGTTTTCGGTATTAACGCCCCCGACTTCCATGTCCGGCCTGACGACGATTAAACTCGCCAATAGCAAGCGCTATATCGAAGTAGCCCAGGCCATGGAAAAGAGTCATAAAGTCAGAACTCGTATCGTACCGGAGGGGAATCTTGAAGCTAACCGCTTTAGTACGCATATTTATAATTCGAAAAAAGATATCGATACCTTCATCACTGCCCTTGGTGCTGCTATTACCGCTGCGTAAATGATCCGTTTACCGAACCCCGATAACTACGACGACCCCATCCGGTATTTTCGAGATACCCATAAGCTGATCTCCGGTATTGTTGACCGGTTCGAGCGTCTTATTTCCAAAGTGAAGACGGAGGGAATGTCCGTACTGGTTGCTCAAAAAGAAGAGTGGTTGGAATTACTAAGTTTTTTTGTACATGTAGCTCCCATCCACGAAAAGGACGAAGAACATTCGCTCTTTCCGGTAATGGCTGTAAAAGTACCCCATACCGGTTTTCTCGCCCCCGGCACTCCGAATCGTTTTATGCATGAAGAGCATGCTCTCATGCAGGAGCGTTCGAAAGCATTGCTGAGCATGTGGAAGAGTTTTATGCTCCAGCAAACTCATTCTCCTGAAGAACAGGCCCGGTTCGTCGAGATCAGCGAAGCACTTGTCAAACTCTATCGTGAGCATATCGGGCGGGAAAATGCGCTTATTTATACCGCCGCCAACGATGAGCTTCTCTCTCCCACCGAACGTATCGCTATTATGCTGCTTATTAAAGAGCATCATAGTAACCAAAATATTACTCCGATGATCGAATTTGCCGACCAGCCCTATGGTGTATTAGAAGAAGAGACCGTGGAAGAAAATGGCGCCTCCGATGCGATCTCCGAGCAGGAGCTGCCTTCTTCCGAAGAAGAAGAATACGAAGAAGAGTAACCAGGCAGAGGCACCTCATCAGCACTGTATATTGATCGCAGAATGATGAGCACCACTTCAACACCACAAGCCAAAGGCGGTATCTATATGTATGCCATTGTACCGCCGGAACCGCTCTATAGCGAGCTCCATGAGATCAAGGAATACGTAGCGAAAAAATACCATACCACTGAAGCCCTGCGCCGGCCGGTCCATATTACGATGATCGCTCCGTTCAGCGCTCAGGGGTCCATCGAACCGAAGCTCAAGACTTTTATCGATTCGTTTGCCGCAACTTATGAACGGTTCGATATATTGATCGATGGGTTCGGTACCTTTTATTCGAACGTATTATTCTTTCAGCCGGTCGAATCTCCAGAGCTTATGAAATTGCAGAAAGACCTGGCCAGGAAATTTACAAAAGTACATTTACGAAAAGAACGCCGGCCAAGCTCGGGCTTCCATCCGCATATCACGCTTGCCTATAAAGATATCAGCCGTCCGAATTTTGCAAAGGCCCGCGAAGAATATCAGGAGAAAATATTCAGAAGACGCTTTACGCTCGACTACCTCTGCCTTATGAAATTCGATAAAGGCTGGACAACCATTCACAAAGGCTTTCTTGGAGTTAAGTCTAAAATAAAAGAAGAGCCTCTTTCACTATTCTAAGCCTCTGCTCCTGCGTATGTTTGCTTTATGGGTGATTCCAGATATAGAACGCTGCAGGAGATCTTCCTCTCGAAAACCGAAGGCGAAGCTTCTTCCGATCTGTATATTCATTATAAGCGCCAACGAGGCAAACCGTACCATTCGCTCTCCTATGGTGAATTTGCCGTTCGTGTAAAAGCGATCGCTTCTTCGCTGGCACATCTCGGCATTCACAAAGGAGATCGCATTCTTATATCCTCGGAATCCTCACCGGAGTGGATGGCCATAGATTTCGCCTGTATTATGCTCGGTGCTGTTTCAGTGCCGGTCTTTCCTACCCTTACGGCAAAACAGGTTGAATATATTTTAAATAATTGCGGGGCGAAAGCTGCCGTTATTTCGAACGAATACCAGCTTCGCAAGATCACCTCGACGATCGAATCGCTGCCCTCACTCGAAGTTGTGGTCGTTATCGATGATGCTGTATCTCTGCCGGAACATGAGCGGGTATCGTTTTACAACTTCTCCGATCTTGAACGCGAAGGGTTGCCCGATGCTATTTTCCCTACTCCTGTTACCGAAGACGATCTCGTCACTATTATTTATACCAGTGGTACGACCGGAGATCCCAAGGGTGTGATGCTTACCCATCGCAATCTCGTCTCGAATGTCTATGCCGCGATTGCGGCTATTCCTCCTGTCGGCCCGAGCGATTGCTTTCTCTCTTTTCTTCCGCTCTGCCATGCCTTCGAGCGTATCGCTTCCTATCTTGTCTTTGCGGCCGGAGTGCAGGTCGCCTATGCAGAGTCGATCGAATCTATCGGCGATAATATGCAGGAGATGAGACCGACAGTAATGACAGCCGTCCCCCGCTTTTTCGAGCGCCTGCATTCGCGCATCCAAAGCTCGAGGCAAAAGATGCCATTCTATCGCCGCATGATCTTCGATTGGGGCATGCGAATCGGGAAAGAATATGCAAAGAAGATGGAGCGCAAGCCTGTCTCTGCAATGACATCGATCTTCTATCCGCTGGCGAATAAACTGGTGCTCTCGAAGATCAGGGAGCGTACCGGCGGCAGAATGCGCTTTTTTATTTCAGGCGGAGCGGCGCTCGATCCTGAGCTTGGCCGCACCTTTGCCGCCTTTGGGCTTTATGTTCTGGAGGGGTACGGCCTGACAGAAACTTCTCCCGTGGTGGCTGTGAACCAGATCGATTCTCTTACCTGGGGCAGTGTCGGCAAGCCACTCCCCGGTGTCGAAGTAAAGATCGCTGAAGATGGAGAGATTCTTATTCGCGGTGCCAATGTAATGAAAGGATATTATAACGATCCGCAGGCAACGGCAGAGATGATCGATACCAATGGCTGGCTGCATTCGGGCGATATCGGGGTACTTACCGAAGAAGGATTATTAAAGATCACCGATCGTAAGAAGCATATCATTGTCCTCGCCAACGGGAAAAATATAGCACCGATGAGGGTCGAGAGTTTGATCGAACGCTCACCGCTCATCGAGCAGGCAGTCGTTATCGGAGAAAAGCGGGATTATTGTACGGCACTTATCGTCCCGGCCGACCCCAAAGCGATCGAAGCAGAGATCCAGCCTTTTATTACCTCTATTAATCGTGAGCTTGCCGCTTTTGAAAAGATCCGCCGCTTCGCCCTGGTTGCCGAACCTTTTACCGTTGAGAACGGAATGATGACACCGACCTTAAAGATCAAGCGCAAGCAGGTATATAAGGAGTATGCTTCTTTAATAGAATCGATGTATGCGGATGGGTTAATGTAGGCACCTTGTCAGCTATACAGGGGTTAGCAAATTATATTCTTTCTTTTCGTTGCTGCTATGAAACGCACACTATCGTTGGTTGCCGCTGTTACTTTTTTCTTACTGTATTCTGTTGCTGTGTATGCCCAGGAGCCGTTACCTTCAGACCGTGCCGTGCTTGCCGAGGCGATAATCTCGAAAACACCGCCGCGTATTATCCTCCGCTGGAAACCGGATACTGCTACGACTTCTATTCAAGTCTTTCGTCGCTTACCTGGTGCTGCTTCCTGGGGAGCGGCCCACAAAGTTGCCAATAAAGATTCTCTGTACACCGATTCGACGGTAACCATTGGTACGGAGTATGAATATCGTATCAGTAGGAACAGAGCTCTTTATGGCAGTACTGTTCTTTCTTCGGCTTATCTAAGAAGTGGTATTGATATTCATGTAGGCGATGATCACGGCCGCTGCATTCTGCTTGTTGATTCCACCTATGCTACCCCATTAAAAAAAGAACTTGACCGCTTGCGCTCCGATCTGTTTGCCGAAGGATATATCGTCATCCGGATCGATGTCGATCGAAAAGATGCTGTTCCAGCCGTTAAGCAAAAACTGGCCGCTTACTATCCTTCTTCAAACCAATATCCTACGACCCTTTTTATTATCGGTCATGTGCCGGTTCCGTATTCCGGATTTCTGGCCCCGGATGGGCATCCGAATCATTATGGTGCGTGGCCTACCGATATGTATTACAGCGAGTTCGATGGCGATTGGACCGACGATTATGAAGATACTACTTCAGGAATACTACCGGCAAACCGCAATCTCATTGGCGATGGAAAGTTCGACCAACTCTCTCAACCCGATGATATCGATTGGCGAACCGGCCGCGTCGATCTCTATAATCTTCCTGCCTTTTCAAAGAGCGATACCGCTCTTATGAAACAATACCTCGATAAAGACCATGATTATCGAATGGGGAAATTAACTGCACCCGAGCGTGGCATGACCGATACGCATTTCGGATATATGGGTGGCGAAGCCTTTGCCGCCAGTGGTTGGAGGAATTTTGCACCCCTTGTCGGAATCGATAGCGTCAGGGAATTGCCGTGGTTTTCAACGCTCCCTACGAATCCCTATCTCTTTGCCTATGGCACCGGTCCCGGAAGCGATAATAGTGTCGGTGGGATTGGTACTACTAATGACTTCGCTTCGAAAGATTCAAAGGCGATCTTTACAATGCTTTTTGGCAGCTACTTCGGCGATTGGAATGTCGTTAATAATGTATTGCGTGCCCCTCTTGCTACTTCTTATGGCCTTACCTGTGTCTGGTCGGGGCGTCCGTACTGGCAATATTTCCCGGTCGGGCTTGGGCATACCTTCGGTGATGCGACAATTCTGACTCAGAATAGTGATGGCGATTACGATGCCCATATCATTGGCGATCAGAATGGCGCTTATCTCGTACAGGTAAATTTGATGGGTGACCCGACATTGCGCCTGCGCCCGTATGCTCATGCCGATCAACTATTGCATACGACATCGAATGCAGCAACAAGACAATATAGCCTTGATTGGGAGTTCGATGCATCGCTGCTTGGATATAATGTGTATCGGGCCTCGGTAAAAGACGATCATTTTACCCTGCTCACGCCCGCGCCTATTAAAGCAAACTCATATGCCGATAAAGACCCGCTTTCCGATAGCATGTACTATCTTGTACGTGGAGTAAAAGACGAAACGACCCCAAGCGGCAACTACCTTAATCTTGCACTCGGCAGTTGGACAAAAGTCGAAGGAATGGAAGGTTCGTCCTCCGTCGATTCCCGGGAGTTGCAGGATAGAGTGACGATAGATTATACGGCCACTACAGCTCAGGCGCGATTGATCTTAAACAATGCTGGTTCATTTACTATCGAGATATTGAATGCTGCAGGCGCCCGGATCTATACAGTGGCTTCACAGTATTACGGTCGTGGTGAGAATATCCTTCCGCTTCCACTCTCTGAGCTTACAAGCGGTATGTACTTCATTCATCTTCACAGTTCTGACGGCAGGGACCTGACTCAAAAAATGGTCATACAAAGGTAGAACCTGTTTCCTATAGTTGGTGGTTATTTTTATAGTATTTTTGTCATCTCTAAAGGAATACGTTGTTGTGTTAAGATGGTGAAATAGGCATGAGTCAATTGCTAAAAGGTTTTCTCTCTCACAGACGACATGGTACATACAAATCGTTTCTCCTGGCTCTTTCTGCAGCTATAGTATGGATATTTGCTGTTCCTGAAATTCTTTCAGCTCAGCCATCCACTACGATCTCCTATATCATTCCGGATATCGGTACTCCGGGAATGAATACCTATGTCGAAATTATCGGACCGGCAACCAAGAATCAGAATTACGGGCTCGATGGTATTTCTACTAATAATCCGAAAGATCAATTACAGGTAGTCTGCGATAATCCGGATGATACGGCCTATATTCGTATCGGCCCCTGTACGGTATCCTGGGATGGCAGAATGATCTCCACCCAGATATTCGTCCTTCCTACCGTGCAGGCCACTACTACCGATTGGCGCAGTGGCATCGTAATTCCGATCAAAGTTATTTATAAAAATCTTGTTTCGAATACCGTCAATTTTTACATTGTAAAACCTCAGACCCTTGGAAACAATGGAGTGCTAAATACACCCGGTCTATTAGGCAGCGGCGGTGCGTATGGTATACGCTCAAGCCGTGGTGCGATGATCGTCGATAGTTTATTTTTAAATGGCCAGGGTACCTATGAATTCAGCACAGCCGATTGCGATCTAACAACAGATGGTAACCAGGGCTACCTGCAATCTATACTTATTTCCAAAGGGCCAATAAAAATGGCTACTCAGGCGCGTCTGAGTGTTGATGCGCATACAACTAATGGCGGCCCGGGCGGCGGCGGCGGCGGCGGCGGCTTCGATGAGATCGATCCTGCCATTTATAATGTAGCAGGAGGCGATGGTTTTACTGCAGGCGAGGGCGGCTTACATGCAGTTGGTGGTGTAGGCACCGGAGGAGATGCAGCCGGAGGAGCCAATGGCGGCCCTGCGCTCAATGGAATTCCCGGTGGTACTGAATCTGCTAATAAATCTGGCGGCGAAGGTACCGGAGGTGGTACCGGATTAGCATTTGGAGAAAGCGGCTTTGGCGGATTTTCTTCGACCGGCGGGCATGGCGGTGGAAGCGGCGCTCCACAGGATACGATTAATTATGTAGGTTTTGGCGGCGGCGGCGGCGGATTTGGCACGGCTGGTACTTCTACCAAAGCAGGCGCAGGCCAGATAAACGGTAATAAAGAGTTGGTACCGATGATGGGTGGTTCCGGTGGCGCGGGTGGTAATCCTTTTCTTAGCCATCCCGGTACCGGTGGAGGAGCAGGCGGCGGCCTTGCCGTATTCAGCCATGACAATGTGGTGCTTCAGCAACTGAGCGCTCGCGGCGCGAATGGCGGCTCAGATAGTGCAGGTAACATTCCCGGTTCTCCGGGTAATAGCGGTTCCGGTGGCGGCGGTTCCGGCGGTGGTATATTTATCGGTGCAAAAGCTACCATTCAGGTTGCTTCGATCGATCTTAGCGGTGGTAACGGTGGAAAAACTCTTCATCCTTTCGGTGGAGATTCCGCAGAAGCAGATTGGCAAAACGGTGGTAATGGCGGTAATGGCCGCTACCGTTTAGATGGACCGCTATTGCAACCATTCCCCTCAATAATCGCTCAAGGCTCTAATTACAATGGAATATCGACCGGAAAATTCGATACGGTAAATAGAACCTTTACTCTGACCGGTGGTGGGAATGGAAATGCTGTCGAAATTTATGTCCGGTCGCTTCATGGCAGTTGGACCTTAGTTAAAACATTTGCCGGAGGACAAACCTGGAGTACTACGATCACCTTGCCAGGTACGGAAACCATGTATTTTCTTGTTGCAATGCAGCGGGTACTTGGGCCTTCGCAGAATCCTTTTACGACGGATCCCTTACGGGTTCAATCGCAGGTCGGTGCTAATATTCTTTATGTCCGTTGCAGCGATCCGGCGCTCATCTCTTTTCGCGATACTGTAAACTTCGGTACCGTTTCTGCTTGTGCAGCAGTGTACGATACTATTATTGTCAATAATCCCGGCTGTTCTACTGCCAATGTGTCCGGCAGTATCGTCAATACTTCGTACGGACTTTCACTGGTAAAAGGACCAAAGGCCGCTCTGCTTGCAGGCGAGAACGATACTATTATCGTTCGCTTACAGCCTACCCTGACCGGCCCATTTTCAACGACACTGCACTTAACCTATCAGCTCGGAACTGTCGATGTTCAGCTCGTGGGTATTGGCGCCAATAGTGGCCCCTCGCTCTCGGTATCAAAACTATCTATCGATTTTGGCGAAATATCTTCCTGCACTCCGACGCTCGATACCATTATCGTTTCGAATATCGGCTGTGCTCCGGCTACCCTTACTCAAACCATCTCGGCCCCCATCTCAGGGCTGAGTTTTTTCCGCCAGTCCCGTTCGCCGCTTAACGAACAAACATCGGATACGATCATCATTTCTGCCCAGCCTTCACCCGGACCGTTCAGCACGAATATTACCATCACTTATCAGGCCGGCACAATAACTATTCCCGTTACCGGCACGGGATCGAATAACCGGCATACCTTTACATACTCACCTAATAAGATCGACTTTGGTAATATCTCGCTCTGCGCCGAACCGGTTGTAACTGTTATTATTCATAACACCGGCTGCGATTCATTGAATCTTTCCGGCACGCTCGATAATACTTCGAACGGATTATCGCTCGATCATCAGCCGCAACAACCACTTGCTCCCGGCGCGATCGATTCGATTGTCGTTCACCTGAAACCAACTTCCACCGGTACTATCTCCTCGACACTTCGTATCCATGATGACACCGGAGATAGCAGTATTACAATTACCGGTACTATTTCGACTTTTGGCGGAGCTGTTTCTATTGCTATCGATAGTGTTACCCCTACCTATCTCTGCGATGGGGCGCCGGTAAAGATCGCTTTGAATAATACGCTCTGCGATTCTATTACCCTTACTTCCTATTCACTTTCCGGTGCTACGAGCTCTGATTTTTCACTAACTACTTCCACTCCTGCCGGCATCGGGGTCAATCGTACTATTTCGCTCACCGGCTCATTCAACCCGAATGCAGCAGGCGATCACTTTGCTACTCTGCAATTGCATTTTCGCCGTGCCGATGGCAGTACCCTCGATACTTCAGTTGTTATTCATGCCCTTGGGTTGGTAGCGACGATGCATGTCGCTACTGCCGGAGCATTTGCTGCAACCGCCTACCAGCCGGTGCTCATCCCGATATTTACAAAAGATGCAAGTATTAAAAATATCCAGGGATTCGATGTAACGCTTGGCTTAAATACCGATCTGCTGATGCCTATGAAGATTTCTTCTAAAACGGCAACCTTCAGTTCGGCCGCAACGGTAATTACTGCCGATGAACCTAATCATCGCGTTACCCTATCGATGCAAATTCCTTCTGCTGTAGCAATCAATGCAGGTGATACGCTCTGTTATATCGAATGCCTGCCTTATGTAACCTCTACTTTTACGACGGGCATCTCGATCGCAGCTGCAACTTTGAAAGAACGTACCGGAGTAACGATGTGCCCCGAGACGCTGATCGATAGTTCGACAACGGCATCGTTCACCTACCTCCCATCATGCGGCGATAGCCTGATCTCGGCAGTGATCGCCGGAAAAAAACTTACCTTCGACCGCATAGCGCCAAACCCCTCGAACGGCGAAGTTACTGTTTCGCTTTTTAATCCTATCGCCAGTGGTACCGAAGCCACACTTGAAATTATCGATCCGCTTGGCGTCAGGTTAGATTCAAAGAAGATTCATTTTGAAGCCGGAACGGCCGAGTGGTCAACAAAGCTCTCCTTTTCACAGAGCGGCACTTATTACCTGCGCCTTATTTCAGCAACCGGTACCAGTACCCGACAAGTTGTAATAGACAAATAAAAAGAGCCGAAAATATCTTTCGACATCTCGACTCTCGTTTTGTCTTAACTATTCGGAGTACCAACTTTTTTCGGGTACACCAAGCGTACCTATCTTTAGGGGAATAAAAGAGTAGGTATCAATAAATAAGGAAGATACGAACCGTAATAGTACCTTTTTAAGGAAATAGAGTTCAGACGAACACTAAGAAAATGCAAATTCTCAACGTCGGGAATCTACTATTTTTGTACCCTTGAGATTACTCCCAAAGAGATAAGAATAAAGATGGCATTAGCAAGCCAGGCCGTCAGCAGCGGATCTACCGATCCTGTATAACCGAATGTTTGCGAGACTTTTGTGAAAGCAAGATACGCAAAGGCGATTCCAATAGCAACAGCAAATTCGAGAGCCAACCCGCCGCGTTTTTTTTGCGAAGCGAACGGCACCCCGAATAGTACAACGATAAACGATGTAAAAGCCATCGCGTACTTGGAGTAATAATCTACTTCGTCATGCGCCGTATCCATCCCGGCGGCTTGTGCCAACGCAATGCGTTTTTCTAACTGCGGATTCGTAAGCTCGTCGTATTTTAACTGGCGCTCTTTTAATTCGACAGGACTGAACGAGAATTTCAGTTTATTATCCGGTTCGCTCAGACGGCGATACTGCTCCTTAGAAGAATCATTGGTAAAAAACCGCTCGACAGCATTCGATAATATCCAGAGCTTTTGAGCCGAATCCCATTTCATTTGCGGAGCATCGATACGGCGATACAGGCGCGTCTGGTCGGTAGGTTGGAAGAAATAAATACTCACCCGTTCGGCACGCGCAACATCGGGCAGGAAATTTCCGATCGTTACGATCTTCCCCACTCCTTCCTGTAAGTGCAGGTTCGATTGAGCACCGAGCGATGTATTCCCGGGCAGATCGTATTTACGCTGAATGGCGCTTACCCGGGCATTAGCTCGCGGCAGCATCCAGCCATTGAAATAAATAAAAAAGCCGCTGACGAGCATCCCCATGACCAGAAACGGCAGCATGAGCCGGTAGAGCGAAATACCTGCCGAGCGCATGGCTACGATCTCTGTCTGCTGAGAAAGCTTGCCGGTTGTGAAGAGACTCGCGAGTAATAGGGAGATCGGCATGACGAGCGAGATCATCTGCGGCGTGAAATTCACATAGTAATCGATGATCGTCATGAAGGGCACGCGGCGGTCGAGAAACTTATCGAGCTTCTCCATCAGGTCGATCGCGATGAACAAAATAATAAACGCCGCCAGCGAAACGCAGGTAGCGAGGATAAATTGCCGAACGATATATCGGTCGATGAGCTTCACGAGACGAATAAACACCCTGTGGTGCTCTTTCGGTGCGAAATTATGTTAGGGGACGATCATGTTCGATAGAAACCTCTGGCAGATCGAAACCGCCTTCGATAAACCCGCCGCCTACCAAATGGCGCGCGATCTCGAACTAGCAGAGCTCGTGCGAGATAACCCCGAAGCGCCGAACGTCTTACGGCTGTATTCCTGGAAACCGTATGCGATCTCGCTCGGCTATCAGCAGGATACTTCCTCGATCGATCTCGAAGCCTGCAGGGCACATAACGTCGAGATCATCAAACGCCCCACCGGCGGCCGCGCCGTTTACCATAGCGAAGAACTCACCTATGCCGTTATCAAACGCTTCGAACCCGGCGAAGGGATTTATGCCGTACATAACAACATAGCTGAACTATTACTCGAATGCCTACAGCCGCTTTGCAATAATCAGCTCGAACTCACCTCCTCACGAGATACCGCGCCGATTAGAGAAGTATATAAACCAGGCACCCTCACTAATATTGCCTGCTTTACGAGCACTGCCCGGTATGAAATTACCTACAAGGGAAAGAAACTCGTAGGCTCAGCCCAGCGCCGCTTCGGCAATGCAGTGCTTCAACACGGCTCCATCCTCCTCGGCCATGAACATTTGCGAATGCCAGAGCTGCTTGCTATTTCACCCGAAGAAAAAGAGCAAATGAGAAGGTCGTTGGAAGAAGAGACCGTGACGATTTCGGATATCATTGGGAGAGAGATAACTGCTGAAGAAACAGCCAAGTTATTTTAATATCGGAGAGTATTGTATACCGGTATTAATCTCTCATCCATAATTCTTCTTTTTTTCCCAAATACACCTTAATATCATATTCGAATAGACCAGTAGCATCAGTATTATAAATAATACCCTCTATCTTTGGGAAGATAGCAAGAGAATCGAGTGGTTTTGAATAGGCCAAAGCTGTATCTGGTGGGAAATATTTCCCTTCGAGAATAATTGTATCGAACGGAAGGTGACGAAGGGTATGTAATTTATCGTGTATATTATAGTAATAATACGGATGAACTGGCATTCTCAATAATAAGGAGTCGCGCTTAATGACGCCAAAAACCTGCCCACTATCTACGTCAAGATCCATAGTATGGAGCTCTCTGATAAAAGTGCCGGTGATACTATCGTCCATTTGCTTTAAATTCAAAATAAAAAAACCATAATGTTCAAGACTATCGCCATAAGTATCACCTGCCCATCTACCGGCTATTTGCCGTATCTTACTTTGCAAAGGCAGTAAAAAGCAGGAGAATAAACTTATTTTAATGATATATGGTAATGTCATTAAATTTATAATACTTAGTTTTTATAAATCAATACTACCTACCACTTACTCTCACTTGCCAGTGTTATCTCTGCTTTCGGAAAGTCGGTATTGGGGGCTTCAATAGTCCCGATAATAACCTGCCACTTACCTGTGATAATTTTTCTTGAGCTGCTATCCGATGGATTTTCATAATACAGCATGGTATAACAGTGCCCAGACAATTTATATAGGTTATTGGCAACGTCCGATTTTAATTCTACATAAATAGAATCGTTTATTGTATTCCCTTGTACCTCGCCAGTTTCTTTATCTCTATCGATCCGAAAACTGCCCGAAACCCGTCCATCAAGTATTGTTAGCGAAAGCTCAATTCGTTGCGGCTCCTTAAAAGGCTCAGCTAAACTCATTAGTTGGCCTCTCCACCGCCCTGAAGTTGCAGAATCCGAAGAATAAGTATATTCGTCCTCTGCGCCACTTATTCTGGTGAACCATAATACTATTGCGAGACAGCAACTAATTATCAGTAGCTTTTTCATTCGACGGAAAATATTTTAATATGATCAAACCTATGGTTAACCTGGCACTTTTTGCTTCAAAAAAGCCAGTGAATGTAACATTGTGAAGTACCGTATCTCCGATGGCCCTATTATGCACATACCGACGATGCTCTTCATAGGACTGGCATTTCCCTTTGACACTATAGTTTAACTTGCCGGAAGCAGATTGAAATAGAAGAAAGGCCGAGTCACGAACTATATATCCATGTATTGCTCCGGAATCACGGAATGGATAGCTTTCACTACTTGAAGCCAATAAAAACTTTCCGCTCAATACCGTATCAGCTTTGTGAACTAATACCGATAATGTATAATACGGAATACTGCTTGAATTTAATAAATATCCATTCCAAAAACCGCCTGCAAGTATTTTATCGGCAGACACTTCATGGAACAGAACATCGGTTTGTGCTGTGGCAACCGAAGAAAGCATGCAAATAAAAAATGCTACCGTTATATACTTTAGCTGCATTATCAATAGCGAGGTAGTAGAACAAAGGAAGTATCCCGGGCAAGTGTTATGGCTCCGCTTCCCCACCTATTGGTACCACTTTCAAGGTTACCTTTTAATATACTCTGCTTTGGGGAGATTCTTTTTTTAGGTGATACTTTGTGAAACGGGAGATAGACAAATCGTCCGGAGACAGTACAAGTAACCTGGGCCCCGTCATTATATCTATTACTTAATGGCTTTAAGCCTGAAAGTTTTAAGAAAATTGAATCTCTAATTATAGTCCCCTCTGCTATTCCATAACTAGTTCTTCCTCCTTCGAAACCCTCTTCCCTCAGGGAAAAATATCCCTTAACAGTACTATCTTTTACTTCCAATTGTATTTTTAGTAAACCGGCGCATTCTCCACAGGGCTTGGAGTATTGAACTTCACCTACCCATTGTCCCTGGTATATGGAAAATAAAGCAAGCTTGCTAGTCGGAGTAGTGCGACCACTGAAGAATAAACTCACCAACATTAAAATGGATATCATTTGGCCTCTGATTACCTCCTAATTTACGAATATTAGAGATCCGGTTTAGGGCAATTATAGAGTACTACTTTCTAATTAATAGGCTGATTAAAAGCGGTGATTCTTTCTGCTTTTTATCAGTACCATCGTGGCCTCGAGCATTTTACATAGTGTTATCTTATAGAAAGGAACAATCAAAGATTAGAATTTTCTAATTACTATTAAGATTTAGTCTTAATTATTTTAGCAATTTAGTGGTTATATTAGCAGCGGGTATGTATCCAAGTTCAACTCCAGTTTTACGAACTAATGGATACTATGAAGAAAACATCTATACTTTTTGCAGCTCTGGTCGCTGCAACAATATCGTTATATGGTTGCAAGGATGACGACAATCCGGTCGATACTCCAAGCGATCCGGTAAGTGCAGCTATTAGCGCCGACGTAAAGACCGTCATTATTCCGAGCTACAATACGCTTCACGATAAGGGCGATGCTTTGGGTGATGCACTGACTGCCTTCAAAGCTTCAGCAACCGAGGTCAACCTCGCTGCCGCCAAACAAGCCTGGATCGATGCACGCAAAGCCTGGGAATCGTGTGAAGCCTTTGGCTTCGGACCGGTCAGTAACGATAACGTCGATCCCGATGTAGACGATTGGCCGTTCGATACGGCGAGCTTCAATCAGATCCTCAACTCTTCGACTCCTCTAACACAGGATTATATCAATAGCATGGAGACGAATCTCAAAGGCTTCCATGCAATCGAATACCTACTCTATGGTATTAATTCCGATAAGCCACTATCGGCTTTCACTGCCCGTGAACTCGATATGCTTTCGGCTCTCGGAACAAATGTCTCTTCGCGCCTGCACGATCTTGCAACAGCCTGGAGCAGTTCCGGTAGCAACTTTGGTGATAATCTCCTCAACCCTCCGAACAGTACCTATGCCAATAAGACAGCAGTACTCGCTGAGCTTATCGATGGCGTAACCGGCTCGACGAACGAAGTAGCTAATGAAAAGATAGGCATACCGCTCGAATCGCATGACGAAAATGACGACGAATCGCGCTACAGCAAAAACTCCACCAACGATTTCGCTAATAATATCATCGGGGCGCGCAACATTTATCTCGGTACGCTCGATGGCTCCAGCGGCAACGGCCTAACTTTAATCATTAGAAAGAATAGCACTGCACTCGACGATAGTGTGAAAACCGCCATCACGAATGCTCTGGCAAAGATCAATGCCATGACTCCGACCTTCGTCGATGCACTCAGTAATAATCCGAGTGCCGTCCAGGCAGCAAAAGATGCCGTCAGTGCATTGGATGATATCCTGACTAACCGGGTAGGCCCCATTTTAAAAGCTCAATAATATGAAATCGCTTGTGTCGTTTCTTTGTGTTTCGCTCGCCGCTATCTCCGTTTTTGGAATTAGCGGCTGCTCGAAGGATACTATCACTGAACCTTCGGTAAGCACTATCGATTCTACCGAACTCCTTGCCGGAGGAGCCACTACTGTATTTCTTGCCAATTCGAATGCGTTTCGAACTCCCGCACCGAATCTCGATTATGCCGGGCAGCAATTTCATGCGCTTGGCGATGCGGCCTTCGATGCGACGTTTGTTTCCTATCCTGGGCCGGTCAATCCCGGCCTCGGGCCGATCTATAATAATACTTCTTGCGTAAGCTGCCATGTCCGCGATGGGCGCGGTACCCCATTAAATAACGCAGGTGCATTATCTTCTATCCTCTTCCGCTTAAGCATCGCCGGTGCCGATGAACATGGCGGCCCGAATCCTGTACCCGGCTTTGGCGGCCAGTTGCAGCAGCGTGCAGTTGCCGGAGTGCAGCCCGAAGGCTCGATTGATATTACCTATTCCGATGTGCCGGTTACCTTCGACGATGGCGAGGTGTATCATCTTCGTGCCCCTGAGTACTCGCCGACAAATACTTATATCCCGATGCCAGCCGGCACGATGATCTCGCCGCGCATGGCTCCGCCGGTATTCGGTCTCGGATTGCTCGAAGCCGTTTCCGAAGAGACTATACTCTCTCACGCCGACCCGAGTGATAACGATGGCGATGGCATCAAAGGGCGAGCGAATTATGTCTGGGATGCAGTGCATCAAACAACAGCGATCGGCCGCTTTGGCTGGAAAGCAAATGTGCCGAATCTGAAACAACAGACTGCCGGCGCATACAATGGCGATATGGGTATAACCACACCGCTCTTTCCGGTTAAATCCTGTCATGGCCAACCGCAGGCCATAGGATATGAATATGATAAGGTAGATGTCGATTCGCTCACCCTTGCAGCGGCCACCTATTATGTACAAACACTTGGAGTACCTGCTCGTAGAAATTTGAACGATGCCTCCGTTATTCGTGGAAAACAAGTCTTTGCGGATGCAAGGTGTGGATCCTGTCACTTGCCAACCATGAAGACCGGCACACTGGACGGGATCTCACAGGTCTCGAATCAGACGATCCATCCCTACACCGATCTGCTGGTGCATGACATGGGCGATGGTCTGGCAGACCAACGCCCGGATTTCCAGGCTGGCGGCCGCGATTGGCGCACACAGCCATTGTGGGGTATCGGCTTAACGCAAACCGTCAATGGGCATACGTTCTTCTTACACGATGGCCGCGCCCGTGATCTTATGGAAGCAATACTCTGGCATGATGGAGAAGCCGTTGCTTCAAAAAATTATGTGAAAAAATTATCAAAGGCAGATCGCACGGCGCTCATTGCCTTCCTGAATTCCCTATAAGAATTCTCTCTCGAAAGCCAATTCCCCGCTGTTCCGGTTTGTCTTCGGCGGGATCTGTGAAAGGATGATGTGAAAGGAAAAGAATAGGCACGGGACCGATAACCCGTGCCTTTTTTAGGCGCTGCGGATCGTCTGCAATAGTCTTCCATAGATCGTGACAAACCCGCTGGATTGTACTCGCATCTGCTCTTCCTCAGCCGGGCTAAGTTTTTTTCCTCCACTGCGCTCGGCCATGATTGAACGGAGAAGTTTTAAGAAGATCGCATGAAGATTCGTTTTTACTTTTATTCCTTTGCTTTGCAAAAATTTTATATGCTTATCGATCAGTTCTTCGGTAAAGCCAAAATCGCCGATCTGGGCAAAATAGATCGATTCGAGTTTTCGCAATTCGATATCGAAATTCAATAGCACGTTCTTATTATTGATCGCAAAACCAAGATCGATATAGCGCTTTGCTTCTTCGCTCCGTCGTTCCAATAAATACCGCTTCGCTTTGGTAATCGCTGCCATCGCCGCAGGCTGGCCTTCAGCCCGATCGAGAAGTTCATCGTAAAAGATAGCCAGCAGCGAGTCGGCTCTTTCAAAATCCTTGCAAAGCAGGGCTAACTGAATAAAGGTCGTAGTATAAAAATATTGGGTTTTGAATAGCTCGATCTGGTGAGGGATAATCTGGTTATAGCGCCCATACGCCTGTTCGAACTTTCCATCCTGATAATAGGTATCGGCGATTTTACATTTTACAAGCTCGATATCTTCGGTACTGAAATCGTCCGGATTGGCAACAAATACCTCGAGTGTCCGCTGAAGATACATCCGCTGTTTATCGGTATCGATCTCGACGACTTTATAAAAATGAGCGATTGCCAG
The DNA here is from genome assembly GCA_964404255.1 of uncultured Alphaproteobacteria bacterium. GTDB lineage: Bacteria > Bacteroidota > Ignavibacteria > Palsa-1295 > Palsa-1295 > JAFDZW01. The sequence goes on along the minus strand of CAYOJJ010000002.1, from coordinate 89,058 downwards.
ATAGAACTGGCATAACGGCAGCGGCGTCATCGAGTCATCGATCATCGCCTCCAACGTTGCGAGATTTGTGGAAAGTGCCCTGATCTCTTCGCCGATCGAGCCGCGGGAAAGACTATTGGTAATAAGCTGGCGTATCCATCGTCCCTCAATCATAATATGCTCGGCGGCAGTAGCATTAGGCTTAAGCTCGAAGTAACAGCGCATGAAGCGTTCGGCTTCTTTCGGATCGTAATCTTCATACGTCATTGTATGAAGCGTCTCGAAGGCATTGAAATAAAATGCGGCTAATGCCCCGCTATCGCCCGAAAGTTTTTGTTCGCGTTCTTCGAGATGAAACTGATGATAGACGTGGCGAGGGAGGTATTTTCTCCTGAGAAATACCCATAATTCAGGGGCGCCCTGAGGTACGAGCACCTCATAACACCGTTTTAGGAGAATAGAGGTCGTTTTATCGAAATGGGCTCCGCTGATACCAAGCGCCGCCATTGCTTCTTCTTTGGTAGGAGCACCGGAGCCGATCTTCGAGCAGAAGAGCTCGAACAGCTGCAATTCCTTGCCTTTTAAATCGAGCGCTGAGAGCGAAGCCAGTTCGGCCTCGGTGAGTGATGAGAGCAATTCGTATAAATAATTCGGCTTTCGGGGCATAGATCGCCGCCTATAACACCGAGTAAGAATCTTCCGATTCTTGGGTTTATTTTCGAGAAATGACCCGGTAACTTTGCACCGTACACGAACAACTGAGCAGAAAACTCATCGCGAAAGCGCCGCTTTCTGCTTTGCTTCATGGTGAAAGCAATTCACACACATTACAGCGCACTGAACGTCCGAAGGTCCCCCGTAACGTCAGTTCGTGTACAACCCTCTGCGATGTTACGGGTGGGCTGACGGACTATCGTACCCGATCATGAGAATTCGATTTCTATATTTATTACTTGCAGTTGTTTTCCTGCCATGTTCGCGTTCGCTGGCTCAGGCTCCGAAATGGAAAGTCGAGCTTGACGATCCCGCAAAGATCCATGAGTTCGTCGGCGATGGGAAATACCTCTTCCTTGCTACGGGCAAATATGCCTGGGGCTATGATGCTAAAACCGGAGAAAAGAAATGGGACCTGAAGGTCGATGATTTTAATAAAAAAGGTCCGAAGCAGCTCGTTGGCGATGCCTATCTGGTAGCAAGCGACGATAAACTTCGATCCTACGATGCGATCACCGGCAAACTGATGTGGGAGCATGAATATGCCGATATCGATCAGGATGATTTCATGGAGCTCTCATTCCTGAATACGACTACTGTGCTTCGCTATGGTAATATCCACATAGGCGTCGATCTGAAAACCGGAAATGAGCTTTGGCGTTCGAAGATCAGCTATAATCAAAAAGCATTACAAAAAGGCGGATTCAATTACAGCGTCGTTAAAAGCCGCGATAAGATGCTTGTCTTTACCGACGATGAAACGCTCGATCTCTATGACGTCCGCACCGGTAAACTGCTTAACCGTTTTACCGATTGCGAACCGAACTACGATGTGATCGAGAAAAAGAAAGACTGGGATTATCGCGATTCCACCGGCCGCTATCAATTATACCTCCTCGATGGCAGTGTAATCCTGATCGATCTGCAAACCAACCAGCAATTGGTAAAACATGAAATGAAGATCGATGAAGACCGGGTCTATTTAGTGCCGACAGATGCCGGAATTGCTGTTATCGGGAAAAAGGAGATTGCCCATTTCCGGTTTGCCACTGGCACGGTAACTACAGTACCGATCGATGTCAGCGCTTATCGCAGTTTCTTTACCTTCAAGGTTGCGGGTAAGGACATCGCCTTTGTAAGTGAAGATGGCGCTTGCTTCGCCGTCGATATGACGAACGATAAACTGCTTTGGAATCTGGAGAAAGCTCCGGAGCTTGAAGATGGATATGCGCACCGGCTACTAAAAATGGATGGCACGAATGCCGTTTTTACATTGGCAGTTACGAGCATCGGTAAACGTAACCAGCTGCATGCGGTAAGTATCGATCTACTCACCGGTAAGATCAATTACTCACTAAATGTTGCACGCTCGGATAATTATATTCCGGGTATCGGAAGAGCCCTTACCAATTTTTCTATGAGAAATTTCGGCAATCCTAATGCCGTTGCTTCGAATACCACCGGCAAAGGAAAAACGATCATCGATCCCTCCTACGATTTTATCGGCTTTACTTACGATAATTTTGAGTATAATGGCAAGATCGTGATCGCTATCCGCACCAAAGCAAAAATGCTCGAGCCGGAGAGCAAGGATCGCGGTGGTGAAGGTTTTTTTGCCTTCGATCCTGCGACCGGAGCAGTTGCGTATAAAGATTATTTTCGCTGCAGCGATGAAGGTGCCGGTGGTATGGACCCGAAGAAGGTTGCTCCGCAGGGCAATGTTGTCAGTAACGGAAAAGGCATTGTGTATATGCCTGGGCATGATTGTATCATTGCCTTCGATCTTACCAGCGGCAAGCGCCTCTGGACTCAGGATAAGATCGATGCCAAGCCCACTTCCCTTGCTTTGATAGATGGCACACTCTACGTGCAGTTCGGCACTCAGGATTATGATGTTGTCCTACAAAAGAATTCGATCAAGTTCGATAAATATAACGATGACGACCCCTATGGCTTTGCAGCCATTGACCCTGCCACGGGTGCAATTATCTGGAGAATCGAGACTAAGAAGGCCTGCGGTGTAAATATGCCCGATTTCTCGATCATGAACTACTATAATCCGAAAACTAAACAGCTCTATCTCTCCGACGACGAAAAACTATATGCCTTAAAGCTGACTCGCGAAAGCAAAGGAGCCTTCGATTGGACGATCGATCTTGACGATGCGAAGATCGGTGAAATGCCTTACAAGAAAACCTACGCAATAACTGAAACCTATATCGGCTCGAAGCCACGCAGCTATACTTCCAGCACGTATATCGGCGGCGGGTACGTTCTCGAATCCACTACCACCTACGGCGGTGTAGAACCTGATAAGCAGCTTGAATATCTTGACGAAGCAGGCAGCGCCGAGCTTACTACTGTCTACACCAGCTTTTGGGGAAATATCTGGGGGGTCAGTGCCCGGCGCTGTTTGCGTGTTGTTGCAGCCGATGGAAAAATTCTGGTCCTCGGTACGAAAGCAGCCGCATTGCTCGAAGCCGCAAGCGGCAAACCTATTTGGCAGCACCAGTGGGACTACGATCAGGATGAAGTGCAGTACGTGCCGCGCATCATGGGAAACAATCTTGTCTATTGCATAGACCGTCATCTGGAATCGCTCGATCTAAAAACGGGCAAAGTAAACTGGCAGGCAAAGGAGGGGAAAAAGTCGAAGTACTTTACCTCGCCGGACGATAGCTATCTCTTCTCGATCAACGAAGAGATCATCTGTGGCTATACCCTGCAATGATCCATCATTCATCAGTTAAAAAAGCCGGCGGTAGCCGGCTTTTTTATTTTACTCCGATATGCATCGAGACGATTCCGGCGGAAAGATCTTTCCACTTCGCATCGTGAAATCCGATCCTCGTCAGCAGAGCAACGATCTCTTCGCGTTCGGGAAAGCGCTGGATAGAATCGGGTAAGTAACTATATGCTTCGGTGTTCTTCGAGACCCGCTTACCTATTAACGGCATAATGAAGCGGCTATACAATTGATAGAGCTGCTTCATGGGAAAGACCCGCGGCTTTGAAAGTTCGAGATTAACAAAAATGCCGCCAGGTTTTAGTACTCTATAAATTTCGGTAAAGGCAACTTCGAGCTTCGAAAAATTTCTAGTCGCAAAACCGATCATTACCGCATCGAAGCTATTATCGGCAAAGGTCATCGCCTCTACATCTCCCTCTCCTATTGTGATCGAGACATGCTTCTCATCGATCTTCTTTTGAAAAACATCAAGCATTGGCTTGGCAAGATCCATACCGGTAATAACCGCATCCGGTATCTGGCGCAGCGCTTCGAAGGAAAGATCACCCGTACCACAAGCAATATCGAGTATGGCCGGTTTCTGACGTCCATTCAGATGAGCTTTGATAAGCTTCACCGCTTTGCGACGCCAACGGTAATCCTGGCCGAAGGAGAGAAAATGATTCAGGAAGTCATAGCGCCCGGCAATGTTCGAAAACATTTCCCGCACATAGACCTTCTTCTCATCCGAAGAAGTAAAACTGAACGAGGGTGTATCCATTCGATACAAAAATACCTCCCAAAACGAATTCTCGTGCAATATTGGCCTGCTTCATTCGTTGTTACAGTATCCCAGATAGAGTTTTTAGCGATTTTGGTGCAGAAACACCCTTTTATTAAAATAATCTAAAAAGGTGAAACTAAGTCTTTCTACAAACGTTAATTTGCTTAACTATTTAATGACTGACGGTCAGTCATTAAATAAAGGGACAAAGAATATTTGTATTCCTGCCAAAGGGAAAATTGAAACTAACTTATTGAAAGTCAATAAGATGGGAATTGTAGAAAGAAAAGAACGCGAGCGCGAAGCCAGAAGGACTCAGATCCTCGATGCTGCGTTTCGGGTCTTCCAGCATCAAGGTATCGGGCAAGCCTCTATGGATGAAATAGCTAAAGAAGCTGAGCTTGCCAAAGGGACGATCTATCTTTATTATGAGAATAAAGATGAATTATTGATCGGCCTCGTCATTAAAGGTTTCGAAGTGCTATTCGAGCTGATGGCCGAAGAGACCGATAAAAAAGAACGCGGTATTGAAAAGGTGATCGCTATCGGCGAAGCCTACCGCCGCTTTGCCACCGAGCATCGCTTCATTTTCACGCTTATGCATCTCAACGAAACTCCAGCGAAGACTAATATCTCCCCGGAGCTCGTCGATGAATTAAGCATGCTTTCCGAGCGGGTCTGGAAATATTTTCACCAGATGACCGAGAAGGCAAAAGCCGAAGGAGATATTAAGCCGGAAGTAAATGGCTTTACACTCGTGCTAACGTTGTGGCTCTCAGGTACCGGCGTATTGCGAATGCTTAATAAGTGTACCTATAATTCGGAGAACCATGTCTTCGCTACGCGTAAGAATGGAGTCCATCTCGAACATCTCAACTGGCAGTATGTCTATAACACAACGATGAGAATGCTGATGGAAAATGCCGTCACCGATCAGGGCCGTGCCTATCTCGAACCCTTGCAGTGGCTTTCGCTCGAAGCGATGGGCTTCCAGGAACATGGCGTCGAACTCGAACGCGTCTTTACGCTCGATGGCAGCGCTGAAGAGCAAATTATTACTACTACCGCATAATAGTTCATTCTATGAAAAAAGTATCCACCTCTTTCTTTGCAGTACTGCTTCTCGTTTCGATGGCTACGGCCGGGCGTTCCCAAACGTCTTATGTGCCACAGGCGTTGCAGACCTACATTGAAACTGCCCTCTCTCAAAACCCAGATGTTATGGCCAGCCGCGCCCGGTGGAAGAACACCGATGCCCGGGTAGCCGAAGCTCGTTCGGGGCTGATTCCGCATTTGGATTTCGTCTCACGCTTCACCCAATATTCCGGCGGCCGCGTACTCACTATTCCGAGTATCGGTACCTTCAATGCGACCGGACTTGGTATCGTACCGTGGGATAATAAATTCGAATTCGTCTGGCCGATCGGCAATTATGCCCTCTGGCAAGGCGCGAGTGTCGCCAGCGCCCTGCGCGATGCTTCTACTGCTGAGGTAAGTGCAAAAGAACTCAGCATTACTTATTCGGTGACCGAAGCCTACTACAACTATGCGAAGGCAAGCGAACTGGTAAAGATCCGCATGAATGCCGATACCCTTGCTTCCGAGAATCTCCGAATGGCACAAGCGCTTTATTCGAACGACAAAGCTCCGAAGAACGATGTGCTCCGCGCCGAAGTCGGCGTTGCTGCTGCCGAAGGCGATGTCCTGATAGCAAAGAATATGGCAGCCCTTGCGAGAACGAATTTTAATAACCTGCTCAAACGTGAGTACGATTCGGATATTAATCTTCCGAAAGCAGAAGATGTTTTAGCAATGGCTTCTTCCGGTTCGGATATGGCGACCAATGGCGGTGGTGTCTTCAACGGCAATCTTCCTTCTTTCAATGATGATTATGACCGGGCTTTCAACAACCGTCCGGAATTACAACAGTTGCGCTATAGCGCCGACGCTGCCGAAGGTGTGAAGAAAGCAACGCTCGCTGACTACCTGCCGAACATTTCGCTCTTTGCCAGCTACGGATGGCAGGAAAATTCATTGAAGTTCTCAGGCGATGCCGATCTTCTTCTCGGCGGTGTGCAATTCCAATGGAATTTCTTCTCCGGCTTTGGCACAAATGCAAAAATGAACGAGCAGGAAGCTCAGATCGAAGAGCTTCGCTACCAGACGGAATCGGCAACCAATGGTATCCGTCTTGAGCTCGAAAGCGCTCGGCTCGATAAAGTGAATGCTATCGATCGCCTCGCGATCGCCCGGAAGCAGGTCACTTCAGCCGAGGAAAATTATAAGATCGTTAAAGCTCAATACGATAATGGCCTGGCCCCGCTTATCACGCTTATCGATGCTGAAACGGCGCTTTCCAACTCAAAAGCCAATCTGACCACGACGACGTATGACGTCCTGATCGCCAATGCCAGATACAAAAAAGCATTGGGTATTCGCTAATAATAAGTTTAAATATCACCCGAATAGAATTAGAGTATTATGGTTAAGAATTCTCATCGTACTTCCGTATTGGCTGCCAGCCTTGTGCTCGGCGCGGCCCTTGCTCTTTCTTCCTGCGGCAAGTCCAATGGATCGGACCAGGCCCCTGCAGCGGAAACCTTTAGTGTTAAAGTTGCCAAGATTGAAAAAGCCCCGATGGCCGCAACCTTCCGTGCAACCGGTACCCTTGAAGGGGTTCGTGAAGCAACGGTAAATAGCGAGACCCAGGGCCGTATCGTCGGCATCAGTGCGAATAATGGTTCGCGCGTCGGTGCCGGCAGTGCTATTGTCACCGTCGATAATGAACTCAAAGCTATTGCTGTCTCGCAGGCCGAAGCGCAGCGTCTGGCCGCCGAAGCTTCGCTCGAAAAAGCAAAGCTCGATCTCGATCGCACGAAAGAACTCAGCAAATCAGGTGCCAGCACCAAGAGCCAGTTAGAACTGGCCGATCTGCAGGTACGCAGTGCCGAAGCACAATTAAAGGGAGCCCAGTCTGCCGAAAGTCTTGCAAAGCGTCAGCTTTCAGATGCAACAGTAAAAGCACCATTCGGTGGCGTCGTCGCTATGCGCTATGTCAATCTTGGAGAATTACTAAACCCCGGTACGAAAGTAGCGACGGTTATCGATGATTCGAAAATGAAGATCAAGATCAACGTCGGCGAACTCGATCTGCCGGCGCTTAAGCTTGGCGATCCGGTTAACGTAACTGTCGATGCTATCACTAACAAGAACTTCGATGGCAAGATCGTGACGATCTCCGATAAAGCAGATATGGCCCGCAACTATCTCGTTGAAGTTGAGATCGATAATCCGAATAGAGAACTCAAGAGCGGCATGTTTGCTCGTGCTGAAGTCAAGCGCGAATCTGACCGCATGGTTGCTACTGCCCCGACGGCCGCCATCATCAATAATGGCACACGCAACCAGGTGTATGTTGTCGATGATAAAGGTATTGCTCATCTTCGCGGTGTAAAGCTTGGAGTCTCTACTCCGGAACGCACCGAAATCACCGAAGGCGTCAATGAAGGCGAAACGATCGTCACGTTCGGCCAGCCACAACTTAAGGACGGCGCCAAAGTAAAAGCGCTCTAATCTGCGCTCTATCAAATTTCTAATAGTCACTACCAGTACTTATAGGTACCACCATGACAATTACAGAGCTTTCCATTAAACGCCCGGCGTTTATAACCATTGTCTTCATAGCCCTTGCCGTTATGGGTGTTTTCGGTTATTTCCGTCTGGGGCGTGATCTGCTGCCAAAGATGGACTTTCCGTTCGTCTCAGTTATTACTGCTTATCCTGGCGCCGGACCGGAAGAAATTGAAGACTTGGTCACCAAGCCAATCGAAGAGGCAGTAGCTGCAACCGCAAATCTCGATAACGTCCGCTCGTTCTCGAACGAAGGATATTCTATCGTACTCGGCCAGTACTTATTAACAGCAAATTCCGATCAGGCTGCTGCCGACGTCCAACGGCACGTCGATCAGATCAGATCGAAATTACCTAAAGATGCCGATGTACCGAAGATTCAGAAAAATGATATCAGTGCCGCCCCAATCATTCGTATGGCGCTGACTTCAACGGTACTGACCCAGACCGAACTTTACCAGTTAGCAAAAGATAAACTCAAAGCACGCCTGGAATCGACCGAGGGTGTATCACAGGTCGATATTTCCGGTGGCAGAGAGCGTCAGATTAAAGTCAGCGTCGATAACGATAAGCTTCGCTCTTATAATATCTCGATCCTGCAAATTCAGCAATCGCTGACTGCAGCAAATCTTGACTTCCCGACCGGTAAGATCAGCCAGCCGACCAATCAGCTTATCGTTCGTGTTCCGGGAAAATTCAAGACCCTCGATGAAATAAGAACGCTACCGATTGCCAATTTGCCAACCGGCTCAACGATCTATCTCGGCGATATTGCAAAAGTAGAAGATACCTATAACGAAGATCATCAGCCGACTCGCTTATCATTGACCGATGCCGTTGGTATCAATGTCATCAAGACGTCGGACGCCAACTCAACGGAAACGGCTGATCGTATCTACATAATGATCAAGAAGCTGACCGAAGAGTATAAGCAGTATGGTATTAAGTTCGATATCGCTCAGGACGTTACGACCTTTACCCGTGCTTCTATTTTAGAAGTGTTCCGCGATCTCGGTCTTGCCATCGTGCTCGTCGCCTGTATGCTTTTCCTGTTCCTGCGTTCAGGAAGAAATGCTCTAATCGTATTGCTCTCTATCCCGACGTCGTTGATCTCCACATTTATCTTCATGTGGCTCTTCGGCTTCACGATCAATATGATGTCGATGATGGCACTCTCACTGGTTATCGGTGTACTTGTTGACGATTCTATCGTGGTTCTTGAAAACATTCACCGAAAACTTGAAGAAGGCCAGAACCCCGTCGATGCCGCCATCAACGGACGTAATGAAATCGGCTTCGCCGCTCTTGCTATTACGCTGGTGGACGTGGTGGTATTCTTGCCGATCTCGCTCGTTAGCGGTCTTGCCGGAAAGATCTTCCGCGAATTCGGTTTAACGGTCGTTGTATCGACCCTGCTCTCGCTCTTTGTAAGCTTCACGCTTACGCCGATGCTTGCCGCAAAATTCGGGCGTGCTCATGAGACGATTTCTTTCGGACCATTGAAATGGATCTCGGATAAGTTCGAACGCTTCCAGGATTGGCTCGAAGTGAAATACAAGAATACTCTCGGGTGGGCCTTACATCACCGTTGGGTGATCGTTACCTCGTCGTTCCTACTCTTCCTTGGCAGCTGTAGCCTGCTGGTTACCGGCAAGATCGGTGGTGAATTTATTACCGCTCCGGATCGCGGCGAGTTTGCAGCGAACTTCGATTTCCCTGCCGGTACCAACACCGAGACTGCCGATTCTATGGTAAAGATCTATGAAAAATATCTGGCTCAGGATAAGAATCTCGAGCGCTTCCAGACGATCGTCGGTATGCAGGAAAATGCCTGGGGCGTAACACAGCGCCCGAGCGTAGGCCAGATTTCGGTTCGTATAGTTGAGCCCGCCAAGCGCATTCGCACGACCGATGAAGAGATGAAATATGTAACTCATCTTGCCGATAATATTCCCGGTTTGATCGTGCGTACTTCGCCTATCGGTATCTTCGGCTCGGCCAACCAGGCTCCGATTCAGATCGAAACCCGCGGTGATGATCTGGAGAAAATTTCCGCTTATTCCGATTCGCTGATTGCTCATATCAAGAATGTCCCGGGTCTTAAGGACTTGAAGAGTTCGTATGAAGAAGGCCAGCCGGAAGTCAAGATCAATTTCGATCGCGAGCGTCTTGCCGCCAGCGGCCTCACCCTTGGCGAAGCAGCGCTCGGCATTCGTACTGCTCTTGCCGGTAATACCGATGCCAAGTACAAAGAGGGTCAGACGGAATACGATATCAATCTTATTCTCGATAAGCTCGATCGTTCGAAGGCTACGGATGTCGGTAACGTAACGCTGCTCAATCACATGGGTCAGCAGGTAAAAGTCTCTGACATTGCAACGCTCTATTATGGTAAAGGCCCTTCGCAGATTGGCCGTAAGAATCGTGAACGCGTGGTTATTATTTATGGTAACCTTGCCGGCGGTCGTGCGTTGGGTGATGTTGTAAAAGACATCCAAAAAGAGATTGCCAAGCTGCCCCGCGGCCCGGGCATCAGTGACCCGTATTTTGCAGGCGACGTAGAAAACCAGCAAAAATCGGGTGGCGATATGATCATTGCCTTCTTACTTGCTATCATGTTCGTGTATATGATTATGGTGGCGCTGTTCGAAAGCTATGTGCATCCGTTTACGATCATGTTCTCACTGCCGGTTGCTCTTATCGGAGCGCTGTTTTTCCTCTTCATCTTCCATAAGACACTATCGCTCTTTACGATGGTGGGTATGATCATGTTGATGGGATTGGTAACCAAGAATGCTATTCTTATTATCGATCGTACCAATGCAAAGCGCGCCGAAGGCGAAGGAGTACGAGAAGCACTGCTCGATGCCGGCCCGACTCGTTTACGCCCGATCATCATGACAACAGTTACCATGATTCTTGGTATGTTGCCCCTCGCTATGGGTATCGGCGAAGGTTCTGAATTCCGCCAGGGCATGGCGCTCGTTATTATCGGGGGGCTTACCTCCTCGATGATCCTGACGTTGTTACTGGTACCGGTAATGTACACCTTTGTCGAGGGCTGGCGTGAACGTTTCCCGAGAATTTTTCGCCGAATTAGAGCATTTGCTAAAATTCGCAAGCCCCGTCCGGGTTACGTAAATACGCTTCAATAAAATCCGATTGAACTTTTTTATGTGTATTTACATAAAGTGTATGCTCGTATGTGCCAATGTGATGATGGATGACGATGGATAAGGTGAAAGGTGCGTGCGAGCATCCTCCAGAAGCCGATTTTCCTCCGGGAAGGTCGGCTTTATTTTTTGCCCTTATTCAGTGGATTTTTCTTTCCATTCCGGTGTTACGTAAGTGTTCACGGTGGGTGAAAGCCACCTAAAACGATTGATTTTTATATTTTTACAACCGCTGCTTTTCAGTGATATAGGCCACCGAAGCATGAGAATTCTTCGGAAGTGCTAAAACAAGTAAAGCATTGCAGTCGATACCGAAGCGCCCCGATACGGGTTCGTCAGAGTCAGAGAGTTTCAAGAAGAGTTAGCAGTTCTTCCCGACGGAAGCGCTCCCTTCATTAGATCGCTGCAATTGGTTATTGAGACGAACGAGTGAATTCACGTCCTGAACAATAGAACGTGTACGTAGTTATAGCCATTGTGATCGTTTTTCTGTTTCTTGCAGTGTCAGGAACACAGAGCAGCCTCACCTTCTTTTCTTCGCCGCTATCTGTTAGTGCACCGGCCGTTCCTACGTCCGGAAGGCGGAGCATTTCGTACCGCTTCTTTCTTCAAGCCTCATCGCTTTTAGCCAGGACTGCCCCTTTGAGTTCTCTTCTGCGGCGAAGATCTTCTTCTGCCAGCCAACCTGAAGACCCTCTCGCTCCGTTTCTGATAACCTGTTAATCTGAAATAGCAGCTATCGTTCACTTATGGCATCGGTGTAGTTATTCCGATGACCAGCAGAACCAACTGCTATGCATCATTTTCGAAAAGAAATAATTATTAGTGCGAGAGGCGATAGCGAAGTCCGCATTGCCATCACAGAACAAGGCCGCCTCGTCGAGCTTTTTGTAGAAAATCCCGAGACCGTTCGCCATGTCGGCGAGATCTGGATGGGGAAAGTCGCTAAAGTGATCCCCGGCATGAATGCCGCCTTTATCGATCTCGGCTTAGAACAGGATGCCTTCCTTCACTTCTCCGATGTCGGCAACTCTTACGATGGCTCTATGTCGTTGCTTTCGAGCGAAGGCGTCGATATGCGAGACGATGACGATGAATCGGAAGATGACGAATACGATGACGACTCTGAAGAAGGTCCGGAATTAGAACTCAAGCCCCGCCAGCCCGGCGCTCCCCGCCCGGCATCGCGTGCTCCGCGTAAGCCCTTTACAACGCTCGAAGTTCAGAACATCGATATGGAGCCCGGACAAAATATCATTGTCCAGGTTACCCGCGAAGCCTTTGCTAATAAAGGCGTTCGTGTTACAAGCCGTATCTCGCTTCCCGGCCGCTTCCTTGTCTTAGTGCCGTTCGAACCGGGTATCGGTATCAGTAAAAAAGTATATTCGGTACGCGAGCGCCGCCGCCTGCGCCGCATTGTTCGTTCGATGAAATCCCGCGAGATGGGAGTTATCATCCGTACCGTCGCCGAGAACAAAGAAGAATCCGCATTGCGTGAGGATTTGCAAAAGCTGCTCAACCAGTGGAAGGATATTCAGAAAAAGATCAAAGAGAAAGAGCCGCCGCTGATGCTCTATCAGGAATCGAATATTACTTCAACGGTTCTTCGCGATCTCTTCTCCAACGATATTACCCGTATTGTTGTCGATGATAAGAAGCTTTATAGTGAAGTACTCGATTATGTGCAGTGGTCGGCGCCGAATCTTGCCGGTGTAGTAGAGTATTATAAAGACTCTTCCCCGCTCTTCGAAAAGCGTGGCATCGAAGAAGAGATCGAAGGCACGATGAGCAAGAAGGTATTACTGCCATCGGGCGGATATCTCTTCATCGAAAAGACCGAAGCAATGGTCGTGATCGATGTGAACTCTGGCCGCTATGCTGCGCGCCGCGAGCAGGAATTGAATTCGCTCAAGACGAATCTTGAAGCTGCCCGCGAAGTAGCACGCCAGCTTCGCTTACGCGATATCGGTGGAATCATCGTTGTCGATTTTATCGACATGATCGAAGACCGCAACAAGAAAAAAGTGTACGATGAGATGAAGAAGGAGCTTCGCCGCGACCGCGCGAAATCCAGCATCTTGCCGCTTACCGATTTTGGTATCATGCAGATCACCCGTCAGCGTATCCGCCAGGCTATCGGGGACACTCTTTCCGATCAGTGCCCTGCTTGTGGAGGTACTGGTATGGTGGTTGCCGAAAAGACGGTTATGCATCAGATCGAACGCTGGCTCGACCGCTACTCGACCGAGAGCGAACGCAAGCCGCTTATCCTGCGCGTTCATTCGACGATCTACAACGAGCTTAATGGCGGCTTCTTCTCCAAAGGGCGTAAGCTCGGCTGGAAATTCAAGACAAAGCTCAAATTCCGCTTGGATGATGAGATGCGCGCCGATGAGTTCAAGTTTTACCGCGCTTCCGATAACAAGAATATCACTCAGGAATATATCGGGCCGCGTGTCGAAATAGCGGAAGAAGAAAAAATTGAAAAACCGGTACGTCGTACCGAAGGGCCGAAGCGCCGTCCTTCCGGCGGCGGCCAGGGACGCAGACCTCAACGCCCGAGAGGCGGTGAAGAACGCCGCGGCGGTGGAGGTGGCGATCGTCAGGGTGGAGGCCCGGATCAGCGCGGCGGACGCCCGCCACGTGGTGGCGGAGATCAAGGTGGAGGACCGAATGGACCGATTCCACCGCAAAATGGCAGCGGCTCAGGTGGCGGACAAGGACGCCGGCCGAACCAACATCGCCGCCGTCGCCCATCGAACCGCCCACCGGTACCAATGCAATAAGCCCTCTGAATACCAGAGTTAAGAATATTCTCTACATAGCCGTGCCAGTCATATTAGCAATATGGCTGCTCGGCTATGAATTTTTCTGGCGCTTTGAAAATGGGTTCGATCGCACGACACACATTGCCATAAAAAATCATTCCGGCGCTGCCCGCCAGCTCATTATCCGTCAGACAAGCACCAGTACAGTCGATACCATACGGCGCATGTTCACCGATCCACGCAGCGCCACTGTGCATTGTGCTATCTGGATCGAAGGCACGACCGATACCATTCATACCGAGGCCGTGGGTAGATATTACACAGAATTTCGGCCCATCCCGATCGCCACCGATTCCTCTATTCAGGTTATTCTCATTCCAAACTCCGAACACGATCTGCCAACGGGCTGGGGAGAAATGGTCTACCTTGACCCGAAGGATTCATTGCGCACTATGCAGATCATCAATACGAACATTACCGATATTGATAAAGATGGTACCTTCGAAGTGCTGGATCAGGTCGTTCATAGCTGGACGAAACTCGACCCGGCGACAGGCAAATGGGTACCGGTGGCAGTGAAGTAATTGGGTTCGGGGTCGCGGGTTCTGGGTTCATGTTGATGTATAAGGTGATTTGTTAGGACGTCAGGGGATTCCTCCCTTCGGTTCGGAATGACAGGTGTAGTAAAGGCCTCGGATCGCCACGTCGCCTCCGGCTCCTCGCGATGACATCTATATTTCAAACCTGATCCCAAACCGGCGGTATTTTTGTAACGATGGCTATTATTCTTTCTGTCGAAGGCATAACGTATGTGTACTGGGCGTCGCTGTATATGCACTTATTCAGCGCCGTTGCCTGGCTTGGCGGCATTTTATTTCTGACCGGGGTTTCCAGACCGATCTTCGAATATTACGGTAAAGAGCTTTTTGACTTACAGCAGCAGCTAAAAGTCCGCTTCCTTGGCTTTTCCTGGATGCTCGCTATCACGACCGCTGTCACCGGGACTGTCATTATTCTCTGGTCAACGCGCTTCCTCTTTTTCAATTTCTCTTCCTTGTGGCTTATTCTCGCGCACCTCAAAATTCTTTTTTTTATTATTCTCACCGCGTTAACTTTTATCCTGCGATCGAGCTACAAGGAAATTGCCGGTGCACGCGAAGAAAAAATTGCCGGTGAAGATCTCTCCCCCCGTGAGATCATCCTTTGGAGGATCCGTATGATCGAGCAGGCCGAAGTCTGGCTCGCGATCTTTATTCTTGCCGCTGTTTCATTGATGCAAATAAACTAAGATGGCAGCCGATACTCCACCATCATGGAAAACCATTGAATGTAAACGAGTTTTTAGTTCTCGTATCTTCGATCTTGATGTCGAACAGCGAGTCGAAGATGGTACGGCCCGCCGCGGCGAGTTCTATACTTTAAAGACGAGCGATTGGATCAATGTTATTGCCATCACGAAGGATAATATGCTCGTCCTCGTCGAGCAATTCCGGCATGGAAGCGGCGAAGTAGAACTGGAGATCGTAGGCGGCCTCGTCGATCCCGGCGAATCGCCACGCGATACTGCGCTGCGTGAACTTCGGGAGGAAAGCGGTTATGTGCCTACTGATTCAAGTCTGATCGAATGTATCGGTACCGTACTGCCGAACCCTGCATTTTTGAATAACCGATGCTATACGTACCTCGTAACGAATGTCGAACGATCGGGCGAACAGGCATTCGATGAATTTGAAAATATCGTCGTCCGCCTCGCTCCAATCAATTCCATCCATGAACTGACCTCGAGCGGCAAGATCACTCATTCACTGGTGATCGGTGCCTTTTACTGGTATGACCGATGGCTTGCCCGTAAATAACTGCCATTGATAAATGTTTCCCTCCGGTTTTGCGTTATCATTTTTCTACCAAAAACGGGTACTTTCGAGTGGGTAAGATCATAACCATAGCTAATCAAAAAGGCGGCGTCGGAAAAACGACGACGGCGGTAAATCTGGCAGCGACGTTGGCGCTGTCCGGCTTTCGTACGCTCTTAGTCGATATCGATGCCCAGGCCAATGCCACCAGCGGCCTCGGCTTCGACCCTAAGACGCTCACCCGGACGATCTATGAAGTACTTGTCGGTAAAGAACCTGTTGCTGCAGCGATCATCAAGACTCCCATCGATAACCTCTCGCTGCTTCCCTCGCATATTAATCTTGTTGGCGCCGAGATCGAACTCGTCGATATGGAAGACCGCGAGCGTGTTATGAAGCGGGCCTTTTCCGGAGTCGCTTCCGAGTTCGATTATATTCTGATCGATTGTCCGCCGTCGCTTAGCCTCTTGACGCTTAATGCGCTTTCGGCAAGCAATAGCGTACTTATCCCCGTGCAGTGCGAATACTATGCCCTCGAAGGACTCGGGCAACTGCTCAATACGATCAATATCGTAAAGAAGCATTTGAACCCAGCGCTCGATATCGAAGGCGTATTACTGACGATGTACGACGGACGCCTGCGGCTTTCGAACCAGGTAGTAAGCGAAGTACAGCGCTATTTCGATAAAAAAGTTTTTCAGACCGTTATTTCCCGTAATGTCCGGTTATCGGAAGCACCAAGCCATGGGTTGCCGGTAGTGCTTTACGATCCGACATCGGCAGGCTCGAAAAATTATCAGGATCTCGGTAAAGAAGTCATGGCCAGAAATCCCGAGATCAAGCCGCGAACTTCGTAATTTCCACCATATTTCTCACACGTAATCGTTGCTGTACCCCCTATGGCAAAAGGTAAGTTTTCTCTTGGTAAAGGGTTGAGTGCGCTGATCCCTGATGCGGATCCGGCAAGCGAACCTGTTGCCAGCCCTTTAAGCGAAACCGCGCAGAAGCTTGGCTCGGTCGCGATGATCGCGCTTAGCCAGATCGCTCCGAACCCGCTGCAACCGCGTAAGACTTTTGAGCCCGAATCGCTCAATGAGCTCGTCACTTCGATTCGCGAGCATGGAGTGATCCAGCCGGTCACCGTTCGCCATACCACTTCCGGTAACTATGAGCTTATTTCCGGCGAGCGACGGGTACGCGCTTCCCGACTTGCCGAACTTACCGAGATACCGGCCTATGTCATCGAGGTCGATACCAATCGCAAGATGCTCGAACTGGCGATCGTCGAGAACGTCCAGCGTAAAGACCTCAACCCGATCGAAGAAGCGGAAAGCTATCGTCGGCTGATCGAAGAATGTGGTTTACGTCAGGAAGAAGTAGCCGAACGCATTGCTAAAGATCGTACTACCGTCTCGAATTTCCTGCGCCTGTTAAAGCTGCCGGTAGAAATTCAGGAATCGCTTCGCGATGGCGAACTCGGTATGGGCCATGCCAAAGCGATCATGGCTATTCCGGATACCGCCCATCAGGTGGCGCTTTGGCGAACTGCCGTAAAAGATAGTTATTCCGTTCGCCGGCTCGAAGAGCTGGCCCGTAAAGCTGCAACCGAGCACAACCAAACGGCCGGGGTAACTAAAAAGCGCAGCGGGCGCCCCATGAAAGAAACGGAGCACTCGCAACTCGAAGAACTCCTGCCGATGGAACAGGGGTTGAAACAAAAATTACAAACGCAGGTCAGGATAAAAATGAAGAACGATACCCAGGGCGAGATCGGGTTGGAGTTCTATTCTCTCGATGACCTCGAACGTCTTAACGATCTTCTGCTTTCTATTCACGAACACGTATGACCGAAGCTATTTTAACGGCAAATGCCCCCGCTCCCATCGGCCCTTATAGCCAGGCGATCCGCTTTGGCGATCTTCTCTTCTGCTCAGGGCAGATCGCTCTCGATCCGGCAAGCGGTTCGATGGATAATGCAACACTCGAAGCGGAAACCCGCCGCGCGCTTGCTAATCTTTCAGCCGTCCTGAGTGCCGGTGGCACTTCGCTGGCTTCCATCGTGAAAACAACGATCTTCCTCACCGATATGAATGATTTTGCCGCTGTCAATACCATTTATGCTGAAGTGATGGGCAATGCCAAACCTGCACGAAGCACTGTAGCCGTTGCAGGATTGCCAAAAGGAGCCCGCGTCGAGATAGAGGCAATCGCAACAATCGGCTAAGCAAATCGTAACTCGATTAATGGGTAGGATTGTATTTATTATGTTCTTCTTTGCTGTTTCGCATACGGCAATTGCTACCCCTTATTATTCGATCAAAGATTCTACTGCCAAGATATCCCCTGCCGATACTTTTCATTTTCAAATGACCAAGAAGCCAATGCTCGCGCTTGGGCTCTCGGCAATACTTCCGGGAGCAGGGCAGATCTATACCGGCGAATGGTATCTGGCGCCGGTCTTTCTTGGTGCGATCGGCGGATGTTTGTACGGGGCTATCCTCCAGAACGAGCGGTATCACTATACAAAGGATTCGGTAAAACATCAGCTTGATCGCGGAGATACCTATAATGCCGGTCGTTATACTGCTGTAATGGAGTTTTACCGCGATGACCGCGATAAGTGGTATATTTATGCAGCCTTGAGTTATATTGCCAATATACTCGAAGCCTATATCTCGGCTCACTTATATGATTTCGATGTTTCGGATCCCGGGCCTCGCCCCTACCTATCGGCACCGCTTAAGAGCGAAGAGCCGTGGCGGCTGGGGGTTCAGTTTCGTTTTTAGTGTGCTGCTGGTTGTAGGATGTGCCGCACCGCCTCATAGCACCACTACTATTTTCGAGCGCGATACCTATATAGGTTCTCTTAAGGTAGTACGCACCTTTGGCCATTTTACAGAAGCAGCCTCTCTTTCTTTCGATGGACTGGGAGACCTCTATGTCGTCGATAGCAAAGCTCCTGGAATATATAAATTTTCTTCATCGGGCGATAGTCTCCATGCTATTATAGCATTGGGTTCGGCTCATGGGCAGTTCGATGCTCCAGCCGATATAGATGCTTCGCTGACAAATGCCGTTGCAGTTGCCGATAAAAATAATAATCGTATCGAGCTATACTCTCGCGATCTTATCTGGCAGGCCAGTATCGAAGGGCACCGTCCGGCTTCCGGCATTCAGTTCTCTTATCCGATAGCCGTCCGTGCCGCGCCTTCAGGGTATTATTATATTATCGATGCAGAAAGCAGCCGGCTTCTCGCGCTCGACCCTGTCCGAGGATTGCAGCAGGAAATAACGACCAGAGGCTCCTCGCTCGGGCTTACCATGAAGCCTCAATCCATTGCCATCGATGCCGGCGAATATATCGATGTAGCCGATGCGAATTTCCGTTCGCTGCTGCAATTTAATAATACGCTTACACCCATTACTCAGATCAAATTCTCACCGGCAAATACTTCGAGGCTCAGCACGAACGGTGAGGAGCTGCTGGTGTTCGAGCCAAATGCTAATACAGTACGTCTGTTCAATTTCCGTGAATTACGTTACGATGGCTCCTATTCCCTGCCAAGCGCGGCACTTGATGCAGTGGCTATCTATACACACGGAAATTATTTCTATATATTGACCAAGAAGGAAGTGATCGTATGTACGGTTATGACCAGGTAGGATTAAAACCCGCACATCATCCGAAGATCAGCCGCAGAAAGCTTGCCGAACTTATACAGGGCGGCGAAGGAATAACGATGGAATTCAAGCGATTCTTTTCCTCATCGGAAAAGATCGCTAAAGAACTTATTGCCTTCGCTAATACCAAAGGAGGGACGATACTTTTTGGGGTCGATGATGACGGTACGGTTGTCGGTCTGCATAGTGAAAAATCCGAATGGGCAGAGATCGAACACACTTCTCAATTTTTATGTGATCCTCCGATCGCAGTCGAGATTCAGGCCATTCCCTGGTCCAACGGAAAAGAAGTATTGGCAGCGATCGTCGATGAAAGCGCTCAGAAGCCGCACGTCTTTGTCGAATATGATGCTTCAGGCAAACGGGTAATGAATACGAAGCCCCTGGGATATGTCCGGGTCGGCGATAAATCGCTTCAGGCGAGCCGCGAAGTAATGAAAGTGATGCAAAGCCGGCGCCCCGGTGCTCCGCCGCTACGAATTGCCATCGGCCATAACGAAAGGGCGTTATTCGATTATCTGGAAAAGCATGAACGGGTAACGGTCGATGAGTTTGCGGACCTGGTAAACATCTCCCGCCGCCGGGCAAGTAAGATACTCGTCGATCTCGTACGTGCCGGTACGGTACTCATTCATACTATTGAAACAAGAGAGTTTTTTACTCTGGCAGAATAGGTCAAGGCCCGGTTAATCGAAAGATCATCGGGTTACGCATTCGGAATTCACCCCCGAACTGGGTATAGCCGGAAGCAAACATAATACTCTGCTGCGGCTTTATCCAAAGACTATATCCCGAGAGAATGTAGGTGCTCGACTTAAACTCAAGGACATTCTTAGCGGCAGCGAGCACTCCGGTTTTCAGATCGAGCTCATCGTAATACAATCCCTCCGGTTCAGTGTAGCGTTCGACATAATAGAATTTCAATGGTGATCCGATCGGAGTAATTATTGAATAATCAGTCGTCCCCGATGGTTTCTTCGGAAAGGAGTATTGGTAAGCCAGTCTGCCGGACGGTTCGAAGCCCAGGAATAAGAAACCATTACAAAAATTTACTTTGTAGCTATAGTTCGTACTGATCCAATCGTTTGCCCGAATACCGGAATAATTCATCGTAGGAAGATAGGAAGTAGTGGTATGAAAACCTGCCGTTGCACGATTTTCAAAAACAACCATAATGTTACCGCTCACCGATTCCCGAACGATCTTCACCGGAGCATATCCTTCAAGATCGCTCCGATCGATCAGCTTAGTAAGTGTATCGGCATTGGGCTTATATTGAAATACTTGCGCTTGTCCGGTGGTAGTATTTACCGAAGCAACGATCACATCCTCCATGACGATACCCTCTCGTTCCTTTCGATGACTTACGATCAGATCGAACTTGCCTGCAGTAGCGCCGGGCTCGCTATATTCTACCGAAAGCAGATGATCTTCCGGAAGGAATTCTTTATCCGGCAATGTAAGCGCAATAGTTTTTGATGCTGTAACCGACCTAAATGGATAAGTAATGACTTCCAATGTATCGTTAGCCGATCGTTTAACGACATATCGATTCCCCAAATTATCGACCATTATTTTGAGCAGCCCGTAATCTGCCGGACTAACAATAATACCGTTTTGAACGGAGCCATTGTATTTTTTTGAAAGCGCTATGCTAAGAACCGATGAATCGAGCAATGTCCCTGTAATATCGTAGGTATGGCAATGCAATGTGAGTGCACGATGAGGGGTGCTTCCATCGCTTAACGGATCCATTTGATAGATAAGAAACCTGTTCGAATCCTGAGATACCGCTACTTGAATAGGTGGTTGTTCCGGCTTATGAAATACTTTGAAATGATCATAATATCCCCGATGACACCAACGGTCAGATACTATGGCGTGAGTAGTGGGATCGATGCTCATATATCGAAAGCCAATGCTATCACCATCGCTGTAGAAATCGAGACCGGCGCAATAAATCTTTCCCGATTGATATTTAATGATCGGAGACCAGCTTTCCTTTTTTTCAGTAACGATAGGAATAGACCAATCGACGCCCAGAGAATCTGCTGTGTAATGCTCGAATACCATCTGCCTGGCTTCCGAACGTCGTAGTAGTATCGTACTTCCATCAGGCAGCGCTGTGAGTGAAGGCTCGAAGCGTATTTCGATATCGTTATCGGGAAGTACTCTGCTCGCTGAAATGGCATAGGGAGATACCGGTTTTACTATCGGTATATTTCCTGTCCCACATGAGATGAGACCCATGGCCAGGATACCGGACAATATCAGTAATCCAACATGGTAAGAACGACTATATATCTGCATTGCAGGTAAAGAAGATAAATAAATAGTAGTTGCGCCGATAGCAATAAGACGGATCGTTTCTTCCTTACCTTACAGCGGACATAAAAAAAGCCGCTGAGAAAGCGGCTTTTTTTTATTACGAAATTATGACGGTTACTCGGTTACCGAGACTTTTGTCATCGTAGCATCTTTGCCCGGGTTATCGTTTGAATTTTTCGGCAACGAGGCGATCTTATCGAGCACATCATAGCCTTCGATAAGCTGGCCCCAGACGGTGTATTGACGGTCAAGGAAGGTAGAATCGCCATGACAGATAAAGAACTGGCTCGAAGCTGAGTTCGGGTCATTAGTACGGGCCATGGAAGCAACACCGCGCTTATGGCTGACTTCATTGAATTCAGCCTTGAGCTTATCGCCCATGCTGCCGGTGCCATCGTTTCCAAGATTATCGTCTTGCGAATTCGGGTCGCCACCCTGGATCATGAAATTAGGAATCACCCGATGAAACGTACAGCCATCGTACTTACCTTCGCCGGCAAGTTTTGTGATCTGTGCAACGTGGTTCGGCGCTACCTTATCGAAAAGCTGAAGCTTCATCGTGCCGAACTTGGTATCGATGACAAGCAAACGATCCGGGTTCGAGCTATACTTCTCTACCGTTGCTCCGCCATAAGGAGCGTTAGTCTTTTGAGCCTGGTCCATTCTATCTTGAAATTATGTGTTAATACTACGTAAGAATGTGTAAAATTTTTCAGGAAATCTTTTTATCTAAGAACAGGGGAAATATCCCCTGTTCTTAGATAAAAAGATGTATTATTCCTGAATATATACTTTAGTCATGGTTGCATCCTTGCCCGGGTTATCCTGCGCATTCTTCGGAAGCGTTGCGATCTTATCCATTACATCATAGCCGGAGACAAGCTGGCCCCAAGCAGTGTACTGATGATCGAGGAACGTTGGGTTACCATGGCAAATAAAGAACTGGCTGGTAGCCGAGTTCGGGTCCTGAGTGCGTGCCATCGATGCAACACCACGCTTATGGCTGACTTCATTGAACTCTGCCTTGAGCGGATCGCCCATTCCGCCGGTGCCATCATTGGAAAGATCGGCATCTTTCGAGTTCGGATCTCCGCCCTGGATCATAAAATCGGGAATCACGCGATGGAATGTGCAACCATCGTATTTACCTTCTTTGGCAAGCTTCGTGATCTGGGCCACATGGTTCGGGGCAACACGATCGAAAAGCTGAAGCTTCATCGTACCGAACTTAGTTTCGATAACAAGTAAACGATCAGGGTTCGAACAATACTTATCTAAGACCGGGCCGCTGTAGGGTGCATCGGTATATTTCTGGGCTTTATTTCCACAGCCGATATTTATACCACAAAAAAGCAGTGTCAGAAGTAATAAAAAATATTTCATAGTACCGTTGTGAATACTGGTTGTTATTTTAAAAATAAAAAATAAGGTACCCCCTGTTTTTAAGCCATTCAAGTTTTTATTCCTGAACGTACACTTTAGTCATCTGGGCATCTTTGCCAGGATTGATTGAACCGTCACGCGGATTTTGAGGATATTTCGGATTGTCATGCAATGCGGTAATTTTATCAAGTACATCGTACCCTTCTAGTAGTTGACCCCATACAGTATATTGATGATCTAACTGGGAAGCATTGCCATTACAGATAAAAAATTGGCTTGTAGCGGAGTTGGGATCCATTGTTCGGGCCATAGAAGCGACACCTCGCTTATGGCTAACTTCATTAAATTCAGCTTTCAATGGTTCACCCATTCCACCAGTACCATCATCAGCAAGATTATCATCTTTTGAGTTCGGATCACCGCCCTGGATCATAAAGTTTGGGACTACACGATGGAATGTGCAGCCATCGTACTTACCTTCTTTTGCAAGCTTGGTAATCTGAGCAACATGGTTCGGTGCTACTTTATCGAAAAGCTGGAGTTTCATCTTACCGAATTTAGTCTCGATAACCAGTAAGCGTTTGGGGTTGGAGCAATATTTATCAAGCGTTGCACCAGTGTATGGTGCACCATCGGTCACTGCTTTGAATTGAGCCATTGCCGAAGTGCTGACAATGCTTAAGAGCACAGCTACTAAAAATGCGAATTGTTTCATGAACAAATATCTTTTTATTGATTGCCTTTGGTACAGGATTGTAGAAAACGATGCCCGTTCTGACATCGTTTCCGCTTCCCTCGTCCACCAGAACCCGCCCTAACTAATTTCCTAAAAATGGCGTTACATCGCTTCTTAATTTTTCCTATTTTTCGACGTGGCAAAACAACAGAATGCCGGTTCGCAAACCCTTGAAAAGATCGTTTCGCTGGCAAAACGGCGTGGTTTCGTATTCCAGTCATCGGAAATCTACGGCGGCCTCAATGGCTGCTGGGATTACGGCCCGCTGGGAGTAGAACTGCTGCGTAACCTCAAGGAAGCCTGGTGGCGCTCAATGACCGGGCGCGACGACGTCGAAGGCCTCGATGCCTCTATCCTGATGCACCCGCGCGTCTGGGAAGCTTCCGGCCACGTCCAGCATTTTTCCGACCCGATGGTCGATTGTAAGTCCTGCAAAGCCCGCTTCCGCCTCGACCACCTCTTTTCCGATATGAGCGAGAAGAAGGTACAGGCCATTGCCAAGCACCTGACGATCGAGCACCGCGAGCACAGCAAAGAAGATCTGGCCGAATTCATCTTCGCCCAGCTCGATGCCAATTCCGCGCTCTTCGAGCAACTGGTGCAGGCCGAGCTTATCGTCTGCCCAAACTGCGGCACTAAGCAATCGCTCACGAGCCCGCGCAATTTTAACCTTATGTTCGAGACCTACCTCGGACCGGTCAAAGATGCCAGCAATGCCATCTACCTCCGCCCGGAGACGGCCCAGGGCATTTTCGTGAACGTGCTCAATGTCATGCAGGCTTCGCGCCAGAAGCTGCCGTTCGGTATTGCACAGATCGGTAAAGCCTTCCGCAATGAGATCAATACGAAGAACTTCCTTTTCCGTACGCGCGAGTTCGAGCAGATGGAAATGCAGTACTTCGTTAAGAATGGCACCGATGAGCAGTTCTACGAAGAATGGCGTGAGCGCCGCCTCAACTGGTGGATCACACTCGGTGTGCCTAAAGAGAAATTAAAACTCAAGCCGCATGAGAAGCTTGCTCACTATGCAAAGGCGGCAGTCGATATAGAATTTGAATTCCCGTTCGGCTTTGGCGAAATCGAAGGTATCCATAACCGCACGAATTTCGATCTCTCTCGTCATGAAGAATACTCAGGCAAGTCGCTTTCTATTCATGACGAAGAGACCAAAGAAAAAGCGGTACCGTATGTGATCGAAGTATCCGCCGGTGCGAGCCGAGGCTACATGGCAATGCTTTGCAATGCCTACGACGAAGAACAAGTAAATGACGAAACGCGCACGGTGCTGCACTTCCACCCGTTCTTAGCACCGATCAAAGCTGCAATCCTACCGCTCGTCAATAAAGACGGTATGCCGGAGATCGCCGAAAAATTAACGGCCGATCTTCGCCGCTCGATGAAAGTATTTTACGATGATAGCGGCGCCGTCGGCCGCCGTTACCGCCGCCAGGACGAGATCGGCACACCGTTCTGTATCACCGTCGATAGCGATACACTCAACGATCAAACCGTAACGATCCGCGAACGCGATTCTATGCAGCAGATCAGACTGCCAATGGATAAAGTGAAGGGATATCTGTTAGAGAAGATCGAGTGCCCGGTGTAAGCTGGGGTATGGGGTGTAGGGTATGGGGTATGGTATTTATATCCAAGGCCCTTATTGAACCTGTCATTCCGAACGTAGTGAGGAATCCCCAGACGTCTTAACCGGCCTTCTAATACAGAAACGTAGCCCGCTGTAGCGGGCGGCAGCTACATAGCCCCGTGCGCAAGCGCGGGGTTGTTTATTTTATAAAAGAATCAGATCTCCATAGGAGCGACATATTGTTATTATTCATTGGATCTATCTATCTTTTATGTGTCGCTTCTACGGAGCTCGATCTTTTTATTACCTCTTTACCCCGGGCTTACGCACGGGGCTACCAATGTTTCGTCCCTACGGGACTCCTTATTTCTATAAATTAATAATTCGACCGAGGGGGTTGAACTACTATAAGCTAAATACTCGTAATTTACATATATGTCATTGTACTAAAAAACACACGTTATAACGGGTAATATTGGTACTAAATAAGAGTAAAGGTATAGTGATTAATATTCATAATAATAATCTGGATGAAAAAGATAATTGGAGACAACATTCGTCTTTATCGCTCACGGTTAGGGTGGTCTCAGGAAAAGCTTGCTGTACGATCACGGCTCAGCTTAAATTTCGTTTCGGCTTTAGAGCGCGGGACTGTAAATATTAGCGTCTGTAATTTAGAAAAAATAGCCAAAGCCTTAAAGATTGAGATTCACCTTCTCTTTATTTCAAATGAGGAATAACAGATTTTTATAATGTACTTCATAAGACGATTGGTTAAGACATCAGGGGATTTCTCGCTTCGGTTCGGAATGACAGACTTAGTACAGGCCACCGAAACGTATTTGAGTCCCGAAGGGACGGCAACAAAATAGCCCACCATTTCAATGGTGGGCGCTGATGACCTTTAATATTTTTTCTTCTTGACCATCTTACCCTCATCCTTTAATCCTTCTCCCTTAAAGGGAGAAGGAATTCTTATTATATGCTTCGTAAGACGATTCGTTAGGACATTCAAGGGATTCCTCCCTTCGGTTCGGAATGACAGGTTTAGTGAAGAGCAATAAAAAATCCGCCAAGGCGGATTTTTTATTGGTACACTTATCCTTGTGGGGGCACGTAGCCCTCCGACGGAGGTGGGGGTGGCTCCGGTGGGCGTTGTCCCTCTCTTGGGTCGTGCGGGCCGGCTTCGAATTCCCAGTTGCCGAAGCCGCCTTTGTAGCGGAGCTTCATCTTGAAGCGGTCGCGTTCTTCGGGGGTCATGTGCTCCCATTTATTTTTCCACTGCTGTTTCCATTCGTTCTTCCACTCATTATGAGAGTGATTATGGTTATGGTGATGATGCCCGCGCCCACTAAAACCGCTCAGGAGAATCTTCGAGAGGATGAGCAATCCTGCTGCTTCCCAATATCCGATCTCACGTAGATGGAAAATATCCGGAATGAGTGCATTCCATAACAACATTACAAGAAGGCTCATAGCCGCAATGCCGAGTGGGATAAATAAGAAGAGCCAGCCTTTTTTATGATTGTGCTGTTGTTGCCACATATCTGTTTCCTTTCAATGATCGGTGTCACCGATCTTCTTCATAATTAATCGATATCTAAAAACGCTTCGTAGAGATCCTGCAGCCGTTCGCGCAGATGTAACACCGCATAGCGCTTTCGCGAGAGCAGTGTATTGATACTTGCGCCGGTACGATGGGCGATCTCCTTAAACGATACTCCCTGTAACTCATGCTCGATAAAGACCTCGCGTTGTTCGTCCGGGAGCTCGGCCAACGCTTCTTGCAAGCGTTCCCAGACCATACTTCTGAGCAGTTCGGTTTCGGGTGTGGAATCGGAATCGACCAGCAGACCGCCAATCACATCGGAAAGTTCATCGTCTTCATCCTGCGTTTCGAGCGCAGAGAACGGAGTCGCTTTCTTTTTGCGATAGAGATCAGTGATGCGGTTGCGCGCGACGGTAAAGAGCCAGCCGGTCATTTGATCGACGGGCTGCATCATGCGCACGGCTTCCGTCAGCTCATAGAATACCTCCTGCAGGATATCTTCCGCATCCTCATTCGAAGCAACGCGAGGGCGAATGAAATCCATCAACCGTGTCCTATACCGGGCGACTACTTCAGAGATCGTTCGGTTGTCAGACGCAGCCAAATTCGGCATTGATATGAGCGAATCGTTCATTCACAGTAATAGACGAACGTTCGCCGGGTTTATTGTAATCCGGTACGGGAATAGTAGGATTTGGGATTCTGAGGAATAGAAGGCTATTCTAACCCCACAGCCCGTTTCAGGGCTTTTACTTCTTTTTGGACCAGCGGGCGGGTTTCTCCGCGGCGCATTCCTTGGTGCGTTATGCCGGCGAACATCAGGCGGTCAAGCTTTTGCACTTCGTAACCATGGACTTCGAACAGGCGGCGGACTTCATGGTATTTACCTTCACGAAGCGTAATGACGACGTCTTTAGGATCGCGGGTAGAAAGATCTAATTCAACGGCCGAGGTAATATCTCCGCGGCCAATATTCACGCCACCTTTTGCAATTTTCTCCGCATCGTCGCGCTTGAGTGGTTTATCGAGCACGGCATGATAGACTCTTGGGATCTGATACTTCGGGTGCGTCAGGCGGGCGGTAAGTTCGCCATCGTTAGTAAACAGGAGAACACCGGTGGTTTGCCTATCGAGACGGCCGATAGGATAGACTCGCTCGTGAGCAGTTATAAGACTCATTACCGTCTTCCGATCTCTTTCATCTTTGACGGTGGTAATTACATCCTTTGGTTTATTGAGTACCAAATATAAGAAGCGCTCTTTGAGAGAAATAGTCGCTCCATTGACCGTTATATGATCCTGGTACGGATGTACCTGTACTCCTAATTCCGTTACCGTTTTTCCATTAACGGTAACCTTACCCTGGACTATTAATTCATCGGCTTTGCGTCTTGAAGAAACACCGCCAGAGGCGATGAATCTATTGAGACGCATTGTCTCTACCGTGGTATTTCTATCTCGGGAGTGCGGTGCGGTGTTACGCTTCTTCAACGGGAGCGGCTTCCCGTGAGCTGACTTCGGAGCCGGCGAGCCCTTCTTCGTCTCGGGGCTCATGATCTCCGGCTTCTTGTATTCCAGCTTCCGCTTGGCTGCCGTCTTCATCTTCTGCATTCCGAAGCTCTTCATTCCTGAGCTCTTCGTCGCGGAGTTCTTGGGCGTTTTCTTCTTTAGAGACAGCGATGATTTCGTCGATCGTAACGGCTTCTTGTTCGGCATCGGGATCTACAAATTCGTTGGCAGCTTCTTCAAGCGTGGTTGCTTTGACGGCTTCTTCTTTGAGCAGTTCTTCGATCTCACGCGGTTTCGGCAGGTCCCTCATCGAGGCAAGACCGAACTGGCGCAAGAATTCATCGGTGGTACCATATAACAATGGACGCCCGACTGACTCGGCACGGCCCGTGATGGTCACAAGATTTTTTTCGAGCAGCGATTTCAATACTTCATCGCAATTAACACCGCGAATATTTTCAACATCGGCTTTGGAGACCGGCTGCTTATAGGCGATGATAGCAAGCGTCTCGAGTGCAGCGCTCGAAAGGCGTCGACGAGAACGCTCTTTATATAAGCGCGCCACATACATGCTCAGTGTCGGCAGCGTAGCGAACTGAAAGCCTCCGGCTATCTCCACAATACGAAACGCGCGGCCGGTTTCTTCATAGCTGGCATTGAGCAGCTCTACCGATTCACGAATCGTCGTAAACTCAAGCGGGTTCTTTTTCGCGCGCTTACCGGTTGCCGGTTGTTCGGCACCTTCTTCGGCCAGGGGTTCTGGCTGAGCTTCGGCTTCATCGCTGCCTTCGGCAGGAGCAGCCGCCCGCTTTACCGGCTCATCGAGGATGAGCGAGCGGATATCGCCCGGCGAAAGCGGTTCGTCGCTGGCAAAGACCAGCGCTTCGATAATATCCTTAAGGTAATTCGGGTCTTGTAATTCGCTTCGCATGTACGAGTAAAAACAGGGGGCAGTTATTACGGTTTGAACAATACGATCTCATCAAAGGCTTCACTTTGCCGGAAGGCAATAAGCCTGCTACGAACGAGCTCGAGTAATGCCATGAACGTCACGACAACACGCAGGCGAACCGGCGTCGATAGCTCTTCGATAGAAGCAGCATCGATAAAGCCGGCAAAGAGCTCATAAAAATTCATTTCTCCCTTGAAGGCCAGCATATCCAGGATATACTCCGATTGCTCCTCGACCGTCACCGGGATCATCTCTACATCGTGCGTGCGCTTAATAAGCGGGGCACGAACCATGGCTTTCTGGAAAGCCGCCAGCAGGTGAAACAGCGTAATATTACCTACGAGATCTTCGCTGTCTTCTTCGATGTGGGCTTCTCGGTCATCCGCCTTGAAATACTGGCGGTAATGGAGTTTGCGGGCCTCCTCGTTCATGGAGTTGAGCTGTTCGCTCATTTCCTTGAAGCGGCGGTACTCGATGAGGCGGCGGACGAGGTCGGCACGCGGATCGTCTTCTTCGACTCCCTCTTCGGTGCGCTCTTCGCGCGGCAGGAGCATTTTAGCCTTGATCTGGCACAATTCTGCCGCTACAACGATGAATTCGCCAGCGACCTCGAGGTCGAGCGCCTGCATCATCCTCAGGTAGGTGAGGAATTCAGTCGTAATATGATGAACCGGAATGTCATAAATATCCAGTTCGTCACGTTTAATAAAGAATAGCAGCAAATCGAGGGGTCCCTCGAAGAGCGGCAATTTGATCTTATAAAGCGGCGAAGTTAGTTGTTCCACGATCGTAGTTCTGCAAAAATACGTCAAAGGAGCGTTTACAAAAAGACAATGGCAAATAATGTCAATCTGACGAACGGATTACCGCAGGACTTGTTTATAGCTCCTGTAACCCCTAACTTCTTATAGTAAAGCATCCTATGAAACCGGGGATTATCCTGCTTCTGGCTTTTTTTGCCGCCAGCCCCATCGTCGCCCAGTGGAAAAAAACCACTCCGAGGCAGACGCTGCCGGTTCCGGCCGATGGTAGTACCGTCGATTTTACCCAGGTAAGCCTGCCGGCAGGTATGACCTATCATGTCCATGCCGATGGGACGCTCGTCTATCAAAGCGGCCAGAAAATTTCCGATGCCTGCTATTTCCTCGATCCGATCTTTTCCGCCCCGATCTCGCCGCTGCTCGGCGGCCAGCTTGGCG
Organism: uncultured Alphaproteobacteria bacterium; assembly: GCA_964404255.1. Classification (GTDB taxonomy): domain Bacteria; phylum Bacteroidota; class Ignavibacteria; order Palsa-1295; family Palsa-1295; genus JAFDZW01. The sequence continues at coordinate 58,507 of CAYOJJ010000002.1, read as the reverse complement.
TTAAAATAAAATATAATAATAAGGCGAATGAGGACTGGTACTTTACCCTTGCCGGGACTCCGATCTATAATCCGAACCATACCTACGATATTTCCAGCCTGACCAGTTCATCGTTCCTTTCGATGCACTTCTTCGATAAGGCCGATGCTCCGAATAATTACTATAGCGATAACTCGGGGGCAATTAATATCGAGGTTGCCCAGCAGACTCCTTCGCTGAATGTGCAGTACGATACTATCTATTTCAATAATATCATTGTCAATAATACGAGTACAAAGTTCGATACCATTCAGGCGCTCGGCCTTTTATCCTACGATTTCGAAGGAGCATCGCTTATAACGACGGCACCGGCAAACGTCTTTACGGCAACAAGCGAACACCCGGCAACTTATACGATCCCAACCGATCAGACCAATGGGTTTGTTTTCACCTATACTCCCTGGCGTATCGGCTCGGACACAGCTTTTTTTCACATTCATTCGAACACTGCCTGGACCCCGGATCGCGACCGTGTGATCGTCCTGATCGGTACCGGCATCGGCGCAGAAATAACGATCGATCCCGATACCCTCGATTTCGGTACCGTCGCCCTTTCGAATACCAAACAACTAACGACAACTTTCCATAATAAAGGGCTCGTCGGGGCAACAATCTCTTCGGTTACTATTTCTCCTGCCGGACAGCCTTTTTCCTGCGCTCCCACATCTTTTGCCGTTAATCCCTTGGATTCCGCTAAGGTAACAGTTACTTTTTCCCCTACAGTGGGCGGCACGTACTTTGCCGATTTTATCTGTTCGGCCATCGATGGCTCGAAGTATCATTTTTATGCTAAAGGTATTTCAGGACAAGGGATAGCAAAGTTCAGTTCGAAACTGCTTGATTTCGGCCTCGTCGTCCTTAACCAATCGCGCCAGCTTCTCGATACTGTTCGCAATATTGGTACGGCAAACCTGAATGTTGTCTCAACGCTCAACTCCAACCCCACTGAGTATTCCGTGGTTGGCTCTCAAGGTCCGTATATCTACACGCCGAATAGCGGACAGGTCTATAATTTTATTTTTCATCCGATAAATCACCTTCCGGGTTGGCAAAACCATGATGGGTATTTTGCCCTATTTTATGATGACGGCCGCTCGGATACGATCTTTTTCAAAGGCGCCGATCATAAGCCGGTCGAGGCACTGCTGAAGATCGACGATTATTATACGGTGGTTGCAGGCAGAACCGTCGATGTCTCTCAGCGCTCGCTCGCTCCGCTCGATAGCTCGCTGACTCCGGTACGCTCTCTTTCGGAACGCATTACCTACGATAATTCTAAATTCGAATTGATATCGGTCTCAAAAGGGGCATTGATCTCATCTTCGGCCTGGAGTTTAAATTCAACTAAATCTACCGGCGCGGTCGATATTTCGATCTTCTCCAGTACCGATCATCTCGGGCCTACCGGTCAGCTTTTAAAACTTACCTTCAAAGCCCTCAGTACCGATGTACCGGGAGATCAAACCCTGCTTCCGCAATATAATATCGATTTTTCAAATCCGATCGAACCCATTCTTACTTCAGCAACGACAGGCAAGATCATCGTAACCGATCTTTGCTCTCCGGTACATCTATCGAGTAGTCCTGGCCCAGTAGCTACAAGTATCGATCAGAATTATCCAAACCCGGTACAAACTCAAACGCAAGTATGGTATAGCATAGGGGCGTCTGCCGATGGGAGCCTTCTTCCAGTTCGTATTGAGCTCTTCGATGCGATGGGCAAAGTAGTTAAAACGCTCGTTGATGAGAATAAAGAACCGGGATATTATGGGTTGAGTATCGAGGTAGGCTCACTGCCTGCCGGAATGTACTGGTATGCGCTTACCGCAAACGGAATAATCGAGCGCCGGGCAATGATCGTTACTAAATAATAAGTATCCGGCTCTTATTAACAGGCAAGGAATATTTACCGCCTTAGCTTATAACTTCTGCAACAGCCGCACGCTTCTTTTCCAGATTAGCCAATAATTTTTCAAAGGCTTCCTCGAACTTCTTCACGCCGTCTTTTTGCAGATCGTCAGCGACACGCTCGGTATCGATCCCTAAAGCACGGAGTGAATTGATGAGGGCATGAGCTTCTTCGAGTCCCTGCGTCAGGGTATCGGCAGCAACACCATGATCGGCAAACGCGGTAATGGTCTCATCCGGCACGGTCGTTACGGTCTCTTTGCCGATTAGCGGCTCTATATACATCGTATCGGAATAGGCGGGGTTCTTTGTACTGACCGAGGCCCACAAACAACGCTGGACGTTCGCTCCGGCTTTACGAAGATCATCAAATTCAGAGCCATAAAAGATTTTGAAATACCGCTCATAGGCAAGCTTGGCATTTGCATTCGCCGCTTTCCCGGCAAGCCGCTGTGCTGCCTCATCTTTGGAAGCAAGTAAGGCATCGACTGAAGTATCGACACGCGAAAGAAAAAAACTTGCTACCGAACGAATAGCAGCAACCGATTGCCCGGCTGCCAGCCTCTGCTTTAACCCGTTGATATAAGCATGGGCAACTTCGGCATAATTTTCAATGCCGAAAAGCAGCGTAACATTCACGTTAATACCTTCGAAGATCGCCTGGGTAATAGCAGCCAATCCACCCGGAGTGCCCGGTATCTTGATCATGATATTCGGACGATCGACCACCGACCATAAGCGGCGCGCTTCAGAGATCGTCTGTTCGGTATTGTGCGCGAGTGTCGGATCGACTTCAATACTTATGTAGCCATCTTCCCCACCGCTCGATTCATATACCGGCCGCAAAATATCGGCGGCAGTACGCACATCGTCGGTTGTAAGCTTATCGTAGATCTGGTGGGTGGTAGCGCCATCTTCGATGAGCGAACGAATATCCTCATCATACTCTTTTCCGCCGGCGATAGCTTTTTCAAAAATAGCCGGGTTGGAAGTAACTCCTTTTACTCCGTACTCATCGATCATTGCCGCCAAACGTCCGGATGCCAATAACGAGCGGCTGATATTATCGTACCATAAACTTTGCCCAAAGACAGCGACTGATTTCCACGGATTCGACATACTCATTACCATTCGAGTGTATTATGCAGGGAAAATAAAAAACCCTCGTTGGTGTACAACGAGGGTTGAAAAAAAGAAGTGTCGCAAATATTAGCGGCCAAGCAGAGCGCGGAAAGCTATACCGCCATAGGCGCTTGAGGCCGACCAGTTGCGGGAGGTATTATCGACCTTCGTGAACGGAAGATCATATCCGGCGAACGGCGTGGCAACCCACATTTCCGTGATCGGAATATCGTAGGTGAACTGAGCACGCAGGCCAAGACGAAAACTGGCAGGACTTACCGTTGTTGAATTCGTAACAGTAGCAGAGCCGACTGCCGGAATGCCCGAAGTTACTGTAACCGTCTTATCGAGCTTAGCCGTCATGGGTAATGCGGCACTGATACAGGCCTGGACGCCGGGACCTACCGGAACAGGGGCCGGGGTAAAATTATATTTAAAACCCGCATTGAACATCAGATAATTGAGTGTACCGGTTACCGAAGTTTCTACCGAGCCCTGCCCGATGACCCCGTCGAGTTTTGTCGGGACAACCCCCGAAGGAGCGACACTCGAAAACTTACTCGACTTGGAATCGAAGAGTACTTCGATAATAATAAATTGCTGCATCTCATCGGCATTCAGCGGAAGCGCCGCCGAGATACCGAAAAATGGCGCAATATCCGAACCATTCTGGGCCAAAAAGCAGGAAGGCTCGGAAGCGATAGTTGGAAAGGGATCAGTTTTATAGGTTACCAGATTTAGCCCCCCAACCGGACCGATAAGCCATCCGCCGCTTACACCAGGATCGATAACGTCACCGCCTTTGCCACCCGCCATTTGCGTTTGTGCAAAGACAGAACCAGTAGCAAGTACCAACATTCCGATGGCCAGCAGGGAAAGAATGCGATTCTTCATAGGGGCTCCTATAGTCTCCGTTTTCACGATTCTCACAATAGTTTTCCAGATGATGTATTACAAGTCTTCCTTTGCATCGTTCGCCAGGTTACTCAATCGGAGTTCAAATATACATCATTGAACTTCCCCACCCCCTTAAAACGGGGTGTCTTCCTATTCGACTGATGCAACAAGTAGTTAGCGTTCGATAACCAAGCGGCCGCTTTGAACCGAATGATCGTCGAATAAGTATCGATACACATAGCTGCCACTCGGCAACGTCCGCGGATCGAAATACACTTCAAAAGTCCCGCTCGGGTGTTCCACCGAATTCAGGATTCGCGATACTTCGTTACCGAGTGCATCGATGATCGAAAGCGTCACTTTCGATTCTTTACGCAAGCTATAGCGCAACTTCACCGACCCATCGGTTCCATGTACCGGATTCGGCGAAGTAGAGATGATCCGCCCAACCGGGCCTCCGTTCATGAAGGAGTTGATCGAGGTATCGCCGCACTGATAAACCAGTGTAAAGGAAGTATCACGATGGCCATAAGCCACACAACTTTGTACCGTATCGCCGTTAATATCCACAAAGGTACTGCTCGTTAGCGCGATAGCACTTCCATGCCCCGTCTTTGGCAGAGTAACCAGGAAGTTCATAATACCGAGATTCTTATCGGCATCGGTTAACGGACGATTACCGGTAAATACCAACTTCAATTCCGGCGAAGCCGGCGTCGGAGCTACCGAAGCAGCACCATCAAGCGACCAGCCGGGCAGAGTTGTCGTTACCGAATTCCCGAGAGAAGTACCGGAAAGATCGAGCAGATCCGGCGGATAAGTATAAGTCAGGATAATCTTCTGAATATGAAGCGTATCAAGATTTTCTTTTAAGCCATTCTTCGCAAGATTGAGCGTTACCGGCATTGGAAGAATATCTCCCGGATGCACCACCGGATTCTTAACAGTAGAGTTAACATCGATATTGAAGTTACCCGCCGATGCTTTTATTGTTGCATGAAGCACATCGGTACGGCTGCCATCGGTAGTGGTGACATCGAAACTGGCGGAATAATATACCTGGCCAAGCTGCGCACTCGGCGTAAAGACTATCGGAATTGAGAATGATTGGTTTGGCGGTATTATTGAACTTGCCGAAGGGACAAATGGAGTAGTAAAATTACCGGCATTTGTACCAGAAAAACCAACACTAACGATCGTCTTACCAGAGGGATTGGTATTGCGAACAATAACCGAATCATTTAAAGAGACACAGGAAAGGATCGTAGAATCATTAAAGCCCTGGATAGCCGGAGCACCACTGGTGGTTTCTGCCGTAATTGAATCGGTCAGGAATTTAGCATTACAGCCATTAAATTCGATTCCAAATTTGCCGAATTGACCGGCATCCAACGCAAAGGAAGGATCGAATTCCACATAAAACTGAACACAGCTCCCTGCCGGCACAGTGATTGGTAACGATACCGGAGCCCCAAGATCTACTTTATAGACGCCCGTTAACCTGAATGCCGCAGAATCTTTAGATGGCAAGGTATCGACACGCGATATCGTAACCGCATCCGGGCCGGTATTACAGAATTCGATATAATCCTGTACTTTGGGATTACCGAAGGGCATTGCACCAAAATCCGGAGCTTCATGCTGAGCGCTCAAGGACATCTCATAAAACTTCGTGCAGACCGTGCAGGTAGCTTTTGCCGCCGTATCGCCGTTTGAGCGCAATAAAGCAACGGTAAGCGGGAAACAACCGGAGAGCTTAGCTCCAGCCGTTGGAGTAAAGGTTGCATTCACATTAAGCGATGCACCGATCTCAAAAGCCGATGGTAATACATACGGCAATCCGGCACCACTATCGATATAGATATTCTTGAAATTATTGGTATCGGAAGCGACCAGCTTCACGAGGCTGTCTTTCAAATTGCCGAAATTCTGGAAGAACAATCTAAAAGTAAGGGTATTATCGCAATCGGTTGTAAACGTCGTGTCATGCGAAAGGACGAGCGGTGCACATCCCTTACCACTGAGCTGGGCCGTATGCTGCGGTACACCGGGCTGCTTGGAAAGGAAATGTGCGGTAGTGGGAGCGACCGGGCCCACAGTACCCGCCGGAGTAAAGGTAAACGTTATGACGTGCTTACCACCCAGCACATTGCTATTGGGCACGGGTACCGGTAATTGGTTTCCCGGCGTAGCAGGATTGTACCCATAATGAATATTATCGTCTACCCAGATCGAATCGATATTCAGATCAATCGGAGAAGTATTGACAATAGTATAATTAATGGAAGAAGCCGTATCGTTTGGTAACGTACAATCGAAAGGATAATTGGTCACGACAAAGTCGGCAGCGCCGCCATTACCAATAAGATTTGCCGAATTATTGGTACAATCATCATTTAATAATAAAGTATCACGGACCGTACTACCGACAATAGCTATAAACTTTAATTTGATAATTCTAAAACCCCCGCCTGGTATTGTGCCATCGCTCCCCAAACTATCGATGGTGAAGCCCACAGTGCCATCTTTTAACTTTACATTAGCACCAATAAAATTATAGGGAGTCTGGCCGGTATTATAAATTGTATCATAGCGGTAAACCGGCTGGCCGATCACACCTCCAGTAAAATTTAGGGGGTCGGGCTTGATAGACGCGAGGCCGGGAGCATACGTGCTGATAACCGTTGTCCTGTTACCCGCAATATCATAGGACGAAACCGAGATATACGCTTCAACAGAGCTATCAATTACACAAATATCATAATAGGAGCTATCGAGCCCGATACCGGGCACAAAAAGTGGGTCCGGCGTGAAGTACATATTATAGAGACTATCGACGCCATACGAATTAAGCTTAGTATCAAGCGGCTTGCGCTTATCGTACAATTTTACCCGGGCGCAGAAGCAGCTTCCACCTGGAAGGATAGCAGGACATAATGTATCGGGGCTGCCTGGCGATTTAATACCAAGAGCACCAGCCCAGGCATAGCCATCATCTGAGCCGCGGCCATAAAGATATAAACCAACTGTCGTATCAGAAGCAATAAGATGGCTGCCTTCGGCTCCGGTATTTTTTGAACCAAGTAAAATGGCTTCCCATTGGGTACCCGGAATAGGCGATCTTCCCGGACCGCCGCCGGTGCCGCCTACACCAAAACTCAGAGAAGCGCCGGGTGCGGAAAGCGGTTTGCCATCGATAGTAGTTTTTGCCTCATGGCTTGCCGGGAGAATAATATTCAGGAAATTCTGGAAAGCACTTCGTCCAGTGGGGGTAACCGGAATTTGAAATAAGATCTTCTTGCCGAACTGCACTGCCGGATTGACCACCACCATATCCGGATCACCGATGTTTCGGGAAGTACCCGGTGCACCAAAAGAAGCGCTCGGCACGTACTGCACTAAAAGGAACGCTCCTGAATCACTTGTCCAAAGAGCGTGAGGTGATTTTCCACCATCATCATTAATAAAAGCGAAATCGTATTTGGGTCCTAATACAGCAGCCTGATTTCCATTTCTAAAGATCTTTTGTCCCGGAACAGTACCGATCACCAAATATGCATCGCCACCGTATTGTCTGCCGGTAAAAGGTGCTGTAAAATATTTATCGGACCAGGTACGTACCGGCGGCATCATTTCAATAACGTGGTCGCAGGTATTATCGTCGTCCTTAATATTCGGACAGACCGAAGCACCGATCACTCCCACCGATTTATCTGAAATAATAACGGTCCCTGTAAGATCTTCGCCAAACTGCGGGTTACCAGCCGATTGATACTGGATGCACTCACCTTTATTCAAGGTCAGGGTAAACAGCTGTCCTTTTGAATGTACGACTTTCAGAGCATTACCTGCCGCCCGAATATCATACGAAGGAGTAATACTTAAATGAGTATTATCCTGATTGGCAACGATACAAAATTCGGAAGGAAGATCGATGATATTTAATCCATATCGATCGAATGCATTATAGGAAGCAACAACATATTCCGTTCCCCAGCCGACCGTCGGGATACAATACATACCATCGCTGGTAAACGGAGCCCGGGACATAAAATAAACGGAAAGATCGGCATCATTCGACCAGACGTGGATCGTCTTATCGTTATGAACATTGTCACTTTCCTCGTCCAATTGCAGGCCCTGTGGAAAATCCTGCTTGCCGCCCGATTCGGAGGCAATGGTCGTCGTCTGATAGGCCGTCACGGTCTTTGTGAATTCAGGGGCATTACCAGCCTGAATATGGACGACGGTATTACGGGTAGAGGAAATGTAAATATAGAAATAATAGGCAGCTCCGGGCTGGGTGCGATCGAAATTTTGCGGGATACAAAACCAAAAATCGCGTCCAAAAGGGGGAGCATCCTGCTGTGCCGAATCGACTGTATGAAGAATATCGATACGGCTTGCCGGCTGGGCAAAAACACCAGCAGTTATTCCGGCTATAATCAATAAGGCAACGACACCACCAACGATTGCATTAAGAATACGAAGTACCATACCATCCGTCCTTTCAGAGCTAAACTGCGCTCCAGGTATAAAACACCCGCCGCAACCTGTAGTTACGGTTTCGGACATGTTTACTACCATAGACACTTCACTCATATTCTTCAAAGCTCGCGTGAAGATGAAGGTTCCTTCGGGGTATGGTTGCGGCCATAGCACAAAGCCATGGCCGCACCGACATTCTTACTGTATTACTGGATTGGCGTTTCGATTACAACCTGTACAGTACGGTTATAGTAACGGCCTTCAGGGATCTCGTTCGGATAGAGCGAGGTACCTTCCGGACCGCTCTTACCATATCCTTTGGCATCGAGCGTATGAACGTTGCTATGTACCTTGTCTTTGATCACTTTTAAGGTTGCCTGAGCACGATTGGTTGAGAGCTTTAAGTTGTAGTCCGGCGTACCGAGGATATCGGTGTAACCGTTAACCATAACATCCGAACTGTTCTTGATACGTTCGAATACGTATTCATCAAGAATCTTCGAATTCCATTTGCCCATATTTGAGCTATTATACTGGAAGAGGATAAGATTATACGTTTCACGGGTCTTATCCACAAGTTTCGTCATCGTACGATCCCTTTCAGAGAATTGACGCACACCGGTAAGATCGATCTTTGACTGGTGATCTTTACCGGCAACATCGGTTACGATCATCTGGACGCCGAAATCCGTTTCATCATCCGGCAATTTATTATTAGCATCGGAGCGCCAATTCCATTCCGGAGAGAGTTTCGCACTTACCGCGCCAAGATCTTTAATACGGGCCCACTCAGCGCCATTATGAGTAATAATGAGTTCGCGGCTCTTTACACGATCATCCTTAATACCATTATCGAGCGAGAATTTAGCCGTGCTCTGATCGGGGTATTTACGAAGCTGCTCGCGACGGATCGGCTTAATAATTTCCCAATCTTCGGATTTGATCTCGACACGACGGTTTTCTTCGATACCTTCCGGAGTCGTTGAAAGCGTCGAGTTATCAGGCAGGTTCTGAGCCGTTACCGTCAGGCGTGCCGGATCGATTTGCCAGATATTTACAAGATAATCTCTAACGATTTGAGCGCGCTTAGCGGAGAGATCTTTCGATTTTTCAGCTTCGGTAGCTTGTGAATTACAACCGACGATACCGATCTTAGCATTTGGGTTCTTACGTAGACGATAACCGAGACAGTTCAAATAGTTATAATAACCATTGAGCGTACCAGTGATCGTATCTTCGGTAAAACCATTGGTCTGATCCGGGCTGGTGAAGAGTACGTAGCGCGATGCGAAGTTGCTGCTGCCTTCATCAAAGAAGACCATCGGAAGCAATGCATACAATTCGATGATCTGCTTTTCACGGATAATTACGCCCTTGAAGTTCGGGAATTTGCCTGGCAACTCTGTCATGAGCTGCGGCTGGTCGGTGACCCACTTAACGATCGGCGGCACTTCGTTATTCATCGGGATATCGTGAATAACGACGCGGTTACTATCATTACGTAACGGAATTGAAACTCTGGTCGGCGGATAGGGGAAGTGATTAGCCTCGGTGGCGCTTACCATATATGAACCACCGGTATAGCCATTCTTATTGACCGAAAGCACACAGAGGTACTCGCCGGTTTCCGAATTGGCTTCTTTATTATAGACCGTATCGCCCGTTTGCTCATCGACGATCACGACATGAGCGGCCAGTTTTTCATTGGTATTAACATCATAACAAGTACCCTTTAACACGAGAGTCGGCTTCGGTTTCGGTGGATTGAAGGCTTCATAGATATCAAGCCCGCCATAACCGCCGCTGCGATCCGAAGAGAAGAAGAGTACATTTCCCGAGGCAGGGATCGTTAAGAACATTTCATCGGCATCGCTATTGATCGGAGCCGGTAAGGCGATGGGATCGGTCCAATCGCTATCGGTCGGGCCTTTGAATTCGGACATGAAAATATCGCGCTTACCCAGCCCGCCATGGCCGTTCGAGCAGAAATAGAGCGTCTGGCCATCGGCAGCTAAGAACGGCGAACCGTCGTACCCGGAAGTATTGATCTTCGAGCCAAGATTTACCGGCTCGCTCCAGCGGCCATCGGAGAGCAAATGAGAAACGAAGATATCGACGTTGCGCTTATCTTCCTTACCCATCTTACCCGGACGGTTAGAAACAAAGAACAATTTTTTGCCATCGGGGCTGATAGCCGGCTGCGATTCGAAATCGGTCGTATTGATCGGAGCACCGACTTCATGCATATTCTTCCATTCATGGCCTTCGAGCGTAGCTACCCAGATATTAATATCATTGTTACTGGAAGTAGCCGTACCACGATTGGTCGCAAAATAGATCGTCTGGCCGTCGGCAGCGATCGAAGCAGCGCCATCGCCCTGCTCGCTATTAATAGCGGCGGCATTATTAGGCGAAACCCACGTCGTATCGTCGGCGCTGGGATTGGTTGTAATATAGAAATCATCATGGCCTTTACCACCGGAACGGCGGGAAACGAAGTACATCGTGCGGCCATCGGCGGTGATGGTCGGGCCGAAGTCAAAATCGCTGGAATTGATCTCTGCGCCGAGGTTCTTGACGATCAAATGACGGAATTGATTGGTATTGGTATCCGGAATCGGCTGAGGGACAGGGGGAACAGGTTTGCTAAAAGCCTTGGGACTGTTCGAAGAGGCGGGACTCGCGATCGAAAGCACCGTATGCTTCAGCTTGGCCTTGAGCATCTTGAACGCCTCACTGGGTTCGAAGAACGCGACGAGGGCGATCACTGCCAGAACAGTTACTGCCCCAATCACTAGGGGGCGTCGTGAGGATGAAAAGTTCATAGTCTTTTCCGTCTTGTTTTAAAGATGATGTATGATGAAACCCATTTGTTGGGTAGCGCCCGGTGCGCTGATGAACCGCTTCGGTCGTACACAACACAAAGGACTTATCGTATCACACTCGGTAAGTCCCGGACAACGAAAATACTCAATTTTTTCGCTGACGTTTTAAAGAACGCTTTTTTAAAAATTCAAACGCTCCTTATTCCATAACCGCTTTTATCGGAAAGGGTTCGCCTTGCTGGGCAGGAAGTAAGTAAATTGTCATTGGCCTGCCCTGGCCCACCATTACCGATTGGGTAGAAGCATCCAGCTGGAGCTGTTGCGTCCCCGTAGCTATATCAATATACGCAACATCTTTGACGTTCATCGTAAATGTCTTTCCGCCGAAGGTTACCGATACTCCATTGTGATCGGCATTGAGCATTACAATTCGCACTCTATTTAATGCAGGATTCGAGGGAAGACTTACAGTATCTTTCAATACCACATGATCGATTTTATTCGTGGGGTTAGCAAGCGTCGAAGGATCGAATGCTATAAACGTGTACCGATCGTCGATCGCTGCCGCTTGCTGTACTGAATCCAGAATAGCGGAGGGAACATCGGTGCTGGGATTGGTACTAAAAAAATATTTTGAATTCGTATTGACGATCGGGCTTAGAGCAAGATACTTCGATACCGAATCGTGCGGAATATTTATCACGGTATTCTGCTGATCGGGAAAATTATTACGAATATCTTTACCATCACGTTCGCGAATAAACATACTGATATTGGTCTGCGGATCGCGCATACAATTTACTACCCGCACCCCGAACGTTTCAAAATTGATCAGCGAATTCCCGAGCTCAATATCGCTCAGCGCGAAGATCGAACCGGTATGCTCATGATCGATCGGATTCGTTCGTCCCCGGATAATAGTGGTCATGAGAAATCCTCCGACCGATACGAAATTATAGGGGATGAAAGAAATGACATTATTGGAATCACCCGCTTCCGTGATCTTTAGTCCGGTTACTTCATCGAGCTGGCTGTACGAATTTACAACTCCATACTGGATGGTTGCATCTGGCACGGACTTACCTTTCCAATACACATCGAGCTTATCGAGATCCGGAATGGCTTGGATAAATCGTATATAGGTAGAATTCGCATCATACGGGCGCAGCTCATCGTCCAATGTTACTATTTTTTTAGTATTTTTTTCCGCAGGCAGTGCATTCCCTCTTCCGATAGCGACTATTGTTGCCCGATGCAGCATGAAGGTAGCCGAATCGACCATGAGTGTATCTCGGCCGGCAGCGTCCCGGGTAACCATGATCTGTTCTTTCCCGGTAGCGAGCGGTGTGCCATCGGCATATTTAGTAAAATAACCGAACGGAAAACTCTGAGGAGGATCGTACGGAAAATCCGCATACATCAATTTCCCGTTGATCCAAAAGGATACTTTATCGACATCCGGCATGGCATTGACGAGCCTGATCTTTGCAAAGCGCTGGGACGGATAATCGCACGGAGCGGTACAGGAGGAAAGCCCCAGACCTGCTAAAAGTAAAAGGGCAAGAAGAGCTGGTAGTTTGCGGTCATTCATATACTCAAAGATACTATAGTAGTTGATGGATCGTTTCAAAAGATCGGTTACCCAGATTCCAATGCTATTTCCCAAGCATCGATTCTATCGAATGCCAGCCGTAGCACATATCGCAATACTCGTTCCCCTCGATCGAGGTCGTTGCCTTGAGCTGCACATCGGGGTCGTACCGATCGTAGAACCGACGGCCGATCGTATTAGCGGCCAGTACATAGAGCGAAATCGAATGAAACCCTCGCTCAAGGAGAAAGCGCAATCCCGAAATAAATAATGCTTTTCCGATGCCGGTACCATGAAATTCGCTTCGAAGATACAGTGCATAGAGCTCGGCATCGAAACCGAGGGCGGCATCGCGATTGGCTCCTCCAGTAGAATAACCAATGACAGCGCCGTCTGTTTCAGCTACGAACATAAATCGATTCGGATCGAGGCGTTCGAGGTGCCGCTTCCACTTCCCGGCATATGCCTCATAGGTCATGGCATCGAGCACGGCCTGATCGATAAGACCGGCGTACGTCGCCCGCCAGGAATCGACGTTAATGCGGCCCATGGCTTCGGCATCGCTAAGCTGAGCTGTTCGGATCACTACAGACATACAATAGTAATGACATTACCTTTGCAAAAGTTGTTTCATAAGACGGTATTTTAGTACCCGAATGTCACGACACTATTTCATCAGCGATTGCCACCTTGGCTTTGGCACCGACCGCGAGGCCGATCGCCGGCGCGAAGCGCGCCTGCTTGGCGTCCTACGCAAGATCGCCGCCGAAGCATACGAAGGCAAGGCCGATTCGCTCTTTATCGTGGGCGATCTTTTCGATTCCTGGTTCGAGTACCGCCAGGTGATCCCCCGCCGCCATGTACGTACATTGGCGCTGCTTGCCGAGATCGCCGAACTTATTCCGGTCGATTACCTTATGGGCAATCACGATTTCGGCCATCGCAATTATTTCGAGCATGAGCTTCATATTCCGGTTCATTCCGGCGACATCGAGCGTACCCTCAATGGCAAGAAATTTTATATTGCTCATGGCGATGGTAAAGCGCTCAACGATACCGGGTATCTGATCCTGCGTTCGATTCTCCGCAATAAGTTTTTGCTTTGGGGGTATTCCTGGCTTCATCCCGATGTCGGTATTCTGGTTGCCGAGCGAATGAGCGGTGGCTCGCGGGCTTATACCGATAACCGCGATGCTCTGCAAAAACAGGACGGTCTTAAGCTCTTTGCCGAGAAAAAACTGGCCGAAGGGTTCGATTATGTCATTATGGGTCACCGTCATAAAGCCGAGGTCACCCCTATCGGAAATGGGACCTATATCAATCTCGGTGATTGGCTAAAATCATATACTTATGGGGTATTCGACGAAGAGGGATTTCGTATCGAAACGGCTCCTGAAACTCCGATGCCATCCTGACGTTGTAAGTTTGTAACTGTGCAGCAAGACGACTTTCATTTCGAACCCGGCCAAATGCCGGAAGAGCCGACCGAGCACCACGACTCACCGTACCTGAAATACGGCAAAACCCCCTGGGAGAAGTTCACGGCTTATGTCCGCCGGCATAAGCTGCTATTGGTGCTCATTCTTATTTTCGGTGTCTTCCTGCCTATCCTTATTTTTCAGGTTATGAAGGGCGTCCCGACGCTCGATCAGCTTGAGAATCCGCATCCCGAACTTGCAACGCGTATCATCAGCGCCGATGGAGAACCCCTCGATCAGTTCTATATTAAAAATCGCACAACGGTTAAGCTTCGTGAAGTACCAAAATCTCTTACCGATGCTCTGATTGCCACCGAAGACCGCGATTTTTATAAGCACTGGGGCATGAATGTCTGGCGTACGTTCAAATCGCTATGGACGGACGTTGTTACCCTTAGCCCAAAGCAGGGCGCAAGTACGATCACCCAGCAGCTTGCGCGTAACCTCTATCTCTCGCAGGAAAAAAGTGTGCTTCGTAAACTTCGCGAAGCCGTAAGCGCTATTCAGATCGAGCGCACTCATACCAAGAACGAGATACTCGAAATGTATCTCAATGTCTGCTACATGGGCCGCGGCGCTTATGGTATTGCGGTTGCCAGCCAGGTCTATTTCGGTAAGGATGTTTCCAAACTTACTCCGGCGCAGTGCGCTTTCCTAATTGGAATCCTAAAAGGACCGGAAAATTACGATCCGGAAGATAATTACGACCGTGCAATAGCCCGTCGCAATACCGTACTCGATAACATGGTCGATGCCGGTTTGCTCGATGCTAAGAAAGCGGAAAAGTACAAACAGGAGCCCATCAAGACTGTCCCTTCGAAAGTCTATCAGGGTGTAGCGCCTCACTTCGTAGAGATGATCCGCCAGCAATTACAGAAGATGCCAGAGCTCGCAGGCAAGTATGATTTTTACCGCGATGGGCTTGTCGTCTATACAACGCTTAATGCCCAGATGCAGCGCGCCGCCAATCGTGCCGTCGATGAGCATATTGCCGAATACCAGAAGAATGTTGTCGATAAGCGCTGGAATTGGAAGAACCATAAAGAGCTGCAGGATTCGCTCGTTGCTTCGGCTGCTCGCAATGCGACCGAAGTCAAAAATATCGAAGATGCTAAAGAGCGCATCGCTCATGAGAAAAAACTTCGCGGCGATACAAAATTTATCGATAGTGTAAAGCAGGCGGCCCTTCGCTTACAGGCAAGCTTTGTCTGCCTCGATCAAAAGACCGGGCAGATCCTTGCAATGGTCGGCAGTTCGAATTACCGCGAACACCGTTACGGACTTAATCATGTAACGCAGATCATTCGCCAGCCTGGCTCATCCTTTAAGCCCATTGTCTATGCGAGTGCTTTTGAGAAAGGAGCAACGCCCGAATCAGTAGTGTCGAATGAACCGATTGAAATGCCGGATGGCGATAAGGTGTGGAGGCCGAGCAATTTTGCCGGTGAAGCTGTCGGTGGCCAGATGTCGGTCCGCTCGGCCTTGCAATGGTCGAGTAATCTTTGCGCTGTTCATGCGATAACGGAATTAACTACTATTGCCGATGTCGTTAAAATGGCAAAACGTCTCGGAATAAAATCGAATATTCCGGCTGTGCCTTCGATCGCCCTTGGTGCAGCAGAAGTGATGCCGTTGGAGCTTGCCAGTGCTTATTCCACCTTTGCCAATGACGGAGTACGAGCTACGCCATACGCAATACTTCGAATAGAAGATCGTAACGGAAAGGTGATCTATCGCTCCAAGCCCGAATTCGATTTTGTTTTCGAGCCGAAGATCGCCCAAATGATGACCGTCTGTCTGAAGTCGGTTGTCGATGGGGGCACTGCAAATAGTGGTGTGAGAAGATTTTTTGGATATCCGGCGGCAGGTAAAACCGGAACGACCCAGAATTATGCCGATGCCTGGTTCTGCGGTTACACGCCGCTCTATACCGCCTGTGCCTGGGTTGGCTTCGACGATAAACGAGTGACCTTCACCGGCGCCGATGGCCAGGGCGGCCGTGCTGCTGCCCCGATCTGGGGACGTTTTATGAAGTATTCTTACGAAGCGCTTAAACCCAAAATGTTGTACTTCAATACAAACTGGAATGGCGCTGTACCTATAAGCGATTCGACAAAGCATGATTCTACCGCTACCCCGACGATCCCATCGGCAACTCCGATACTACCCGGCGCAAACGATAACAACAATCAACCTCCGGGCCCGCCGCAACCGCAGCCGAAACAACCAATAATAACGCCGCAGCAGGAGCAGAAAAAGCAGTAACTGCTCTTATCCTTTATCGCCAAATTTTAATCGGAATGTCGTGCCCTTGCCCGGGGCGGAATCTTTGACGTAGAGTTTTCCGTGATGATATTCTTCGACAATTCGCTTGGCGAGCGTGAGGCCTAATCCCCATCCGCGTGCTTTAGTACTATATCCCGGACGAAATACTTCGCGCTTGCGGCGGGCATCCATTCCTTTGCCGCTATCGATCACATCGATCGTTACCGCATGATGCTTACCGCTTTCAATCTTAATCGCGATACTCCCCTTCTGCGCCTCGATCGCTTCGGTCGCATTCTTGATGAGGTTTTCCAATACCCACTCGAAGAGTTCGCGATTCAGCGGCAGCATGATCTCATCTTGCGAAACATCCAGTGAGAATTCGATCGCCGTGCCAAGCCTTGGCAGGCGGCCTTCGAGATAGCCCATAACACCGGAAACGACGGCCACGACATTCTGCTCCTTGATATCTGGCTTCGAACCGATCTTCGAGAAACGCGTCGTAACACGATTGAGCCGTTCGATATCTTTGGTGATCTCATCGGCGATCTTCGTTACTTCCTCCGGCTCGGAGGCGGAGAGCCTGAGCATCTCGGACCATCCGAGCAAGCTCGAAAGCGGTGTACCGAGTTGGTGAGCGGTCTCGCGCGACATCCCAACCCAGATATTCGATTGCTCACTACGTTTTAAGTACGCAAAACTCAAATAGCCGATAATAATAACAACCGTTGCCAGCAGCAACTGTATTAGTGGCAGGCGCGCGATATCATCGAGCATATCGCTATCGCCATAATGGATATAATTGGTAACGGTTATTTTGCCAGTAGCCGGATCGCGGAAAGTAATACGCTGCGGCTTATAGGTCTTATCCATCCGATGCATTTCGCTTTTGAGGAATTCGCGCTGCTGGTCCTTCGGCAACGTCGAATCGAACGGAATATTGATATTGAACTGGCGGTAGGTATTAAGCTGGAAGGTCGGTTGATCGTCGCCATCGGTAATGATCATCGGCACACCGGAATTGCGGACATAATCGACAACATCCTGGTACAACGTTGCATCGAAATCGTCGGTATTACGGAAGTACGATAATGCCGAAGCAAGGAGTTGGGCAACGCGCTGCTCGCGAACTTTGAGCTGCTGAACGAGTTGATTATTATAGATAAGCGTACCAATAACGATCAATACCGAAATGATCAAGAGGGCGATCTTGATATTGGCCGAGCGCGGCAGCTTGATCGTCGAAGTCCGGGCAATGGTTTCCACTGGCTTTCTCTAACGAGAAAGCAGGGATGTGGGTTGCTTACCAATATAGACAGCCTCGAAAGAACTATGCGCGCATCTTGCGTCGAATCAGGGCAACGATACGTTCGGCGAGAACAGCATATACTATTACCGCAATAATGAGGGCGAGCATCGGCGTCGTTTTATCATCACCAATTCCCAATAAGGCAACTATAAATGTTATCGGAGTTAATCCTACGGAAAGAATACTATCATAGAACAGTGAGGGTCTGACGTATGAGGTCATACCGCCATCGGCAGAGGCCACCTGTGACAGGGCTAAAAGAAAGATCCCGGCAATCACCACAAGCGCGACGAAAAATACTATGACGTTGAATCTTCTCATAGTATAATGACGATGCAACTGCAGCCTGCCTTACGGACGAAAGTGCTGCAGATCGTTTTTATAGATGCTAAGGCACTGATAGATTGCCGCACCGTACGCAACGGCGACATTAAGCGAATGCTTTGCACCGAGCATTGGCAGTGCAATGGAGAATTCGCAACGAGCAAGGGCTTCATCGCTTACGCCGGTGATCTCATTACCGATCACGAGGGCCAGCGGGAAATCCTGCTTGTTAAGATCGTAGATCGAACGGCTATGAGAAGTAAGTTCAAGCGCGGCAGGCTTGAAGCCGAGCGCTATCGCTGCTTCGATGGCTTCCACAGGAGTTTTAAAATGGCGATGCGGGACGGTTCGCGTTGCATCGAGCGCCGTCTTTTCAATTTCTTTTCTCGGAGGATGCGGCGTATAGCCGGTCGTAAAAAGCGCTTCGATTCGCGCAGCATCGGAGGTACGAAAGATCGAGCCGACATTATACATACTGCGAATATTATCGAGTATGGCAATTACCGGAAAGCGGTTCGCCGAATGCGCGGCATCGCTTTCGCTAAGGCGGGTCGCCTGAATATCAGCATGAAGCAATCGTTTCATCGCGGCCTCTCAACGCAGAGTACCGGAGAAAAGTCTCTGCTACAATCCTTAATGCTGCACCACGATCTTCAATGTTTCAGCAACAGAAGAAGAGATCAGATGGATATAATACGAACCGGCCGGTAATTGTGCTGTTTGAAAACTTATCTGCGATGCTTCTGCTCCGACAAACCTGATAATGCGTTCGATCGACCGGCCTTGGGCATCGAAAAGCTCGGCAGTAACATCACCTTCACGAATAGGTAGGAATGAGACCGTTACTTGTTTATCGGCAGGGTTCGGCTGTGCAATACAGGCTAAGCCTTTCGATACCGATCTCGATGTCGAATACGCAGTAGCCTGCTTGATCAAATGCTCCCGAGTCGTGCCACCATTGACCGGAAAAGTAATATCCCAGGGAGCATGATTTCTTCCGGGACTGAGGATCGAAGTCCGCAGTGTTTCATCAAGCCCAAACCAATCGCCGAGGATCGCCGAATAGTATTGGCGGAATTCGAATTCATTATAGGCATCGCCATTTTTATCGAGATGGGCAAGATCGGGATGATGTCCATAGACATTCCCATTCACTCCCGTGCCAAAAATAAAATGTGGAGCCGTTGTCCCATGATCGGTACCGCTGGCCCAATCGCCATTCTCGCTGATGCGGCGGCCGAATTCCGAATACGTCATGGTTAATACCTTATCGGCAATACCGAGCGCTTCGAGATCGCGCTGAAACGCATACACAGAATCGGCAAATTTTTTTAAGAGATACCCGTGCCCGACAGTCTGTGTGGGGTCTTTCGAGAACTGTGTAAAATGCGTATCGAACCCGAGCATACTTACAAAATAGATCTTTGTTTTCATCCCTGCGGCTATACACCACGCTACATGCTGAAGATCTTTTGCAAAATCGTAATCGGGATATTGCACTTTACTAACGGTATACTTCGGAAAGAGCGTATTGAACCGTTCGGCATAGACATTAGAAATGGTTACCAGCTCGCGTACAAAGCCGAGTTCACGGCCGCCTTCGGTACCAGGCAGCGGATCGTCGCCCGCGATCGATGCTGCAGCAAACGTGAGCGGATCGGGTACTTGCACATCCATCATCGAACTCGAGCCACGAAAGATCTGGCTGCCGAGCGTACCCATGTTGATCGCCAGCGGATCGAGCGGCAGTGTATTTGGATAATCGGGCTGCATGGTTTCGAGTAACCGGCCTGCCCAGCCCGTCGGAATAAGCAGATCGTTATCGCTGGCAGAATTCCAGATCTCCAGTCCGCGAAAATGCGAAAGATCGGGATTCTCGATTCCGATATTCTGGATAATACCCATCTTCCCTTCCTGCCAAAGTGGTTCGATTGCATTCATCGCCGGATTGAAGGCAAGATCATCGCGTACTTTGAAGGTAAGTTGTGCTTTTTCCGCTGCTGTCGTGAAACCGAGATGCGTCCGGTAATAATCGTAGAGCGGGTCTTCGAATGGTACCAGTGTATTAAGTCCATCATTGCCGCCTTCGAGAAAAAGAACGA
Organism: uncultured Alphaproteobacteria bacterium; assembly: GCA_964404255.1. Taxonomy (GTDB): domain Bacteria; phylum Bacteroidota; class Ignavibacteria; order Palsa-1295; family Palsa-1295; genus JAFDZW01. The sequence continues at coordinate 38,159 of CAYOJJ010000002.1, read as the reverse complement.
CAAGTACCCGGTCATTTTCTTCAGAAGGATTCGTGAATGCCTTCAATATCGGCGAGTGCAGTAACGCTTCTGCGCGGCGGGCGCCAAGCGCGAACGGTACGGCTGTAGCAAGAGCACCGAGCGGTACGGTCTTCAAAAAATTCCTGCGGTTCATAGATGTACTTATGCTAATTGAAATTCCGGGGCACTAAGAAATTCGTAGAGGAGGCGGCGAATCGGTTGGACCCGCGAAGTATCGTCAAGGGTTTGCCATTCATACAGGTGCTGCAATCCTGCCTGTTTTATAATTTCATTGAGGCGGCGCGGGCTAAGCGGCAACGCGAGCAGAAAGTCATTCATATCCGCTACCAATGTCATCAGGTCGGCAGTATAAGAATCGAATTGTTTTGCCCAGGTAATAACCTGTTCATCGCTAAAGGGTACCCCCGGAAAATAAAATCCATCGTGCGGATTGATGACCTTGCCTTCAATATTTCTCCCGAGTACCAGTTCACTAATAATATCATGCAGCCGTTTTGGTAATGTTGCCGTATTGAGCCAGGTACGATACCCAGCCCAGCCTTTTACATTTGTCGGGCTATCGAGCCATTGCCCGGTATCGGCACCATACCAGCAAAGCGAGCCGGCTTGGAAGAAGGAGATAGGAATAGTTAATTTTCTAAAGAGGCCCATCATAAATTCATACGGTGACTTAATGGCTCCCCCGCGATGCACCGGATCGAAGAACTGCTCGCTGGTAAAGAGCTTCCTGAACATCGGCTTGAGCTCCCAATCCGATTCGAGTAGTGTATCGGCAAGGCTTTGAATAAGATCATCGTCCTGCGGCTGGCGATCTCCCATATAGACAAAATTCTTATAGACCTTCTCAGCAATATGCCAGGCAATAGCCGGAGCGCGCCGCTCGAAGAGCAGTTCGATTGCATCGACTTCGATGCGGCTATCGTTCGCGGCAAAGAGCCCGACGATCTTCGGCTCCGAGCCAAAAATAGAGCGCTTCGTTTCGAAATCGAAATAGTAATCGGCGAAGTACGGCGGCATCACATCCGGCGGCGGTTCTTCGTAGCGAAAACGCCAGCCTGTTACAGCAAAGGCGAGATTACGAATATCTTCCTGCGTATAATTTTTATTTCCGTCGCGATCGGTGATGCCAAGAGTAAAGAGCTCGAGCAATTCGCGGGCATAATTTTCGTTGATCATGTCCTTCTCGCTCCATAGCCCATCGAGGTACTTCAGCATTGCCGGCATGATCGTAATGTCCTTCACCATTTGCTTAAAGTTTCCCCAGGCATTAGCACGCAGATATTGGAAGTAGCGATAAATATGCAGGCCAAAATACAGCTTTACTTCTTCGATCACAAAATGATTGTGCCAGAAGAGCGTGAGCTTCTCGCGCAGTTGCGAAGACGAATCCATCATCAGGCAGGTGAACCACATCCTGAGATCCATTTTAGTCGTATGCTGCAAGACGTCCTCGGCATGAGCGATGCTGTACTCCGGGCCGGTATAGGGCGGAGTATGGATCCAGGCATCGCTATAGGGCGGAGGATCCGGCATCAAATCGGTGATGAGGCTATCATCCATCAGCATATCGATAACTTCCGTAGGTGATTTACCGAGACAGCGCTTGATATCATCGAGGGTTGCGCTAAAGCCGAGCCGGTGATAGAGATGATTGATCTCCGCAATACCCCATGGCTGTGGCTTCGGAGGTTGTATCTCTTGTGGCAGTGAGTACATCGATTGTGAGGACGGCCGATCTAAGCCTAAGAACATTCTGCGATTCATTTCCCAATGAAATTACATTTGACCAATAGACCCGCCATTCGCGAATGCAGAGTAGGGAAAAGTTTGTGACCTAGATTTGGGAATCGGGGTCGGGGTTCAGGGTTGCGGGTTCGAAATATAAATTTGTCATCGCGAAAAGACGAAGACAACATGGCGATCTGAGACGTTTACTAAGCCTGTCATTTGTCTGAACCGGGATTAATGGGATTTATGGGATTAGCTGGGATTATATTCTTTTTTCTTCAAGACCTTTACTAAACCTGTCATTCCGAAACGCAGTGAGGAATCCCCTGACGTCCTAACAAATCGTCTTAAACACCAAACCGCATTTCCCAAACCCTACACCCTATACCCCATCCCCTACTCTACTCTTTTATAGTATTCAGGAATAAGCAGCACTTCCGGTTCGACGCCGAGGACTTTTGCAAGCTTGGTTAAGCGCTCGATGGAAATTGTTTTTTGTGCACGCTCTATTTCGCCGACATACGCTCTGCGCATCAAGCGCCAGACTTTCCTGAGAGATGTTTCGTTTTTCGCGAATATGCCTAATGTTATCTGCAACAATTTGCTGAATGGTCATATAAAAACAAAATTCGCACATTGCACGAATTTATTCAACACGCAAAGGAGTGTGGATTAAATAATGTGAATGTGGTAAGTTTGTTTACGAAGAATGTGCATTGAACTGTAACGGTTTGTCCGAATGCGCTACTGCCTCTGCCACGGGTGCCCCGAGAGTGTGTTAAGGTAAAAGCCGTTCCGCCTCCTGCGTTATGTTAAAACGATCGGCCGCCCGCAAGGGCGGCTATTTTTATTACCGTCTGAACCGTCCCACCACGGCGGATGAGGAATCCCTATAATGTCTTAACGCATCGTTTTACAAATTATAAAATAAATTTCCTTCTCCATTTAAGGGAGAAGGATTAAGGTTGAGGGTAAAATGGTGATAAAAAAGAAATAGCAGAAAATAGTAGACGCCGCCCACGATTGAAATCATGGGCTATGGTTGTTGCCGTCCACCGTTGGTGGACTCAAATGCAATTGTTAGCTCTACTAAACCTGCACTTGTCTGAACCGTCCCGCCACGGCGGATTTGCAAGATTAATGACCCGCCACGGCTGGGATAGATTAAACGGATTTCTGGGATTATTTCTTCAATGGCCTTCACTATACCTGTCATTCCGAACGAAGATGGCACATCCGCCGTGGCGGAGAGGAATCCCCTGACGTCCTAACAAATCGTCTTAAGCATCAACCCGCATTTTCCATACCCCAAACCCCATCATAAAGGCGAGGGAAATTTTTATTAATGGAGTTTTAATCCCAGTTAATCCTATTAATCTTGTAAATCCGCCGCGGCGGACGGTTCAGACAGCCTCCGATAATACTCCGGGATAAGCAAGACCTCCGCCTTGACACCCAATGCCTTCGCCAGCTTTGCGAGCCGGACAATGGTAATAGATCTCTGTGCCCGTTCTACCTTGCCGATGTACGCCCGACTCATCTTTGCATCCCACCCCAGCGCCTCCTGGCTAAGATGCCGCTGCTCACGGATGTGACGAATGTTATCCCCTACTATTTGCTGAATTGTCATACTCTCAAACTTACCAAAGCAATCAATAAAAATCAACGGCATACATGCCGCTAAATATTTATACAAAGCTAAGCAGAGAGTATCGAAATTCAAGATTCACATAGGGATCAAATAAAAAAATCTTTCAAGAGCCTCATCGGGGCGAAATGTTGGTAGCCCCGTGCGTAAGCGCGGGGTAAATGAATTTAAAAGAAATTAGAGCTCCGTAGGTGCGACATGTAAACATAGAGTGGCACCACGTAACGAGAATAACATTTCGCTCCTACGGAGCTCTGCCATAAAAAACACACAAAACCCCGCGCTTACGCACGGGGCTACCAACATTCCACTCCTAACGGAGCGAAAATTTGCAAATAAACTTTTTTGTTATTATATTTGCAAATTCACTATCATCACAATCCATGAAACATTTTCTAGTTATTATACTTGCAATTTCCACAATCATACCTTCTACATTATTCTCGAGAGGATCAAGGAGTTATTCAAGAAGCCATTCCAGAAAATCATATTCTTCAAGTAGTCATCGTTCTTCCTCAGGGAGAGTTAGCGTTAAAAGCTATCGCCGAAAAGATGGCACTTATGTAGCTTCACACACAAGGAATGCACCGAAGAGGCATAAGTAACAAAATACATCAAGAAGCCATCAATACAATGTGAGTTATTCAACAACCAACTAATTATCTGTTTTAATATGAATCCATCAGATGTAACTAGCGCTATTCTAAGCACAGAAAATTCACCGAAGCAATCTCCTGATAACGCTCCTCTATATAAACGTGCACGGGGGTATATTTATCAGGTACTTCACACCATTCAAATCGAATCAAACGTTGAGAAATATGTAAAGGGAATGCTAATCTTTCTCATACTTCTAAATGTAGCAATTACGATTTTAGAGAGTGTTCCAAAATATGAGATTACCTACGGAGGGTTATTCGAAACAATGGAATTGATAACGGTAATTATTTTTGCCATCGAATATATACTTCGAGTTTGGTCTATTGTTGAAAGCGATCACTATCAAGGAGCTATAAAAGGGCGGGTTAAGTTCATTTTTTCATTCTATTCATTAGTTGATCTTTGTATCTTTTTACCTATTATTTTTCCGCGCATACTTACCACCGACCTAGAGCTCACTAAGATGCTCAGACTTCTTAGGTTGATACGATTACTTAAGATTGGAGAATATTCTCAATCATTATCAAAGGTAAAAAAGATTTTTCGGAGAAAACGTCATGACATGGGTATTTCTTTTGCTATTATTGGTTTGTTGATTGTTATTTTTGGTAGTGGGTTTTATTTTTTCGAGCATGCTACTCAACCAGCTGTTATTACTGATATCCCTACGACCATTTGGTGGGGAGTCGCAAAATTTACAAAATTAAGCTATGTGCAGATAAGTCCTCTTACGACCGGCGGGACGATGTGTGATTTAGTACTTAGTTTTTTAGGTCTAGGTTTTTTCGCTCTACCTTCGGCTATGCTTGCTGCAGGGTTTATGGAAGAATTTCAACTCGAACGCAAAGCCATGTGTTGTCCTCACTGCCAAAAAGAATTTAAGGAATCGGAGAGTTTGTCGCAGTCAAAATGATTATTTTCCTAAGTAACGGCTAAAAATCTCTCTACTTTCAGATTGATCCAACAATTTCAATATTGCCTGGTTAATTTGTTTTCTAAGGTATGTATTTTGAGGTAGCACTATACCATAGTACTGTTTTTCAAATACATTTGGCAACACTGAAAGTTTGTTATTATAATCTGTTTTGCACAAGTACTGAAGAACTGGTGCATCATAAACCATGGCATCACTTTTCGAAGTTGCTACTTCACGCAAACCCTCCGCTGCTGTTTGAACTGTATGATAAACCAGTTGATGATCTTTTAAGTATTTTTCACTGGTAGCCCCTGCAACAGTTACAACTCTAACGGCTACTAAATCCTCAGGCCCACGGATTGAAGATTCTAACTCGGTGACAGTTAAAGAAGATGTAATCGATGCTGTAAATATCGACACTAATACTATTGCACTGAACATCCATAACAATGCCACGAGGCGACCAGCTACTGTTGAAGGCGTTTTATCTCCGTATCCTACAGTTGTCAACGTAACGGCCGACCACCAAATACCTGAAACAATCCCTTTGCGCCAATTTCCGCCAAATTGATCCGAATTCCGATTACGTTCTAATAGCCATACCAGTGTACCCATTATCAATGTGAGCACTCCCAAAATAAGGATAAGCAGTAAAAAGTCGGAGTTTATATATCTAGTCAATACCTTTAATATGGACCCACCGCCATTCGTCGCAACAGCAATCCCTAGACCACTTGTAAAATAAGGATGGCTAAAATCCAGTATTTTTTCACGCTCAGGCGTTATACTTATAGCAGCAATACCAAGATTCAGAGTACCTTCTTTTACACCGTTCAAAATCCCTTTTAAATCAGTTTCAACAAATTCATACTTGAGATTTAATTCTGTTGCTACTTCTTTCCAAAATTCTATGCTGATGCCGCGCCAGTGTCCCTCTCCATCCTTAATAGCGAATGGTGCTATCTGCTTGGTACCAATTCTGAGAGTAACATTTTGCAACGAATCAGAAAAGCCATACAGAGAGCTGCTGCAAATTAATAAAATAAACACACATAAAAATAACTTTGGATAGTGATGATGGATGCTCATAATATTCAATAGTGATATATTTACAAATATAGTGAGTATTATTCGGCACGCTATGAATAGTAAATTATCGCGTTACTCGGCCGGGAACAACCGCGTCCCGTCGCCTGTTGTGCGTGTCCCATTCCAAAGCGGGAGTGGCGAAATTGGCAGACGCACCATCTTGAGGGGGTGGCGCCGTGAGGCATGCGGGTTCAAGTCCCGCCTCCCGCACCGAAATAAAAAAATCCGCCGTTGGCGGATTTTTTAGTTTTAAAGTCCTGAAATTATACTGGTCTTAATAACCCGCCTCTAATAATTCTCCCGTCAATTCTTTCGTGTAGGTCGGTTGCACAAAGCCGTAAAAAGCTCCGGTTGGGATTAGGATTAGCTCTCCGAAGGTGGAGGGGTTTTCGGGTTTGAAATCGCTGGTGGCTTGCTGGGTGATCTCGTCGGGGTGCGTGGGGTCGTCAAGATCGTTAACGACGGCCGTAAAGCCGATGGTCGGGTAATCGAGATGTTCGAGCAGGATATCGCCCGGTTTCTTTTTCGGGTTCTTCTCATCGAACTGCGCTTCGGCCATGTGCGTCTCGTAGGTATTGATCGGGTTGCTCTCGATGCCGAGATAGGCAAACGGTATGCGCGCACGCAGCGTATAGCCGCTCACGACGCCGTTCGAAGTATCGCGGGTAACGGTGGCGCGAATCTCATTAATGGCTTCGCGCTGCTGATCGCTGAGCGCCGTTGCGCTCGAAACCGATACTTTCGGCGCCTGGCTCAGCACGGCGGGCAATGAGAAGGTGACGCTGTAAATAGTAGAATCGGTCTCGGTGCGGAAGTTCGGGATCGTGCCTTTTTTCGGCTTGGTGAAGTAGCGGTTATCGCCGTTAAAAGCGTCGAACCAGAGCGTAACGCGGTCGTTCTTTTCCGGCTTTTCATCGCCACCCCAGACCTGATCGTCGGTCACCGAAAGCGAGACGTAGATGTAATCGTCATCGTAGGCGGTGAGGCCGCGGTGGATGGAGCAATCGGCGGCGTCGCGGCGGAAGATATTCCCTTTAACGATAAAGCGCGAGCTGGTATCGCTCATATCGCGGCCATAACCGGGATAGACGTAACGCAGCCGGTTATAGGCCGGGAAGGAATAAAAGAGCGATTTCTGCATCGTCTGGTTATCCTTCGTCGAGAAAAAACCTTCTTTTGTCATGAGGGTTTCGTAGTTGCGATAGAGGTCGTGCCCCATCGCTTTGCCCTTGCCCATGAGTGCGGGGATATCTTCCTTGTGGGTCTCGAGTTCATCGATCGAGACCAGATCGCCGGCATAAAACGTAAAGCCTTCCTGCTTCCAGTGCGATTCGTCGAATTTCTGCAGGATGCTTACAACTTCATCCTCGATAGTAAGCCCGACTTCGATCGGCGTCTCGACATAGGTATATTTTTTCTTCAGCACATCGGTAAACGTGCGGCCGTTATTGACGAGCAGATGCACGGTGACGTCGCGCGAAGCATAGCTAAGATCATACAGCGAGATCGCAAGATCGGGAATAGAATCGCCGGTAAAATCGCCAACGGCCAGGCCCCAGACGCGCTGTTCATCGAAACGAACGGGCAGCACTTCGCGCAGCGAAGCGATAAGTTCTTTAGAGAACGTAGCGGAAAACCTATCGGTGAGGCTATCGATGGGCATCCCCTGGGAGCGGCCGAGAACCGGGAGCGCCAGCAGCAAAACGAAAAGCAGTAACGATCGTATCATTGGTAATACTACAAAAATACGAAGCAGTGAGTTTTTCGCGGGTAATATGATAGTTTGGGGGTGCGGGGGTTAGGGTGTGGGGTTTGGGAAATGCAAGTCGAGACTTAAGAGGATTTAATAGGACATGAAGAATTTCTATTGGGATTGAATTTGTAAATTGTCTGAACCAGGATTAATGGGATTTATGGGATTAACCTGGATTTTTAAATGCGTTCTAATCCCAAAAATCCTGATAATCCCATTAATCCCGGTTCAGACAAATACGCTTAAGACGATTAGTTAGGACGTCAGGGAATTCCTCACTGCGTTTCGGAATGACAGACTTAGTAAAGGTCTTGAAGAAAAAAGAATATAATCCCAGCTAATCCCATAAATCCCATTAATCCCGGTTCAGACAAATGACAGACATAGTGAAGGCCTTGAATGCATTTGTATTTTCCATACCCCGAACCCCTGCCCCTACACCCCGGCGCTGATCTCACAATGTTCTTCGCAGAACTCGAAGATCTTTTCGCGTATCTCGTCGCGGACCTGGCGGGTTTGCTCGAGCTTTTCTTCCCAGGTGCCGGTGAATTGTGAGGGGTCTTTGAAGCTCCAGTGCAAGCGTTTGGTGATGCCGGGAAAGATCGGACAGCGCTCGGCGCTCGTTTCATCGCAGACGGTGATCACATGCGAATAGAGCTTGCCGGATTTGTAGGCATCGAAGACGTCGCGGGTTTGCTTGCCGCGAATATCGATGCCATCTTCGAGCAGTACTTCGATGGCGAGCGGATTGAGCACGCCGGGTTCTATGCCGGCGCTTTCGACTTCGATGCCCTGGCAGATGCGGCGGGTAAGTTCTTCGGCGATCTGGCTGCGAGCGCTGTTATGAATACAGACAAAGAGGATTCGGGTAGTCATAGGTAGTAATAAATAGATGAAAGAAGATCACGCGCTGATTGCTTCAAGCGTCACGAGCTCTGGGGTGCAGCAGGCTCCGCCGGATGCGGTGGTATTGCGGTAACTATCGGCATCGGAAAGCACGACAAAGACTTCCCAGTTGATACCGTTCGGGTCTTTGATCCAGATCTTATCCTGCACGGCATAGCAGCAGGTGGTTTGCATTTCGTCCTCGGTGGTGATGCCGGCTTGTTTGAGGCGCAGGCGCATCATCAGCACATCGTCGGTAGAGCCTACCTGAAAGCCAAGATGATTCAGGATGTGCTCGCCCTGTAACGGTTTGGAGGTCTCGTTCAGCGTGAAATTCAGCTTCGGGTTTTGCAGTTCGAATTTAGCATAGCCTTCGCGTACTTTGATGGGCTCCGAGCCGAAGAATGCTTTGTAAAAAGCGATCGAAGCCGCGACATCCGACACATTGATCGAAATATGAGGATAGAGTATTGTTGTTTCCATGATTCTTTATCGTTAAATTACGATGAATACGAATAAATTTTTTTAGAGGGTGGAGAGCGCTTCCTTGAACCGATCCATAGCAATGCGGTTGAGCATGTAGCAGACTTTCGTCCCTTCGGTTTCGCCGATAATAAAGCCGGCCTCTTTTAGTACTTTGAGGTGCTGGCTTACGGTTGCCTGCGCCAGCGGCAGTTCATCGACTATTTCCCCGCAAATGCAGCATTTGTTCTTCAGGATCTCAAGAATTTCCAGCCGCGCCGGATGCGCCAGCGCCTTCAGCTTAAGCGCCAGATCTTCCTGCTGCTGCTCGTCCTTCTTTTTGCTCATGCCTATATATCGTAATCTTACGATGAATAGTTTCAGGGGGTTTGCTGGGGTTTGGGGTATGGGGTTTGGGAAATGCGGGTCGATGCTTAAGACGATTTGTTAGGACGTCAGGGGATTCCTCGCTTCGCTCGGAATGACAGGTTTAGTGAAGGCCCTTTTAAGAAAATAATCCTACCAATCCTTTAATCTCATTAATCACGGTTCAGACGAATGACAGGTTTAGTAAATGTCTTTTTAAGATTGTCATTGCGAGCGAAGCGTGGCAATCCAAGACCCTTCACGATTACACCGAAGCGCCTTGGATCGCCATGTCGCCTTCGTCTCCTCGCGATGACAAATTAAATATTCTGTCCCCAACCCCATACCCTTTCCCCTCAATGGCAGCACATCACACAAGCATAAAAACTTAAAAATCATATAATACCGCAATTATAAGCCCCCCAGGGAACTTAGACCCCTTCTCAAACCCTAACTATACAATACTTTGTATCTACTATTGTACTTATTTTAAGGATGTCATACCCGTTTAAGCAAATAGAATCGTTTTGGCAGGAAGATTGGCGCAAGCATGAGCGGGCGAAGGTCGTTACCGACCCAAGCAAGCCGAAATACTATGTCATGGATATGCTACCGTATCCCTCGGGGACTGGCCTGCACATGGGTCACCCGATCGGATATACGGCCAGCGATATCGTTACGCGCTTTCGCCGCATGGATGGGTATAACGTATTACATCCGATGGGTTGGGATGCCTTCGGGTTGCCGGCAGAGCAATATGCGGTCAAGAATAAAAAGCATCCGCGCGAAACGACGGTCCAGAACGTGGCGAATTTTCATCGCCAGCTTGATGAGCTTGGGTATTCCTACGATTGGAGCCGCGAGATCAATACGACCGACCCCCGGTATTTTAAATGGACGCAGTGGATCTTTCTGAAGATCTATAACTCGTATTACGATACCACGACGGGCAGTGCGAAGCCGATCGATGATCTTATCAAGCATTTCGATCGACACGGTTCGTCGTTCGTCCCGGCAGTACTTCCCTCAGGCTTTACGACCTTTAGCTCGCAGCAGTGGCATGAGTTTACGAATAAGCAGAAGGCTGATGTGCTTTCCGGCTTTCGCCTTGCTTATCTTTCCGATGCGCCGGTGAACTGGTGCCCGGAGCTTGGCACGGTACTCGCCAACGAGGAAGTTGCCGAGCAGGAAGAAAAAGGTTTTACCGTCATCCGCCGCAATATGCGCCAATGGATGCTGCGCATTACGGCCTATGCCGATAGGTTACTCGCTGATCTGGATTTGCTCGATTGGCCTGCCCATACGATGGAGCAGCAGCGCAACTGGATCGGTAAGAGTACCGGCGCGGAAGTTGATTTTGCGGTCAAAGATCACGACGGGAAGATACGAGTCTATACTACTCGGCCGGATACGATCTTTGGTGCAACATATATGGTACTCGCACCCGAGCACCCGCTCGTCGAAGCGATCACAACGGCGGAGCAAAAACAAGCCGTCGAAGCATACAAGCATACCGCTTCGACCAAGAGCGAACTCGAACGCACCGAGCTTACCAAAGAAAAGACCGGTGTTTTTACCGGCGCGTACGCTATTAATCCGGCTACCGAGCAGCCTATACCCATTTGGATCGCCGATTATGTGCTCAGCGGCTACGGCACGGGCGCGATCATGGCTGTACCCGGCCATGACGAGCGCGACCATGAATTTGCGACAGCGTTTAAATTGCCGATCATGCAGGTCGTTGCACCGCTCGATGGTGTAGCGATCGATGTGCAAAAGGAGCCCTACTGCGAAGCTGGCATAGCAGTGAACTCAGGGCTCATCACCGGCTTACCGACTGCTGAAGCGAAAGAGAAGATCACTTCTTTGTTCGTCGAACGCGAGATCGGCCAACATGCAATAAAATTTAAACTGCGCGACTGGCTCTTTTCGAGACAGCGTTATTGGGGCGAACCCTTCCCGATCATTTACGTCAACGACGGCGACGGTGAATATGCGAAGGCATTGCCGGAATCCGCTTTGCCGGTAGTCTTGCCGGAAGTAGAAAGTTACAGCCCGAGCGGCACCGGTGAATCGCCACTCTCGGTAATGACCGATTGGGTGAATACGACCGACCCCGAAACGGGTAAGCCTGCTAAACGCGAAACCAATACGATGCCACAATGGGCCGGCTCATGCTGGTATTATTTACGCTATACCGATCCGACGTGCGAGACGGCGCCGATCTCGAAAGAGAGCGATGCGTACTGGAATCCGGTGGACCTGTATATAGGCGGAAATGAACACGCTGTTACGCATTTATTGTACTCCAGATTCTGGCATAAGGTGCTCTTTGACTATGCGATCGTCGGATATCCCGAGCCGTTTAAGCGGTTGTTTCATCAGGGGTTGTTGCTTGGTGAGAACGGGGTGAAGATGTCGAAGTCGCTCGGTAATGTGGTCAATCCCGATGATGTGATCGAGCAATACGGCGCCGATACTTTGAGAATGTACCTGATGTTCCTCGGACCGCTCGAGCAGGGCGGCCCCTGGAATACCAAAGGCATTGCCGGCGTCCATCGCTTTTTGAATCGGTTGTGGCGCTATGTTGCTAACGATGAAGGCGAAGCCAAGACCGGTACAGTTGCCGATATTGCATTGACGGAAGCGCTCGAACGCTTGATGCATCAGACGATCAAGAAAGTACGCGAAGACATCGACGCCTTGAGACTCAATACAGCGATCAGTGCGATGATGATCTTTTTGAATGAGCTGCCGTCCGGCGATAGCGAGCCGGCTCCGCGCATAGCAGTGGAAACGCTTATCAAACTGACAGCACCGTTCGCCCCGCATATTTGTGAAGAGATCTGGAAGCGTCTCGGCCATAAGGGTACGATCTTCGCCGAAGCTTTCCCGAGCTACGATGAATCAAAAACGATCGATACGAGTATCACTCTGATACTACAAGTGAACGGGAAGGTACGCGATAAGCTGGAAGTACCGCGCGGTCTTTCGCGCGACGAGCTCGAGCACTTTGCTACCACCAGCGACCGGGTGCAGAAGCATATCGGCGGCTCTGCGGTCAGGAAAGTGATCGTCGTGCCGGATAAGTTAGTGAATGTAGTTATCGGCTAAGTTCATCCCACCATGAAATTCCTATTGTGCCTTTTAGTAATGGGTATTGCATCTTCACTTTATGCTCAAGTCTATAAAGGAGTAAGCATTGTTCATGCTTCTTTGCTAACCGGCACCATGCCGGGAGCAAAGCCTTTTACACTGGGTATACGGTTGAAGATGGAGCCCGGCTGGCATACGTACTGGAAGAATCCCGGAGATGCGGGTTTGCCATTAAGCGTGGAAGCAGTCGAGCCGAAAGGTATCACGCTTGGTGAGCTTCGCTTCCCTACTCCTCATAAACTTAGCACCGGCGATGTCGCTACCTATGGCTATGAAGATGAAGTGATCTACTTACTTCCGGTTAAGCCAAGCGATGCGGCTTCAGCGAAGCATTTCAAGTTGAAGCTTTCGTGGCTCGTGTGCAAGGAGGTATGCTTGCCCGGCGAAGCTACGTTGGAATTTAATGCCGATTCGCTTCAGAGCGATCAATTAAAAGAGAATCAGCACCAACTCGATCGCTGGACGGCACGCCTGCCGCAACCCGGCGCTGGCTTTAATCTCGATAAAGCAGGGGCAACGTATTCTGTTGAGAAGAACGGCAAGCTCAAAGTAACAATGAAGTTTTTTGAAGTCGCACCCGGTACTGTTACCGATTTCTTTCCTGAAGAGATACCGGACTTCGTGATAGATTATTCATCAATTAATGTGACTCCCGATGTTGTTAGTATGATCGTTGAACCGAGTACCCCGACTGCAACACTTAAGACTATTTCAGGGCTGGCAATGATCGGTACTTCCGGATATGAAGTCTCGGTCCCGGCCTCGAAGCAATAATTATCACAACGTCGTAGTCGTTAAGGACTACAAAGCCCGATACTATTATGAAATATCTATTGACCGCCATGTTGATGCTGGCACTTTCTTCGATCTCGTTTTCTACTCCGACTCCCATTGCAGCGATCGGTGAAAAAGCACCCGACTTTGCTTTAACCGATCTAAACGGCAAAACCGTTAAGCTTTCCGACTACCAGGGAAAGATCGTCGTCCTTGAATGGATTAACCCTGGCTGCCCGTTCGTAAAAGGACAGTATGGCTCCGGTAATATGCAGGCCATCCAAAAAGAAGCAACCTCGAAAGGAGTTGTATGGCTGACGATCAACTCCACCCGTCCGGACCATCCCGAGGCATTCAATGCTGCAGCGAGCAAAGAGATCCTTGGCGAATGGAAATCCAATGCGACAAATAACCTGATGGATGAAGATCGTACCGTCGGCCGTCTCTATGGTGCCAAAACTACACCGCACATGTTCGTTATCGGCTCCGATGGAGTATTGAAATATTCCGGCGCTATCGATGACGATCGTTCGGCCGATGGTGGTAAAAAAGCGACCGTTAATTATGTCCGCGAAGCATTGAATTCGATCATGGCCAATAAAGCGGTTGCTATGACCGCCACTGCTCCGTATGGCTGTTCGGTAAAATATTGACCTAATGCCGGAGCTACTGACGCTGCAGCCGATCGGAGTCATTCGCACTCCATTTAAAGAAAAATATGCAGCGCCGCGCCAGCCCGGCACTGAAAATATAATTGCTCCCGGCAAAGTAATTCTTGATCGGGGCAGGAATTTCGAACAAGCCCTCGATGACCTCGAGGGCTTTGACAAATTATGGCTGATCTACTGGTTCGATCGCAATTCGAACTGGAAGCCGAAAGTCCTCCCACCTCGCGGCTCGGCAGTAAAACGCGGCGTCTTTTCTACGCGCTCTCCTCATCGGCCTAATCCTCTCGGTCTTTCACTGGTAACTCTTCTTGAGATCAGTGGGCGTAATCTCTTTTTTGAAGGTGCAGATATGCTCGATAAAACGCCGCTGCTCGATATCAAGCCGTATTTACCTGCCGTTGAAGCCGTTCCGGAAGCGGCCACAGGATGGCTCCCGGCTGAGATCCAGCAGGAGCAAGCAAAGCATGCCTTCGAGTATCGGCCAGAAGCCACTGCCTATTTAGAAGCCGTAGGAAATAGCACCGCTCTTTCCATACGGCAGCACATTGAGCATTCCCTTCGCTATGACATAGCCTCTCATCCCTATAAAAGGATTGAACGGGTAGATAGCAGCCACTTTACCTTAGCCTACAAACAATGGCGAATTACTTGTAACATGGAGGACAATATTATTACTGTTCTCGAAATTTACTCCCGTCAATAGTAGTTACAACACATTTTTTAATAATAATTAATACAATTTTCGTATATTAGCCATACGTTATGCACTATGGGCACGAGAAATAATAGAGGCTACCCACCCATCCCCCGAGCCTTCTGTTTATTATACCGCTATAGCTTACTCTTCTTACCACGGGTATAGGCGGCGGTTTGCCTCTCGGAATCCATAGATTATTTTATTTGGAACCATCAGTAACAAAACTCCGTATATTCTATTGGAATATATGGGAGACCATATATACCATGAGCAAACTTCCCCATACCGTCTCCGATGAGACGCGTCATATTATTGATTCGATCCGCCGCCTGGTGCAGGCACTTCGCATTTCATCGCGCGAATCGGAACGAACCGTTGGCTTATCGGCCGCCCAACTCTTTGTTCTTCGCAAGTTGCATGAAGAGGATGGTCTTTCGCTTAACGACCTTGCCGAACGTACGCTGACTCACCAGAGCTCTGTCTCGGTGGTCGTCCAGCGGCTGGTCGAAAAGAAATTGATCGCGAGAAAGCGCTCGAAAATAGATGCAAGACAAGTAGAGATCTACCTTACTGCCAAGGGGAAGAAGCTGTTTGAAAAAGCGCCGAAGGCCAGCCAGGACTGGCTGATTAAAGCCTTGGAAAAAATGGAGCCAAAGTCGCGTAAGCAATTTGATAAATTGTTTACCGAAGTATTGCACCTCTCTCATTTATCCACAAAGAAGCCGGCGCCGATGCTCTTTACCGAGATCGAATCGGGGAAGAGACCTAAACCCGTTACGAATGGATCAAAGCGAACTACACCAATCATCGACAACTAATGGATTACCAATTGCTCCTTCAATGGGAGCGGCATTAGCCTCTATACACGTTCCTCAGCAGGAATCTTCTTTTACCAATCGTTCGCTTCTGCTAACCGCAGCCTGTATGTTGCTGGCGGTCATTGCCGTCTTTATTGCGCAAGGGCTTCAGTATCTTATTGCCCTCTGTACTAATATCGCTTTTTACGGCCAGTTCTCGTTTATAGCACACTCTCCTGCCGAAAACACTCTCGGCTTAGGTGTATTGGTGGTACCGGTCATCGGCGGGCTTGTTGTCGGTGTTATGGCGCGCTATGGTTCGAGTGCTATTCGCGGCCATGGAATTCCCGAAGCGATGGAGCAGGTGCTCACCAATCAAAGCCGCATTCATCCCTGGCTCACCTTTTTAAAACCCCTTTCTTCGGCCATTGCCATCGGTACCGGCGGTCCGTTCGGAGCCGAAGGCCCGATCATTGCAACTGGCGGCGCCCTGGGCTCGGTATTCGGCCAGATTTCTACCGTTACGCCGAATGAACGAAAAATTTTACTGACAGCCGGTGCCGCTGCAGGTATGACGGCGATCTTCGGCACGCCGATCGCTGCTATCCTTTTATCGATAGAATTATTACTCTTCGAATTCAGGGCGCGTTCTATTATACCGGTTGCTCTTGCTGCTGTAACGGCCGCGGGCGGAAAGATCATCTTCGATGGAGTGGGCGCCGTATGGGCCATGCAGCCTATTGCCGAGCCAAGTTCGTGGGCGCTAGTCTTATATATTGTATTGGGTGCCCTCGTCGGCCTGGCATCGGTCTTCGTATCGAAATCGGTCTATTTTATAGAAGATGCTTTCGAGCGTCTTCATAAGATCCATTGGATGTGGTGGCCAGCGATCGGAGCCATTGCTGTTGGTATCTGCGGATATTTTGTCCCGAGAACGCTTGGTGTCGGTTATAATAACATTACCGATATTCTTTCTCATAACTTAAGCACTAAAGTAATTTTTGTCTTATGTTTGGTTAAATTTATTTCCTGGGCCATTTCCCTTGGCAGCGGTACTTCGGGTGGGACGATGGCACCGCTCTTTACGATCGGCAGCGGCCTTGGCGCTGTATTAGCCGCTTTGATCATGGCTATTCTTCCCTCGGCTGGTCTTGATCCCCGCATGGCAGCACTTGTCGGTATGGCGGCTATGTTTACCGGCGCAACACGTGCCCTGCTGACCTCCGTCGTTATGGTCTTTGAAACGACGATGCAGCCAACCGGCTTACTGCCTCTTATCGGCGGATGTTCGGCCGCCTATCTGGTTTCAAGCCTGTTGATGAAGAATACCTTAATGACGGAGAAGATCGTTCGACGGGGAGTAAAAGTACCGAGTGAATATAAAGCCGATTTTCTCGATCAGATTCTCGTTCGCGATCTGCACTTACAGCTGCCCATTACTATTTCTGCTTCGGCTACACTTGGCGAAATTCGTCGTTGGATCGATTCTTCGGCAGAAGGTTCTTCTCATCAGGGCTATCCGGTCATGGATGGCGATCTTATTCTCGGCGTCATCACCCGCCGTGATATTGCTTCCCAGGAATATTCCGATACAGCCATTCTCCGCGATCTTATACATCGTACCCCCGTCTGTATTTATGACGACCGCACGCTTCGTGAAGCTGCCGATCACATGGTTAATCATGATGTCGGCCGCTTACCGGTGCTCGATGGGCAACATCCGCCGCGGCTTATCGGTATTATTACCAGAAGCGATCTTCTGGCTGCCCATAAGCGCCGGCTCGCAGAAAATTACGAGGATCATGCTCGTATAAAATTTAAAGATCTTTGGTCCAGAAAGAAAGAGGAGACATGAGAATAGCAATATTCTCACTGGGTAAAAAGGGAAACCCCTCATGGTATATTACTGCTTTGAGGGGTTTATTTTTGGAATTTGGTATCCGAATGCACGTTAGTATACGATTATCTTTATCCGGGTATGAAGCACTTTCAGGGATTACGTACACTGATTTATTGGGTCGAAGATCTTAAGGCCGCTACCGAGTGGTACACTAAGGTTCTGGGTGCTCCTCCCTATTTTAATGAGCCGTTCTATGTGGGCTTTAATGTCGGCGGGTATGAGTTGGGGTTGCAACCGGCCGATGATTGCGAACTGAAGATCGGTAATTCCTCAGAGACGTACTGGGGTGTTAAGAACGCTCAAGACGCCTATGATTTTTTATTATCCTGCGGAGCAACATCCCAAAGTGCGCCGAACAATGTCGGTGGTAATATTATCGTTGCAACGGTCTTCGATCCTTTCGGAAATGTATTCGGCATTATAGAAAATCCGGACTTCAAGGCGGAGTAAATTTCAAAGCTATGGGCGTAGCAAACCCTTATAGCCCGCACCCGAGCATTTCCTATGCTACCTCCGGAATGCGAAACATCGAACGCCAATCCGGCAAGACGATCGATGAATGGGTGAAGATCATTAATATGAGCTGGATGCGCCCTAATTGTGGAGGAACTTGGTAATAGGTGCCCATTGGTTATTTAATAGCGATGGTATTATTATAGGCACCTATGATAGGATTGATCGACTGCAACAATTTCTATGTGTCCTGCGAGCGGAAAATTGACCCTTCGCTCAATGGAAAGCCGGTTGTCGTGCTTTCCAACAATGATGGCGTCGTAATATCGCGTTCGAATGAGGTAAAAGCGCTCGGCGTAAAAATGGCCGATGCCGCCTATAAATATAAAGATCTCTTTAAGCAGCATAAGGTCCGGGTCTTTAGCGCCAATTTCAATTACTATATGCAGATTTCCGAAGCGGTGATGAAGACGATTCAGGTGTTTGCGCCGGAGGTGGAGGTCTATTCCGTCGATGAGGCTTTTATCGGTATGAACGGTTTTCGCTGGGCAAAGCCGGTTGAATATCTTACGCTATTAAAAAAAGAGGTTGATACTACGATCGGTATTCCCATTTCCATTGGTATTGCAGAAAGCAAAACACTGGCGAAGGTCGCTTCCGAAATCGTTAAAAAATCAAAACTATCGGAAGGGATATTAAAACTTACGGCCGACGATGCCCGCGATAATTATTTTCCGAATCTTCCGGTGCGCGATATCTGGGGCGTTGGCCGCCAATATGAAGCCTTTCTGCATCGCAATGGTATTACAACCGTAGGTGAATTACTCGCCAAACCGGATCAATGGATACTGAATAATCTCACGATCAACGGACTGAAGATGGCCTGGGAGCTGCGTGGTAAGAGTTGTATTCCCGTTGAACCAAGTTTCCGTGCCCCGAAGCAGATCATGCGCTCACGCTCCTTCGGTAAATATCTTACAACCTGTAACGAATTGAAAGAAGCGGCGGCCTTCTTTGCCAGCATGGCCGCAGAATCTTTACGCGCACATAAATTAGTTGCCGGTACAGTCGGCGTCTTTATTCACACCAATCGCTTTAATAACGACCCCAAGTATTCGAATTCGCTCAGCGATTCTTTCGAACAACCGACCGATTACACTCCCGATCTTATTTCCCGCATTCACGAACTGCTGGATCGCATCTTCAAGGCCGGATATAAATATCAAAAGCTGGGCGTCATCCTTACCAATCTTTCGCCGGCCAGCGACCGCCAGCTATCCTTCGAGCATAGCGAGAATACCCTTCGCCGTCATATGGCCGTCATGGATACGCTCGATAAGCTCAATGAAAAATACCGGGAGAATAATTTACTCACTATCGCTGCTCAAGGCACCGAACATGCGTGGAGGTCGAAACAGGAACATCTCTCCCTTACTACTCCTGTCTATCTCGATCCGAAAGATCGTACAAGATTCAAGACTACTAATGCCGTAACACCTAAGGCAAACCCGAAAGATAAGCAGCACACTCTGGTGCCGGCGATGCAATCACGGGCGCTTGGCAAGCAGGTCGTCGATCGGATCATGAAAGCAGCGGCATAAAATAAAAAGCGACCCCCAACCATAAGGTAGGGATCGCTTAATAAGTATAAACGAGTTATTACCGCTTCGGCTGATAGATCGCAAAGGCTGCATGCTGCGGGTCCATGCAGACAGCGAAACGACCCATATTCGGAATATCCTGGGGCCCCATCATTACCTGCCCGCCAAGTTCTTTGATCTTCGCAGCAGTAGCATCGGCATCGTTGACGCAGATATAGGACATCCAGTTCGGAGGTACATTACCCCAATCCGGCTGAATCTGCATCATACCACCGATCGAGGTACCACCATTCTTCCATTCGGTATAATTCGGATCCCCGCCGGTCTCCCAGCCGAAGAGACTGGTATAAAATTTCTTTGCGCCTTCGACATCATGGGTATTAAGCTCCCACCAGCAGAACGCACCGAGATCGCCAACCAAGGCTGCCCCGGGATGTTTAGCTGCCTGCCATAAGCACACCATAGCACCCGTCGGGTCCTGGATGATAGACATACGGCCTACATCCATGACATCGAATGGATCCATCAATACAGTAGCGCCAAGCGATTTCGCTTTAGCGGTCGATTCATCGGCGCTGGCAACGGAAATATAGACGTTCCAATGAGGGGGAATGCCACGAGCCATCTGATCTTTATCCATACCATAGAGAGCGCCGACAGACTGGCCGCCGATCTCAAGCATGGTATAAAATTGGTCGGGGCCCATTGGCTGATCGTTAGCTGTCCAGCCGAACACCTTAGAATAAAAGTCTTTTGCGGCAGCCTGATCGGAGGTTGCCAATTCGCACCAGCAGAAATTGCCGGGCGCATAGGTCGTCATTGTAGGCATAGTTGTAAATTAAAAAAGTAAATATGGGTGCTTATTAGAGAGACTTTAAATATATGAAAAAGTTGTTACCGGAGCAATAAATCCGGCTTAGTGGTGGGCTACGACTTTTAAGGTAGTGGGATCGTACGTATAGAAAGAATGGGATGGACCATTGCCAATGACTGGGACAAGAGTATCTTGAATAATTTCTATCCCGACATCGGACCTGCCGGAATAATAATGAATAACGCTATCGGCGCAAGCGATGACCCGAAAGCCGCCAAGCGAAAAGGTGGTGTACTTAAATTCGGAATCCCTTGGATCGACAAGATAGACTGTAGCGGAAGGTGGCTGGTGACGAGCAAGCTCGATCACCTGAGGAAGCAGTGCATCCGCCCGTTCTCCCTGCTTTGCCATTGCTTCCGATTTTTGAATTACACCCGCTATATTTCCGGCAATAAATGCGGCGAGTAGTATAGCATACACCATGCGTGCTTTGGCTGAATACCGTTCTATTGTTTGCAGAGCCAGACCGAACAGTACTCCGATAAAGGGCAATGCATTATAGGCATAAGGCTCATTGATATGGTTGAGAAGAAGCGTCGGTATCCAACTGCAGAATATAAACAGGCATAACATAAGGACGATACGCCATGGCTGACGGCGCAACCCTATAATATATATCCAAAGTACTGCCAGCATACCTATGCCGATAGCCGCGAGTGCTAAGAGATCATGCTGGCGAACCACTTTTGCCATGCTTATACTCGAGACCGGCAGAATGGATTGCGCAAAAAGCAAACCGATATTTTGAACGATATTCGCCCCGATATGAAATGTATAATTCTCGGTTCCATATTGAGGAGCAGCGGCTCCGGAATTGAACCGCAGAACAACATAGACGAGGCCCATTACTCCATAAGGAACGAGCCGGCCGATGATCTTCATCCAACTGCCTTGTTTGTTTTTATCCAACCGGTAGAGTGTGGCGACCAATATCGAAATGCTTAATACCAGCCCCGCGCTCGTCTCTTTGGAGATCAGGGCAAGAAAAAAAAGTACGATACTGGTATAGTAGCGCCAATGGCGCTGCTCGCCTTCTTCATGAAATCGATAAAATAGCCATAAGGAAAGGGCCGCACACAGCGATGCCGTAAGTTGGGATTGTGTATCGTTGCCCACGATCGCCGCTGCGCTTAATTGCGAAATTATAGTAATAACTGCTGCAATACCGCTTACGAGGATAGAAGCCTTCCACCGCCGCAATACATGGAATACCAGATAGGCCGTGCAGGTATGAAGAAGTATATTGAGGAGATGGATCGCAAGGGTACTTCTTCCCCAGGCGATCTGTACCGCTGCCATTACCATCGTTTCCAGCGGCCGGTAGAATTTATCAAGGTAATTGGCCTTTATAAACCCCTGCCAGATAGCCTCATGAGGATTGGTAAAAACCCGTAGGAAATCATCGTAATAGTAGGAGGCTGTTAATCCATGCATATATACCAGTATCCCCAGTATATATAATCCTATAAAAAGAAGGACACTCTGATAGCGTTTCAAGAACAATCCTTACTAAATTGTATTACCCATTAATACCAGTTTGGTCCGGTATTTTATTGTAGAAGTCCTGCAGGATAGTATCTCCGATTGCCGGTAGCAGCACTAACAATATAAATGAAAGAACTTGTGATATAGCATTATTCGTGATTTTTTCCACTGCCCTGGAATACTCCCAAAGCCAATACAGATTGGCAAACGGGATGATCAATAGCCAGGCAGTAGGGATAGCGGCTCCAAGGCGGTTCATTTCACCTTTGGTGGTTACTCTCCAGACAAGTCCATAAATACCGAAAGTAAAAATGATAAGAAAAAAAACGGTTATGGGGCTGCGCTTGGTCATAACGGATAATGATAATCAATCCCTACAAATATAAGCTAATTTTTGCCATGGTATCCACCACATCTTAGGGCAATTTATAGATCCGTTGCGTTAGCGTATCGTAGGTATATAATACTCCGGGTATTGTCTTTATCAGTTGATAGGCATCGGCGCTATCCTCGACATCGATCTCAAGATCGGGACGATGAATAACAAAACGGACGATATCTCTGGTATAGGTTGAGACCCTGAAGCGTTTAATGGCAAAGATCGAATATTCAAATTCCTTTCCGGGAGGATTTACAAGAAACATAGTATATCCATGTGGAACAGCCGGTGCTAAAGCAAATAACTGAGGCAGAAATACCTCTGCTCTATCGCCTGCTATCTTCATCGATCGCGCTTTATCATCGATGCCCATAGCATTCGTTACGCTGGCGACACAATAGATGCCCACAACAGCCGCTGTTATGGCAGAAATAGCTTGTCCTCTTTCCGGTAGATAAGCTTCGAACGAAAAAGCTATTAGTGCGGCAACAAATGGTACTGTATTATATAAATATAATTCTCCGACATGATTAAGAAATACTGCCGGAAACCAACTGCAGATGGTACAAACGATTAGGCCAATAATAACCCTTCGGTGCGAAGAACGCCTGAGGCCACGATATACTATAAATAAGAAGACGATGGTAACAATAGCGAGCGATGCTAAAACGAACGCATCTTTGCCATACAGCCCTTTCATAAAAGCGAAGCTTGAAACAGGAAGAATACTCTGCCCCGTGAAGAGAAAGATATTTCTCACCACATTGAGACCAAGACCGAAGGTATAACCGCTGGTACTGATCGAAGGTGCAATGGCACCAGCATTGAGCCTCAGAAGCCAATAGATAAAAAAGACTCCTAAAAACGGAGCTATGGAAATAAGGAATCGGCGTAGTCGCAAAGAAAGAGAGCGGATACGGCTCAAAGATGTCCAGAGTATAAAAGCAATACTTAACGATACTCCTACACTTGTTTCTTTTGAAATAAGAGCGAGAAAATATGCTATCAGACTGATGGTAACTGCCGATTTTTTCGAAGCATGAAAATAATAGCCATAAGCATACCACACTGAAATAGCAGCGAATAAACCGGAGGTAACCTGAGATTGAGTATCGTTGCCGAGTACCCCGCCCGCGGCAACCTGAGAGAGCATAACAAAAATAGCTCCGCAGCCTGCCGAAAGCTGTTTCAATCCCAGTTGCCGTAATACATAATAGATAAAAGCAGCCAGCGATAAATGAAAGCAAAAGCTTACGATGCGTACCGGAAAGGTATCCCATCCCCAAATCGTCTGGATCGCCGCCAGAACCATCGTTTCAAGAGGACGGTAAAATTCATCGCGGAAGTTGGCTTTTACAAAACCGGCAAATATTTCTTTTTGAGGCTCAGCGAACATTCGCTGGTAATCGTCCGCATAATAGGGTATATGCCAGCCATGGCGATAGGCAATAATACCTATTACGGCGAGGCCGATGATCACTAACCACGGGATGTACTTTTGCTTTGACATTGCTGAAGTTACAGCGATAACTAACAATCATCTTACCGAATATAACTTCCTTAAAATAAAAGAGGGACGGTAAATTACCGCCCCTCTTTTATCCATTGTAAGGTAAACTCAGATCTTAGTTTACTGTTATCTTATAAGTAATGTCTTGGGTCAGTCCAAATGATGGCACCTCGCCACGAATATGGAGCGTATGCTGTCCTTTTGTAAAAGAGCCGATCATGAGGTAATAACCTGAGCCAATAACCGGATTGAGCACCTGCCCTGCAGGTAAAATATTGCCGATCAATTGATAAGCATTATCTTCGCCAAGAGTAACACTAAAATCGGGTGATCTCATCTTATATTTATCTACGTTAGCAATTGCCTGCCCATCGATCTGCGCACTTACGGTAACTGGAACAGATTCAAGCATCGTAAGAGTAGCGATCATGGAATCGCGAGTCCATCCGCCGGTAGTATCGACTTCAAAATTCAATACTGGAATGAACACATTCTGATTAGAAGCGATCGTCACAGAACGAACCAGAGAATCTCCGCCAAATAACCAGCCGCCAAGGAAATAAACGGGGCTGCCGGCCGTCTGTCCATTCGACGCAAACTGCCCGGTAGTATCACGAAGCGGATGAGTGATCAGATTTGGATTAGCGGCATCATGCACCCGGGTTTGTAATGCCCATTGCCACCAGGCAGCGCTCCACTCGGCATACGTTTTACCGGCTATCTTGGCATCGACGGCATAGACAGTCGGCTTCGTATCGGTAGAAGTTGCATCATCGCTGCTACAAGAGCTTAATCCTGCCAAACAGCCTAAAAGCAGTACACACAAGTATTTTATACTATTATTCATGGTCATAGGATGACAAAAGTGAAGAATACAACGACTTACTCAGTTGGTCACCCAAGGTAAGTGCTGCAAAAATAGGCGGCTGTGGTTCGGAAAGAAAGACCCTTTTTTACTAAAATCTTACGTTATAGGAGGTTACCGTTTTATCGCCATCGGATGCCGGGGCTCATAAAGACCAAGTGTCCCCGCCCGGCAGTTTAATAAAAGTAAGCACTCCCCATCTGGCTTCCTGTACTTCAGAACATTCTATGCCTTTTGCTTTGAGATCTTTAATCGTATCATTGAGATTATCGCACATAAGATATAACTCATGATAGCAAAGATCAGCCATCCATGCCCGGCATCAACATGATCGAAGCCAAGTACCTCTTTAAAAATGCCCGATCGACCTCGGCATTATTAGAATAGATAATCGTGTGCGCCCCTATGATTATAGAAACTATGAATTAGAATGTACGAATATATATCGGCTATTTTGAAAGCACTATAGGGATAGCATTAGGCTCCCCATTACAAGTAACAACACAAGTATATTGTCCACTTGGCAGCATGCTTAGATCGAGAGGTACTTCATGTTTTCCTGCAGCCACTTTCTTTTCTAAAAGCGGTTGAATACTTTTCTGACCACTTTCATTATAGATCGCTATACTGATCGTGGAGTATTCTTTCAAGGTATATTGTAAGATACCGAGAGATGAGGAAGGATTAGGATACACTTTCAGATCAATATTTGACACACGATTTTTACTACTGACAGCCTGGTCAGGACTGCCGCCAAAATTCCGGATAATCGTTGCTTGCGGATTTCCGGGAATACTTTCCTTTGAAGCAAAGAAACGATGCGCATGTGCGATAAGGCTGATCAACGAATCGATATTTTTCTGACGATCGGTCATACTTGGACGGACAATGCCAACAGCAAGAGTAATAGTGGCAGCTGCCCCGGGCAAGAGGTCGAATGGGCCGGTCGAAAGTAATGCTCGCAGATCACCTTTGAGCGTACCATGATCTTGCAGACCTGAAGAAATGAATGAATATCGCGCCCCATCACCTTGTGGGTCATTATTAATAGTCCAGGTACGAAATGTGCGAAGACCCAGTTGATGGGTAGGATAAAGACTTCCATCACCATAGCCGCCCAAAGCAATGCTATCGTCAGGTGAGATTACTTTGCCTGCATTAACAATCGGTGTTTCCACGAAAGCAAAGCCGATCACACCATATTCCTTCCCTCCTTCCGGATCAGACCATTGATAAGCCATATTAAGCGCCGATGGATTATCGGCAAATTCCTGAACACTCGGTTCTGTCCCCAGGGCACTCCGCACTAGTACGGAATCCGCCCTCGTGATAACTATATTATTATCGTTTGCAGCACCACTGCCACCGCCAAGATCGGGGTCTAACGCAGGTGCAAAATAGCACTCCTTTAAGGTATCGGCAGAAGTATTCTTGAGAAGGTATCTTATAAAAACGACATCACGATAAGTCCCGAATTGCCAAGAGTAATTCCGCTGCTCCACCGTTAACCCCAGCGGATAATTATTTCCTTCTTTAAAGAGGGGATTTAGAGAAGTATCAGCATCATTATAGACCGTAACGATATCTTCATCGGAAATAAAAGCCGGCTTAGCTCCTGTTTGTGATGCTGTTTCCCTTTCCGATATCTTGGAAAGCGCTGACCCAAAGCGAAAATTGGTCTTAATGGCAGGTGCATCTTCGGGTTTTGCCCATATAGGCCACCTGTATGGTGGTGTTATAGAATCAACGATCAATGGCAGACCGCTCTTTTTATCATAGCTGGTGCTCAAGTATGGAAAATATTTTCCTATAGTATCTGCAGATTCTTTCTCAACTGCCTGCTCACCAGGGGCAAACCATCCTGCACCCGTGCTTGGATTAAAGGAGAGCTCACAGACTGATATAAGATTACTCTGAAATTCCCCTCCGATATATTGAGTATATACTGATCCATTGGCCAGCGTAACATGACATTTCCCGGATGGGTCAAGGTCAACCGCTACAATAGGAACGAAAGGTAATCCGGAAGAATAATTTATCCATCCTCCATTATTCATACTATCGATAGGCAAAAAATATAACCCATTTACTGTCGCAGCAATGAATCCCGTACCGCCTGCTTTAAAGGCCTGTATCAAAGCATTTCCTATACCGATGTTCCTCGATACCCAATGCTTACCCTTATCGTTTGATTGATATATCCCATCAGAAGCAATAATCATGCTTCCGTCGACAGGAGAAAAGGCTATAGCGCGAATCGTCGCGGCGGACGGCTTGGCTGTGGAATCCCAGGTTACTCCAAAATCAGTACTGATCCAGATCAACGTATTATTGGATACTGCAATATTTTTATTATCGTTTGATGATCCAATAGAAGCAGTAACCGCACTTATTTTAGTGGTCGTTGTCCGGCAGATGCTCCAATTTTTAAACGATGCATCCGGAATAAGAATGCTAAATATCGCAGGGCCATGTTGGCCGCTTGCTACTATGGCTCCGTACGAAGAAACAGCAAGAATTCTTTCTCCTTTCGTACCTGCGGCCTGTATCCAGGGGCCGCTATCTTTCCCAAGAAATACTCCGGAATCTACGGCGATCAATTCATCGCCTGAAGGAAGTGTCACTAAGGAAGGGTGTGAATATTTACGTGCAGGGATAGATACAGTTTTCCAGGTCTTATCCGATTCGGATCGGCAATAGATACTATCGTCGAGTGTACCAACTATTACAGTAGTAGTAGTTGGATTACCACAAATAGCTATAAGACTATCGTCCAATGAACCGACGAGCGCCCACCGTTCAGATCCGGCACTGGGTGGAAGTGTTTTTTTCGCTCCGAACCAAAAACCTGCTCCGAACATATAAATATCGGATGAACCACGCGGCCATCGCAGACCGGCCTCAGCATCATTATTAAATAATATGCCGGTATTTGTGAGTAAGAAATCCAGCTCACTTTTGGTATTTTTAACCCGGCGTATCTGACCCTGGGATACTTGAGCCCCAACAAGACAAACTATAATATAGAGTAGGACAGGTTTCATGTGATCCATTATTTAGAAGAGCAACACACCAATCATTTCAAGGTTGCAGATTTTTTACATAAAATACTGCCGCATACCGAATAAAAGAACAAAAGCCCCTGTCGAAAGACAGGGGCCCGAAATTAAGAGTCAGAATAGAGCCTTATTTGATTACATGGGCCTGCTCTACAAATACATTTACCAGTTTACCTTTGCCGGTGCCATACAATTTTATGGATGAGCCGGGCTGCACGCTATTGAGTTCATTGCCATCTTCAACAAAACATTGCACAGTAGCGATAGAGTTGCTGGTTTCAAGAGTTACATACGGACGGCCGAGAATGTCTTTGCCAATGTTCTTGACCGTACCGGTAACATTAAATTCCTTGCCTTTGTATTTATTATCCGCACTTACTTCATTCGCTTCGTAGTCGCTAAACATACTTGAAGCACTATAAGTCGGTGCAGAGGCACTTTCAGCAGCACCATTCTTTTTCGATAGCGACCCGAAAAGGCCGATCACCAGTACTACTAATACCCAAAACCACCATTTTTTATAAATGGGCTTTTTCTTTTTTGTCGTGTCTTCCATAACGGATAAGATAATGAATGAATGGAATATACAATTACTGGAATACCTGGCCTGAACTATGGATTGCCTTCGCTGTACATGAAAGCAGACTATAGTTTAACAAATTAAAAAGTAGCAGTAATATCCCAGTGTTTATTATATAGTATAAAGCACCTATTATTCTTTATATAGCCTTTATCATAGATAAACCGAACCAAGTCAACATACGTACAGATGGGTATTCATATCATGGTGCTCATTATACCATAGTCTAATATACTCATTTTTTCGACCTTTAATAAATATATTGTCTCACATCGAATATTCGTGAATTCTATCGCATAATTACGACTGGAGTTGATACGACATTCTCACCACTTTCTATCGTCAAAATATAAAGTCCTTTGGCTAATCCATCGGTATTAAAGCCGATGGGCTCCTGAGCTTTCCTTTCGCCCACTGCTATTTCCTTTACAGTCCTTCCGAGAGGATCCGATACTATAAGCTTCAAGCCGGCATTATTATTTATAGAAGTCCGTATCTCAGCCGAGCCGCGAATCGGATTTGGGAACACCATTATCTCCTGAGCGGAAGCTGCTACATCGTGTACTGCATTGTTGCCGAGTGGCTCTTTCCACACACCGCCGTTCTCTGTGCCCGCATAAAGTGTCCCGTTATCATAGAGTAAGGTGGTAAGTTTAAAATTATCTAAGCCCGATGGAACCGAAGGCAGCCAGGTCATGCCATTATCGCTCGAAGAATACACTCCTTTATCAGTCCCTAAATATAGCATTGTATCGACAACCTCCATACAGTTCAAATGACGGTTTGTACCGGGACCGGGGGTTATTTGCTGCCAGTGTACACCCGCATCGCTCGAGCGGAATAACTGATGGGCGCTGCTACCGGCAAAAATATAAGGGCCTCTATGGCCGAGTAGCTGTGAGAAATCACCGATCGCATTGGAAAGCGGCTGCCAGGAAGAACCGCTATCCCTCGAAATAAAGAGGCCATCGGTTGCCGTTGAGAGCAGGAAAGTATTATCAACCGATAACAAAGAATAAAACGATGATGCCGGCACCCCTTTGGCAGCCCCTTCCCAGGTTATCCCGGCATCGAGCGAGCGAATAAGAGGCCCCGTAAAATCTTCCGTTGCAAGAATGACTACCTTGCCGTTGGTTGCAATACTTTGTGAATAAGAAGTCGTGGAAATATTCTGGATCTGTTTCCAATGTTGACCTGCATCGGTACTAACTGATATACCCTCTCCATCGGTACCACAAATGATATTTCCTTCGCTCGTTCCTAATATATCTACTCCTCTGGTAGATAATCCGTCCGATGCTATTTCCCAATGATCTCCTTGATTTGTTGTATTCCATACCAGCCCGAAATCTGCATCGAGCGTACCGGCAGCGATGCCAGAAGAGGTAGGCACCAATCCGGTAACGGTCGTATTTGAAAGTCCTGATGAAGATAGATTCCAGGTCAATCCCTGATCGATTGAGCGATAAATCCCCAACGCTCCGGTAAGAAAAATACCACCGGCAAAAGCGACCGTTGTCGGAGCAGAAAACGTAATGCCTGAATCGGCTTTTTCCCAAGTCAGTCCTTCGTCGAGCGAACGGAACATTCCGTAGCTCGTTACTCCCGCAAGTAATATTCCATTATGGTACGCATAAGAATTCGTGCCATTACCGAGCGGTAATCCGGTTGCTACTTCTTCCCAGGTCGCCCCATTATCGGTCGAGCGGTAGGTTACATTTGGTGTGGAGGCAAGCAGAGCCGAGCCTGCTCTGCCAATAGCATAGATATACGCATTATTGGATGGTATTTCATCGGCGATATGATGCCAGGATACTCCCATATCGCTGGTACGGTAGATACCATGACCGTTAGTACCAATATATAGCACATCGCCGTCAGAAAATAATCTATTAAACGAGCCTTGCGATTGAAGATCGGTGCCAACTACATTGTTCCAGGTAGCACCATGATCCGTAGAATAGGCCACATCGTTATTGAGCCCGCAATACCAGACGGCATTTTTATGGATAGCAAAATCATGAACGGTACCACCTTTTACTCTTAAAGTCCAGGTAGTCCCTTCGTCCGTGGAAGTGAAAAGCCCGTTGCGGGTACCGGCATAGAGGGTTGTCTCATCATGAATGACGGCATCGACCGGAAAATTGATCGGCAGGCTATAACTGAGCCATTGCCAGCTCAGGCCATGATCGGTCGAGCGAACGACACTACCCTGTGTAAAAGCGCCGGTCGCGGCATAAATGGTATCGTTATGATCGTAAAATTCATTAATCCCCCCAAGTGAAGGCCCGGAGGTTTGCACCCATTGTGAAAAAATACTGGTGGGTACAATTAATGCCAGGACAAATAAAAGGAATGCTTTTCTTACCATACTGCCATAACTATTATCTTTTAAGACACAGAATCAGCATGGTTTATAACACCACTCTATAACTGGCGCATTTTAGAGAAAATGCTATTCCCCTTCCGCGAAGAGTTATGCTTTCCATTCATATAATACGTCGGGTTGGCCCTCTTCGTTATCGCCATCAGTAAATCGAACGGCCTCAAAGCCATACCGCTCATAAAATGCCCGGGCACGGTGATTCTCCTGAAAAGTCCAAAGCTGTAAATGAGTTTTCCCTTCACAGGCAATTGCTAAAAGCTTGCTGCCGATGCCTTCTCCCTGGACAGCCGGGTCGATGTATAAATGATCGATCCACTCATCGTTGAAGGCAATGAAGCCTGCTATCTTTTCATCTTCTTTGCAAATATAGATCGTATCTTTTGGGAAAATGACCGATGAAAAATAATGCAGGTCTTCTTTAGAGGTATGGAGTATTGGAAATGTGGGGTAGGTATGATCGAAACAAGCCCGAAAGAGCACTGCTATTTCGGGCATCATTTCTATCGTAGCTTGTAAAAATGCTCTCACGGAGCTATATTACTCTGCAGCCGGCTCCCAGAGTTCGATCTTGTTTCCCTCGATATCCATGATATGGGCGAATTTGCCGTACTCATGATTCTGAATTTCTCCGATGACGGTTACTCCCTGCTCACGAAGATTTGTAATCAATTGCTCGAGGTGCTGTACCCGGTAATTGATCATGAATTCTTTTTTCGAAGGATCGAAATAATCGGTGCTCTGCTTAAATGGAGTCCAGACGAGTTGGGTTGTTTCCTCAGGATTATCGGCACTGCGCGATTCGAAGATCGTGCCATAAGGGCTGACGGGCATGCCGAGATGTTTTCCATACCACTCGTTCAGGGCTTTAGGGTCTTCGGAGCGAAAAAATATTCCTCCGATGCCGGTTACTTTTGGAGTTGTATCACTCATAAGTCAGTACGTCCTTTTAAAATAAAGTGTAAATATAATAAGTAGTTATTTAGCGGCCGTCACTTTCGTCTTTTTTCTTAAAATGGCCGCGCAGACCAAACTCACCACCAGACCGACCGGGAATATTTCCATAAAAGTCATTCCTATTTCATAGAAAGGATTTGCATAGAGTTTCTTCCAATCCTCCATATCCTTGGTCTTTTCTGCGATCACCGCGGCTGAGGCTCCGCTCTTTTTTGCATTATTGATCACACAGGCAGCATACTTATCTGCAAAATCCGGCAGAGCGATGGCCGAATAGATCTTCCAGGTAATCACATAAAATACTGAGGCAATGATCGTAATATAGAGCCCTATTAAAAAGGCACGACCGAAGGTAACATATCCACCTCCCATATTTTGCCGATAGCTCCTGATACCAAAAAAGATCATCGAAAAGGTGATGATCATACTGGAATAGCCCAGTACTTCGCCGCCGGAAAAATCGCCATCGGACCACGCAAAGAGCCCCATCAGGACGATAAAAATTGAAATAATAAAACCGGCTATGATACCATAGGTCAATACTACTTTACGCATTTTGGGTGTATTTTAATTAAAAAAGTAAATGGATTCTCCTCGTCTTTTGGTCAGCCGATCCATTTCCTTCGGACGGCTGCTCAAAAGAACAGGAACAAAAATAGGCGAAAGCACCCTAAAAACCAATAGCACTAAAGTGTATTTCGTACTTAACCAGCTATAATACTACTTTGGGGTTAGTCGATAAGCCCTAAACGACGAGCTTTTTCTATAGCCTGGGTGCGGCGCTCGGCCTCGAGCTTTTTAAAGAGGGTCGAGGTATGCTTCTTAACCGTGTTAAGGGAGAGAAAGAGTGTGTCGGCAATTTCCTGATTGGAATGACCGGCAGCAATGAGCCGGAGGACTTCCGTCTCGCGGGGACTAATGCCCAGCTCTTCAGATGAGACTTTCACCGGCGCACTGACCAACACCGGCAATTCCGATTTCTTAGCCGAGGTGATCTTCCAGCCAATCCATAGCCCTAAAACAGTAAAAAAGAAGGCAATAATAGCGACATACACCTCGGTAGATAGGTCAAATAGCAGGTACCGATAGTCGATAGCCCGCAGCAAAAACAAGAGTGCGGCCATAGCTATAGCATACAAGACTATCGAAAGCTTCATACTGCAAAAATACGAAACGAGCTTTACCAAGTGCGAATCCGAACCGGGACCCCGCCTTTCGGACGCATAGTGATCAGGGCTTCGCGTTCTATCGGAGCATCGGATAAAAGCTCGAAATAGAATTTCTGAGCGATCGTTGCTGCAATAAGATGTCCCTCGATCAAGGCAAACTGATTACCGATACAAACACGGGGCCCAGCACCAAATGGCAGATAAGCATATTTGGGGATCGTCTTTTCACGCTCAGGGGAGAATTGGTCAGGGTCGAAAGCTTCAGGATCGGGGAAATATTCCGGCTTTCGGTGAAGCAGATGCGGGCTTATCATAATTATCCCACCCTTCTTAATTTTATATCCATCGATAAACAGTTCTTCGGCCGCCGTGCGGACGATCATATAGGCCGGGGGATACAACCGCAATGCCTCCTTGAACACCTGCAATGCATAAGGCAAACGCGGCAGATCTTCAAGCGTCGGCGTATGCCCGAGCGCGGCCGCTTCATCGTGAAGCTTTTTAAAAATATCCGGATGCTTTGCCAGCAGATACCACATCCATGAAGTGGCGTTTGCAGTAGTCTCATGGCCGGCAAGGAAGATAGTCATTGCTTCATCGCGCACTTGCTTATCGTCCATGCCGGAGCCATCGTCTTCATCGCGGGCAAGCAATAAGATAGAAAGCAGATCGCCGTTATCCGATTGCGAAGCACGACGTTCGGCGATCATAGAATAAATAATAGCATCGAGGGCGGCAATAGAACGGCGAACACGATTATTACGCGGCGTTTTCCAGGAATATGGAATATGGATCGGCAGACGTAATTGCTCCTCGGCATAATGATTTAGATAGAGCAAATGCTTTTTTACTTCGTCGGCTTCATCCGAAACGTCGGAGCCGAAGAGTGTCTTGCCGGTGATACCGAGTGTTATCCGAAGCATCTCGGAAGAAATATCAACTATCTGCCCATTCTTCCAGCTATTCATTGCCCGGAGTGTATGATCGGTCATTACATCGGCGTATTCTTTTATGCGTCTATGAATAAAGGCGGGGGCGACAAGTTTACGCTGGCGCTTATGGAAATCATCTTCGGAGATCAAGAGACCGTTACCAAGCAGCGGACGAGTAAAATACTTAAAGGGCTCGCTCTTATGGAATTTCTCCGCCTGCTCGACGAGCACCTCCTGCACGTACTCCGGCTTATTAATAGAAATAAGCTCCCGTTCGCCAAGCGAGCTCGATACAATATCGGGATGGTTACTCTGTGTGCGCTCCAGCAATTTCACCCGATCCCAAAAGAAACCCCGATACGCCCGCATCAGGACATTATCACGGTTTTTGGTTATGGGGCGGGGTTGCATAGATGAATTATACTACGAATTTAGCGGGAAAAAGTTTAGGAAAGGCTTTTCCAAGCTTTATAGGTCGAATAACAAGTAATAAACCGTAGAGGTAGGCGTATCATACCATAAATATTCATACGTTGCATGCTCTGAATGCCTGTAGTATGGGGTTATTGTATCAATCTTTTGTTCATCCCACCAACCAAGCTTCGGTAGTGTTACCCTTGTTTGAGGACTTGAATTATTCTTTGTCAGATTAAGCTTGGTAACTATAGAATCTACGATCTTTTTATCGCACACGAATGAGAAGGCATAGGTATGATCGATTCCCATTTCATTGGCGTAGCAATAAATCCTGGCGACCTCAGTACCTGGTTCGAAGCCAAAGAATTCTTGAAAGCGTTTTTTATTCCATTTTGTATCTGGCGCGTAAGAATCATAATGAGCTATAATATGATCTTCTATATTGTCTTTTGTAGCAGTAACATGTTCTATGGCTTTTGTACCGACTTCTTCGTATTTATTCTTTACTCTCTCACAGGAGATCAGGAGTACTGCTACAGAGAAGAATAGGAAGAACGGTAATCTTTTCATATAGGAAATAAACACATTCTCAACTACTGAGTTACAATTTAGTATTTAGCGAGTGTGGGGGGTCGAGCCTCTCATTACTTACGTCTGGGTAGTATCGTACCTTTTAAAGCGGTATTCCATATAATTTGCCGAAGGTATACCGATCCCAATAGCCGCGCTGGTTTAGAATCTTGCCATCAACGATCCGAAAAAAGCCGCAGCCGCAGAAGTTTTTCGGGTCGCGCCATTCGAGAACCGCCCACTCGCCTTCCGAGATTATTTGCACCGGGATGCAATGCATATCTGCTGCAGCAAACTCGCGCTTGAACATCGCTCTGATAGCTTCTTTGCCGGTTATTGCTTCGAGCGGCATCTGGTGATTTACCGCTTCATCGTGATATAATTCAGCAACACCATCGGCATCGGCGTTATTGAAACGCTCGACCCATGTAGCGATCAGCTCTTTATTTGTCATTATGGAGCAACAGCTATTATCACTACTACAATTCTATTTCACAGAATTCTCGTGAAGAATGCAAGCAATCGATATAGGTAATAGAACCAGTACCACCCGCATTCATAATAGAGGTAATACGGTTAACGCGGGAATGGCCGACGATCTGATGCAGACCATCGGGAAAATCCGTTTTGGTTTCGAATTTATCGGCCCAGGTAATTCCTCCGCAAGGGGCACTGCCTCTGCGAATCGGGCCTACCATGTGAAGCACCATTCTTTTACTCTCGTCGACATGGAGAGACTGCAAGTGGGCGGCCATCATTGTAACATCCTGTGGTGCATCTTCAAGATGAGCAAGCCAGGCATTAGAAATGCCGGCATGAGTCCAGAGCGTTCTTCCGACCTGAAAGGCTATTTCGAACAGATTCTCATTTTCCTGAAATAGCGGCGTCAGCGTAGGTTGTGTAGTTGGCCGATATCTTCCGCATCGGAAATAGGGATAGTAGATATAATGCAAGTCATGGTTGCCAAGCAGCAGCCGCACTTTTTCGGGATGACGTTTCTTAAATTCGATGATATTGGTTAGATTTGCGATCTCTTCTTCATCCGAGAACGTAGAGCTATCGCAGTAATCTCCGACGAAGACAATATGATCGTACTGCTCGGGATCGATCACCTGCCAATCGGTACGTCCATGAATATCGCCAATAGAAATGATCTTCATATTATAGAATAATTATGCTGCAGGATTTAACTACTATAAATAAAAAAACCCGCCGTTAGTAGTAACAGCGGGTTTGCGATAACTATTTCTTACTGTTACTCGACGACCAGTTTCGCGGTAATCGTGGTGTCGCCCGCGCGGGCTTTTACCATATAGCTTGCCGAAACCAGGTCATTAATATCGATCGAGATTTCTCTCATAGCCGGATCAATTTTTTTCGTTTTAACTGTGCGACCAAGCTGATCGAAGATCTGGATTTCGGTAAGTTCACCGGCAGCATTACCGATCGTTACCGATCCACGAGTCGGATTATTGAAAATTCGTAATGGAGTCGAGGGAGTAATAGCTACTACATTCGAACCACCCTCCGATATTTTCTGCTTGTAGATATTATTATGATCGGGAACAGCCCACAGGTAGCCGTCCGGAGTATAAGCAAGGCTCGACACTCCATCGAAGAAGGTCGTTGGAAGACCCGCGGTATCGGCTTCCCAAGTGGTGCCGAGATCGTTCGATTTCCATACATTTCCCGGAGAATTGAATTTTTCCTGACCGGCAACAAATTCAATTCTATTTCCTTTAATAAAATAGGTTATTGGGAAATAAGGATCACCATTAACCGTTTTTTTACTGGTAAGCGTGGAAACATCCACTTCCGTCCAATTTTCGGCATTATCATCGGAGTAATATAAGTAACAGGGTTTTCCAAATTCTTTATAAGCAAACATATAGAGCCTGCTTCCATCGACAAATAACTTTCCTCCATAGCCGGAATAGCCGTTATTAGCCGGAGTTACGAAGTTTGCACCGCCATCGATCGTATAATATATTTTGGCTCCGGCAAAAAAGAGCGTGTCACCCTTGGCTATTACCGAGTACGGGTTATTTATCCCCTGATTGACAAAGGTATTAAAATCATACGAGCCATCGAATGCCTTAAGGCTATACGCTACCGGACGGTCCCATTTGACGTAGAGCCAGTGCCCCCAACAATAAATATCGGAAACGGCCGGCATTCCGTCCCAGCCAAGCGCATGTCCGGGAGCGCCGGTGGTATCTGCAATCCAGCTCGTGCCCTTATCGGTAGAGTAAATGACGACACCATTCCCGGTCCCGAAATTAAGGCTGGCGTACACACGCCCCGCAGCCTCAACCATTTTTTTTACGTGAGGATTTGCCCCACCGATCTCATCCGGCGGATCACTCCAGGTAGCGCCATTATCGGTCGATATCTGGAAATGATTCTCCTCGTTCCAGAGGTACATCGTACCATTGGATACTAATAAATATCCATTCGCTTTCACATCCTGAGATTGAGCCCGATTGGCAGCAAGCCACTGTGCATGAAGACTAGATACTGCCATCAGAACGATAGCACCCAAAAGAAATACTTTTTTCATTTGTGTACACCCATAGAATTTACTGCAGTACAAAATTACAGATAGACATAAGGCAAAAAAAGCGGTGTTTTAGAGGATTCTTACTTAAGCATTGAACAGCATAAAATAAAAAAGCCCGCTAACGCAAGAGCGATAGCGGGCATTAGACGATCCCTGGCGACGACCTACTTTCCCGAACCTGACTGGTTAAGTATCATCGGCTCACAAGGGCTTAACTTCTCTGTTCGGAATGGGAAGAGGTGTAGCCCCTTGGATATAGTCGCCAAAAGAAAACTATATAAGCTTTATATAATAGCGCCGGAGCGCGTTCAATGAACTAGTAGTCCATGACAGCGGGGCGTGGCGAAATGACGGCAAAGACAAGCAATGTAGTATTCAAGTATCAAACATTGGCTCGTGCATTACCAAACACTATAGTAATGCGTAGTAAGAATTCACGAACATGCTGTTCGCTATATATCTGTACTATGTACGTTTATAAGTGGTATTTTCTTCCGAAGAAAAAAATATAATGAAGTCGATCGGATTATTAGTAACCGTCAGCTGAACGCATTACTGCGCTTACACTTTGGTCCTATCAACGTAGTCATCTCCTACGATCCTTCAGGGAAATATCATCTTGGAGTAGGTTTCATGCTTAGATGCTTTCAGCATTTATCCTTTCCGGACACGGCTACCCTGCAATGCTACTGGCGTAACAACAGGCTCACCGTCGGTCCGGTCAACTCGGTCCTCTCGTACTAAAGTCGAGGCTCCTCAAATTTCCTGCGCCCGCATAGGATAGGGACCGAACTGTCTCACGACGTTCTGAACCCAGTTCACGTACCGCTTTAATCGGCGAACAG
>CAYOJJ010000001.1:0-451460 GCA_964404255.1 uncultured Alphaproteobacteria bacterium | reverse complement strand
TCCGGCCGTTCTTCAGAAACGAATTAAAGGGACCGTCCACCGTACAAAAGATGGCTGCTGGTACGTCCTTTCCACGGATAAATTAAAATATGAACTACAGGGACCTATTCCCAAAAAATATCTCAAAGCTAAAGCCCGCTATAACCGGGTTTCTAAGTATGTGACCGGTAGTGAGGGCGATTGCCATCTCGACGGGGTTATTATCGATCTCGACCAGGATAGCTTGCAGATAAAACAAAAGTATCACGACCCGAGATAACTCCCGGGGATGCTATTAGGAAAACTATAGCCGAAAAAAGCCTTACTTGGAAGCCTTGAGCGGTTCGATCTTTACCTGACCGATCTGCTTTTTTAACTTGTCGATAACTTCACTACGCTTTAAGCCGACCTTGGCCTGGAATAAGGTGACTTTATACATCGGTCGGATAGCGGAAGTAGTAAGGTTAGCATGGAATTGGTCAGAGTGTTTCCACCCTGTATCTCTAAGCAATTCCTGTACATTGGCAACCTGAAGCCGTGAAAGCGGCGTTGCGATCTTTATGGATGGTTCCTCAGAGCCGGGAGTCAGCTCTTTCTCTTTCGGTACCATTCTCATATCGGTATCTCTCCTTTTGAATTGTGGGCCGCCGGGCATTTCCGGCGGACGGCTCTGTAACAGGCTCCCCCCCTCGAAAGTGCCGTATTTTTAGGCCCGATGAGAGCACAGAGCAGCCGGAGGAAATCCTGTAAGATATTAATTATCAATGTATTATTGTTTTATTGCCCGTTCTTTTTCGGGACTGCCTTTGCAACTATAACTCCCAATAAAATGATACTCTTATCCGGCAATATGGACTCTTTGGTCCGCTCCTATTCCAAAAAAGGATTTACGATCGTTAACGGCCTGAGGAAGCCCCATGGTATCTTCACCGATACTATTTACTTACAGGATGGCTTTACGATCGTCCTTTCTTCGGCGACCTATAGTGAACAGTGGGAAGCGGATGCACTGCAACAATTTGGAGACCATATATCGGCTCTTGAATTTGCTGCCGATAATGCCGATAGTTTGTACCGGCTATTACGATCCGGCTCCATCCCCTGCGTGCCGTTAACTACCACGACGGACTCACTCCCAGTCGTTACTTCCTTTGCTCTGGATTCCTGCCATCCTATCGATATAATCGTCCGCCAGGGCGCTCATCAACCACGTAATGATAGCATAGCGATCCATAAGAATCATGTGTACCGGCCGGACTGGATACTTTTTTCCGCAGGATCGAGAATGACCGAGATACTTAAAACATTATTTAAAAGCACCACCGAAACGCTTCATGAAGGATCTTACGAGTATTGGCGCCTCGGTCCTTCCGACGATTTTACGTTTGTCCGCTTCGAAGCTCTACCGCCGAAAACCACTCAAGACCCCTATTGGCTTTCGATCGAAGAAGGCAATTTCTATTTTGCTTATTAAGTCTTTAAAAAGTAAAGGGCCGTGCAAACTACGCCGGCCCTTTTCGTGTGATTTATACTATCCATTAAAACCACTTGCCGGTCACATCTAACCCCAGGACAAGTAGTAACAAAACCATAATGATCGTAAAGACTCCGAAGAGCGAGGTATTGCGAACAAAGTTGCGCATCATCAAGCCATAATCCTTTGCCGGCTTTGTGCTTACTTTTACCGGACCGGTAACTTCGCACTGGCAGGCCAGGCGGAATTTCGGGTTGTCGCGGATCAGATGGACTTTTTCCATCGCTGTCGGGGCGGTCACCGCATCGTTCGGATCGACACCGACCCGGCAGGAAGTGCAAAGACCTAAGCCGCGGCAATTAAGGAGCTTCATAACATCACCGTAAAGCGGGATGTTATTTTCCATGCATAAATGGCGAAGATTCTTCCCTTTTTCGGCAACAACGATAATATCGTCTTCAACGAAGGTTACCGGTACATATCCGGGCGGAATATTGATCTGGGAAAGATCAGCATTGACCGTACGATCTTTACGAATCTTCTGGTATTCTTCTTCGGTGCTCGTCGGCGCATCCTTAAAGAATCCTTTGAATTCTTCGCTTACTTCGGCCTCGTGATGAGCGTGAGCAGGCGGAGCATAGGTCGGCACCGGGGTACCGCCGTTCGCACCGAAGAGCCAGCGGGAAAAGCCGCGGACCTTCATCTCCTCGTTATGACGCTCTAAACTCGATTTTCCGCTATGATCGTGAGACATTAGCCTCTTCTCCTGTAAATGATATTCTGCAAATATACGAAGCCGCAAAAGAACCTGCACAGAACTTTGTATTCTGAGAATGTGCTGCTATCCTTATTAAAACATAGGCACCAGTTTTTCAACATTTTATATTAAACCTATAGCCCGTTCAGGGCTCTAAATTGCAGAAAGCACCGAAAACGACCCAATTTCGAACGGTGTTTCCCCCGAGAATGGGTTTACGAGAAGAGTATGCCGGGTTTTCCGATGAGGAGTTGGTGCGCCGCTTTCAAGCAGGCGAACGGCAGACGAGCTTTACCCTTTTGATAGAACGCTATCAAAAGCGTATCTACTTCGGAGCCAGAAAACTGACAGGCGGCGATCATGACGAAGCCGATGAGATCGCGCAGGAGACCTTTGTAAAAGTATATGAAGCGCTCGATAGTTTTCGCTCAGAGGCGAAAGTCTATACCTGGATGTACCGCATTATGATGAATGCCGTCATCCATAAAAGCCGGCGCAAGAAGATCCGCAAAGATGTCGATCTCGACGAAGTAGCTGAAGTGCTTGAAGCTGATGGCCATTCGCCCATCGAACAGTTAGAAAAGCGGGAGCTTACCTCGCTCATCGAGCAGGCGATCGAAACCTTGCCCGAAAAGCAGCGCGAGGTATTCATTATGCGATTTTACGAGGAGATGCCGTATGACGAGATCGCCGAGATCACGGGTACGAGCGTCGGTGGATTAAAAGCAAATTATTTTCATGCCATCAAAAAGATAGGCGAATACGTCCAGCGCGCGGGAAGAGTCACTCTTTCATCGGCGTTAGCAAAGGCAGGATATCATGGATCGTAACGAACCGAAAACCGAACGCGACCTTCGAGAGCTTGAAGCCGAGCTTCGCTCTTTCGGTACTCCGTACCAATCGCCGGAGCCCGACGAACGCTATTGGGCTAACTTCCGGGTTCGGGTCATGGATCGTATCGACGCCAAGCAGATCCCAGCGAAGCGCTCTATCGCAGCTATTATTTCCGAGTGGTTCGCCGTCTCGAGCCTGCGCCCGCTTTCAGTTGGGATGGCTGTTATAGTCCTTGCGCTCGGTTCTTACTTCTATGTTATTCAGACGCCGAAAGAGCCTGTTGTCGCAACAGTTACTACAGCAGAACAACTTGGGAGTACTTCTATGACAGCCTCCCCATCTGTTTCTACTCAGCAGGCTCCAACAACTACTGCCCCCGAAATTACAGCTTCTCCAAAGAATCTGGCGATAGTGCCCGTTAAGAAAGCACCGGCCGCTTCTATTAAGCATCCCTCTGCCGGTTCGGAAGATCTGGCTTCGATCGATCGGAGCATTGGTGATCTCTCGCATTTCGATGAAACGGTATCGCTTAGCAATGCCGACGATCCGGTAGATTACTCTTCGCTTTCGGAGCCCGAACTCGAATCGGTACTATCGGCTGTCACCACCATAAGTGTAGAAAGGAATTAATAGCCATGTCTGGCTTCAAACCATTTGTTGCTGCTGCCCTTACCGGCCTGCTCTTCGCCGGCCCGGTAGTCGCACAGCAAACTAATACTCCCCCTGCAGAACAACAGCAGCAATTGCAGCAACAACAGCGACAAGAGGAGCAGGAAGGGACACGCGCCCAGCAATTGCTCGAAAAGATCCGTGCCGTGAAGTATCAAAAACTTCGCGAGACACTCAGCCTCGACGATGAAACGGCAAAGAAATTCTTTGAAATTTATAAGCCGGCTGAAAAAGATCTGTATGAGCTGATCAAACAGCGTAATGCCGAAGAGCAAAAGCTTGTAAAACTTACCCAGGGCGATTACAAAGACGCCGATGTCGATCCGACGATCACTAACATCAAGGATCTGACCGATAAGATCGAAACACGCTATAGCAATCTTATCGATCAGCTAAAGCCGGTACTTAACCCACGCCAGCGTGCGAAGCTGCTCGTCTTCGAGCATGAATTCAACCGTAAGGTACGCGAGAAAGTACGCCAGTGGCGCGAAAACCATCCGAACCGGCCGCTGCCACCGAGATTGCGTAAGCGGCTTCAGGAAAGCCATTAATAAGTGTGGCGCTGCTCTAATAATCCAACCCAGAAGGATTGGGGCACGAGGCCCGGGGAGAATACCTCCCCGGGTTTTTTATTTCCCTGAATGACACTGGCACAGCGCTTGTTTATGGCGCACGTGATCTACCTTGATAATAGCGCTACAACAATACTCGATCCGCGGGTGCGCGAAGCAATGCTTCCGTATCTCGGGGAGCGCTTTGCCAATGCGTCGAGTATTTATTCCATCGGCCGTGAAGCACGAGTCACTCTCGAAGAAGCCCGGGCAACGATCGCCAGAACCATAGGAGCCGATCCGGCAGAAATTGTTTTTACCTC
Organism: uncultured Alphaproteobacteria bacterium; assembly: GCA_964404255.1. Lineage (GTDB taxonomy): Bacteria > Bacteroidota > Ignavibacteria > Palsa-1295 > Palsa-1295 > JAFDZW01. The sequence goes on along the minus strand of CAYOJJ010000001.1, from coordinate 446,873 downwards.
CGGTGGTACCGAATCAGATAACTTTGCTATCAAAGGAGCTATCTTTTCAGCGCTCAAACAGGGCAAATCATTTTCCGAGCTTTCTATTCTTACTTCGCCGGTCGAACATCAGGCCGTGCTTGCACCGATCGCCTTTTTATCCGAACTTGGTGTAAAAAGATATTTTACTTCTGTCGATACCGTAGGCTCCGTCAGTGTAGATAGTATTCCCGATCGGCTCACCCTTGCTTCGGTGATGTTCGTCAATAATGAAGTTGGTACTATAAACGACATTACCAGTATTACTTCGACTATCAAGAGCGCCTCGCCTCAGACACTTGTCCATAGCGATGCCGTACAGGCGCTCGGGAAAATCCGCTTCGATGTTCACGATCTTGGCGTCGATTTATTATCACTGTCCGCTCATAAGATCCATGGCCCAAAAGGTATCGGAGCGTTATATATCAGGCGAGGTATTCAGATCGAACCTCTACTACATGGCGGCTCGCAGGAACGTAACCGAAGGGGCGGTACCGAGGCCGTTGGGTTGATCGTAGGATTTGCCGAAGCAGCGCGCATTGCCTCGGAAGAATTCGAAGCGCATTCTATAACGATCCGCCAGCGTAGGGAACAGTTACTAAAGGGATTATCCGCTTTTACAGAAGTAGTCGTTAATTCACCTCTCGATGGCCGGGGTGTCAATGGCCTAATAAATATCTCTTTCAAACCGGAAGCATTAGCACGGCTTGATGCTGAAGCATTACTCTTTAATTTCGATCTTGCCGGCATAGCTGTTTCCAACGGAGCGGCCTGCACTTCGGGTACGCTTCAGCCTTCTCATGTACTGCTGGCAATGGGTAAAGGCGATGAAATCGCTAGTAAATCGATCCGCCTTACTCTTTCCGCCGGTAATACTGCAAGCGATATAGATACCTTTTTAGCCCAGCTTAAACAGATAGTGCAATAGTAATGAAAAAGCTCGTTACGATCTTTGGGCCAAGCGAATGTGTTGAGGGCGATAGCATCTATGCGCGTGCCCATGAACTCGGCAGTCTGCTTGCCGATGCCGGTTTTGCAATCGTTACCGGTGGCTACGATGGGGTGATGGAAGCCGCATCCAAAGGCGCCCACGAACATGGCGGTGGGACGGTTGGCGTAACAGCGAATGTGTATTTCAATCGCGGTCGTATCGCAAATACCTATATCAAAAAAGAGCTGAGGGTTTCGAGCGCCGTCGATCGATTGATGGAGCTTATCTCGCTTGCCGATGCTTATATTGCGGTTGGTATGTCGCCCGGCACGCTCGTCGAAGTAACGACTGTCTGGGATTATTTTATCAAAGGCTTTATCGAGACCAAGCCGCTTATTTTACTCGGCGAAGAATGGGAAGCATTCTGCGCATCACTATTCTCACAACCCGGCTACAACAACAAACAGCAGTACGTAACAATAGCCCATACGCCCGAGCAGGCGGCCGAGATCATTATTGCCCATCTTGGAATACAGGAAAAACTACCGGACCTGAATATTCTGCAGTAGTACTACTTCTTTAAGCTCTCTTCTCGGGTTGCGAACTCTGCTATCGTTTTTATAAACGCTTTTCCGTACCGGGCTTTCTTTTTCTCTCCTACTCCGGGTATCAGGGCAAATTCCTCTAACGTTGTTGGCTTGCGGACAGCCATTTCTCTCAGTGCTGCATCGGGGAAAATAATAAAAGCCGCAACATTGTATTTTTCGGCAAGTACCCGGCGAAGCAATCGTAATTCCTGAAACAGCGCTTCGTCCATCGAAGCGGGTGGCGCCTGTTCGGCAGTGCCGGTACGTTCTATCGTTTCCTTCTTTGACGAGCGAAGTTCGGGTGGCTTCTGAAGAACTACCGGCAATCTATCAGTAAGTGCCTGCTTACCTTTGAGTGTAAGCTTGATACTGCCGTGCTCGTTGTATTGAATGATGTATCCCTCGCGCAGTAACTCGCGGCCATAATGCTGCCAGATCGTTTTACGAATCTCTTTACCGACACCGAAGGTCGGGATGTTGTGGTGGCGGTTATGAATAATACGGTCATCTTCTTTTCCACGCAGGACATCGATCACATAATTGAGCCCAAAGCGTTCTTCGGTGCGCATGATGGCCGAGAAGAACTTCTGTGCTTCGATCGTGGCATCGACTGTTTCAAATCGCTCGGGCGTCAGGCAGAGATCGCACTTCGTGCGGTCGGTACAGGTGTACTTTTCGCCGAAGTAGCCGATGAGATATTCTTTGCGGCAGTTCTTGCTTTCGGCATAATCGCAAATGGTATCGAGGTTCTGATATTCCAGGCCTTTGCGGTAAGGATCGCTCGTATTATTTTCGATCAGGTAAGCGACCTTTGCTCTATCGCCACGACTATAATACAGGAGGCATTCTGCCAGTTGCCCATCGCGGCCTGCACGACCGGTTTCCTGGTAATAGCCTTCGAGATTTTTTGGAAGATCGTAATGGATCACAAAACGCACATCGGGTTTATCGATCCCCATACCGAAGGCGATCGTTGCGCAGATGATCGTCGGTTCATCGCGCTTGAAGATCGTGTGGGTTTTATTGCGATCGCGCGTTTCCATTCCCGCATGGTAAGCCATTGCTTTGAAGCCTCTCTCGCGGAGTTTTTTGGCCAATTCTTCGGTCTTACTTCGGCTGCTGCAATAAATAATGCCCGATTCATTTTTATGGGCATTTAAATAAGCGATCAGATGCTCTGAGGCAATAGCCTTCGGGATCACATGATAGACGAGATTCGTCCGTTCGAAGCTTGCCTTATAAAGGGCCGGATTTTTTAAGTGTAGTTGAGAAATAATATCTCCTGCTACCTGCTCGGTAGCCGTTGCCGTCATTGCAACGATTGGGATCTTTGGAAAAACCTTTCGGAGGACTTCCAGCTTACGGTAATCTTCCCGAAAATCGTGCCCCCACTGGCTGATGCAGTGTGCTTCATCGATGACAAAGAACGAAACGTCGATCGAGCGGATAAAGGTAAGAAATTCCTGCATCACCAAGCGCTCGGGTGCACAGTAGAGTAATTTTACGGCTCCGCGACGGACCAGATCTTTTCGCTCGCGGCTTTCTCCGGGCTCGAGCGAGCTATTGATATAAGTAGCGGGAATGCCAAGCTCACGCATGGCATCGACCTGATCTTTCATTAAAGCAATAAGCGGACTAACGACGATCGCTACTCCTTTTGACATCACTGCCGGCAACTGATAGCATAACGATTTACCACCACCCGTTGGCATAAGCACGAACGTATCGCGGCCCTGCATAATATCATCAACGATCGATTCCTGCATCGGCCGGAATGAGTCGTAACCAAAGTAGCGTTCTAATGCCTGAAGATACCGCTCGCTCATCTATTACTAAACACGTTAGGTCGGTGTATGAACGTTATGAAAGTTAAAGTCGTCCTGTTCTTTCTGATCTTTTTTGTTGCAGATGGGTATTCTGCTTCTTCCTATAGACTTATCGCTTACAAAGCGGGCCGACGTTTAGAGTTATATCGTAACGACTCGCTACTGAAAACCTATCGCGTAGCACTGGGCCTTGCGCCAAGCGGGAATAAAGATAAACGCGGAGATTTCAAAACCCCGGAAGGCGACTATTATCTTTGCATGAAGAACGAGCACAGCCAGTTCTATCTTTCCTTCGAAGTGAGCTATCCGAATAAAACAGACGCAAAACGCGGACTCGATAGCGGGCTGATTTCAAAAACAGAATATCGGGCGATCTGCTGGGCTATTGATGCAGGCAAAGAACCACCTCAGAATACCGCGCTCGGAGGAAATATTTGCATCCATGGCAATGGCACGTCAAGAGATTGGACCTGGGGCTGCATTGCACTGGAGGACCCTGATATAAAAGAGCTGTTCGAACTTCTGCCAACAAAAACGCCGGTCACGATAAAACCATGACCGGCATTTCTATCGATACGTAATAATTCTTATTGTTCGAAATCGAAGTTCTCTCCTTTATCCGGCAGCATCGAGGGCTTTCCGTGCACCGGATGATTCTCAGCGGGCCCGAGTACTTCAAAACTGACATCATCGAAATAAGCCATGCCCTTGCCATTGACAAGCAGGCCATAGGCAACGGCACTGGCATCGTTCGGCACATTCACCATGATCTCATATTTGGTCCAATCGGTTGTGCCCTTGATCGGATGATCGCCCATATTATAGAAATCATAAGAGTCTTTGCCGGAAGCATCGTCAACCCGGCACCACATCCCACACCAGCCTTCGATATTTTCCGTCTTTACATATCCCGTCATCTTGATCTTCTTCCCGGCCCAGGCGCCCGGCTTATGCATTTGCATATAGGTACCAAAGCCAGAGGGCTTTTCGCCGCCGGTGTACTCGATGAGTGCCGCATGAGAACCGGAATGCTTTGTGCCTGAAACGATGGTCATTTTATATTCTTCGGGATGACTACCCGCCGGAAACCAACCGCCTTTATCGACCGGATGAGCTTTAAATGAGGAAACGACTGCCAGCAGCGCCATCGAGAGGACGATTGCTGCCACGATACTATATCTCTTTTTCATAAGAATGAATGATTTTGAATAAATACAAACTTACGCAAATTCTAAGAAAAGTTGGCTTGGGATCGAAGAAAAAAGACATTCTCTTCAAGTTGTTGAATCGTAAATGATTAATAACTTTTATTACCGCAGACCTAATTTTTTTCTCCATTCAATAGGCAACTTTCGCCCTCCCTCGCGCATAGTCAGTCCGGAAACTCCCTCTTTATGCTCTTTCAAAAATTCATAGGTGATCTCCGGATAATGCTTTGAGATCTCCCTGAGTGTCCACCCGATCGCTTTTCTGATAAAGAATTCTTTCTCATGAAGTAATTTTTCGAACGTGGGTATTGCATATTCGGCGCGCAAACGCTTTTTTCTTGCCGGAAGAATATGAATAAGAATAGAAGCGCGCCTCGTCCAGAGATGCTTGCTTTTACTCCAGGTGCTCACTTTCGAATAAATAGGATCCTCATAAGCCAGGGCCAGTACCCCGAGAGGTTTTGTCGAGAGATAATCAAGCAATGCCCAGCCTTCGCACTCATCGGCAATAGCCTTTAATAATGGCAGATCCTGTGGAGTAAGCTGCTTTGCTATACGTTCGAGCAATACTACTGCAGCCGCTTGTTCTTCAAACCATTCGGAAGCCCATAGCTCCTTCACCAGGCCAATAGCTTCTTCTTTGGGTAATGGCTCTTTTTTTGGAAAGACTTCCGCGATAGCAGTCATCAATGCGGGTGCCCGCAGCCCATAAAATTTCTTGGAGGATTTATGATAGCCTTTATGGAATTCGGCATGAGTGGCATCGGAAGCAGCTTCGAACGCCCGGCGAAGCTCTGCCAAACGCTTATTGCGGTAGGCCGCCATTATTTTGGCCGGACGTGATAAATATTTATTACAAGACCTTCGGGCGCCTGGAAGGAAGCATTCACCGTTTCTTTATCCTTATTTTCAAGTGTTACGATCGGTTCTATCCCTGCTTTTCTGATCGCGGCGATCTTTGCTTTCGAATCGTTGGCAGCATACGAAAGCGCCGGGCCATCGAACTTCGGGTCCTGATGCAAACCGATGGTAAAACCATGATCGCCGATAATGGCCGATGGTACCGGTCCCTCATTTTTTTGTTGAACGGTGAACCCGAATACTTTCCAGAATTCGATCGCACTATCGAGATTCGGTACGGCAATAGAGTATTCAAATAATGCTCCACATCTGGGATTCAACGCGGAATCGGCAAGCTCATGAAGATTAAACTGCGCGGTCGGATGAATATAGATCATCATATTTCCCGGAGCAACTATATCGATCTCATTGATCGTAGTATCGTCATTTCTGAATATATTTACTCCGCTTGTCCATTGCAATCGCTTTGCTAACTCATCGATCTTCGGAGTGAACATAGCCAGATGAATACCCTTGATATCCGATTTCATCAACGTAAGTAATATCTGCCCATCGGTAACCCTGAAGAACTCGGTATATTTTGTAGGTACTGCATCAGCAGCAAGTTCGATAGGATGAAAACCGAACTTCTGCAAAAAAGCATAATACCCCGGTAGATCCTCACTCGGGACAAGAACCTTGGTCGTTAGTGGAAGCGGTTGCGCCATTGAAGTAAGGCTTACGAAGCACAGAATAACCGCAAGAAGCAACGCTTTCATAATATTAGGCTATAGTATGATAGACGGCCTGTACGTCGTCGTCATCTTCGATACGCTCGATGAGCTCGAATACTTCTGCGGCCTGTTCTTCACTAAGCTCTTTTGTCGTTGTAGCAATACGCTCGATCTTTGCCTCGGTTACGGGGATATTTTTTTCTTCCAGGGCTTTCTGCATACCGGCAAAATCGGCAAACGAAGTATAGACGACAAGTTCATCGTCCTCAGCTTTTATATCTTCGGCGCCAAAGTCGATGAGTTCAAGCTCAAGGGCATCGCGGTCAAGGCCGGTAGCCGGTAACCGGAAGACACCTTTACGCTCAAACATAAAAGTAAGCGAACCGCTGGTACCGAGGGCGCCGCCGAATTTAGAAAAATAACTGCGGATATTTGCAACGGTGCGGGTCGGGTTATCAGTAGCCGTTTCGATCATGATAGCAACCCCGTGCGGCCCATAGCCTTCATACAACGCCTCTTCGAAGTTTTCGGCATCTTTGCTCGAAGCACGTTTAATGGCACCTTCGACGCGATCCTTCGGCATATTGACGCCTTTAGCGTTCTGAATAGCCGAGCGAAGACGGGGGTTGCCATGCGGGTCCGGACCGCCCAAGCGGACAGCGATCGCAATTTCCTTGCCGATCTTCGTGAACGCCTTGGACATCTTGTCCCAGCGCTTCATTTTACGGACTTTTCTAAATTCGAATGCTCTACCCATAGTCGTTCGCTAAATAATGGATTTGTTAGGTGGTAGCAAACACGAAAATGCCCGGTTTTGTCCTCTGCGACCTTATTATTGCAGGAAGTTATATTATCACTGTTACCGATAATAATGGCATTAGTATCGATCGGAAAATAGTAGTCTATTAAAAATTCAGCGCTGTTTTATAAAAGAACTATGGACTTGTAATTCTCCGGCTTTGATCGTTATAAAATAAGTAGCTGAAGGAAGATCGGCTGCCGAAAGCACGATGGTATTTATTCCGTTTTTGAATGATAACTGTTGTGTACGTACTATCCTGCCGGTCATATCAGAGAGTTCAAGGGTTGCTGCTGTTTCTGTTGCTGTCTGTACATCGAGCGTTACCGATGAGGATACCGGGTCGGGGTACGTAGAAAGTATTTTTAAAGGCGGCTGATGATCCAACACATTCGAGATCATTCGTTCGCCACAGGCAAAGCTGTAGGCGATACTCCCACTATCCCCGGCCGTAACGGTTGCTACGCATTGTTCATAGGAGGGGTCCGATGGGTTACTACGAACATCGGCAAAGACAATCGAGGTGCTACTATCCTTCGATAACGTAACCTGATAGAGTAACGACGCCAATTCATCACCTGCCAACCGAATTGGTGAGCCGGTGATGACAAGAGTAGAACCCTGGATAGCTACCGAGTTCACCGAACTGTAATTTTGATAACTGAGCAGATCGGTATTTGCAATTGCCAGTGAGGTTTCCAATCGGGTCAGACCAAGTGGTATGCTATCGGCTATTATTCTTAAGGTAACCTTGTCCCCATTCTTCGCTTTGGTCGAGGGCACTTCTACTCCTATACGATAGAGCCCGGGGTAGCGGATCGAATAGGTTATCGGAATATCGGCAACTGCGGTTGTAGCATTACTGGTAATATGTAGTATTGCCGAAACGGTAGTCGGATGTCCGGTGGTATCAAGCTGTGTCTGGATACGGATCGCTTGTGTTGCTGCAGGTGCAATACTGACAGGCGCCGGGGTTAACAGCAACACTCCGGTCCCGGTAACAGAGATATCGGAGATCAAGAGTGAATCGCAGCCCAGATTTACTACGCTGATAGTAGTATCATATTGTGAACATAAGGTAAGATCTCCAAAATCAAGCGATGTAGTTTTTGAAGATAGAATACGACTTCCCGAAGAGACCACTCCCGAAATGGAAATTGTTGTGTCATATTCTCTGCCATTACGTTCTCGCACATGGAGGGTATATTGAGCTTGCCGATTACCTTTTTGCTGAGGAATCAGACGGACAAGAATCCTGATAGTATCGCCATTAGCAATGCCCTTTTCACTTCCCGATACTGCAATAAAATCACCATCGCCGGTAATACCTTTCGGTGTCACGAATACGGAATCGCAGCCACGATTGGTATATAAAAACTCCAGTGAATCGGAGCTGCAGATCGGCACGGTCTGAAATTGAAGCGTTGTACTCGAGAGAAAGAAATCAGCCACGCCGGAAATTGCCTCGCCATGCAAAAAGAGTGACAAGGTACTTTTTACAGCATCGCGCTCGAGAACATACTGAGGAAAGGCAGAGCTACTCCCTGCTATCGTTGGGGTATAGTGAAATACTACATCGATAGAACTATCGGGTTGAAGCACAACCGGAAGCGAAAGCGGATCGGAAGTAAATCCTCCTCCAAGTGCTCCGGGGCCGGAGATAATCGTTAATGGCGTACAGCCGCGATTAGTGAAAGTGACGATCGTGTCATGCGTTACAGGGGCACATAAGAAGACGGTATCGAACTCGAAACTTGTCTGCAATACCGTCGGACCTGAAAACGAAGAACTGCTTTGGCCAACCAGCGTAAGAATAAGATTTTGGGTCAGGTTTCTCTGTTTGGCCTGGAAGGTCAGGGAAGTCTGAAATACACCCGCCGATGGTGGTATGAAATGAATACCAATAGTTATACTATCGCCCGGAGCTAACACAGCGGGAAAGGTAATGGGATCGATGGTATATCCTGCACCAATCGGCCCCGGGCCGGAAATAAGCTGCATGGTATCGCAACCGGCATTTATGAGTGTTGCTGTGGTATCTTTACCTTTGTCGCAAATGGAGATGGTCGAAAAATTAATAACGGAATCGGCCGCAGCTAAGCCGGGACTTGCACCGATATTTCTTCCGAACAATGTAATCTTAGATGAATCTCCAAGCCCATATCTATCGCTAAAAAATATAAGGGTCGTTTGAAAATTTCCAGTCGCAGAAGGCTTAAATACTATCGTAAACGATGCAGAGCCACCCGGCGGGATCTCTATAGGCAGGGTTACATTACTAAGAGAAAATACCGGAGATAGTCCCGCAGGTAAAGTGTTAATCGTTACCGTATCGCAACCTATATTTTTCAAAATAATTGTCGTATCACTCGAAGGGTGGCAATTTGATACGGGCTTAAAGGTCAGGCTCGAAGCTATGGAAAGCGGTAAGGGTTTACTGCCGAAACCCCTTGCTGAAACCGGGACTACTGTTACACCTTTTTTCCCTCTTTTATCCAGATCAAATCGTAATGAAGCTGTTACCTGTCCCGGCTGTACGGGATGAAATCTTACATGGAAGGTAATCACACTATCGGGCGGGACCACTACCGGAATTTGTAATGAGTCGAATAAGAAGCCTGGTGGCAGAGCACCTGGACCCGAAGAAATAAGTAATGTATCGCAGCCGGTATTTTTAAAATGAATAATACTATCCTGTGAGGTTTCACAAATAGAAACCGAATCAAAGGTGACGGATGCTTTACTTGCAATCAGTTTAGGAGTTTGGGCATTGATCGTTGCTGAAAGAATGAATGTTGTATCATGAAATACTCCTTCGCTTTCGTCATACCATCGCACCAGGAGTGTATCGTTAAATACTCCGGATCGATGCAAAGGGTTATTAAAGGAAAATAAAAGTTGAGAAGACGTATTATCGAGCGTTATCGGATAACCCGCCGGCAATTGACTATAAAATGAAGCCCCGCTACCGGTAATGATCGTGCCTATGATCCGATACGTATGGCAGGGAGTACCGGTAACACCCAGAGAAACTGCTGTCGGATTGCCGCATTCATCTACCGTCAGCGGTGACGGAGGAGTAAAGATTGGCTTTGGGGAAATTACCGGCATACCCCCGGCATTATTAGTGCGCCAAAGGGTACCATTATTATCCATTGCCAACAATATATTGTTGTTTAATGCAAGAATGGTACGGCAATCTGCAGATCTATTTGGCCCACCAAGAGAATCCCAGGTGAGGCCTCCATCATTAGAGCGGAAAATTCCCGAACTTAGTGTTTGAATAAATATCCCATTTCGCGAAGTAGTAATAGAACCATTGATCGAATTTGCCGGACGCTTTAACGGAGTTGTCCAGGTACTGCCATTATCGGTACTCTTTAAAACAGCAGAATATGTTCTGTTGTGTTGATTATCTTCATTGGCCATATATAACGTATTTGGCTGACAGGAATCGATAGCAAACGTCCAGGAATCATAGATGACTAAAGTATCGGAAGTTGCCGACCAGCTTTGCCCGTAATCGGTAGAGAGTATCATATGTTGGCCCTCGCTCGAGGCCAGCTTTCCATTCCCCTGATATAATACATAAGGATTGAAGAGTGCAGTACCTAAGGCTCTTGTTCTTGTAAAGGTTATTCCCCGATCTGTAGATACATACATTCCCGAGGTGGCGCCATATCCATTGGCAACAACAATAACCGAGTCAGACCCAGCATAGCAAGCATTTAGATAGGTGCCGTTCAAAGGACTCATACTCCAGGTAGAGCCTCCGTTATTCGTTATATAGAGTTTACCCGTTGTAACGACAATGCCGTGCTGGAGATCAAAAAATTCGACATTGGTAACTTGTTGATTAGATAAGGCCGGAGGGTTCAGAAGAACACTCCATGTTACACCGGTATCATTAGAAACAAATAACGAACGAGTGCCACACCATAGTAACCCATCTTTAAAAAAAAGATGTCCGCTAACAATGGAGCCTCCTAACGTCGTATTATCTACAACCGCCCACTGGCCAAATAGAATGGTTGGAATACAACAGAGACCTGTAACTACTGCTATCAATAAAATCCGCAACATACAACCAGCCTTTAAAATACTGTAATCGTATTGCTCGTAATGAGTACTATCTTATTATATCACCATAATCAACCATAGACACATACATACTTGGGGAAAGTTAGAATTATCAATATACGAAATAATGGCTTAGAAAGCAAATATGCTGTTTTTAATCTTATGCTTTTTTCCCGTACCAGCCATGCAGAACCAACGTCTGAAAAAAGTGAACCGGAAGATCAATACCACTTTGATGAAGAATTGCTTCTGTTTCTGAAGGAGGGATAACTGTTAATACTTCTCTAAGTTGTTTTGGAAAAGATGCCAGCGATTCAGGAGTTGCTCCCATCAGTAATTGTACCGATTCCCATGGTTTAAGTAGTGACAGAAATTCAACCGAGTCCAGGTCTCCACTAAATTCCATATTGATGAGATAGCCTTTGGGTCTTAACCGACGTACCATTTGATAGAAAAAATCGCCACGGCGATCAATAGCCACAAAATGAGCGACCAAAATACTTAGTACCCCATCAAAAGTAGATTCCTCTGAGATATCTTCAATATAGCCATGGATAAATTCGCACCGATCTGCAAGACCAGCCGCTGTGATCCGCTCGCGGCAGATATCGAGCATTGCAAGCGAAGGATCTAAAGCAACAAAGCTCCACTCGGGAAAGGCTTTCGATAGAGCGAGGATTTCCGCGCCGGTACCTGCACCCACGCAAAGAATTCGGGAGTTCGGTGGAATATCTTTTAAGATCAATCCGATAAGAAAATGCAGGCAATCCATTATCGGATCGAGTGCACGATTTCGTTCGTCGTATCCTTGTGCGACCTCTTTGGTAAAATAGTCGGGCTGTCTATTCATAATAATACGTCCTTGCAATAAAGGACGAATATTATCTCCTAATATTGCCGGGGTATGACGATACCCTCACGCAGCTTTATTAAGCAATTCCCACTCGCGTTCATCGAAGATGATCTTGCGGGCCAATTCACGGCCGGCTTCATCGATCTTATGCAGCGGCATGATCTTACCGGAATGCACGATCGCCATATCGAGCCCTGCTTCGATCGCATAGTGCAGGAAGACAGAATTCAGCACATGACGCGCATGGGGATTGAGCCCGAAAGAAATATTCGAGACACCGAGGATCGTCTTGCATTTCGGATGATGCGTTTTGATCATCCGGATCGCTTCGATCGTTTCTATACCAGCCTTACGAAATTCTTCATCGCCCGAGCCAAGCGTGAAAGTAAGGGTATCGAAGATCAAATCTTCTTCTCTCATACCGTATTTATTGACCGAAAGATCGATAATGCGCTCGGCTATTTCAAATTTTTTCTCGCGCGTCTTTGCCATCCCCACCTCATCGATCGTTAGCGCGATCACTGCAGCGCCGTAACGCTTGCATAATGGCAGAATATGAGCCATGCGCTCTTCTCCATCTTCCAGATTGATCGAGTTGATGATCGCACGGCCGGCATAATGCTTCAGCGCTTCTTCAATTACCGGATATTCTGTCGAATCGATCACGACCGGCAGCGTTACCTGCGTATTGAAAAGCTTCATCGTCTCACGCATATCGCAGACTTCATCACGCCCCACATACGCCACGCAAAGATCGAGCATGTGCGCACCTTCTTTTATCTGCTCTTTCGCAACCCCGATAGCACCTTCATAATCTTCGGCAAGGATCAGCTCTTTGAATTTTTTCGAGCCATTGGTATTGCAGCGCTCACCAACAATAACCGGAGCCGGTTCTTGCTCGAATGGAGCGGCCGAATAAATAGAAGAAGCCGCGGGAGTCCAGGTAACCTGGCGTTCTGCCGTTCTTATAGATTCCGATAGCAATGAAAGTTGATGGATATGTGCTTTTGTCGTCCCGCAGCAACCACCGATAACCGAGACACCAAGATCGCCAACGAAATGCGACATCCATTTCTTCATCTCTTCCGGTGTGAGGTGATAATGAGCAACACCACCTATGTTTTCCGGCAGACCGGCATTCGGCATACAAAAGACGGGCTTCGCTGAATTCTGCGTGAGATAGCGAACATTCTCTTCCATCTCTTTGGGGCCGGTAGCACAGTTCATCCCGATGAGTGAGATAATATCGTATGGCTCGAGTGCCGTGAGAGCTGCACCAATCTCTGTGCCCATAAGCATCGTGCCCATGGTTTCGATCGTCACCGAAGCAATGACCGGAAGCTGTTTCTTGCGCTCGGCAAAGACATCCATCGTAGCGGCGAGTGCGCATTTCATTTGCAATAGATCCTGTGCCGTCTCAATGCAAAGCAAGTCGGCCCCCCCATCGACAAGGCCAAGTATTTGTGAGTAAAAGGTATCGCGCATCGCATCAAAACTGATATGCCCGAGCGATGGGAGTTTGGTTGTAGGGCCAACTGAGCCGGCAACAAAGCGAGGTTTCGCAGCAGTCGAGTAATCGTTAGCAACGCGGCGGGCTATTTCGGCCGCTTCTTTGGAGAGATCATAAGCAAGATGACCAAGCTCATACTCGGCGAGCACAATAGAGGCCGAACCGAAGGTATCGGTCTCGATAACATCGGCCCCGGCTTCGAGATAATCCTTATGGACAAGCTCAACTGCTCCCGGCTTCGAACGAACCAGATATTCATTACAGCCAAGCAGATGCTCCCCGCCAAAATCATCGGCGGTCAAATGCTGTCCCTGAAGATGGGTACCGGTCGCCCCATCGAATACCAGGGGCCGCTCGCGAAGTTGGTCTAAAAAGGTCATTGCTGCTATTATACTGATAATAACAATAAAGGGTTCGTTTTAGGGTTCATTATACTTCTTCAGATATAAAGAAAGCAGAAGCACCGGTATGAACAATTTTTCGCAAGGCTTCACGAAAGGTGGCAAGTAATTCAGTCTGCTTTACAAGGTGCAATGTTTTATCGGAAAGCTTGCGATCGAGACCTTCCCTGCTTGCTGCGGTTGGGTTTAAATTCTCCCGATATTGTGCGCCTGTTATGTTTATCAGACCGTAATATCCAAAATCATCGCTATCCTATCAGGAAAAAATTTGGATTAAATACTGAGGAAAGTATTCATGAGTATCTTGCTAAATTCTAATATGATTCATTTTATGAGTACTTTTTAAAGATTTTTGGCTACCAAATTTAGCAGAATCTTACTTAATACTTGTATTTCCTTTATCCCCACATACGAAAATAATACGGACAATTGTTGTATCTATATTAATCTATCCTATTATTCTCCAAATAATTACGAATCGTAATATCTTTATTCATATTTTCTTAATCCGATTATTGAGTCGAATTGTATTAGTTTAAGACATACTTCGTCATCCAAACTTCGAGAGACTTTTTAAAAGGCTTTACGGTTTGGTAATAACGTTTTTTTGAATCCACCTACGAAAGACCATGACCTATAAACACTATCCGAATCGCCCAGGAAAACTTACCAAAGAATTTGTCGAACAGGAATATAAAAAATTAACCGATCGTATCGAATCCGCCGAGGCCTCTGCCGATAGTGCTGCGTGGGTTGAGCTGTATTCCGATTGGAATGCGCTGAATTCCTTCGTCAATAGCGAAGGCAGCCGCATCAACCATTCACTCAATCAGAATATGACCGATCCCGAACGTGAAGATCGCGACCGTTATCATCGCGAAGAAGTACAGCCGGCTGCCGATCTTGGCAATTCCACGCTGCTTAAAGCCGTGCTTACTTCAAAGTATAAAACGGCAATTGCCGAACGCTATGGTATGCATTTGCTCGAGGTGTTTGAGGTCATGCAGGAGCCGCTTGCTCCCATTAATATCGATCTGCGTGTTAAAGTGGGAGATCTTTCCATGCAGTATGACAAGATCGTTTCGCAAGGCGAGGTAATGATCGGTGGTGAAATGGTTACCTTGTCCCGGGCCAGAAATCTCCAGAGCTCCGAAAATCCGGAGCTTCGCAAAGAAGCTTTTATTGCCCAGCGCGAATGGTTTCTCAAGCATCGCGAAGAGCTCGGCAAGATCTACGATGCAATGACGCATCTGCGTGATCAGATGGGTCGTAATCTCGGCCATACGAATTTTATACCTCTCGGATATAAATCGATGTGGCGGACGGACTATGGGATCGAAGAGGCAAAGAAATTCCGCGAGAATATTCGTAAGTATGTCGTTCCGGTCCAGACTGCATTATTCAAAGCCCGGGCGGCCCGTCTTGGAGTTGCTACACTAAAGCCCTGGGATGTTGGCTACGACCCGGCCTTTACGCTCCCGAGCGGCATTGCCCCGATCGACACGCAGATCGAAAAAGCACAGCGTATTTTCGATCAGATATCTCCTTCGCTCGGCCAGCATTTCACAAGAATGCGCTCCGAGGGATTGATCGATCTGGAAAATAGAAAAGGCAAGCGCGCGGGCGCTTATTGCACATCCTTCCCCGACGAAGGACGTGTCGCTATTCTTTGCAACTCGACAGGCGATAGCGAAGATGTTGGCACGCTTACTCATGAGATGGGACATGCATTCCAGGGTTGGGAATCCCAAGCGATCGAAGCAATCGAACTGCAATGGCCTACTTCCGATGCCTGCGAGATCCATTCCATGGGTATGGAGTATCTCTCTCTGCGCTATATGACGGAATTTTTTGAAGGCAGCATGGCCGATAAATTCAGCCGCAACCGTTGGCGCGATGGAGTAGAGATCATTTGCTACATTGCGGTTGTCGATGAATTCCAGCACTGGGTTTATGAACACCCGAATGCAACGCTCGATGAGCGCGATGCGGCCTGGGATAGAATTTGGGATAGTTATAAGCCCGGAATCGATTGGAGCGGCTGCGAACAATACAAAGCGGCTCGCTGGTATGGCCAGGCTCATATTTTTGGTTCACCTTTCTATTATATCGACTATGCCATCGCCGAAACCGGCGCTATGCAGATCGCACTAATGGATGCCCAGAATCATGAAAAGACCGTCGAAGCATATTTGAAGCTCTGTCGTATCGGTGGTACCATGAGTGTACTAAACATTTTTAAATCGGTCGGAATGCGTTCGCCTTTCGATGAATCGCTCATGAAAGACCTGATGGATCATGCTTCGAGGGTCCTCGAGATCGAAGAAGGGGTTCCGGCATAAGGGAATTCTTTATCCGCAATACTGTTTATTTATCCCCAATTTGAGGAAAAACGCAAATGTTTATCATTTTCATAGTTTTAATAGTAATTATAGGCCTCTTAATGTCGGCCATGATCCTTGCCCAATCGCCGAAAGGTGATGGGTTGGCGGGTGCTTTGGGCGCTCCCGGCTCGGTAGGGACTATGTTCGGTGCTCGCCGCACCGCCGATTTTCTAGTCAAGGGCACGATCGTCCTTGCCGGTATTTTTATTCTGTTTTGTATAGCAATCAATCGCCTCTTCCTTCCGACGGGCACGGCCATTCAAAGCAATCCTATGCGTGAGGGCCCAGCTCCGAGCGCTATTCCGGCTGCCCCGTCTAATGTTCCGGTGCAACAATCGGCTCCGCCCGGACAAGCTCCTGCACAGCAGGCTCCGGCTAAATAACAAGAGCTCACTACTTCTCTCATCGAAAGGGCAAACGACTGGAGGCGGTTGCCCTTTTTTATTTCCTGCAACCGTTTGCCAAGCTGCCGCTGTTGATTTTTTGTGCGTTGTGTGAAATTCTCAGGACGTTATATCGTCTCACCAGTATAGAGAAAATCGTATGCGTAGAACGTTATCTATTGCTGTCTTGCTTTTGGCTTTGGCCTGCTCGGTATCTGAAGCAAGACGGCTGAAAATCTATTCTTATCCCAATACCATTGCTCCGGGCCAGTATTCTTATATTATTTTCGAGAATCCGAATGCGACCCAGGTGTTTGCTCGCACCAAATGCGATGCGGAAAAACTCCCATCGATGATGAAACAGGATGTACCGATCCTGCGGATCGATCAAAACGGGAAGCAGGTCTTTACCTCGCTCGGCTCTTACCGGACGCTCGGCGATAGCTGTGTCGCTGCCTGGATCATTCCTATGACGGTTAGCCCCGGCGAAGCAACGTTGTATATCATTAACGACCGCGATGTAAGCACTCCTTATAAAATAACGATCGCTCCAAAAATGGATTGCAAACTAATCGCTGTTTCTACCGGACCGTTAAAACCGAGCGAACGCTTTTCATTAGTGGCCGAAGGGTATGTACCAACCGATACCACCGACCGTAAGATCGCTATCGAGAAGCTTCGTCAGAATTTTTCTTACGATGCCCTTTCCAAGGCCGATCAATTCCGCGAATTGAATAAAAAGCTTACCGTAAGCTGGCCTACCGTTTCGACCGGTGAATATGTCACTATCGAGCAAGGCGGCCAACACTGGAATATCTTTGTCGAAGGCTGTGGCATTGATAGGCAAGGTACGACGCTTGATTTTACCTGTCCCCCCGATCTCAAGAGCGGAGCGGCTTCTATTGTGCTCAATCTCCGGTATAATGGTAACGATATAGCCAAAAGCCAGCCGCTACAGGTTACAGTGCAATAATTCCGGGTACTATTTTTACCCCGAGGAACATGAAACTGAGGGGCTCCGAGATATGTACTATCTGCGATCAATCGATCCAAAGAAGGAATGTCTTTAAAAAGTACGACGTATTATCTTGCCGCGCTGATCCTGTTTATGGCGACGGGTCTCTACGCCCAAACCGGCAGCACTATCGGCGGAGATCAGAATTCCGGCCGCTCGCAGGTATTTCAGGTTCTTACGGAGCCGGCCAGCCCCCGGGCTGCAGCGCTTGGTAATTCCTTTGTTTCTATTAAGGACGATCCTTCGACCATTTTCAGCAATCCTGCCGCTCTTTCCACCCAGCAGAAGCGCGATTCCAGCGCTCCGGGTTCGCTTATTTCCTTCGGGTTCAGCAAGCTTGCCCTCGATATGAATAACGGCTACGTCGCCTATAGCCAGCCAACGATCGGCTTTCTTGGCGATAGCGGCTGGCTTGGTGTAGGGGTCGTCTTTCGCGATTATGGTACCTTCGATGGTGCCGATAATGTCGGTACACCGACCGAGCAATTTTCCGCAAGCGATGTCGCTATTTCCGTAGCATATTCCGATGCCATAGCCAAACAGCCGCTTCGTTATGGTGTTGCCGTTAAATATATTTCTTCTACGCTTGTCTCGGGCAGTTACAGCGCTTCCGGTATTGCTGCCGATCTTGGTGTGTACTATGAGAACGATCCTCTGTTGCTTTCTATAGGGCTATCGGCGCTCAATATCGGTAAAGAGCTTTCGAGTTATTCAGGAGTGACGGAGCCATTGCCTTTTAATTTACAACTTGGCATTTCTAAAAAGCTTGAACGCCTCCCATTAACTTTACATCTTGCTTTTAGAAACCTCACACGCGACCGTGAAGGTAGAAATCTTTTTTATGCCTTGAATGACTTTTCTCTCGGCGGTGAATTCACCGTCAGCAAAGTGATCCGCCTGCGTTTCGGTTATGAAAATCAAAAACGCCGCGATCTTAAAACCCCCGAAGGGCTTGGCCTCGGCGGGTTTTCCTTCGGTCTTGGCCTCGTCTTTAAGAAGCTGCATTTCGATTATTCGCTCAGCGCTATGGGCCCGGCATTACCGGACGTTCATCGCTTCGGCGGCGAATATATCTTCTGATAAGTATTCCCATGACTCTTGATGATATTAGGATCCGGACCGACCTTCGGCCCGGCGATATTGGTTTTGTTACCTATCGTCATGGAGTTTTATATTCCAAAGAGTATCAGTACGGTATCGAATTCGAGTCGTATGTAGCAGAAGGTCTGCATGAATTTTTTACTCAATACGATCCTGCAAGAAGTAGAGTGTGGATCGCTGAACATAACGAAAAGATCGTTGGCTTTCTATTACTGATGGATCGCGGTGAAGAAGCACAGCTTCGCTATTTCTATCTCGAACCGGAATACCGCGGTATCGGCTTGGGCTCAAAGCTCATGAAGCTGTTTATGGAGTTTTTCAACAGCGTAGGCTATACTTCGGCCTACCTCTGGACAACCAAGGAGCTTACCGATGCCGCGCGGCTATATACGAAATATGGCTTCAGGCTGGAAGAAGAAAAAGCTTCATCTTCTTTTGGCAAAGAAGTTATCGAGCAGCGGTATATTATGCAATCATAAACTACCGGAACCATGCCCTCTAAGTGGGGGTTGTTAGTCCCCCAACAAGTTTAGGATCGCGGGGTGGAGCAGTTGGTAGCTCGTCGGGCTCATAACCCGAAGGCCGTAGGTTCAAGTCCTACCCCCGCTACTACAAAGGCGAAAACATTGTGTCTTCGCCTTTTTACTTTTAAAGGTCAGAGAACATGTTTGTAGTCTACGTACTTCACAGTGAGGAAGGCCACCAATATATTGGACAGACTTCTGATCTAGTCCGTCGCCTCACTGAGCATAACTCCCATATCTCCCATTCCACTAGGCATGGTAATAATTGGAAGGTTATTCATTCCGAAATATTTGAAAGTCGATCAGATGCTATGAAACGAGAAAAATATTTCAAAACCGGAAAAGGAAGAGAAGAACTGAAAAATATTATTCGCGGGGTGGAGTCCGCCGCGGCGGAGTAGCTCGTCGGGCTCATAACCCGAAGGCCGTAGGTTCAAGTCCTACCCCCGCTACTACAAAAGCGAAGACACAATGTTTTCGCCTTTTTACTTTTAGGTATATCCGCGGGATGAAATTCTTAAAACAATAAACAATACTACCGGGTCGCTGGGTAATCAAATGTAGGGAACTCCATTTGGGAATAGATGCCTATTTTTTTCCCTTTAGGCGAGGTCACTGTTGAAAAGTGAGATCTGATAGCTTGAATTACAAAAGAGGCAATTCCATCGACATGCGGCAATTCACTTGGAGTGAATTCCAGTGTTCCGGTATCGGGTAGTGTCTTATCAAGATTTAAACTATCGTATGGAAAGTTTTTGACTTGATTCGGATCGGCAAGGATTCCGACGATATGCACCTGAATACTATCGCCCGGTATAGCTTTTTGGTACACGATGCGAAGGCCTTTTGAGATACTGATGGTATCGGCAATGGTTATATTTCCAAAGTCCGGAGTTATTGGTATTACAGTACTAAAACGTTCTGCATCATACCCGGCATAAGTAAAACTCATACTATCCGGTGTACCAAACCCAATAGTACTATTATCGATAGCATAGATATTCGCTTTATCGAAAGTTTGCTCGGTAGCTATCCATGGTAAGTGTACTCCATTACATTGGATACTATCGACCTTAACCGGATTGTTACTCAGATCGAAGGCAACATGAATGCTTGTTGTACCAAGATCTTTTGAAGCCAGTGAAGTACGAATTCTTGTGATCACTATTCCTGCATCGAACGGCTCGTTCGGCTCCCAAGACCAACGGGCGCCGGCCGCGCGGGCAAGAGGATCCGAAGGATAAGCAAAGGGATCTACCGTGGTTGATTGGCATCCATATAACAGAACCAAGAGCGAGCAACACAGTAATAATCGCATAGGCAATATGAACTTATAGTACTACGTGGAAATTCCTCCATTTTCTTCGCTGTGGGAATCAGTTTTGATATAATATATGGCTATTACAATGCGTTAAGGCACTTCCTACAAAGAAAACTATTTTTATATAAATTGGGTAATCTTGTAACCGAATAGAAAATAGAGTGGTCTAATAAGCATATTAATTAACAAGGAATAAGTAATTATGCCAGGTGTTATCGAAGAATTAGTACCGTTCGGCTTTTTTGCAGCCGTAATACTAATCTTTTATTTTACTTCAAAATATAAGTACCAGCTTAGAAAAGAAATGCTGGCTTCGGGTGTAGCGCTCGATATGCCGAAGAAGCAATATCCGTTTCTTGAAATCGCCCTGACGATCATTGGGGTCGGTCTCGGGCTTGGACTTACAACGGTGATGTTCGTGCAATCGCCGGACCTTGAGCCTTCGGAAAAATCCTTGCTCCTATTTTCATTCACCTTCGTGCTTGGTGGAATAGGTATGATCTGCGGATATTTCCTTGCCCGTCGCATTGGTAAAAACAACTAATACCGAAGACCTGCAATCGGTTAGAAAGATCGCGGCCGGTGATACGGCCGAGTTTCGGGTATTGGTTGAACGATATAAAGACCTATCGTTCTCGCTGGCCTGCTCGATCCTTAAAGATACGTACCTTGCCGAAGAGGCCTTGCAGGAAGCCTTTATAAAAGTCTTCCGTAATATTCGTGGGTTTCGGGAGCGATCTTCTTTTGCAACGTGGCTCTATAAGATCGTCGTCACTACCTGTTTTACGATCGCAAAAAAACAGAAACGCATGGAGTCGTACGACGATCCGACGGTCAGTAGTGCGATCGAAGAGACCGATCATACAATGAACTTCGATGCAACGATCGCTTATGAGCGCAAAGAGATCGTCAATATGGCGCTCCTGCTTATAAAAGCTGATGAAGCACTGGCGCTCAGGCTTTATTACCTTTCCGAACTGGATATTCGCGAGATAAGCGAAGTCACGGGCTTCTCGGAATCGAAGGTTAAGGTAACGCTTCACCGTGGCCGCGCAAGCTTCGAAGTGCAATTACAAAAATTATTAGGTACAGAATTGGAGCTCTTCATACAATGAACGAACACGAATTAAAAAACTTATTGCAGGAGAGCACCCTCTCTCCTTCTGCTGATTTTTCTCAGAAGTTAATGAGAGAGATAGCGGCCAAAAGCACTCCGGTAAAACCCTTCACCTGGACGCCATTTATACTGGGGTTTGCTTGCCTTGGTACGGTTATACTTCTGGCCTTCTTTCCAGCCAATACTATTTCATTGTTCAATGAAGCCGTTCAAATTCCGGCGGTTGGCATTCAGCTCTCTGCCGTACTGCTGTTACTCTATGAATTGCATCAGATACTCGATCTCTATAGTACTGCTGTTACCGCAAAACGAATGTCACAACATCGCAGCTAACGCTCTTCGTAATTCCGTAACCCTTTAACCCTGTCATGAAAATAGTACTACCAGTACTTTGCGTACTGCTCGCTTGCGCTACGTCTTTTTCTCAAGTTAAGCATTCATCCGAACTCTACCGGACGCTGGAAGTTCAGGATAGCCTGCTTTTTACTATCGGCTTTAATGGGCTTGATACAGCTATCTTCAATGAACTGCTGAATGCCGATTTTGAATTTTATCATGACAAGGCCGGAATGCTGAATTCCAAAGCGGCTTTTATTCAAAGCATTAAAGCGCTCGGTACCCTGACCTATAAACCACAACGCCAACTTATTGAAGGGTCGCTGGAAGTATTCCCCCTGGAAAAGAATGGTGTCCTTTATGGTGCTATTCAACGTGGCGAGCATCAGTTCTATGCCCTTAACATTCCAAAACCCTCTCAACTGACCGCTACGGCGCGTTTTATTCATGTGTGGTTACTGGAAAACAATCGTTGGAAGTTAAGCCGGGCCCTGAGCTATGACCATACAGAACCTGCAAAAAACGAACCGTCCGATTCGCTGCTCTTTAGTGATAGAAAAGCGACAGACCAATGGGCTATCGAGCATCGCATACCGGCATTGGGTATTGCTTTTATAGAGGGCGGTACGATCCGCCAGGCAGCAGTATATGGCCAGGATGATGTTGGAAATTCTCATCCACTCAACACTATCTTTGACGTTGCTTCATTGACAAAGCCTATCACTGCACTGGTAACGCTGAAGTTAGTCGCTGTAGGAAAATGGGACCTTGATGAGCCGATCTTCCATTATTGGATCGACCCGGATCTTGAGAATGACTCTCGCCATAAGCTGTTAACAACACGACTAATTTTAAGTCACCGCTCAGGATTTCCTAACTGGCGCGACGGGCGCTTAATATTTGAATACACTCCAGGCACTCGGTACCAATACTCAGGTGAAGGATTCGAATACCTACGAAAAGCCCTTGAACGGAAATTTCATAAAACACTGGACCAATTGGCTGCGGAATTGATCTTCCAACCTTTAGGCATGAATAATACCCGCTTCTTTCGCGATAGCACCTTTGATGAATCTCATTTCGCCGGTCGCTTTACTGGTAATGGCACGAAGTATGAAACTCAGTTTAGTACATCGGCAAATGCGGCAAATCATTTATTGACTACTATCGAAGATTACAGCAAGTTTGTTCTTTATATGCTCAATGGGGCGGGATTACCACAAGAGATCTATGAGCAAATGGTGAGTGAGCAAACACGCGTCAAACCGCGAAAATATTGGGGCTTAGGCTGGTGGGTCGATGAGCAGGTCAATGGTACCGAAAATGCCCTCGTCCATGGCGGCGATGATAACGGAGTACATACCATAGTATTTCTCCTGCCTCTCTCAAAGAAGGCCTTGCTTATCTTTACTAACTGTGATAACGGTACGGAAGTATATATTCCGATTATAAAACACTATTTAGCCGGTACTGGAGGTGAAGGCATTATAGAAGTTGAAACCGGGAAATAAAAAGGCCGGTGAAAACCGGCCTTTTGTTATTACAATCACTGTGCTGGTGCGTCTTCTACCTTCAACAGTTCTACATCAAAGATAAGAGTTGCACCCGGCGGAATTTTCCCACTACCCTGATCGCCGTATCCGAGATCGGGCGGTACAATCAGGCGGCGCTTGCCACCGACCTTCATCGAGATCATGCCTTCGTCCCAACCTTTAATCACCTGGCCGACGCCAATCGTCGTCGAGAACGGCTCGACATGTTTGAACTGCGGATCGACGTTAGAATCAAACGGAGTGCCATCGGTAAGCTTACCGGTATAATTTACCGTGATCTTCTGGCCCTGCTTCGGCATATCGCCTTTACCGACCTTCATATCGATATACTTTAAGCCGGAAGGGCTAATAGTCGTATCGCCATGCTGTTCGGTCTTACCGCTGGCCGTCGCAGCCTGCGGCGGAGCGATCGCTTCCGGATGCTCGCTTTGGTTGATCGGTGGAATGGTTGACGGACCTTTACCGATGTTCGGATCCGATTTGCTGCAGCCAACGAATGCCGCAAGCGTAGCTAAAAGAAGAAGTTTTTTCATAATAGAATATAAAAATCGTGCGTTAAATACCACCAATACGGGCTTTCCGTTCCCGCTCGGCTTCTTCCCAAAAAGCGACATAACTATTGTAGCGCCACTCGGGGATTATATCGTCATCGACAGCCTTGGAGACGGCACATCCGGCCTCATGCAGATGCAGGCAGCCTGTCATCTGACAGTGCTCCTGTAAGGGCAGGAATTCAACGAATTTGAAACGAAGCTGATCCGGATCGATCTCAAAATGGAAGAACTCCTTAATGCCCGGTGTATCGACAATATATCCGTGATGGCCCTCGAGCGGTATCATCGAAACGGTCGTCGTCGTATGCATTCCTTTCTGTGCTTTTTTCATCAGGCCTTGCGTACGGGCAATCTCTTCACCAAGCAATGCATTGAGCAGTGATGATTTACCAACACCCGATTTACCGGCCAGCACCACCGTTCTATCTCCAATGGCTTCGCGCAGCTCTTCGATGCCTTCTCCATCGAGTGCCGAGGTAACAAAATGCGGATAGCCGATAGAAGAATAATACTTGAGCGCTTCGACGATAAAATCCAACCGCTCATCTTCTTCAAGCATATCTGATTTATTAAGCACGATCGCTACTTCCAGATTGCCTTCAAGCGCTGCAAGAATATAGCGATCGATAATACCCGTTCTAAATGGAGGCTCGACCGCACTCTGCACGATTAGTACCAGATCTACATTTGAAGCGATCACCTGCTCGAAGCTATCGCGGCGTTTATGAGCGCGACGCGATAGCTTGGTGCGGCGTGGAAGTACTTCTCGAATGACCGCAATATCACCTTCGAGCAATTCGATCTTTACTTCATCACCTACCGCGACGAGCGTTGCATTCATATTGCCTGAAGCCGTACTTTTAATAGAGCGGGCACGAACTTCTTCCTGCGCTTCGGTCTCGACGACAAAATGCGCTCCTTCTGCCCGGAGCACACGGCCTTTTGTAAGATCACGGGCTTCGGTCTCGAATTCTTTTACGACCTGGCGTTCGCGGTGGCGTATCTCTTTTTTGCGCTGACGGTCGGCATTGGCACGGCGAATCCGCTCGGTCGCGGGCCGGTCCTCTTCGTCAAACTCTTCGTAGGTACTATACTTAGCCAAAGTGAGTGTAGAACGGTAATTAAAGGGGAAGAGTCCCTTGCTGCTTTACAGCCAACCGTTATATCTTTATCAAAAAGAGGCTCAGGTTGTCCATAGTCTTCAGCCCCATCTTTTTTCGAATGTTGGTCCGATGATATTCTACCGTTCTGGTAGAAAGCGAAAGCATAACGGCAATATTTTTTGTAGAGGTAGCGAGCCGTAGCAGCGTTGCGATTTTTAACTCCGTTGCCGAAAGCGAAGGATAGCGTTTGGAGAGCCGGCTGATAAAATCCTGATAGGTAGAGTGCAGATATACGTCATGATCGAATACCGTAGTACCAGAGGATGCCTGCTCAAGCGCATTCCACTGAGTATCTTTTATTTTGTTGCCCACCTGTTGTTTTATTGAAGCCCAGAACTCCTTTTTTTCAAGCCGGTACTTAGTATATTTTTCCAGAACTTCATCATTAGCAGCAACATTTTTTTGTAATTCACGCTCGGCTTCCATACTGGAAATTTGCCGCTGGTTTTCGGCGCTAAAGAGTTCATCTTTAAGTGCAAGGTACTCGGCAAGTGTTGCGAGAGCATTATCGACTTCATTTGCCTGGATATAAGCACCGACGAGCTGCTCCAGAAGATTGGCTTTGCCAAATTGAAATGGGGCTATCTTATCTAACGCTAACCGAAAATTCCTAATGGCTTCTTTCGGCCTATTAATCGCAAGATAAAAAGAAGCAACCGCCATTAAAATACTGGCTTTCGAGACGAAATCCGAAGGTACCTCACTAAGATGGACTAATTTTTTTAATGAAGCGGTGGCGGCTTTGATCTGGCCGGTCTTTATTTGTTGTTCGATAAGATTGCTTTGGGACCAGGTTAGGATATTTATAATTTCGAGTTCTTGCGCAATAGGCAGAGCCTTTTTAAAATAAGCAAACGCTTCGGTATCCTCACTCTTCATAGAAGAGGCTATACCGAGATTATTGAGTGTATAGCATTCGGAATATCGATCGTTGGCAGCTTGTAAAAATGGCAGGGCCTGTATGCCGTATCGAATACTATTGGTATAGTCCTGCTGCAAAATATAAAAGGAAGCAAGGTTTTGCAACAGGATACCTCGTTCATGCTGCAATTCGAATCGCTCGCAGATACCCAGCGCTTTAAGAATGAGCTTCAGTGCCACAACAGGCTTTCCCATATTGATAAGGGCATTACCCTCCATTCCGATAGCACGGGCATACGTCCCGGCCTCGGTAGTATCCTGCTCGATCAATCGTTGAGCTTCTTTAAATAGATCGATGGCTTTTTCATAATTACCAACGAGCAATTCATTTTGCCCGAGCAGCATAAGCGTATTGGCTTCACGAGCTGTTAATTTATTGGCCCGGTAAAATATCAGCGCACTTTGTGCTGCCGAACGGGCAATATCCAGGTCTCCCAAAGTTCGTGCTAACGATGCCTGCAATTCATTTGCCTTGGCAAGCAGCAACAGATCTTTAGCCTGCAAGGCTTTTGCAGCCGCTTTTTTTACCAGAACATAGGCTAGCGTTGGTTTGGAATACCGGATAGCTTCTGCCTGCTCTAAAAGCTCCGTAATAGGTTGTGCCGCCATAGCTGAAGGTAACATATATTTCCCGGTAGAAATCCATCCGGTAGTTTTCCGGTAGTAATTGAGGAGACCTTTAGTATTGCTCCCCGCTTTAGTAGCTACTACTCATAATTTTCTCTGTATCTTCTATGAATTTGCGATTTTACTATTCTTTCGTGCTTATAAGCACCGTACTATTCTTTGCCAGTGCCCGAATGCTCTATGGCCAGAACACCCGACCTTTTAGTTCTACCCAGCGGGTTTCGATACAACTACCTGCTTCAGATGGTACAGCCAGTACTCTCGCTATCGATAGTACGCTCGGCAACCGTATTGCCGATGTAATGAATCTCACCTATAATAAAACACTGCCCTTTAATAAGCATGGGGTTACTGCCAGTGTAATTGCCAAAGGAAGGCAGTGGAATTTTGCTGTCGGTACTGCCGACGATATTTCGCCCATGGATACAACGCTTCTTTTTGAAGTTGCCAGTAATACCAAAACCTTTGTGACATCAATAATTATGAAGCTGCAGGATAGTGGTATATTATCCATCAAAGATTCTATTTATAAGTGGCTGCCGAAGAAGTACCCGAATGTCGATTCTGCCATTACGATCGAAATGCTTCTCAATCACTCCAGCGGAATTTTTGATATCGAGAATGACGATTCCACCTTCGCTCTTTTAACCGATGAATATATTAATAATCCCGGAAAGACCTGGACCCCGGATGAACTATTAATGAATTACGTCAAAAAGCCTAACTTCAAACCCGGTTCTTCTTATAAGTATAGTAACACTAATTTTATACTGCTGGGGCTTATAGCCGAACAAGCAACTCATTCCACACTTCAACATCTGGTGCATTCAAACTGTATCGACCGGTTTAAGCTGAACCATACATTTTTCGGTGGCCAGGATTCCATTACTATACCATTTGCTCATAATTGGAGCCCTGCCGATAGTAGCAATCCTGCTTATGATTACTTTAATATCGATAAAACTGCCCAATTAACCGGTGCCTGGAGTATAGGCAATATATGTTCTACCCCGTCCGATCTTTGCCGATGGGGACAGGCCTTATACTTAGGCCAGATTGTGAGTGATTCAGCATTAAAGCAAATGGAGAAGGTACACCGATTGAAAGACGGCTCTTATTATGGGCTAGGTACCGTATATCTCTCCTATAATGGCCATTCATTCTATGGTCACGATGGCAGTCTCATAGGCTTCAAATCGTTATTCTTCACTAATCCTAAAGATTCTGTCAGTTTATCCATTTGTATAAACTGGGAGCGTAATTATAGCCTAACCGATATCTATATCAATGATTATCTCTTGGCTATTTTTAACGAAATTTATAAACCGGCTGCCAATGCTGTAAATATTCCTTCGCTGGCAAGCCATCAGACTGAAATTTTTCCGAACCCGGCTTCCCATGTTGCAACAATTGCCCTCAATACCGATAGGCCTGAAATCGCACCTATCTGTTTCTATAATGCTTACGGGATGAAGATTACCACTATGGATGCCAAACTCTCAGGTACCGGGCAGGATCTCATCCCGGTCGATATCTCTTCTTTTTCCAATGGTATTTATTATTATACTATCGAAACGACGGCCGGCATTCTCAGAGGGAAATTAATTGTAAAGCATTAATCCGTTCTATAACTCGGAGGGCGTTTCTTCGTAACTTTGGCCGATCGCTTCATACTTAGTCGGTACGGTTATGATTGTTGCTACTTTTAAATTCCAACTCGAAGCTCTCAAGCGAAACACTCTCGTTGGGGTACTGATAGCTATTACAGCTCTTGGGGTACTATATGTCGGCATTCTTCACGACGCGATTCCTCAAGCACTTGGCTATTTAGGTGCGATGTGGCTCTGTTCGTTTTGCATCGATCTCTTTACGCTTGGTAAATATACGAGCGATGATTTCCCGGTCCGAAATCCTAAGAAAGAAAGCTTGTATTTCATAATCTGCCTGTTGCTCGGGCTAGTATTTTTTGCTATACGGTTTTCCGGCGCCGTCGATTGGGAGCATCTTCCCGGCATGGTGCGATTACTCACCGTGCCCTTGATTGCCTTCGTCTATCCGATAGGTCTTGCAATTATCATGCTGCTGCTGAAATACTCTTTCTCCCAGCTTGGTATTCGCCTACAGGGCTTCCTCGCTGCTATACCGGTGATTGCGATTTCTATTGTGACCAGTAGGCTTGTTGCTCCACAAAATCTGACCTGGGATATAGTTCTTACCGAGAGCGGCGGCTTTCTCGGTATGCTCTTCAGCGGCTTTATTGCTGCCGGTTTATCGGAAGAATTTTTTCGCTTGATCGGTCAGACCCGCTTCGGCGCGCTATTCAATAATAAAGGTCTCGGATGGTTTGTCACTACGGTGATCTGGGCGCTGCTTCATGCCCCGAAATGGTATAGCGAAAACCACGATGTAGCCGAAGTACTGCTAAGCTCGAT
Source organism: uncultured Alphaproteobacteria bacterium (assembly GCA_964404255.1). Lineage (GTDB taxonomy): Bacteria > Bacteroidota > Ignavibacteria > Palsa-1295 > Palsa-1295 > JAFDZW01. The sequence continues at coordinate 417,655 of CAYOJJ010000001.1, read as the reverse complement.
GCGTATCATCCCGATAGGCCTAATGTGGGGCTACCTCACCCACCGCACCAAAAGCATTCTCCCATCGGTGCTGGTACACGGTACTAATTTCTGGGGACTGCAAAATTTTTAAGCATGGATAAAAATTCCACAAGGTATAAGGGCCGGAAAATAGTGTGCTCTATACTCGCATTCTTTTTACAGGTCTTGGTAATTTCTTTTTTCTTTTCTGAAAGAGGGGCTTTCCTTTCCAATCCTCTACTTCATATTTCTTCTTCATTTATCAGTGTCACTATCGGCTTTGGTGTCGTAAAATATATTTCATCTTTTTTTCTATTGTTGCCTCTTCTCTCATTTAAAGTATCCAAGGCAATCGCAACCTATTCCAAGAAAATATATTTACAGTGGATACTTGGAATAAGTCCGGTCCTTTTATTTTTGTACTCGACCTTTGAAGAAACCTCCTTCCAGGCAGGATATGACTTTATGAGCGATTCAAAGAATATTTTGTGTTTTGCAGCAGCGATCAGCATTATCATAACCTTTTGTCAGCTCATCCACTTTTCTGACGAGCGTATCCATGAAATCAGATCGTTTCTTTTAACGATTACGCCATTAATTTTTATACTCTGGTGTGTAATCGAAATTTCTCCTCCTCTTCCAAGCGGCAATAGTTACCATTGCTATGAATAAAAAAACCCCTCGGATCGAGGGGTTTGGCAGATTCTTTCGCATCGTATCACTCTTATTGCAGCATTTCGAGCTGGCGTTTTAGCTCGTTAACGCGGTTGGCGAACATGGGGTCGTGGCGCATATCATCGACGATCGTCTGCTGGGCATGGATCACCGTGGAGTGATCGCGGCCGCCGAAATGCAGGCCGATCGTATTAAGTGTGCTCGCCGTAAGTTCTTTGCAGAGATACATGGCTACCTGGCGCGCCTGTACCACTTCCTGCTTTCTGGTCTTATCGCGAAGCAGCGCTTCTTCGATATTAAAGAATTTTGCCGTGTACTTCTGAATCGTCTCCACTGATAAAATGGGGGCCGAGCGGCGCGCTACCTTGCGCAGCACTTCACGAGCAAGTTCGATACTAGGCTCTTTGCCTTCGAGCGAGATCGCGGCTTCAAGCGAGATCAGGCAGCCTTCGAGTTCGCGAATGTTCGTCGTAACATTCGAAGCGATGTACTCGAGCACTTCTTCGGAAATATCGAAGCCATCGCGCACCGCTTTATGGCGCAGAATAGCGATACGCATTTCGAGATCCGGCGGTTGGATGTCCGTCGTCAAGCCCCATTGCAGGCGGTTGAGCAGGCGGTCATCGATGTCGCGAAGTTCTTTCGGCGGGCGGTCGCAGGTCAGGATGATCTGCTTGCCATTATCGCGAAGCTCGTTGAAGGTATGGAAGAAGCTGTCCTGGGTACGTTCTTTGCCGGCAAAGAACTGGACGTCGTCGATGATCAAGAGATCGATCGAGCGATAGAATGTATTGAAATCGTTGATGCGGTCGGATTGGATCGCCTCGACGAATTCTTTCGTGAAGCGTTCGCTCGAAGTATAATAGACGCGTAGGCCCGGAAATTTTTCCAGCGCATAATTACCCACCGAATGAATAAGATGCGTCTTGCCAAGGCCGACGTTTCCATACATTACTAATGGGTTGTACTTCGTACCGCCGGGGTTATTCGCTACGGCAACAGCCGCAGCATAGGCGAGCTTGTTCGATTCTCCACGGATGAAGTTATCGAAGACATAGCTCGTATTAAGGTTAGAGGTCAGCGGAGGTTTCGGCGCCGCAGGGGCTGCCGACGGAAGATTTTCGCGACGCTGCTCGGCCGGATTCTCGAAACGGTTCTGCTCTCTGGCAGGCTGGGCTGCCTGAATGACCGTTACCGGTGCCAGGGCCGTTTCGACTCCTTCGATCTCCGGAGCATAGTCCATTCCAATGGTCGCTGATTGGCCGAGAAATTCGGCCAGCTCTGCTTCGATCATGGGCTGGTAATGCTGCAACACCCACTCGGCGATAAACGCACTCGGAGCGGCAAGAATAAGCCGCGTTCCTTCGAGCGATTTCGGCACGAGCGGATCGAACCATGTCGTATGGCTCTGGGGGGAGATCTGCGCCTTGATCTTATCGTTTACGCGCTGCCATAGGGCAATGGCGGCTGCGCGCAACTCGTCGCCTGCCGATGGGATCGGCATGCTAGCTGTGGCTTCTGGTATAACTCCTCCGCTGACTGGGGGCATTGATACAAATTCTTCTATAACGGCAGAACGAGGTTCTGCTACTACGGTATCTTCTACGTACACGTTCTCTAGTTTGTTTTACGTAAATGCTTTACCGATCCCGTACGATACTGCTACCATACGGTTGTATGAAATCCTGCCGATATTTTGGCTCGACAGTGCCGGGTAGTGAAAGAACGATCATCCGAGAACAGAATTTAGACAAACGATACAGCAGTTAATCACAGTGCAATCCCTTGGCATACAATCTATTCAAAAGTTATCCACAACTGGTTAACACTGATCTCAGATCATCCTCTTATACGATGATACGAAGAAAAAAACTCCGTCGCAAAAAAAATGTTATCCGCGCGATAACGAGCCGAGTAGTACTGCTTTCGAAGCACCGGTTGTTTCCGGTAAATGGATGACTTTCTCATCAAGATACGCCTTTGCAAAAAACGCAAACGCGATCGCTTCTTTGGCCTGCGCGGGTATGCCCGCATCATCTGAAGAGAGCACTGTTGCAGCGGGAAGTTCTGCTGCAAGGCGCTTCATAAGAAAAGTATTTCGTACTCCACCGCCGCTACCAATTAGTTCAAAGCCATTGGTATAGACATTGGAATACCGGCCTACTTCCCTGACGATAGAGCGAACGGTTAGCTCGGTTGCGGTTCTTATTGCATCCGGTGCACTCATAAGCCCGGCATCTATGCGCGTCAGGAATTGACTCAAAAAATAAGAACCGAACAGCTCGCGGCCGGTCGATTTCGGGGGTGGCGTTGCAAAATATTCGTGGGAAAGCAGTTCTTCGAGCAGCGCTTCGTTTGCTTGGGCAGCAGCAGCAATAGCTCCGTCTTCATCGTAAGGCTTTGCAAAATAAATTCTTGCGAGTTCATCGATGATCATATTTCCCGGACCGCTATCATATGCATGAACTGCAGCCGAACTACCGGTTGGCGGAATAACCGTAAGATTTGCAATCCCACCGATATTTAGCGCAATACGAGTAACATTCGAGCGCAAAAAAGCGACATCGAACATTGGCACCAGCGGCGCTCCTTGTCCGCCGAGCGCAACATCGGCGCTACGGAAATCGCTTACGACATCGATCCCCGTAAGCGCAGCCAGGGCAGAACCCGAACCGAGTTGGATCGTCGCTCCTACGGGCACGGTATCGCTTGTAATAACCTCTTTTGCGGGCACGTGCCTGACCGTCTGCCCATGCAAACCAATGGCGCGAATATCCGATGGGCTATACTTACTCGCAGCAAGCGTTTTTTGTACTGCATCGGCATAGCGCTCGGCAAGAAGGAAATGCAATCTAGAATAGGTATCGATATTCATCTGCTCGGCAGTAGCGGCAGCATACAATAAACTGCGAAGCCCAGGAGGAAAAGCTACCGATTCATGAGCAAGGCACTCTGCCCCATCGGTAAATCGTGCAATCACGACATCGATGCCATCGAGGCTCGTACCAGACATGATGCCGATATACTTATCTGCCGCCATTATTTCTTCGCCGGCTTCGTCGGAGCCGGTGCAGTGGGGGCCGGAGCCGCTTCGTTTTCATTCGGTTGCGGCGGAGGCGTTTTGTGCGTGAGTTCGACAATAAGTAAGAATAAGCCTGCCAGCAACAGATAGGCTGCCAGACGAATAATAAACGTATCGCCTTTTAATAAGGCACGCATCCCCACGAGCCGATCCTCGCGGCCAAAACTGGAATATCGTTTATTAAAGAGTGCCATTATGGTTTTCCAATCACCGAGCGGGCAATAACGATGCGCTGGATATGCGAAGTGCCTTCATAAATTTGCAATCCTTTAATATCGCGGAAATACCGTTCTACCGGATACTCGTTCGAGTATCCTCTGCCGCCATGAATCAGCACGGCATCGGAAGCAGCTTTAAGCGCGGCTTCGGTGGCAAAATATTTGGCGATCGAAGCATCTTCAGAGACCGGCATCCCCTGATCTTTTTTCCAGGCCGCTTTGTAGACCAAGCCCCGCGAGGCTTCGAGCGACGCTTTCATTTCGGCGACCGAAGATTGGATCATTTCAAAATCGCCGATGCGAGTATTAAACTGCTTACGCTTTCTTACAAAATCAACCGTTGCATCTAAGCAGGCCTGATGCACACCGAGTGCACCCGCCGCAACGCCGAGCCTTCCGTGATCGAGCGCTGACATTGCCACTTTAAAGCCGGTGCGCTCTGCACCAAGCACTTGGGCTGTAGTAACATGCGCTCCATCGAAGGTGATATGCGAGTGATCGCTCGCACGATGGCCGAGTTCTTTACCGCCCATCTTCTCACGTTTGATGCCTGCCGAATTTAATTCAACCAAAAATGCCGTGATCGCACTATGCGGCTTTTCGCCTTCGAGCTGCGGAAGTTTTGCAAAGACAATACCGAGCGAAGCAATATTGCCATTGGTGATCCAGATTTTTTCACCGTGAAGGGTATAGCCATCGCCGGAGGGGACGGCATGGGTTTTAATACTCGCCGCATCGCTACCTGCTTCCGGTTCGGTAAGGCAGTAGCAGCCGATGAGTTCGCCTTTAGAAAGTTTTGGCAGATACTTCGCTTTTTGTTCGGCGCTTCCCCATTGAGCAATGCATTGCATCACGAGCGAGGAATGCACGGTCATAAAACCTCGGGTACTCGAACAAGCACGGCCCAGTTCTTCATAGACGAGCACGAGCGAAAGCGCATTCATGCCGCTGCCGCCATCGCTTTTTGCAATAGCCCCGCCCAGCAAGCCGAGTTCAGCCATACGTGCAAAAAGCGATGGAGGCGTCTGGCCTTCTTCATCCATTTGGCGCGCCAGCGGTGCTACTTCGTTCTGCGCGAAGCTACGAGCAATATCCTGCCAGCGAACTTCTTCTGGCGATAACGATAAATCCATAAGTGGAAATTACGAAAGGAAGCGAGCCGGGGAGAAAACTTCTTCGCCGCTTAATCGATCACGGCAATACCTTCGATCTCAAGTAAGACATCGTCTTCAAAGAGCGACGATACTTCTACCAGCGTCATAGCCGGGAAATATTTTCCGAAAAACTCCCGATACACGCCGCCGATCTCTTTCAAATGTTTTTTATACAGATTTTTATCTTTGACAAAAAGATTGAGTTTGACGATATGCGTCATCAGGGCATTAGCCTCGTGCAGTGTTGCCTGGATGTTCTGCAAGGCCTGACGAAACTGGCCAACGATATCGCCGACATGAACAACAGTACCTTTGCGATCGAAGGATACCTGTCCGGCAAGATAGACCGTTGTGCCGCCTGCCGTTTTTACGCCATGAGCATACCCAACCGGAGCGATGAGCGATTCAGGATTAATAATTTGTTTCATAGATTAAAATGCCGGTGCGCTGTAATTAGAATTAGAACTCGAATTAGTTGATGAGCCTTCGTCCGGGCTTTCGAACTCCGGCATATAGGCAAGGTTATCGAAGCGGCCTACATTACCACGGAAGGCAACCCGTACATCACCAATAGGGCCGTTACGCTGCTTACCGATGATGACTTCGGCGGTGCCTTCGGTCGGGCGGCCATCTTCGTAGTTCTCTATGCCGTAGGTCTCCGGACGATAGATGAACATCACGATATCGGCATCCTGCTCGATAGCGCCGGATTCACGAAGATCGGAAAGCATCGGTCGTTTATCGGTTCTGCTTTCAACACCACGATTAAGCTGCGAAAGTGCAATCACCGGAATATTAAGTTCTTTGCCAAGCGCTTTGAGCGAACGCGAGATCGTGGAAATTTCTCGTTCACGAGAATCCATGGACCTGGAAACTTCCATAAGCTGCAGGTAATCGACGATTACCATGCCGATGTTCTCTGTCGCTTTTAAGCGGCGGCACTTGGCACGAAGTTCGAGCGGGGTGATACCGGCGGTATCGTCGATAAAGATCGGTGCATCGTGCAGGCGCCCAATTGCATGCGATACTTTCTTCCAGTCTTCATTGGATAGGCGTCCTTTCCTTGCGGCCTGCATATCCACCTGCGCTTCGGAGCAGAGCATACGAAGCACGAGCTGCTGGGCGCCCATTTCAAGCGAGAAGACGGCTACCGGTACGCGGTGTTCGCGAATGGGGTTGAGCGCCGCATTACGCGCAAGCGTCAGCGCGAGTGCTGTTTTACCCTGCGATGGACGGGCCGCAAGAATAATAAGATCGGTCTTTTGCCAGCCGCCGGTCATTTCATCGAGATCGGTGAGGCCTGAGGCAACGCCCGTCGTACTCGAATGATGATCGCGGATGTGCTCGAGGTTTTCGATCGCTTCATGCGCCAGCTTATCCATACGAAGGAAGCTTCGGCGATGACGCGTTTCCGATAGGCGAAAAAGCGAAGATTCTGCCATATCGAGCAACTCAAAGGTATCGTCTTCACCGACGAATGCTCTGAGTTTGACTTCTTCGCAGGTACGAATAAGCTCGCGCGCCAGAAATTTTTCGAGTAACATTCTGGCATGCGCTTCGACGTTCGCCGTCGTCACCACTTTCGAAGTAAGCTCAACAAGATAGGCCGGACCGCCGATATCTTCGAGTGTACCATTGAGACGCAATCTACCCGTTACCGAAAGCAAGTCGATCGGCTCGGACTTAGAATCGAGATCGATCATGGCGCGATAGATGGCGGTATGACCTTCCCGATAGAACGGACTATCTTCAAGCGTGCGATCGCCAAGGACTTCCATCACGCGGTTGGCCGCGACCTTATCGATCATCATCGCTCCGAGCAGCGATTGCTCGATCTCGACGGCCTGCGGTGGTACCAGCCCCGAACCGGAGGCACGTTCGAGCAACTCGCTAAAGCTCCGCAAATAGGCGCGGGAATTACGACGTCCGGACGGCTCTTTCGGTTGAATTGGTAGTACGCTCAAAGTATAGGTGCCCCTTGTTTTTGGAAAGAAAGGTTACAAATTTACCGGTAGAACACCTTAAAACAATGAACAATTTTTTTATGGGTGGTGGATAATTTCTTGATACAAATAAAAGAGCAGGTAAACCTATGATTTACCTGCCCTTTTGTTGCTTAAAACAAACGTACTGAACTATAGGAATTTATTCTCTTATAAACCGCTGATGTTTTATTTCATAGCCATTATTTAGTTCTATGATATACATACCTTTGGGTAAGTGTCCGACATCGATGGTAGTGATCGGCTTGGCACTTTGCAGTTGCAACAGAGCTTTACCGGTTATATCGGTAATCCTGATAACCGCGTCCTGTTCGGCAGTAGGTATCTGTATGGTTAGTTTGTCATTTGCCGGATTAGGATAGAAACGGAGTGATGTCTGTCCGGCCGGCGGTTCTACATCGTTAAGCGATGTCGGTGTCAGCCGATATACTGTTCCGAAGGATGGCGCTCCTTTGAGTGCATAAAAATTTGCTGTTGTGAGCGTCGGTGCGGCCGGATCGCCCTTTAGCCAATTGAGCTTCAAATTCGCAGTAAAATTTCGGTTCCCTTTGAAAAGGCCGATGTACGGCCCATTGAATACACTATCGCAGGTCATTACGATAGTACCATAATGCATTTCGATAATACCAGTAGTTTCATACAACCAAAGCTGGCAATTGATCCGCGATTCGGGACAGCCTTTTATACTAATATCTTTCCATTCGATCTTTAACACATCTTCTCCGGCCTCCTGCTCGCGGGTATAACGGACTACAGCGCTCGGCATCAGAGAATCCAGATCACCATTGAAGACATCGACGATCACTCCTTCCGTCTCGCTAAAAACATCTATATTTCCGGTTCCGGCAACATACAAGCGGTTGCTATCCATAAGCATGAACGGCTTATTGAATAATTGAATCGTCCGGTCTTCGCCATCGGGTGGATAGAGTAATACATTCGTCCAATCTATGAAGATAGGCGCACCATTCGTTAACGGAATATATTCCGATAGAGAAGTCCCTACCGTAGTCTTAAGCGAATAGGCCAATTGGGCTTTAGCGGTCGGCGATATCCCAATAGCAATACCAAGAATAAGAACAAAGCGGTAAACATTTTTCATAGGTAACACTGAGTACAAATTCTGAGAACCCGGCATTGCGGAGGAGGTTGTCGCTGAAGCTTATTTGAAATTGATAAAGGGCAATAAAAAAGCGCAGTTGATACAACTGCGCCTTTTTGAAGAAATACAGTAGTTCTTACTTTACGACAGTAAGCGTATTAGTGACGGTCTTATCACCGGTCGTAAGAACGTAGGTATAGGTACCAGTAGCAAGATTTGCTACATTGAAATCGGCTTCGTAGGTACCGGCATCATGAATCTGATTAGAGAGCACCGAAGCTACTTCACGACCCATAATATCGCGTACTACAAGCGAAACCGGTCCGCGCTCGGTAACCGAGTACACAAACTTCGTTCCGCCGGCAGCGGGATTGGGATAATTCGTAGCGCTGACTTCAGCACCGGCATTTGCGATCTTTACGCTATTGACTCCATTAAGAAGGAAATCCATAGAGCGGTTAAAGATCTTGGACGTTGTAGCAGTGCTGGAAATATCAGCCAGGTTGAAATCGAGATACACGAGACGATTTGCAGAACCACCATCGTAGCGAATAGCAGCCGGGATCGTCTGATCGTTATCGAAATACATACTGACAACTGAATTATTATTACTCAGGCTAAAGGCATCGTAATAATTATTATTGCAAGTAGTATTAGTGATACCATCGCCGATCATATCGCCCGCAAAACCCGTTAACTTAGAAGAAGCAATTCGCTGGCCATTCGAGTTAACGTGTGATACGAGATTACTATATTCAATACCGAGCTTATCGAAAAGAGTGGTTAACTGATCAGTGGTATACTGTGCATACGGTGAGTTAGCATCAAATGCATAATACATGGCGTATTCACCGGTTAACAATGCTTTTTTACCGCTGGAAAGCATTTGGTTTACAATCGGAGCAATAGACGGCGGAGCACCCGTGAGTTGATCGCTGTGATCCAAGAGCTCGATACCCGGGAAAATACCTACATCGAACGAAGTCGGCGGATAAGCAGCCATTACCTCATCGCTCAGAGGTAGCGAAGCAAAATCATTGACATAATTTGTCGGAGGATGGGCAGCGATATAGCTATCGTAACCAAAAGCTGCATACTTAGTATTCTCCGAAAGAGCCGATACCTTTACTTCGGTACTAACACCTATAGATCCTTCATCATTATACGGTAATACCCCGACCACTGCCGTAGCATAACCAGAATTAGCAGGTGCAGTAAAGGTCAGCGTAGCAGTAGTACTTCCATTGGCAGGAATAGTAACTGATGTGGGAGCAATAGATGCTGTCCAGTTGGTAGGAAGTGTCGAGAAAATATTATCGACATTCAAATAAGCCTTTAACTCATTGGAAGTAGGATTACTAATAGTTACCGTCTGGGTAGTCTGACCACTTCTGGCAGCAGTAATGTATTTCTTGCTGGAAGAAACAGCCATCGCAGCAGCAAGCGGTTTATAAGCTGGATTGGTAAGTTTTACCATCTCTGCATTATATACTTCGCTCTTCGCAAAATTACTGGTATTGGTATTCATAACAGCACCCACTAACCAGCAATGTTCCGGATTGATCGTTACACCATCAGGAAGCGGGAAAGAAAAATTGACCGTATAATTTGAGCCGGACGTAACACTGGCCGGAATTCCTCCGGTCGTACCCCAGGCACCACCAGCGACGTAGCGGACAACATGCATGTGATAATAGCCCGGTACAGTCGGCGGAAGTGGGAAGAATGGATTGTCCTCATAACCACCACGGAAGGTGAGATAGCTATGCTGATCATACTGGGTACCCTTGGCACCGGAAACACTATCTTCCGTAAGATAAAGGTTAACGCGGAGATCACCCGTTAAAGCGGCAAGAAAATTCACCACTAATTTTGCATTTACGGTTTTTGTTGTAGCATCGTAGCTGACATCCTGAATGGCAACGGTTGCCTGCACCGCATCATTCAAACGCTGTGTTACTACTGCATCCCAATCGCCCGGATCGAGATTCCATTTTGTATCTGATTTACCTGAGAAATTTTTGCGATCGATCCAACCATTCGGATATCCCGGTACCGTATTTTCAAGGGTATCCTGACCGGTAGATATCTGCATCGGATCGCTGTTATGGAAAGAGATAGGAATAAACTGCCCTGGATATTTGGCTAACATTTGGTCAATGGCATAAATACCACGCGGGCACCATCCGCACCAGGTACCGGTAAATTCTTCCAAGAGTATTTTCTTGGTCTGGGCAGAAGTATTACTTTCTGCTGCAAGCAACAAGAGCAACGTAAACAGTAACAGACGTTTCATAGTCGTTAATGGCTTGTGAAAAGAATAATTGTTTTAAAAAAAATTATGCGCGCTTTCTTGGGGAAAGAACGAACGACTCAAAGCTTCCAAATATAACCCATTTAAATAGAGAATGTTGCAAAAATGGCAGAATTAATTTTACTCGAAAACCTTTAAAAAAGGCATCGGAGAGTATAAATTCCCGATGCCTTCTTCCTGTAAGTAGCGGTAACACATTGTTATTTCAAGAATTTGACCTCGACCCGGCGGTTCTGGGCACGGCCATCCTCCGACTCATTCGATGCCACGGGCACCATTTCGGCGTAGCCTTTTGAACTGAGCATCCTTTCCTGGCAGCCCTGGGAAACAAGATAGGCTACAACTGCCTGGGTGCGTTTTTTGGAAAGATCGAGGTTGTATTGATGACTGCCTTTATTATCTGTATGCCCGCCGACTTCTACTTTTACATCCGGGTTCTTCTTTAAAACTTCGGCGAGGCGGTTAAGCTCCGGATACGATTCCGGTTTGAGTGCTGCTTTATCGAAATCGAAGAAGATATTATTGAGCCGTACGGCAACTGCTTTTTCCTTCATCGCTTTGATCGAGACCAGGACGATATTCTCGGTCCGCGAAGTAGCGGCTGTGGTACCACGCAGATCGACATTCTTCGAGACCGGATAGTAGCCCGGCTTCTCAGCATAGTACCCATAGTTTTTATCAAGCGGCAGGGTAATGAAATAATTACCGCTTTTCGGATCGCTCGAAAGCTCGCCTATATTCTTCCCCGTTTCGAGATTATCCCATTTTATCGAAGCATCGAGCGGCACTCCGTTTTCATCGGTAACAACTCCACTGATCGTAGCAACAGCCGAAGGCTTGGCGCTCTTTGAGAGAGTCATCGTATAGATATCGCCCATGCCATACCCCTCTTTGCGGTTATCAAGACTCAGGTAGGCTATCGAGCCATCGGTTGAAACTTTATAGCCAAAATTATCGGCACCATTATTGATCTCTTTGCCAAGATTTACGGGTTCGCTCCATTCGGTCCAGGAGTCCTCTTTGAGACGAGTGGTCTTATAAATATCCATCATGCCAAAACCGGCATGACCATCGGAGCAAAAATAGAGCGTTTTACCATCAGGATGCAAAAAGGGTTTGCGTTCGGAATAGGGAGTATTGACGGTCGGACCGAGATTGATCGGTGCGCCCCAGGAGCCATCGTCCTGCTTTATCGATACGAATATATCGGTATTACCCCATTTATCGCCATGGAATGATTCTCCCTTTGCATGGTATTCGCCGATACATCCTGGGCGGTCGGAAGTAAAGATGATCGCCTTACCATCACTGGTATAATTGGCATCAGCCTCGAAATGCTCGCTATTGATCGGCGGAGGAAAATGCTGAACCTCACCCCATTGGCCTTCGCTATTCTTTACCGAGTAAAAAATATCGCCCATTCCAAGGCTACCATCATAATTTCCGAAGAGCATCATTCGCTGTCCATCGGCTGAAATGCCATTCACCGATTCTGCATCCTTGGTATCGATATTCGAACCGACAAAATTTGCCGGCTGCCACATTCCTTCCCGGTATTCGGAGACCATGACGTCGTCATTGGTTTCTCCTTCGTTCGTACCATTGCTCCTGGTAAAATAGAGTTTTTTCCCATCGGCGCTTGGAGTCGGGCTGTACTCGTCTTTAGCAGTATTTACCCCGAAGCCGAGATTTGATAATTTCAGATCTTCTGACGGTGCTTCGAGCATAGCAATGATCGTTTCGAAACGATGCTGCATCGATGGAAATTTCGATTGATATTTTCTAAAGATGTCGGCAGCATCTTTCCACTCGCGGTGCTTGATGGGGAAATAGGCAATACGTTGAATAGCTACAAACGCTTCTTCGGAAGGCGCATTATCTTCGACATATTTTTCATACTCGGCGCGGTCTTCATCGCCGGCAGCGGTAGAAAGATCGAATTGAGCCGTGGCAGTACTATACAGTACGCCAAGAAATAATAGAATAATAACAGAATATTTCATATCTATTTACTTATAAACGCGCACTGAACGAGTGCAAAAATACAATATTTCGGGACTATGCTATAAAAGTAGCAGACTGACTCTTAATAAAAAGTCATTAAATTGTAAGGAGCCTTCCTTGTGAGGGGCCTGTTGCAGTAGCCTTCACAAACCATCTACTCGTTGTATGAAATATCTTGCTCTCGCTTTTGTATTAATATCGGCTATTCTTACCGGCTGTTCCGATGATACGACTTCCAGTAATAATCCGGTAGCCGAAGGCGATTATTTTCCCTTAGCACTACATAATCAGTGGAAGTATAAAACCGAAGATAGCACGGCAACCCGGACCGTTATCGATGATGCTTCTATTGTAAATGGAATAAGTTATTATCTCGTGTATGATGCCAGCAATGGAGATTCGATACGATTCAGACAGTCGGGGACCTCTTACTTTACCCGTTCCTACGATGAATTAACTCAATCTTCTTTTGAGTATAAATTTGCAGATAAAATCTTAAATGCCTCTTGGACGGAAAACTTAACTGTGTTGGGAATTTCGGTAAGCTTTAGCTTTAAAACCACCGAAATTGGAATAACCCGTACCGTTAATGGCACTCCATATTCCAATGTTATTCATATTCATGCCGATGCTACAACACCATTTGGGCCCGCAACACAGGATTTATACCTTGCAAAAGGAATTGGCATCATAGAAGATGTCGAAAGTGGTGTATCTTCTGAAAGCTTAGTAAACTATCATGTAAACTAATAGATCGAAGTATTTAATATAGAAAAGGGCGGCTATAAAGCCGCCTTTTTATTGCTTCAAATCCGAAGAAGGGTAAATTATGGTACTATAACGGGTATAATAATTTCCATTTAAATAGCATGAAATATTTAGCGTCAATTCTTCTACTCTCCGCTACTCTGTTGGCTAGTTGTTCCAATGATTCTTCTCCTAACAACAACAATACTACTACCGGTACGTATATGCCAGCGACGGCCGGATCTTCCTGGTTCTATCATTCCTATGGAGATACACTGACGCGGTGGGTAAGCGGGACCTATTCATTCAATGGTATGGCATTTGCGAAGATCGATGATCGCTTACATACACAGTATGTTCGTCAATCCGGAGTGAGTTATTATGGCTTATATCTTGATCTCTTAGATTTTCGGGAAGTTAAAATTGCAGAATCCAGTACCAATGCCAGTTGGCAGGATACGCTTATTGGAAATGGGTTTACGCAGATCACTACGTATAAAACTGTTGGCACCGGTCTTTCAGCAACTGTTAACGGGAAGACCTACTCTGATGTAATGCATGTTCATGTGGAAACCGCTTCCTCCGGTACTTCCACAGCGAGCGATTTTTATTATGCAAAAGAGATAGGAGAGATCCTCGATATCGAAAGTGGCGATACCGTAGAAAGCCTTGTAAGTTACACCATCAAATGATGGATTATCTAATAACAAAAAAGGCCGCTAGTAGAGCGGCCTTTTTTGCTATAATACTTTCGAAGCTTAGTTCTTGTGGATCTTGCTGGTGGCGAAAATGCCGCCCATTTCCTCGAACTCGCCTTCTTTCTTCGTCTTGCGGTGACGCTCTTCATCGACGTTATATCCGCGGACGCGGGCATATTCGATGAGCTTCGAGCGCAGCAATTTTCTGCCGCGGTGCAAGCGCGAACGAACCGTACCGATCGGACAATCGACGAACTCCGCGATCTCTTCGTAGGTAAAGCCTTCGATATCGCAAAGAATAACGACCGTGCGGAAATCTTCCGGCAACGATTCGACGGCGCGCGTCAGATCGTCATCAAGCAGATTGCGATACAGGCGTGCTTCCATATCGTTCGGATCGGTATATTCCGAGCGAATGGTATTGTAGAAATTCTGAATATCTTCGTAATCGACCTTATCCGGTTCCTTCGACTCCTTACGATAAATATTAATGTAGGAGTTTTTCATAATACGAAAGAGCCATGCCTTACAATTGGTACCGGGCTCGAATTTGTCCCAGAACCGGTAAGCTTTCATGTAGGTCTCTTGCAAGAGGTCGTTCGCATCGTCGGGGTCGCTTGTCATGCGAAGCGCAAAGTTGTACAATGCCGTCAAATGCGGCATCGCTTCGCGTTCGAAGTCCCGGTGTCGATCTCTTAAAATTTTATCGTCTAACATTATCGTATCCTCTATCCTAAACCGGCGAAGCAACTCGCCGCTTCAGCTCGTACCCAACATATCATACAATGATCATCATATTCCGGGATTCATTCTCGTGGGAGAATGTGTTGGATTCAGGCTGTAGGCCTTTCTCCATTCCCGTCAAATCATAAGATACAAAGATACAACATTTTGGAGCACTTTTCACAAAAATCGTTCCCTTTTTCTTGATAGACCCCAATCTGAGCACCTTTCTATCACCCGTATTATTCGTTTTTTACCTCGCTTAGTTTCGGGCCGTTATGGATAACCAACCCTCTACCCTACAAATATAGACACATTAAAGCCGAAAACGTCTTACCCAAGCCAACTATGAATAAGAATTAACCATCTGCGACCAATCCCCTTATCACACTGATAATAGAACACGCGAAAAGGGCAGAAGTAACAGGGGAAAACGAAGGTATATCATAATTAGCCACAGCAAAGAAACGATGGTAGGGGCGGCAACGTCTTATAAATCTAATTAATAAATGAGTTACACCCCAACCTTACGGTGCTTATGGCCCATTTCCATGCAGGGGTGGTCGGTCGGGAGGAATTTGCCGGGGTTTAGGAGGTTATTGGGGTTGAAGGCTGCTCTTAGGCGAGCCATGATGGCGAGATCTGCTTCGGCGAACATCCAGCCGAGGGCTTCTTTCTTTTCGATGCCGACGCCGTGCTCGCCGGTGATCGATCCGCTTTTTTCGATACAGAGCTTTAGGATATCGGCGCTGGCGGCAAGGCATTTGGCAACGCTTTCCGGGTCGCTTTCATCGTAGAGGATGGCCGGATGCAGGTTGCCATCGCCGGCATGGAAGATATTGGCAATTCGCAGGCCGTGTTTTTTGCCGATGCCATAGATAGTCTCGAGTACTTCCGGCAGTGCATAGCGCGGGATAACGCCATCCTGCGTGTAATAACTGGGGCTTACCCTGCCAAGCGCACCGAAGGCTTTTTTGCGCGCCTGCCAAAGTGCGGTGCGTTCTACTTCGTTAGCTGCGATCCTGAAAGTGCGAGCGCCATGTGCGCTGCAAATAGCTTCGACCGTCTTCACCATTCGCGAAAGCGAAGCGCTTCTTCCATCGAGTTCTATTAAGAGTAATGCTCCGGCATCAGTCGGAAAGCCGAGCTTGAACGCTTCTTCGAGTGCATCAAGTACTTCCGCATCGATCATCTCAAGTGCTGCCGGAATAATACCGGATGAGATAATAGCGCTCACCGTCTCGGATGCATGGCGCGGTGAAGGAAAATCGACAAGCATCGTCTCCACAGCCTGGGGCAGCGGCGTAAGTTTTACTTTTGCTTTGGTAATAATACCAAGGGTACCTTCACTGCCGATCATTAACGAGAGCAATGGCGCACTTTCGCTTTCGCTATCGAGCCAGACCATTTCCCCATTCGGCAATACTACCTCGGCGGCAAGAATATGCTCGGCTGTTGCACCGTATTTTAAACAATGCGGCCCGCCGGCATTTTCGGCGATATTACCGCCAATCGTGGAAGCCGAACCACTCGAAGGATCTGGTGCAAAATGCAGGCCATATTCTTTTACGATCTTACTGAGCGTGGCATTTACTACTCCCGCTTCAACCAGTGCCCAACGCTCATCTATATTTACTTTCAGTACCTGCTTCATTCCGGCTGTAACGATCATTACACTCTCGCCGCAGGCCAGCGCTCCGCCTGATAAGCCGGTACCGGCACCACGAGTTACAAAAGCAATACCATGTTCATTGCAATAGCGAACGATCGCTTGAATCTCCTCCGTGCTTTTAACAAGCAGCACTACCGAAGGCTTGATCCGTTCGAGCGTTACCGCATCGGCATCGTACACGAAACGATCGACCGCCGAGCTCAGGATGCGCTCACGGGGTACTATCCGTTCGAAGGCAGTAGTATCCATGTTAACTTGCCGCGTTGATCCTTGCGACCAAGCGCTTCTTTAACGAACGAAATGCCCGGGCTAAGGGCTCCGAAGAATAGAGCGTAATAATAGCAAGCAGGGCGCCGCTTATTACATCGATCACGTAATGGTAGCGCAGGAAGATCGTCGAGATAATAAGGCCGCTGCCGAAGACAAAGATCACCCAGCGAAATTTCGAGCGGTATTTAAAGCCAAGCAGGATCGAAAGCAGCGAGATCTCGGTATGACCGCTCGGAAAAACATCGCGTGTTACCTGCGACGCTGCAATACTTGCAACAGTGGAGCGGATGCCCTCACCGTAATTGAGCCAATTGCGGATTGTTGTTGCCATCCAGACGCCGGGTAATTCGGTATCGATCGTGGAAAAATCATGAAGCGTAAAGCGCGGACCGATACCGGGTAGGATCAAATAGCAGATGTAGGAGCCGAGGAGTGCATAAATGATCGCAAAACGAAATTTCTCAAGATCGTCATTACCATAATCGGCCTTTGTGACTTTATGGCGGCGAATGAAGAGCTCCACCGCAATGATTACCGGTAAGAAATAATAAGAGAAATAACAAAGCTGTAATATCTCTACGACTAAGGGTGCAGGCCGCAAATGCTGATAGAGCCAGACCGTCGGATCAGTACCGAAGATCGAACGATCAACGGCGATCAGGATGCGATCGTAATCGACCCCATGGATAGGATACGATACTTTCTCGACCGTCTTAAAGACGAGCATCACGAGCGGCACAATATAGAAGGTATGCAGCGCTCGTGCCCACTTGGCTTCGGAGAACGTCGAAATCCAATTACATAAAAAGATAGCGAGCGTCATCGTCCCCAGATTTGTGAGGATGGTCGTAAGATCGACACGCTCGAAAAAAATGCATGACACCGTCGCCATGATGACGATGAA
This sequence comes from uncultured Alphaproteobacteria bacterium, assembly GCA_964404255.1. Taxonomy (GTDB): domain Bacteria; phylum Bacteroidota; class Ignavibacteria; order Palsa-1295; family Palsa-1295; genus JAFDZW01. The sequence goes on along the minus strand of CAYOJJ010000001.1, from coordinate 400,089 downwards.
TGCCAGCGTAAGGAATTCAACCGCCGTAAAGGCTTCGAGTATGCTGCGGGGTTTAGTAGCGGAAACTTGCACCGGAAACTGAGAGTACAAAAATACGAGTGGTAATATTAGAGAAATAGCAATTGGTACAGATCGAGGAATTCATCGACCGTAAGTTCTTCGGCACGTCGTCCGAGAAACGGCTCCAAGGCGGCAAGTGAAGCTTCCGGTACCGAGAGCGTCTTCATATTATTACGAAGTGTTTTTCGGCGCATAGCAAAGAGCGTACGTACCATTGTTGCAAATTGCTTATCGTCGAAGTTCGCCGGTTTTGCTCTGCCCGTTCTCGTGAAATGGTCATTATCGAAGTTCAGGCGGATAACGGCTGAATCCACTTTCGGCGGCGGGCGAAACGCCCCCGCCTTTACTTTGAATAAGAACGTCACTTCGGCAAAGCATTGCGCTATCACCGAAGGGATGCCATATTCTTTCGTGCGGGGCTTACCACAGAGCCTATCGGCAACTTCAAGCTGCATCAGGAGCGTAGAACTTCTGATCGAAGCCCGTTCTTCGAGTAATTTAAAAACGATCGGCGAAGTAATATAATAGGGAATGTTGCCGACCACATTCAGCCGCTCGTCTTCTGGAGTGAAATCCTTTAACGATACTTTCAGGAAGTCGATATGCTCGACGCTGAATTTTTCGTCGCGTATTTCATGGCCGAGAAATTCGACAGCCCGATCGTCGAGTTCGAATGCGGTAAGCTTGGAAAGCGGCTCTTCGAGCAAGTGCTTGGTGAGCAGTCCGGTACCCGGCCCGATCTCGATCACGGCTTCGCCTTCTTTAATACCCGCTGCCGTTGCAATGCGGCGCAGGATATTCTCATCGGCGAGGAAGTGCTGTCCGAGGGATTTTTTTGCTTGTAATTGGGGCACAGGGTTGGTTGTATTCTTCGTAAGTTTGAAGCGAAGTACCAGTAACACTTTTTTCGCTAAGGAGAATTCGTATGTACGTTTGTCAGTGGCACCTCGATATTCCGTATGGAAAACAGAAACAGGTTGTAGAGATCATGACGGCCTGGGGCGCAGAGAAGCTTCGCTCGAGCGATTTCAAGAAAGTGAAGAGCACACGCCTGCTTGTCGGGCATATCGGCGATTCGGCTTCGCATATCGTCGATGAGTATGTGTTTGAAACGCTGGCAGATTTTGAATCGGCACTCGCCGGTATGGGACAGCCGCAATTCAAGCCTCACTCCGATGCGCTCGCTCCCTTTATTATACCGGGTTCGCAGAAATGGGTAGTCTATAGAATTATAGGATAAATCAGGATTGCAATTTCATCCGCTCAACCAGCCGCGCCAGATGCTGTTTCATTTCAGCTTCCGGTAAGGCCATCCGCTCGCCATGACCGGGCAGGACTCCGCGGAAATCGTACTTCAATAATTTCTCCATCGAGCGAGTCTGCTCGCTCCAGGAATACCAGCAGACCGATCTTCCGGCATTGAGCGTATTACGTGCTCTGCTCCACCATAAATGATCGCCACTAAAAAGTACATTATTATATAAGAGGACACAATGCCCGCGGGTATGGCCAGGAGTCGGGATGATCGTCATTGGTCCGATCGCAATCTCATTATCGCCTTCAAGGATAAGCTCGGCGCCGGGCTCGGCACGGCTATCTGCTTTATGGATGATGCGCTCAGCTTTGAAGGTATCGGCATAACGATTAGCATCGGCAACATCGTCCTGATGAGAGAGAAAAATATAGCGAATGCCTCCCCACTCTTCAAATTTTTTTACTAATGCCTGCTGGTACTTCGGAGAATCGATAAGCCAGTTGCCACCCGGGTGGCGAATAAAAAAACTTGAAGCGCCAAAAGAATATCTCGACGCATAGCCATTATAGTAGATATTCTCTTCTATTTCCATTGGTAACGAGTCGATAGCCGGATGCAAGTCGATCTTTTCTGTCGTACCAATAGAGCCCGTCGGGCAGCTTAACAAAGCTTGCGAGGCTTTGAGAATGTCATCGGCCGTAACTGGTTGTTTATAAACTGCAGAATACTCCCCTGCATCGAGAAAACTTTCCGGCGCCAGTTCGCGGCAGGTATCGCAGTCGATACAGGTATCATCGACAAAAAAGAGACCATCAATATTTTCGGCAACGCGTCTTGAGTAATTCGCCATATTAAAAAAACAACCCCGGCAGAAGGAGTATTCCTGCCGGGGTATGTTTTGAAATACACGTTCTCAGTACTCGATTAAGCGAAGCACTTCTTTGCCTTCGAGCGCTTTGCGGCCATCGAGGAAGCTCAGTTCAATAAGAAAGGCCATGCCGGTTACGGTACCGCCAAGCTGTTCGACGAGATTGCAAACCGCTCCGGCCGTACCGCCGGTTGCGAGCACATCGTCGATCACCAGTACCCGTTCGCCCTGCCTGATCGAATCGCTGTGCATCTCGATGGTATTCGTACCATATTCGAGATCGTAGGTAACAGCAATTCTATCACCCGGTAGCTTATCTTTCTTCCTCGCCATCGCAAAACCGACGCCGAGGCGATCGGCCAGCGGTGCGCCGAAAAGAAAGCCGCGAGATTCAATGCCGACGATCTTATCGATCTCGACATTTTTTACCAGTTCTTCGAACGATGTAATGGCCAGACGAAAGGCCACTGAATCCTCGATAAGAGGAGTGATGTCTTTGAATAATATCCCCGGCTTCGGAAAGTCCGCAATGTCGCGGATATAGGTTTGCAATAGTGATCTCACGATTGCAAAACTACGAATACTATCGCTTTAGTGCCTATTGCAAATAGGAGCGCAGCATCCAGGCGGTTTTCTCATGTCCTTCCATCAGGCCGGTGAGAAAATCGCAAGTGCCGGCATCGTGATATTTGGCCTGGGCTGTTTCCAGATCGGCGCGAAGGCAGCGAATGAGTGTCTCATGATCTTCGAGTAAGAGGGCGATCATGGCAAGCGGCGCCGGGTTCTTACCGGGCTGTTCTTTCAGACGGGTGGAAGCCAAAAATTCCTTTAACGTACCGTCGGATTCGACACCGAGGCTGCGGATGCGTTCGGCCACATCATCGACATTATTATCGAGCGCTTCATACTGCGATTCGAAGAGCTTATGAAATTCCATAAAGCTCGTACCGGTCACATTCCAATGGAATTTACGGGTCTTGGTGTAGAGTACATATTCATCGGCCAGTAAGGTCTGCAATAATGCAACGACACCGTCGCGTTCTTTTTGGTTTAAGCCAATAGCAATAGCTTTTATCTGATCTTTCATGTGTATATGAGTGTAAGTATAACTACTACACCAATACGCACCTGGGTAGATGTGGTTCCGTGCTTAAATATCGAATTTGAAGCCAAAAACCATGGTCTGATCGAGCTGGCGGCGGGGCGATAAGTTACGGTCGTAGAGGACGTGCATCGTGTAATCGATGCTTAAAAACTTATACTGTAAACCTGCGAGTACGAGCGAACCGACACGGCAATTTTTAATATCGTCGGTAAATCCGGCTTTGGTAAGCGCTACCGTGCGCATGCTCGAACGGAAAGAGAAATCGTCATTGATCTTCTTCGAGAAGGCCATTTCGAGAATGCCGCTATAGCCTTGCTCGACGGTAAACTGATCCTGCACATGCGAGAGCGGGTTATCCTGATCGACGACAAACTTTCTATTCTCTGCGAGCACAAAGTTTGAAGTGACAGTCTGCTGATAGGCATAGCCCGCACCAATTACAAATTCAAACTCGCTCGAGCCATCGTCGGAAACAACATGCGTTTTGTGGCCGAGAAAAAGCGTTTCGTATAAAAAGAACGGATCGAGAAAACTGGTGTGGATGCTATCGACATATCCCTCGCCTATCTGTGTCTCGCCGGTGACTTCAAAAAATAAGCGAAGGCCGAGATTCTCGGAAAGCGTAACAGACGGGACAAGCGAAAGCTGTAAGTTATCCTGGGTCTTTACCGGAGCAGCATCGGAAGTCACGATGGCTCCGTATTGAGCAAATAAGGTGCTATTAAATTGGTAGTGTGTTCCCTCGTAAGAAAAGCGGGATTGTACCTGGGCGAGCCACTGGAGGTTCTGGCTTTCTTCGCCGTCTTTACTGACGCTCTGGAAAGTAAAGCCAATGCTCGGGCTAAGCGAAAACGTAATGGTATGATCTTGTTGATGGGCTGCAGGCTCTGTGGCGCTCTGGCTGACGGTCGAATCGACTGCCTGCTTAATAGTGCTGTCCTGCTGTGCATAGGCTGTCGTGCCTATTACGCTTGCCAGGAGCGCCGCCGATATGTGTTTCATAATTCCCACGTCTTTAAGACGTGCCAGCCTTAGGCGCTGTGACAACGAAGTCAGTGCTTTTACCCCTCGGGATCGATAGTGTTTTCCAGTCCGATTGCTTGATATGCTTGGCGATATAGACGATCTGGCCTACATGGTAGCCATAGTGCGAAACCTGCCGCTGTAGTGCTTTTAAGACAGTATGCGGCTCATTACGGATCGTTACCATCTTTAGTAAGTCTTCCGGTGTGAGCGAATCGAGCGTTGCGAAAAACACACCATATCCTCGTTCAAGATATGCTTTAAGCGATTTGGCCGTATCACTATCGGTGATGAATTCGCTATCACGGTTACGGTCGGGCTTTTCGCCATCGGTGGTCAGGAAATCGCTCCACCGCGAGATCATATTTCCAGCAAGATGCTTTATAGTTATTGCAATACTATTACTTTCCGGGTCAGGTTGGTAGAAGAGCTCTTCATCGTTTACCTGGGACAGCGTTTTGGAAAGCATATCGTATTGCGAGCGGAAGATATGCTTAAACTCTTGTAATACTTCTGTTGCGACATCCATAGGTATACTATATTATTGAGGATCGCGATGATAGAGACACCGGATCCTTCTGGTATTGGTTGCTTCTTCAAAGAATTCTTCGAACGATATTTCGCGCAGCCTTGAAGTAAAGGAGGAAAGCTCCTCGTTCTTTATTGGCCACGGCGGTCCGTTCTCTACATGCTCCCCACGCCAGCCGCGAGCTACCAGTAGTAAATCCCCACCCGGCGCAACCGTATCCGTAACGCATCGTATCGATTCGTCACGAACCGAAGGAGGTAATGCTTGCACCGTATAACATTCAAAGACAAAGTCAAATGCCTCGTGCCACTGTTTCGGCAGTGCAAAAAGATCTGCCTGCTGATACTGAACCGTTGTATTAGGGAAGCGCTGCTTCGCCCATTCAATAGCGGTCTCGGAAATATCGAAAGCAGTAACCTTATATCCTGCTTTCGCTAATGCTTCGGCATCGTCGCCAAGTCCGCATCCGATAACGAGAGCGCTTTTTCCATTGCCATCAATTTTATTAGCTGACAACCAGCTTATAAGATACGGGTTCGCTTTAGCATCGGCCCACGGTATATTCCCTTTATCGCCGTTCGCATTCTGATAGACTTCTTCAAACCAACTCGTTACATCACCAGAGGCAACAGCATCGTTAGCCATCGCCCGAACCTGCGGCCTTGCTATATCGCGGCGTTCATCGAGTACGGCTTTAATAAAACCGCTCTTCGCATCGCTATAGCCTTCGCGGTCATCTCGATACTGCACTGCCAGCTCATTTTTTAATGCAGCATATCTATCGCTAAGATCTCTATCGCTTCTGAGCCGGTCTCTGAAATACAGATGCATGTTCCAAAACTCCGAACCGGTTTCTACCAAATGGATATGATGGGTGTGCGTCTCGTCAGCAAGTTTTTTATTAAAGTATCGCCGCATTGGAAGCTCTGCTTCATACTTCTGAATATAGGTATAGCCAAGACCTTCGATAGGAGCAATCATTGCAGCTGCATCGCTAAGCGAGCGAACGCCGATCATAATATCGATCACCGGTTTTGCCGAGAGCCCTTCGACCGACGTACTGCCGATGTGTTCGATCACTACTTCATCAGGCAAGATAGTGGCCAGAGCATCGCGCTCAGAGCTAAATTGCTTCGGCCATTCAGAATTATATACTTCAATTATTATCGGTGTGGGCATAATCGTCACGTAGTATAGAATAGATCTTCATATCCTGAGCAATATTCTTAATAATGGTCCACTGTCGGAGCGTCCCTTCGTATTGCATTCCTGCTTTCTCCATTACTTTTGCACTCGCTCCATGCTCGGCAATGCAGAGCGCTTCGATGCGCTTGATCGGCGTATGAGTAAAGACCTCAGCGATAACGGCTTTCATGGCTTCGGTGACGATACCCTGATTCCAAAAGTCATCATGCAGTGCATACCCTGCTTCTACTTTCAATAAGGAAGCATCCAGGCGATGCAGGCCGATCGTACCGATCACCTTGCCCGATGAACGAAGTACGATCGCCCAAACCACTCCGAACTCGAGCGGTGTACCTGCGAGACAGCGCTCGATGAAGGCTTCGGAATCGGCAAGAGTGCGATGCGTCTCGAAAATGACGTATTTGGTGACGGTATCGCGGGAGCAATATTCAAAGACTTCCGGGGCATCTTCGGGGCGAAGACGCCGCAAAAGCAGCCGCTCTGTAACAATTTCGGGTTGAATTACGAAGAACCCGGGTATTTGGGTGGTGGATGTTTCTGCCATAAGTATCTTATTATAATGTATTCGGAGCGGACATTTGTCCCCCGAGTACTGTTTTTATTTTTCTATGACCGTATTTCGGCACTTAGTTCTACTATTAGCCGCTACTGCCATTTGCCTCGGCAGTGGTGATAGTCTTGCCCAGAGAAAAAAGAAGAAAGCACCGGAAAAACCACGTCCCGATTCATCAAAGACGATCACTGCCGATGCCTTGTTCAAGGCCGATTCCCTTGTCGTTGAGGAATTCAATCTTCCGTTAAGCGATTCTGCCGATGACCGCCCGATGTTCAGCCTCGATGGCAGCATTATGGTTTTTGGTTCGCGCCGCCCACCGATGAAAGGTGAAACCTGGCGCCAGCAGCAGCAAGCGCCCTACTTTTGGGATGGCGATATTTATTATCGCGTGTTTACCGATACTGGTTGGTCGATCCCCATTAATGCGGGGCCTCAAGTTAATAATGGAGGCGATCAGAATAACCCTACTATTACACCGATGGGCGATGAAATTGTCTATCGTAATAACGGTCAAATCGTGCGGTCGAAATTTATCAATGGTACTTTGCAAAAACCGGAAGTGGTACCCGGCGATATTCAAAATATTTACGCCCAGCTCGCTAATTATGAATTGAATTTCAGATTCAGCTTACCACAAAAAGTAAGCAAGGAATTGGATGCTGATTCTACACTGACAGAATTATTTGCCCGGGCACCCGATACGAAAGAGGTCTATGTCAAAGAGCGCATGATGCGTGTCTTAAAAGATAATGGCGGCCTCAAATTTTTCTATGGCACTACCCGCTTTGAAAGCGCCTTCACTCCCGATGGCCACAACGTTATCTTCAGTGAAAATTTTGGTAAGAAAGGCGAATACGGATTCGATGGCGTCGGTGACGATGACCTTTGGGTACTAACGGTTAGCCCTAATGGACATTGGGATACGGTTAAAGGCATCAACGGTGAGATCAATTCTTCTGGCTCCGAATCGTACCCATTCATAGCTGCCGACGGACAGACACTCTATTTTACCAGCGACCGCCCCTGCTATACCTGCAAACCGGATGCCGGTGGCTTTGACGATATTTACATGAGTCGCCTGAATGATAAAGGATTTAGTAAACCGGTGCCGCTTCCCGGCCCTATCAATTCTCCTGCCGGTGACTACGGATTTACTATTGCGGCCGATGGACAAACCGCCTACTTCGTTTCTAATCGTACCGGTAAATCGAAATTCTACCGAGTACATTTCCCCACTCGTGACTCTGCCTTTCTCCCGATTCCGGTCATGCTTATGCAGGGACGCATCACCGATAAGAATACCGGTAAGCCGCTCAAAGGCGAGGTCTTTGTGGATGATCTCGCTTCCGAACGTAATTCATTCAGTATAACGACCAATGACAGTGGTATCTATCTTATCGCCCTGCAACGCGGCCACCGGCTTGGTTTACAGGCGATATCCAATGGATACCTGCCGAAATCCGAACGAGTTGCCTATCCGACGGCAGGTAAGTTCAATCGCGAAAAGCTTGATTTCCAACTCGCACCGATCGAAGTTGGCGCTACAACCGAATTCAAGAACGTCTATTTTGCTTTCGGCAAAGCCGACTTGCTTCCGGAAAGTAAACTCGAACTTAACCGCGCTGCTGAGTTCTTAAAGAAAAATAAAAATACTTCTATTGAGATCGATGGACACACCGATGATATCGGCAGCGATGGCTTTAATAATAAGTTAAGCCTTGACCGCGCGAATGCGGTGCTTAGTTATATTGCTACCCAGGGAATTTCTAAAGATCGTATGCAGGCCAAGGGATTTGGAAAATCCAAACCGGTGAAGAAAGGCAGCGACGAAGCAACGCGCGCTCAGAACCGTCGCGTCGAAATGATCATCACCTCATACTCTCAATGAGCATCGAACGAATTCCTGTCAGAGGGATAACCATTGCGGCCGATGTCCGCCGCGCTGATGGTGATCTCATCGTCTTCATTCATGGCGTCGGTGCGGACCGTACTTCCTGGAAATATCAGCTTTCTTATTTCAATAAGAAAGGGTATAGCGTCGCTGCTATCGATATGCGCGGCAGTGGCGAATCGGATTCCCGCGATGCCGATGGAAAGCTCCTGCCTATTTCGCGCGAAGAATTTGCCCGCGATGTCGATGCCGTTATTCAGGCACTTGGATATGAGAAGGCACATTGGGTTGGTAATTCGAAAGGCGGGGTGATTATTCTCGAAGCGATCAGGCTTGGTTTGCATAGTATCGATACGATCTCGCTTTGCAATACCTTTGCTTACTATCCCGAACATCCGGCGACCTTACCGCGAGCCGCAGCAGCACTTGCAACAACCTCCATGCCAGAGTTTGCAAAGCAGCGCATTCCGCTCGTACTCCGGCCGGATATCGATGCTCCGACGCTTGACGAAGCGATCTATGCCATGGCACGCAAGGATCCGGAAGCATACCTTTCTTCGTGGCAGGCAACCTGGAGCCCGGATTATAGAGCGATGCTTCCTGAAATTTCTTATAAGACGCTGGTCGTGTGCGGTTCGCTCGATGCCATAACGCCCATCAAGCTCTCCGAAGAACTGGCCCGCGATATAGCTGGCGCACAACTCGAGATCATCGAAGGAGCGGGACATATTTCCAATCTCGATAAACCGGAAGAGTTTAACGCAATCTTAGAAAAGTTTTTATCGAAATAAAAACGAAAGACGAACGAATTTGAAACTATTTATTTCGATCTGTCGTAGTCTTGAATGAGTTTGAACGAAACGTTCTAAAGCACATACTGAAGCCTCTTAATGCCCGCAGCAGAGTACCGTACCATCGGCTCCGCTGCGGGCGTTAAGTTTTTAAAGGGTATTATTTCAATCGGGTTGCCTTCAGATAAGAATTTGCCCGCACAGTAATGGTAGAGGCAAGCCCCGATCCCCGCCATAGCGCCGTGACCGTTCCACGGCTGGAGCCGGTAATGACATATCCTTTAGAAAAAACGACGAATGCTCCGGTTAATCCTAAGGCATTCGGGCTTACCGAAGCAACCCCATTCGCTCCGCTGGCCATATTATCCTGAAAACTTCCGGTTGAAGCACCGACACCAATGACTCCCGTGATCGGCGTATTTGCATACATAGCCCCCGACATTCCGGTAGTCAGATTCATTCCGAAGTGAACGGTTAGCCCGAGTAACCCGCCGGGAGTAACGAACGATACTATTTCGATTTCCCAGATCTGATTTGCCGGAAAATCCATTGTTAAATCGTTATCGTTAACCCAGTTTCCAAGTGCAAGCGCAGTATTGACTACTTGAGCAGAAGGCTTTTGAATGAACCGTACTGCTCCGATAGAACTATCGCTATGAATGGCAACCCAGGAAGCACCATCATAGTAATAGAACCCATTATTACCATTAGTCTGATAGACAAGCAAGCCGGTTGCCGGTGAACCGATCACCGTCCGCTGGGTATCGGTCATACGCGGAGCGAGAAATCCCTGCGAAGTGGAGCTGATATCGAGTGCCGCCGTGCCGTTCGGGGTGGATGTTCCGACCCCGACCGAGCCGCAGGGAAAAACCGCCGCATAATTATTCGCTCCGCCGGTCGCACAAACGGTGATACCGGTTGCTGTCGCAGTACCACTCGCCGTAGCGGTAACGGCAAGGCCCGTTGCAGCCCGGTTGGTTGCACCGCCCGTTGAAGCGATCACGGCACCCGCAGCATTGGTATCGCTGGCGCCGCTATTGTATGCAAGGTTGAAGAGGTACTGGCTGCGATCGGTCGCCCCGGATTGTGCAGCCGAAATATTATACTGCACAAAGGAAGTAGCAAGCAGTGTTGCCGGCGATACCCATGATGGTACTCCGGAAGAAAGCGTAAGTAGATTTCCGTTACTACCCGGGCTTAACCAACTCAGTTGGCCCGAACCGGAGCTTAGGTAACTTATCGAACCCGTCGCACCAGCGGCCGAAGGAAACGATAACGTGTAATCCGTTACGCCGGAAGCAGGCAGTTGCAGGGTTAATCGCTGTGCCTGAGGATTGCGAATAACAAATCCGATGCTCGTGGTCGGGTTACCGGCACTTTGTGCCATGATAACAGCCGGCCCCGCCACGAGCATCGAGATCATCATCATCGCGAGAGAGAAGCGAAGACTCTTCATACATTCTCCGAATTATGCCAGGAGGCTGAATCCGAGTATCAGGCTTAATACACCACCCAATCGATGAAATCAGAATTGGAAAGTATGATCGGCGCTTGTACCGTAAAGGTAGTAGCCGTGCGTGAAGTCACCGTTAAAGTCTGGTTCAGAGCGCTTTCGAGCGAGACGATCACGGTCGAAGTTGCGGAATAACCCGAACCGACTGAAGGCGTGATCGTATAAGAAAAATTAGTGCCGTCTCCCTGAACACGCCCGGTTTCTTTTGCCGTGACAATAGAAGTCCAGGTCGGTGCACCGGCGCCATTCGAAGTAAGAACCTGTCCGGCTGTACCCGCTGTAGTGAATGAATACTGCGTTCCATTACTATACACCACCGAACCGGCAGGCCCGACGGTCGTCGAGCCGGTGCCGCCATTGGCGGTGCCGAGGGTGCCGTTTATTTCTGACGTCCCAAGATCGACGGCATTCGTAACCGAACCGGTGCCGACGAACTGATTCGATGTTAGCGTGCCTGTTCCTGTCGGGGCCAGCGATGCACCGGTGCCGACCGTCATCGTAGCCGTCGTATTCGAGCCGCTCGATATCTGATTGAACGGGACGCTGATCCCGGTCGGGAAGGTGCCGGTCCAGGTCGGAGAACCAGTACCTCCGGAGATGAGCAACTGTCCCGTGGTACCGGCCGCACTGAAGACGAGCTTAGAGCCATCGCTATAAGCAACCGATCCGGCTGAACCGACGGTCGTTGAGCCCGTGCCGCCATTTGATACATTGAGCACGTTCGTAACATCGGAAGTAGAAAGATCAACTGCCCCGATCGAAAGCGATCCGGAACCATCGCTCTTGAGAAAACCGGCCGCCGGTTGAGGCCAGGTAAAGGTACCGGTGCCCAAGGCGCTTCCGGCTGTGAACGATATGCTATGAGTTGCATCGTTATACATCCGGAAGGTTTTGGCCGTTGTTGCCGGTTGTGCGAATGCCGATAGCGATACCCCCTCTATCAGAGCCGCACAAACGACTATGTACATCAAGCATTTCATTGTTAGGTGGTTTTAGTTAAGACAAAAATCGATAACGATGGGGCCCCTCAGGGCACTACTACCGTGTAAGACAGCGATCCGCTGGTCGTAGGATAACTTGATGAAAATGTTACTTTGAAACCGGCGCCCGGCGTTATATTCTCGAGAAATGGCAACACTCCCGGTAATGATGGATCTATAATACTAAGCAATACTGTAGAGCCAGCCTGGATCGGCGGATAAGAAACGATCACCGTAATAGAATTCTGTGGGATCGGCACCGAGCCTGAATATTTTCCGATACCGGCGCCGATAAGATTATTGGCTGTCACCGTACCACCAGTGCTCTGGATCGTCGAGCCGGTACCGACATTTACGGTTACTCCCGGAGGAATCGTACCGGAAGTAAGTTGAGAAACCGAAATCGTGGTATTAATCGGCACTACCGTACTCCAGGTAGGAATATTAGAAGCGTTCAATGTCATGATGGAACCCGGAATGGTCGGAGCATACGGCTGTGCCTGATCGAACGCATTGCCTACCCAGATAGCACCGGCAGGAAGCGAAGGAAGGGTGACCGAAGCGGTCGTCCAACTCATGTGCCCTGAAGCATCGCTCATGAGATAATTGGTAACAGCACTTGGTGGAGATGGCGGAAGCTCTAATTGGTAATCGGCCGCCAGCGAGGTCGGTGCAAAAAGATCGATCGTTCGTAGTGGTGCAGTACCGTTATCTAATTCTAATCCGCCTACCCCAAACGTACGTCGCGGCTGAGCATAACTGATATTGATCGCAAGTGCAAAGACAAGGACACTTGCAAAGATCCTCTTTATCATGTATCAACCCCCTTCCCGTGTAATGGTCTGAAGTTACCCCCGTGGGATTGGAGTACTTTATAACATTACAATATATTACTGCTACTAAACTAATTGTAACAAGCGCCGTAGCGAGTCCGCCAGCTCTTGTTATATCCGATAAGCAAAGCAGATGCTTTGATCATCGTGATGGATGGTTGTTATTAAATAATACTATAATCGTTTTTAATAATACTAATATAATACAATTTTATAAAAATTGTACCTAAAAAAATATTTTTTTTATAGGCGGCAAACAACAACTTACTTTGAATAAATAAAAGCTACCCGGCCGCCGACTTTTCAGCCGCTGGGGAGACCCACGGCCGGGTAACTCGTTGACATGTCACTTGCGCTTGCAAGCGCAAACTAATGCGTTGTTTGTCTGAGCTGCTTATGACAATCTGACAATCTTATGGCTCCTCTCCCTGATCTTTGATCGTTATCTGAGTAGCAGGGACATTGTACTGCATGTCGATGCTACTCATCTGATTAGCGTCATTTTCAATACTTATTATAGTCTCATTATTATTTTGGTATAGTGTATTAATCTGAGAGGTAGTGTACGTACCACCCGGATTTATTAAGCTAAGATATAAAAGAACTTCAAGAATAGTTATCATGGCAAGTATAAAAACAAGTATTAGTTTTACACTACAAATATGTTAAACTGCCATTCTTTTTTTGCAAACAGCGGCTATCAATTTATTAGATGAAAATTGAGGAATTTTTAGATATTTTAAAGGTTCTATATATTATGTATTGGAATAAATATAATTATAATTTATTATAAATCAATGAAATAATGAGAATCTGAGTAGGAAATGAAAATAACTGAGATAAGAGAGCTTATTAGATTAGCACGCCGTTTCGACCTTCAAAAAACTACTCATATCGATTTAAATACCCTGGAAAAAGAACATCCTAAAGCTGCCCAACTTATCAGGGTGATAGAAACTTCCGGGTTCAACTCCGATGAGGAGTTACTGCGGGTCATTTATGGGGAGAATGGGGACGCTAATAATTATAGATTCTTAAAATCCCATACTTCGAATTTACTATTGGAGCTCTTCTTTCATCCAAAGGTATTGGAATCGATTCAGGCCCCAATTACCCGGGGTATCTTTAACGCCCAAAAGCAATTCACCCTGACGACCCTATTCCAAAGTTTAGGAAACCGTAACGTCTCTAATGCAATAGCCAATAAAAGTATTCGACTTTCAGAGCAGTATCAATTAACGTCTATATTGATACCTCTTCTCGAAAATGCCAGACTCCAGGCATTACTAAACGGCAATACGACCCAATACAAAAAATATAACACTGCATTATTTAAGCAATTAAAAATACAAAAAGATGAAATGGTAATTTCCTCCATCGACTATGAACTTCGGCTCTATCATATTACCCGTTTAATAAATAGTGCCGAACTGCTCTCGATTGCCGACTCAAGTATGGAACGAGCAAAGGAAATTGCTTCAAGAAACAAGCACAACTTCAGAATTCGGGCAAGTGCTTACCGAATATTCTATATGTGTTACCAACTTAAAGGTGATCTACCCGCCTCTCTAGAAAGTTGCAAGGAAGCAGTAGCATACGTAAAAAATAATAATATCTTTGGTACACCAACAAGAATAGGAGAATTTGCCGGATATGAATTTGAGACATGCTTATTACTTCGCGATTACAAAAATGGAATGGAAGCAGCTCAACTCAGCGAGCAAAGTCTTATCTATGGTTCTAATGGATGGTTCTCCTTTAAAAGTGATTTTGTCTTATTTGCCCTACAGACAGAACAATTTGCCTTAGCCGACGAATGCCTAAATGAAATGTTTGCCCATCCCCGATTAAGCGTTCAGCTCCAACACCTGCGCGAGCGCTGGGGTATTTTCAGGTTATACTGTGATTACGTTAAGTGGGTAAGCAAGCAGGAAGAGAATGGTAAAACCGGTCCGGCGCCCGGGCTTCTGCGCTATAAACGATATAAAGAGATCGTAAAGCGCTTTCCGAATTATCATAAAGATAAGAGCGGCTTTAACGTAGCGATCCTCCTGCTCAATATCATGCTATTGCTCGAGAGCGAACGCTACGATGAGATCATTGAGCAAATGGAATCACTCAATACCTACCGTACGCGCTATCTGCGCCATACCGGCACAAACCAGATGGCGATATTATTTAAGTTACTGCGTATCGTTGCCAGCAAGGATTTCGATTACGACCGCGTCATACGTTCGGCGAAGAAATACGAAACACAACTTTTTAAAGTACACCAAAGCGCTCAGGAAATGAACGAAGGATTGCAGGTGCTATCGCCGGTCTGGATCTGGAACAGGATCCTTACGATCTTACAGCATCGCAGCGGGCGCTATTAGAGCACTCCCTGCACATCGACATCGATCGTTACGGTCACGGCACGGTTGGCATATTTTTTTTGGTAGAGGTCCATTGCCCCTGTTAATAAGCGTCGCATTTTTTCACCGCTGCCGTCGTGCTGGCGGTCGTCCTTGAAGAGAATGTGATAGCGAAATTCGCCGCGAAGTTTTTTGATCGCCGGTTCTGCCGGTCCAAGTACGGTGTAAAAAGAAGAGGTCTTCGGCAATAGTGCGATAAATCCTTTTGCCGCCTCGGCAACCGATTTTGCATTTGCACCCTTAAATTCAACGAGAATAAGCCGGATAAAGGGAGGATATTTCGAAGTCTCGCGCTCGGCAATTTCTTTTTCGTAAAAACTATTGTAATCATGCTTCGAGGCAAAGACAACGCTCGGATGATCGGGCTGATAGGTCTGCACGATCACTTCTCCCGCCAATTCTTCAGTGCGGCCGGCGCGGCCTGATACCTGTGTCAATAATTGAAACGTTCGTTCGGATGAGCGAAAATCCGGCAGGCATAAACTGGTATCGGCATTGATCACACCGACGAGCGTCACACGGGCAAAGTCGAGTCCCTTGGCTACCATTTGAGTACCGAGTAGTACATCCGTTTCCCCACTGGCAAAGGAGCGCAGGAGTTGTTCGAACGAACCGCGTTTGGCCGTCGTATCGAGATCCATTCTCGCAATGCGTATCTCGGGAAAATATTGCTTCAACTCATCTTCAACACGCTCGGTACCGACACCACCGAAGAAAAGCTTTTCACTGCCACAAGTCGGGCAGGTTTCGGGCTTGTAGCTCATGAAGCCACAGTAATGACATTGCAGGCGGTTCTCTTCGCGGTGCCAGGTCAGCGTAACAGCGCAGTTCGGGCAAAGGACAGAATCACCGCAGTTCGAGCAGGAAAGATAGGTAGAAAAGCCGCGGCGGTTTTGAAGCAGCACCGTACCCTGCTTTTTTAACAACCGGATACCGATCGCTTCACGAAGCGGAATAGAGATACTACTAAGTTTTGCAAGCTGTTCTTTGCGAGCCGGTGGGCGGCGAAGATCGACGATACGAACCGGGGGCAGTGCCGCGGCCTGAGCCCGGCTTGCCAGCGTCAGTAATTCATACTTGCCTTGCGTCGCATTATAATAGCTTTCAAGTGATGGCGTAGCGCTGCCGAGCACGCAGACCCCGCCAAGCAAATGCGCGCGCATCACTGCAGCATCGCGGGCATTATAACGCGGTGTTTTATCATACTGCTTATAGGTCATCTCATGTTCTTCATCGACGACAATAAGCCGCAGACCTTTTATCGGTGCAAAGACAGCACTGCGCGCACCGATAGCGATCTTCGTTTCTCCGCTTGCCAGTGCTTTCCAGGAAGCATAGCGTTCGGCAAGGCTCATGCGCGAATGCAGCACCGAAAAGTTTGTAACGCCGACGGCTTCGAATCGCTTTTTAAAGCGATCGATAAGCTGGGGCGTCAGCGAAATTTCCGGCACGAGCACTAAGACACCGCCGCCTTCGGCAAGCACTTTGCGTGCAAGATCGATATAGACTTCCGTTTTTCCAGAACCTGTTACCCCATGAAGCAAAAAGGTTTTTGCTTTATGTTCATCGAGCGCTGTTGCTATTGTTGCCGAGGCGGCCTGCTGTTCGGAAGTAAGAGCGATATGATTATTCGAAGCAGGCTTAGCAGATGACGGTACTACTTGCGGCCGCACTTCACGAAGTTCTACCGTAATAAAGCCTTTTTTGATGAGCGATTGAATGACGCTATCGGTCACAGCGGTTTCGCTCGCCAGTAATTTTAATGAATGCGGCTCCTGCGGATGAAGCTGATGCTGCTCCATTACTTTGAGCAGGACTTTCGCCTGTTTCGGCGAACGCTCAAGCTCCATCAATGCAGCCGATAAGCTGGCAGGATCGTTATGAAGAGCTTCGGCCAATACCCCTACCCGTTCTTTTTTTATTTTTCCGATGCTGCTTTGCTCGGAGGCTATCGTTACAAATCCATTTTCTTCGAGCCAGCGAATGTGAGCGTAAATGCCAGTGAGTTTTGTCCGTTTGGTTAGATGAGAAATAAAGACACCATTCTTATAAGCCGCAATCGTTTTGAAAACCTCGGCACGTTTTTTTGAAGAACGGGTAATGCGGCCGATATCCTCGATGGATAGGTCTTCAACTGCTGTTACTTTCTGTTTTGTCTCGACACGAAGACCCTGTGGCAATGCAGCTTCCAGTACTTCTCCCCAGGAACAGAGATAGTAAGAGGCGATCCATTTCGTCCAATGCAAGAAATTATCGTCGAAGACCTGCTCGGTATCGAGAATATCGATAAGCGGGCGGATGCCGGTGATACCTTCCTGTTTACTACTCGTGATCTCGACGATCACCCCGGTAACCTGGCGCTTGCCAAGTGGCACGAGCACACGCATACCGGTTTTGGCATACGGCAGTACTTCTTCGGGGATGGAATAGGTGAGCCCTTCGAACCCACCGCTATGAAATTTAAAAGGAAGCGGTAATGCGACGATGGCAAAGTGAGCTGCGCTCATGCACTATCACCAGAATCTGCGGACTGAATTTTTTGGCCGGTTACGGTTTCTATAATAAGCTGACGCATTTTTTCTTCGACCTGCTGATGCGCCGTGCCATTGACAATAAGCTCAAGCTGCGGACAAAAAGCAGCATAGACATTTTCGCCACGACGGCGGACTAAAATTTCGTATTCTTTACCGGCTATTTCCATAGGTATTTAAAACAGCGATCGGGGGGAGACTGTTTCTTGTATGCTTACCTGATTTCATCGACTGCTTCCTGCAATTGGTTTAATAGCATTCTGCGACGCTTCCTGATGCGAATTCTCACAGCAAGATCAATAGCACAAAGTAATACATAAAAAAGTAAAACGGAAAAAAATAGCCAAGGCTCTCCGGTGTGTGAAAATTTGACCCAAATTAAAAAAGCGAACAGGGCCACTCCAATAACCCTGATCGCTTTAATAAGTTTGTATTCTTTATGGGCGGTACTTAGCGAATCACCCGGTCGATGATCTCTTTCTGCCATGGCTCCCATGATTTGGATTTATAGTAGGCCATCATCATATCGCGGTATTTCACCTGCTGGTAATATGAATTGAGCGTACCATGGGCCGTGCCGGCAAGGCGATTATTAGTAGAGAGCAGGGCATCGATCAAATTGGCAATCAGCGCATCGTCCATATAATTTAAGCGCTGCACTGCTGCCATAGCCGTCTGGCGGGCAAAGAACTCATTCGAGATGCTGCAATATTCTACAAGATCTTTCATCGCTGCCATATCGCCCGTCGCGGCTTTAATCTCCAGCCACTTAATACGTACTTTATGCGACATTCCATCTTCGTTCTTTGTCGTCTCAAGGTACTGAGCCGTTTTTGACGGGAAGCTTTCGCAAAGTTTATCGAGTGCCGTAACGATCATCTGATACGATGAATCTTTGAGCAATACTTCCATATCGCTTTGCAGATCGGCCGGGATGAAACGATACGCATTTAATGCTGCCGAACGGACATCGACTGTTGTATCTTTAATCGCACGCTTAATAATAGCGCGGGCTTCGGAGCTATTATCGTTTGCCAATTGCGAGATAATTTCCGAGCGGGTTGCCTGGTACGTTTCTTTATTATACGCCTGAATAAGAATATCGCGCTTTGCGCTCCATGAAGAAGAATCGTTCTTGAGCGCAACGATAGCATCATAACGATCGATCATATTCTTTGCACCAAGCGCCTGGGCTTTGAGCTCTTCGAAGGATTTCTTGAAGTTTACTTTCTTAATAATATGGCTTGCCGGATCGAAGAGCACGAAAGCGATCTTCTTCCCATTATTGGCAATACTTACGACCTGCGTCTGATTCTCGATCCACTCACGCTTGGAATCCATCGAGCCGTCAGTGTAATGGACTTCGAAAACGATCGGCATTTTAAAGAGCTTCGTTAATTCATCGATGTGATGAGTCTGAGCAACGGTAATATTCGTCATACCGCCATTGGTCTCATACTTCACATCATAGATCGGGTAGCCGCCGCGATACAGCCATTCATCGAAGAACCAATCCGGCGAAAGGCCAAGCGTATCCTGGAATGCCTGATAGAGATCATTCGTCTCGACATTTTGGTACGAATGCTTCTTTAGATAGTAGTTGATGACATGACGCATTTCCTCTTCACCGAAGCAATAGAGCATCATATCAATAACGGCCGAGCCGCCGGGGTATACACGCGACGTACCATTCTTCGGATGCACGATCGGGTAACGATCGCCATCGTTAGCGGCAACCATTGCATTCTGCTCGCCACGGCGATTCCATTCGTACGCATCTTCTCCGAAATAATCGCGAGTGAATAATTTTGGGAAGAAAGTTGCATAACTTTCGTGCAGCCACATATTCGGGCCGGAGCGGATTGTGATAAGATCGCCGAACCACTGATGGGTCAATTCATGCACATCGACTCCGAGATAATTTCTATCGAGTGTACCACGGGCATCATTCAGGTAAAAATCTCCGAAGATCGTCGCCGTAGTATTTTCCATAGCGCCGTAGATGAAATCCTGCACCGGGATTTGCGAATACGATTCCCAGGGATACGGAATACCGGTCCACTTGGCAACGAAGTCGATACAATCGGTCGCATATTTATAGGTCGGCTCCACGCGCTCAGGATATTCCGGATAGTACCAGAGGTTAACCGGCACACCGGCTTTGGTCTTGCGATGCTCGACGGCATACTTACCGATACCAAGCATTACGAGATAGGCCGAATGCGGATGCTGCATTTTATAATGCCAGGTCTTAGTACCATCCTTATTATCTTTTTCATTGAGGAGTGTACCATTAGAAAGTACCTGGTAATCCTTATCGAAGGTGACGATCGTTTCGGTGATGAGCTTATCGTCCCAATCATCATAACTTGGGATCCAGTTACGGTTATCGGTACCTTCGCCCTGCGTCCAGATCTGCTTTCTCGAGAGGTTCTTCGGGTCGTTCCAACCGATGAAATAAATGCCGCGGCGTGGGGTCGCTTCATAGACAAAGGAAATACTATCCCACTCGCCCCATCTCATTGGTGTTGATGGAAAAACATTCACACCTTCGGAAGTTTGTACGAAGCGAAGGTCTTTGCCATTAAGCTTTGCCTCTTTGATCTTAATGCCCGGACCATCGAAGAACATGGAATCTACACTCGAACGAAGCGGAGTAAAATAATGGGTAACTCTGCCTTTAACAATTCCTTTCGGGCAATCGAAGGAAACTTCGATCTTCATGCGCTGCATATCGACCGGATGTTCGCGCGGAGCCTGGCCGGGTTCGACAAGATGGGTTTCCTGATAAAGGATCGGGGCCTGAGCAAACAACGAACCGGCACCGATAACAAGTAAGATAGCGCAAGAGATGATCCGATGAAACATACTGAAAGATTAGTAAAGAAAGCGAACGAGTAATACGCCGGATATGCAAGGATAATTCCGCCGGATTGCTACCGTTATGCTATGCTGAAAAAGGCTTATCGAAAATTGCCCGCGCTATTCTTCGTTCTGGACCTTCTCGTCACGCAGTGGTGCGTATTCCTTATATTTTTTTGGCGCTTCTTTCTTTCTGGTAACGATCACATTCTCGAAGTACGCTTTGACACCGGTGGCTTCGCCAAGCAACGGCGTATTCTGAAAATGAAAGTGTACCTGGGGTTGAGTAGAAGAGCCGGAATTGCCGCAGAGGCCGATCACCTGTCCCTGCTTTACATGTTCGCCAGCCTTGACCCGCACACTACCCTGTTTAAGATGAGCGATCACCGAGACTTCGGAATCGCTATGCTGAATGATAACGCAATTACCGACGGCTGAAAACTCGTTAGCGGTGAACGGTGGGTTATCGCGAACGCCATCGATAGCCTCGGTTACGATGCCATCGGCCGGAGCAAGTATCTCTTTACCAAAGGCAAAGAAGTCCTCGTTCTTCGCTCCATCGCCAAAATGGCTTTTACCGACTTCATCAGTGATATTAAAATCCACCGCATACATCTGGCTTTTAATATCGTGGTGGTAGTTGAGTTCTTTGGTGTCGCCGCCCCAGACGACATCCCACTTACCTTTAAAGGGGAGCTTAAGCATAACGGCGTTGCGCTCGGGCACTTTCAAATCTGGCTTATGATAGAGGAATAAAAAGCCGGTAATATGATAGAACGAATCGAGGCCAAGCTGCAGATCGAAAATGCCTTTGGTAAGCTGAAATGGGATAAGGGCGACATTTTTCCATTTCATTTTTGGCGTACCGATCTTTTCGACAAAGCCGAGCGAATCGGTAATCGTGTACATTAATACTTTTAATTTTTCCGGAGGTAATTCGCGCTGGAGCATTTTATCGAACTCCATTTCGAGCCCATCAACATCATGCTTGTTCAATGCTTCGCCAACCACCTGCGCTTTTTTAAGGAACAGTGCCTGGTTCGGAGTGAGCTGATACTCCGGCGGGACGTCCTGCGCATACAGAATGCCGGCAAACAGGCTTAAAAAAATAATAACGGCTATACTTCGGTGCATAATCTTTTAAAATACGTAAGTCTGCCGGGGCAGACTTACGGTCATAAGGAAGCAGTGCTCCCCGATATATACAGTTTTTTTAAGCGGCGGGTTCGGTCGGCGGCAGGTTGTCGTTGCCCATTGCTTTAGCAATAGGAGAAATAAGTAAGCCAAGCAACATGCCAATGATCGGATACATGAAAAGTGTTGAGATTGCAAAACCGGCCGGGCTTATAAAAAAGGAAGTAAAGCCTTTGGATTGCTCTATCTGCTCCTGGGTGATCTTATGCTCCTGGAGCATTTTTAGCATCTCCAATTTTTGAGCATTCCGGACCATCTCTATCATTTCCGTATCGATAACCGTTGTATAAAGATATACCCAAATTGCTCCGATCACTCCGGCAACTAAGGTAATAAGAACGGTATTCGTCCAGCCTTTTCCGAAAGTAAATTCTCCGGGCTCCTCCCGTTTCTTTTCCTGTGCCCCTAAATAGGTAAAGATCGCCGGGACGACGATGAGTTCTACCCATCTAATCCAGCTAAGATCGGGATTAACGGAGAGCCCGCCGATAAAAAATATCAGTGAGATTATGATATTAACCCCATTAATAAAGAGCGCCCATTTTAATATATTTTGCATATAGAAACGTCCGGTTTACAACTCAACAAAGATACAGTGCTTTTGGCCAGCTTCCCCTGTTTTTACTACTATTTAATAATGAAAACATCCTCATTAGCCGGGGGTGTATAGATAGGGCGAGGCTTAGGGTCCGGACCAAATCTATTAGTCCCTATCGTCCCTTCTTCAAAAAACAACCGGAATAGAATATAGATATTATATAATGGAACGAACAATAAAAAGTAGGAGGTACCCTCCATATTTAAATCGTGAAACCGTTTAATCGTTTGAATAATAGTAAAGATGCTACTAAAGATCACAAATAATAAAAAGAGTCCTATCATTCCTCCATCTATTGCATTACCTTTAAGACCGATAATAATAAACAAAAAAAATAACAGCATACCAACTACAAGACGTCGGATCCCAAAGGTAGTTCTTCTGATTCTTCCTTTGGTAGATAATATATTATCTACATAATGGACCTCATCTAATTCGGAAGCATAAGGATTAACCGATTCCGGAGCGATCCTCTGTTGGGAATACGGGCGGCGCTCGTCGTCGGCTAACATAAAATGTTCAGGCGATAAAGCGCGCAATTAAAAATGCTGCGCCGGCAGCTAGACCGCCGATAAGCATCGTCTGAAATCCGCTTCGCACAGGATGAGCGCCGGTAAAACGGCCCTTTATAATACCAAATACTAATAATGCTGCTAAAGTAACTATAACTGAAATAATCAATGCCTCTCGGGCAGAAGAAAGAAAGATATAGGGCGAAAGGGGGATCAACCCGCCGAAAATATAAGAAAGAGCGATCGTCAGAGCACTGTTACGGGCGCGCTTCGGATGCACTTCTTCGAGGCCGAGTTCGAAGCGCATCATGAAATCCACCCATTTTTCGGGAGATTGTGCCAGAGAGTCAACGGCCTTTTTACTTTCGATCTCATTGATACCGTAGCTTTTAAAAATATCAATGATCTCCTGCTTTTCTACTTCCGGGATTTCTTTTACTTCCCGCTCCTCGCGTTTGCGTTCGCTGGCATAATGCTCGGCATCACTTCTGGCAGCCAGATACCCACCGAGACCCATTGCAATGGAGCCCGCCGCTATTTCGGCAAGACCGGCCGTAATAATGATCGAGGTGGTATCGATCGCCCCGGAAAGACCTGCCGCAAGTGCAAAGGGCACCGTAAGCCCGTCCGACATACCGATGACGATATCTCGGACGGTCTCTCCTGCGGTGAAATGATGTTCGGTATGATGTAAGCGCGACACTTACTTAACTCCAAGGAGCTCTACTTCAAAAATAAGAGTAGCTTTTTCCGGAATGACCGGCGGCATTCCGCGCTCGCCATACGCCAACTGATACGGAATGATGAGCTTGCGCTTGCCGCCGACTTTCATCGACATCACGCCCTCATCCCATCCGGGGATAACCTGGCCAACGCCGATATTGAATACGAACGGCTCGACATGCTGGAATTTCGGCAAGACATTCGAATCGAAGACCGTCGAATCGGTAAGCATTCCGGTATAATTTACCGTTACGCTCTGATTGGTCTTGGGCGAAGCCCCGGTACCGACGACAATATCTTCATATTGCAGACCGCTGGCGGTTGTTACGATCGAAGTGCTCATGATTTTTTTAGATGGTACTTGAGTAGATGCTCCCTGCGCAAAAGCTTCAGAGCCGGCAAAAAAGCAACAGAGTAAAACGAGAATGGTTTTCATGGTTATTGGACTTTTAAGAGTTCGACATCAAAAATAAGCATGGAGTTTGCCGGTATCTTATCGCCAACCGCACGATTACCATAAGCAAGATTAGCAGGAACGATCAGGCGGCGCTGACCTTCGACCTTCATAGTCATCACTCCTTCGTCCCAACCGGAAATAACCTGATGAACGCCAATCGTAAATATGAATGGTGACTGATGTCCGAACTCAGGAAGCACATTCGAATCGAATGCCGTACCATTGGTAAGGGTACCAGTATAATTAACCGTTACTCGTTGGCCTTTTTGAGGAGAAGGGCCTGTACCGATCTTTGTATCGATATATTTCAATCCCGACGCCGTAGTAACCGTATCCTGATGCGGAGTTGAGGAGGTTTTCGTATCGGTACTCTTTGTAGAGCTGCACCCGGAAATCATGCCTAAAGTCGTCATGAGTGCAATAATCGCCGTAAATACTCTTTTCATAAATAGATAGTTAAAAAATGGTAGTGTCTGCAAAGTTACGCAGTCCTAACGTCAAAAATCATAAAAGAATCTGTACCGGCTCATAGGGAAGCAGCTAATTTCCAGGATGACTCTTTACGCTTGGCATCGCACAACTTATTGAAAATAATATAATTAATAAGTATAGCAGCCAGAATTGGCAGGCGGGCCGATCTTTGACCTAATTATTTTGTAACCATTTACTACCTTGCGTGTCTATTAAGATGTAAAGCCTATTATGGAAAAGCACGAAGAAATAGAACTTACCGAGACTCCTCAGACTGAATCAGTCGAGCGGGTCTTTACCGAGGAAGATCGCCGGGACCTCGAGCTCATCGGCCTCTTTATCGGGGGTAATGACGGTGCTTTCCTGGAATTATATGCCAAGTACGAAGCGCCCCTGCTGCACTATTGCAGAAAAATGTGCCAGAATCAGACAGTGGCCGAAGACTCGTTTCAGGAAGCCTGGACACGCATCTTCGAACTACGGGCCCGCAAAGGTACGGTGACGCATTTCCAACCGCTTCTTTTCCGCACAGCGAGAAATATCTGCCTCAATGCCTTACGGCGCGAGTGGGTTCGCCACCGCGGCACGATCGATCTGACGCTCGTTGAAGAAGAAGTCGGCGTCGAAATGCATACCGACGACGAGGAGCTTCGTACGTTACTATCTAATGCCCTGGCAAAACTTCCGATCGAACAACGCGAAGTATTCGTCCTGCACGAATACAGCAGTTTTACGTACGAAGAGATTGCCGCTATTCTCGGCAAGTCCCTTTCCAGTGTAAAGACGAGCGCCTTCCGGGCCAGAACCCGCCTGCGCAAAGTCATTTCCAGTTGGCTCGGGCTTACCGAAGAAGACGACCCCTTAAGAAAATATGCATTCCTCCAACGACCATCATAAATTAAAGGACTACGCATGAATCTTAGAGACGAAGAAGTATTACAACGGTATTTTGAACGACAGATGACCTCTGCCGAAGAGCAGAACTTCCTTATCGATGTCGCCGCCCGCGACGATATGCGCCTTGCCTTTCGTTCGCAGCTCGAACTGCTGAAAGTTGTCCGCGCCGATAAGGATGCCATGGCCGGAGCAGCCTTGGTACGCAACCGCACCCTTACGGCCCTGGGCCTCGGTGCTGCGTTGATCCCGAATGCCCTGAAAGAGAAAGAGTCTGCCGAAACAGCCGCTTCACTTGCACCTGCCACGCGTTCGCTCTGGTCGTATTTGCGACATCCACTTTCCATGCTTGCCGCCGGTCTTATCGCCGGAGCAGGGCTCATGTATTCGATCTCGACTACGAGTTCTTCCGATGCCAGCCATACGAGTACGCTGTCATCGCAGAAAGCACCCTCTACACTCATCATTACCGAGCCGGCGCCCGCTGTATCGAACACAGCTATTCCGCAGGCCGGTAACGCATCAGTACAAAACACACAGCATCAAAAGTCGAATGCTGGTAGTGGCACTATTTCTCATGTAAAACCGGCCCAGGCAGCTACCACTGCCGAACCAACGGAGTTGCCGGTTATCAAGACCTCCAAATCAAGTGGTATTCAGGTCAATACAAAAATTCACAAGGAAGGCGATGAACCTTCCAACGGGAAATAGAACACTGCATATATCGTCTCGACACAACCCAAAGCCTGCGACTTGCCTCGCGGGCTTTGTTTTTTATAGGTAATTCGATTAGGAAAAAAAGAGACCGCTATTTCTTGCGCATTACTTCATACATCGCAATAGCCGATGCAACACTGGCATTGAGCGATTCTGTTTTGCCGGTCATTGGAATTTTTACCAGTTCGTCGCAGCGCTTACGCGTAAGTTGATGCAACCCTTTTTCTTCGCTGCCAATGATAAGAAGGAGATTTCTATCGGCATCGAGTTCGCCGATCGTTTTCGTGCCTTCGCCCGCCAGGCCGACACAATAAAAACCGTAGGATTCCTGCAGCATTGTGATCGTCTCGGAAAGATTTCCGATTTTGATAATAGGCAAATGCAACGCCGCACCGGCACTCGTTTTATAGACAGCCGGAGTAAGCACCGCACCGCGCTTCGGCATCATGATAGCATTCACGCCTAAGGCTTCAGCGCTGCGGATAATCGCGCCAATGTTATGAGGATCTTCAATACCATCGAGCGCAATAAGTACCACTCTGCCATTTCTCGATGCTTCAGGAATTAAATCTTCCAGCTCCCAGTAAATGACGGCATTGAGTAATACTAATACACCTTGCGTATCCGTCTTCTTTGCCACCATTCGCTCGAGTTCTCCAAAGCGGCGGCGATCAAGCTCGGTATGGGCTATCTTATGTACTCGCAGGAAATGAAGGATCTCATTGACCGATTGCCCCTGGATGCCATGAGCCAGATAAACCTTTTCTATCTTCGATCTGCCTTCTTCGTCTTTTAACAATTCAAGCGCTGCGCGCCGGCCGGCTACATATTTCGGTAATGTGGGATCGTTCGCCGGCTGGGGTTTAGGTGGCCTCATGTATTAAAAGCTTTGCTCGATAAGCCCGCGGCCTTCTTTCTTCATGCCGTCATTGGTCGAAAGATCTTCTTTGATCGCATGAAGAATGCCATTGATAAACTTACCGCTTTCTTCGGTAGAAAAATCCTTCGCAATTTCGATCAGTTCATTGATCGTCGCTTTCGGCGGTATCTCAGGAAAGTATTTGAATTCGATAATACCGATCTGTAATAAGATCTTATCGATGAGGGCGATGCGGTTGAGGTCCCAATGCGCAAGGTGGCGCGAGATAAGCTCGGTGAGTTCGTCTTTGTGGGTGTTATAATGGAGCAATAACGCCCGGGCAAAATCGAGTGCCGGTTGATTGAGATATTCGTCGCTCGCAATCTGCTCGCTGAACAGCTCATCGGTATCACGGCCATTTATGATGTGGCCATAGATCACCTGCAAGACGCGCTCGCGCGCAATGCGGCGTCGGGCCAGTTGCTTATCGCGCTCCGGGTCGTTCTCGAAGATCTCATCGGTTTCGATCTTAAGTATCGGCGGTTCTTCGGAATGGTGATGGATATGGGTAGTCATCAGGGTAATATATTCAGGGATGGTGAGATCAATAAAATCCGAAGGCAACGCGGCGATCGTCGATGAAGGTATGCATCATCTTCTTCTGCACCCAGGCGTCGTAAGCCGCTTTCTTTTCAGCATCGGTCTTCGCTTTCGGTGCGATCTTCTTTACAAAATCTTCCTGTTCATAGATCGTTGCATAGTAGGCTACGACCTGATCGCGCAAGGAATCCTGCCCCGGGTTTTCAAAAAATTGCTTCATGGCATCTTTATGAAAACCGGCGGAATCGGTAAAACTTTTGATAAGCGGCTCGGGTGGATCGGCAAGAATGCGCTTAATAGCGGCATCGGAGCTTACACCCATCTTCAGTTTTTTAATTTCCTGTGATACTAAAATATCGGCTACCAGTCTATCCCAGGCCGTATTAACGCAGACGGCAAAGAGGGAATCGGAGACCGAATCATTTTTGATCTCGGCCATGTGCTCACGAATGACAGATTTGATCTGGCCGCGGAAATCGCGAAGGGTTACCAGGACACCATTTACAACACCGACAGTATCGGTCGGCAAATGCTTCTTCTGAGGTTGTTTTGGCTTATTCTGCGCGCTGGAAAACAGCGGCAGAGCAAAACACAGTATCATGCAAAGAACGATCGGGCGTACTCTCATAAGTCTATAGCCCTATAACAGTCTCCTCGCAAATAAAGTCAACAACTTTTCTAATATCGCGGGTCTTTTCCCAAACGGCGATCTGGCGGTCGGCGCCGCTGCCATTTTCAAGGATCCAGTTAATGCCGGTCTCGATCTGGGCGCGGGAGCCGAGATCGTCAACGACATCATCAACAAATTCAACCAGTTCATGGATAAGCTCGATCTCATCACGCTCGGTTTCCTTGCCAAAATCCACCAGTTTCCCATGAATACCATAGCGCGAGGCACGCCACTTGTTTTCCATAATAAGGGCGCGGCGATACTGCCGGAAGCCCAGATTTTTCGCGCGCAACTTATAAAGCTTTGCCGCAATAGCCTGCATGAGCGCTGCAAGCGTGATCGTCTCTTCGACGCGCAGCGGAATATCGCACACACGGACTTCCAGCGTCGGGAAGATCGGGTGCGGACGGATATCCCACCAGATCTTTTTACCTGTATCGATACAGCCTGTTTTGATGAGCAGCTTTACGAAGTTATCGAACTCGCTGTAATCGGAATAAGAATCAGGGATGTTCGTGCGCGGGTAGCGATCGAACACCTTCGTGCGAAAACTCTTTAAGCCTGTATTAGAGCCCAACCAGAACGGAGAGTTCGTACTCAACGCGAGTAAGTGCGGCAGGAAGTAGCGGTACTCGTTCATGATCTGGATTTGCAAATCGCGGTCTTCGATACCGATGTGCACATGCAAACCGAAGATGAGATTTGCCCGGGCAATAAGCTGCATCTCTTCGATGAGGCGGTCGTAGCGCTCGTTCGGGAAGATCTGCTGATCGCGCCAATCGGCAAAAGGATGTGTCCCTGCGGCAGCAATCTTTAATCCTTGTGCTTCAGCGAGCTCTTTTAGAAACTGGCGGAGCGAGCGCACTTCTTTAGCCGCATCTTCGACGGTCTTACAAACGCCGGTTCCCACTTCAGCTACCGATTGATGGATTTCCGGCTTTACACGCTCGGCAAGTACGGTCTTATTGCCTTCAAGGATCTGAAGGATATGCGACTTCAGGTCGCGGGTAACCGGATCGATAAGTTGAAATTCTTCTTCAATTCCAATGGTCAGTGCAGGAGCTGTGGGCATGGGCGTATCGGGTTTTGGGGAAAATACGAAATCTTTCGCTGGCGCTACTGGCCTACCACTACCGTAACGATAACTGTGCTCTACGCAGAATTTCTGAAATTGCTTCGGGCTTTATATCGGTAATAGCTATCGGTTCGGCTGGCTGCTCTGGCCGCTCTCCAAGTGGCAACCGGTACCAAACGGTATCGTGCCAGTTGCCGAATTTAAAGCCTACATCCTTGAACGTTCCGATCTCAAGAAAGCCAAGCTTCTTATGTAAGTGATTGCTGCCATCATTCGGCTGCCCGACTCCGGCAAGTACTGTGTAATAACCCTGCAAGCGAAGCAAATCGAAAAGCACCGTATATAATATCTTGCCTATCCCTTTGCCTTTATATTCAGGATGCAGGTAGATCGTCGCTTCTGGCGACCACTGATAGGCAACTCGAGGCCGGTGTACATGGGCATAAGCATACCCGATTATCTTTCCATCCTCTTCATAAACCAGCCACGGATACTGCTCTATCACTGATGTGATCTTCTGTCGATACTCATCCAGCGATGGCGGCGGATATTCGAAGGTAATGTGCGTATGCTCGACGTAATGAGCATAAATAGCTAATACCTGCTCAGCGTCAGATTCTTTAATAAAGCGTATCGTGCCTTCGGCTGACATTACGAGAGGATCATCTCCCTCCAGGTTTGGGTTTTCTTCGTAGTTTTCTTTTTCTTGGCAGATTCTTTTGCCATATCGATCAAGAACTTCGCCGAGTGTTCAAGTATCCATTCGAAATTTTCTTCACCGACCGAGGTGCGCTCGGCATCGGGAGCGGGATTAGTAAAGTCGATCGCATACGGAATACCATCTTTCACGGCAAATTCGATCGTATTAAAATCATACCCGAGTGTCTCACAGATCGTAAGGCAGGCGGCTTCCATTTCCGCTTTTAATTTCTTTGTTGGTTCGAAGCCTGCCGCATAGCGCAAATGGTGTGGGTTGCGCGGTTCATAGGGCATGATATGAATATATTTTTTACCGAGGCAGTAGCAGCGGTAGTATTCGTCGAAGTCGATATTTTCCTGCAGTGTCATCACGAGCGTATCGGTCTCTTCATACGCTTTAAAAAAATCTTCTGGACTTTCTACTTTATAAACGCTCTTCCAACCGCCGCCGGCATGGGGTTTGAAGTAAGCTGGAAAACCGATGTATTCAAAAAGCGCTTCCCAGGAAAGCGGAAAGCGAAGATTGCGGAATGAAGTCTCCGAGGTATCGGGCGGCATGTTCTTGCTCGGTACCAGCGCTGTTTTTGGTACATGAACGCCGGCTTTAGCACAGATCGCATACGAGAAAAACTTTTCGTCGGCATTCATCCAGAGCGGATTATTTACTACCTTCGTACCGGCAAGCATCATGTTCTTGAGTACGGCGCGGTAAAACGGCACATCCTGCGAGATACGATCGAGCACGACATCGTAGTGCTTCGGCTCGTCGCTTCTCCAGATATCGATAGCACAGAATTCGGCGGTTACGCCATCTGCTGCTCCAAGTTCATTAATCTTATCTTTAAGGGCGGGCGGGAAGGTCTGTTCCATCCCGAATAATAATCCAATAGTAGCCATAGTGTAATAATATTCTCTATAAAAGTGCGATTCGGCAAATAAAACAGTTTATTACTTATGGCGGTTCGTACACCGCTATTAAGAGTGTATTACTGCGGAGCTAAGGTAAAATCAAGGCCTTTTTTCTCAAAATTTACACGCAGAAGCTTCACCCGGACGGGTTCACCGATGCGAAATGCCCGGGCATGGACGCCCTGCTTTAATCGATGTTGATGCGGCAGCATCTTATTTAAATTTCTCTGAGGCAACAAAGCGATCTGCGATTCGTCATATACATAATACCCTTGTAATTCCCGTACATGCACCAACCCTTCGGTACCGTTCTCAAGACCGACGAAAAAGCCATACTGCTGTACACCGGTGATCGTACCATCGAAATCTTCTCCTACTTTTGAGCGCATCGCAAAGAGCCCGGCGATCTTTGCCGAATCGCGTTCGGCATCGGTAGCGCGGCGCTCCATAGCGCTCGTATGATCGGCAATATCCGGTAAGATCTGGTAGTAATGGTGTTCGCGGCGCGGCGGCATTTTATGCAGATACTCATCGAGCATCCGATGGATCATCAGATCGGGGTAGCGGCGGATCGGCGAAGTGAAATGCGTGTAGTGCATAAAGGCCAGGCCGAAATGGCCGACGTTATGTTCGGCATACACGGCCTTCGCCATCGCGCGAAGCATTAGCCCATTAAGTAATTTCTCTTCGGCTTTGCCTTTAATGCTATCGAGAAATTTCTGGATAGCTTTCGGGGTAGCTTGTTCAGGATCGAAGTTATACCCAAGTGATTTTGCAAGCTTTGCTATATCGCGAAGTTTATCGGCATCGGGGTCGGCGTGGATACGATAGAGGAAGGGTTTTTCATTTCCTTCGATTGCCTTTTTAGAAATGAATTCTGCCACCGCACGATTGGCAGCCAGCATAAATTCTTCGATCATGCGCATCGAACCGAGACGCTCTTTTTTTACGGCTTCGATCGGAGTACCGCTCTCATCGAATTTAAACCGCACTTCATCGGTCTCGAAGTCGATAGAGCCTTCTTTGCGGCGCTGGGAATACATCTGCAGCGATAGCTCTTTCATCGAGCGCAAGAGCTTCGCATACTTGCCTTTCCCGGTAGTGATACGATGCTCGGCTTCTTCGTATGAAAAGCGCATGGCACTTTTAATGACGGAGCGTTTAAATTCCGAATGCTTTACTTTTCCGGTCAGCGGATCGACCGTCATCATCACCGAAAACGTAAGCCGCTCCACGCCGGGCTTAAGCGAGCATAGTTCGTTTGAAAGCTGCTCCGGAAGCATTGGGATGACCCCACCGGCTAAATAGATTGAAGTACCACGCTCGAGCGCTTCACGATCGAGCTCCGTGTTTTCGCGGACGAAGTAACTGACATCGGCAATATGCACGCCGAGTGTTACCGTCCAATCGTCATTCTCTTTTAGCGAGATAGCATCGTCAAAATCTTTCGCATCTTCCGGATCAATCGTAAAGATGGTTTCTTTGCGAAGATCGAGCCGGTTCTTTACTTCTTCTTTCGGTATCTTCTCGCCGTAGGCTTCTACTTCCGATAATACTTCCGGCGGAAACTCCGTCGGCAGACCAAACTCACCGATCAACTCTTCGATCTCTTCACTGTACTTCGGTTCGACCTGTTCTTTTACCGCATAATTGCGGCGAACCTCTCGTTGAGGCTCATCGCGAATAGTATGAATATCGTGAGCCGTACGGCTTTTTTCTTTCTGCTTACGAAGCCGCTCATGTTCTTTATTACTCTCCTCGCGCTCTTTCTTTTTACCGGCTACAAGCGGATGTTTACTCTCGATAATATCGGCAATTGAACCGGTGGGCCGCTCCTGGCTTTTATCGATGTGAAGCCTGACGAGAACCCTATCGCCGCTTCTGGCATCGTACAACTCATTTTTATTAATAAAGATCTTCACCCTCATACCGCTCTGCGGATCAGGCTTCACAATACCATGACCGTTGCGCTCTATCTTAAGCAGCCCGCTTGCTGTCGAAGGTAAGGCCAACGGTATGCCGTAGCGGCGGCGCGAACCGCGGGTAACTACTCCGGCTCGTTCGAGATCGCGAATAAGATCGCGAAGCTCCTGATAGCGGTCGTCGTCGGAACGAATACCGATCATCTTCGAGAGCTCGTTGGTCTTAAAAAGCTCGCCGGTATGATTGGTAAAGAGCCTAATGAGCTCAGTTTTCAGATCTGAGCCGGACGAAGAATCTCTGCGATGAAATTTTTTTGCCATTGATCGGGTGCAGGTGGGGAAACAACCGCACGGTGTAAAAATACGGGATAAATACCTGAAAGCGGCGAATTACGATACTAAATCGATCCGCTCTTCGAGTTCGGCAGTTGTAACCGATCGAGGCGTGCGGATAAAGCAGATCCGTGTCCGATCGACGCCTTGTTGGCGGATAAATGAAAGCCACTCGCTCTCATCGGCTATACGTAAAACGTGCTTTAAGCGGTCGTTCGGCACCGCAAGTTCTATAGCGTGGTAACCATCGGGCTCGAACTTGGCCAGGAATTCCTCTACCAGTTCTTCGATAGGTTTGATAAGAAAGAGAAAATGAATATGGGCCTTAGCATCCTCGATCGTTACCTGCGGGGCAAACGGCATCCCGCTATCGGACATGAACGTAGTAAAGGCATCCTCAAGAGAAGCCGGAAAGACGACATCCATTTTTCCGGTTATCCGATATACGGGTCTGGTTTCCATTGTTCAACGTATCCTAAAATATCCTATCGTAACAAAAACTAAAATAGTATTACGTTTTCACCCGGGGATTTGTTGCTACCTCTATCGAACAAAAAGATACTCATAGCGAGAAAGAATATCCACTGCAGTGGATCAAGGGAATAGGCCCGAAACGGGCTGCCGTTCTCGATGAAGCCGGTATTTCGAGCGTCGAAGATCTGCTGGAGTTCTTCCCGCGCCGCTATATCGATGCCCGCACGGTTATAAAGCTCGAAGAGGCACCGAACCATCTGTGGAAGTCGGTAACGATTCGTGGCTCCGTCACCCGGATCCAGCAGCATCAATACCGCCGCCCAAGCCGGACGCAGATCACGGTATCCGACGGCACCGGTTCGTTGCAGCTCGTCTTTTTCCAATATTCGGATTGGATAGCCAAACAATATGCGATAGGCGATGAAGTCGTTGCCATCGGCTATATCGGTATGTATCGGGGCGAACCCCAGATCGTCCACCCTGAATTCTTAGAAAAAGTAAACGAATCGGAAGAACTGCTGCATGGCAAAATGCTGCCAGTCTATCCAAACCTGCAAGTCTTTAAAAAAGGCAAACTCTACCAGCAAGCCATCCGCAAAATGTTTGCGGAAGTAATCCATAGCACGGAGTTTTCTACGGCTGCCCATGAAGTACTACCTCCCGAATTACTGACAAATTATAAATTGC
The DNA here is from genome assembly GCA_964404255.1 of uncultured Alphaproteobacteria bacterium. Taxonomy (GTDB): domain Bacteria; phylum Bacteroidota; class Ignavibacteria; order Palsa-1295; family Palsa-1295; genus JAFDZW01. Next base: position 365,878 of record CAYOJJ010000001.1, on the reverse strand, counting down.
CGGAGCGGCCACTGGCACTGCGGCAAATGCATCAGCCCGAGAGTCCGGAAGAAAATGCACTGGCCAGAAAACGACTTATCTACGAAGAGCTTTTTTTTCTGCAGCTTCGCTTTGCCGTCGAACGTCATCGTGTAGAAGCGCTCTCACAAAAAGGAATTGCTTACGATGTTACTTCGCTCACCAATGTATTGCAGAATGAACCGACTACATCTGATTCGGTGATCTCGAAGGTAATTGCTTCGCTACCCTTCCAACTTACCGGCGCGCAGCGTCGGGCGCTTTCGGAAATAGCCGTCGATATGTCCAAAGCAAAGCGCCGTATTTCCATGCATCGGCTCGTGCAGGGAGATGTCGGTAGCGGCAAGACGATCGTCGCTTTGCTTGCTATGCTCAGTGCGGTAGAGAATGGATATCAATGCGCGTTAATGGCGCCAACGGAAGTACTGGCCAAGCAGCATTTTTCTTTTATCTCTTCTCTTCTCAAGGATACTCCGTTACAAACATCGCTACTCGTCGGCGGTCAGACAAAAAAGCAGCGCAAGGAAATTCTCGCAGAGCTTGCCGAAGGACAAACAAATATCATTGTCGGTACTCATGCTCTGCTTGAGGAAGGCGTTGTCTTCGATAAACTTGGGCTTATCGTTGCCGATGAACAGCATAAGTTTGGCGTCGCTCAGCGCAAAGCGCTGATGGAAAAATATAAAGCCGCGCCGCCGGATATTCTTATCATGACAGCGACACCGATTCCGCGAACGCTGGCTTTGACACTGTATCAGAATCTCGAGGTCAGTACCATCGATGAATTACCGGCAGGTCGTCAGCAGATCGTTACCCGTATCGTAATGCCTTCGGCGCAACGTGATCTTTTCAAGCATATCCGCGAAGTGGTTAAGCGCGGCGAGCAGGTCTATATCGTTTACCCGCAGTTGGAAAAAAGTGAGACCCGCGATGTAAAGACGGCTATTCATTCTTATGAAGTATTTCGCGATAAGCTCTTCCCGGATCTGAAAGTCGGGCTTATTCACGGCAAACTCAAAAGCGAAGAGAAGCAGGAAGTGATGCATAACTTCCGCGAAAAGCAGATAGATATACTGGTGGCGACGAGCGTGATCGAAGTCGGTATCGATGTGGCGAATGCAACGCTCATGGTCATCGGAAATGCTGAGCGCTTTGGCCTCGCCCAGTTGCATCAGTTGCGTGGCCGTGTAGGCCGCGGGGCAAAAGCCTCCGAGTGTATTCTTGTGCCCAGTGAAAAGCTCGAACCGAAAGCCGATGAGAGTATTGCCAGCGAAGATATTGCCGATCGAACCGAAGCGCTTGAGCGATTAAAAGTAATGGAGCGCACCACTAACGGATTCGAAATTGCCAAGGCCGATCTTGCCATGCGCGGACCCGGAGATTTCCTCGGCACTCAGCAATCGGGTTCGGTTAAGCTTCGCATTGCCGATCTGGTGCGAGATGAAGCCATTCTCGATTTCGCCTCGCGCGATGCGCAGACATTGATAGACGACGACCCTCAGTTACGAAAGAAAGAACATCTGACAACGCGGCAGGAATTACTGCGGCTTAATAGCCAGAAAGAAAGTTTTCTTGAAGTAGGATAAGCACTCAGGCTTTTACGGCTTTTACTTTTCTAAGTAATAATAATCCGGCAGCAAAGAACAAGGCAAGCGAGATAATTGCCTGTCGCTGACCGAAGCTGCTTGAAAGCAGACCAAATATTAATGGACCGACTACCGCACTGGCCTTTCCCGCAAAACCATCGTAAAAGCCGAAGAACTCTGCCGTGTGTTCGATAGGGGTAAGGAGTGCCATCATCGAACGCGAAGCCGATTGGCTCGAACCAAGCGAGATACCGGCGAAGATCGCTACAATATAAAATGAAGCCGCATCCTGTGAAAAATAGGCCCCTGTTACTACAGCGAGCCAGATAAGCAAGGTAATAACGATCGTTGTCTTCGCACCAAGTTTATCAGTTATTACTCCAAAGACTAATGAACCAACAATCGCTACCGTCTGCACCACTGCATAGAGAATGATAAGATCCTGCATCGAAAAATGCAGGGTATCTTTTGCATAGATACCGGCAAAACCAATAACTGTTAAGATAGCATCGTTATAAATAAAGAAGGCCAGTAAAAACAGCGAGAGTCCTTTATATTGCTTGATGTGGCTTAGCGTTCGCTTTACCTGCACCAGTCCATCCCCAATACTCTTGAGAGAAAACCTGCCCGTGCCACTACCACCTTCCGGCACAAAGAAAAACATCGGCAATGAAAAGAGCAAAAACATTACGGCTGTCACCAGAAAAGTCTCTTTGTACATACCGCTCGTTAAAAACGGAATCGTTGCGCCAAGCGCTGCGAGCGACCCCGCATAGCCTACGGCAAAGCCGATGCCCGATATTTTTCCCATTTCCTCGCGCGAAGCTATCTGCGGCAGGAAGGCATCGTAAAAGACCAACCCACCCTCAAAACCGGCATTCGCTATAATAAAAATAAGAGAGCCAAGAACAATCATTCCGGCATCGAGCCAATAGGCTGCTGCGGTACCAAGTACTGCTGCCATTGTAAAAGCGAAGAGAAATTTCTTTTTTGAACCGGTAGAATCAGCCGTAGCACCAAGCCCCGGAGCGATCAGCGCTACCAGAAGCATGGAGATCGACATCGTCAATCCCCAGTACAAGTCTTTGTTCGGATTATTAACGATCACTCCCGTATAGAACTGCGGGAAGACGAACGTGGACATGATAATGGCAAAAGAGCTATTCGCAAAATCGAACATGCTCCAGGATGCAATAACCGATCGTTTGGCGCGCTGCATGAGTGGGTGTTGAAACGTTGGCTACGAATATAGGAAACAACCGGCCGTTACTCGGCCATATCTTCTTCCGGCTCATTGGAAGGACTGCCGAGCAGAATACCACGAAAGCGCTCCATGCTATTCTTGCTATGCTCATCCTGACGCTCTTCGTAGATCAGCATGAGGTTGCGAAGCATCCGCAGCAGGATCGTCCGGGCCGTGGCCGGGCGAAGGAAAGTATCGTAATACGGCAGGCCGGCTTTGGCAAGCAGCTTGCGTATATCGGCTTCGCGAAGTACGATACCGGCATTAAAGGCATCGATAAAAATGGGCTCCGATGGAATACCATCGAAGCGAATAAGAAAATGTCCCGGCGTACTGACTCCGGAAAATGGCAGCCCGAGCCGATGATTCGTAACCAATAAATAAAGAACTGCCAGGGTGATCGGAATGCCGAGACGACGATCAATCACCTGATTTAAGAAGCTGTTATCGGGATCGAGAAACTGTTGGTGGTTACCGCTAAAGCCTCTGGTCTTGAAAAAAAAGTCATTGATAGCAAGCAGGGTCTCGGTTGGAGAATGAATACCTTTGATACGGTCATGCAGCATTCCAGCCAGCGCATCGAGTTCGAGGCGGTAATACTCCGTATCGAGCATTGGGTAGGCATAACGGGCTATAAGAAAGGCGCCATCTTCAAGCGCTCCGCGCCGGCGTTCTTCGAGCTTCGTTCGAAGTTCGAGAAAGGCTTCGAGCAGATATTCCTCGTTAAGCTCCCGGATGATCTGCGTGGCGCGTTCCGAGCCGAGCGGATCGTTCGAATGTTCGGCAAATTCACTCAGGGCAGCAATAGCATCGCGGCCGCGGCTTTTGAGCCGGGCCTCGACTATTGCCGTAACCGAAGGATCGGGATCGTCGAGTAAGGTTAGCAGCGATCGTAATTCGCTATCATTACCAGTACTCACTACAGGCTGTTCTATGCTCATGCGCAGATCATGCTTACAGGCAAGACCTAACGCAAGGCACGAACAAATATTTCCGGGTTATAACCGGACGTTATGCTCCATGAAGCTTTCTTCGCCTTCATCGAGACGTTCGAGTTCGGTTTTGAGGTAATGGAAGGCCTCCTGCGGGGTATCGCTCCAATGGATAAGATCGAGGTCATCGGGATCGATCATTCCCATTTCAGCAAGAAAAGGAAGATTAAGAAGTTTATCCCAGTACTCTTTGCCATAGACAATGATCGGCATTTTCTTTTTGATCTTGCCGGTCTGCACCAGGGTAAGGCATTCGAAGAGTTCGTCGATTGTTCCGTAGCCGCCCGGAAAGACGACCAGCGCTTTACCGAGATAAGCAAACCAGAACTTGCGCATGAAGAAGTAATGGAATTCGAAGTTCAGCTCGTCAGTAATATAGGAGTTCGGCATCTGCTCGTACGGTAAGGCTATGTTCAGGCCAATGGTCCTTCCGCCGGCAAGCATAGCGCCTTTATTTGCTGCCTCCATAATGCCAGGGCCGCCACCGGAGCAGATCACAAATCGCTGCTTGAACGATTGGGTCCTGACATTTTCCAGACTGACGAACGGAACATGTTCTTCTTTCGACCCGCTTTTTTCATACTCGCGTTCGGCATCTTTTATTGCCACCTGCATCGACCACTCGGTGACCAGACGGGCAAGCTCGACGGCATCCTCATAATAATGCGCCAGCTTTTCCTCTATTTCGGCGCGCTTTCGGGCAGCTTCCAGTTCTTTGGTAATAGCCTCGGAGCTCGAACCGGCACGATTTACGAGAAGATTGCTGTGTTCGGCCTTGAGCTTATCGGCCCCTGCCTCTTCTTTATTCTTTATACGGGCACTGCCGAAAAAAACGATCGTATCCTTTACCCCTAACTTCGCAAGCCGGGAGCGGGGCTCCATGTATTCCGCCATGATACGAACCACGCGGGCTTCGGGACTGGTAAGAAATGACTCATTCAGGTAGGCCTTATAGGCCTTGTGTTTTAGTGCTGACACAATATGCTCTCTTTCTAATCACTACCGTATATAAGCGACCCCGGGTAAATAAAAAATCCCTGAATCGTAATAGACTCAGGGATTTATACGGAGTAAAAATTCCGATTGTTACCTTATTCAGCTTCGCGCTCGCGGAAACGAAAGGTCAATTTATCGCCCAGAAAATCCTTCAGGGCTTCGGCGGTCGGCTTTCCGCGCTTCTCGATCTCAAGTGAGATACGCATCTGGTCAAAGTTCGTGGTTTCGATCTCATCGTCATCCTCTTCCATCGGGACGAGCGTCGAGATACGGGCCATGTACTCCGATTTGATCTCGTCGTTGATCTGACGGGCGCGTTTAGCCGTAATCACGATCGATTGATAGAGCGTTTCGCCCTCTACAGCCATTTTTTCGAGATCTACTGGTTGAATTGCCATCGTAAAAAGTCTTTCTAATTTTGGGAGAAGAAAAACACCATAGGTGTCAAGTTGGTTCGAAAAACCCGTTTTATCCACAATTTTGGCTTTTTGAATGCCTGCGGCATCTCTTAAAGGCCTATTTTCGTTCTTAAAGCCTCTATATTACTCTTTTTATGTCAGCTACCCTAACTTACCGCCCCGGCGGCCTTGGCGCCATGATGGATGAATACGAGCGCGCTGCCCGTGATCTTTTCAACATACTCGCTTCCTGTAGTGAGGCCGAGTTTACAGCCATTCATGAGAATGAGGATGAGACGATGCGCTCTATCCAGCTTATTATGCAGCACGTCGTTCGTTCAAGCTACGGCTATATCAATAAGATCAGGAAAACAATGGGGATCGAAGTTACTGAGAAGGCTCCGGAGACAGTCGATTCTGCGGCCGATGCTATCGAAAAGCTCACAGCCTCACTTCGCTATAATGCCGCAACGTTCGAAGGTGGCTGGAAAATGACCGATGAAGAACTCGATACGGTTACAATGCTTGCACCCTGGAATGTGAATTATACGCTCGAGCAAATGCTCGAACATGCCATCGTTCATATTCTGCGCCATCGCCGCCAGATCGAACGGCTCCTGGCGAAGTAAAGCTACTTCTCTTTTCTAAATTGCGTCGCCCGATATTCGCTAAAGAGCGGCTTGCATTTATTTCGCTGATATTTTCCGGTGGAGGTTACGGGAATGTCGTTACCAAAGACAATCACTTTCGGTACTTTCTGAAACGGCAGATGTTCTTTGCAATGAGCGATAAGCTGCTCATCGGTTAGGGCCGAGCCTTCTTCGCGCTGCACATAGGCGCCGACCTCTTCACCATAAAAATCATTTTCAAACCCAACAGCAATACCGGCTTTCACACCGGGACAACGATTGATTACTTCGTCGATCTCCAGTGGTGAGAGATTCACGCCGCCTCTGATGATAAGCTCTTTTAAGCGGCCGGTGATAAAAAAGTATTTTTGGCCATCGGTATCGACTTCATAAAATCCTTCATCGCCGCTTCTGAACCAGCCATAGGAAAACGTCTTCTCGTTGGCTTCGTCATTATTGTAATAATACTTCATGACATTGAAGCCGCGAATAGCGATCTCGCCGCGTTCACCGGGAGCAACCTCTATGCCCTCTTCACTCGCGATCATCATCTCGTTCTGTGGCAATGCACAACCGATCGATGGAAAACCGTAATCGCGCATCCAGCGCTTATGCTCTATCGCGCTTTGGGAGATCGGTAAGAAGCAGGAATAACAGGTCGTTTCCGAGAGGCCATATCCGTGCATGATCGGGATATGGAATTTATCTTCGAAGTGCGTACCGAGTTCAACCGTTAGCGGGCCAGCGCCACAAATGATATGCCGAAAGGATGGCGGCACATCGGCATGGCTATCTTTATAATATTCTAATAGGAATGCCAAGAGCGTCGGTACGACACTTACCACATTCACTTGTTCGCTTCGGATGCGCTCGAAAAAATGCTCGGATTGAAATTTCTGATTAAGTACTACACTTGCTCCGGCATACATCGGAGTAACGAGTGTAACGATCGTGCCATTGACATGGTGGATCGGTAACACACACATCATTCGCTGCGAGTTAGTAATGCCATGCCACTCGGAAATACCTTTCGCATCGATGAGCAAATTGTACTGCGTCAGCACTACACCTTTCGGGTTACCGGTCGTGCCACTGGTATAGACGATAAGCGCTTCGTCGTTTATTGTTACGGCTTCATCGGAGCGGAAGATCGATTGCGATGTCGAAAGCTCTTCTTCATAAGAGCGAATCGTTAGAGCAGTTGCTTGCTTCGGTTGCTCGTATTCTCCGCAAACCAACAGCGTCTTTATTGTTGGAATAGTAGCACAAAGCGGTACGATACGATTCAGATACTCATTGCGAACAAAGATCAGTGCAGCAGTACTATTTTCTAAAATATAAGAAATGCGGTTATCGTCCTCCGATAAACTGATCGGCACTACACAAGCGCCCATGAGCCAGGCAGCATAGTAGTGCACGACGGTATCGGCATGATTATGCGAGATCGATGCAATACGATCTCCACGTTTCACCCCAAAGCGGCGCATCATATCGGCGCACATCGAAGCCATCATGAAGAAATCTTTGTAATTATCTTCACGGCGATTTCCCTGAGCATCATAGTAGATCAGGAAGGGCTTGGTATCGTAATCGCGGGCATGCTTGAAAAGGACTTCTCCAATGGTCTCATAGCCAACTTCGCCGGCGCCGTTATGCGGGCGGTCGTCAAAGCGGGCGGCATCGATCTTCTGCTGTATCTCAGGGTTAAGCATGCACCGTCGTTAACTTTTTCTCTGCTATAATTTCTGAAATGCCGTACAACTCTACCTCATGCTCTTTTCCTTTCAGCAGGAAGGAGCCCACTCGTTCGCTTTGAAAGCGCTCGGGATCGAGATTAATACGCTCGACTAATTCGCGGCTCGCCAGCATTCTTGCTCCAAGTGAATGGCATTTTTCTTTTATACGGGAAGCCGTATTTACTACGTCTCCCTGATAGACGATCTCTTTCTTAATATCACCGATCTGCCCCGCGATCACCGTACCATAATGAAAGCCTGCTTTAAAACCTGGTACCACGCCGTATTTCTTTCTGTAATTGGGCGCAAGCTTATCCATCGTATGGCAGATCGTGAAGAAACATTCGATGCATTCGGTGCCGACATTTCGCGGCGTACTATGCCAGGTAACCACGATCTCATCGCCGACGTATTGATAAATCTCTCCCCCGGTTTCGGCAATAGCCGGAGTAATATCGTAAATGTAATCATCGATCAACTCATGGAAGCGGATATTACCCAAGCGCTCGGCAAGCGTCGTCGAAGCATCGAGATCGAGAAACATAAAGATGCGTTGTTCTTCTATCGGGCGGGTATATTTCCCGAGTACCATGTTCATCAAGACGTTCTGCCCGAGCATACGGCTCATCTGGCGAATCATGTTGATGAGGAAAATCGCCGTGATCGCATAAATAATAATAAAAAGCAGATCGCCTTGGAAAAGAAAATGCCGTACTTCTGGAGTATTAACCGCGTCGATAGGTGAAAGCCCATCACGAACGAGCCTGATACCGATAAGAAACGTTACGACATAAAAGGCAACGACGGTGATTTGAGCCGTAGTGCGGATAAAAAGCGATCTGAGAAATGGCTGGCGGCGAAGGCGATCTTTAAATGCGGACTCCATCCCTGTCAGCGTGAAAGAGATTGCAACACCCACGATCATACCATAAGCAACCGAGCGATTAGTTATGCCATACAATAATGCCGGCAGCGTGCCGCCACCGACAATCCCGAGCAATACAATAGTCAGATATCTTTTAAGTCTGCTCGTCATTTACTAAAAAGCAAAACCTGTCGTCAGATAGATTTGCGTGGCTTCGGTGGAGTGACCGATGGTTAACGCAATCGTGTGTACCGGCGAAATCGGTGCCACCCAAAGCCCTCCTCCGAAAGAAGTATGCCAAAGGTTTGAGAAATCGTTATCGATAAACACTCTGCCGGCATCGGCAAAAAGTAACAACCCAATGGTAGCCGGCACAAAGAGGTTTACCGATGCAAGCTTAATGCGAACATCGACCGAACCGAGATACGACCCTTCACCGGCAAACCGATCTTTATAATAGCCTCGCAGAGAATTGGCTCCGCCGGCAAAGGCCGATTCATAAAACGGATGTTCGCCGAATAATTTATCGGCCGAGAGACGGCCGGCAAAGGTGATCGGTGTGAGCAGGTTCGCCGTTACATACAAGCGGATATCGGCCTTGAGCCGGGTATAGGCATATTTGTTATCCAGTATCTCGGGTACCCAACTGCTCGAAAATCCGGCATACAAGCCTTTAGTGGCAGCGCGGGCTTCGTCTCTCGAATCGAACTCGATACCATACGAAAGCTGAGTTGTGGAGAGTGTGCCTACCCCATATTGATGGCGCCGACGGATAAAAGAAGAATCGCGATAGACATTTGGGTCCGTCGTAATCGATCTGAACGCCGCTGCTCCCCAGGCAGTACTATTCTCGAAGATATGGAAGCTATATTTCGGCTCGATCGATAATACTTTCTCATCAAGTTTGTAGTGGTCGGCTTTGTAAGCGGCATCATCGACCGTCGTTTCATTACCATAGCCGAAGAAATTCAGATGATCGAAGGAGCTATAGCAAACCGCAACGGCAAGCTTTCCTCCGAGTACCTGTTGGAAAAGCTCGGTATAATTAAAATCGAAATGACCGCTGGTAGTTGCATAGAAGCCGCTCCAGGTCATTATGCTGCGACATGGATCGGCAAGAAAACTATATTGGATAAGCGAAAAACTGGCGCCGAGTATACCGCCATCGTCGCTCGTAAAACCGAGCAACGGGTTGTACTCCCAGGCATGGCCCCAATTGCGGATATTATCCAGATTAAGAAGTGAATCTTCCGAAGGCTTCAGCGAACGAATTACTGTGCTCGGTGAATAGATAAAATTCGTCTCGCTCGGATCGCCATAGAAATACGTTTTCTTTTCGTCTCTCTTGATCGGAAGAATATACAGGAGATGGCCAATAACATGAGAGCTATCGACCATTTCATCGCTGCCTTCATCGCCGACAACGCGAACCGGAATGCTGGAATTGACGGTACCTTTTACGATTGCATAATCATCACCGCCTCCCAGGCGTAGCCGTAGTTCGCGCGTATGAGTGGCATCGAATATTCCCGAAAAGATCTGGGAGCTGCCCTTGCCGCGGGTATTCCGATCGCGATTAAAGATATTGACCTCAACCGTATCTTCGGTTACCCGATTGATCTCGGCATATTGTGCATCATCCGGACAAAGGATTTCGGTAATCCAATTCTTATGAGTGCTATCGTTCTCAAAAAAAAACTCGCCACCCGATTTAAGATGAATACGCTCGAAATTACCTTTAAAGCGCTCGACCTGCCCTTCTTCTGTTTTTTCGGCCGTTCTGCTTTGCAGGAGCGTATCGAATAAAATATGATATAGCGGGGTGTGGTGAAGAGTATCGACCGGTTCTTCCGATGTCTGTGCAAGAGCCAGGCGAGAAATGCACAGCCCAATAAGCACCAGGAGAATAAAAAGTCGTTGCCGCTCGCGCAAGGGTATTGAAAATTATGAAGCTATAGTAACAAAAATACCGAAGAAAAAGCGCAGGATATACAAGGGTAATATTATCCGCTAACCAGCGCTGAAGTAACGGCTTTGAGGTACTGCTCCGGGGGGCGGACGGGACGGCCGCTTTCTTTGGCAGTAAAAACGAGGGTTGTTGTTCCTTCGACGATCTTTTGATTATCGGAAGATCGTTCGATAACGTAGCTTATTTCTAAGCGCGGGGAGTTCTGCGGTTCGAGGCTGGCCGTTACCAGCAATTCGTCATCGTAAGTAGCGCCCTTAAAATACTTAATAGCAGCTTCGGCAACCGGCAGGGCAAACCCGGATTCTTCAAGTGTGCGATATGGTAAGCCCAGTTCGCGAAGCAATTCCGTACGGGCCACTTCGAAGTACTCGAGGTACTTTGCATAATAGACGATACCCATCTGATCGGTATCGGCATACCGTACCCTGATCGTTGTCGTGTGGCTAACCATCGCTTACTCGGCTTCTTTCCAAAAGCCCATCTTTGAAAATTTATCGACACGGGCTTTCAGCGCTGCACCATCTTCAAATGAAGCATTAGTACGCAATGCCGTTATCTCTTCGACAAGCGTATCTTTCATCGTCTGATACATCTGTTCCGAGTTGCGATGAGCGCCTCCCAAAGGCTCTGGCAGAATGCGATCAATAATACCAATGCTTAGCAGATCTGGCGCCGTTAGCTTTAAGGCTTCGGCAGCTTGTTCTTTAAAGCCCCAGCTACGCCACAGAATTGACGAACAGGATTCAGGAGAGATTACCGAATACCAGGAATTTTCAAGCATCAAAATTCTATCGCCAACACCAATACCAAGCGCACCACCAGAAGCGCCTTCGCCGATGATCACAATGATGATCGGTACTTCGAGCTTTGCCATCTCATAGAGATTACGGGCGATGGCTTCGGCCTGGCCGCGCTCTTCCGCTTCAAGACCCGGAAACGCGCCCGGTGTATCGAGAAAGCAAACGATAGGCTTTTGAAATTTTTCGGCAAGCTTGAATAAGCGAAGCGCCTTACGGTAGCCCTCCGGGTTCGGCATTCCGAAATTGCGATACACATTCTGTTTCGTATCGCGGCCTTTCTGATGGCCTAAGAGCAGTACACTGCCAACACCATCGATCGTACCGAAACCACCAACGATTGCCGGATCGTCGCGTACTCCGCGGTCTCCATGTAATTCGATAAAATCGGGAGCGAGCGCCTGAATGTAATCCAGTGTATATGGGCGCTCCGGGTGGCGGGCAAGCTGCACGCGCTGCCACCTCGTCAGGTGCTCGAATATCTCCTGACGAAGCGTCTCAACTTTCAGCTCCATCGTTTCGATCTCTTCGGAAAGATCGACTGAGCCACCGAGCGAACGCATTTCTTCGATCTTCGACTCGAGTTCGGCGATCGGCTTTTCAAAATCTAAAATAGTAGTTGCTGGCATGCTGCCTTAAAACAGTAACAATATTTATTTTACCGAATAGGTAACCTTGAGCTCGACCGAACGCGTGATCCGCTGGGCATTGAGGCCTGCAACGATCATACCGCCGCCTCGATGCTCTTCTTCTTCCTCGCGTCCCATACCGCCCGAAGGAGCGGCTTCGATAGCATCGCTAATGGAAATGATCTCACCTAGTTTACCACCCATTTCTTCGGCCATCCGTTCGGCCTTTTCATGAGCTTCGTCTAATGCTTTTTTCGTCGCCTGCTCTTCAAGCTTTTCTTTATCGACTACTCCATACGAGCTGATCGAGACGTTCGATGCTCCGGCAAGCGAAGCGGCATCGATCACTTTCGGAAGATCTTTGAGCGAACGCACTTTAATAGTATAGGTACCCATTAAGTGATAGCCAGATAAGCGCGGCGGTGTGCCGCCCCCGCCCGAGTAATCGTAGCTCGGGTTAAGCGCTACACCCTGTTGCTCGATGTCGGAGCCGGAAACACCGGCATCGGTCATCGCTTTTCTCATGCGGGCAGTGCCATCATCTAATTTTACGAACGAGCTTTGGGCCGTCTGATCCTGCGCCGAGATCATGAGTGTTACCATTGCAAAATCCGGTTTGGATTCTGCATTGCCATCGCCCATGACGGTAATCGTACGCTGGGCAAAAGCAAGCGCAGGCATCGTAACTATTGCCGTAACTATAAGAGACCGTATCTTCATAGTCTTCACACGAATAATGAACAACTCAACAACACCACTTACACCGATTTGTTCGTGAACAATTTTCTAAACAAAATCTCTATATCCATCGTCAGCGAGTGATGACGGGCATAATATAAATTCAATTGCTCGATGTCCTCGGTCCGCAGGTATCCTGAAGCTGGACGCCCGGAGACATCGCAGAGCGTTACCACACCGATCTTCGCCAGCGGCTGCGATGAATTCGTTGCTTTGATGCCGACGAGCGAACGCTTGCCTTTTATTACATCGAGAAGTTCGCCGCTCACGGCGGCAACACTTTTTGAAAAGATCGAGCCGATAAGTACGAATGGTAATGCTGCGACCGAGCCGATGAGATCGAATATTCGCTTGGCAAAGCGGTGGCTGATCTTCTGTATATTATACTCCAGCGGCATAAGCGCCAGCGTTTCGTTGCTTTCGGCCGGATGAATGAGTTCGATCTTCGATTTCGAAAGCAGGACATCGCTTGCTTTCGGCACTACATTAAAACTTACTTCGCGGCCCAATTCGTCTGCCGATACCGCCTGCATCGCCGATAGCATTTGCGAGTAGCTAAAAGCTTCGGCGGGAAAGATCACCTGTGAGATCTTTTCCTCTCGGATGATACGCGCCAGCATTCCGAGATCGCCTTTTACACTGATGCCTTTTACTACTTCTTTGCCGATCTGTGAAAGATCGTCCGTAATAAATCCCACCAGATGGTATCGCTTTGAAAAAGCAGAAGAGATGAGCAGCTCGGCAATGCGAACAGATTCCGCCGTTGTACCGGCGATAAGCGTTTGCTTAAAGGCCGGGCGGGCACTGCCTTCGCCGCCATAGCGTACGCGATCGACAAATTTCAGGATATAGCGAAACAGCATCATCGCTACCAGCGAAGCCGCCGTAATCGTAAGCACGAGCGAACGGCTCGATGGTATTTCCTTAAAGAAATAGGTAGCCGATGAAAGCAGGATCACAATAGCCGGTGCAGCAAAGAGCAACGGCTTCGAGCTGCGACGCTCACCAAGACTATAAGCCCCGGCAATAGAATTTACCAGTGGTACGAGCATTGCCGGTACGATCAGCACCCACGGATAATCCTCTCGTGGCAGACCTAACCAATAATGAAAATAGTACTTCGAGACGGCGAGAATAGAAAAGAGCGTTGCAGCAATATCTCCGGCAACCAGTACGAACGCACCGCGATGCTTTTTAAAAAATGCTACTGACGAGCGAAGAATAATGCCGAGGCGAAGCAAAAACGTAAAGAGCACATTCGAGCCGTAATGCTTACGCACGAAAATGTGCATAGCTTCGTAAAACACTTTTATCTCGTTGATGGAGCTGCGGCGCGTCGATTCTCCTTTAAAATGGATCGTCGAAGTCGTATGCACGTAAAATACTTTGAAGCCTGCCTGCTTTACCCGGTACGATAGATCGATGTCTTCTCCATACATGAAGAAATCTTCGTCGAAGCCGCCGGTTGCTTTGAAGGCGGACTGAGACATGATCATAAAGGCGCCGGCCAATGCATCTATTTCATACGTTTGGTCGGTCGAGAGATAGGTAAGATTATACTGGGAGAAGAGCGGCGAGTTCGGAAACACACTCGATAGGCCAAAGAGCTTGGTAAAACTGGCCCAAGGGGTTGGGAAGCCGCGACGGCAGGAGATCTGAAACGAACCATCGGCATTGAGGAGCTTGCATCCGGCGATGCCTGCTTCGGGATGCGCTCGCATAAAATCAACCATCACACGGAGCGTCTCTTCGGCGAGAATCGTATCGGGATTTAAGATCAGAAGGAATTCACCTTTGGCCTGACGCATGGCGAGGTTATTCGCCTTACCGAATCCAAGATTTTCTTTAGAGGCAATAACCTGTACTTCAGGGAAGGACTCTCGCACCATCTCCACGCTGTGATCGCGCGAAGCATTATCGACAACGATTACCTCACCGCTTATCTTACCGGCTTCGAGTGAGCGACGCACGCTCTCGAGCGCTCCGCGCAAAAATTCGCGGACGTTGTAGTTAACGATGATGATCGAAATATCCACTGTCTGTGTGCTTCGCTCACCTTAGAGTTGGCCGGTAAGCGACTTATATTTCAATTTCCAGACAAGCGTCATCGCCTCACGCACGATCGCTTTATTCATCTTGCTCGTACCGGCGCGGCGATCGACAAAAACGATGGGAATTTCTTTGATCCGGAATTTCTTGCGCCACGAACGGAAATTCATTTCGATCTGGAAAGAATATCCATTGGAATGAATGCTATCGAGATCGATCGCTTCAAGCACTTCACGACGAAAACATTTGAAGCCGCCGGTAGCATCATACACTTTTATACCGGTCACCAAGCGCGCATACTTATTCGCATAATACGAAAGCAAGAGGCGGCGAAGCGGCCAGTTGGCTACATTCGCTCCGGTAATATAGCGCGAGCCAAGCACGAGATCATACTCTTTTATCTCGCGCAGAAAATTTGGTATCTCATCGGGATCATGCGAAAAATCGGCATCCATCTCGAAGAGATAATCGAAGCCCTGAGCAAGGCCGTACTTAAAGCCTGCTACATAGGCCGTACCGAGGCCCATCTTACCGGCACGAGAGATCAAATGCAAGCGCTCGGGACCTATAGTGGGGTCCTGCTGCAAACGTCTGACAATATCGGCCGTGCCATCGGGCGAGTTATCGTCAACGATCAGCACGGCAAGCGAGACATCCGGCGTCTTCGGTTCTTCGGCTAGAACGGCGCGTACAATGTTCTCGACGTTATCCGCCTCGTTATAGGTGGGAGTTATGATGAGCGCCCGTTTCATTGCAGTTCTTTTACAAGCGTGATGACCGTATCGGCGATGTAATGTACATCGTCGTCGCTTAGCTCCGAATGCATCGGCAATGAAAGGATATGAGCCGAAGCATGTTCGGCGATCGGGAAATCACCGGCTTTCGAGCCATACGATGCATAAGCCGGCTGCAGGTGCAGCGGCACCGGATAATAAATATTCGAAGGGATACCGGCTTCTTTTAATTTCTTCATCAGCGCATCGCGATCGCAGTTTACGAGAATCGAATACTGATGCCAGATCGGATCGGCCGATGAATCGACCACCGGTGATTTTATAAGATCGGCGTGCGGCAGGAAGAGGGAAGTATAAAGCTTCGCTACTTCTTTACGGCGGTTATTCCATTCGTCGAGATACTTCAACTTCACATCGAGGATCACTGCCTGCACCGAATCAAGACGCGAGTTCACCCCGAGGCGGTCGTGATAATAGGTTACCGATGCACCGTGATTGCAGATCGAACGCAGGATAGCAGCAAGCTCATCGTCATTGGTGGTGATCATACCGGCATCGCCGTAGGCACCAAGATTCTTCGAAGGATAATACGAGATCGTTGCAATATCGCCGATCGTGCAAGCCTTCGTACCATTCCATGAAGCGCCGAGCGCCTGAGCAGAATCTTCGATCACGCGAAGGTTATGTTTCTTCGCGATCTCCATGATGCGCGTCATGTTCGCCGGTTGCCCGAAGAGATGCACGGGCAAAATACATTTGGTCTTCGAGGTGATCTTTGCTTCGATCTTTTCCGGATCGATATTAAACGTATCGGGATCGATATCGACATACACCGGTACTCCGCCGAGCAGCGCCAGCGTTTCAGTCGTGGCGACGAACGTGAAGGGTGTGGTGATCACTTCATCACCAGGTTTAAGACCGATCGCCATCATCGCAATCTGCAAGGCATCGGTGCCCGACGCGCAGGCAATAGCATGGCGAACGCCGAGATAAGATTCGATATTACGCTCGAATTGCTTTACAGCCGGACCGTTGATATACGCACCGCTGCGAATGACGCCGAGCACGGCTTCATCGATCTCCTGCTGGTAGCGCTTGTACTGGCCAAGAACATCTACCATCTGAATAGGGCGCTTCGGGGTGGTCATCGTACTCATTTATGCTTGTCCTTTTCCTTTCATCATCATGTAGGCGGTTCTGAAGAGGATCTTCAGGTCCAGACGAAACGACATCGATTCGATGTACATCAGGTCGTACTTCAACCGGTTCTTTACATCGTCCATGCTTTCGTCGTATTTATCGACCATCGCCTGATACAAACCGGTAATACCGGGCCGTACTTTAAGGCGGCGGCGGTAATACGGAAGCTCCTGGGTTAATTGCTTCACGAAGAACTCGCGTTCCGGCCGCGGCCCAACGAGCGACATATCGCCTTTGAGCACATTCCAGAATTGCGGCACTTCGTCAAGGTGCGATTTACGCAAAAACTTTCCGAGCGGAGTCACACGCGGGTCGTTCTTCTGCGCCCACTGCGGCACTCCGCCTTTTTCGGCATCCTGTGCCATCGAGCGGAATTTATACATTCTGAATTCCGTCCCGTTGAGCCCTACCCGGTCTTGTGAATAAATGACAGGTCCGCGCGAAGATAATTTCACTGCCAGTGCTATAGTAAGCCAGATCGGGGAGCCGATGAGCACTACTAAGCCACTGATCGTTACATCCATCAATCGCTTGGCAACTTCTTCCCAAGGGCGCATCAACTCCGGATTGATATCGATGAGCGGGAAGCCGTGAATCTCGCGCGTACGTACCTGGCCCGATACAATGTCATAAAGATCGGGTACGATCTTCATGCCGACATTCTGATCCGAGAGGCGGCCCATCAGATCGAGCAGCTTTTCATGCTCGCCGGAATTCAGGGCAATAAGCACTTCTTTTGCTTTATGCTGCTCGAGTACTTGCTCGATAGCCGTATAGGAGCCTAACTCTTTGAGGCCGTTCTTTGCCGGAGCCTGCCCATTGGTATTGATGTACCCAAGTACCTGATAACCGATACGTTTGGCTTTGGCAATGTTTCCGGCAAGCTGTTCGGCTTTCGTAGAATCGCCGACAATGATAACCGGGCGAAGACCGATCCCTGCTTCGAGAAAACGACGCTGGGTATAGCGGATAAGCAAGCGCACCGAAATCATGAGCACGGCAACACAGCCGAAATACACTAAACCTAAAATTCTCGGATCGTTCTTGAATGGGCGCGTATCGTTCGGCGTGATCGGGTCCCAGAGCACAATGATCATGAAGGCCAGTGTACCCAAGAACAAAGTCTTAAGCACGGTAACCATCTCATCGAAGATCGGCCGCACATACCAACTACGATACAATCCGAAGAACAAGAAGGCCATCAGCCAAAAAAAATAAACGATAAGCGAGCCCTGGAAAATTTGCGTAGGATGGATCTCGGTAACGACGAAGAGACCCGATTTAAAGCGAATGAAATAAAATAAGAACCACGAGCCGACGATGGCGAGGAAATCGCCAAGGATGAGGCTGATGAGTTCTTTTCTTCTGCTCATTTAATGGTTTGCTCCGGAAACTCTGGTGGTTGAGCGCCAGATCTGATCGTCGGTTTTTGTCAGATATTTAACAGTGCCGGATACGTATGCCGCATTCATAACGACGAGCCATGAAGCCTGGCGTATCAAGGGGATATTCTTTTTCCAACGCTCGGCAATTAAACCGATAGCCGCTATAATAGCCAACCCGGAAAAGCCCGCAAGTATCATCGTATAGAGCCAGTTTCCATAGGCAAAAAATCCTACCAAGGCGAGTACCAGAACCGCAAGGGCGAGAAAAGGACTGGCCCATCTGACCAGTTTATGCGACCAAAGGAGGAACGCTGTCTTGCCTGCCCGCGGCATCAGTAAATGGCGGAAGAACGAAAGCGTATGGTAGCCGCGCGAAGCAAAGCGCGACTTACGCCAAAACTCTTCCATAAGCGAACGGCCGAACTGCTCCGATGCTACCGAACGCGGCTCAAAGTAAATCCTGTATCCCTGATCGAGCACCGAAAGAACCACAAAGAGATCGTCATGCACCAGCGTATCCGGCAACGGGCGCCAGAGGCTGCGCCGCATAGTATAATTACACCCGGCAAGCCCGACGGTTGCATGATAGACGCTTTCAGCCATTCTGATCTGCTGTTCGAAGGCCGTGTATTCTTTTTCGGAAATATAAATGATCGAGGTCTCACGGCTTTCGAGGCTATACAAGCCGGCCACAGCGCCAACTTGCGGGTTTGCATAGTGGCGCACGTGAGCGCGAAGCGTATTGACGCTCAGCTCGATATCGGCATCGAGGAAGAATAAAATTTCTCCGGTTGCCTGTGCTACGATGTCATTGAGCACCGGAATTTTACCACGCTGCTGCTGAAAATAATTCGGCTTGATGATCGGGTTAGCTTTGGCGAAATGAGAAAGGATCTCATTCGTCCTATCATGCGAGCCATCGGAGCCAATGATAAGCTCTACTTTTTCATGTGGGTAATCGAGTTCGAGCAACGACTTCAGGCAGCGTTCGAGTACCTTCTCTTCGTTATGTACCGAAAGAATGATCGAAAGCGTCGGCAAAAATTCTTCGTTGGTAAAGGAGGCTTCCGGATAGGTAGCAGCGAGGAAACGGATCACATACGGATAAAGCACATAGCAATATCCGACGATCGCAATACAAAGAAAAATACCTATATCCAGTACCAGCATTAACGGTGTTCTACCACATCTTGATAGACGCTTACAAAGTCCCGGGCAATTCGCTTCCAGGAATATTCCTCTTCGGCAAGAATCCTTGCATTAGCGGCAAGAGAATGACGAAGCGTCGTATCGGTCAAGAGTTTCCCAACAGCCTCGGCGAAGGAGCGGGCATCATCCCGCAGTAACAGATGCTTACCATCGACACCGAGATTTCCTTCGGCGCCGATCCTTGTCGAAACCACCGCTTTAGAAGCGGCAAAAAAATCAAGCAGCTTCAGCCGCATTCCACCACCGACTCTTAACGGGCATACCAATACGGCTGCCTTCGCCAAAAACGGGCGGATATCCGGTACCCGGCCATGCAGCCGGATCCTGCCACTTGAAGACTGTACAAGCTCCTGCAAACCCTCGGTGCCTGCACCGACGATATCAAAGCCTGTAGTTGGGTGTTCTTCAACAATTAACGGGTAGATTTCCTTCGCAAAAAAAGTGACGGCATCGAGATTCGGCTCCCAATCCATACCACCGATCCAAAGGATACTATCTTCTTGTTTTTCAATGGGTTGGGCTGAAAAATAATCGGTATCAACCCCGGCCGGTATCAGGGAAAACTTTGCCCCCGGCACATAGTGTCGCATCTGGGCTTCATCCTGGGGGGTAATGGCTATGACTCGGTCGTGGCCACCAATGATTCGAATTTCTTCCTCCAGCAGCCGCTTGGCGTGAATCCGGGCTACGATCTTAGCAAGGGGGTTCTTTGTGTTCTCGGCAAAGCGGCGGTAAATAAGCGTCTCGAAATTATGCTGGCGAAGCACAACCGGAAGGCCGTACTTCTGTTTGATCCACATTCCATATTTACCCATGTGAGAAGCATCGACATGTACGAGATCGAATTTCTTCGAAGCGATTGTCTTTTCAATAAGCTGATACATTTCCGGCATCATCCTTCGCTCGATGGGGTAAGCACCGGAAAAGATCGTCTTAAGTAACGTCTGCATTCTCGGGGGCAGCGGTTTAGAAACGAGCTCCACCGTCGCGAACGAACGCATTCGCTTCAATCCTTCTTCGGTAACTTCAGGTGATGGATCGGGATAAGAAAGAAAGGTTATCTCATGTCCGAGTGCAGCAATGGCTTCGGTCGGTTTAAAAATACCGATCGCCCCGCCATCGGCCAGCGGGTACGGAAATCTCGGAGATAGTTGAAGGATACGCAAGCGTTACCAGCGATAAAGAAACAGATACCAACGTTTAAGCCCAAGAACTTGTCGCAGATTGAGCTTCGAGGTCTTACGCCGCTGGCGAAAGAAACCTGCTAAGCCTGCGGTGATCCCTCTACTGCATCCACCGGCCAGTGCAGGATGAAGCACCATCGTTATCATCTTTCGAAAGACATAGCCGGCCGATAAGATGACGGCTGCATAGAATGGAAAGTGCTTGGCGATCGTCCAGAGATAATTTCTGGTAAAGAGTTCGACGTTCTTCGAGTGATTGCGGTTCGTCTGCGATTTCATGTGCAGCGTCGCAAACCCCGGATGATACATGGTTACTTTACCGGCTTTGTACAACTGAAGAGTAAGATCGGCTCCTTCGGCGCCCCATCGAAATTCGGGATCGTAGCCTTCGATAGCCGCAAAAGCATCGCGGCGAATACACATCCCACCTTCGACAAAATATAACCCTTCAAACCCTTCTTCTACCGAACCGGAGAAACCGAATTTTTCCAACTCACCACTTTCTGCAAAACCGGTGATCGGTTGAAAACAAAAGAAGGAGATTGCGGCAATACGCGAATTGGCTTCTAAGAAAGCAACTACTTCCGAGATCGTTGAGGGCGTTGCCGGAAAGGAATCGTCATCATAGGAAAAGATATATTTCCCGGTTGCATTTTTATAAAAAACATTTCGCCCTGCGGTCGCAATATTTTCTTTTAACGCAAAGACCGTTACGTCTTTAAATTCCTGCTCCACCATCTCCTTGCTGCCATCGCCCGATGCATTATCGACGACCAGTAGTTCAAGCGAAGAATACTCTATTCCCTTAGTAAGGCAATCGAGCGTAGCGCGAAGCTCATTCTTACGATTGTAATTCAATACACCGATCGTCACGAGCGGTTGAGTGCCTGCCTCAACTGCACTCCACCTCTCAGGTGCCCAGGGATTGATATAGTTCGGTCGCTCGAGCATCATCCTTCTTGCCCTTTCGCAGGCGCAGTACCTAGTAGCGACTTCAATTCCTGAATATCAACTGCTTTCGTTACTACAGCAACTATTGCAAAAATTGCTACGGCAATAATTGTTAGTACTAACTCAGGCACGTGAAGATATGGCCCTGCAAGTCTCAAAATTAGTAATGCACTACCAACCGAAAGAATGCTTTTCGATAAGAAAAGAAAAAATTTCTTTTCATCGAATACATGCATCTGCCGGGAGATAATAAGCAATAGTACCGCACCGATGGAAACAGCCGCGCATTTAGCCCAGGCCGCACCGATAGCGCCCATCGAAGGAATAAGCAGTAGATCGGTGACAACAGAAACAACCATGATCGTACCCATATACATGGTCGAAATCCAAAGCTTTCCTTCGGCAATAGCAATCTCTCCGAGAAAGGTAGCAATGGCAATAGGCAGGAACGTCCAGCCGAAAAGCGTAATAATCGGCGCAGCATCGAGATATTTATCGGAGCCGAATAATACTCTGATCGCAACTGCCGGTGCGCCGGTGAGCGAAAGCGCGATAATAAAGGCTGTTAGTGAGATCAGGCGCATGGAAGTGCCGACAACCGTTTTTATTCTTGCATGATCGTTTCTTACGATAGCTTGTGTAACCAGCGGACCGAGTACGGCCGAAAAAACGGTTGGTAAAAAAATGATAGCAGTAAGAATTCTTAATCCTGCACCGAACGCCGATACTTCCTGCGGCGTACTAAGCTTATCGAGTAACAAGGCATCGGCATAATTATGGATCGTTAAAAAGGCGGTGCTTAATATTAGGGGAAGCCCACCTTCGAGCATTTTTTTGATGATCGAAATACTGGCTCGAAGTTTCAACTTCAGTGATTGCATCATTCGAACGACGCTACCGGTAAGCAATAAGAATCCCGGGATATGGCAGAGACTATAAATAATCACCGCTCCATCGAGATCGAGCGCTCCGCTATGATACCAATACAAGGCTCCCGCAAATACTACTGCATCAATGACGGTATAAAGCACAACTGATTGATAGCGGTTATGTCCTCGCAAAAAAGCTTCCCCCACAGCGCGCACGACCATTAAGCGCGACGATATAAAAAGAATCGGCAGCATCAGGTACATGGTATGTACCGTTATTGCATTGTAGCCGAGCAGCGGCGCGGCTATTACGATAGCAACCGCTACAATAGCTGCCAGCAGCATCCTGAATACTACGATCGAACCAAGCAGTTCGCCGCGGCGATCCGGCTTACCATTTCTTACTTCTTCTTCGGCTTCGGCAAACGTCCGAACGAAAAATAGTGTCAACCCAAGATCGGCAAAAAGAGCAAAAAGGGAAATAAAACTGACAGCGACCGTGAAGATGGCATAATCTTCGCGGCTTAATCTTCTGGCAATAAGCAATTGCCCGACATAAAGAAAAGCATTTGCTGCAACGTTAAGCAATAAGCTCCCGGCAACGACTTTACGCAGCCGCGAAGTGCCACTATGTCCTTCAGCAGTATTACTCACCGGCGGTTACGGCTTGAGTATGTTCCTTTGCAGAGCGCAAGAGATCGACCTTTTCTTTCTTTACCAGAAAATATCCCCAGACCAGACCAAGATACCAAATAAGCTCACGATGGATGAAGATACCTACTGTAAGCATCTGAAAGACAAGGAAGGCGATCGATACTAAACCGACTCTCACGAGTGACCGCTCCAACGGCTGTAAAAATGCCGATCGAGATAACCGGATTCCCAGTACAATAAAAGAACCAAAAGTAATAGCCATCAGGATAAACCCGACGATACCGCCTTTGAGTAATAATAACAATATTCCGCTATGCGTATATCCGGTACTATAGGAGTAACCGCTGAGCCATCCATAAAGCCAGTAATGACCGCCGAATCCCACTCCGGTAAGTGGAGTATTAAAGATCTGCTTCAATACATATCGCCATTCGACGTAGCGGCCTAAAAGCGATGCATCCGATTTTACATGCGAGGAAGTAAGAAAGTGACCGAAAAAGAATTGTACTAATGTCGAAGCAAAGGGAAAGAGGATCAATAGAATCGTACTCAGTATAATGGATAGCAGTATTCCTCGTGCGATCACCTTTTTCATTTGGGTCTTTTCGTCTTTTGGAGCTATAATATAAAGCAGCGGCAGACAAAAGCACATGGCCACCCAACTGGTGCGGTTAAAGGTAAGTATAAATCCGACTATGGCGGTGAGGATCGAGATAGCCATCACGTACGGATGCTTTGAAAAGCGCTTAAACCCGGCCAGTGAAAAGAGCAGGAGCGTCATAAAGGCTCCGTTCATAATATCGAATCTCGCAAAGCCGGTTTGGAATAAGAAGGTAGATTGGAGCATCGTCGAGCGCACCCGATACACCGATATTAAAAATATTATTCCACCGAATAATAATAAGAAGAGCAGAAAATATTTTTCAAGCTGCTCCACTTCTTTTGCCGCAAGCCGATACAACAACGGCACTACAAAGAGCGGAGAAAATGCTAAAAACTCTCTAAACCAATCGTTAACATTATTATTACCGTAAGAAATTGAAAGCAAGCCCGTCGATAATACCCATATCGTATAGGCCAGTAAGGTATAAAGCAGTGGATTAAACGATAACTGCTCTTTTAAAATAATTTTTCTGTATCCGATATAAAGAATAGCCGAGCACATCACCAGCGCGACAAGTACTTCCAGGGCACCGACCTGATGCTCCTGCTTATCCATTCGCAGACCGATAAGAATAACCGAAGCCAGGTAGGTAAAGAGTATCAGTGTTGCCGAGCGGCTGATAATGATCGCTCCGCCAATAGCGCCAAAAAACAGAACGATATAATAGATTGGTATTGCCAACCACAAACCGAGCAGACTCAGCGAGCAGGTGCCAAGAAAGATCAATCCCTGTTGAAGCAGGGATAGCTTTCTTAAGACGCTATCTTGTCTGAGACTCAGGCTATTCATGATCCTTTGGGTATATCCTTTAAAACAAAGATCTTAAAGTGCTCGGTATTTTCTGCGAGTGTGTAGAATGAAGTTACAAACTCATTCAAGGGTTTATTCTTTGTAAGAATAGTATAGGAATCTTCAGACGATCCGCTGATCAGCGGCCGCCCGTCATTATACTCACAAATAAATAATTTCGGTGGCTGTCGCCGCAGGCCGTTTATAAGGTCGAAATTCCATTTTTCCGGAGTAGCGCCGGTAATGAAGGTGATATTGACGATCGAAATAGTTGTGGGAAGCCGATCGAAATAATAATACAATGCCGCCGAATTACCCCAAAGAAAGATATTATCCTCCTTCGATAGCAGTCCTTTACATTTTGCAACGATCTGCTGCATTTCCGCCACATCGTATTTATACGATTTCAACTTTTCATTCTTTGCGGCTTCATCGTGCTGAACTTCCATTTTTACCCAGCTCAGCGGCTGATCGATAAGCCGGGGCAACGGAGAAAAGAAAATTACAAGACCAAGTAGTGTTGCTACGCCACCAACATAAGTGACGGAGGTAAGGGTAAAAGGTTGTAGATATCGCTTCGCACTACGGCGTATTGTTTGATAAAGATACACCAAAGCCTCGGCAATAAAGGGCATCAAATACCATGCACCGCGAATATAATGGTAGTTAAATCCTTTACGCTCGAATAACACGCCGAGTAAACTTACAGCCATCCCAAGCATACAGAAGAGTCGGAAGCGCTCTTTGTTCGTTTGCTCGGTACTGCTACGCAATAAATGGATAGGCTGGCGGACAAGGGCAATAATAACCAGGGCTATAAATGCCGGCGTAAAACTGGAAACCGTCTGCCAGATAAAGATCTTGCTATAAAAGGTTTTATAGGTTTCAATACTTAACAGCGGATAGAAGAGCGCATAATGATTAAGCCACTGAAAACTGAGGACGGTATTATCCCAGGCGGAAACTGCTTTAAGCAGAAGCACAACCAATGTAAAACCGGCAACAAGGAAAACGCCGAAGGTACTTATTGAAACGATCTTCTTTTTTTGATCCGGGCCTTGTTCGAGCAGATAATAAAGCACGACTGCAAGCGCAAGCAAGCCAAGCGTCATTTTCATTGTCACCAGAACGATGATACACAAGGCTATCGATGCTGAAGAAAGTAATTTCCCTCTGCTTGATTGCTCATTGCGAAGCAGTATCCACGCAATAATAAGCTGAGGCAATAACGCGAAGGACTCTACTTCAGCCGTCATCCAAAAACCGGTGCCAACATAATAGACCGTATAACAGAGCACCGAAAGCAGAGCTATCGTCTTGTTATTATAGGCCTTCTTTACTAGAATATATAAAAAGATCAGCGAACCGATGTGGTAAAGAATATCGAGTAACCGGATAGAATACTCGTGCCGGCCAAAAAGAAACGTTGATAATGAATACGTATAAAAGATCAGCGGCTGCTTTAACTCGATATAATCCCTGAACGGCACTGCTCCCTGCTTCGCGATCATTGCTCCACCGACTTCAAAGATAGCCTGATCGAACCCTAACGGATAGACCGCCATCATCGAGAGCAGCACCCCGACGATACCCCACACCGTTATGTGAATCCATCTATTGCTCATTGGGTCGTATCAGCGGCGAATATCCGAACCACATAGCCGAAACCGGCAATAGCAATGTTTGAATATAAGATTGATATCTCGGCAGCACAAACGTGGATATAGTAATGCCAATATAATAGATCAGCGTTACCATAAATAACCACCAGATCTGCTTACTTCTTCGCCTTGCAGTATAGAAAAAACCAAGGATGATACTTATAGTAATCGGGATTGCGCAAAGAATATTTATCGGGTTATAGGCGCTATGGTCTGAAAGATCGATCGTAAATAAGAAGAGCAGTTTCTTCAGAGAAAGAATGATGCTTGAACCGATATTGGCAGTAGTAAAAGCGATTGTCTCCGATTTAAAAACATCGTTTACCTTTACCTCGAAATAGCGGTCGTAAGTAATGGCATCCATTTTATGAACGATGCCGGGAAACATTTGTGGGTTGATCCAGATATAGGTATGCCTATCGGTTAATCCACCACCTGCTACAAATTCATTATTACCGCGCCATATCTCATACCAGGGGTGGCTCACCACCGGTATGAACCTATCGAAGAGGCGGTAATTACGGATCGTCCAGGGAGCGATCATAAGTAGCGCACAACCCGCTGAAAGGACTGCTACCCGCAAACGTCGTCCTATCGATGCATTGCCCATTGATACCGAAGCAATAGCGATCAATATAAATCCTAAAATAAAAAATTCACTTCGGCTCATTGTCATAAGGCCGCACAATAACCCAAGGAGAAGGCCATCGCTGATTTTAGAAAAGCGAATGAGCCTGATAGCATAATAAAAAATTGCTACACCGAGTATCTGATAGATCGGCGAACCGGAAAAAGTAACTACAGCATAGGCCGCCGGCAGAAAGAACATTGAGATAAGTCCCGTATAGCGTGCCCCGAGCTCATTGGTAAAAAGCGAAGCTGTTTTATAGGTTACTACTGGTACAAGGGCGCTTAAGATCGCATAGACGATCATCAAGAATAGTATTGCCGTGGCGGTCTCACCAAAGACAGTGTAAAACGAATAGATGAGATAGGGATTCAGCGGCGGAATGAATGCCCCTTCGTGATCGGGAGGGAGATCGGCAATATTATGGCGGCGCGTACTATCGAGCGATTCATACGGCCATTGCATGGCAAATCCGTGGCCGGCATAAAGATTATGAGCGATGTCTCCATGCTCATACATTTCTGGCTTCTGGGGATTACCGGCAATACCAACGATAGCAAGACGAATAAGCAGCGCGCCAAAAAAAACGAGCCACAAAAATTGTGAACGCGAAGGCCGTAAGATAAAGGCCGAAAGCCGATGAACAGTGGCTTTCAAAGGAAATTACACTCCGAGAGTTTGACGATCGGCTTCGAAGCGGGCGCGCGTTTCTTTCCAGCGCACCAATCCGATGACACCGAGCGAGCTAATCGCAAAGCCGCTCAGTAGCGCGATCAAAATAGCGATCGAGCGCTTCGGGCGCGATTTCTTCATTGGCACCTGAGCAGAATCGAGCGTCAGATAAGCAAGTGATTGCTTATGCTCATCCATCTTCACTTGCTCGTAGCTCGGTAGGAGAAAAGCTTTAAGTTTGGATTGTATTTCTACCTCGCGCGTAAGCTGTAAATATTGCAAAGCGACATCGGGCATGACATCAGTCGGCACGAAATAACTTTTGGCATCTTTATCCATTCCCGATTTAAGCTCGCCCAGCCTGTTATGAAGCTCATTTAATTGAGTCCGTAATGCTGCGGCTTCCGGCGATTGAGAGCCATAGAGCTGCTCGGCATTTGCTAATTGTATTTCCGACATATATCGCTGCTGCTCAAGGGTGCTTAATACCGTAAGCTGTGCCTGCGCCTGAGACTTTAATTCATAGACACCGTATTTTTTCTGATACTCTCCGAGTGCATGATCGGCCGAATCGAGATCGGCCAGCATTTTATTGTACCGTTGCTCAATATAGACCCGGTTAAAACGCGCTTCATCCATTGCCAACTTGGAATTGATCTCATTGAGCTTCGCCACTAAGCGATTAGCAATAGCCGCTGCCCGCTTGGGGTCGGTATCTTCGAACGAGACGCCAATATTTCCTTCTTCGAGCACATCGACCGATGCGTGCTCGGAAAATTCCTTCAGTGCATCTTCCATGTTCATTCCATACACGCTCGTAAGATTGAATTCTTTTATAACTTCCTCTTCTACCGAGCGGCTGCCGACCAGGGTGAGCGGGCTATAAATATTATCGTTCTTATTTTTTCCTGCAAGCTGGGTAAGACCGAGATCTTTGATCGTACTGGAAAGGCCGGAAGCAAGATTATCGAGCAAGCCCATCGAGCGCAATGCCGGAAGAACATTCGCTTCGGCTTTATACCATACCTTGGCATACATAAAGATATACACTCCGGTGATAATCGTTACCACTGCCGTAGTACCGATGATCACCCACTTGTGATCGAGCAGCAGCGAAACCGTCTCGACCCACACTTTACGCGCGGGTGATAGGGACGAGGGTTCTTTGCGTTGAATTTCCGGATCGATCATAAATTTCCTTCACAATTAAAAGAGCGCCTTCGCTCCTACTGTTAGAAGCCGATAAGGCTTTTCAATAGGATCTACCGGAGGCGTTTCTGCATAGTGTACACTTTTGTTCAGGCCCTGCACATAGAGCGATAGCCCGCGCCAGAGCTCGTAACGTACCGAAGCCTGAAGGGTGGTGGTCGTAACTTTTCGGCCATCGAGAATATGATAGGTAGCGGCTTTCTCCTCTTCGTTACGAATCGTTTGCTCGAAATCGGAGCCGGCATTGTAAATAAGATTGCCGAGACTATCGTACATATTTTCGCCGCGTTCGACGAGCGTCACCGATGCTTCGATCGTTAGTTTCTCGCTCGGTGACCAATGGATCTGTCCCCAGTAGCTTAAAGCATTCGGCCCAATACCTGCTCCGAGAATCTGTCCGTTGGTTGAAAATGTATTTTGCGGATTGAAGTGTGAATAGGTGAAGGGTTCCACTCGGGTATGCTCGAAGGAAATATCCACATCTTCGAGCCCGAACGGCGCCGCCCACATTCCACCGATCTGCCAGGCAAATTTATTCCACCAGCGGCCATCACCGATCGTACTGGCAAGCACATCGTCAACCATACCCTGTCCGCGAAGTTCTACTCCCTTTGCAACGCGCCATCTGCCATGAATAGCGAGCAGGCCGTTATCACGGTCGTTAAGCGAATGTTCGATCGATTTTAAAAATGAGAACGGATTTGCATACGCAAGATCGAAACGGCGCGAGAAGATCGTCAGATCGGTAAAGCCGAGTTCAAGATCGTTACCGATGAAAAACGTGAGATCGTGGAAGGTAAGAAACTTCGAATCGATATAAGCATTTGGACCGGAAATTTCATAGGTGGAATCGGGGCGTAAGCTAAAGCGGGCTTCACCGAGCAACGAAGCAACCGTCGCCTCATAGCGAACAGCGCCGATACGAGCCTGCAGACTTACGAAATCCGTCGGCTGCACATTCGGAGAAATAATAATATTATTTCCCTGAAAGCTTCCTCCGACCGCCAGCGGCTCACGGGCGATCTTTGCAGTAAACCAATCATTATTATACGTAAGCTCTGCTGTCGTCTGATCGAAAAAACTATGAGAGAATAACGTGAGGTTTTTATTGTGGCCGATAATGGGATCTTCCAGGGCGATAGTAGAATCTCCAAAGTCCTGGCCGTTCGTCGTTTCCATAAAGAAGCCTACATGGCCGCTTAACGTACCCGAAAATCTGCCGCCGATAAGGCCGAGTTCGGCTGCGCCATCTCGCGGCTGCATCCGCTTACGGTATTCAAGGCTTGCAATGCCATGCACCTGTAGATCGGAAAGTGTGGAATCGTCTTTCCAACGATAGAGGTATTTATCGTAATCAGTCGGAATGCCGGAAAAGAATAATCTATCGGCGCTATCGGCAGGAAACATCGTGATTGCCTCATAAGGCTCGCGCTCATAGGTGCGCAGAAATTTTATCCGAAGCGCTTTTTCTGCCGACGAAAGAGAAGCTTCGTTTACCGAGCGCAACAAACGAACAACATCGTATTCGCTGATCGGCAGTTCTGCCTCGCTGAAACCGCTAAGAGTACCTTTTACACTGAGGTGACGCAGATAGGCATAGACTTCATCGCCAATCGGTACTTGTGCAATACCCGTATGTGCCTTGCTTGTTAAAACCTGTGCCGAACCAAGTGCCGGAAACAGCACTGAAAAAATAAGCAAAAGCCTAATACAGCGCATTACCTGTTTCGAGTTAAAATAACCAGTGTTACAATAGTAGCAATCGCACCGATGATCGTACCTGCAATACCTACGTACGTTGCCGTTTGACGAAGCGAATAATCGTCCGGATATAATTTTTCCCGTGGAACATAAATTTCATCGCCAGACTCTACTACGGTCTCACTTGGTTTTGCCCATTTTCTTGTACGAGCCTTAATAATTCTGGTACCTTCAACTACCGCACCTTCCGCATAGCCACCCGCAGCACGAATATAATCATTAACTGACATTCCCTGACGGTAAGGAATATACCCAACACTTCCAACATAACCCCAGACATACACGGAATTCGGGGTTACCGGTACAGAGATCACATCGCCATCGCGAAGGGTAATATCGGCCGAAGCATCGCCTTTTTCAAACAAAGCAGCCATATCGACCGAGACATAGCCTTCGCGAACTTCCGTCAGGAAGCGAAACTGAGCAGTATCTTCAACGGCAAGATTAGCAACACGGCCGACGATCTTGCGCTCATCTTCGGTTGTGATATCTTTATTATCGATATCGAGTTTTTGCCTGGTGACCGAACTTCCGGCAATAAAGGCTTCCGGGGTAAATCCGCCGGCCGCTTTAATTACTTCCGAAAGCTTTGTCGATGAACGGGTGATCGGATAGACACCGGGGTACTGCACCTCTCCTTTTACAATCACGCGCGAAAGCTCGCGTTGATCCGGTTTATTACGGATGAAAATCCTATCGCCGGGCTGCAACGGAATATCGGCTTTAGCACCGGTTCGTATAGCGTTGCAGTCAATGATTTCGGTAGTCCATTGAGTACCTTCGGCATTCATTCGGGTAAATTCGACTTTCGAGAGATCGGCGCCATCACTCGGCCCGAACGAAGCACGGATCATCATCCACAGCGAATCACCGGGTACAAATTCATAATCACCCGGAGAGTTTACCGATCCATAAACACCAACCTGCCCTTCGAGTATTTTTTTATAGGGTACGTAGATCACATCGCCTTCGCGAAGCAACGGCGAGAAGCGCGGGTCATGAGTTGCATTGAATCCGACAAGATCGACTCGCTCGCTCGTACCATCGCTATGGGTGACGACAATATTACGCATACTGGCATTTTTATCTCCCGGATCGCCGAAATAGGGCTTGAGCCTATCGGCGGCGCGCTTGCGGCGCTCCTGCTCCTGTTGGTACTGCTGATCGCTTAAAATAGTAGTGCGCGTTACCGGCTTATTAGCGATCGAAACAGCAAGGGCAGTACGGGTACCACCGGTCAAAGTATATACACCCGGAGTTTCAACCTGACCGAGTATATTCACCATGATGCGGCGCGGCTGCATAACCGTCAGCGAGAACAATGCACGATCCGAACTGCTCTGTTTAAAATTACCCTGGATCTTCGCTGTGATCTCCTGCTGAACCTGCTGCAGCGTTTTGCCTTTGGTTGAAAACGGTCCTACTCTCGGAATACCGAGTACTTCATCGGCGGAGACCATGAGCTGCTGGGCATCATTGCTTGTCCAGGAGCGATATTGCAGTACATCTCCGGGACCCAGACGATATTCAGCCGGATTAATAGCGCCATCGAAAATAAGAGCATCCGGCGAAAGCGTCGGCGTCGTTTTATCAGGCAATGAAGCATTGATCGTCGGGGCGATGGGCTGGGTAGCCGTTACCGGCCCTCCGGTTAGCTGTGCCATGGCCGGTATGGCGATCAGCAGAGCAACCACAGCAAGGAAATAATATGATCTGCGAAGTACTATCATACAATCTGTTGGGAGAGAATTGAGGCGATACGTTCGGCGGCGCGGCCATCCCAAAACTCCGGCACCGAAGCTGTTTTCCAGTTGCCGTGTGTAGCGGCATGAACGAGTTCGAGTATACGCCTGGTATCAAGGCCGGTCATTTCATTCGTACCGATCTCTATCGTCACCGGCCGCTCCGTATTCTCGCGAAGCGTAATACACGGCACTCCAAGTGCCGTCGATTCTTCCTGTACACCGCCGGAATCGGTTAAGATCACTGCGGCGGAATCCTGCAAGGCAAGGAAATCGAGATAGCCCACCGGTTCGATAAGCTCTATCGCATTGTTGCCTGCAATACGATCGGCAAGGCCGAACTCTTTCAGGCGTTGGCGCGTACGCGGATGTACCGGGAATATGATCTTCGTTACATCCGAGGACATCTGCTCGAATAAGCCGACAAGCAGTGTCAGATTATCTTTATCATCGACGTTACTTGGCCGGTGCAGCGTTGCCAGTGCGTAGGAGCGGGCAGAAATCGAAAAACGCCTCGCTAATTCTGCGAAGGTTTTTTTTGAGCGCTCTCGATATTTCACTACCGAATCGATCATCGTATTACCGACATAAAAAACCCGTTCGTCGGGGATACCTTCATGCTTAAGATTCTTTAAGCCGCTCGGTTCGGTGACAAAACAAAAATCTGAAAATTCATCGGCAACGATACGATTGATCTCTTCCGGCATCCGGCGATCGAAAGAGCGCAGGCCCGATTCGATATGTCCGAGCTTCACACCGCTCTTCGCTGCAACGATTGCAGCCGCCAGTGTGGAATTTACATCGCCGGCTACCAATAATAAATCCGGTTTTTCAGCGGCAAGCAGCTTTTCCATTTCGATCATCACCTTTGCCGTCTGCTCGGCATGGCTTCCGCTGCCTACTCCCAAAAAAACATCGGGGTGTGGCATTTCCAGATCGGCAAAGAACACATCCGACATATTCGCATCGTAATGCTGGCCGGTATGCACGAGCATCGGGGTGAATTCATTGCTTCTGCGGCGTAATGCTTCGAGTACCGGCGCTACCTTCATAAAATTTGGCCGTGCCCCGACGACGCACATGATCTTCTTCGTACTCAATGGGCTTTGCTGGGGGCTGGTTGCTGCATACCCGAACCGAGTAGTACTATCTTCTCGCGAAGCCCAGGATCGGTAATGGATTTGGTTGCATTGCGCGTATCGATCACCAGCTTCGCTTTGCGAACGATCTCTTCGTAATTATATTGGGTATGATCGGTAGTGATAAGCACGATGTCGCTTTGCGATAGCATTTGATCGGAACATTCGACAGCGGTAAACGTCCGGCCGGAAACAGCAACCGAAGGCACGAAGGGATCGGCGTAAGCGATATTTTTCAAGCCATCAAGCAGTAACAGCTCGATCACTTTCAATGCCGGTGAATGACGCGTATCGTCAACATCTTTTTTGAAAGCAACACCAAGCACCAGGACCTGTACATCGGTGATGCTCTTCGGTAGATGGGCTACCTCATGAATAACCATATCACGTACATAGTACGGCATGGATTCATTCGTTTCGGCAGCGAGGGTTATAAAATTCGTTTCGAAATCGTAGGCGCGGCCGTACCAGGAAAGATAGTAGGGATCGATCAGGATGCAATGCCCGCCGATACCGGGGCCAGGAAAGAATGGCATGAAGCCAAAGGGCTTTGTTGATGCCGCTTCTACTACTTCCCACATATTGATATTGCCCATGCGGTCGCACAACTTTGCCAGCTCATTGACGAGTGCAATATTTACCGAGCGGAAAATATTCTCAAGCAGTTTTTCCATCTCGGCTACTTTAGGGCTCGATACCGGTACTACTTTCGAGATGATCTGCTCATTTGCCAGCACTGAGAGCTTCGTGCAATCGGCGCTCACACCGCCACACACGATCGGGGTATTAGCCGTATTGAATTTCTTATTACCGGGATCAATTCGCTCAGGGCTGAAAGCAAGAAAGAAATCTTTACCGACTTTCTTCCCCTTTGCTTCGAGGATCGGCTGTACAAGCCCTTCGGTCGTATTCGGATACGTGGTCGATTTAAGAATAATTACCTGCCCATCGCGCAGATGTTCGACGATCGCTTCGGCAGCACTGCGGATGAAAGAAACGTCCGGCTCTTTATTATCGGTGAAGGGAGTTGGGACGCAGATGTAAATAATATCGAGGTCCTCGGCGCCATTGTAATTATCCTGCGCCGAGAACATACCCGTCTTGATCGCCTTTTCTACAACAGCATCGTCGATATCCTGAATGTAATTCTTAGCCTTTTTCAGCGATTCTATTTTGCGCGGATCAAGGTCGATACCGACTGTCTTAAATCCTTTAGAGGCGAATTCTATACCAAGGGGAAGACCGACATATCCGAGGCCAACCACGCCTATTCTGGCGGTTTTAGCTCGGATCTTCTGCTCTACTATCTGGGCGTTCTGATTCATTTTGCGGGCAGTGTGCAAAAGGGTATTAAACAGCAAGGTACACCAAAACCTTCCCGTCTGCCAACGGGCAGAGCGTAACTATAACGAGGTGGTTCTTAGCAGGTTACGCCGGGGAAATACTTTTGACCTTACGGCTAAGCGGCAATTATAGTCGAATTTCGGGTGTTTTTCGAGCGTATGCTATCCCAAACCTTATTGGAATCGCTCGAAAAGGCCTTTTCCAACGCCAGAATCGCTGTTATTGGCGATTTGATGCTTGACCGCTATATGTTTGGCTCGGTTTCACGCATTTCGCCCGAGGCTCCGGTCCCGATTCTCGATATCCATGACGAAGAATACCGCCTTGGCGGTGCAGCAAATGTGGCTAATAATATCCTTACCCTCGGCGCCACTCCGATACTCATGGGCGTCGTAGGCGACGATGCAAAGGGAGCCCGCACCAAGAAGATCCTCTCCGAACTCGGTTTTTCCATTTCCGGTATTGTTATAGACCCTGAGCGGCCCACGACCGTTAAAACGAGAGTCGTTGCCGGCTCTCAGCAAATGCTTCGTATCGACCACGAGAAAAAACATGCTATTTCCGATACGACTGAAGATAATCTACTTAAAGCGCTGACTTTAGAGATCGGAAGCCTCGATGGTATCATCCTCGAGGATTATAATAAAGGAGTGATGACAAAACGAGTCATCCATGCTGTGATTGCTTTGGCAAATAAGCATGGGGTACCGGTCTTTGTCGATCCGAAACATACTCATTTTTTCGAATACAAGAACGTCTGTGTTTTCAAACCTAATAAGAAGGAAATAGAAGACGCTCTTGGCACCAGACTTTCTACTTCAGAACAGTTGCAAAAAGCAGGGTTCAAATTGCTCGATCTGTTACAAGCAGAAAATGTCCTCCTGACCTTAAGTGAAAAAGGAATGCTGCTTTTCGAACAGGGTAATGCTACTCCATTTTCAATCCCCACAAGAGCACGCAAAGTAGCCGATGTTTCCGGCGCCGGAGATACGGTTATTGCCACCCTTGCCGTTGCAAAAGCTTGCGGCGCTTCGGTGCGCGAAGCGGCAATGATCGCTAATCGTGCGGCCGGGTTAGTGGTAGAAGAACTGGGTATTATTCCGATCGATAAGCGCGCCCTCTTTGAGGCACTGTACGAAGATCTCGAAGAAGCAAACTAAAGTTCTATTTCAAGCGATATATCGAGCCCGGTAACGGAGTGCGTTAGTGCACCCACTGAAATAAAATCTACTCCCGTTTGAGCGATCGACCCAACCGTTGAAAGATTTACTCCACCTGAAGCTTCCGTCTGGAAGGTACCTGCATTCATTTCCACACCTTTCTTGAGCATCTCGAGTGGAAAATTATCGAACATCACTCTATCGATAATACCGATTCCTTTTTCTTTTACAATAGTAAATTGTTCGAGGCTCGTAACTTCAAGCTCAACCGGAATGCGTTCTCTGGTTTCAAAGTAGCGGCGCAGTTTTTCAATGACAAGAGCAATATCCATATCGTTAGCCGCGATGTGGTTATCTTTCACTAATACCATATCGCCAAGCGAGTAGCGGTTATTGGTACCTCCACCGGCACGAACCGCTTGCCTATCGAATGGCCTAAGCAGCGGTGCCGTCTTTCTTGTATCGATAATCGTTGCCTTTGTACCCTTGCAGGCATCGACGTAGGCTCGTGTCAAGGTTGCAATGCCGCTCATACGCTGTAGAAAATTCAAAGCAACCCGTTCGGCTATTAGAAGGATATCGAGCGGCGCGGAAATATGGGCTAGTATATCTCCTTTTTTGACCGCTGTACCTTCTGGGGACAGATCTTTACTGAAAACAGATTCGGCGCGTGAAGTCGATTCGGCAAAAATAGAAAAGGTCTCGCAAGCCGCTTCCATTCCGGAAAGAATACCCTCGGCTTTTGCCATAAATACTGCCGAACCCATTCTTGATGGATCTATGGTAGCGGCAGTAGTCGGGTCTCCGGCTGCGGTATCTTCGGTGAGTGCCGATAGTATGATGCGACGTTCTTCTGCAGTGATCATTATTCAAAGAATTCTCTATGTAATTTACGTAATCCTTCTACTGCGCGGTCTTCATCGATCAATACGATAAGACTGCTTTCGATTGGGAATACCGCACGGATCGGCAGGCTCCGTAACGAATAGAATAGCCGTTCACGAATAACCGTAAGATCCTGCGTTGCATCTTTGGTACGGATCAACATCGAAAGCGCGGAAAGCGGTCGTTCTTCCTGGATCTCATACCCTGCATCTTTTAATGCCCGAAATAGCGAGCGTCGGTCGTCCCGGCGGAAGGAGATCGTCAGCTCGGTATCGCTTGCCCAGTAGTAGAATGCTTTATTGAGTGCAAAGGCCGGTATGCCCTGGGTTTTATTATAAGCTCGTTGTGCTTCGCGCGAAAGCTTCTTTTTCTTATCATCGGAGGACGATTTCACATAGATCGTCGAGATATTTTCTTCGAGCGCAACGGCAATAGGTTTTGGCGTCCGGATTGCCGTACCGGTAGATGAGGAAATAGTAGTGCCCCTGAGCTTTGCCGAAGCAGAAGTAACATGCACTACTGTTTTATCACGGGCCGTTTCATCGAGCAGCGGCTGAGCAACATTTTGAAATAATGCCCGCACACCGCGGCGGCCCAGTTCATCTGCTTCTTCGAAAGATAAATGGCGGATGGGCTTTGCCTTCGGGATATATTCCGGATCGGCAGTATAAATGCCGGAGACTGCTTTCCAGATCACCACTTTTTCGGCTTCCAGTGCCCGCCCGAGGAGTGTTGCCGTAAGGTCGGAGCTTTCATTGCCCATGGTGGTCAGATCACCGTCTTTCGTCCCGCCTATAAAGCCCTGTGTGAGAACTACTTTCCCCTGCTGTAGTGCGGGAAGCAATAGCTCCGCCGCACGCTTCTTTATCTCCTCGTTATTCGGAACGGCCGAAGCGTATTGAGCATCGGTTATGATCACCTTTTTTGCATCGATCGTCTCGATGGCAATACCAGAATTGCTAAGCAGTGCGCCGATAAGCGCCGTAGCAAAATATTCACCTTTTGAAAGAAAGGCATCGAGTGTTCTGTTAGAAAGCTCCCGCGTGATCGATACGCCTTCGACCAGTTTAGCGATCTCATCGCTCAGGCGGCCGATATTCGCCATTACCGAGGAATAGGACGCTTCGCTCAGATCGAGCGATTCGGCAAGTTGGCGATGGCGCTCGAAAATGCGCTGCAATGTTTCCCCGGCAAAAAGGCTTCGGCCGGATTCGGCATCTTCGGCAATAGAGCGCAGACGGCGGGTCGTATGGCCGATAGCCGAGACAACTATGACAAGGCCGATGTTCTTAGAGCGCCGTTTTTTATTTTCGTGGTAGGTATGTGCAACGATCTCGGCCAATTGTTTCAGGCCTCGGATCGAACGGGTTGTGGCTCCACCGAACTTATAGACGGTCATGGTCGCTGAAATAATACCGAAGTGAACTGTTTAGTTCGTAACTTTTTATTTGTCAAGCGTTTTAAAGAGACGAATGTGGAAGATCGAGGTTTTTGACGAGTTGGATTCCACCCAGCGATTAGCCCGTGAACGACTTGATTCCGGGATGGCAGCACACAAAGATGTGTTCGTTGCCTTACATCAATCGGGCGGCAAGGGGCAGTATGAAACACGTACCTGGTATGATGAACCGGGCTCGAATCTTTTGCTCTCACTTATTCTCACTGAAGTCGATAGCCATTTTATCGAACTTATGCCTTTTATAGCAGGCTTAAGTGTCGTTGCCACGATCCGGACACTGCTTGCCCGGGAGCTTCGATCATTCGATGCCGATAGGGTCCGCTTAAAATGGCCGAACGATGTACTGCTCGATAATAGAAAGATCTCCGGTATTTTATCGGAGGCTATCTGGTCCGGTTCTTCGCTCAAAGGAATAATAGTCGGCATTGGGATAAATGTGAACCAGGACCTTTTTTCTACACCCCTCGCTTCGAAAGCCATCGCTTTAAAGCAAGTACTTCAATATAATATTCCTATCACTGAAACGCGCGATCTGTTGCTTGCGACATTCGAATTTGCTCTTTCGCATTATAAGAACAGGGATCGATTACTTTCGGATATCAGGGCAGAGCTCGAGTGGCTGCAACAAGTACCTATTGAATCCGTAACTACCTCTACAGGGGAAACGTTAGCAGTTAGTGCTATTCAAGGAATAGCCGATTCCGGTGCTATTATTGTTCGTACACCGGATAACCAGAGTATAACTCTTCAGGCCGCCAGCCTGAATATTGCATTAGGATAATGATCGTCGCGATCGATATTGGAAATACGTCTCTCACATTCGGTGTCTTCGATGGCGCCGAATTGAAAGAGAGCTTTGTATTCCCTACCGCCGATTTTCTCGAAGGCAAAGACCTCGATCATTTAAAAGCCGTTCTTATCGATACCGGCGCTACTACGATTGCCTATGCTTCGGTCGTTACCGAGATCACCGAACCGCTCACCGCTTATATCGGATCGCTTTTTCCGTCGGCGACGCTATTGGCACTTCGTAACAGCGATATTCCGATAAAGAACCTATACGATCAGCCTGATGACGTCGGTATCGATAGATTGCTTGCTGCTACAGCCGCTTATACTTATTATTCAAAAGAAGCCAATCGCCCAGCCATAAGTATCGATTTCGGCACTGCTACTACGTTCGATTGCATCAATTCCGATGGTGAATATCTTGGCGGAGCTATTACGCTCGGTATCGAAGCAACGGCCAAAAGCCTTTCGGCCATGACTTCCAAATTACCGCTCGTGCCCCTTCAATTTCCTCCGTCGCCGCTTGGTACAAATACGATACATGGCATCCAATCGGGCATTCTTTATGGTGCTGTTACTTCTGTCGAGGGTATGGTTGCGCGACTTAGTGTAGATGCCTTCAATGGAAGACATCCTATTGTCATTGCAACCGGCGGGCTTTCTATATTGCTTCGTGATCAGACCAAATCGATCGATTATATCGACCCCCATCTCGTCCTTAAGGGAATTGTTATTACAGCACTCTCGCTTTAGAAAGAATTATATTTTCTTTCTATTGCATGAAGCGTTTCGATCCTGCAGAATTACCGCACCCTCAGGTACACCGGCTTTTATTATCGGGAGTTGCACCAAGGCCTATCGCCTTCGTTTCCTCTATGGATAAGAATGGCGCCGTAAACCTTGCACCATTTAGTTTTTTTAACGCGTTCGGGGTCAATCCACCCGTTATATGTTTTAGCCCTGCCTTTAGTGGTAAAACGGGCGCCCCCAAGGATACGCTGTTAAATCTCCTCGAAACGAAGGAATGCACGATCTCTATTGTAACCTACGATATGGTAGAACAGGTGAGCCTTGCTTCGGCCCCTTATCCTAAAGGTGAAAATGAGTTTATAAAAGCGGGGTTTACTCCCTTTGCTTCTGAAAAAGTTACCCCTCCCGGTGTTGCAGAGAGTCCCTTTATTATGGAAGCAAAACTCCTGCACCATATTGACTTTGGCGGCAAACCGGGAAGCGCAAACTTACTTATTTGTGAAATACTCCTATTCCATATAAATGAAAGAGTGTTTAATGAGCAGGAGCAGATCGATCCACGCCTTATGGATCAGGTTGCGCGCATGGGAGGATCATGGTATTCAAGAGCGGCGAAAGGCCTGTTCTCATTGCCGCAGCCTACTGTTATAGGGGCATGCTTCGACAAATTACCATTGCCACTACGCCACAGTGAATACCTGAGCGGGAGCGATCTCGCAAAACTGTTATCGGCTCCGATTGATAATTTATCTCCAGAACTTCCTGCAACTGCTTCTAAAGAAGCCCATCTTGAAGCAAAGCAGCTTATTGAAACAAACAATCTCTCCGCCGCCTGGAAAAGGTTGCTAAGCTAATATCATTTTTAATTTATACCAAAAGAAAAACCCCGCCGAATTGGCGGGGTTTTTTTGAACTCTCTCTGACGGTGAAAATCTTTAGACGATCTTAATTTCCCGGCTGAGCTCTCGGGGCACTCTCACCAATTGCGCCCCGAGATCTCATACCGTGGAACGTCGTTCAATTAGTCTCTTAAGATCGTGATCTGTACGAGGTGGTTATCAAGGGCGGCGGTTGATTCAACCGTTACGCTGACACCCGGTACAGAGGTTACCGTGAGTGCACCCTGCGGAGCACCACCGGCTGCGCTACGATACGTAACCATGATTGCATCGTTAGCATCAAAGTTGATCAAACCACCAGTGTTACCGGCATTGAAGGTAACTGCACCACCGCCGTTCGGGCCTGCACCCGGAACAAGAGCGAGGGTATAGGTCTGGTAGGTCGGCATACGACCAGCAACGCTCGGAGTCGTTACATTGATCGGGCCTGCACCGGTCGAGCTAGCAATGTTCGTTGCACCAGCGCCCGTACCAATGGTCATGTTTACGTTAGCGGTTACGTTGTTGTTAGCCTGGAGGTTGTTGATAGCCGTGATATTTACGACACCAACACCGATGATGCTTGAGCCAAGCTGAATGTTCGGCGTTACGCAAGCAGTCAGGTTGCTGACAGCGAGGTTAGCGATACAGCTCGGGCCTGCGCCGAAGATATTCAAGCGGCAAGCAGCCATCGTACCATCAAAGTAGCCATCGCCGTTAACAAGCAATTCAGACTCGTTAGAGAGCGGGAATGCACCAGCGCAGCTCGGAGCACCGCCAGCAACACGGAGGTAAGTCTGGTTGCCAGTGTAGGTGACCGTCGTTAAACCGTTTACGTTAACCGTCGTACCGGTGGTGAGGTTACCAACGTTGGTCGTGGTGGTACCTACTGCCGAGGTAGCGATGTTTACGATAGCACCGGAAGCGTTACCGAGGTTAGCGGTCGAGTTAGCACCCGTGCTATAGTTATTCTGCTGGTTAGCCTGGCTGCCGAAGATATTCGTACCACCAGCGCTACCATTGAGCTGAACGTTACCAGAGCCAGCCGGCTGGGTAATCGTGTTATTGAAGGTCGAAGCACCCTGCTGAACGAGGGTACCGTTGTTGGTTACACCACCGTTACCGAAGGTCGAAACAACACCGTTAGCAGTGTTGAAAGAACCGCTCGTGATCGTGGTAGAACCACCGCCGATATTGTTAGCGGTCGTACCGGTGATCGTGTTGGTAGCAGCAGTCATCGAGTTCGTACCCGAAGCGCTGATCGTGTTCGAAGCGCCGGTTACGGTGTTGTTGCTTGCTGCATTACCAGCGGCGAACGAACCAGAGGTCGTTGCAACAGACGTGTTACCAGTTGCGCTGAGCGTACCAGTGATAGCAGTATTACCGGTTACGTTAACATTGCCATTGAAGTTCGAGGCAAGGAAGGAGTTGTTCGTGCTCGTTCCGAGGCTGCTCTGATTGAGGGCAGTCGTTACACCGATCGGAGCGCCAACCGGGCCACCGCACCATGAAGACAGGGTATTAACCTGAATGGTGTTGGCGCAGAAGGAAGCGGACGGCGGAAGTACGAGGCTGCTCGTGATCCAAAGGTTATCAACGGTTGCATTGTGCAAGCTGGACCAACCGGTTACTTGAAGATCGCCATTGACGATAGCTTCGAAGTCCGTCGGGATAACAAATCCCGGAGGAATACCGCTCGGGCCTGCCGGAGCTGCGAGGTTAGCAGCACCGTCAACGATAAGCTTGTTACCGTTAGAAGCCGGCTGCGAACCGAAGTTCGACGTACCGTTGAAGCGGTTCGTGCTGCCAGCGCCACCAAAGTTATTGTTCGTACCAGGATTGGTAGCAATGTTTGCATTGCCAGTGTTGCTCAAGGTACCGGTGATAGCCGTGTTACCGGTGATGTTCGTATTACCAACTACATTGGTCGTACCATTGATATTGTTGGTAAGACCGGTGATCGT
The DNA here is from genome assembly GCA_964404255.1 of uncultured Alphaproteobacteria bacterium. Taxonomy (GTDB): domain Bacteria; phylum Bacteroidota; class Ignavibacteria; order Palsa-1295; family Palsa-1295; genus JAFDZW01. The sequence continues at coordinate 323,553 of CAYOJJ010000001.1, read as the reverse complement.
GTTGGTATTGGTAGCGATCATCGAGTTGTTCAAACCGGTGATGGTGTTGTTGCTCGAACCAGCGTTACCGAGAGTGTTATTGGTACCAGCATTCGTACCGAGCGTTGCATTGCCCGTGTTGCTGAGGTTACCATTAACCTGAACATTACCGTTGAAGGTCGAAGTAAGGAAGGTGTTGTTCGTCGAAGCACCGAGGCTTGTCTGAGTGATAACACCATTCTGGGTCAACGTACCGTTATTCGTTATGCCGGTCAGGGTTGAAAGACCAGTGACGTTTAAGGTATTGTTGATCGTGGTTGCACCACCGAGGGTCACGGTACCGCCAGTCTGGCTGATAGCACCAGTGAAGTTCGAAGCACCGTTCTGTGTGAAGGTACCGTTATCGGTCAAACCACCGTTGGTTGTCGTGAGACCGGTTACCGTCAAGGTCTGGCCTAAGTAGGTATTACCCACTAAGTTGGTTGCACCTACAACTTTTAAATCAGCATTTCTGAGGTTCAACTCATAGTTAGCAACTGCTGCTGCGCTAGCTGCATTCGGCTCAGCAGTACCGTCGATAAAGACGCTATTGCCGTTGGTACCCGAATTGGTCAGCGTAAAGGTTGCGCTATTGTTCTGGAAGGTAGCGGTAGTACCGGTACCATTGCCCTGAACTAAGTTACCATTTAAGGTCGAAACGCCAGTCTCATTCAATGCACCGGTGTTATTGATTTGGCCGGTGTTATTAATGTTACCGTTAAGGTTATTGATATTACCGGAGGTATTGACGATATTGCCGAGGGTATTGGTGATGTTACCTGCAGCATTCGTTAAGCCCTGAGGATCGTTAACCGTTACAGCGCCGCCGTTAGTAGCAGAGCTATTGAAGATATTGCCCTGCTGGTCGAGCGTTCCGGTATTGACGATACCGTTGAAGGTGCTCGTACCGCCTACGCTGAGGGTACCGCTGATGGTCTCGTTACCGGTGAGGGTAAAGTTACCAGTCTCGCTCATGTTACCAGTGATGTTTACCGGACCGGTGAGGGTCGTGGTACCGATAACCGTTGCGCCGCCAGCGAAGGTCTGCAAAGCAGTCCATGTGTTAGCGTTAGCAAGATTAATACCGATATTGTGCTGAACACCATTAGAGGTGATATAGCCAGTACCGCTTGCGGAGTAGGTTAAGGTCGAGTTAACACCGACATTGATATCACCGAGAGCATCGGCATATAAACCGAGAGCCGGGATGTTCTGGTCGAGGCTTCTGCCAAGAACCGAACCATTACCGAGCATACCCGGGGTGATACCATTCTGAGCGATACTCAAAGTAACTACCGTGTTGCCATTAGTGGTATCGCCGCCGCCGGTTAAACCAGCACCAGCTTTAACAGCGGTTAATCCACCACCGCCCATGCCGGCGACAGAAAGATCAATATTATTCGTGCTATTATTGGTAATAACTTTGACAGTTCCGTCTAAGCTACCTACGGTAATTGCACCTGTTAATCCATTAACATTATCAACAGCCTGCGTAGCAGCCGGAAGAGCGCTAACCGGGATCTTACCATTCTGATCCAACGGAAGCAACATGCCAGCCTGCGGGGTAGCAGATACACCAACACCACCGACCGTCTGAGCATTTAATGCATACGGAGCAGCAGTGAACGGAGTACGAGGGGAAATTTCACCCGAATTGTCGATCTCAACACCCATGAAGTACTGCTGATCGAACTTCAGGCTTCCCGGAAGTGGATTGGCAGTGCCAAGCTGGACATTGAAGACACCTTGATTAAGCTGCACCTGATTATAGCTCTCGGTATAGAGAGTATGTCCAGCTGCATCATAGATGTTGATTTTGAGGTCAGCCTTACCATCGACCGGCTTCCCGTCTTTCATCAACAGTCCCTGGTAGGAGATACTACGCGGGACTTGGGCATAAGCTGTGTTAAGCGTTGCTAACCCGAGGAACGCCCCGAGAGCCATACCTAACAGAATTGAACGACGTGACGTCATACCTTCGTCTCCTATTGGTTTTTTATTAAATTGAACGAAACGTTTTCTTAGTAAACTCATAATTTGTGTGCACTGAAAGCTTTTATAATTCAACTACTTCCAGCTTATCTTGCCCTGGATAGGCGCACATCCGCACGAATGCGAAAGTGTAAATATACGAAGAAATAGTGCACGATGCAAATTTTTTCCTTCCGGATTTGCACTTATGCACAAAATTCTTCAAACTCTTGCGGACAAATATACGCAATTTTTAGAGCATCACGTAGTTTTACCCGGTTGGGAAAATGTGGGGGAAATATGCCGCTCACATTTTATTGTCCGTTCATCCAGCTAATAAGGGGGCAGCCTCAGCTAAATGGTATATTTTTCAATGGGCAAATATACGGAGATTTTTCTCCGCACCCTATTAACTTCCAAAAAAACGGACTGTTACACCAAAAAATCGTAAAAGTTTGCTAATACTCAAGAAAAGAGTAATTTTTTCTGCCTGCCATTTTAAGAGAGCCTATCTATAGCTTTAGCAATACTTTCAGAACTTCCACTGTTCAATCAGGCCATATAGCTCAAATAAAGAATGACATTTCAACGGGCCGTATTGTGGAGCATCTTTTGGATCGGTATTTCGCTTATTACCTCATTGGTGATCTGGGAGTTCAATACCCAGGACCATGCCCTGGCCTTTTTGGCAGGATATACGATAGAAAAGGCTCTTTCGGTCGATAATCTCTTTGTCTTCCTGATGCTCTTTACTCATTTCAAAGTAAATAGCCATCAGCAGCATAGGATATTGAACTGGGGTATTATCGGCGTGCTATTACTGCGCGGCCTGATGATCTTTGCCGGCATTTCGCTTGTCAATCAGTTCGAATGGCTGATGTATGTGTTCGGTGGCATTGTAATCTATACTGGCTTTGTGATGTCCTTTGGAAAAGAAGAGGAATTCGATCCATCCAAGAACAAGATCATCCGCTGGACCCGCAAAGTTATCTCAGTAACTAATGATTTTCACGGCGACAAATTTTTCATTAAGCGTGGTACCAAATGGATAGCTACGCCGCTCTTCGTAGTCCTGGTGGTTGTCGAACTTACCGATGTATTATTTGCCGTCGATTCTATCCCTGCTATTTTTGCGGTAAGCCGCGATCCGCTTATCGTTTATAGCTCCAATATCCTTGCCGTGCTTGGACTTCGTTCGTTATATTTTTTGCTTGAGCGGATGCATAATGCGTTCCGATTCGTAAAGAAGGGCGTTGGTGTCATTTTGTGGTTCGTTGGCTTCAAGATGGCAGCGCCATTATTCTGGCATGGGTTTCATCCGAGCATTATGGTTTCGCTCATTATTATTCTTAGTATTCTCTTCGGGAGCGTACTACTCTCGCTTATTTTTCCGGAAGAGAAAAAAGCCCATTCGCATTAATGCAACGCCACAGCTCACTCACCCCATTTTCCCGGGATCATCACGGCGGCCTGCTCGTCGCTTTGCGATTAAAAAAAGGCGGCCCCTCCTCGCCTCAGGATACCTTATGGCCAAGCGATCTTCAGGCTCAGCGCGATGCCCTTATCCGCTATAGCGAGCATGAGCTATTCCCACATTTCCTGCGCGAAGAACTAGAGCTTTTTCCTGCTTTTACTACTACTCCTTCAGTAGCGTCGGAACTACGTCAAGCCATCGACTCACTGCTTGCAGAACATCGGCTGATGCGTGAAGCTATCGGAGCTTTAAGCAATATGACCGATACGGCTGTGCTTGCAGAAGCCCTCCGATCGTTCGGCCTGGTACTCGAAGCTCATATCCGGACCGAAGAGCGGGTAGTTTTTCCGATGATTGAATTAGAGCTTAGTAAGATGGATAGTTTAGGCATCGACCCCCTCTAAGTATAATCCGCCGGTTTCGAATCAAAACTCCGGCGTTACCGTTAAACCCGCCGATATAGAGTACGTTATACCGCTACGATCTTGAAGCAGCTCTTGCAATCCATGCGCTCAGGCGCGATCACGGTTCGTGATGTCGATGCTCCCGAGCATCCGAAGCGCGCCGGAGTTATTGTCCGCAACTATGCCAGCCTCATCAGCGCCGGTACGGAAAAGATGTCCGTCGAACTGGCCCGGGCATCGCTGGTAGAAAAAGCAAAGAGCCGCCCGGACGATGTAAAAAAAGTATTAGCTGAGATCAAGCAGCAAGGCTTCTGGAAAACCTATCAGCGTGTCATGAATAAGCTCGATAGCCAGAAAGCAATGGGGTATTCCTGTGCCGGTGAAGTTATAGCGGTTAGTGAAGATGTGGATGATCTTCGCCCCGGCGATAGAGTTGCCTGCGGCGGGCAGGGGGCTAATCATTCCGAGGTCGTCAGTGTGCTGAGAAATCTTTGTGTGAAGCTTCCCGATTCAGTGGCCTACGAAGAGGCCTGCTATACAACGCTTGGCGCTATTGCCATGCAAGGAGTTCGCCAGACAGAGCTTACGTTTGGTGAATCGGTAGCGGTGATCGGACTTGGTCTTGTCGGTCAGCTTGCTTGTGCTATTGCAAAAGCGGCAGGCTGTATTGTGATCGGTATCGATCTCGATGCCGATAATGTTGCGCGTGCAGCAGCAGGGAATGCCTCGTATGGCTTCAATCGCAACGAGGATAATCTTGTCAATAAGATCAAAGCTCTTACTTCCGGCTTTGGCGTCGATGCGGTTATCATTACCGCCGCTACGAGTTCTAATGATCCCATCGATCTCTCGGCAGCGCTTTGCCGCGACCGCGGTCGCGTGGTGATGGTCGGGGTAACGAAGATGGATATTCCGCGCGATCCATTCTACATGAAGGAGCTTGATTTCCGTCTTTCCCGCTCCTATGGTCCCGGACGGTATGAGCATAGTTATGAAGAGAAGGGAATAGATTATCCCATCGGCTATGTGCGCTGGACAGAGCGACGCAATATGCAGGAATTCGTGCGTCTGCTTTCAGAGAAGAAAGTACGTCCGGCGGAGATCACGACACATACCATTCCGATCACCGAAGCAAAGCGTGCTTACGATATGATCGCCGGTGAGATCAAAGAACGCTATCTCGGAATTGTACTTACCTATCCCGAATCAGATACCAGGCCTCACACTCATCATGAGCATCACGCTCCTGCTAAGGCTTCCGCAGAAACACCCACGATCGGCTTTATCGGCGCCGGAAATTTTGCGCAGGGATTTTTATTACCGACACTTCAGGGACAGGCTTCACTTGTAGCTGTCTCCAATGAAACAGGTTCATCGAGCGAAGATACTAAAAATAAATTCGGATTTTCGCGCTCGACAACGAATGCTTCGGAAGTGATCGGCGCATCGGATATTAATACGATCTTTATCGCAACTCGGCATAATAATCATGCCGAGTTAATAACGAAGTCGCTGGAAGCAGGAAAGAATGTTTTCTGCGAAAAGCCGATGGCGCTTTCGTTCGAAGAAGCATCGAAAGTTGCTGCTGCTTATGGTGACGGAAAGAATCACTTTCTTATCGGGTTCAATCGTCGCTTCTCGCCGTTGGTTGTAAAAATGAATGAGCTCTTCGGCGAACCGAAAGAAGCGAAACTTATTTTTTATCGCGTCAATGCAGGGCCGATTCCCGCTTCGAACTGGACACAGGATGAAGAGATCGGCGGCGGACGTATCATCGGGGAAGTTTGCCATTTCATCGATACGGCTGCCTATTTAACCGGTGATGCACTGCCGAGATCGGTCGTTGCAAAGCAAATCTCCAGCGGGCGCTCCGATAGCATCGATCACGATACTCTTTCTATTACGATCGATTACAGCGATGGATCGGTAGCGACGATCTTTTATATCGCCAATGGCGATAAGAATCTTCCGAAAGAAGAAATCCAGGTCTTCTCAGCAGGTCGTACAGCGTTCATGAAAAATTTTACCTCGCTCGAGTTTTGGCGTGGTGCAGGTAAACCTCATGTTGTAAGCGGACAGGGTAAAGGCCACAAAGAAGAGGTCGAAGCATTCCTTCATTGCATCAAGAATGGCGGGCCCGATCCTATTCTGTTCGATTCGATGCTTGCCACAACCCTTGCTACCTTCGCCATTCACGAATCGCTTTCGAGCGGTGAGGTGATCCGTTTTTAAAATGTAACATAATTGTAGTTCGGGTGTCATTGGTATAGAGAGCCTCATGCTCCGTAACAAGAGGTCATGTTCATGGTTATTTATACCAAAGTTGTGAAAGGGAAATACGATCATAGAAACCTTTTTTTGAAAAGAACTATCCTGGTGATAGTTCTTTTGCTATTGGGAAGTTCTTCTTCTGAGGCTCAATGGAGAAAACTCTGGACGTTTCCGGATCATGTAAACTGCCTCTATCATGTCCCGGGTATTATTGAGACATATTTTGCAGGCCTGAATAATGGTCAGATCTGGGAAAGCACCGATGATGGGCAATCCTGGCAGCAAACAATGGTACCTCTTAACCCCCCTAATACTGGAATTAGCGATTTTACATTCAAAAATAGCGATACCGGGTGGGCAAGCCACATCGGTTATGACGGTGGTGTGTTTATGACGACCGATGGAGGAGAACATTGGGTCGATCTTACATTGCCAAGAAAATCGCAACTAATGCAGTACGATGGAAGAGCTATTTATTATAATCGTTACTCTCATAAATTATTTTTTTCTTCCTGGATAGACGATCCAACCAATGGGTCATGGCCCACCAGTATGGTATCATCAGATTATGGCCAAAGCTGGAGTTTTTTTTCAAGAAAAAATCTGGCTGGGTATGCTTTCAGTGATTCTGTTCATGGACTATGTAGTATGGCCGATCCTCATGAGACTTCCTGGCTTGTAACAACCAATGGAGGTATTAGTTGGCTATCTGTTCCTTTCACCTTGGAATCCTGGCAGCCTCTGGCATTCCCAAACACGGCAATCTTATTTGCTATCGGAGATAGCAACAACGATTTTTTTCGCTCCGATGATTATGGTATTCAGTGGAGAAAAATAAGCAGGGTACCTTTTACAAGACCCTTTGGCAATACCGGATCAGTATATCTCGGCAAGTGCGGTAATCTTTTTGTTGGCGGCGATTCGTTAATGACCTCCGCCGATTCCGGGCTGAGTTGGATCAGTCTCGGTGGTCCAGAATGTAATCATCCCGATGAGCGATTTATCGTCGATAGCAGCCGGATTATTGTTCCTACATCAACCGAAGATATTTGGCTGCTCGATCTATCCTCGCGGGTCGATGTCTCAACCGATGCAATATCCATTCATACCGCATCAGCCTGTTCTCCGCTCGATACTTTTATTACTCTCACTAATTTTTATTGTGAGCCGGCATCGATCACTTCAGTCTCGATGCAGAATGATAGCGTCTTTACCTTAGAACCCACCGCTTCTTTTTTTATCCAGCGATTCGATCACCGGAGAATATCGGTACATATTCTGCCGCATCATAAAGGTACGTTTTCCAATGCTATTAACCTGCAATATCAGGGCGAAGATGGAGTTCATGATACCACCATCACGCTGAATGTTATCGTCGATAACGAGATCCCGGCGCCTTTTCTGCTATCGGATTCTTCCATTGCTTTTGCACCGGCAAAGATCTGTACGGCGTCCGATACTATCACATCGATCACAAACCAGAGCTGTGGACCTATTACGATCATGGGGATCGATCCACCCGCCGGCGGGCAATTCATTATCCCCTCTTTACCTGGTACCCCTATCATACTGGATCCGGGGATGACGCTCACCTTACAAATTCGTTTTGCCCCGACCGTTATTTCTTCCGCTCCTGCGAAGATCGGACTGCATATCAAGATAAATGGAAAACTAACCGATACCGTAATTACCTTGCTCGGTTCTTCCATCGATAATAGCGATGGAGTCAGGCCGGATAGCACTTTTATACAATTGGATACTCTTTCGACCTGCGAGCAGCATCCGTTCGTTTTGCCATTTACAAATTTTGGTTGTTATTATTCTCTCGTCGATACGGTAAGCAGTTCGAATTCCGATTTCCAGATTCAACAGTTCATTCCATTCTCACTTCAACCAACCGAGCATCATGCACTTTCCATTGCGCTGAATACTATCGCAGCGGGGTTACACCGGACAACATTTACTTTTAAAGTAAGCCCTACAGGAAAACCGGTTTCGACGATCACTGTCACTATCGAGGTTTATCTTAAAGCAGGAGTTGTCAACCTATTACTTCCAAATAAAGGAGTCTATAGCGATACCGTAACATTTTGTAAAACGGAGATCGATACTCTTTTTATCACCGCGACGAATGCTTCCGGCTGCGATTCCATTCACATCGATTCCTGCTGGCTCAGCGGCGATCCTGCATTTTCACTGGTGGGATCGAAGCAGTTCGTGGTCGGCCCGGATTCTGAGCTTACAGTGCCGATACAATTCAACGCAATCACAAAAGGATACCACTATCCTGTATTGCATTATCAGTATTTCAATGGTAGTGGGTGGAAGGATACCTCTATTCAGCTTATTATCGTGCTGAAAAATGGAGGCACTCTGCTCTCGGTTTCCGATACTACTATCGACTTCGGCACGCTTTCCTATTGCGATCTGCGCGATTCCGTCATTTGGCTTACTAATTCCGGTTGTGATTCGATAACGATTAAAAGCGCTACTTCTTTAAAGCGCGGCTTCCGCTCGACGCTATCGCTGCCTGCAACCATCGGGCCGGATTCTTCGATAGCGATACATCTTTCGGCGCTGCCCGATTCTACATTTTCCAAAACGACCTTTACCGATACTCTTTTTATTCAGACGAGCATCGATACCAAACCGAGGGCCGTTGCCGTTACCTATTCGGTGACGCCTCTTATACGATTGCACCTCTGGTTAGAGATCGATAAACCAGCGGCCGAACGGGAACAGGTCGTTACCGTAAAACTGAAAACCGATCCAAAGTCGATCGCATCGATCTCGAAGATGTCTTTTTCTATGAAGCTAAATACCGACCTGCTGACGTCGCTTTCTCTTACAAGCCCGAATACCGTAAGTGGTTTTGGTACGAATGATTTTACAATAAGCCATAGTCCTTCGATTACTACTGAGAGCGATAGCACTATTGCAACCTTTACCTATACGGTATTTCTGACAAGCGATAGTAATACCACCATAGAGCTATCCTCCTTTGCTGCTAACGATATTGCTCCATCGTCAGGACCATGTGCCTTGCAGGCTGTGATCGGGGGGACGGTATTCGATTTTACCGCTCTCTGCGGTGACAGGTTATTCCAGCGAGTCCTTAGCGGTAAACAGCCGTTAGAATTTTCCTCTATACAACCTAACCCTGCCAGTTCTTCTCTCGATATCAGGATAAAAAGCAGCTTGATGACGGAAGGCAGCCTGAGAATGTATTCCTCCAGCGGTCTTCGGGTGTTTGAAAAACAGCTATCCTTCAAAGCAGGGGATAATCGCCTTAAGGTTAATATCGATAACCTTCCGAGCGGTAAGTATTGGCTGGAAGCTGCTTCGGGTAGCTCTCAAATAAAAGAACAGATCACGGTTATAAAATAAAAAAGGGAGCTTATAGCTCCCTTTTTAATCGCAATACTTATTGTATTACCACCAACCGTTGCGGTTGCCATAGCTGCGGCCCGAAGTATCGGTACCGGTCGGGTCGTTGTACTCGTAGCGCTTGTTAAGGATGGAATCCTCACCGCGCGAACGCTTATCCATATTCGGCTTTGCTTCGCGGACGGTAAGCGGACGGCCTTCGACTTCTTTGCCGTTCAACTCATCCATTGCCTTTTTGGCAGCATCTTCGTTATCCATTTCGATGAAGCCGAAACCCTTCGACTTCTTAGTGACCATATCGCTAACAATGGCAGTACTCGATACCCGGCCGAACGGGGAAAATAATGACTCCAACTGTTCGACAGTCCAGGTATAGGGCAAGCTTCCTACATATAATTTTTTTCCGACAGCAACACGTGACTCTTTTTCAGTGGTAACATCTACCATTTACATATTCCTTTTTTAATTAGTGTACGTGGAATTCTCTTCGAGGCAGGGAAACGAGAAAAGTGGATAAGTAGTTCGGGGGGAATTGTGTAGGAAACGCAAAATGACCAACCGACAACTTTATCAACATCTTCCACAAATAAACATACAAGAACGGCCATAATCCGGCCGACCAGGGACAAGTGATAAAATAAATAAACGCTTAGCTTCCTAATGCTTCGCGAAAATATTTAATTGTTCGTTCTAATCCGACTTTTCTGTCAACCGTCGGGCTCCAGCCGAGCAGCGATTTTGCGAGGGTAATATCTGGCTGGCGGACCTGGGGGTCATCTTGTGGTAATGGTTTAAAGACGATCTCGCTTTTCGATTCCGGTATCATGGACTTAATCTCTTTTGCGAGATCGAGCATCGTCACTTCATCGGGGTTGCCAATATTCACCGGATTGGCATAATCACTCATCAACAGACGATAGATACCATCGACAAGATCACTAACGTAGCAGACGCTTCTTGTCTGTAAGCCTTCACCGAAGACGGTAATCGGTTCGTTGCGAAGTGCCTGGGTGGTAAAGGCAGGAATGGCGCGGCCGTCTTCGATGCGCATACGCTCACCGTAGGTGTTGAAGATGCGGACGATACGCGTTTCAAGTTCATGGTAGCGATGATAGGCCATTGTCATCGCTTCGGCGAAGCGCTTGGCTTCGTCATAGACCCCGCGAATGCCGATCGGGTTAACATTACCCCAATACGTTTCCGGCTGCGGATGAATAGCAGGATCTCCATAGGTTTCGCTCGTAGAAGCAAGCAAAAAACGGGCGTTCTTTGCTTTGGCAAGGCCAAGTGCTTTATGCGTGCCGAGCGAGCCAACTTTCAATGTTTGGATCGGAAGTTTTAAATAATCGATCGGGCTCGCCGGCGAGGCGAAATGCAGCACATAATCGAGCGGGCCAGCTACATGGATAAAATTCGTTACATCGTAATGCTCGAAGACGAAATTTTCTTTACCGAACAGGTGAGCAACATTCGCCGGGTTACCGGTAACGAGATTATCCATACAGATCACGTCATGACCTTCGGCTACAAAGCGATCGCATAAATGGCTACCAAGAAATCCGGCACCGCCGGTGATGAGTGTACGTGGCATAGTATCAGTAGAGAAAATTACCGGCGTCCGATTCCGTAATACGTCAGTCCTAATTCAGAAATTTTTTCCGGATCGTATATATTTCTTCCGTCGAAGATCACTTTGTCTTTGAGCGAAGAAGCGAGTAGATTAAAATCCGGATTGCGGAATTCATTCCATTCGGTTACCACAACGAGTGCATCGGCCTGCTCGAGCGTTTTATAATAACGGCGGCGATATTGCAGTGATTCGCTTTCCGGCAATACTTTCATCACCGCCGGGATCGCTACCGGATCGGAAGCTTGCACGATTGCACCGTGCTCAAGCAGTGCAGAGATTATTTCCAGCGATGGGGCCTCGCGTATATCATCCGTCTTCGGCTTGAAGGATAAGCCCCAAAGGGCAAACGTCTTGCCTTTAATATCGTTATTATAGTGAGCGAGAATCTTCTCGACGAGAATTTTTTTCTGCTTTTTATTAACTTCCTGAACCGCCTTCATGGTTCGGAATTCATAGTTATATACTTCCGCCGTTTTTACGATAGCGCTCACATCTTTCGGAAAACAGCTACCACCGAAGCCAACGCCCGGGAATAAGAACTGCGGACCAATACGAGCATCTGAGCCGATACCTTTTCTGACTTTATCGACATCCGCACCGACGCGGTCGCAGATATTAGCGATCTCATTCATAAAAGAAATCCTGAGTGCGAGCATAGCATTGGCGGCATACTTCGTCAGCTCGGCGCTTTTTTCGTCCATGATGTAGATCGGGTTGCCGGTCCTGACGAATGGCTCGTACAATTCCTGCATGATCTCGATAGCCTGTTCGCTCGAAGAGCCGATCACGATACGATCGGGCTTCATAAAATCCTGTACAGCGGCGCCTTCTTTCAAAAACTCCGGGTTAGAGACTACTTCTACCGGGATCTTGGTATGGGCTTCGAAAATCTTCTTGACTTTTTCGGCAGTACCCACCGGTACGGTCGATTTATTTACGATTACCTTTGGTTCGGTGATGATCTTAGCTACGATCTCGGCGCATTGCATGATCCGGGATAGGTCGGCGGCTCCGTCGCCATCTTGAGGCGTAGGAAGCGCAAAAAAGATCACTTTTGCCTTGGCTACGGCTTCTTCATAGCTGGTGGTAAAATTCAGGCGGCCTTCGGTGGCATTGAACTGGACCATTTCTTCCAGGCCTGGCTCGTAGATCGGGATTTCGCCGCGGCGCAGCATCTCTATTTTTTCGGCTACGATGTCCATACAGGTTACGGTATGGCCGGTTTCGGCTAACCCTGCTCCGGTCACTAATCCTACGTATCCTGTCCCGATGATCGAGATATCCATACTATTCTATTATTAATTCTTTTTTCTTTTTAAAGAATAAATATAACTCTTATTTTAAAAGGTGTGGATTTGTTAATACTACCTTTAAAAAGACGCTAAAGGTATATATTAGAGCCTTGTAACAAGTTATAAAGCACTATGTTCACAAGTGGATAGGTTATTTCTCGTCCACAAATCCGGATATTATCCAGAGGGTATCCAGCGATGTGGATAGCGGCAAACAACTATCAACGTTCTATTCAGAACCGGTTTTTGAATAACTTTTTTATTATCAGGAAATTATTCAGAGCTTATTAGCTATTATGAGAACAAGGATATAATTACAAGCAGGCTATGCAATTACTCACTCTCCATAAAGTACTGATCTCCGCCGCACTGGCATTCTTCCTCTTTTTTGGGATTAGGGAGATAACACATCAGGGTGGCAGTGTAGCTATGGGTATTGGGGCTTTGATATTATCGGTAGGGGTAGGGGCCTATCTTATTTGGGTACTTCGGGGTGGGTATAAAAGGAATTAAACGTATCATCTAACATAATGAGAATGACATTTATGGCTATTCGATCTTAAAAATATAAGAAGTAGTTAAAGGTGCCTCAGTATTTGTTACTTTATTGAAAATAGAATATTTATTATTCGATGCCCGGTATTGAAACATCGGAAGAGTTTGTAAATAGGTACTAAGTTTTGGAGTTGTGATCCCACACTGTAAAGAATGTGGCGATTCGATATAATATCCATTGGGTGTGTGTTGCAAAGAATCATACACAGATACTATAAGATATGTTATTCGGTATTCTTTAAGAACTGTAAGTAATGCATCCGATCGTTGGATATGCTCAAGTAAAGCGTAATCGGAAGCCAGTCCTTCGAGTTGAAGTATCGAGGCGCCACTCATATACGCCATAAGCCCTGCTTTATCGCCCATGGCATACTTTCCGGGATGAGTTATTATCCAAGGTAGTAGCTGCGTCGTATGTTCAAACGTATTACCGGGGTTTACCTGGAATACAGTTGTAGTTTTATGAAATAAGAGTCCCAGTTGAAAACAAACAGCTACTAAAACCACACTTTCTATCCAGAGTACTAATTGCAACTGCCTTTTATTTTTTAACCGATGGCTGATCGTTCTTCCTATAACTGTGATCGAAATAGCAATAGAAAAAACAAAAGGATAGTCATACCAAAAGAAGAGTACCCAGGACGAACGTAGCGCAAGGAAGGAAAAAAATACTACCGGAAATATTAGTATCATAAATAAAAAAGGTAGTTGTTTTTTAGAATATAATCTCCGATCCAGATAAAGACAGCTACAGCCAATGGCTACACTGGCAATACCGATCTTTCCTTCTTTCGAACTCCATAGTTCTGAAAAAAGGGAGAAATGTACCCACTCTTTGAAAGGCAGTTGTTTTGCCAATGAAGATACGGTTGCGAAATGGCCGAAAGAGTAGTAATTATATCCGAAATAGATAAATAGCGGAACAAGGCCAAGGAGCATTGCCGGAAGTACTGTAAAAAGTACCTTCATCGTAGGCCGAACGTTAGCTATTATTCCAATAGACAATAGAACGATAATAATTACAGCATCTAATCGAGCCAGAATACAAAATGAAGATAGCAGGGAGAACAGAAATATTTTTTTCCTATTAGAGATATCCTGTTGATGATAGGCGATCACTACTACATAACTGAGGATAGGTAATAATAGAACGGTTTCCATTGCTGAGGCTATCAATTTCCAGCAAAGATAAAGCGATGAGCAAAGGGCAATATATTTCCAGGTAGAACCGGGTAACAGGAGATCGATAAGTCGCGCAAGGGTTCTTGCTGTGATGTAAAAGCTAAGACCCATCACTAACGATAGAACAACAAAGAATGCTTCTTCGCTGTGGGTAACGGCAGTAATAAGAGTTACGATACCCATCCACAACGGATGGTATCCATTGGTGATCGTAGCTCCATCGAAGCTCGATATTCCGGTACGGACGATATTTCGGGCAATGACGGCATAGTAATAAAAATCATCTTCCACCAATGTCAGGTAATACCTATGACCACCGATAATGTGATAGATGGTTCTAACAACAAAGAGCAGCGAACCGGACCAAATAAACGCAGAGGTACACCCCTGCAGAAATGATTCTGTTTTTAACTTCATATAACCAGACCAATATCAAGAGCAACCCTTGGTCTGGTATGAAGTTGTGGGAGGGCAGAGATTAATGCCTCTATAGAGGCATTAAGAAAAGGTATTTTTTATTTGAAAAACCCAGCGGTAATTATTTAACAGTATATTGCTTTAGCTCTACTGCATATTTTTGGTATAGTTTACCACTGGTAACCCACTCGTTTTCTTTTACGAGTCCAATGCCGGAGGAATAATATTTAGAGTCGATAACGTCGGTGTCCGGTTTATCGCTGGTACCAAGTATCCGTAATTGGTCGTACCGATTGGCAAGGAAGGTACCGGCTGCCACCTTTACCTGTTCGTTGATTGAACGAAGAACAAGGACTTCTTTATGCTTAATATTTCCGGGTTCTATGGTATCGATAAAGGTATAGCTATCGCCGATACGCTGCAACAGATGAAATCCGACTACCGGATCGCTGTTGCCATCTATAGTTATAATATCAGTTGTCCCGTCATAATAGTATTTGATACTACTATCTCCATTAGCCATAAAGGTGTAAGCAGTGTGACCCTGATAATCCGAAGAAGAGGGTACGGAAAGGAGGTACGTTTGATTTGCTTTTATAGAACCGTCGTTAAAATATTCGATGACCTGATAGCTCCAGCTATCTCCTACTGCCAGGGGAAATAACTGTTGGATAGTACCCGAGGATCCGGGAGAACCAGTATCAGTAGTGCCACAGCCATAGTGAAGGAAAATCGATGCCACAAGAAGAACGATGACAGAACGATTCATAGGAAGATAGTTGGAAATCAATGTACCAAATATACGGTAGTTTCACTTCTATTGCACTATTTGGATTGGGGGCAGGGTGGATCCGCCAATGAATTTGAATCCCTTTGGTGGTGTTTGCGTATTAGAACTTAGAAAGGTAAAGATTACGTATGTACGATCCAGTGCTGGTTCAGCCGATGCGCGACGAGGTTACTGCCCTCGGCGTGAAAGAATATCGGACGGCTGAGGAAATGGAAAAAGAGCTTAACGGACAGGGGACGACCTTTGTCTATATCAATTCGGTTTGTGGTTGTGCTGCCGGTGGTGCGCGGCCTGCGCTTCGTCTGGCGCTCACCCACGCCAAAAAGCCCGATCGCCTCGTTACGGCCCTTGCCGGAAATGATAAAGAAGCGGTTGCAAAAGCCAGAGAATTCTTTATGGGTTTTCCGCCCTCCTCACCCCAAATGGCCATCCTAAAAGACGGTAAACTTGTTTGGATGATGGAGCGTTGGCAGATAGAGGGACGTGCTCCGGAATCTATCGCACAGGATATTATTCGGGCGTTCGATTCTCTTTGATGTTGTGTTGAATTCCGCGATCCTTTGATATCGCGGAATTTTTTTACTCCATAAGCAATCTGCTTATGGTATGATTTTTGTTACATTGGTTAGGGAGGAATAGTATAGTAAATGCTTCAACTGAAGCAACGGCTTGGGTTACATCAGCGCCTCACCCCCGTGCAGGTGCAGTATCTCAAATTGCTTCAACTTCCCGCCGCCCAGCTTGAAGAGCGTATAAAAGAAGAGCTCGAAGAAAATCCGATGCTCGAAGAAATGCCGGAAGATCAGCTTCCGGAAGATACGCTCAATACCTCCATTGAAACGAGTATTATCGCCTCCACTCCTTCCGAAGAATCTCCCGTCACCCGCGACCAACAAGAGACCGAAGCTCCTGAGCGCGATAACGATTATACCTTAGAAGATTTTATGAACGATGAGCTTGAAGGGTATAAGGCTCCTCGTTCGAATAACTATAGTGAGGATGAAGAGCGCGAAGACCGTGGCCAGGTCGCCGAAGAGACGCTTACCGAAGCGCTGATCTCCCAGCTTTCCCTGCTCAATCTCAGCCCTCGCTTAAAAGTACTGGCCGAAGAGATCGTCGGTTCGCTCGATGAAGATGGGTATTTACGCGTACCGCTGGAGCAGATCGTCCAGGATACTTCGATCTATTACGGTGAAGATTATGCAGCGCTTGAGCCGGAGCGCTTGCTAAAGCGTATTCAGCGCCTCGACCCTATCGGCATTGCATCGCGCACACTGCAGGAATGCTTGCTTGTACAGCTTGAAGCCCATAGTGATCACAACGAAGCCCATAAGATGGCGCTCGAGATCATTCGCGAGCATTTCGAGCTTTTTATTAAAAAGAATTACCAGGTACTGGCTAAGAAGCTGAAGCTGAAATTGCCGGACCTCAAGCCGGCCCTCGATCTTATCCAGCGCATGAACCCAAAGCCCGGCGCTCCTTCGGGAACAGCAAGCGAAACCCGCCGCTATATCACTCCGGATTTTTATATCGAAAAAACTCCTGAAGGTAAAGAGTTTGTCATTACGCTCAACGAACGCGGGGTGCCTTCGATCAGGATCAATTCCTCTTATAAAGAGCTTACGAAGAAAAGTAAAGGGGTAGTAAATCCCCGCCCGCTCTCCGACGATGCCCGCGATTTTATTAATAAGAAGTTCGAAGCGGCTAAGGCTTTTGTCCTTGCTTATTATCAACGCCGAAAGACGTTATTAAATGTAATGCAGGCTATTGTTGCCCGCCAAAAAGAATTCTTCCTCAATGGAGAGAAATTCCTGAAGCCGATGATCTACAAGAATATTGCCGATGATATCTCCATGGATATCTCGACAATCTGCCGTGTCGTTAACGGTAAATACTGCCAATGCGATTATGGCGTCTATGAGTTGAAATATTTCTTCAGCGAAGCCATCCCGCTCGAAGGCGGCGATGAAGGTGGAGAGAATGCCGAACTGGTCTCGAATAAAGTAGTCAAGGCAAGAATAAAAGAATTGATCTCCGACGAGAACCCAATGAAGCCGCTTACTGATGACGAGCTGGCTGAGATGCTTAAAAATGCCGGCTACGATCTGGCCCGTCGTACCGTAGCTAAATACCGCGAGCAGATGAATATCCCTGTCGCCCGCATGAGAAAGCGGATCGTGTAATTCTACTTTAATAACTGTACTTTCGATTTTGTAACATAACGTGCTTTGCCTTTGGGATTAGCACGTAATACTTTATATAGCTTCTCATTTCTAAAATGTAAGGCAACATGATCGTCAACAGCATATCCTTCATCTATTGCACCTGATTTAATGGATGCCTTGCAAATGCCGAGTCTCGTTTTTTCTGAGGAGACGTGGGGGGTGAACGAGCCTTTCAAAAAGCCAAGCGCTCCCTGCATAGGTTTTAGTATCGGTCCGTAGGAATCAGTAGTCCCGCTTTCGAACCAGCAAATCGCCCCGGCGCTCGAACCGGCAAGGACAATACCCTTCTGCCAGGCTTTGTAGAGTAGTATGTCAAGATCCCATTGCCGCCAAAGGGCCAGCATATTTACCGTATTTCCTCCGCTGACAAAAATAAGATCCTGGGAAAGAATATACTTTTCGAGATTGGTAATTTCCCGGCGGAATAAACTCAGGTGTGTTGGTTTACAGACCTCTTTTGTATAAGCGCCATAAAAGCGTTGGATAATGCTAAGCGCATCGCCACTGGCAGTAGGTATCAGCGAAACATTTGGTTTTTTCTTTTTCGTGAGTTTGAGCAAATACTTATCGAGTACCGATAGCTCATTGTTCTGGTAAAATGCTCCGCCGCCGAAGGCTACGATATGTTTGGTCATTGGGATGATAAAAATTCGCTACTAATAGAACGCTATGAATTATCTATTGTTACACGAAGCTTGTGAACCCCATGCGTAGCTTTTTTTTATTTATAATGCTGTTGGTATCGGTGCCGCTATTTGCTTCGGTGCGTACCGGTCTCGATGTAGTTTCAGGCGATGCTTCTTTGCTTAAAGGGAAGAAGATCGCCCTGATTTGTAACCAGACTTCTGTTTCCTCCGATGGCAAGTTTGCCGCCGATGTACTGCTTAAGCAAAAAGGCTGTACGCTGGTTGCGTTATTAACGCCTGAACATGGCTTAAACGGTACTCGCAAGGCCGGAGTTGAAAGCGATAAAATAGAGAAGTACAATGGCATCCCGGTTTATTCGCTTTATGGCTCTACCCGCAAGCCAACGAAGAAAATGCTCAAAGGTGTAACCGCCGTGGTTTTCGATCTTCAGGATATTGGTGTGCGAGCCTATACCTATCTTTCCACGATGATCCTTGCAATGGAGGCAGCAGCAGAGCAGAAGGTTGAATTCATCGTACTCGATCGGCCTAATCCCTTGGGAGGTACACGCATTGAAGGGAATGTGCTCGATACGACCCTTCGCTCGTTCGTTGGCCAAGTCCCGATACCATATATTCATGGCATGACACTTGGTGAACTGGCTAAGATGGCAAAAGGCGAGCGCTGGTTCAATGCTGCCAATAAATTAAAACTATCGGTAATTACAATGCAGAAATGGGGTCGTTATACGCTTTGGCCGGAAACCGGTTTGAAATGGGTCGCCCCCAGCCCGAACATCCCTACCTTCGAAAGTGCTGTGGGATGTGCTATGTGTGGAGCGATCGGTGAGCTTGGCACGCTTTCGGTCGGTGTTGGTTCTGATTTACCATTTCTGCGGTTGGGGTCGCGGCTTGTCACAAGCGATCGGCTGCTTTCCGAAGCAACGATCTCGTTCAATGGCTTCTCGCTTATTACAGAATCATTTACCATCCCTTATGCAGATTCGCTAAAAACCTATAATGGTGTGAAAATAATTTTGCCCAAGGATATACTGAATATACCCGATCTTTATAGCTGCCAGTTCAAGATCTTTTATTCACTCCTAAGCGATACTGCGTTTAAAAAAGCCTTCGATGCCGTAGCCTTTTCTTCAAAACGAATGTTCGAAAAAGTAACGGGCTGCGATGATGTATTGAAGCTCTTTACTCATGTTTCGATCCATAGCAGCGGGGATGAAGTTACAGCGCTCATCAATAACTGGAAACCGCAAGTTGCCGCTTTCCGTACTAAGCGAAAGAAGTATTTGCTATATTAATGAACGAAGCATTTATCTATAAACCAGGCGAGTGTAATATCGATGCGAAAGGGGTATCCTACCGTCGGGTGCTTGCTTACATTGCCGGCATTGGTGGGATTATAGCACTTGGGCTTTCGTACTATGCCGGGTTTTCGATGCCGATACGATTTATTATCGGTTTCCTCTTTGGGTATGCCACGGCACTAAATATTATGCAGGTAAAAGAGCATTTTTGTGTCGCAAATGCAACCGCGGGTACTCAGGAAATAAACTTGAAAAGACTGCCGGTAGTCGATGAGTTATATAAAAAGTTGGACCGCCAAAAACGCAATACAATCGTTAAGCGAGCCGTTGCAATAGCAATAGTATGCGGCTGCCTGGGACTTATCCCGGTATAAAAAGCCTTATTTTGCTGCTTTTTTCTTATCGGCGAGAACGTCCTTGTAGCAGATATAAGTGATACCTACCATTCCGGCGAGCATAAATAAGAAGAAGATTACCATAAGTCGTTTCTAATACTAAGTAGGCTTTCTAAACCGCAAAATCGGGCTATAAGTTTTCATCTCCTGAAGATGGAGCCGGCAAAAAACGAGGCGGCAAAGAAAAAAACCATGGCCAGGATCCGGTAGAACCACATCCAAAAGGTTACACTATCTCCTTTTTGCCCGAGCGAAGCGGCATGATCGCGCATATAGGTGCTCTCGATATAGGTAAAGGCCGCCCCGGCCAGAAATACCAGGATAAGCGCCAGTCTCGGGATGAGTTGTCGGAATGTCATACTCGTTCTTTCAGGGCTTCAAACATCGCTTTTGCTTTATCGCGTTGCTTGGAATGATCGACAATAGGATAGGGATAATTTTCACCAAGGCGGCACTGGTATTCGGCCTGATCGAATTCTGTCATCAAATGCGGCTCATGAATAAGAGAATTCGGCAGCGAACGAAGCTCCGGTACGTATCGGCGGATGTATTCTCCATTAGGATCAAATTTCCTCGATTGTAAATAAGGGTTGAAGATCCGGTAATAGGGTTGGGCATCCGTACCGATAGAAGCCGACCACTGCCAGCCGCCATTGTTCTGGGCAATATCACCATCGGTCAGGTACCACATAAAGTGCAGCTCACCTTCCTGCCAATTAATTAATAAGTCTTTGGTCAGAAAGGAAGCGACGATCATCCGTGCGCGATTATGCATCCACCCGGTCTCGAGTAATTGCCGCATACCGGCATCGACGATCGGGAAGCCCGTCTTGCCTGCTTTCCATGCTTCAAGATATGCTTCATTTTTCTGCCATTTAAGACCATCGTACTTTTTCTGAAACGCTGAAGTTGCAACGTAAGGAAATTCTGTAAGAATGGAATAATAGAATTCGCGCCAGAGCAATTCGCTGATATAGGTTTCTGCTCCTTCTTTGTATTCCGCTTTTTTTGAAAGAGCAAGCGCTTCGCGGGCTAACTGCCGGACCGAGATCGTACCAAATTTAATATGCGGCGAAAGCATAGAAGTGCCATCGAGGTCAAGGCGGTCACGATCGTTACGGTAGTTCTTTAGGCCCCCCTTCTTAAACATTTCCCATCGCTCTTGCGCCCTTGTCGAACCTCCTAATTGCGATCTGCTTAGCGATACGTTACTCTGATCGAGCGCTGTAAGATCGGGTGGTGTATGCGAAGAATAACTCCTGATATTCTCCGGGGCTTTGAGATTCCTTGGTACTATCGCTTCCTCCGAAGCAGAATCTAATCGATCGAGTAGCGTCCGCTTAAAGGGAGTAAAGACAGTATAGGGCCTGCCTTCTTTTGTTCTTACTTCCGTTGATTCAAAAAGTACGGTATCTTTTATATACCGGAGTTCGATGCCAATAGCTGAGAGCGCTTTCGCACAAGCTTCATCGCGCTCAAGTTCGTATGGCTCGTAATTTGTATCGGCATAGACGGTCGAAGCAGTACATTCTTTTGCAAGGACTGCAAGCTCTTCCTGCACTCGTCCGCGGCGAACAATGAGCTTCGAACCGGCAATAGCAACACTCTCGCTAAGATCGGCAACCGATTCAACGATAAAACCAAGCCGGTTCGGGCAGCGATTAAGCGGGCGGTAGGTATCCCAAATATAGGCAGGGATAACTTCATCATGAGTGCCAATAGCCGTTGCAAGTACCCGGTTATCCGTTACTCGCAGGTTTCTTCTGAGCCAGACGAGAGCAGTACTCATAAAGGGATAAAAAAAGTCGCAAGCTCTTTAGGAGTGAACTTGCGACTTCTTTTTTACGAACAATCCTTTTACTTGGAAACGATCTTTAGTACATTTCCATACGGTACACCATCTTTATAGAGACGGGCAAAGTACATTCCATGATCGCTAAAATGCAGTTCGGCTTCATGGGCTCCTTCGTTTTGATACCCGAGGCTGATTCGGGTATGCTCGGTACCGGTAAGATCGACAACAGCAAGCTCGATACTACCACCTTGTTCGATAGTATAATTTACCGTAGTCATTGCTTCAAACGGATTCGGATAATTTGAGCGAAGGCCGCTATTCGATAGCGCTGATCCCGTACGTGGAACACTGGAGCTCGGGCGCGAGGTATCTTCGACTATAGCAATAGCATCGAAGAAATAACTTTTTCCAACGGTACCCACGTTGGGATTAACGGTCAGGGAAAGTTCGATATATTCATAATCCTCTGCTGGTACGGTTATTACATTGATGCCATCGTTAAGAATAATAGCATCGGTCGAAACGAGCGTACCGCCAAGATCGAATTTATTGAATGTGATCTGCGCCCCGGAAGTATCTACATTCAGGTCTTTCTTAGCCCAAATAATGACCGTGGAATTAGCTTTTATCGGCAGGTAAGAGCCGTCGGCCCGGCGAAAATCTATATCGAAATAGGGGCTGTTATATTTCTGTCCGTCCAATTGCACGAAATGATTATCCGCCTTACCGTACATATCGGTTGGAAATGGCAGCTTATCCGGATATTTAAATTTTACGGTATCGATCCAGACGGTATCGATAGCGGTAGTGATTGCCCATAGGGGAGCCGAGGAGCATAATAGGAACACCAGAACAAATAAGTAACGAAGCTTCATAGAATCACGAGTATGTTTTAACTAAAAAAATAACCAGCCCGGGGAGCCAAAAGTTACACTCAAGAACCCAGAATATCTGCAAATAATGTCGCTAATTCTTTGCGTTGGCGCTGCATATCTTCGGAGACCATTTTAACATCGGCAATGGTTGGCATAAAGTTGGTATCGCCGTTCCATCGTGGAACGATGTGCCAGTGCAGGTGGTCGTCGATACCCGCCCCTCCGCCTCGGCCAAGATTCATTCCGATATTATAGCCATGAGGAGCCGACATGGCGATCAGCGCTTTCTGGGCGGTTTGCAGGAGCTTCATACATTCAGCAAGCTCGCTTTCGGTGAGCCCGGCAAAATCTGCCGTATGCCGGTTGGGGACGATCATCAGGTGGCCGCTATTATACGGATAGAGATTCATGATCGCAAACGCTTCGTTCCCCCGGTAGATCATCAGGCGTTCCTCATCCTGATTCGAAGTAAGCGCCGAACAGAAAATGCACTCGTCTTTTGCCGGTGCTTTGCCTTTGAAGGTATCGATATAGGCACTGCGCCAGGGCGAATACAACCGTTCCATAGATCAGGCGTTAGCGGTAGAAGATTTTTTTCTGGTGAAGAGCTTATTGATCGTCGAATTGCCGAAGAGGCCTTGCGGGCGCAGGATCATCAGGATAATAAGCATCAGCGAATAAATGATCATTCGATATTCGCTGAATTCCCGTAGCGCTTCCGGCAGGATCGTCAGCAGGATCGCGGCAAGGATAACTCCATAGGTTGAACCCATACCACCGAGAATGACCATGACGACGATCTCGATCGACTTCAGGAAGGTAAAATTATCCGGCGTAATATACTGGATGAAATGAGCAAAGAGCCCACCACCGATACCGGCAAAGAAGGAGCCGATCACAAACGCCCGTACTTTGAACGTGGTGGTATTGACTCCCATTGCTTCGGCAGCAACTTCATCATCTCGCACGGCAAGGAACCCACGACCATAGGTAGAATTCACCAGGTTCTCTACGAAATAGACGGCAACCAGCGCAATACCATAGACCCACAAAAAGCTTGCAAGCTGAGGTACGGCAAACCCTCTCGCACCACCGACATAGCTCGTATGGCCGATCTTGAAATCGACATTCTGGATTATTACACGGATAATCTCATTGAAGCCGAGCGTAACGATAGCAAGGTAATCGCCCTTCAACCGTAAACTCGGGATTCCAACGGCAAGGCCGGTCAGGGCCGCGACAGCTCCGCCGATAAGCAGCGAGATGAGCAATGCAATATCGCCGCTCATTCCCTGTGCCTGAAGACCATGGGTAGTAAGGAAAGTCGAGACTATTGCGGAAACATACGCACCCACACCCATAAAGCCTGCATGACCCAGTGAGAATTGCCCGGTGAATCCATTAATAAGATTCAGGCTCGTCGCCATCGTAATGTTTATCCCGATAAACATTACGATGGTAAAGTAATAGGGATCGAGCTGGCCCGTAATAAACGATAGGCCGGCCAGAGCGGCAAAGATAAGCAGGAAGCTAATCTGCGGTTTCATCAGACTTTCTCTACCTCGTTTCTACCCATGATACCGCTTGGCTTGAAGATCAGGATACCGATAAGAATAGCAAAGACGATCGCATCACGATAGGTCGATAAGAACGTCCCTCCGATAAAACTTTCTACGACACCGATAAGCATCCCACCGAGCGCCGCACCGGTAATGCTGCCAATGCCGCCGAGTACTGCCGCAACGAATGCCTTTAAGCCCGGCAGAATGCCCATCAGGGGATCGATACTCGGATATTGCGCCGCATAGAGCACACCACCGGCCGCAGCGAGAGCGCTGCCCGTCATAAAGGTAAAGGTAATGACCTTCGAGATATTAATACCCATGAGGCTTGCCGCTGCCTGGTTATGGCTGACTGCGCGCATCGCCGTTCCGATCTTCGTCTTCATAACGATGATCCGAAGTGTTATCATCAGGGCGATAGAAGTAACAATGACAACGGCTCCGATGATATTGATCGTCAGATAGCTCGTCTTAATGAACGGCGCATTGGAAATGATCTCCGGAAAACCACGAGGGGTAGCACCGAAGAGCAACTGCGAAAGGTACTCGAGGAATAATGAAACTCCAATGGCCGTAATAAGCACAGTAAGCTTTGGCCGCGAACGTAACGGGCGATAGGCAAGGTATTCTATCGTAGCTCCAAGCAGGGCGCAGATCACCATCGCAGCAACAAAGACGATGATAGCCGCCGGCACACCGCCGATCGGCAGTACACGGCTGACGGCATTGGCAACGAAATACCCGGAGAACGCACCGACCATAAAGACATCCCCATGGGCAAAGTTGATGAATCGGAGCACACCGTAGATCATCGTATAGCCCAAAGCAATAAGCGCATAAATTGCGCCGAGCGAGATGCCATTAACTAATTGCTGTAGTAATTCTCCCATTCGTTCATGAACGTAAGACAACAAAAATAAGAACGAAACCGAAGGAAGGCAAGGATTTGCAGGTTTTGGCAACTCCAAATAACACGAAAGGCGGCCGGGGAATGAGCCGCCTTTCTACTTCGTACTTTCGACCTTATAGTTATTTGATCACGAGCACAAAGAACTTTTCGCCAAGCGGCATGATCGTAGCCTGGTCTTCATTATAAATTTCCCACCGGTTAAACGCGGCATTCCAGGAGACGCCATACCCTAAGCCATCGGTTAATCCGGCACCAAGATTCTTTTTCAAAGCATTATTAACCAGGCAATGAGTAACTATAACAATATCCGTTGCAGCCATGCCGGGATAATTCAAAAAGGTTGACCATTGAGCTCCAGCGGCGAGATTATTTGCCGTTATCGTATGGGTATAAGCCGTACGGGTACTGCCGCTAAGCTTAATATAACCATTATCGATTTGCAGTGCATTTCCACTGGCGCTTTGTCCGGAATAAGAGGCTTTCACACCAACACCACTCGTGCTCGAACCCGCAACACCGGCAGCATCGGCTCCGCTGTTCGCGACACCTTCAACTCCTTTTCCGTTATTGAGTGACGAACTGCCGAATACACCGGAGCCATTTGAAGAGCTGCCTTGAACGCCGTACTTTCCGCCGGTACCAAGCACACCGGCGCCGTTAGTATTGTCGCTGCTGCTTCCCGAAAGGCCGATCGTTCCTGTGCCGGCAATGGCTGTATTCCCGCCGGAATTCGTAACGCTGATCGAAGGATTATTGGCGGAGTTATCGGTTGCCGAGAAGGGAAGCGATAACGTAACGCTGCCGGGTGTCCAATTGCTATTAATACCATCCCAGCGCAGTACATCACCATTTTGAGGAAGGTTAGCCGCAACGGCATAGCCCTGGATCTTGGCAACACTCGGATTCGGATAGATACCGTTCAAATCGCCACCGGCTCCGCCTGTTGGCGGTAGTTCGGTCGGTATTATTCCTGTTGCAAGTTTTCGTGAAGTAATCGAGCTATCGGCTACTTTTTTTGTGGTAACAGAATTATCGGCAAGCGATAGCGTTGCCGAAGGGCCGTTCGGGTTGGTAATGGCGATCGTACCATCGGGGCTTTGTACGCCCTGAATGCCGCTTGCTCCCGAACCACCGCTCGAACTGATGGTGATCGTATTTGTGCCGGCATCTTTATTAACGGTCGTTGCTCCGGCACCGACGATCTGCACTGTTCCGCTAAGTCCATTTACCGATAGGACGCCGCTATTGCCACTTCCGCCAACTACACTACCGGCAACATCGGCGTAAGCAGCGTGGATTGCATACGCAGAAGCAACGAGGGCCGTTCTCGGGCTAAGCTCAGAGCCGCCATCGACGGATACGCCGATAAAGTAGGCTTTATCAAATCCTATAGTGCCGGGCAACGGCGTTGAACTACCGATAATAAGATTGAACAAGCCTTTTACAACAGGTACGGTCTGGGTTTCGGTAAAGATGGCTGTTCCTCCGGTCGAGCTTTCGTATAGTTTTACCTGGAGCGTATGATTACCATCTGGTACGAGATTTCCTGAGCCATCGGCCAGCACACCCTGATAACTCAATTGCCGCGGTATCTGGGCATTTACTCGCAGCGAACATAATAGCAGTACTAAAACGGGGAGTAATTGCACAGCATAACGTTTCATAGATTTTTCGAATTAGACAATACTTTTAACACTACTACCGCGGCCCTCGGAGTCTGTTCCTCGGGGTCCGGGCATTACAAGGCGACACTACCTCTGATCGGATAACGTCTGCGGGGGGCAAGCTTGTGACAAAAAAGGCGGGTCTGGTACCCCGCCTTTGAAAAATCATTTAATTTGGTCGTCGTTGGCCTGTCGCATGATATAGCGTCCGTGAACGTCATACCAGGGATCATGCTTCGGATTTCCCGATCCGGAGCCATCGGCCGATAATTTCTTGAGTAATTGCAGATTCAATACTTCGGAAGCATTCGCAAGCACTGTCCGTTCGAGGATAAGACCGTAGTCCCGGGCAAAAAAGCGGACAATATAGCTTCCATCTGTAGTAGTACTATCTATATATTTTACTACTACTACATCATGATATACTTCCGAGGCGCCAGGTGAGAAATAATCGACATACCGGCCGACAACTGTTGCAACTATTGAACCCGCGGAATCGGCATTCCAGAATGAGCCGATCGAAAGATCACCTTGTAAAACTACCAGCCCTCTATCGGATGAGCCTTTCGAGGAAAGGATACATTGACTGCCGACATTTTTCGCCTGCTCTACCTTGAAATAATAGAGCACCGGAGATGCCTGCTGGTTAGAAGGTACAGTGCTAATAAGTTGCATGTAGCTGCCGATATTGGCATCGACAAGCCGTGATTGATACGTTGTCGTATCGGAAGCCGAAGGGGCAGTCCCTTCGGAATAGACATATTGATCCCCAACAGATTGGGGAAAGAAGTACTCATAAGCCTGGGGATTGCTCGATAATTCCGGTTCGGTACTCACCGCGCATGAAGCGAGCATCGTGCCGAGCGTCAGAAGTAACAGAAACGTTTTCACAGTCGTCCCTTTGGAAATATGAACACTACAAAACTTACCTTCTACAATGGAAATCTATTAAAAGTGAAAATAGATTCCCGTCGAAAGCTCCAGGTTATAGTTCGGGTTATTTTTACTAACATCCGGTCCTACGCTTGTAGGCGAAGGACTTTTTGTTTGCAGAATTTCCGCTTTAACCGCTTCATACTGCTGGGTAGCACTGCTATAAACCATCGTTCCCCGAACTCCGGCCAAAATACCGATCTGGGTCGAGACATCGAAGCGGGCACCTATCTCCGAACTGTAAATCGGTCCGAGCGAAGAAGCGGCAATACCTGCATTAGCAGCAATAGCGACTCTTGAACTGACCGGTATCCGGTATTCGAGCGATGCGCCTACCCAATTCGTTTGCTCGTGGACCAGATCACTGACAATAGTATATCCTGCTAACGGATTGCCATCATCGATCAAAGCCTTACTCAATTTCTTTTGCGTTACATTTGAAGTACCTACTCCTACTCCGACCCAGAAATCCTGATTCAGCATATATTTTAACTGAACATCGGAATTGATAATAATAGGGTAAGAGGTATTGGTTGCCGTGGTGTTTGGAAATTGTTTTCCAACCGCTTCATGAACCTGCAGGTCGAAGCGTTCGAGAAATCCTTGTTCACGAACTTCGGCGCTGCCACCGAGGGCAGGGCGATTGTATTGCACTCCATACGGATCGCGAATCTGTACCGAAGCCGGAAGGAAATAGGATCCTTCCGGGATGGTACGAGTCGAACCATTGAGATGCATCGGGTCATTAACCAACGGAACCGAAGCGATCTCAAGGGTTGGCAGGGGCGCTTCGTATGACTGAGATACAATAGAGTGGTTCTGGGAAATAATTGCCGGACGTGAGGCATTCGCTAAAACGGTATGGCTGGTACCGTTGTCCGTAAGAGTAGTAGTGGCAGACGTGGTAGAAGAAGCGGCCGGGGCAAGCTCTGCAACCGGTCCGGGAACAATCGTTTTACCTGCTGCTGAGGTAGCACCTTCGCTATGCCAGAGAAAATATCCGGAGCCCAGGCCAACGATAGCAGAGACCAGGGCAACAGCAGCTACTTTGAAGAATACCGAAGTAGCGGCAATAGGAGCAACGGAAGTTGCAGCAGGAATAACCGGTGCCGCAGCCGGTGGAAGAGCAGCAAGCGCCGCCCATAATTTTTGCTCGGTTGCATACGGCACGGCGATCGAAGCACGGTCGGTGCTGATGACCGCCTGCTGCTTCATATAGCTGCGCAGCAAATTTCTCCGCTCCGGCGAGACCGATAACCGGTGCAGCAATTCAGCTTCCTGCTCGGGCGGCAAACTTCCGTCGAGAAATTCCTGAAGCTGTATTGTCATGATATCCATTTCCATAACCTATGAATTACCTCTTTCCTGTAGCTCTATATCGTTATTATATTTCTTCTCTATAATAGGGTTCTAAAATTTTTCTCAGCTCTTCGCGGGCGCGGTAAATTCTGCTCTTGACCGCGGCGATCGTGAGTTTCATAACTTCGGCGATCTCCTGATAGGTTAGCCCCTGGTACTCGAAGAGCACGAAGGGCTCCCGGTTTTCGGGCGGTACCTGCTCGAGTGCCGATTGAATCCGTTCTGCCCAATCTTCTCCGAAGGCCGGTGTTTCGGCTGCCAGATCGGAGTAATCGTCGATCGAAGAATGCTCTTTACGATCGCGGATACGATTGAGGCACAAGTTATGAGCGATGGTAAAGATCCATCCGGAGAGGCTTCGTTCTTCGGTGAACTGGTAAGCCCGCTGCCAGACACGGATAAAGACCTCCTGGAATAAGTCTTCCGCTTCATCGGCATTACCAAGCATTCTCAGACAATACGCATAGACCCGCTGGCGATACCGTAGGTATAGCTGCGTAAAAGCCTCGCGCTTTCCTTCCTTGAATTCGCGAAGCAGTTGCAGCTCGAGCGCCTGGTCCTGTTCGTTCGAACCCGCCTTGCGCTTTTCCACCGTTTCTAAGAGTTCAGCCACCTTAAGTTAGGATAGCTTTAGTTAAAGTTTGAAGAATACTTCCTTATTTATTTCAACACGGCATAAATCCCAAAGTTGCACGCAGAAAGTGGATAACCTTGGAAATAATCCAAATACCGAGTTATCAATAAAATGGGGAGACAAACCTGTGGATATTTTCTTTATTAGAAGGACTTAGCTCATTGCCCCACGTACAAAACCATTCGAATTGGCGATGAGTTGTTTTGCTTCGTTTACCGTGACTCCTTTATAATGCATTACAATCGCGCTTTTTACGTGGTTGCCGCTTGCTTTTAAGAGTTCTGCTGCTTTTTCGTATTCAACTCCGGTAGCGATCATAATGATTTTCTTCGCCCGTTCTGCTAATTTTTGATTGGTAAGCTGGAGATCGACCATCATATTTTCATAGACTTTTCCAAGCCGTACCATTGTCGTCGTTGTGACCATGGTTAGGATCATCTTTTGCGCCACTGCCGATTTCATTCTTGTAGATCCCATCAGTACTTCCGGACCGACAACGGGGCAGATCGCTTCGAAAAGATAACCGGTATCGACCGATTCTCTTGGGTTCGTAGTAATGAGCACTGCCGCGGAGCCTAGTTCTGACGCCTTCTTCAGAGCGCCAAGGACGAACGGAGTGCGCTTGCTCGCCGCAATACCGATGACCATATCTTTTTCACTGCAGCGCTGCAGGGCAATTTCAAGCGCCCCTTTTTCAGCATTATCCTCCGCTCCTTCCTGAGAACGGAAGACGGCGTCTTTGCCGCCGGCTATAATTGCCTGGATCTGGGCGGGGCTGGTACCGAACGTAGGCGGACACTCAGCCGCATCGATCACACCCATTCTGCCGCTCGTCCCGGCGCCGACATAGAACAGACGGCCGCCATTTCCAAGAACGCTTACCAGCCGCTCGACCACACGTTCGATGTAGGGAAGCTCTACTCGTACCGCCATTGCTACCTTTGCATCTTCATCGTTTATTAATTCGAGGATCTGTCTGGTTGTCATCGAATCAAGATTCATCGATCTGGGGTTGCGCTGCTCGGTAGAAAGAGAATTAAGCTCGTTAAAAAGCTCTGACATAAACTATATAATTATTTGTTCTTTTAACTTTTATTTTCCACGTGGAAATTATTTAAGTGATCCGATCAGGATGGTTAGATCGGTTGGAGCCACACCCGGCAAACGTGATGCTTGCCCTATTGTCTCTGGTCGCACTTTTTCAAGAATTTCCCGTGCTTCGCTGCTCAACGCTTTAAGCGATCTGAAAGAAAAACTATGGGGTATTTTTTTCTGCTCCTGGATATGCATCCGCTCGATCTGGTTCCTATGCTGCTTAATATAACCTTCGTACTTGATCTCGATGGACGCTCCTTCAAGAACGGCTTGGTTAAGATCATTAAAAGGATTCTCCAGTTCTGCTAAGTACTTCTCTATAGATATACCTCCGGAAACCATCTGGGCTTTTATGCTCTGCTTAAGCTCAGCATTTTGTAACGAGGGTACCCTGGTAGTCTCAGTCCAATAGATAAGCTTATCTATTGATTCTTTTTTATTACAGACTTCAGTATAGGTCTCATGATCGATAAGACCATATTCATAAGCTTTTTTACTGAGACGGATATCGGCATTATCCTGCCTGAGGATTAGCCGATGCTCGGCACTGGCAGTAAAAAGACGGTAGGGTTCTTCCTGCACTTTATTAATAAGATCGTCAACCAGTACCCCTATATAAGCTTCGTCCCTGCCAAGGATAAATTCAGGTAAGCCTTTTAGCTTAGCCGCAGCATTTACTCCGGCTACCAATCCCTGAGCGCCGGCTTCCTCATAACCTGAAGTGCCATTTACCTGACCGGCAAAGTAAAGCCCGGAGACAGATTTAGATTCAAGGGTATGATATAGCTGAAAGGCCGGGAAGTAATCATACTCGACAGCATAGCCTGGTCTGAGCATTACCACATTTTCAAGACCGGGCACTGTCTTCAGCGCAGCTACCTGAACTTCAGCCGGCAGACTGGTAGAAAATCCATTGACATAGACCACATTTCCATCTTCTTCCTCTGGTTCAAGGAAGAGATGGTGCTGGAGCTTATCCGGAAAACGGGTTACCTTATCTTCGATCGAGGGGCAATACCGGGGTCCTTTGCCCTGGATCTTCCCCGTAAACATTGGAGATTCGGCAAAGCCTTTGGCAAGCTCGTTATGAGTTACCTCTGAGGTATAGGTGATGTAGCAATGGATCTTATTAGCTACTTCGGAGGTGGTCTTGGAAGAAAAAGCTACGGGATTAGGATCGCCTTCCTGTATTTCAAGGGAGGCAGTATCGATACTCTTAAGAGAAATTCTGGGAGGAGTCCCCGTCTTAAGCCGATATGATACGAGGGAAAGTGCACCTTCCGGCTCAGTTCTTAAGCTGGTTGGTTCTTCGCCGTATCGGCCACCAATGGTCTTGGTAAGGCCGGTATGCATTACCCCATTGAGAAAGGTACCGGCACAGATAATTACAGCCTTTGCCCCATACTTGGTACCATCGGAAAGAACGACTCCCTTTACTGTCCCCTGCTCTATCCAGATTTTCTGGACGTTTGCTTCGAGGATCATTTCGGGGTCTAACTCTTTTAGTACTCGCTGAGCAATTAAGGGATACTGGCTCCTCGAAACCTGAGCCCGTGGAGACCAAATAGCCGGGCCTTTAGAACGGTTAAGCATTCTAAAGTGCAAGCCGGCTTCATCGGTAATCCTACCCATGAGCCCGCCCAGTGCATCTATTTCCTTAACAACCTGACCTTTTGCAGTACCACCTATTGCGGGATTGCAGGAAAGCTCTCCAACTTTATCGGCGTGCAGACTCAGGAGCCGGACCTTCAGCCCCATACGGTAAGCTGCAGCCGCTGCCTCAATACCGGCATGGCCGCCACCAACCACTATAATATCTGCAATGTAATGTTCCACGTGGAACGTTGTCTGATTATAATGTATAAATAGTAAATAAATATATCCTATTTATTTACCAATACACATTTTTGTAAAAATATAATTTAAATTATCATCTGTAATGCGAAACCCAAGCAACGATGCAATGGCATCGGCCGAAAAGCGAAGATCTTCGGCAATTAAGGATAACTCTTTGTTTATCAATGAATTATTGAGTCTTTGCCGAACCGATTCTATCGTGGCAAGTTCCGTTTCAGCTATGTTATAGCTGGTACGTCCCTGGTCAATAGCAGCTATCTCATTCTTTATCAATGATATAAGCTCTTTCATTCCCTGACCGGTTACCGTGGATATAGCAATGCCATCGCTAAATCCATCGAGATCGCACTTATTATGAACAAGAATTTGTCCGGTTGCTGCACGCACGGATCTCGTTGCAGGGTCGGTCATACGAAGCTCAATATCAGCCTTTTCTGCAATATCTTTTCCGAGGGCGATACCCCGGCTTTCGATAGAATCTGCCGAGTCCCTTAACCCCGCCGTATCGATGATCTTCACTTTAAACCCCTCAAGCATCACAAAGGCTTCGATGTAATCGCGGGTCGTACCGGCAATATCGCTGACGATGCTGCGCTCATAGCGAATAAGAGCATTAAAGAGACTGCTCTTGCCGACGTTCGGCGGCCCTGTGAGCACAACAGAAAAATAGCCTTTATTTAATTGCTGATTTACCGATCGGGCCACAAGCTCGGAAAGCTTGTGGCGTATGGCTCCCATCTGTGCAGCGAATCCCGAAAGCTCCACCTGATCTGATTCACCAAAATCTATTTCTGCATTTACCTGCGCAAGTAATGAAATGCAATCGTCATATACTTCGCGTAATCTATCAAACTTTGCTTGCAATAATGGCTCTATTTTCGAAAGCGAATCCTCGCTCGATGCATCGAGCCTCATTAGCGTTCGCTCCAGCTCCTGCAGCGATTGCTTACCATTCATAAAGGCCCGGCGCGAAAACTCGCCTGCCTCTGCAAGCCGCGCCCCATGGGCGATGAGCTGCCTTTGCAAGAGATCGGTTATGACCGGAGAACCATGGGTATGAAATTCAACAATGTCCTCGCCGGTATACGAACGCGGCGCTCTCCAGACCGAAAGCACGACATCATCGATATGTCCGCCCGTAATATCTTTAATAGTGGAATAAATAGATTCACCACCAAGTGCAGTAATGAGACGCTCAGGTGATTGCAAGCATTTTGCAGCAATAACGATCGCATCCGCACCGGAAAGCCGGAGCGTTGCTAGCGCACTCGTACCAAGCGGGGTAGAAAGCGCGCAGATCGTATCAGTCAGCGTTGTAAGCGACATTGTAGCTTAACAAGAACACGATTACTAATAGTAGGGTGTCAGCACTTACTAAGTGCTATATTTGAAGAATAGTCTTTAATAATGAAATTAGTAATTATATATTTAATAGGGGCGCTATGTTTTTGCTCCGACAGGTACTCGGATGATGTAGCCTTTACATTAGATGTGATTCCAAAAAAATAGAAACCGTTACACCTATTGCACAAGGAGATTTTAACGACTCTAACGGTAAAACACTGGTATTCTACGGGAAACCCAGACCTACTTTTTTTTCAGGATGCGGTTCGTTGGTTTAAAATCGGCGGGAGATATATGCTATCGGTATTTGAGAAAAATAATATACTCGATCGTTTTTCCTGGAGTTCAGATTCCGCCACAACACAACTATTTGATTCTCTCGTTACGGTTCTTGATAATCGTTATAAGAGGGTCAGACAGAAAGTACCTACAAAGACTTGCTTCACCATGAATTCTTATGCTATTGAGCTTGAATATACGAAGGATCGCTCGCTAAGCATTCTTATCCAGTATAGAAAATAGCATACATAAAAAAAGGCCGGTATATACCAGCCTTTTTATAAATAGATTTTTTTAGATCAGCCTTTTTTCTTGCGGCTTGGTGGCTGAGTCTTTCCGGCCATTGCATTCTGGCGCTGTTCGCGGGCAGTTTTTTCCATTTCCTGCATTTTCGACATGAAGCCTTTTTTATTCTTGGCATTCTTCTTCAATTCTTCGAGATCGAGCGGCGGCAGGAATTTCTTATTGTAGAGCTGCTGTGCAATACCGAAGAGGTTGAACATGAAATAGTACAATGCCACACCGGACGGCAAATTATTAAAGAGCACCGTCATGAAGATCGGCATAATGTAGGCCATTGTCTTCTGGCGCGGATCGGTCGTCTGAAAGACCGACTGAATGAGCATTGTAGCGCCCATTAATAACGTAAGTCCGGAAAGCTGTTCGCCGAGGATCGGTATATGTGTACCAAATTTAATAAGTGCATCCGGCAAGGAAAGATCGGTGATCCAGCCAAAGAACGGCGCCTGGCGAAGTTCAATAACATTACGAAGCACTGCATACAGAGCAAAGAGTACCGGCATCTGCAGTAATAATGGTAAGCAGCCACCAGCAGGGTTTACGCCGTATGTTTTATAAAGCGCAAAGGTTTCTTCCTGCTGTTTTTTTGGATCCTCTTTGTGCTTGTCGCGGATGTCATTCATCAGCGGCTGTAAGGCCTGCATCTTTCTCATCGCGGCCATCTGGCTGCGGGAGAAGGGCATCGTTGCAAGCTTTACAGCGATCGAGAAGACGATGATTACCAGACCCCAGTTAGCAATAAAGCTATGGAGCCACATAATGAATGGGAAGAGAACATAGACGCTTATCGGGCGAACGAGGAATCTCCATCCGAAATCCATTACATCGTTAAGTGGTGGATCGATCGAAGAAACACGATCGTATTCCAATGGGCCGAGATAATACTCGACTGCCATTGAATCCTTCGCCAGTGAAGCGATAGGGATAGAAACATTCAACGTGTAACTCTCCACTCGTCCATTCTCGCCAACAGCATGGGAAGTGCCGGTAATATCGCTGCCCACCGGACGCGGATAGCGGGGGATGAGCGCACCGAGGAAATACTTAGTGCGAGCCGAGACGAATTCCACATCGCCGGTAAAAGATTTCTGCTCGACTTTATCGTTCTTATTGGCATCGATCGTTTCGATACCAGATTTAGTCATCACAGCAGCATTGGCCGAAGCAGACTCTTCTTCGGAATGAGCTTCATTATAAGGTATCGGATTATCGACAGCCAGGGTATACCGGTAGCCGGCGATCTTCGAGTTTAAATTATGAAGCTTATATTCGACGCGCAGGAGGTATTTATCGGAATAAATACGAATGAGCTTTTCGATCGAGCCGAGCGAATCGACCGTTGCCATCATTCGGATCGTTACTGAGTCATGGTAGCCAAGCGTTTTCTGGCTATTATCTTCGATCGTGAAATGAAGGTCTTTGGTCGAGACTTTCTTACCATCGCTCGCAACGAAGACCAAATTCACATCGCCGGAATGAGTATTATGATCGACAAGTTCGAGCGGAGTATGCTGGAAGGTCTTATACTGTTTTAAGACCCAGCTTACGACGTTACCACCATGCGAGGAAACGACAGCGCTGACGAGCGGCGTTTCGACGAATTTAGAACTCGGCGCCGAGCTGCTATCGGCCTGAAAAACAGTTGAAGAAAGCTCGGCGGGCGCCTGAGCAGGGGTGGCGGTATGCTTCGCCGTATCGACCGCTGCCGGTGCAGCAGGTTTCGGCGGTGGCGGTGGAACGCGCTTTGGCTGATTCCAGATCATCCAGCCGAAAAGAACTACCAGGATCAGGCCTATGCCCATCATGGTCGTACGTGAGGAATTCATCTAAATTGGTCTTAGTGTAATAGGTGCGTATAAAGTAGCCGTCGAAAACGCCGAAGCAGTCGAGAAGGTTTAGCCCATGGCGGTATGCTTTAGCGGGCAGTGATGGTGAGTTTTACCTGCTTTACTACCTCGGTAAGTGGGCAATCCGTAAGTTTGCACTTTCAATTGCAAGGATAATGCCGTTTCCGATCTGGATCCAATCGCTCATTTTGGGCCTTGTCGAGGGCCTGACCGAATTCATCCCCGTTTCTTCGACCGGGCATCTGATCGTTTTCGATCATTTGCTGGGCTTCCAGAAAATGCTTTCAAACCCCGATCAGGCCGAACTATTCGAGGTCGTTATCCAGCTCGGAGCTATTCTTGCGATCGGCTTCTTGTATCGTAAACGGCTATGGAAGGCGCTTATTGCAAGAGAGGCTCGTTCTTTTTCGGGAAATCTGCGCTCTCATTTGATCATAGCTTTCCTTCCGGCTGCCGCCATCGGCTTTTTATTTCATAAGCAGATCAAAGACTATCTTTTTTCTCCAACAACGGTGGCACTGAGCCTTATTATCGGCGGGGTTATAATGATCACAATAGAAATGATTATGGCTCGCCGCGGCAGCAGAAGAGACCTGCATTCGATGAGTATGCGCGATGCCTGGATCGTAGGGTTTTCGCAGGTACTTTCGCTTATTCCGGGCGTCTCACGCTCCGGTGCGACGATCATGGGTGGTTATGCCGGTGGTATGAGCCGAGAATCGGCAACGGAATTCAGCTTCCTGCTTAGCTTTCCGGTGATGATTGCGGCCAGTGGTTATGAATTGGTGAAGTACCGCCATTTGCTTACGAGCGAAATGTTCTCGACGCTCGGTATCGGGTTTGTAATGGCATTTATCTCCGCCCTGGTAGTAGTTCGTTGGCTTATCGGGTATGTGCGCCATCACTCATTTGTGGGTTTTGGTATTTATAGAATACTGGCCGGCATTATCATTCTGGCGTTTTTTGCTTCAATTCAATAAGCCAAGGCGCGATAACCAAGCGCTGGCCCTAAATCGCGTATTTTTGCCCTTTCGAGTTTAGCTATTTTATATGACCGTAAAAACGATCGTATTCCTTGTTGTGCTTTTGGCGGCCTTTGGCGGCGTCTTCTATAATAGCCGCAGGCTGATCGACTTCCTGCGTATCGGCAAATGGACGAACCGCTTCGATAACCTCGTCGAGCGTTTGCGCCGGACGCTGGTCATTGCCATCGGACAGACAAAGATCTTTCGCGACCCGGTTGCTGGTCCGGTTCATGCGTTTATCTTTTGGGGCTTTTTAGTATTGCTTGCCGCCGTTATCGAATCGATCGGCGAAGGTCTCCTTGGCCATTTCTCGCTTTCATTCCTCGGCCCTATTTATCCCGTCATTACGGTTTCGCAGGATATCTTTGTCGTCTTAATTTTCTTATCGGTGATCGTTGCGCTCTGGCGTCGTCTGGTTAGCAAAGTAAAGCGCCTGCAAGGCGATAAGCATGAGCAGGTGGATGCCCAGGTCGTGCTCTATGCTATTACACTCATCGTCCTTTCATTGATGATGACGAATGCCTCGCGCATTGCAACCGGGGGCATGTATCACGGCGAAGTTCGTCCGGTAGCTTCTTATATAGCCGGTATGCTTTGCCCTTGTCATAAGACGGCAACGATGGGCGAAGTATTCTGGTGGGTGCATATACTTGGTGTGCTTGGCTTCATGAATTACCTCCCATACTCGAAGCACTTGCATGTAATGACGAGTATCCCCAACGTGTTCTTTTCCGATCTTCGCCGCAAGAATTATCTGAAGCCCATCAACTTCGAAGATGAAACGCTGACACAGTATGGTGCTAAAGATATAGAAGATCTGACCTGGAAGCAGCTTTTCGATGGCGATACTTGTACGCATTGCGGCCGTTGTACTTCAGTCTGTCCGGCAAATACGACGGGAAAAATTCTTGATCCAAAATGGATCATCATTGCAACGCATCAGCGTATGCTCGATAAGGCTCCGCACCTGGTAGCCGAAAATAAGTTTGGTTTCGATTCCTGGGAAGACGGTATGCAGGCCGCCTGGAGAGGCGGAAGCTACTCTGGCAAGTCTGTCAATATGCCGGGCCAGAATGCCACGCCTGCCGATCCCCATGGCCACCACCATGCCGAACCTGCTGCAACGGTTGCTCCTGCCAAAGCCGGTGGTTTGCTTGGTGCAAAGGCAAAGATGAGTACAGAGGAAGTCGATGCAAAGAATTTTATCGGCGATTATATTCCGGCTGAAATGCTTTGGCAGTGTACCACCTGCCAGGCTTGTATGCAGGAATGCCCGGTAACGATTGAGCACGTTGATGAGATTGTCGATCTGCGCCGTAACCTCGTGATGATGGAAGCGAACTTCCCGCCGGAATTACAGCCGGCCTTCAGCTCGATGGAAAATAATTTCTCGCCGTGGGCTTTCAGCCCGAGCGAGCGCGCCGATTGGGCCGATGGACTGGGTATTGAAACAATGGCTTCCTATGAAGAACGTGGCGCTCCGAAGAAAGAAGACCTCGTGCTCTTCTGGGTTGGCTGTGCCGGTTCGTTCGATGCTCGTGCGAAGAGCATCTCCCGCGCTTTTTCAGAATTAATGCAGATCGCCGGTATTAATTTCAAGATTCTCGGCACAGAAGAAAAGTGCACTGGCGACCCGGCTCGTCGTATGGGCAATGAGTATCTCGCACAAATGCTTATTAAAGAGAACGTCGAGACGCTTAATAGGTATAATATTAAGAAGGTCGTTACGACGTGCCCGCACTGCTTCAATGCGATCAAAAATGAGTGGGGTGATTTCGGCGGTAACTACGATGTCGTTCACCACACCGAATACGTAGCCGAGTTACTTGCAAAAGGCGACTTAAAGATCACCAAAGATCTTGAAGAGCGCGTGACCTATCACGATTCCTGCTATCTCGGCCGCTCGAATGATATTTACGATGCACCGCGCGCTACGCTCGAATCGATTCCGGGCCTTGAGATCATCGAAATGCCGCGTAACCAATCTAAGGGTCTCTGCTGCGGCGCCGGCGGCGGACAGATGTGGATGGAAGAGACCCAAGGCAAGCGCATCAATATCGAACGTACGGAGGAAGCCCTCTCCACAGAAGCCAATACAATTGCTTCGGCCTGCCCCTTCTGCATGACGATGATGACCGACGGTGTAAAAACCAAAGAACGCACCGACGATGTCAAAGTAAAAGATATTGCGGAGATATTGCTTGAGGTTGTAAGATAATGCTATGACGAGGTATTACCAGCACCGGCTTTCATCGGGCGAGAACAATGTGGTTGTCGCCCTCTCGGATACCGAGTGTGGGAAGCTTTTTAGTGGTGATACCAGAAGCGATATCGGCTCCGAAGCCGAGAAAATGAAGCTCGCTAATAGTATTAATGGTCTGGTAGTAAAGTTTATTCGGCTCGATGTGCATGAAGCAAGTAATGCGGAGATGCTTGTCATGGAGAGATTATATCCGCTTGATTATCGCAGCTATGAAGTGGAGAAGCGAGAAGTACTATTTAAAGAATTTGAGAAGAAGATAGAGCAGCTACATACTTCAAACTTTGTACACCGTCATATTTCCCGATCGGTTTCATCTGGTAAGCAATATGATAATGTGCTCTTGACCGAACAGGGATTTCGGCTTATAGACACGGGAATCTCTTCCTTGCGACCCCAAGTTGGGGATATACTCTTCGAAAAATATATTGAAGAAGAACTCAAAGAACTGCAGGAATTCAAAACCTATTTTTTAGAACGTTGATGGCAAAGAAGAACGAAAACCAAACGGTCGCAACCAAAGCCAGTGTAACGGATTTTATCAACTCGGTGGAAGATGAGGCGCAGCGTGCCGATAGCAAGAAGGCTTTGAAACTTATGAAAGAAGCCACCGGCGAAAAGGCGGTGATGTGGGGACCTGCTATTATTGGTTTTGGATCCTATCACTATGTCTATGAAAGCGGCCGTGAAGGTGATGCGCCGCTCGTTGGGTTTTCTCCGCGCAAAGGGAAGATGACATTTTATGTCATGGCCGGCAGCGGATTGCTCGATACCCTTCTCGAAAAACTTGGGAAGCATAAGATGAGCAAAGGGTGTTTGTACATTACGAAACTTTCCGATGTCGATGAGAAAGTCCTTTCCCAGATAGTACGTACCGCTTATCAGGGAATGAAAAAGAAATATCCGTCAAAGTAAGTATGAATAAGAATTCCATTCTATCGGTACGTCTATTTTTATTAATTCTATTAGCTGCTATTACCGTAAATAGCTGTGGCCCCTCCGAAGCAGCGCGCCGCGAAGAAATTGAAACGGCAATGAAAAGCTGGGTTGGTAAATCCGAGACCGATCTTGTCGCCCGTTGGGGCGCTCCCAACCGGACCTACAAAACAATGGATGGTTCTCGCGAGCTTACCTATCGTTATACCCAGTCTTCTTCATCTCCGGGATATGTCTGGTATGATAGCTGGGGAAGGACTCATATTTCCCGTCCGACGAAACATTCAAAAACGGTTGAACGCAGTTTTACCATCAATACTACCGGCACCATTATTGCTTACCATTGGTCAGGTTTATAATAAATTGGGGATCGAAATATATTGATTCCAATAGATTTATTCCTCGTTTTTTATCGGTTTTTGCTCATTCCTTTTGTGCTTGTCTGATAAGCAATTCCTGAGAAGGAGTTGCTGAATCCAGTTATTCCTCGTGGAGTATATCAACAGGTATAGTTTCGATATATCCTATGCTTCCCCGGCAGGGAGTGTATATCGTTCGGTTATCATCGATCATTCGAATCATCACGAGGAACATCATGAAAACATCGGTACTTTTTTCTCTTTGTCTGCTGCTTGTCAGCACTGCCGCCGAATCGCAATGGCATTCGTTGGGAGCGCCGTTACCCCAAAGTTATTATGGCGGAGCTTTTGGCGATACCATGACCGCCTACCTGAGCGCCTGGGGAAATGGAAATGTTACTATCTTCAAATCGACCGATGGGGGGATGCACTTCAAGGATATTTGGGGTGTGGTTGACGATTATTTTTTATTCGGTGTCAGTTCTATCTCGAAAGATGTAGCCTATGTAGCGGGTTATGATCCGACCTGCGGTTGTGCACTGCTCATGCAGTCATTCGATGGCGGCGATAATTGGAATAATATTAATTTCTCTTCTTCGCTCGGATTATATGCGGTAAAGCAACTGGGGGTTGATACTATAGTTGCCTGCGGGTTTAACGGCCTTATTATTAAAACAGTTAATGCCGGAAAATTTTGGAAAGCGGCGGATACCGGTAACGATACACTGGTGTATCGATACTTAAATTTTCCTAATGCGATGACCGGTTATGCCGCAGGCGGTTTTATTCCCAGTCTTGCCGATAAGATCTATAAATCGACCGATGGTGGTTTGAGCTGGTCGCTGCTTAAAGATTTCGATCAAACCAGAAGCATTGGGGGGTTGAAGTTTCTCGATGATCGCACAGGCTTCTATGCCGGCTCCGATGGCCAGGATGCCATCTATAAAACAGTTGATGGCGGCAATAGCTGGAAACGGGTTTATGAAGGCACTGATAGCAGTGTGTTCATCGCTATTGATTTTCACGATAACAATACGGGGTACGCCGTGAATCAAAACGGGCGCATCGTAAAAAGTACCGATGGCGGTGAAAGCTGGAAAACAGATTATTATAATAAAGACCAGGTATTTACCATGATGGCGCTTTCGCCGGATGGCAAAGAACTCGTTGGTGGCCAGAACGGAGTACTGTTCATAAATACACCACAGGAATCGGTCTATATCCCTTCTTCCGAGCGCGAGATGGTTGCTGGTATCGATGCCGGAAAGGTACTGCACCTGGCCGAAGATGCCGGAATGAATTCGATAGCGATCTATGATAATCTCGGTCGCAAAGTCCTGCAAAAAGACCTGCAGGGCCAGCATGAAGTTTCCATGGCCTCGCTTTCAAACGGGGTATATTTCTGGGAGGGAGTTTCAGAGGGTAATAAGCAGATGGGGCATGGGAAATTATTGATAAATTGATCTGATACGTCGTTAATTTCTTAATTAACTCCTTCCTTCTTTCGCACAAGAGGGAAGGAGTTGTTATTTATAAGAAGTCCAAAACGGCCTTTCCGAACAGTACAAATAAAGAAACGGGGCCTCTTTCACAGTATAAGCGGC
Source organism: uncultured Alphaproteobacteria bacterium (assembly GCA_964404255.1). Classification (GTDB taxonomy): domain Bacteria; phylum Bacteroidota; class Ignavibacteria; order Palsa-1295; family Palsa-1295; genus JAFDZW01. Next base: position 280,956 of record CAYOJJ010000001.1, on the reverse strand, counting down.
TTGTAACGCTTCGGTGGTATATTCGTACTATGTAGGCTACTGAATTACCACCCAAATGGAAACCAAGAAGATTTTTAGCGATGAGGAGCTCAGAGAGCGCCTGACGCCGATGCAATATCATGTGACCCAGGAAAAAGGTACCGAACGAGCCTTCACCGGGGAGTATTGGAATAACCACAAGAAGGGCATATATCACTGCGTGGTCTGCGATACGCCGCTTTTTGCCTCGGAAGCAAAATTCGAATCCGGCTGCGGCTGGCCGAGTTTTTACCAGCCGACGAAGGATGTAGCCATTAAAGAATCCGTCGATTTATCTTTCGGAATGTACCGTAAAGAAATTACCTGCGCTACCTGTGGCGCGCATCTTGGCCATGTCTTCGATGACGGGCCGCCGCCCACACATTTACGGTACTGCATCAATTCCGCCTCGCTTGTCTTTAAAGAAGGAGAAACCGAAGCAAAGTAACGACAATGATTTACCGATCGAAGAATAGAGTATTGTTGCGCCCAAAACAACACGACGGCCAAAAGCCTGCCGAAGCGGCGGAGCTTGGCTTCGGTACGCGTCCGACCTATAGTGGCCAACGCCTGGTCCGGCAGGATGGAACATTTAATGTACGCCGCATCGGCGAGCGCCAGAACTTCTTCAATAACTCTTTTCACTCGCTCGTGACAATGAGATGGAGCAAGTTCTTCCTGATGCTCTTTATTGTATTTATCGCCACAAATCTTGTTTTTGCCATTCTTTATTATTTGCTCGGGGTAGAGCATTTGCATGGTATGATCGGCGATACCTTCTTCGATCAATTCAGCGAAGCGTTCTTCTTTAGTACTCAAACACTGACGACCCTCGGTTATGGGCGTATTAGCCCAGTAGGTTTTTCAACGAGCCTGGTGGCGGCCATAGAATCAATGCTCGGCCTGCTTTCTTTTGCGATGGCTACCGGTTTATTATATGGGCGCTTTTCGCATCCGGATGCAAATATTATTTATAGTAAGACAGCCGTCGTTGCTCCCTATAAAGGAGGCCGGGGGGTAATGGTGCGTCTGGCCAATGGCAGGCGTAACCAGCTTATCGAGCTCGAAGCCTTGATGATTCTCTCGCGTAATGAGCTTTCGGAAAGCGGAGGATTATCGAGAAAATTTTATACCTTGCCGCTGGAATTGCAACGGGTAAGTGTCCTGGCATCGAGTTGGACGATCGTTCATCCAATCAGCGAAGCCAGCCCGCTCTTCGGTTATACGCGCGAAGAGATCATCGCCGGAGATTCGGAAGTGATGGTGCAGATTAAAGCGTACGATGAGACGTATTCGCAGACGGTCTATTCCCGCAGCTCATACGTTCACAATGAGATTATTTACGGAGCAAAATTCGTCTCGGCTATTTCAACCGATGACGACGGGACGAGCGTACTCGATCTTGAAAAGATCGATGCGTTCGATCTTATCGATCTTCCGCCCATCGAAGTTGCCGCTCCCGAATTTACTTCGAAGAATTTTTAATGCGTCATTGAGAGCACTGCTTCGACCAGGGCATCGATACCGGTAAAAACTTCGTCGATCGCGGCATCGTCATACATATAAGCCGGGGTCGTAACGATCTTGTGGGCTTCGTCGATATGGATCTCTGAAGGAGTAGTAACAATGTGGGTATGGCCAAGCTTTCTTATTTCGTCGGCAGCGCCATTATCGGCGCCAAGGGTCAATTCCAGCTTCTCTCCTTTTAGGGCAAGAGCTATAAGAGCGGGAGAAATGCAAATAGCTCCGATCGGCCTGCCATCCTGATACATTCCCTTTATATCGCGTTCGAGTTCGGGAAAGAGGATCTTGCCGGCAGCGCCATCGTTAGCGAACGTACAAAGGTTTTTTGCAACCCCAAAGCCGCCGGGCAGGATCATGGCATCGTAATCGAGATCGGGAAGTTCGGAAAGCGGGCTGATCTTTCCCCGGGCAATGCGGGCTGCTTCGATAAGCATATTACGTGTCTCCGGGGTAGCTTTCGCACTTAAGTGATTCGTAACAACGGTCTGTGGTGCATCGGGCGCAAAGATATGCACCGTGGCTTTGCGTTTGGCAAGCGCCAATAAGGTGGCGACGGATTCGCGGATCTCGGCTCCATCGAGGTAGCCGCATCCTGAGAGAATGACTGCAACTGTTTTCATAACTGCTCGTACTATTAAATCTGGCAACGATAAGACGTTGTATCTACTACAAAATTAATAAGAATATGAAAGCGACTCGCGTATTACTCATTATCATCGGTTTGATTGCCGTACTTGGATCATCCTCTTCCTGCGGAAAATCTACTGCAGGAAATAGTACTGCCGATTCGATGAAGTTCAGGCCGCGCAAAACCTTCAGCCAAAGCGAACTACGTAAACGCCTCACACCCGAACAATATAACGTTACCCAGGAGCAAGGCACCGAGCGAGCGTATACCGGCAAGTACTGGGATAATCATGAAGACGGTACGTACACATGTATTGTCTGCGGGCAGAAGCTCTTCGATTCAAAAACGAAGTTCGAATCCGGGACCGGCTGGCCGAGTTTTTATAAACCTATCAATGAAAAAGCGGTAGTCAATAGATCGGATAACAGCTATGGTATGGAGCGTACGGAAGTAGTGTGCTCGAATTGCGGCGCTCACCTTGGTCATGTCTTCGATGACGGTCCAAAGCCGACCGGCCTTCGCTATTGCATGAACTCTGCGTCGCTGAATTTTGAAAAGCGATAAGGCTTACAATGTACAATGCTTTAGAACGCGCTGATGCTCTCTATGGAGCTGTGTTAGGGATCTACAAGAGTAATAGTTTTTTCTGTATGGGTTATAGCCACTGATTCGAACACCGGCTGCCGCTCCTTTTTAACGGAAGATCTAAAAGGGGAAATGGCCGTTATTCCATTATCGACCGTAATTTGTAAAAGATATGATCCCGTATCGAGTTTTGCCGGGACGGCATAGAATTCGGAATGGATATCGCCGGGTGTTCCTCTGCTCGGAGCAAGTTCTACCGAGTGCCGGGTAGCTTTCAATCGTGCCGGAAGATGGGGATTTTTATCATCCGGGGGAATGGAAAAAAAGACGTCGGCTTCATCGCTCGGCCCGAGTTGTCGCTGAATGATATTGATGTAGGTAGCGATCGAAGACCGATGAACTACCGGCCGCAGCTCCATCATCGAATGGGGGATAGGAAGCCTGAACAACGCAGAATCTTTTCCCTGAACGACAAGAATAGTGACCGAATCCGGTACATGCCCATCCTTAAAATTAACCTGCCCGCCCGTACCATCATTGACCGGTAAAGCTATTCCATCGATATACACCTTCGCATTAATAAAAGCAAGGTTCGGATGTTTAGGATCGTTCGCTTGTGGAAGTACGGTCCAGACATCGAGGTGGCGCCCGCCGGCATTGGAATCGGTTGTCAGCAGCAGACGGAAATGGGTCGGGTCAGGAGTTGAAAAACAAAGCGTATCGCGTAACGGAAGAACGAGGCTGCAGAGCAGCGCGCCGATAAAAATAGAAAATGTTCTCATGGTCGTCTCTACAAACATACGCGATAGCAATCCCTCTGTTACCATCTACAAGTTCTGGGAAATTGCGGGGGAAACTCTCTCGGTAAACGAGCGTTAACCATGCGATACATTTTTATGAGAACAATAGATGAATCAATCACAGGAGCAATTCCTACAAAAACTTATTGAAACGCCGGGTGTCTCGAACTACGAAGAGAATGTGCAGAGCCTCTGGCGCGATGCCGTTAAGCCGTACTCGGATTCGATCGAGGTCATTGGTCACGGCAATAACATTGCAACGCTCAAAGGCACGGAAGATATTTCTATTCTGATCGTCGGTCATGCCGATGAGATCGGCCTTGTCATCCGCTATATCAATTCCGACGGATTTTTGTATGTCTCTCGCGTAGGTGGTGTCGATCCGGCAATTCTACCATCTCACCGAGTACGTATCTTCTCCTCGAAGACCGGTGGAGTAGTGCACGGAGTTGTCGGCCGCACAGCCCCGCATCACATGAAGGACGATAGCGGCGCAAAGAAGATCACCTATACCGATGTCTGGATCGATATTGGTGCAACCAACAGAGAAGAAGCCGAGAAGTATGTTGCTATCGGTGATGTGGCGATCTATGGCGAAGGGTATAACCGCCTCATCGATACCCGTGCCACCGCCCGCTGTTTCGACAATAGAATTGGCATTTATATCGTAGCCGAAGTATTGAAGAATTTACATGGCCGCCGTAATGAACTTAAGGCTACCGTCTATGGTGTAAGCTCCATTCAGGAAGAGACAGGGGTCTGGGGTGCCGGTCAGGCGGGGTATCACTTGAACCCCACACTTGCCGTAGCACTCGATGTTACTCCTGCTACGGATTCTCCCGGTATCTCGAAAGAATTATGGGGACAGGTCGATGTTTCCAAAGGTGCAGTGATCTCACGCGGTATTCGTAATAATCGCAAGATCAGCGACCTCATGATTAAGACGGCCGTCGATAAAAATATTCCGTATCAGGTCGAGGTCGATAACGGCCATACTTCAACCGATGCCGACCCCATCAGCCAGGCCCGCTCCGGTATTCCGATCAATGTCCTGAGCCCGGCGACCCGCTACCTGCACTCCTCGGTCGAAGTGCTGGACTTAAATGACATCGATCATTGTGTGAATCTATTAACAGAATTCATTCTTGCTCTAAATGGCAAGATGGATTTCAGACCGTGACGATAGGTTGAATAATAAAAGAGCCGCTACAAGCGGCTCTTTTTATTTACGGTCAGAATTGTTTTTCGAAGGCCGTGAATTTCTGATCGAGCTTTGTATGCAGCGTCTTCTTTTTCGCATCGGGCATGAAACTGTAGTCGATACTATTGTAGACGAACTGCTTAATATCCTTATACTTCACCTCGGAATACCTTTTTGCAAGTAGGACGAATTGATCGGTATGATTAGTTCTGAGGATACCGGCATCATCGGTGCTGATAACAATAGGTACATGGTGGCTGAAATACAGCGGGAAGGGGTGAAAGCCATCTTTTACACCAAGAATAAATTCATTAGAGGTAAGATTGATCTCAATGGCGGTTTTTCGCGCGGCCATTGTATCGAGTAGTGCGAGGCAATCGCGCTCAAAAGGAAGATCGACTCCATGACCGATGCGGTTCGCCCCGGCTTCAAGCACTGCCTGGCGGATATGCCAATGCAGGTCTTCCGGCTTCACCTGATTCATTGTCAGCTCTCCGGCATGCATAGAATATTTTACCTGCGGGAATTTCTCGTGCAGATAAGCAAAGTACATGGTATGCAGCCAGTAATCCTGCATCGAGGTCGGGTTATTTTCCGGCGCCACAATATTTACGCCAACGATAAGCTCATTATCACAGGAAAGAAAGCTCAGTACTAGCTGGCCGAACACATCGGAAGGCGGCAAAGTACGCGAGCAGTAATTGAGGAAGCGAAGCTCGAGTGCGCTATCGGCGCCATTCGGCAGAGCCGACTTCGCATACAAGCTTTTTACATTTTGTGAAAAGGAATTTGCCACATCGGTAAAAGAGTACTTTGTTGTAAGTTCGGAATAGATCTCATCGAGTACTTTATAAAGCGCTGCTTTATCATGAACGGCCTGAATCTTTTCGAGATCGGCATCCTTGCTGCTTAAATATCCGACGAGCGCTTTATTAGTATGATCGTAAGTAGCCCGAAGGAACATCGTTTCGAGATACTGAATATTCTCGGAGATATAGCGCTTCTTTAGGTTCATCAAATACTTGGTCTCGTTTCCAGGCACGAGGGCGCCGAATTTGCCGAATGTCGAAAAGAAAAAATCGTCCGGAGCGCCTTCGGAGGATGTATAATTCCTGATCGACCAGTTCTCGATAAGGTTAGTGCGAATATCGACCGGCCCGGTATAGGTTTTAATTTTTACGACACCGGGGTCGTAGGAGTTGGTCTGCGGAGCATACAGAGAAAAAGTATTTAGATTCACATAGAAGCCGCTATCGCGGGCAATATCATAATATTCTTCAGGGAAAATGGCGCCCGTGAAGTGATTATGCAGGTCGCCGCCTTTCGGCATCGCCTGAAAGAAAGTGGTCAATTCGGATTCGGTCGAACGAATATGATCGAAGTATTTTTCGGTGCGGTCGGTGGCTTCGTCATTATGCTGAGCGAAGACAACCAGCGGCAGTAACAGAAACAGAGCAAGGGCAGAGCGTTTCATCGTTGAGTGAGGTGCTTGTTAACAGATCTCAAAAATACGATATTTTCTCCGCGAAGGGAAAACTTATCTTTGGGACATCATAGAATACTATGGGGATAGATTAATGACCTGGACTGATCGACAACTTTCCGAATGAGCCTGGGTTGCTCCAGTAGTGTGTTAAGACGATAATCAGAATTCACTATGAAGGTTCAATGGAAGGCTCGGTCCGTGCTTGTCGTCCTTCTTCTGGGGTTAAGCAGTGTATTGATCGTGATACAAACGATCGACTATATAAACTTCGGAGTTGACGATATTTTTATTTCCCTGCGGGTAGCCGATAATGTCGCCTCGGGAAATGGGTTTGTCTATAATGCGGGTGAATATGTGGAAGGTTTTTCCGATCCCTTGTGGGTAGTATTGATCGCCGCAATAAAATATACCGGTCTCGCCCGAAGTGAGGCAGGGCTGCTCTGGGCTGCAAAAGGCCTTAGCTATTTCTTTGGATTAGCGACTATTGTACTACTATTCATCTTCACAAGAAGGTTATTTCGCGGCGACCTATATCAGACGGTTTACGCCTCCCTTGCCGTGCTCTCGCTCTCTTCGTGCTCGGCCTTTATCCTCTGGAGCTGCGGAGCATTGGAAATGACAATGGTCGCCTTCTTCTATTTATCGATCGCTTATATCCTCGAACAATTAGTAACGAAAGAACTTGTTCCTCCCGGTTATTATCTTTCCCTCGCAGTATTTTTTGGTCTCGCATCTTATGTTCGTCCCGAAGCGCCCCTATTTGCTCTCATCATTATGGCATATCTCTTTATTCTTTCAGGAAAAAAACTGAGAATGATACGATACTGCTTCCTCCCGTATCTATTGCTTATGGTAATACTTATTACCTGGAGATGGTCGCTCTACCACGATCTGTTGCCTAATACGTTCTACGCCAAAACAGGCGGCGGTATAAAAGCCTATATCTTAGGATTCAAGTATTTGCTTGCCTGTTTTGGTGGCTTATGCGGGCCATTATTATTTGTGATACCGTTCTCATTTACGGAGCCGACCTATCGACACCGCTTTTTGGTGAGCTGCTTATTATTCATTGGTACCGCTTCGGTATTTACTATCTACTCGAGTGGCGATTGGATGCCGGGCTTTCGCTTTCTTATTCCTATTGCCCCGATACTCATTATACTTAGTACTATCGGGCTTCGCTCCTTCTTTTTCAGGTTTCGGGGCGGGACAAGGTTCTTTGCACGGCCCGTGCTTGCCATGACTATCTGTGTGTTTCTTTCCCTCTGTACTATTTTTATCGAACGGGTAACGCTTCGCGGTCAGCACCTATCAATGGAAACAGGATTCTCGAGGATCATCGGTCATTCGACGATCGATCATGAAGCTGCTGCAAGCTGGGTAAAAGAGCATATCCATGATACAGCGGTGGTGGCAACCGGTGAGGCAGGGTTGATCGGTTTTCGAAATCCTTCGATTAGGTTACTCGATCTAAATGGACTAATGGATAAAAAGATCGCCCGCGACCGAAAGGCCGGCAAAACATTCGATGCAGAATATGTTATAGATAAACGTCCTAATTATGTGCTGCTGCTTAGCGCCAGTTGTAATGAAGCGGCAACACTAGCTGCATCTTCAACGGATAATTATAATACGCAACTGCAGGCAGATAATCACTTCAGAGAGCAGTACCATTATATAAGTACCGAAGGCGTCTTTGAGATCTATGAGCGAAATCCGTAGCTTATTTTGCAATATGCAAATTGAAGTTCGGACTACCGACTGCTCCCCATAGCTTTAACCATAACGGCAGCCACATCTCCATCCCACGAGCGCCAGTGAGATCACCAAGATCGAGGGTGTGCTTCCAGCCGAACCAGCCGGTAAGGATTTCTTTTACCTGCGCTTTTGCATCGGCATCGTTACCGCAATACATCATATCATGATCGCCCTTAACCAATGAAGGATTGACCATGAGATTACAATTGACGGTATTAAGTGTCTTCACGACTTTTGCACTTGGAAATTCCTTCTGGATTTGCTCGGCAAGTGAATCGGTATTGCAGACAAACAACGAAGGTGGCATACCCTTAGAAAAATCAAGCGGATTAGAAATATCGACGATGATCTTACCGCTGAGATTCGAAGCACTGGCCGCACGAAGGGCATCGAGCGAGCCGGCGCCGTTCGTACAATTGAACACGATCTCACCATAAGCAGCGGCATCGGAATACGTACCTGCCGAAGCATTGGCCCCATTGGCAGCAACCCAGGCCGCCGCTTTTTCATTTGTTGCCGTGCGCGAACCCATCATTACTTCATGACCGAGGCTCACTAATTTAGAGCCGATCGTATTACCTACCATCCCCGTACCGAATACTGCGATCTTCATATTTTCTCCTCAAAAAACAATGATGCTAACTCCATTACAATAGCGGTATAACGCTTCGATACCGATGAAAGTCACATCAATGAGAGTTCGGACGTTTATACGGTATTAAATTCACTATCGCTATGAAATACACTATCCATCTCATCTTGCTGGCCGTACTGTTTTTGGTCGGCCAGCGAAGCCGGGCCCAGCAGCCGGCAATTCATGTAATCGTTGCACCGACTGTAAGTAACCATCTCTCCGATTGGCAAAGCGACCCTGCCGCGATCACCCTTTCGCTTTTGAACCCTACTACTCATTCTATATCGGCAAGGATAGGCGCCACGCTTACCCGAGATGGTGAACTCATTGCCAAAGTTCGGGATAATGCCGGGGTCGTCATTACACTTCAGCCCGGAAGCACTATTATCCACGGAAGTGATGCGATCCAATTTTCTGCTATCGAGTTCTTCGGCGCAACGGCATCCACAACCCAGCGAAGCGGAACACTGCCGGATGGTATCTATACGATCTGCGCCTCGGTGCAGGTAGTGGGCAGCACACCTTCTACCGGCACTACTTTGCTTTCAAGCGATTGTGCCGTCACGAAGATCATAGCTGCTACCGCCCCGATACTTATCACCCCTGCCAATGGAGATACTACCAGCATTGGAGCGATCACCTTTACCTGGATGGCCGCTCCCTCGATGAGCGGAGCGAACCGCTATGAGTTTGAGATCATCCCCATAATACCCGGGCAAACTTCTACGGCCCAATTCTCCTCGAGCGGCATTGCGTTGCGCGAGCAAACGACTGCACCTTCGATGACACTGCCGACGACGAATATTACGGGCATCATCCCTTCGCCTACTAAAACCTATATCTGGAAAGTAACCCTTATCACACCCGAAGGTGAACGCCTCGCCTCACTTCCTTCAACGGTTACGATTGCCGATGGGAATACTGAGCCCGGGCCCTGCGATAAGATTAAAACTCAGATTGAAGAATATAAAAAAGATCTTCAGACCGATGAACAAAATATTCAGCATTTTACGGCGTATCGCGATTCGCTGCAACACCGCATCGATAGCCTGAAGCAGCAACGTAAACGTTTCGATTCACTGGAGCAGGCGTATCAATTTTTGCAAAGAAAGTTTTTCGGAAAGTACATTGCCTCAGCCGATGGCGGCTTTGAATATAGAAGAATTGCCGATAGCATGGAGCAGGAAGCGGCAAAGGCGTATAAAGTATATAGAGCTATCTCCGACTCGCTTTCGATTGTTGAATCGGTACTTATGAAATTCAATTTCAGCAATGCTCTTTCTCATGCCATCTCGGATGCTGAATCTCATCGCTCGACGATAGACCGTCTCACCAAAGAATGCTCCGAACTTTTACACGAACAGACCGAAGAGACCGAGCGCCTCGAACAGATCGTTACATCCTCTAAAGAATGCCTGCGTCATCTCGATGCTTCGATCGATTCGATGCGTCAGCTTCTCGATTCCTTAAAAAATATCGGACGTAACGATTACAGGATCGCCGAGGCGATCACCACTTTACAGAATTCCATCGGCCGGGTTATAAAGATGCGGCAGTCGATGCAAAAAAGCCTCGATGATGCCATAGCAAAGAATTCCGGCGGCGATCCTTCCTGGCTTAGAGGGTTGAGCATTTGCCAATCGTGCGATAATTGGGTGACCCAGCTTGCCTATTATGCCCGGACTGCCAGAGCGGCGGTTGCAACAGTCAGCCAGCAAGAGGAGGAGCGGTTTGCACGTATAAGGCAGCAGGAGTACCAACAACACCTGAAAGAACAACAGCAGAAGAAGGCTGCTCTGGCCGCAGCTCACCGGGCAGTGCTGCAAAAAATGGCAGCGGCTCTTTCCAAGATCGGTATTCCGGAAGATGTGGCGCTATGCATAGTTCAGGATACCAATGCTCTTCATGCCTTTCAAGCCTGGATCAAAGCGAATCCGCAATCCAATGTTTCTTCATCCGATCTCGATCTGATCACTGATGTTGCCGAGAACATTGGTGAAGTAACTTCCGCTGTTGCCGAGGCAATGGCAAAAGGAGAAAGTATTGCTGTTGGAATTGCTAATGGATTGGCAAGCGCCGGTATAAATATTGGTGCGGGTGCTTTCTATGGCTGGATGCAGGGGCAATTAGAGGTCGCGGCAAAAAAGCTTGCCGACGATCATGTGAAGCAGATCGTAAAAGCGCAGGCGCTTAATAAGTACGGAGTCATAGATGGAGTTGGCCTCGATGGAAAGGCTTCACCATCTACGATCTTCTATTTCAAAGATTGTTCCGGAGCCATTCAGGTATTCAGAATCTCCGAAACGTACCAGTTCGAATACCTCGGAAGCGTCTGATCACTCGGCCGATTCTTTGACAAGGTAGATGCGATTATCTTCGACTCTGTAGATCATCGGAGCAACCATGATCTTAGGGTATTGCGTACGCAAGCGCTTGGCTTCGGAAAGGACGAAATCTATTTCATTACCGATCTCGAACATCGGTGCGTATTGATCGAAGTGCGCTTCGGCATGGGCACGATCCCATCCGGCCGATTCGATAAGGCCCTTAATGAACGCTTCTTTCCTATCGACCAAATGCACCATGCCGCAATTGGTATGGCCGATAAGAGCGATGTGATGTACATTGCCGACTGCTAATGCATACGATACTTTGAATTCGCTATAGCGCAGATTCGCGCCGCCGGTACGGATGATATACGAGAAGTTATCAGGGATACGCAAGTGCTTGCGGTTATCCATGCACATACCGATAAGTAATTGCGGCGCAGTTATGGGATCGAGATCGCGATTAAGATCGTGATACTCGAGCAACTTGCCAATCGGCGTATTGCGATACTGCGGAAAAATATCTTCGACTGAATTGATGGCTACGAGTCTATCCATGGGTGGTTTGAGAATTTAATATGCAAGCAATTTTGAAACAGCAGTGCGGATCATATCGACTCCCGGAAGCACGGCATCCATTAGGCCGACATTGTAAGGGATTGGTACATCGATTGTAGAAAGACGTTCGACCGGTGCATCGAGCGAATCGAAAACTTCCTGCATAATCGTGGAGCAGACTTCGGCCGCGAAGTTTGCCGTCCAGTTGTCTTCACAGATAACGATCACGCGATTGGTCTTGCGAACTGATGCTAATACCGCTTCTTTATCCCACGGCACGATGGTACGAAGATCGAGAATTTCAACTGAAGCGCCGAGCGCTTCTACGGCTTCAACCGAGCGTGATACCATTGCGCCCCAGGTAACGATCGTTGCATCACGGCCTTCTTTTACTACACGAGCTTTGCCAAACGGCACCATGAATTCGTCGCCGGGGTAAGGAGTACGGCCTTGCGGCGTATCGAGCAGTGCACGGTGTTCGAAGAAGAATGTGGGGTCATCACTGCGAAGCGCGGTGCGTAATAAACCGACGGCATCTTCCGCATTCGATGGGAAAGCAATGCACCAACCGATCTGATGAGCGAAGGCCGCTTCACCCGATACCGAGTGCCAGGGATCGCCCGTCTTTTTTGCAAAGCCTGCCGGAATACGAATTACCATTCCTGCCGTGAATTGTGATTTCGTACGCCAGCGTACCGTACCGGCATCATTGATCTGCTCGGTTGCCGGATCGGCGTATTTTCTAAATTGAATTTCCGGTACTGGCTTCAATCCTGCAAACGCCATACCTACCGAACGACCGATAATACCTTCTTCAGAAAGCGAAGTATCGAAGACACGCTCTTTACCAAACTTTACTTGTAAGTCAACGGTAGCACCATGGACGCCACCTTTTGCGCCGACATCTTCACCAAAAATAAGCAGCTTCGGATTCCTTGCCAGTTCAACTTCCAGCGTTTTACGAACAGCATCCTGCATGTTCATACGGACGCCTTCTTCTTTGGTCGTAACGATCGTTACTTTATTGGAAGAGAAGACATGCTCGGTAACCGTCGATACATCCGGGGCTGGAGAAGCCTTTGCTTTGTCACGAGCAGCATTTACTTCTTGCTCTACCTGTCTTTCCAGATCCTCCCATTGCTTGGCGCTGAGCGCCTTGCCGATCATATACTTCTTCAGCTTTTCGAGCGGATCGCTGGCGCGCTCTTTCTCCAGTAATTCTTTCGGCTTATAACTTTGAGTATCGACGAAGGAATGACCTTCAAGACGCGGTACCGTCAAATGAATTAATCCTGGTCCCTTCCACTGACGCACGTACTCTACTGCCTCATTGATCAGAGCAGAAGCTTTTTGCGGATCGGTACCATCGCCATCCCATATTTTTAAATTACCGAAGGAAGCAAGATTCTTTGCAATATTCGCTCCGGGAGTTTGGAAATCTCCGGTGACGGAAATACCATAGCCGTTATTCTCAATGAAGAATAGCAGCGGAAGCTTTTGCGTCGTAGCTACATTGAGTGCAGCCCAGAATCCATTGGCAGCTACCGAACCATCGCCGCCAAGCGCTACGGCGATTGCTCCTTGATATGATTCGTCCTTTAATTCATTAGCATAGTACTGGACCGATTGCGCCCAGCCGATAGCCGGCGAATACTGTGCACCGACATCACCGGAAGCCGGAAGTACTGTTGCCTTTCCGCGTGAGCGCAGAAAATGTACGACGCCGATGTCGCGGCCGCCATGTACGCCACCGGAGCGGGCCATCGAAGCGGCCATCGATTCTTCGGCGGTAAGTCCCTGCCCAAGTACGAACGGACGCGAACGATAATAGACAGTGGCTCCGTCATGCGGATGCGAAAGCCTATCGGAAAGAATGGCCTGGATCATATCGTGGCCACGGGCGGAAAACTGATAGGTTACCAGGCCGGCCGGGACGAGCTCGGTTTCTTCGATGCGGTCAATAGCCCGGGAGGTGAGAACCGTACGGGCAACGGCGATCCAATCTATTTCTTCGGTTGAGAGCTTTTTCTTGGCCATGAAGCGTGCAAGGTAAAGTATTGCCAAACCGTAATTCGGCGTAGCTCAGGAAAACAACGTGTTGGAAAGGGAAATTTCCTCCGAATCATTAACTTTCTGCAACTCTTGAGGGAGGCCTCCGCATAACCGAAATATTAAGAAATTATTACCAACGGAACATAGGCGAGCTTTCCGCTGTAGTATGCAGAAGTGAAAAAAAATGCTGCTATCGTTGTAGTTCTTGCCTTGCTGCTTGGCTCCTGCCAGCATTTATACACGTATGGGCTGCCCGATGCTGACATGCAAAAGCGGTTTCCTGCCGAAAAGATCAAGTGGGATTATCAGGATAATGTCGTAACAAAGATCACTGTTCTTGGTGAAGACGGCAAAATGTATCGTCTTGCGGTGACCCCTAAAACGAAACTCGAAGCAACGACGATCTACGGAGAAGTGTACACGTTTTATTTACAGGGTATCAAGGTCGATAATGCTATAGGTATTACCGGGGATTCCAAATCGTGGACGGGATATGAGCTCCACGATCATGCTGTCCGCACTGTATTTATCAGAGATATTTCGAAAATACAAGTCATTTCCGATACACAGGCAGGCCCGTTAGATTTATAATTATCAATATATTACAGGATTTTTATCTACTTAATAATTTGGTAATTTTACAGTAACACTTATCTAATGTGCATCGGGTAATTTTGCATCCGATTATCTATTTTTTCACGCTTAAAAACCAATGCTATCAAAGAAACTTAGAACGACCCTTTCGTTCTTGACTCTCCTCGTTGTCGCCTGCCAAGGCACGGCGCTGGCGCAAACCGCCGACGAAAAAGTATCGGAGCTTTCCGGTAAAGTCGATGGTGTCGCTGACCGCGTAACCGAACTTGAAAACACTGTGAATAGCCTTACGAAGCTGAAGATCAGCGGATATGTCCAGCCACAGTGGCAGTGGCAGGATGGCGATTCTCTTGCTTCGGCTGCTAATAACAGAAACGCCTTTAGTATTCGTCGTGGCCGCGTTAAATTCGTTCATAAAGCCGGAAGTATCGGTGCAACCGTTTATCCGGATATTACGGAAAACGGCCTTGTAATGAAAGAAGTCTTCGCCGATTGGTATGCTACAAAAGACCTTACCTTCACCATGGGTGCAATGAACCGCCCCTTCGGTTATGAAATCGCTTACTCTTCAAGCGCCCGCGAAGTCACCGAGCGTTCGCTTTTTGAAAACCGTTTCTTTAACGGCGAGCGCGATCTCGGCTTGCAGGTTGCTTATAACCCGACCTTCGGTGATATTAAGCCGTTGCTCGAAATTGGTCTTTTCAATGGATCAGACAATTTTGGAACAGGTCCTTCAGGCTTTCTGCCCGGCGCTAACAATAAAGCTGGTTTCACTTCTGCTCCGATCGGACAGAATTCTTACGTTGCTGCCGGTGCAGATTCTGCATTCCAGGCAAGTGTGAATACTGCCGTTGCAAAAGAAGGCGCTCTCCAGTTATTTACTCAGGGAGGATTGCCAGGTGGTACGTTCAACAGCGGAACACCAATGAGCGGTAGTGGCGGTGTAGGTACCGGCAAAATTGCTCTTGCAAGCAGCGCTGTCATTGGCCAGCCGGCAAAGGAAATCATCGGTCATTTGCGTATTCCTTTTATGGTAAGCGATGAGTTGAGCTTCGATATCGGTGGCTCTATCTCTATGGGTGGTATTACCGAGCCTTCGGATATCGTCGCAAAGTATGATGGTACTAACGGTGCTTTACAACTTCATAAGAGTGATAATCCGAAGACCACTCATAGCTTTAATCTCCAGAACAATACCTTCCTTGAGTCAAATCGCTCCCTGTTTGGTGCCGATGCACAAGTTTACTTATCGGTACTGCCTTTCGGCGGCTCGATCATCAAGGGTGAGCTTTATACCGGCCATGTTCCTTTCTACGGTTCGGCATACTTATTCTCCAAAGCCGATGCCGATGCGCTCGGAGCACCGGTTGCTTCGACGGTTATCAAAAATGTCATGGGCTTCTATGCAATGCTCGTACAGAACCTTGGCGATAACCTTCAATTAGCGCTTCGCTACGAAATGTATGACCCGAATACGGATGTAAAAGGTACCGATATCTTTGCTGTTAACGGTACTACCGGCACCACACTTAAAGGTGTTCAGGCAAACAATGGTTTTGGTGGAGACCTTGCTACCAATACTATTTCGGTCGATCTTAATATCTTTATTTCGGGCTCGATGCGCCTTATGCTTGACTGGGATCATCCGACCACCGAAGAATTCACCAAAAATGGTGGTACTGCTGCTGCCCCGGTTGTTGCAACGGTTGCCGATGCTCACGACGATCGCTTCACCTTCCGTATGCAATACAAATTTTAATCATAGGATACAAGAACTGAAAGTAAAGGAATTTAGAATATGAAAACCTCTTTAATTGCGAAATTGACCGTTGTTGCAGCCCTTTTTGCAGCAGCAGTTGGCTTCGTTTTCGCACCGGCAGAGACGATCACCGTCAAAGGCTCGGATACCATGGTTCAGCTCGCTCAGCGCTGGGCTGAAAAGTATATGAAGGAACATCCGGGTGTCAATATCCAGGTGAATGGCGGCGGATCGGGCACGGGCATCAGCGCTCTTATCAACGGCACAATCGATGTCTGCGATGCATCGCGCCCGATGAAAGATGCCGAGAAGCTCAAACTCCGCGAACGCTATGGCTCGACCGGTATTGAAATTCGTACTGCTAAGGACGGTCTTACGGTGTATCTTAACGAAGGCAATCCGGTAACCGAACTCAGCTTTGCCCAGCTCAAAGGTATCTATACCGGCCAGATCAAGAACTGGAAAGAAGTTGGCGGCTCCGATGCTCCGATCATTCTTTACGGTCGTGAGAATAGCTCGGGTACCTACTCGTTCTTCAAAGAGCGCGTACTCAACGATGAAGATTATGCCAGCTCCACGCAGACCCTTCCGGGTACTGCTGCTGTCGTGAACGCCGTCAAGCGCGATGTGAATGGTATCGGATATGGCGGTGCCGGCTATGCAAAAGGTATTAAAGAATGTGCCGTGAAGATCGAAGCTTCCGGTACTGCTTATAAGCCAACCGAAGAAAATGTAAAGACCGGTAATTACCCGATCACCCGCTTCTTATACATTTACTTACGTCAGAAGCCCACCGGCACACTGCAGGAATACATCAAGTGGATCCTCGGACCGGATGGCCAGGCTGTCGTAAAGAACGAAGGGTTTTTCCCGGTTCGCTAACTTTTTTGTGGTGACATACGTATCCCGGAGAGCACTCCGCATAGATCGGCAAGCTCTCCGGGTACGACTTTTTACTACAGTCACCATATTAAGGATGTATCATAATGTCACCAATCAATCCACCGAAGCCTCTGACGCTCGGTAAAAAGAAACGCATCGGCGAACAGGTTATCGAAGCATTGATTCGTATCCTTTCGTTCGTTTCTTTTGCCGCGATCATACTGATCTTCGTCTTCGTCTTTCGCGAAGCTTCTCCGGTATTTTTCGGACCCTCGAAACCGGAAGTGGTTACGGTTGCCGATTCAAGCCACGTCGCTGCAACCGCGAAGGCAGATACTTCTGTAAAAGTATCTCCAGCAGATACGGCATTCTCTTCGATGAAAACCGTCGGTGTTATTAAATCGAAGGAAGGTATAAAAGGCACCGATATTACCGTGAAAATAGATGCAAGCGGTAAAAAGAAAGAGCTTACCAAAAATGGTGGCACGGTAGAACAGGAAGTGTACGACCCGTTTGCCGAGGATACTCCTGCGGCCGATAATACCCCCAATGCAAAAAAAGAAGAAGCTCCTAAAAAAGAAGTAAAGAAGGAAGCAGTAGAAGAAGTTAAGAAAGCTCCGGCAAAGAAAGCAGCTCCGCTTGCCGCGGTAAAAGATACTACTGCTAAAGCTAAACCTACCGCATCGAATGAGCCAAAGAAAGGCAAAGTCTTTACGACAACCGGCGATGGCAAAGTGGAGCAGGAAGTCTATGATCCGTTCGCCGATGAAAAGGGAGGTGTTGCTACTATTCCCGGACAAAAATCGACGGCAGTGGTTCGCAAGGATAGCGTCTCGTCCACGCCGGTAGTTGCCGCAATAGATTCGGCGAGCCTTCTTGCATCGAAAGCAGAAGCCGATAGCGCTGCTGCAAAAGAGAAACGCGATTCCACTGAACGTGCTCATGCGACCGATTTCTCCTCGCTATTTTTTGGCACTAATTGGCAGCCCGTTTCTACCGTCCCGAAATTCGGATTCGTACCCTTATTTATTGGTACGCTCAAAGTAACATTGCTTTCTATCCTCTTCGGAGCGCCCCTTGCTATTCTTGCTGCGATCTTCACGAGTACCTTTGCCCCGAAATGGGCTCGCGAGACACTGAAGCCGATCATCGAACTCCTGGCCGGCCTTCCAAGTGTTGTCGTCGGCTTCTTTGCACTCATCGTCATGGCAACGGTTTTGCAAAGTATCTTCGGATACCAATTCCGGCTCAATGCTTTTGTCGGTGGTATTGCGATGAGCTTTGCCATTATCCCGATCATTTATACCATCAGCGAAGATGCCTTAACGGCAGTGCCTCAGCAATTACGCGATGCCAGTACGGCGCTTGGAGCTACAAAGTGGCAAACAGCTTTTCGTGTCGTATTACCATCAGCGATACCCGGTGTCTTTGCTGCGATCATTCTGGGCTTTGGCCGTGCGTTCGGCGAAACGATGATCGCCCTGATGGCAACCGGTAATGCTTCGCTTTCAAGTGCAAACCCTTTCGAGCCCGTCCGCACCTTCGCTGCAACGATCGGCGCGGAAATGGCGGAAGTAGTTTTTGGCGATCAGCACTACACCATTCTTTTCTTAATTGGTGCGTTGCTATTCGTCTTCACATTCTTACTTAATGCACTGGTAGAATTCTATGTCCGTAAGCGTCTCATTAAACGCATCCAGGGCCGATAACAGCCTGTTGGCAAGCGCCTCGCTGAAGCGACGGCTGCTTGGCGGTCTTTCCGGAGGATTGACCGGTGCTGCTGCACTTATTATTGTTGCGATCGTCATTACGATCATCGTAACGGTCGTTATCGGAGGATGGGATCATCTTACCTGGGAATTTCTGACGGAAGCTCCGAAGGAAGGTATGATGGAAGGTGGTATCTATCCGGCTATCATCGGTACGGTACTAATGACCTTATTGATGTCGCTGATGGCAGTACCGCTCGGTACGATCACGGCGATCTATCTTTCCGAATATGCAAAGCCAACTTCGATCTTTGCCCGGGCTATCAGATTCGCTGTCAATACGCTTGCCAGTATCCCTTCGATCGTCTTCGGGTTATTCGGTCTCGGTTTCTTTGTGCAGTTCGTTGGCAAAGGAATCGATTCGATTGCTAATCCCGGCACCCTTGTCTGGGGGCAGCCGAATATTCTCTGGGCTTCGATGACGATGGGCTTGCTAACCATGCCGGTCGTGATCGTCTCGGTCGAAGAAGCAATTCGCAATGTACCGAGAGAGTGGCGAGATGCTTCACTTGCTCTCGGGGCAACCAGATTGCAGACGATTCGCAAGATCGTATTGCCAAGCTCGATGTCCGGCATTCTTACCGGCATGATCCTGGCAATCAGCCGCGGCGCCGGTGAAGTCGCGCCGATCCTCTTTACCGGAGCGGCCTTCTTTTTACCCCAGATACCCTCGTCGCTCTCTCATCAGTTTATGCATCTTGGGTATCATATTTATGTATTGGCTACTCAGTCGGCAAATGTCGATAAAACCATACCACTGCAATATGCGACGACGCTGGTGCTTCTGGCATTGACGTTCTCGCTGAATTTGGTTGCGGTGATCTTACGGTCGCGCTTAAGAAACAAGCAACAATTAGGATAGGAGATAGGAAGAGATGTTAGAACCAGTAGCTCAGGAACAAACGCCTCAGGTGCGCGTTGATAAAGTGGCACCGGTTACGAGCCATGAACAAAGCAATATGTACCACTCGGTAAAAGTCTCGACAAAAAACCTTAACCTCTTTTATGGGGAAAAGCATGCCTTGCGCGATATAACGCTCGATATCCCAACGAACCGCGTCACGGCATTCATTGGCCCTTCGGGATGTGGAAAATCGACATACCTTCGCACACTCAATCGCATGAACGATACGATCGTCGGCTGCAAGATCACCGGCGATGCAGTTATCGATGGGGTGAATATCTACGATTCTCGCCTTGATGTCGTCGAGCTTCGCAAACGCGTCGGGATGGTCTTCCAGAAATCGAACCCGTTTCCGAAGTCGATCTGGGAGAATGTTGCCTATGGCCCGAAAATTTTGGGGGAGAAAAATAAGCAGACGCTTAATGAACTCGTCGAGCGCAGTTTGCAGCAATCGGCACTGTGGGAAGAAGTAAAAGACCGCCTGCACCACTCGGCCCTTGGGCTTTCCGGCGGCCAGCAGCAGCGTCTTTGTATAGCGCGTGCCCTCGCAACGAGCCCGGAAGTATTATTAATGGATGAGCCGGCCAGCGCTCTCGACCCGATCAGCACGGCAAAGATCGAAGAGCTTATTTTCGAACTCAAGCATAATTATACGATCGCTATCGTAACACATAATATGCAGCAGGCCGCCCGTGTAAGCGATGTCACCGCCTTTTTCTATCTTGGCGAACTCATCGAAGCCGGCGATACCCGCGATATGTTCACCAAACCTGTAAAAAAACAAACCGAAGATTACATCACCGGACGTTTCGGATAAGCTGTAGGAGATAAACCACCATGAGTATAGATAGTATCGGAGAATTTCAAGCCGCCGCCTCACGGGTCCACCGCCATTTTGAGGATGAACTCGATAAGCTTCGTGCCCTGCTTATCAGGATGGGATCGCTTGTCGATGAGCAAATCGAACTTGCTTCGCGTGCCGTACTGACGGGCGATCATGAATCGGCCCGCTTTGTCATTAAACGGGAAACGCGCGTCAACGAATACGATCTGATGGTCGATGCCCTTTGCCAGCGTATTCTCGCGCTCACCCAGCCGGTAGCAACCGATCTTCGCAAGCTTATCGCCGCCATGCGGATCGACTCCGAATTCGAGCGCATTGGCGATATTGCCGTCAACATTGCCGAGCGCACCGAAGCGCTCGAAGGCCAGATCGATATGCTCGAACGTACCGGCTTAAAGACGATGATCGAAGAAGCCCATCGCACTTCGCGACTCGCCTTTGATGCCTTTATTAATAACGATGCAAATCTTGCCCGCACACTGTTCGACCGCGAAGATGCCATCGATAAAGCTGCCCACCGGGCTTTCGATATTCTGATCGATGAAATGAAGCGCGATCCGCTTCAGATCGAGCCGGCTGCCCATGCAATGGGTCTGCTTCGCCATGTCGAGCGTCTGGCTGACCATGCGACCAATATTGCCGAAGACGTTATTTTTATCGTCGAGGCAAAAATGCTTAAGCACCAATCAACGGAATCGATCCTTTCCAAAGAAGACTGACGGTCAAAACCGCCTTTTTATAGTTTCTGCCCATAAGTAGGTAAAATTTTCATAATTTTGCCATAATAATTTCGTATTTATTATTTAACTTATGGGCTTTGTATCGTTCCTGAGCAGGCTATTACCGAAAGAGAACCGTTTTTTCGATCTCTTTACCGCGAATGTAGGTAATATTGAATCGGCAGCGCAGAATCTGCGAAAACTGCTCGATGCCTCAAGCGAATCGGAGCGTAAGATCCTTATCTCCCAGATCGAAGATGCCGAACACCGCGGCGATCTGATCACCCATGACATTTTTAATGACGTCTCCCAGACGTTTATTACCCCCATCGACCGCGAAGATATCCACGCTCTTGCGGCCCGGCTCGACGACATCCTCGACCTCATGGAGGATGTGGCGCTTCGAACCGTTTTATATGAAGTCACCGTCTTCCCGAACGAATTCCGCGATCTTTCCGATACGCTCTGCAGTGCGGTAAAAGATCTCAGCGAAGCAGTACCCATGTTAAGTGGGTTGAAGACCGAGCACGTCGCCCGCATCAAAACGCTTTGCGAGCACGTCAATACGTGTGAAAATGCCGGCGACGATATTTATCATAATGCCATTGCCCGTCTCTTTCGCGAACAAAAAGACCCGATCATGCTTATCAAGCTCAAGGAGATCCTCAGCGATATCGAAGAGGCGATCGATCGGTGCGAGCATGTCGCCAACCTGATCGAAAGTGTCGTCATTAAGTACGCCTAAGCAGAAGCGAGCAGTATGACGTTAGTAATTATCGTAATCGCGATCGCGCTGATCTTCGATTATATCAATGGCTTTCACGATGCAGCTAATTCGATCGCAACAGTTGTATCGACGAGAGTCTTAACCCCGGGGCAGGCAGTGCTATGGGCAGCATTCTTTAACTTCGTTGCAGCCTTTGGGTTTGGAACGGGTGTTGCAAAGACGATCGGATCCGGTATGATCGATATATCGGTCGTTACCTCGTACGTGATCCTCGCAGGGCTTATCGGCGCTATTGCCTGGGATCTTATTACCTGGTGGCTCGGCTTGCCAACAAGCTCTTCCCATGCACTCATTGGCGCCTATGCCGGTGCAGCAGTTGCTAAGAGTGGGACGTTGAGTGTGGTCATAGCGTCAGGTTGGATAAAGACCTTGCTCTTTATCGTCCTATCGCCGCTTATCGGAATGGTGCTTGGGTTCTTTCTGATGTTCGGTGTTTCCTATCTTGTCAGAAGGCAATCGCCATTCACGGTTGATAAGTGGTTTCGACGCGGACAGCTTTTTAGTGCGGCGGCCTATTCCCTTGGCCATGGGACTAACGATGCACAGAAAACGATGGGCATTATTGCCGGAGTGCTCTTTGCGAATAAGCTGATTCCAACCTTCGATATTCCGATGTGGGTTATCCTGGCCGCTCATGCTGCGATCGGTCTCGGTACGCTTTCCGGAGGCTGGCGTATCGTTAAAACGATGGGAATGAAGATCACTGCGCTAAAGCCGATCGGCGGATTTTCGGCAGAGACTGCCGCCGCCGTTACGTTACTTGGTTCGGCTGCTGCCGGTATTCCGGTCTCTACCACTCATACGATCACCGGTGCTATTGTTGGCGTAGGATCGTTGAAGCGCGCTTCGGCGGTTCGCTGGGGAGTTGCTACAAGAATTGTGTGGGCGTGGGTACTAACAATCCCCGCTTCGGCTGCTATTGCAGGCGGAGCTTACTATGTTATTCAGTTATTCGGCGGGTACTAAATCCGCTTTGCCTTCACGATAGGTTCTTACGGCCGAGACGGTAAGGATAATGGCTCCGCCGACGATTGCCCAGAACGTCGGTGTTTCGCCGATACCGATGAACACCCATACCGGATTGAGCACCGGCTCGATCATCGATAAAAGCAAAGCATCGAGCGCCCGAATGTAATGAATGCCCGTTGTGAATAAGGCATACGCAACGCCGATCTGGAAAATACCGAGATATGCCAGTTCGAACAGCTCCTTTGCAGCATGAGGAACAGGATTCGTTACTCCCATTCCCCAAAGTATCAGCATCAGCAGTACGATTATACCATGACCGACGATAACCGATTGCCACCTCATCTGCTCATCGGTCTTTTCATGTTTTAATAGCAGTGCATAAGCAGCGAAACAAACACCACTTAATAACGCCAGCGTATTGCCGAGGGTGGAGCTGGTATCGAACTTCCCGACGAAGAATAGCCCCATTGCCGAGATCGTAATTAGTACCGCAACTATATCGCCGCGTTTGATCTTCGATCTGGAAATGATCGGCTCGAAAAATAAGACATAGATCGGCGCCGTGTACTGCAGGAAGATAGCATTCGCGCTGGTCGTGAGTTTGGTGGCCAGCACGAATAAAATGAGTAATCCGGAATAGACCAATGCCGTACCGATGGTTCGCCAGCTAAACCAGCCTCCGGCCCGGGTGCTCTCTTTCTTCGCGATCCGAAGCCTGAAAATAATGAATAGTGTGAGTGAAGCAAAGAGACTGCGCCAAAGCGAAACTCCGAAGCCATCGAGCGATACATCCTTGATAAAGAAGCCGCCCGTGCTCCAGAGAAGCGCCGCAACGATCACATACCAGGAGCCGCTCCGTTTTGCAGCCGTCATATTATTTTGTTTTGTTCCAGCCGAGGAGATCGCCTTCCTCCAGCACGGCCGTTAATTCATCGAGTGTAATATTCTTCTGCTTCAGGTACGTATCTACTTGCTCTTTGGTGATACCCGGTTTGCGAAGCGGTTTGAAATCATGGTAGATCTGCACGACCTCAGACGGCTTAAAGCGTTCGAGGAGCTTATCATGCTGAGGTGTTCGCATGCGGGCATGATCGATAAGTAAGCCGGTAGCAGGATCGGCCGGCGCCTGGACCGTTGTATCTTTTGCCGGAGCTATAGGAGCCGTAATAATCGAGTCGTTATGCGTAGGCTGTGGTGCATCGTTCTTCGAAGTACAGCCGATCAGTAGTACTGCCAGGATACTTATAATGCTTGTCGTTTTCATCTTCTTCTTTAATAGAATCTAAATAACTGATTCTATCGGTTATTTTACTCCCACCGCCGTATTTTTGTACAATAATCTGATCAAGACAATGAAATTCGTAACGTATTTAAAAGAAGATTTCCCAGGCTCCGAACATCAGGGTATAGCGGTAGAACTTAAGAAGGAGCAGGATAAGCTCAAAGCCCAGCAGCCGAAACTGCCATTCTCACCGAAAGGACGCCTCGGATTTTTGGTCGGAAATAGTATTGTCGATCTCGCGATGGCTTCATTCGCCTATGGAATGGCAAAAGGCAATTCGCATATTACTCCCTTGCCATCCGATATCATTACCTTTCTTTGTCTTGGAGAACCGGCTAAAGCATCGGCCAAGGAAGTCTTTGCCTGGTGTATGGCAAAAACCGATTCCGAACTCGATACTATGAAGCTCAGGGTCGGCGATGTAAACGAAGTACCGTTACTCGCTCCGGTGCCGCGCCCGACTTCCATGCGCGATGGCTATGCCTTCCGTCAGCACGTCGAAGCCGCCAGAAGAAACCGCGGAGTGGAAATGATACCGGAGTTCGATCTTTTTCCGGTCTTTTATTTTACTAATCATCAGGCGGTGATCGGACCGGGCCCCATGGAGGTAATGCCCGAGCATTTAAAGAAGCTTGATTTCGAACTCGAAGCCGCTATCGTGATCGGCAAAGAAGGCCGCAACATCAAAGCCTCAGAAGCAGACGACTATATCTTCGGCTACACGATCATGAACGATTGGAGTGCGCGTTATTTGCAGATGGAAGAAATGAAGCTTTCGCTTGGTCCGGCGAAAGGAAAGGATTTTGCAACAGCGATCGGCCCCTGGCTTGTAACTCGTGATGAACTGGCCCCGCGTCGTATTCCGGGCCCGAACGGAGAGCGGTATGATCTGACGATGACCTTCCGTATTGGCAATGAAGAAATCTCAAGGGGCAATCTTAAAGATATGAACTGGACGTTTGCCCAGATCATCGAACGCGCGAGCTATGGCGTAACTTTATATCCGGGAGATGTGATCGGCTCCGGCACCGTCGGCACCGGCTGCTTCTTAGAATTGAACGGTTCGAAGGTCTATGATAACCGCTGGCTCACGATCGGCGATACAGTAACCTGCTCTATCGAAATGCTCGGCGATCTAACGAATACGGTTGTGGAAATGAAGTAGGTTCTCTTAGAAGAACTTACCGAACTGGAAGTGCGTATGCCAGCCGCTCGGGGTACCGAACGGTATGACGTTATCGAAGCCATAGGCTTCATCGATACCAATAAGGCCAACCGCCGGGACCTGTAACCGGGCGCCGATACCAAGCGAGCGTTTTAAGTTAAAGGGATCGGCGTGAGAGAAATCTTCCCACACATCTCCGGCTTCACCAAAGAGATTGATGAAGATCGGGATCGGTTCGCGAGCGATCTGAAAACGAAGCTCTGCCGCAAAGCGCATATATGCATTACCACCTTGTGCAAATGTAGAACCGGTTGCATGATGCGAGCCGATAGAGGCATCGTCATAGCCGCGTAACGGTATCGTCACAAAGCCGCTCGTTAAACCCGAACCACCCATGACAAATCTATTCTGCGGCGGAATGAACGGCGAGCCGGAAACATTTCCAAGCTGGCCAATCTCGCCGGTGGTTGCAAGAACGAATTTATTTGTCGGGTTGAAGCTAAAAAGCGTATTATAAAATTTGGTGGTAAGTCCGAGGCGGTAATAGTTTGCTGCAATATTCGGAGCAACCACTTTCGGCGGAAGGTAAGCGATCTTGCTCAGGAAAGAGAATTCCGAGCCCGTACCCGGGAATAGCGGATCGTCAATCGAGTTACGCGAAATCACCTGTTGCAAGCTCAACTCATCGTTCACGCCCGTCGAATAGTAGCCGCCACCATTGACGATATCAGTATGAAGACCGGAGATCGACCAATCGCCGCGGAAGAAATCATCCGGCCAGCGGAAACGGCGGCCGACGGAGATCGAAGCGCCGGTAACCTTTTGCTCGAAATAAATGAAGCTCTGCGTATTGAAGATCGAAAACCCGAACGAGGTCGGCTCCTGGAATAACCATGGCTCCGTGAAACTTAGCGAAAGCGTACGGTAGCTTTGCTGGCCGAATTCTGCCGAAACGGAAAATACCTGCCCAGCGCCACCATGCAGAGGATCGGCAATATCGAAGTTATTGAACGATACACCGACAGAGCCCGTAAGCCCCAACGCACCACCATAGCCGATCGAAGCATTAAAAGTATCGCTCGATTTTTCTTCAAGATTATAGGTGACGTCGAATTGCGTGGCATCGGCAACGGGGCGTACATCCGGCTGCAATTTTTCCTGATTGAAATAATTGAGCTGCGCGAGCTGGCGAAGTGAACGGATGATCGCCGAGCGGCTGAAGGGATCGCCCGGGCGCGTATACAGCTCGCGGCGGATCACAAAGTCTTTTGTCTTGGTATTGCCATTAATCTCGATATTACGGAAGTAATGACGTTTGCCTTCCTGAATGCGAACGGTAATATCAACGGAGTCGGGAGCTACAACGGTCTCATCTTTATTGACATTGGCGAGATAACCGCGGTCATAATAGAGCGAACCCACGTCATTGAAATCCTGAGTCGGCCCCTTTAAATTAAGATCGAAGCGTTCGAGATTATAGAGATCGCCTTTTCTAAATCCAATAGCCCGGCGGACTTCTTCTTCGGTAAAGACTTCATTGCCGACAACGGCAAGATTGCGGATATAATACTGCGCGCCTTCGTAAACTTTAATAAGGATGTTCAGGTCCGAACCGTTAGTAACCCATACCGTATCGGAAAGAATGGTAGCATCGCGAAAGCCTTTGGATCGGTAAAGCGCCAGGACTTTCTGCTTATCTTCATTATACTTCTTTTCGTCGAACGAGCCGCTCGTGAAGATCTTATACCAGCGCTTTTCATGAGTATCGTCCATGGCGCCGCGAAGATCGCCGGCGGACATTTTATCGTTACCGGTGAAATCGATATGACGGACGGTTACTTCGGTGCCTTCGTTGATATGCAGGTATAACAGCACTTTATTCGTACCATCGTCTTTCGGCACCGTTTCATCGGTGATCTCTACGAAATTATATCCTTCTTTAATATAGGCCGCTTTGATCTTCTGCTTGGCATTATCGATATCCCAGGGGCGGAGAAATTCATTCTTATAGAAGGAGTAGGCTTTATCAATATCGGTCTTGGAAAGATGCTTGTTGCCTTCGATGATCACCGAATCGACCCGGGAAAACTCTTTTACTTTGATGGTCATATAGACGCCGATCGTTCCATCGGTCTGTGGTTCGAGCCTTGCAGCATCGATATGGACATCGGAATAAATATTCTGGTCCCACAAGCGCTCGATAGCCCGGCTGATCTCACTGCTCGGCATCGTGAATTTCATGCCTTTTCGCAGCATACTCTGCGAGATGATCGTCTCGGCATTACCGGATTGATTACCCTCGACCGTAATACCCATGATAAGATATTGCTGCTCTACCGGCGCCTGGGCGCGAAGCGGGGCAGCGATAGCAACCAGAGCGGCCAATACGATGGCAATGAAAGTACCTGGCTTAGGCAAGCGGAAAAAAGTCATTAGTTTGGGATGAGAGCAATAGATCAGCGCTTTCCTTTCGTCAATGCGCCGACGATTTGTTTTACATACGAAGAATGCTCGGGGGGTACATCGTCTTTGGCCTTGAGCTGGGCGCCGGTCATGCCGAAACGGCGTTCGCGGCTTTGGTAATTCTGAATGGCCTCATATAAGTGCTCACGGCGGAATTCCGGCCAGAACACTTTCGTCACATAAATTTCGCTATAGGCCATTTCCCAGAGGAGAAAATTCGAGAGCCGCATTTCGCCGGACGTACGGATCATCAGGTCCGGATCGGGCATCGTAGAAGTAGTAAGATACGATTTAACGAGCGTATCGTTGACATCTTCGGGAGAAAGCTTTCCGCGCCGGATATCGAGCGCCATCAGTTGCATGGCTCGTACCAGGTCCCACCGGCCCGAATACGAAAGAGCGAGCGTAAGCGTCAGGCGGGTATTATGGGCTGTCTTTTCAATGGCGGCAAAAAGATCCTGCTGTACTTCCTTCGGCAGCGAATTGGTTTGGCCGATGGTGGCAAGGCGTACCCCGTTATCGCACATTTCCTCAAGCTCTTCATGGAGCATCTTGCGAAGCAGGCGCATGAGCATGGCTACTTCTTTGCGGGGGCGCTTCCAGTTCTCGGTGCTAAAGGCATAGAGCGTCACGTAGCGGATACCGAGTTCGCGCGAGGCGCGCGTTATATCGCGGACGCTTGCAATACCGGCCTGATGGCCGACTGCCCGCGGGAAATTGCGCTCTTCGGCCCAGCGGCCGTTACCATCCATAATAATGGCGACGTGCTCCGGAATGCGACCGTGCGAAATAAGCTCCTGCTGGATAGTTTTATCCTCGGGAGTCTGCTCGTAGGCGCCGGGTCTGAAGATATTACGTAAAAAACTCACGCGTAACCCTCTAATATGCAAAAACCACCCGAAAGGTTTCGGCAAAAATAAAGCCCTGATTTTATGGTGTTATTGGGCCTCTGCGATGAGTTTTTCGGCTTCTTCTTTAGTCGGGGCCTCGGCTATGAAACGCATGATGGGCTCGGTGTTGGAGGCGCGGACGTGGAGCCATTTGTTGCCAAATTCCATACGCAGGCCGTCGTCTTCGTTGCAGCCGGTCATAACCGGGAGTAGCTTTTCTTTAATTGCCTGCAGGGCCGGCCATACTTCGGAGCGATCCGATAACGTGCGTTTTGCTTTTACTATTTCATAATGTGGCAGGGAGCGCTTCTTTTCGGAAAGCGTCATGCCGCTTCGTGAAAGGTTACTGAGGGCCAGTGCGACGGCAACGAGTGAATCTCTGCCAGTATGTACTCGCGGATAGATCACCCCGCCCGAGCCTTCGCCACCGATGGTAGAGAGTGTTTCGAGCATCTTCTGTGCTACGTTGATCTCGCCGACCGGTGTGCGGTGCACTACTGCTTTGTATTCATTGGCAATATCTTCGACAGCGCGTGTGGTAGAAAGATTAACTACTACTGCCGCTCCGGCTTCGCTATTACTCAATACTTCTTCGACGGCAAGAACGATCGTATTCTCTTCGATAAACGGTTCACCGGTTTCGGTTATCAGGACGCAGCGATCGGCATCGGGATCGATCGCAATACCGAGATCGGCTTTATGAGCCTGCACGGCAAGGCACAGCGAAGAAAGATTTTCAGGAATTGGCTCGGGAATATGAGGGAAGATCCCCGAGCCGTCGCACGCTATGGCGATCACTTCCGCCACACCGAGCTTTTCCAATAACTCTTGTTGAATGAACGAACCGCTGGCATTAACAGTATCGAGTACAACGCGAAAGGTACGAGCTTTGATCGCTTCGAGGGCAAGAAAAGGAATAGAAAGTACCGAATCCAGATGCGCCGTTACGACGGAAGACCCTTCGAGCATCTCGCCTTTATGAAGCGGATGTTTCCATTTCGATTCATCGACAATACTCCATAAATGATTATTCTCTTCGGCATCGAGAAAGAGGCCATCGTGATTGATGAACTTCATTCCGTTCCATTGCTGGGGGTTGTGGCTTGCCGTTACAGAGATACCGCCGAGAATATCGGCATTCTTTTCTGCCGCGAACATTACCGTTGGCGTCGGCACCATCCCAAGAGCAACGACCGAACAGCCGGCATCGCAGATCGCCTTACAGACCAGATCATAGAGCCGCTTCCCACCCTGGCGCCCATCGTAGCCGATGGCGATCTTACCGGTATTATTAACCATAGTAGCAAAAGAGACGGCGTAGTTGGTCACGACTTCATCGGTCAATCCCGATTCCGAAGTAGTGATGCCACGAAGCCCGGAGATAGAGCGGATAAGCATAAGAGTGTTCTGCAGCGTTGCGGTTAGTGGTATCTTTGTATCAAACAATCAATAGGTGAAAGAGAACTCCATAGAAAATAGATTCTCCGATCGCTCTCTGCTCAGGTGGCTGGTTATTCTATCTCCAATCGCCATCGTTCTTTTATTCGGAGAAAAGGTCGTGACCACTATGGATGCAGCCAACTTCTGCCAAACGCTTCGATATGGTTTCGATCTGAGTAACTATCGGCCGCATTCTCCCGGCTATCCCATTCTCGTTCTGCTATGGAATATCCTTTATCGGTTACTGCCCATATCGCCTCATACAGCGTTGCTGATCATCAATACCATATTTATGATGATAGCGGTTTCAGCCATTGGGAAAACCTATCGGTTATTATGGGGCGCTGAGGGGAGCCTGTATGCGATGCTGTTATTAGCGGCCTGCCCGGTATTTATGTATCAGGGATGTACGGGTGAAATGTATGTGTATGATGCTGCATGCTCGCTCGTTATTTTTAATACCTTTTATTCCATTACTAAGCGAAGCTTGCCAGTAGGTGCATTGCTGCTCGGACTTGCAGGCGGTATTCGCCCGTCCTCGATTGTCTTCTTGTTGCCATTGGTCTTGTGGCTCTTATGGAAGAGGAAAATCGAGCTGAAGCTGAATGTGGGCAGCGGTAGCATAGTGGTAGCTGCATTTGTGCTTGGCTGGTGTATCTGGTTATTGCCACTGGTCTATTCTGTTGGCAGTTGGAAAGCATACTGGCTATTGTTCGTAGATACTACGACGGTCGATTCTACCATTGCTCAAAATATTGCCACCCTTGCGAGCATAGCATTGTGGGTGGTTTTGCCTTCGATCGGGTTCTTACTTTATAAGCCATCGGCAACCGTTCGCTCGATTCGAAGCCAATGGATAACCCTACTTATTTGGGTTATACCGGCTATCCTGTTTTTCGTCTTTCGGCATTATGCCAAGGGATATATTCTTCTTATTGCACCGGCTTATCTATTGATAGCGGTGCGAGCAATCGTAAGCAATTATCGCAATGCCTCTCGCACAATTAGCAGCATTGCGGTGGTAAGCCTGCTGCTTTTTCTTTTCGTCCCTTATTATCAACTACCGGTAGAATCGAGCTTTGCAAAAGCTAATCGTACAAGCAGCGAACGCATCCGAACTGCTGCATTACGTCTTGTTTCCACCCTTTCATCGACAAATGCACGTTTAAGAGCTGGTGAAGCCGAGATGGAAGACGCGATGAAACTGATACAGAGCATTCGCAACGATAGCGCTATGGTGCTGATCGATCCTTCGACGGAGCCTTCGATCGCCAGATGTATGCAGGAATTGCAGCCGCGTTATAAATATGCCCGGTTCTTATCCTACGATAAAGAGCACATGGGCTATTATTGGAAAGAGATCAACACCTTTAGCTATCCGGCCGATAGTGTATTTGCCTCCGAAGAATTGTATCTTCTTTCCTCGAGTGAATTAATAGATGCCTATCGACAAACGTATAGTCTCAGCCCTATTAAAACGAGTAGCTTGAATGCTCTTTATCTCATTACCCCCGAGCAAAAGAGAATCATAAAGCAGTTGCTTAATGATCTGTATCAATAAGGGAGTTCACAGCTAATTATCTAAAGCGCCTCGATCTATCCAGGCTTGTATTCTTGCAATATCAGCCGCTGAAAGCATCGGTCCGAGTGTATCGGCATTGCGCGGCATCGGTTGGTAATCTTTTTCATGGGTGATCACACCAAGCAGCGTGCCATCGGAGGCATAGGCGCGTAGGTGTTCGATGTTGGTAGCATCGAAATGCCCGGCATGATCGAATTCATTATGGCAGCCTCTGCAATGAATTTCAAAGATGGGTGCGATAGTCGTCCTGTAAGAAATAAGCGTTGTATCGATCGTATCGGTTGGAACAGAGGAATTCGGCGCTCCCTGAAGGATCCAGTTTCGCAAGAGTACTTTTTGTAATGACGTAAGAGTAAGCTCCGGCTCCTTCGGCATTCGAAGAGCAGTATCGCTCGCCGTGATTCGTTCATAGAGAAGACTACCGGTTGTATCTCCCGGCTGCACCAGTGCCCGTATCGCTTCGTACGAAGAAAGAGTTAATCCTGCCTGATGAGTACCGGCGTCATGGCAGGTCGTAACCCCGCAACTGCTTTCGATAATAGGAAGCACCTGGTAAGAGAATGAAACAGGAGTTGTGGTATCCGATACTGTTGGGGCCATAACCGGATGATGAGTACAGCCGCATAAGCTTACCCATAAAAACAGCGATACCATGAAATAGGAATATTTCATGGTATCGTAACTACTCAGAGCTTTTAAAAAGCTGTTAAGTTTTTATTAAATCAGTGCGGGTGTACTTAAGCATTACCGGTCGTCGAGACGCCGCCCATCGCACCCATATCCGGCGAAGAGCTTTCGGCGATCGACTTACGCATTGCCGTATCGGATTGGACGTTCTGCATATTGTAATAATCCATTACTCCGAGCTTGCCGCCACGAAAAGCTTCGGAAATAGCCATCGGTATCTGTGCTTCGGCCTCGACAACGCGGGCGCGCATTTCCTGTACCTTCGCTTTCATTTCCTGCTCGTAAGCGATAGCAGAAGCGCGGCGCTCTTCGGCTTTAGCACGGGCGATTTTCAGTTCGGCTTCGGCCTGATCGCTCTGCAATTTAGCGCCGATATTCTGGCCGACATCGACGTCCGCAATATCGATCGAAAGAATTTCATAGGCTGTACCGGAATCGAGGCCTTTATTCAGTACGGTCTTGGAAATGTTATCCGGGCTTTCAAGAACTTCTTTATGTGATTCGCTCGAACCGATCGTGGTAACAATACCTTCGCCAACACGGGCCAGGATCGTTGCTTCACCGGCACCACCGACAAGGCGCTCGATATTAGCGCGGATTGTAACACGGGCGACAGCCGTCACCTGAATACCATTCTTTGCAACAGCAGCCACCGGCGGGGTTTCGATAACCTTCGGGTTAACAGAAAGCTTTACGGCTTCGAGTACATCGCGGCCAGCAAGATCGATAGCGGCGGCGCGGTCGAAATCGAGATCGATATTCGCTTTATGAGCGCTGATGAGTGCATTCACGACTTTAACAACATTTCCGCCGGCAAGATAATGAGCTTCCAGACGCGGAATATCCACCGGAATACCTGCTTTTTGAGCAGTAATCTTCGAGCGCACGATTACATCCGGCGGTACTTTACGAAAGCGCATCCCGACAAGATCGCCGAAAATGCGGACTTTAACGCCCGAAGAAATGGCCGTGATCCAAAGCCCGAGAGGGACCATATACAAAATAAAGATCAGGAAAAAGAAGGCGGCGATGATGATACCGATCGATAACCCGCTGATTGGATTCATAAGGTAAAAAGTGGTTCGTAAACGTTATTACAAAACTACGAAATACCGTACCTGAGTTTATAATATAATAAATCTTATGGGGAATTAAAAAAATAATGACCTGTTTGCTTTTTTACATGTATATTAGTCTTGTTCCTCTAATAGACATGCACTTTTCACTTACTTATTCTCTAAAATTATGAAAATCTTACTTCGTGTCAGCTTCTTGGTGGTTTTATTTTCGATGGTGTTGTCTTTCGGCTATTCTTTAACAGCCGAAGCTCAATGCCCGACCGATATAGAACCTACTTCTGTACCATGGACCACAGCTTCAAGACATCTGATGTATGGCACTACTGGTTGTGGATATATAGTAAATTTTTGTTCACGTGAGATTACTACAGGCCCAACCAACGAATGGCAGTATTTTATCTTCCAAATTATTCCGGATCCGTTAAACTCCAATTGCGACCCCATAGATCCTCAGGATTTAATGAAAGACGCGGTTAATTTCCTTTCGAGTATTCCGGCTGCTATTGATCCGTGTAACGCAAGAATAAACAGTGCTGTCTACAGAGCCATCTGCTGGAAATTAGTTATGACAGGACCGAATGAGTATGAATATGATCAATGCAGCGAAGGTACTTATTGTGAAAAAAGCTCTATGTACGATTGTGATGAAATAACTCATCAACCAATAGTGGTATGGAGTGGCTATGATGTAATCGGTCCAAACACTCATTGCTTAAAACCTCATGGACAATTGATACTTAATCAATGCTATACATTTGATTGTGAAGAGTAGAGTATTATTTTTAATTGTAGCGCTCTTACTCCTAAGCTACGTGGGAGTAAGAGCACAATTTCTCTGGCAGGTAACTCATCCCGTCGCTGAGGATACCATCTTATATGTCTGTTCTGGGGTATTATCTAATCAAGATTCAGGTACAGTTATTTATTATAAGACAGATACAGCCACTACATCTATAGGCTCAATAAAACTATCTCATGTTGAATCCTATGAGAGGATAGTTAATGCGACCTATATTTTTCCTAATCCTGCTTCTACAGTGCTCCATGTCATATCCAATGATCTGCTGCATCCCATTCATATTTTAGATATGCTAGGGCGTGAAGTCTTTCAGGCTTTAATACCTGAAACAGGAAAGCTGACACTCGATGTATCAAGTTTTGCATTTGGAGTATATTATATCCAACTCAATCATTTTGGGAAGATGTTACCGATCGGTAAATTTGCTATAACGAATCATTAATATAGCCACTTGTTATTTCACTTGTGTTTGTTTCTGTTTTTTCTCTATATACTCCTGAATAGCATGTTCGGAAGCAGTGTCTTTATAGCGGTTTAGATATAGTTGTTTGAAGCCGCCATAATCGTTGACAACTTGTTCGAGCGGCAGTTTCGGCATAATATCGCGGACGTATTTTGGCAGAATGCGCTCATAATGCGGAATGATCGGATGCAACCCGGCAGCATTAAACCGCTTCTGGACTTCAGCCATTACTTCCTTGTCGTAGGTGATCATACGCGCGACCTGAAATAACCCATACGGTAATTCGAAGACGACCATGTCGTAAGAGATCTGATCGGGTTTTTTCGGTGCAATACCGAAAAGCTGAAATTGAACACCCCGCTTGACGAGGTACGAATCCGGCGCAGTCTTTTCATGGCCGATCCTACCGCGCAGGTTGATAGGCTGATGCGCGATGAAAGAATCGGTAAGTCCGTACTCATTGATCACTGTTCGGAAATTGGCGTAATAGGCGATCATATTCTGGGCGCCATTGATTTCAATGGTGATCGGCAAGCCTCGAAAGAACGGCTCATAGAATTGTCCGATCTCAGAATAGGCATCCATCGAGCTTCGTTCGACTCCATTGAGATTCAGCCGCTTTCGCATATAGACCCACCGCTCGTCGGCAATACCATGCGTTTCTCCGCCGCCTTTATCGTCCCAATTACCCATCTGCTCACCGCTCTTCGCATCCACGTGAAGAAGCACATTCTCGCGCAGATGATCTTCGCCGATAAGTGCAAGCAGCAAGAGTGCCGAAAGTGAAAGGCCGAGTGCTTTGCGCTCCTGTGTCAATTGCCACATTCCGCGCTCGATGAGGTAATACATCAACGGCAGTATCGGAATGATAAAGCGGGCAAACATGAAATCGCCGCCGACCTGCGCTACATACAAAATAAGATAAACTGTAATAGCAGTGATAGCGGTAATGACCGGCGAACCGGAAGGCAGTCCAGTCGTTACTCCCGAATGCTTGTTTCGCCGATACAGAGAATATACACCGAGAGCCAGTAGCGCAATTCCACAGGTGAAATATACCCGGAAGAATAGCCAGATATAAAAGAACCCCTGACCGAAATACGAACTACCGGCGCTCTTTGTATAAAAGGTATTCGGAAGCAGATCGCCATAGTAATTATACTTCCATAGAAGATATGGAATACCGATCACAATTACTGGCAGCACCATCAGCCCGAGATCTTTAATAAGCGAAGAGAGAGCGTGCTTACGTCTTAACTCATAAATGGCAAGCAGCGCTACGGCAAGTATAATAAAAAGCGCACCCTCGGGCCGTGATAATGTTGCAAGCGTCAGGAGCTTTCCAACGCCCATGAGTTTTAACGGCCGTGAGAGATTCGAATAGAACCAGACATAAAAGGCTGATGAGAGCAGAAGCGTATAAAGGCTTGTCTCAAGTCCTCCGCTTGCCCATACATTCATATCATAATTCAACGATAGTAGTAAAGCGGCAAGCGGTAAAGCGATGGTAAGCGATGCCTTGCTGCGGGCTTCTTTTGCAGAAATAGCAATATAGAGAACCAGAAGAATTGCAAAGCAGATAATACCGACCACCATACTGGCATTCACCTGCTCGAAGCCAAGCCATTGACAGCCTGAAAGAATAAGCAACCACAGAAAATGGGTATAGCCTTCAACCCGCTCTCCGATATTATAGACGATGCCATTACCATCTACAAAATTTTTTACATAGCGGAAAGTAATGAAGGCATCGTCACAAACCCAACTCAGTTTAATAGCATGATACAATCCCATCACCAGGGAGGCCAGCGCGCCAATATAAAAATAGATCGAAGAAGATCTGGCGGTGGCTGGTTCTTTTTTTACCGGCGCTTGTTTTTTGCGTTGCGATGCCATTAGGGAGTTTGTTTTTTCTGGGCAATATAGTCCTTCATCTTCTGCTCGGCGCTTGGATCGGGATGGTTGCGGAAGTATAAACTCTTGAAGCGCGTGTAATTCTCTTCAGCCTGAGCGAGTGTGAGGGTCGGCATAATATTCGTCAGGTAATTCTGCAGGACCTCATCGTAATGCTGTAAGGAGATGGGCACTCCTGCCGCAGCAAACCGCTTTTCCAGTTCGGTAGTTATTGCCTTGTCATAATTAACTACCCGCGCGCTTAGGAAAAGATTAAACGGAGTAAGCCCGAATACCGCCATATCCCAAGCCAGCGGCTTCGGCGGCTCTTCACGAATATTATACAGGTAGTAATGTACCCCGGCATCGGCAAGGTATTCATTCGAGGCTTTCTTTTCATGGCCGATGCGGCCGCGCTTGGTGACGGCCTGCATAGCGATATGTTTATCGGTAAGACCGAAGACATTTACTACGCGGTTAAAATCGGCATAGTAGGCAATAGAATTCTGTGCACCGCTGACGGCAATCGTTACCGGCAA
This sequence comes from uncultured Alphaproteobacteria bacterium, assembly GCA_964404255.1. Taxonomy (GTDB): domain Bacteria; phylum Bacteroidota; class Ignavibacteria; order Palsa-1295; family Palsa-1295; genus JAFDZW01. The sequence goes on along the minus strand of CAYOJJ010000001.1, from coordinate 243,876 downwards.
ACCCCTGAAGAATGGCTCGAGGAATTTACCAATATCGGAGTACACTTCAATGGAAGCTTTACTTTCTCCGCCGATAGTAAAGCGCTCGCGCATATAGACCCACCGCTCGTCGGCAATGCCGCGCGTCTCACCGGGGTTATCGTCATTGCCCCAATTACCTTCCATTTTGCCGGTACTTTGATCGAAATGAAATAATACCTGCGAGCGAATGATCTTTCCTTCAACCAATACAAGGCACATCAATGCTGCCGGAACGATAATGGAAAACACCGGAGGTTTCCATTCGATAGAAACGAGGATAGATTCAAGCAGAAAATACATGAACGGAAGAATGGGGATCATAAAGCGGGCAAACATGAAATCTCCGCCAACGACAGCCACATACCCAATACAATACACTACGATAGCGACAAATGCGGTTATCGTTGGTGAGCCAAGCGACCCGCGCGAATCGGAGGGCAGTTTTTTTAGAAAGAACCGAAGCACTACCCAGGCAATAAGGGCAGCGGCAGCCGACCAATAAGCCTTAAAGAACAGAATGATATAAAATAGTCCCTGCCCGAAATAGCTTTGATCGGCAGATTTTGCATAGAATGTTGTGGGAAAAATATCGCCGTAATAGGAATATTTCCAGATAAGATAAGGAATTCCTATTAGTATAGAAGGCAGTAATAATAAGACGATTGAAGTAAAAGCTTTTGCTATAGGTTTACCGCTACGTCGCTCCTGCAATAGTAATAATATTGCGGAAATGATCGTAAAGAGCGCTCCATCGGGGCGCGTAAGTGTCGTTAGGATAAGTATAAGCCCCGTTAGTACTACTTTGCGTTGATGTGGAAGCGAGGTAAAGAACCAGAGATAAAAGGCTGCGCTGATAAGCAGGGTATATAAACTCGTTTCCAATCCGCCGGTTGCCCAGATATCCATATCGTAATTCATGGCGAGCAGGGCGGCAGTGATCGGAAAGATAATTACCCCCGGCGGCGTTATTTTTTTTGAGATAAGGATATACAGAACCAGGAGCCCTAAAAAGCAGGCAAGCCCGAGCGTCATGCTCATCGAAACCGGATCGAGGCCAACGAACTTTACGGCCGAAAGAATGAGCAGCCAGAGAAAATGAGTATATCCTTCGACTCGCTCACCGATATTATAGACAATACCATTGCCTTCGACAAAATGCTTTACATAGCGAAAGGTAATAAATGAATCGTCGGAAACCCAGCGAAGTGCAAACGAGTGGAAGAAGCCAATGATAAGGACAATGGCGCCCAGACCATAATAGATGTATTGGCGGGTGCTTTCTTTTGCAGTAGTTGTAGCAGATGTAGAAACCTTTTGTTTGGCCATCGGTTACTTGTGATCTGAGCCTCACAAATATACCGCTTACATACTACGCGCTATACAACTACCCATGCCTCTTTATAGATGGCCTGTTTAACCGTCGGCAATGCATGACCAAGAAACCGCTCGCCGATCGATTGAAATTTTCGGGGAATATCGCTGACCATAATAAGATGCTCCGGTGCAGTGCCATTACTGCCTTGCGATGAAATGCGTTTTGCGGTTGCCTCGCCGGAATTGATCAGCGTTACCGAAGGACCCATTACCGAAGCAATGACCGTACGTAGAACCGGATAATGGGTACAGCCGAGAATAAGCGTATCGATTCCAGCATCGACAAGCGGCTGCAAATATTCTTTTACTATAAGTCCGGTAGCCGGGTGGTCCTGCCAGCCTTCTTCGGCAATCGGGACGAAGAGCGGGCAGGCAATGGCGAGAGTCTCGACCGTTTTACCTACCGTTGCGGCTTCTGCCGTCAGGCCGCGTTCGTAAGCTTTGCTGGCGATCGTTGCTTCGGTACCGATGATACCGATCTTATTATTCCCGGTTGCCGCGATAGCATCGGAGCAGGTTGGGCCGATCATACCAATCACTTCTATTCCCGCGGCTGTCTGCTGTACGACATCCAGTGCAACAGCGCTCATGGTACCGCAGGCAACGATAAGCAGTTTCGGATTATGCTGCAATAGCAGTTCGGTATCTTCTTTGGCATAGCGGCGGATAATTTCCACCGATTTGGAGCCGTAGGGCACCCGAGCGGTATCGCCAAAATAGACGATCCGCTCGGTTGGATGTACCTTCATCAACTCTTTAACGACGGTCAGGCCGCCGATGCCGGAATCGAACACACCGATGGTGTTGCCCATGTTTATTTTCTGGTGGAATCCTGATTCATCGTTGGAGCATTACGCCGCATTTGCGGAATAGGCCGTCCGGTAGAATCGGTCTGCATTCCCGGTGGAATCACCCTTCCTCCTTTTTGCGGCGGACGCTCTTTCATCATTTTATCGCGTGCTTCCTGGCGCAACGGGCCCAGGTTGGTATTTATCGCACGGGAAATATAATTCGAAGCATCGGATTGAGCGCGCTCAAGCTGCGGCATTACAGAAAAAGCTTTCTTGCCTTCCGGAGTTTTAACGAACTCAAGAAATTTCTTCAATTCTTTTGCTGAAAGATTCTTGCGATAAATATCGTAGTAGATCTTCCGATAGGCATTGGTATCGAGACCATTCAAGGCGACCGCCATTGCTTTGGCAGAATCGAGACCTTGCATAGTGAAGCTCTTGCTGATACGTTTAAGGAAGTCTTCGGCATCGGCCCTGACATTTTTCTTCGGAGCGATCAGCGGGAAGAGCTCAGTGAAGGTTTTGGCAAATTCAAGGCTGTCCTTATAGACATTGCTTTCTTCACGGGCAACGGAGCGGCCGGCTTTGGATGCTGGGGGAGCTGGCTTTTGCTGTGGCTGCTGTGCAAACAATGCACCCGCAACAACACAAGCACCGATGATAATACTGGCTGTTTTCATGGTAGTTTTTATATACGTGATAGTGTAAACGGCGAACAAATGCGATAGGTTACCCGGTCAAGGCAAATTTTGGCCGGGGTCGTGCAAGTCAACCCAGGAGTTGTTCTCCATCATTTCAAATTTGGTAACCGGATGGATCTCCCAAAGAGTGCCGCGCGATTTGCCGACCTCTTCGGAATGCTCTTGATCCCATAATATCCAGCCGCTGATGCGTACCTTGGTATGAGTTTTAATTAGTTTTTTGATCGCAGCAAGCGTCCAACCGGTGTTATGCTCTTTATAAAAGGGAGTCGGTTCGACGATCATGCCCTGTTCTTTCGGCATATCGGCCGATGCGCCGAGCCAGACATGAAAATCATGAAGCGAATCGTTCTTACCGTTACAGCTTTCGAGCCCCGATTCCTTCGCCGCAAGGATATAGCCTTCGAGCCGTACACCCTGGTCTTCATGCTCATGTGCCTCGGCAATAGCGGAAGAACTCCATTTGCTTCTGTCCTTCTCACCCGCATCGCTTAAGGCACCATGCGAGAAGGACATCACCTGATCGATCGTAACATCGTTATAAGATGTAGGCTGTGCCCAGCGATTTTTCTGACGGTTAAGCGCAGGATCGCCGCCGATACCTTCCGGCGGAAGGTTATGAAAAGTGGCCGGTGCAGTACCGGCGATAGGGGTCGTCTTTTGCGGGGAAACAGGTCCGGAAGTATTGCGCAGTAATAATGCCGTAGCCGTGATCGCGGCAGCCGCCGCAACGCCTATCAATACATTCTTCGAGGTTTTCTTCTGCGCCATTACGATACCTTTTTACGAACGCTTAAACGTTTCCATCCCGTGATCATCGACCAAAAATTCCACCAGCCGGCGGTAATGACCATCACAATATGTCCGATGAAGAACATCACCAAGGCTGCCATAAAGAAAAAATGGATCCAGCGAGCCGGTTCATACCCTCCGAGAAAGAAGCCGACGCTTTGAAACGTTACCGGCATATACATTACGAGACCGGAGATACTGATACCGAGACCAAGCAATGCTGTTGAAGTATAAGCCAGTTTTTGCAATGCATTATATTTTTTTACATAGGGATGGTCTTTCGAAAGCCTCAGGTAATACCGGATCATCGGCCAGATACCTTTGATGTCGCGTTTTCTGAAGATCGTTGTTTCTCTCCCATGCGTAGAGATGATATTATAGGTAACAGCAATTATCCCATTGACGACGAAGAGCCACATTGCCGCGAAATGCCATTGGCGGGCGCCGCCAAGCCAACCGCCCAAGGTGATCCATTTCGGAAATTTGTAATCGAAGAGCGGCGACGCATTAAAAATGCGCAGCCCGCTTGAGACCATAAGGATGAGTGCGATGAAATTCACCCAGTGAGTCAGCCGCACGATCAACGGATGATGAAATTCTTTACCCGGCTTTATCTTCATCGCTTATAATCCGGCATTCCAATCGTAGCCCTGGTCTTCCCAATAGCCGCCGGGTTTTTTATTGGTGACGACAAGCTTGATCAGCCACTTGGCACTTTTATAACCGAGCTTTGTCGGCATAACGATACGGCAGGGTGCGCCATGCTTAAGTGATAGCGGCTTATTGAAAGCTTCGTAACACAGCAATGTTTCAGGATGGCGGGCGCTTGCCATATCGTAACCGGTGTAATATTTATCGGCACATTCGACCCCGACGTACTGTGCAGTCGAATCGGCGCCAACCCAATCGAGAAAAGATGAGAGCGGAACCCCGCCCCATTTGATATTCATACTCCAGCCTTCGACGCAGACATGCTTCGAGTTCTGTACCTGCTTGCGGAGTTCTTTGATCTGCAACAGCGAATAATAGCCGGGGTATTTTACCAGGCCGGTGACATATAATCTCCAGTTATCGGTAGTATCGGATGGCGGGGTATCGGTATCGTAGCTATTCTCGCGGAAGCCGGATTCCGGGGTAAGGTCTTTATCTTCGATCTTCGGGGCCAGGCGGGTCTGACTAAAAAAAGTCTGCTGCACTCCGTCGTTCCAGCGCTGGAAGCCATGGAGTATTTCTTCTACTTTCCCGTTCGGTGTGGCATTACAGGAAGAAAGTACCGCAATACAGCCGGCAAGCAGGATGCAACTAAGAATTTTCATACCGTTGAATAGTATCGAGGTATGATACACGATTGGAGAAAAAAGTATTCCCGCAGGCGAGGGCCTAATGCCAGTCGATAAAGATAACCAGCGCGAGGAAAAGGAAGATGATAAAAACCCAAATTCCGATTCCTATCATTAGGAATCGGAATTTGCGTTGACGTTCGGAAAGTTGTGGTGGAGTTTCCACCGGAAGGAAGTTAGAATATCCAATGAGGCTGGAAGATCCATTCCAGCGAGATCATCAGGATCAGGATGCCTGCAACAGCAAGGGGGGAATATGCGATGACCTTCAGGAAGCGGGCATCGTATTTGAGGTGCATGAAATAGACCGCTACCAACCCTGCTTTTACCAGCGCCAGTGCGATAAGCAGGATGATCATAGCCGCTGTCGGTAATCCGATCTTCGTAATACCGACTTCGACGAGCGTCAGCACGGCCAGCGCGCCGAAGATCATCAGATAGGTTTTGGTATGATTAGTATGAACTTGTTCCATCGGTCGTCAGATAAGATATACGAGCGTGAAAAGAATGATCCAAATAAGATCGACAAAGTGCCAGTACAGACCGGCAACTTCTACGATATCGCCGACATCGCGGCGGGTGCGGAGGAAACGGATACCGCGAACAACGACATACGGAACCGCTCCGGCAAAGATCGGGATAAGCACGTGCGGGATCGGCGGCCATTTCTTCGTCGGTCCGAAGAACATGAAGAGCGAAATGCCGAGGCACACGAGGCGATAGAGATTAATAAGCCAGTAGTTCTCTTTTTTGTGGGCATCGATCGGCTTCATCGACATGGCGATCACCAGTGCCAGCAGATACATCACCCCTGAAAAGACGTGAATACCATGGAAGCCTGTTAACGAGAAGAACGTAGCATCGAAAAGACTGCGGCCCATTCCCATTCCATCGCCGGTAATGAGATGGAAATACTCATAATACTGGACGCCAAGGAAGATCGAACCTCCGACGACCGTGCAGATCAGCCACATGATCGCCTTTTTGATCTGCTTCCAATGGGCAGCCTGGACGGCCATCACCATCGTAACGCTCGAACAAATAAGGACGAAGGTATTAAGGGCGGTAAGCGGGATATTGAGCGGATATTCTTCAGCCCCGTGGGTATTTGGCGAAGGCCAGGCTGCCCCGGCTCCGATACGAACCGAAATATAGGCTGCGAAAAAGCCCATGAACATCAAGGCGTCCTGACAAAGGAACAGCCACATAAAAACCTTTCCCATCAGCGTTCCGGTGCTGGTGTAGGTCGGGCTCTCGTGATGCTCGTGAGTATCCGTGCTGTGTAATGCGATTTCTGACACTACAGAACTCTCCAAATTGTGAAAATCAAGTACAAATATACGAAAACCTGTTGATAAGTACCGGATTCTTCTATTTATAGACGTAAGCGATGAATACTACTACTTCTTTTTAATATGAAGATTCGTGCTATCGCTTTGATAGGTTTTAGGAGGATTTTTGGGTAAATCCAGATCGCTTTCGTTAATTGGAGTTGGATTAATAATTACCGGATTAATGGTCGGCTGCATTTTTTTAACAGTATCAATTCGCTTAGCAAGGGCTTTTTTTGTTTTAATAGTATCTGCTGTTACTGCCGTAGTAGCGGTGTCAGTAGTCAGAATAGTGGGAGGTTGGGATGGGGTAGTAACCGTTGGCTTAAAATAGAAATACGAACCGATAGCAACAGAGCCAACCACTAATGCCGAAAGTGCAAATTTCACGGTAACGGAAAAAGCAGAACCTGCCACCGAAGCACTATGAGATACCGGGGCTGTAGCTGCAGGCGGAGCAGCCGAAAGCTGTTCGAGCAGGGAAGCGGGCGGCACTGCGGGCTGTTTCGGCAAGCGGCTTTTATCGGCAGAGAAAGCGGAATCGATCAGATTATCTATATTACTCATTCGGTTATCCTCCGTTCTCTCGCAAGACCTTTTTCGACGAGATTTTTTAATTGTACCCGTGCCCGCGAAATTCTTGTCCAGATAGCATTCGGCGATTTATCGAGCATCATAGCAATTTCCTCGGCGGTGTACCCACTATAGTAATGCAGTATTAGTATCTCTTTTGTTTCGGGGGGAAGCTCTTCTAAAGCAGTGATGACCAGTTCTTGCTCGCTCGTGAGCTCCGAGGCTGAAGCAGTGGGATGATGGGCATCAGGCAGTTCGTTGAGGCTTGTCTGATACTTCAAATGCTTTAAATGATCGAAGCAAAGATTACGGGCCGTTCGGTAGAGAAAGCCGAGCGGATTACCGACATCCTGCAATTCGCCACGCAGGCGGATCATACGCTCCCAGACACTATGAGCAATATCTTCGGCCAGATCGTTATCGTGAACGATCTTTATACAATAGATAAACAGCCGTTGGTTATGCCGCTCGTAGAGGCTGGTAAATGCTGTCGTATCGCCGGCAAGAAACTGCCGGAAGATGACGAGATCGGTATGTTCGGCCGCTGCCATTGCCGAAGGTAAACGCGATCCTTCGCCGGCTCGTTTAGCGGCGGCTAAGGAAAGTTCGATGCCCGGATTTGGCACGGCGTATAACATTGGTCCTGAGCGATACTTCCTCTGACGACCGGAGGACGGGAATCCTTACACCAGAAAAAATATTTTTTTTGAAGATTTTTTGTAAAGTTTTATTGCGGCTATTCGTCAAGGAGCATTGTTCACAATAACACAACACAACAATGAAGACAACGCTTTTTTTAATAATTATCGCTGTGATGCTCACCGGCGTCGGCTGTAAGGATGAGATTCAGGCTCCAACGAATAGCACCGATTCTTATAGGATTGTCTATACAAAATTTGACGGAGCAGACCAATTTGCTGCTTCTCATGCTATTACATTGGATTCTAATGGAGGCGACCTTAAAGATTACGGTGTTGGTGCAGTAATCGATGCGGCAGGCTCAAAAATGCTCCTTGCTTTTGGCGATGCAAATTCAGGTAATATAACCTCGCTTGTCGTTTGCGATAAAGATGGAAATAACAGGCAAACGATCGATACCCTTGCATTAGGAGCCTCGGATATTGGGATACCGTCCCTATCTCCCGACGGAACAAAAATAGCTTATACGATCGCCGACAAAAACGAGCGTTGCGGGTTATATATTATTAATGCAGATGGTTCTAATCGCCATCTTGTGGCCCAACATATCAGCCCTCAATTGCGAATGACATTCTCTCCGAATAGTTCGCTTATTGCTTATTACACCGATACTTCTACTTCCGGTAACGTCCCTCTCGATGGTACACTCGAGATCGCAACTGTTGACGGAAGTTCAAAATATACTGCCGCTACCATTGATAATTTAAAAGGTGATTATCAATCTACGATAGCGTGGTCCACAACGGGGAAGATCGCTTATCATGATGGCACTACTATTACCATTATGAATGCCGATGGATCCAACAAGCATCCGGTTAGTGTCGGTGTAGGACAAGCGTGGTCATCGGATGGATCGACGTTGGCTTATGCGATTCAAAATGGAGTCGTCACTACTGCCGATGAAGGGTTAACAATAGAATCGTATCCAATGACGGACCTTCAATCCTGCGATAATGTTAAATGGTCACCCGATAATAAGCGGATCATTTATGAATCATGGAATGGCCCGGAAAAAGACTTTGCTACGCAAACGGTAAGAGAACTGAATATTGCCGATAAGTCGGTAAAAGTAATTGCTATCGGTGGAGTAGTACCAAATTACGTGAAATAAATTTTACGCTAAGCTGTTTAAAAAGAGGTATGCCGGCAGTGCATACCTCTTTTTTACTTTACCCCTCTTGCGTCAGTTACGCTTCATCGTAAGTATTGCATTGTTGCTCGTTGTAGGTTTACCTATTGCAGGTAGAACCCAGGAGAGCGGGCATTCTTCTTTTTCAGGCGTAAACCTTCGCTATGAATTCGGTTCGCCGACGGCCATGAATCGTGCCGTTAATGTCATCAATGTCTTTTCAACTCAGGGGCAGGGTGTTTCGTGGGATAATGCAATCGGTATCGGTCTTCAATGGCAATCCCCCTCGCTCATCTCCGATCGCTTCGGTCTTTCGCTTGCAGGAAGGTTTACCGTTGGCTCGGGGCAATTCAAATCGACTCAATTTTCCGATAGTGTTAATCATCAATTTACCCCTCTTGATTTTAAGATATTCTCTTATTATAAAACGATCGAGCTTTCAGCACAGCTTATGTATTCCCTAAGCGATACCTGGTACATCGGCGCGGGATTCTGGATGAATTACAGAATATCGAATACTATATCGCAGCATAAGGAAATACTATCTTCAGATACGGCGCTGCATTTTTCCAATGGTACTAAAGATCAGGTCATTGCTGAAGGCGATGCCATTGCTACTTCAAAATTTCATTATGGCATACCGGTCTCAGTGGGAGGAAGATTTAGAATATCGCGCGGGTTACTGCTTAATCCGGAGGTGTTTTCAAAGATCGACCTCGAAGAAGCGCTGCGGGGATTTAGTTCGGCCTCGATGAGTGCAGGAGTATCGCTCGGCGTGCTCTTCGATCTTCATCCTGCACAACAGGCACCGGTACAGGAACAACAACCTCCTGAAAAGCCTGCGCCACTGCTGAAAGCTTCGGTACTCTTTACCGTCAACGGCATTAGCACTCAAGAAATATCCTCGCATCATATCGATACCCTCAAGCGCCGGTATCTGGCACTGCCACAGACTATTGCTCCGCTTGGCGGCGATTTCTCGTTTCACCGGCTTTCAAGCGAAGAGGCGCGGCAGTTCGCGCTGACAATGCTCGATAAGGCCAGCCCCGAATTCTGCTACAAAGAATTATTGAATATCATCGGCAAACGCTTGGCCGATCAGCCGCAGGAGCGGCTCGAACTTCGCATCGCAAAAAAGAGCGCGCCGCTGATCAAAACCAGCGCCGATAATATCCGGGAGTACTTTATATCAACATGGGGCATTGCCCCGGAACGCATGGAAGTGGTGCCGGTGGAAAATCCTGCAGGCGATATTCAATTTGCAGGAAGCACGAAAGTATGCTCTCCGCTTATCAATGAATGGAATGAGGAGCATCTGGCCACACCCGAGATCGCGATCGATAAAGTGATCACCAGCGAACTCGGCGTGCGCTCCTGGAGGATCGATGTCTTCGATGGAAGCCGTCTGCTGCGAACTTATAGCGACCGCGACTCCACGATGAGCGAACATTCGTTCTCCGATCAGACGATCGATAACAGCCCGCACACACTGACGGCTACACTTACCGCAAGCGATCTTAACGGAACAATGGTTACTGCTTCCGATACCATTGCCATTGTTCCAGCGCCAACGGCTTCAACTTCAGCCGCTCACATTCAGGAAGAATACTTTCTTTCGGCATCGGCTCTCGGCGGCGGTTGGGATTCGTTGCTCGTAGAACGAATGATACGATCGGTCACCGAATCATCCACCATACTCATCCGCCCCTATAGTGCTCAAGGCTCGGGGAGGGTATCGGCTGTTAGCTCGGCGATAGTATCGCGGTTTGAAAAAGCGGGAAAGACAGTGAAAAGGATCGTTGTCGATCAGCATCCTATTACCTCTTCATCGACAAAGATGACGAGCGATCTTTTTGAGATACGTATTGAATAAATAGTGCGATAACTTTGCGGTAACAAGGATTGTTAGCATTCGTAGAAGAGTGCAGCGATGCTTGATTTCCCTCAGCGATATACCCGAAAATTCCGCGAAACTGTCTTTGAAACCTTTCGCTCGATCCGGCATCGGAATTATCGGCTCTTCTTTTTCGGCCAGTGCATTTCGCTTATCGGTACCTGGCTGCAGAATACGGCGCTTTCGTGGCTCGTCTATTCGCTGACGCATGATTCGCGCGCGCTCGGGCTCATGAGTTTTCTCGGCGCCGTACCGGTACTACTTATCGGCGCTTATGCCGGAACAGTGGCCGATGAATACCCCAAGCGCCGCATTCTCATCCTGACTCAATCGTTTCTCGGTGTTACGGCTATTCTTTTAGCGGTATTTGTGTGGGTTGGCTGGACGGCTATCTGGCTGCTCGGGCTTATTAATCTCTTATCCGGTATTGTCATCGCGTTCGATCTGCCGACTCGCCAGGCCTTTGTCGTCGAGATGGTAGGCCGGGATGATCTTACGAATGCGGTTGCGCTAAACTCCGCGATCTTCAATGCCGCGCGCTTGCTTGGCCCGGCGCTCGGTGCGATCATCATTTCAGCCATCTCGGTGGAGATGTGCTTTTTCCTTAATGGTATTTCCTTTCTTGCGGTGATCGTCGGGTTATGGATGATGAGGCTGCCACCGCCGGCGCTCGAAGCGGAGAAGAAGGTCCGGGAAATGTCGCGTATAAAAGCAATGCGCGAAGGCATCGATTATCTCTACCAGATCCCGAACTACCGTGCCCTCATGGCGCTCGTCATTGCAATGACGCTCTTTGCCTGGAGCTACACTGTGCACTTGCCGGTAATAGCAGTCGAGATGCTTAAGGGAGATTCCTCGACCTACGGCGCCCTGCTTTCGGCTAACGGACTTGGTGCGCTTGTTGCCGCGCTCACACAGGCAGCATTTGGCACGAAGGTACGCCCGCGCTTCATGGTCTATTTTTCGATCGCGGTCTTCGTGCTTTCTATCGCACTCATTCCGATCGTCGCAACCACCATGCCGGTACTTATTCTTTTAGGATTCGCCGGGTGGAGCATCATTACATTTTTTATCACGGCAAACTCGACGATCCAGCGCTATGTACCCGATGAGCTTCGCGGCCGGGTAATGGGAATTTATTCATTGTCCTTCGCCGGACTTTTTCCGTTCGGTAGTTTATTCGCGGGCTTTCTCGCTCATGAGTATTCCATCGGCGTTTCGCTGTGGGTCGATGCTGTGATACTATTCGTTGTAGCCGTTTCGGCCTTTGCCTTTATTCGTAAAGTACCGAGCCTCTCGACGGTTGCGCTCGAAACCGGCTCGCGCACGATCTCTGTGGAGCTGCTGCATGAGCGTTCTTCCGCCAACCGCCAATAAGCGCGCGGAACTTCCGGCCGCTTCTGATCGCTGTAATACCTTACCATGAACAAACTATTGACCCGCGTTTTTCCGCTGCTGCTTGCAGGAATGCTATTTGGCTGTTCCGATAACGGAATTACGGTTATCCAACACGAAATGGTGATTACGCCGCATTCGATCACCTTTGCGTCCGGCGAAACAACCAAGAACGTTTCGATCACTCACACCTGTACCTGCCCTTTTAACTGGGTCTGCACCGTGACGCCGCCGAACGGAGTATTAAAAGATACCACAGGCACCGGCGATAACCCAAGCGTGCCCCTGCATGTTATCGATCGCTCGAAAATGACTTCCGATACGATGTATTCTAAGTTCGTGGTAACGAGCAATGGCTATGGGACCGATACGATCAATGTGACGGTAATTAAATAATGATAGTATATAGGCTTTAAAATGAAAATGGCTCCCAAGGGAGCCATTTTCATATAACAAGGTGAAAGAAAAAGACTTATTTCTTCTTCATTTCGTCTTTTTTCATCTCGTCCTTCTTCATGTCATCTTTCTTCATCTCGTCCTTCTTCATGTCACCATCTTTTTTGGTGGTGTCAGGAGCCGGAGTAGCAGCCGGCGGCGGGGTCTGCGGAGCAGGAGCAGCTGGCGGAGCCATGGTGGAATCGGCCGGCTTAGCTTCTTCAGCTTTCTTACCGCACGAGATCATGCCTACGGACATAGCCGTGATAGCACAAAGCACAAGGATATTACGAAGCCTCATTGTAATTACCTCTATTTGTTTGTTAGTGAAAAAAACAGAAATACACCTCTATCGCTATGATTTCATAGCAAATAGCCTGTGTATAACTTCTTAATTAAAACACTCTATCGTACAAATATACAAATTTGCGGCACTAAAGACAAATTTTTTCAAAAAACCGTTTCACGAATTTCACGCATTTTTACCCCAAATTCCTTAAAAAATGAGTAGTTAGGCGGCCCGGGAAAAGCCCTAAAAAATAAATCGGTTCTCAGGAAGTTCTCTCTATGCCGTTTTACTCCCTCCTTATTTCTTAAAGATCAGAACTCCCGGCAGCCTTCCGCACGTTGCTACGAACTATGGCTTTGCAGATTTATAATACCCTGTCTCGTTCTAAAGAACCCTTTCATCCCATAAATCCGCCCATGGTGGGGATGTATGTCTGCGGACCGACGGTCTATTCCGATACCCATATCGGCCATGCCAAAAGCTACGTCACCTTCGATGTCGTTCGCCGCTACCTGGCGTTTCTCGGCTATCAGGTTACCTATGTGCAGAACATTACCGATGTCGGCCACCTGACCGATGATGCCGATGAAGGCGAAGATAAGCTCGTAAAGAAAGGCCGCGAAGTCCAAAAGCATCCGAAGTATATCTCCGAGATGTATACGCGCCGCTTCCATGAAGATATGCAGGCATTGAATGTGCAGCCGCCGGATATAGAACCATTGGCAACGGGACACATTATCGAGCAGATCGAAATTATAAAAGATCTCATTGCCAAGGGTTTTGCCTACGAAGCCGGCGGGAATGTTTATTTCGATGTTGCTAAAGACCCCGATTACGGCAAGCTCTCCGGCCGCAAGACCGAAGATCAGGAAGCTTCCGGCCGGGTCGAGACGCGCAGCGATAAGCGCAGCCCCAACGATTTTGCACTTTGGAAAAAAGCCGAAGGCGGCCATATCATGCGCTGGGTTTCGCCCTGGGGCGAAGGCTTCCCGGGCTGGCATATCGAGTGCTCGGCCATGAGTATGAAGTATCTCGGTAAGACGATCGATATTCATGGCGGCGGCATCGAGAACCAGTTTCCGCACCATGAGTGCGAGATAGCCCAAAGCGAAAGCTCGACGGGCCAGCAGTTCGTCAAATACTGGATGCACCATAATATGGTGACTGTCGATGGCAAGAAGATGGGTAAATCGCTTGGCAACTCGAGCTTCCTGCGCGATCTCTTTCAGGAATTCGAGCCGATGACCCTGCGCTTCTTTTTATTACAATCGCATTACCGCAGCACGACGGAATTCAAGAAAGATGCCATCGAAGCGGCAGGCACGGGATATGCAAAACTCCTTGCCACCTTCCAAAAGCTTACCGAAAAAACCGGCAAGCTCACACCGCGCGCGCTTACAGCCGATGAACGCACTCTTCCCGTCGTCTCAAGCTTCATCGAAAGCATGAACGACGATTTCAACAGCCCGCAAGCAATCGCCTCGCTCTTCGAACTTTCGAGAGAAACGAACGAAGCGCTAAGCACCAATAGCGGCGACCTCGAATCGCTCTATCATATCTGGAATGTCTTAGCCAATGATATTCTCGGTATCGTACCGAGCGGCGCTTCATCTTCGAGCAGCTCAAAAGCAGATGCCGCGCTCGATGCCGTAATGCAAAAAGTAATAGGCTGGCGCAAAGAAGCCCGCGCAAATAAAGATTTCAAAATGAGCGATGCCATCCGCGATGATCTTGCAGCAGCAGGTGTAGCGTTGGAGGATTCGAAAGAAGGGACGCGATGGAAGATCGTCTGAACCGGGATTAATGGGATTTTTGGGATTAGCTGGGATTTTTAAAATGCCGTTGCCCTAAGTTTTATTTTAGGTCAAGATGTGTTTGATCTAATAATCTTCTTTTAATCTCTTTAAACGCTACTAAGTAGATCTTTTTTTCACCTAGTGGAAACGTGCTAGACAGGCGAGCCTAAATCCCAAAAATCCTATAAATCCCATAATTAATGGGATTTTGGAATTAGCTGGGATTTTTAAAATACTGTTGCCTTGAATGTTGTTTTAGATCAAGATGTATTTGATCTAATAATCTTCTTTTAATCTCTTTAAACGCTACTAAGTAGATCTTTTTTCACCTATTGGAAACGTGCTATAGAGGCACGCCTTAATCCCACTAATCCCAAAAATCCCATTAATCCCGGTTCAGACGGAATTTCTTATTCTTCAATCTATGGTACTGTAAGCTCATAGCTCCAAAATTAATAAGCAATCCGGTCTCGATATTATAGGCTTCCAGATAATTCAATGCCTGCGCAATATGGCTATCGTCTAACTGAGCAACGGCCTTAAGCTCGACAGAAATTTTCCCGGCAACAAGAAAATCAACTCGTCTGACCCCGATAGAGTGCTGTTTATAAAAGATCGGCATTTCATACTCACGATGAAATTCTAAACCGGCATCGTTCAGTTCAATTTCAAGCGCTCGTTGATAAATCACTTCCTGGAATCCGGAGCGAAGCTCGGCATGCACCTTCATGGCAGAGCCAATTATTGTATGCGTTAGTTCTCGATCGGCGAGCATTTTGTCTGAACCGGGATTAATGGGATTTTTGGGATTAACTGGGATTTTTAAAATGCCGCTGCATGAATGATAGTTTTTTTCTATTGCATCGGTAAATCAAAAATACAAACAATCAATTTACTCGGTTGAAAAAGAGCATGCTTTTAATGATAGACAATAGTTTATAGAATTATAGTAGTAATCCCACTAATCCCAAAAATCCCATTAATCTTGTAAACCCGCCGTGGCGGGACGGTTCAGACAATAAAAAGCCCCGGTTTCTAGGCCGGGGCGATCGTTACGGCATCTATGAGGAGTATTTCCGTGGCAGGGTTACTCCTGGGAACATCTTTAGGGTCTTAAAAAGGGAATTGCCGATTTTCGCATGATTTTACTATGTTTAGTGATGATGCTGCTTAAAAAATTATGCTCTCACTAAGAAGACAAACATTTGTGAGTATTACTCAGTTTCAGGTTTTGCTTAATTCGCACCTATGAAAATGAGCAGGATCGTAGGTGAAAATATCCGGGGCTTCCGGCAGCAAAAGGGTTGGAGTCAGGAAAAGCTGGCAACGAGAGCGAAGCTACACTATAACTATATCGGCATGATAGAGCGTGGAGAGCGTGGTATAAGTGTCGATAATCTTCATGCTATTGCTAAAGCATTAGGGGTTCCTATCAATAATTTTTTGGTGGAGGGAAGCTATAAAGAATCGGTTAAAAGGGATAAGTAAGAATAGTACTCTTCCAATATGAGGAAAAGTTCTTGGATCTTTGTTGCCTAATTTTTGGTTTTTTCATTAGTAATGGCCACAAAATTGATAAATTGAGTCTATAATTAGTGGCACCTATTTAAAAACAACTGCTGTTGGCAGACAATAATGTTTCGCGAGACCCCATCAAAAAGAATATCTTCTGAGCAAATCGGTTTCATACAGGAATCATTGCTCTCTACACCTGCTACTTAT
The DNA here is from genome assembly GCA_964404255.1 of uncultured Alphaproteobacteria bacterium. Lineage (GTDB taxonomy): Bacteria > Bacteroidota > Ignavibacteria > Palsa-1295 > Palsa-1295 > JAFDZW01. Next base: position 227,594 of record CAYOJJ010000001.1, on the reverse strand, counting down.
AAGCCCTTTCTTAAATGGGCAGGTGGGAAAAGTCAACTTTTAAATCAGTTGTTAAAGTATGTTCCCCTTAATTTTGATAATTACATTGAGCCTTTCTTAGGTGGGGGAGCGTTGTTTTTTGCATTGCATCCTCCCAAGGCAATTCTTTCAGACTTAAATCCTGAACTAGTGAATTGTTATATAATTGTAAAAAACAAAGTTAATGATTTGATTGATCTTTTGAAGACATACAAAAGTACTGAGAAAAATTACTATAAAATAAGATCATTAGATACAGAAAAATTAAGTGACTTAGAAAGGGCCGCGAGATTTATTTATCTCAATAAAACATGTTATAATGGACTCTATAGGGTAAATAAAAGTGGTGGATTTAATGTGCCATATGGGAAAAATCCTAATGCGCTCATATGTGATGCCGATAGATTAAAGCAAGCAAGTGAAGCTCTTCAAAATGCTACTATTATATACTCAGACTATAAGTCAGTACTTAGACGGTATGCAGGGAAAGAAGATTTTATCTTTTTAGATCCTCCGTATTATCCGGTCGGAGGCTATGGTGACTTCCAAAGATATACAAAAGACTTCTTTTACGAAGAGGATCATATAGAACTAAGAGATGAATTTAATAGAATAGTAAAAACAGGGTGTAAAGTAGTACTTACTAACTCAGATACATCATTTGTTAAAAGTTTATATCTCGGACATCATATTGAAACTGTGGAAGCTAAACGGCTTATTAGCTCTAATGCTAACACTAGATCAAGTTATGATGCAATAATAACAGGGAAGAAGCCGTTTGATGCTAAAGATGAATTATTGAAGAATTTTCCTGGCACTAGATATATGGGAAGTAAATATAAAATTCTTCCTTTTCTCTGGGATTCTATTAAAGACCTAAAGTTTGATACAGCATTAGATGCTTTCTCGGGTAGTGGATGTGTGTCCTATATGCTCAAAGAAAAAGGTATTGAGGTATATTCAAATGATTTTCTTTCTTTGTCATCAACTTTTACTAAAGCGTTAATTGAGAATTCAAAAGAGAAGCTGGATGAAAAAGATAAAGCTCTGTTGCTTAAGCTGAATAAGAAAGCGGGGAAGTTCGTATCAAAAACATTTAAAAATATTTTTTTTGATGATATTGATAATGAATTCTTAGATAATACTCGTGCTAACATAGACTTGTTAAGCAGCGATAGTAAAAAATCTATAGCACTTTCCGCGCTTGCTAGGGCTTGTATGAAAAAGCGGGCTAGGGGGATCTTTACTTATGTAGGACTGAGATATGATGATGGTCGACGTGATATGCAGTTGACTTTGAAGGAGCATTTCTTGGAAAACTTTGATTCTTTTAATAATGCTGTCTTTAACAATGGAAAAAGTAATAAGTCATATAATAAGGATGTTTTTGCTTTAGATGTGTCTGCGGATCTAGTATATCTCGATCCACCCTACCTTACTTCTAAGTCGGACAATGACTATAGTAGGCGTTATCACTTCGTAGAGGGGTTGATAAAGAATTGGAGCGGACTAGAAATTGATGAATCGACAAAGACAAAAAAATTTAAGAAGTACCCTTCACCATTCGATTCAAAAAAAACTGTTAATCAAGCACTCGATAGATTGTTTGATAAGTTTAAAGATAGTATTTTAGTAGTTTCATATTCATCAAATTCCATTCCTTCAAAGGATGAAATGATTGCACTCTTAAAGAAATATAAGCAGCATGTTGAGTTGAAGGAGGTTGATTACCGCTATTCATTTGGTAATCAAAATCATAAAATTGGGAGCAATGCAAATAAAGTTAAAGAGTATTTATTTATCGCGAAGTAACTATGATTGAGAGCAAGGATATTCCACAGGCAGATCTTCTTTCTAAGGTCGTTGCTGTTGTTGAGCTAATTTATAATGGAGCTGTCTCGGATGAAGAGATAGCCAGTGGCCTTGATTTTGATTCGCGTCAAGGGAGATATTATAGAAGAGCTGCGGAAATGTTGGGTTTTATCGTCACAGAAAGGAATGTATCTCAACTAACAGAAAAAGGTGAACAGTTTGTAAAAACCAGTGGGAATGATAGGAAGAACCTACTAATAGAAAATGTGCTCTCATTACCAATATTTTCGATTACTATTGAAATATTAGATCACAGCCCTAATGGATTAAACGGTAGCCAACTTGCATCGGAGCTAGTAAAAAATACGTTTAATATGGCAATGGCTACCATTACACGTAGAACAAGCTCTATATTTGGGTGGTTAGAAGAATTAGGTCTAATTGTAAGAAGAGGAAATAATTATTATTCAAATAAGTATGCAATTCCTCCCATTAATCAAACACTAATAAAAAAAACAAGTAAAAATGGTCAGACTTTCAGTGAGCTAAAAGCTATAAGATTTACCCAAAATGAGATTCCCTTTTTAATTTTTATTGCATCCTCAGGAGAGATATATAATAAATTTGATGTATCAAGAAGAATAGAAAATAAAGAAGAAGGGTATCAACGCTCATTTTCTAAGTCGCGAGTTAATGATATTCGAAGATTTGTCAGTGTCGAGCACGGAGTACTCCCAAATTCTATTCTTGTAAATCTTGATAAAAATAGTTATGAATATTCGGAATCTGAGAACAAGCTTTATTTAAATGATAGTGGTTCCGCTGGGTTCATTATTGATGGACAGCATCGAGTTAAAGGAAGTTACGAAGCTGATCCAGAAATTCTACTTCCAGTAGTTGCAACTTTAGAATTAAGCATCCAGGATCAAGCTAGACTTTTCATTAAAATTAATAGAACTCAAAAAGGTGTACCATCTTCTCTTTATCTCGATCTGCTAGAATTAACCGAGGGGGCAATAGAAGATTTAGATTCTGAGGATTTGCCTGCTGAGAGGAGAGCGGTAGAACTAGCTAAACAATTAAATGACGATGTAGAAAGTCCTCTTTTTGACCTTATTAGGACAACAGGCGATAGCGGAAGAGGAATTTCATTAAGTCAATTTGTATCGCTTTTAATTGAATATGTCGATCCAGGAAAAGGAAAATTTGTAGAATTCGGATTTGAAGAACAGTATAAATTATTTAAACTCTATTTTAAAGCAATAAAAGCAACTTTCTTGGATGTATGGAATCAAGAGGACACGCCAATCTTCAAAACCACTGTTTTTGGAGGACTTGTTAAAGCATTCCATGAAATTTTCAGTCTTGCTACAAGGGATCGGCAGTCAATTTCAGTTCAAGGGCTTATGTCTGTTTTAGAACCTTTAAGTGATTTTAATTTCGCAAAGCTTTTGACGGGTACGGGAGTACAAGCCCAAGTAAATGCGTCGACTTTAATAATATCTTATATAAAGAAAAAAAATCGGATGGAAGGAGGTTCAAAAGTCCGAATTTTAGACGGGGATTTAATATGAGAATAGATGATATAGCTTTGTTTTTTGCAAATTGTGATGGGAACAAGAAGTTTTTCAGTCAATATCTTCGAGAGAATTTCTCAGATGTCGACTTTAGTATACCTTTATCCTTAACAACTGTGGCAAATCACATTTTGTCGGATATAGAATATCTTTATGCAAAATCACTTATTAATATAATTGCTGCCGATGATCTAAGTCGAAGAGGATTTTTTAACTGGAGTGCAGTAAGTGCATATTATTCAAGTTTTTTTTCTGCCCAAGCAATTAATCGTCTCCATGTAAATTTTATAACTCGGGAACCCTCATTTTTGCATTGTAATATTATTTCAGTTGCGAGAAAGGAGATTGAACTTCACGTACCGGCCACATCTCAAGAAAATCATGTAGTAGAATTTGATCTTTTTTTTGAAAATGTTGCAGATGAGAGATTGAATCGTTTAAGTGATAGGCATTGGGATTTAGGTCTTGCTCCCCCGAGACATGGTACTGATAATTCATTAAGAAATAGCATTAATTATCGTATTGATACTGCTTACTATTATGAGCTGACATTAGATAATCCCATCTTTAAAAAAATAATAAAGGACAACGAAGTGTCACCATATCAGCATAGGCCTAAAGTTACACGACCCGTTAATTATACCTTCTACTTTGTTCAACGAGGAACATCTAGACTAAATGTATTAAGTAGCATCTTAAGATACATTGCACAGGAAGATCCTTATTATCGTACTTATTTTAATAAACGAATGGCAGATAGGCGAAAAAGTATTAATGCTAAATTCCCGAACATTAGCAAATGGCTTAAAATAGAATTAGAAAATTGCCTACAGAAGGTTTAATTAGACTTTCTTTTTTCAAATAGCTCCATTCCTCCTAAATCTCGGTTATATACACCCTTATGCTGGAATACACCCTCTTAGCATTCGTGTCGCTGTTGACAATGGTTAACCCGTTGAGCATTGTGCCGGTGTTCAACTCGATGACCGGCGATCTGGCGGCCGATCAGGTTCGGCGCGTGGCGCTTCGCGCTTCTATTACCGCGCTCATTACCCTCTACTTTTTTGCCATTAGCGGGCAATTCGTTTTCCAGTTCTTTCATATCTCTATTCATAGCTTCCGGTTGGTCGGTGGGGTAATCTTCTTCATAATGGGGTATGAAATGCTGCAGGCACGCCTGAGCAAAACCAAGCATGACGACGATAAGGCCACTAACCAATATATAAAAGACGTCGCCATTACCCCGATAGGCATTCCCCTCATATCAGGCCCGGGGGCTATCACGACCGTTATCGTGCTCATGAACCAGGGGCAGCTCTTTCTGGAAAAGGCTATTCTCGTTGGGGTGGTATTCGTGATCATGGCCGGGACCTATATTGCCCTGGTCAGCGGAAACCGCATCCTGAAGATGCTGGGCGAGAGCGGAAATAAGGTCTTATTGCGGCTTATGGGCCTTATCGAGATGGTTATTGCCGTCGAATGGTTCTTTAGCGGCCTCAAACCCATCATCCGCGACATCTGGAATATCCATTAAAGCCGGGCAGCCGGGTTCCCCGAAGCCTTAGAAAGATGAAACTTTTAGGCCGGAATTTCGCTTAAAAGGGGTCATTTTAATTGACAGTTCCAGTTTCACTTATTAAAGGAATCACCGACAATGCATTCTGTCAAACGTTTCTTCCTCTTTGCTGTGGTCGCCGCCTCTGTATTCGGCACTGCATCCGTATATGCCCAAAAGATCGGCGTGGTCGATGGCAACGATATTCTCAACAATTATGACGATGCCAAGAAAGCCGACGAAAAGATCAAGAATCTGAATAAGATCTGGACGGATTCGGTACAGATGATGACCAAGGCCGCTCAGGAAAAGCAGCAGAGCTACATGAAGATCTTATCGACGATGTCGGAAGATGCCAAGCAGAAAGCACAGGCCGAACTCGATCAGTTGGGCCAGGGCATCCAAGCCTACCAGAACTCCAAGTTTAACTCGACCGATGGCGAGCTCATCAAGACCAGAAACGAACTCTTGAAGCCCATCCTCGAGAAGATCAAGAATACCGTTACCGATGTCGCCAAGAAGAAGAAGGTCGATCTCGTTCTCGATAAGAACAGCGTCATCTTCACCGGCACGGCAGTAGTCGATCTGACCGAAGACGTAAAGAAGGCCTTGAAATAAGGTCACCGGATTCTTCCCGATTTTTCGGGCATTTTTCAGGAGCGCGCTTGCTTGTATCCAACAGCAAACGCGCTTTTTTTATGAATAGACTTTTTTTGAAGGAAACGATAACAATGAACAGGTGGCGCCTGCCGGTTCTGGTTCTATTAGTGATGATGGGCCTCTCGGCCTCAGCTTCGGCACAAAGCCGCATAGCCTACGTCGATGCGACAAAATTATTAAAGCAGCTTCCCGAAGCCATGGATGCCGAAACGCGCATTATGCAGCTCGTGAGCCAGTGGAATAAAGAAGTCAACGACATGGAGATCGAATATAATAGAAAGAAGATTGATTACGAGCGCAAGAAGCTCATCATGGGCGAAGGCGAACGCAATGCCGTCGAGACCGATATGGCCGATCTGAAAAAGAAGATCGATCAATTCCGCCAAAGCAAGTATGGCCCGAACGGTGAACTCGCTACCCAGCAGGAAAACCTCATGAAGCCGGCCTATGAGAAGTTCAATAAAGCCGTCGCCGAAGTAGCCGCCGATGGCAAATACGATTATGTATTCGATAAGAGTGCAAAAGAACTGGCCCTGCTCTATACCAATGCAAAGTTCGATCTCACGGTTGCCGTCGCCAAAAAGCTCGGCCTTGAAACCAACGATGTCTTTAGCGTCCCCTTGTTAAATAATAAGAAGAACGAGCCTCCGGTAAATCAAAATACCCAGCAGCCGCCGGTAATGGATCCGGGCAGAAGGCCGCCGGTTAATTCAGCGCCTCCGGTTTCGCATTGATATCCTGCCACTAACGGACGCATGGGGCATATACTTTCCGAGATCGCTTCGCTTATCGGCGCTGAAGTAGCGTCCGATACTGCAGGAGTTATGATCGAATCGCTCGCTCCGATAGCAGAGGCCGGCTCCGGCCAGATGACCTTCTTTGCCAATAGCAGTTACGAAAAATATTTGCCGCAGTGCAAGGCAACGGCTATCCTCGTTTCCAACGATCCGCGCTTCGATACCGTAGAGCACACGGCTATCTTCCTGAAAGTTGGCGATCCTTATGCTGCGTTTGCGAAAGTGATCGCCCTATTCGATGAGCGCCCAAGTATTTTTACCGAGCGGATTCATCCCTCGGCAGTCATTAGTCCCGAAGCAACGATAGCGCTCTCGGCAATGATCGGCGCGCATGTCTTTATCGCTTCGGGTGTGGAGATCGGCGAAGGCACAGCCATTCATCCGAACTGCACGATATACGATGGAGTGAAGATAGGAAAGCATTGTGTGATCGGCCCCGGCTCGGTGATCGGCTTCGATGGCTTCGGCTATGCCCAGCAGCCGGACGGTTCGTATGAAAAAATACCGCAGATCGGTACCGTTATAATAGAAGATGAAGTTGAGATCGGCGCTAATTGTACGATCGATCGTGCGGCGCTCAGCGCTACGATCATTCATACCGGCACGAAGATCGATAACCTCGTGCACATCGCCCATAATGTAGAAGTGGGCGAGCATACGGCGATTGCGGCACAGGCGGGCATTTCCGGTTCGGCGATTATCGGGAAGAAGAATCAGATCGCAGGGCAGGTCGGGATGGTTGGTCATATCACGACGGCCGAGAATGTCGTGATTATTGCGCAATCCGGCGTTTCGAAATCTATTGCAAAGCCCGGAGTTTATCAGGGTTCGCCGGCCAAAGAAGTGCGCTCGGCCTTCAAGCAGGAAGCCGCTATCAGGATGCTGCCGGAGTTATTGGAACGGGTTCGTGTCTTAGAACAGAAACTTCGCGAGACTAAAGCGTAGTTACACTGCCTTCTATTTATACATCTATTCTTTTTTATGTCACAAACAATCGGAGAGTATCAGACCCTCGAATGTACTATTGATGCATTGACCGCGGTCGTTACCATCAATCGTCCTGAAAAATTAAATGCCCTGAGTTCGGTCGTGCTCGATGATCTTCGCCACCTCGTAACCGATCTTCGCATGCGCGAGGATGTGCGCTGTGTGATCGTAACCGGCAAAGGCGAAAAAGCCTTCGTAGCCGGCGCCGATATTTCCGAACTCGCCGCCCTCAACGATGTCGAAGAAGGAAGAGAATTTGCGCAGAAGGGCCAATCGGTGTTCAGTTTGATCGAATCTTCTCCAAAGCCATTCATCGCCGCCGTCAATGGATTCGCCCTCGGCGGTGGCTGCGAGCTCGCGCTTGCCTGCCATATTCGCATCTGTTCGGAGAATGCGAAATTCGGCCAGCCGGAAGTGAATCTCGGTATCATCCCGGGTTACGGTGGTACCCAGCGTCTTACCCGTGTACTCGGCAGGACGCTCGCTACCGATCTTATCCTCACCGGCCGCCAGATGGATGCAAAGGAAGCCCAAGAGCAAGGTCTTGTTGCGCGGGTGATGCCGCAGGCAGAGCTTCTGGCAACAGCGCAGTCGATGGCGAATGCTATTACCTCGAAAGCGCCGCTGGCGATCAGTGCCGCGCTCGATTGCATCTTCGAAGGTATCGATGAATCAATCGATGAAGGTCTCGGCCGCGAAGCAGAAAAATTCGGTCAGCTTACGATCACCTCCGATTTCCATGAAGGGACTTCCGCCTTTTTAGAAAAGCGTAAAGCACAGTTCGCCGGTAAATAATAGGCATGTCTTTCGAAGAGCTGAAATTCTATTATGCACTCTATCTGTGCGATGGAGTAGGTGCGCAGCGCCTGATCGCTCTTCGTACCTACTTCGGTAATGCCGAAACGGCGTATCATGCTTCGGCAGCCCAGCTTCGTAAAGTGCCGGGTCTTGGCAAAGGGGTTGTGGAGCAACTGCAATCATCTAAAGAAGGAGCATTACGCAAAAGCGAAGACGATCTCGCAGCGCTTGCCCCCGGTGTATCTATCTTAACGTTCTTTGACCCGGAATATCCCGATCAGTTAAAAAACATTTATAGCCCGCCTGCACTATTATTCCTTTCAGGTACTGCAGCACTCTTGCAGCAGCAACGCAACATCGCTGTTATCGGAAGCAGACGGATGACCGATTACGGCAAGCGGGTTGTGGAATCGCTCGGCAAAATATTCGCGGAGCATAATGTCGTTATTACGAGCGGCTTTGCTTCCGGTATCGATACGGCGGCACACCGAAGCGTCTTTGAAGCCGGAGGCTCGACGATCGCTGTGCTTGGTTCTGGCCTTGATGTTATTTACCCATCGACCAATAAGGCATTCTCCAAAGAGCTAACGGCATCCGGGCGGGGCCTGATCATTTCAGAATTACCCTTTGGTGCAAAACCCGATGCAAAGAATTTCCCCTGGAGAAATCGGATCGTCAGTGGGCTTTGTTCGGCTTGCGTGATAATTGAAAGTGAAGAATCCGGAGGTTCGATGATCACGGCTTCTATAGCCTTTGACCAAAATCGGGAAGTTTTTGCCTTGGTCGGGGATATTGGCCGCCCGATGAGCAAAGGGCCGAATATGCTCCTGGTTGAAAATAGGGCCAAACCGTTCCGAACGGCGGAAGATATCATCCGGGCTATGGAATGGAAATCTGATAATAACCTTTCTAAACCTGAGTTACGAAAGAACAAGAAGGTCGGGCTTACCGGTGCCGAGTATCAACTTGTTGATATACTTGAACATGCAGGTGAACCGATCCATATTGACATTTTGTCAGAACGAAGTGGCATAGAAGTGCAAACGGCACTAGTCCATCTTTTAGAGCTTGAATTCCGCGATATTGTCAGGCAATTACCAGGAAAACATTTTTCCACTATTTTTTAAAAAATAATTTGTAACCTTTTGAGGGTAAGGTGGTCATTTTAATGGTGGGGTAGAGTTTTTTTATTATTTTAGTAATTCTTACTTCGCTACCCCAATGCGAATGGTGTAAAAAACGCCACGAGGAGGAAAGTCTTAGCCCGCCTATGCGCCGCTAAGACTTGCGAACAATGATTGTTCAAATTCATAGCATCATCAGTACTAAACTAATCATACTAATACGATGAAAAATCGGTTACTATCTTTGATCCTGTTTGTGTTGGCGGGTGTTCTGCTTTTCGGGGCAGATCGCTCGATGGCACAGGGTGATCGTCGTGGTGAACCGGGGGGTTCTACAGCTGTAAACTTCCTGTCCAGCGGTTATTATGCCGTTGATTCCTATGACGATGCTCCGCTGCCATGGCGTCCGAATTATTTCTTTATGGATACAACGTACCACCCGTTCGAGTGGCACCGTGTCCGTAGCGGTCCGCAACAGCCGACGCCGCCGATCGAACCATTCTACTATTTCCATGATCCCGCTAATGCGAGTAATCCGACGGCTCAGGATACGGTAGATAACTGTATCGCCGGTCCGATTCCGATCGGGTTCACTTTCTACTATTATAACCAACCGTACGATAGTTTGTATATCTCGTCGAATGGTTATATCGGTTTCATGCCGCGATCGGTAGTAGATGTACCGGGTAATAGCTCCCCGTATGCTCAGCCGAGATATAGTGATATTAAAGGTAACTATGCAAACGAGCCGCGTGCTATCGTTGCTGCTTTAATGGGTGACCTTGTAATGAATCCGAAGTTCGATACGACAAAAGTCTATGTTCGTACAAGCCCTTTCCTGGATTCATTCTTTATCAGTTTCTATAACTTCCGCTTAAGCCAAAACACCTCGGTAAACGTATGGCTTAATAGCAGCCAGGGCGGTCCGGGAGCCGGCCAGATCTATATTACAAAGATGCAGGTCGTTCTCACCAGAGCCGACTCCAGTATCCAGATCAACTACGGCCAGTTCTCCGGTCAGGTCACTATATTACCTTCTATCCCGGCTTGGAAACTCTTCCAGATGAATTGCGGTATCGGAACGGTCAATGAAACCAGTCCGCCGACCCAATTCACTTCTGTTCTTGCTGGTACGCATGGTTTTACGGCTAACAATCCTGGCCGTTGGGATGCCGGTTTGAATACAAACTGTAAATCTTGTAATCGTAACCTTCCCCAGGGTGGTCAGTATGCTGTAAAGCTGAAACAGTGGAGAAATATTGTTCGCGCCGTTTCGGTAGATTTCCCACCGCGTAACTATGAGATCTGCTTGGGTGCTACGGTATTCCCGATCGCTACCTTCAAGAACGTGGATAATAATCCGCAGACCTTCAAGGTAAAATTCCAGATTCGTAATATCATTACGGGTCTTGCTACCTATGGCAGAACATTCGTCCTTACGAATGTTGCTCCGCAGGGCACCGTTACGACGCAGAGCGGTAACTTTACTCAGTATGCAACGAATCCGAATATCATCAATCAGCTCGGTGCATTCTATGCTTACGCTATCGCAACGGCATTTGATGCAAACGATAATTTTATCGGTGATCGTTGGCCGTTCGATGATACGGTAAAGCAGAAAGTTTTTGGACTGCGTACACAGAATATTCCGTATAATGATCCGACCGATTCGTATAGCCATACCCAGTACTTCGATATGCCCGATCAAACGAAGTGGGTATCTATCGGACCTACAGTTGAAGAGGGCGAAGTAACGACCTTCGATCCGCCGGCTCCGCGTTATGAGTCCGGTAATGGTGTCGGACCGTCGCAGTTGCTCGATCCGGTTGTTCACCTCGACGTGTATGACCAGAATGGTAACTACTATGCCGGTAGCGGTTATGGTGACTCGCTCGTCAGCTTCCCATTCAATATGGCTGGCCAGACGAAGGGTTCGCTTACCTTCGATTATCAGCGCGCTGGCCGTAATAATTGGCCGTTGAATTGGGACGCTAACTCCCTCATCGGACCGGAAAGATGTATTCTCAACCCGAACGGCTCTGTCGCTCGTGCCGGTGATTCGCTTGTTGTCGAATTCAAATTACCGACCGAACCTGCCTGTAACCCATCGCTCAGCGGCTGGAGACAAGTTGGCTCTATCGATGGTGGTAATGATTTCGAATTCAGACATTTCAATGTTCGTCTCGACGCATTCACCAAGCCGAACTTCTCGTACTTCAATAACACCTTCCGTTTCCGTATTCGCTTGAAAGCTAAATACGATGGTAACCCGACTGGTGTACCGGATGACGATGGTGAAGATTGGTATATTGATAATATCGCTCTTCAGGTTCCGCGTAAACCGGAAATTGAAGTCATGTGGGTTCGTATCGTAACACCGTATACCCACTTGCCGATGTCGCAGGCTGTATCGCTTCCGGTATATGTCCGTTTGGCTAATAACTCTTCGGACGTTGCCGTTGCGTTCCCGCTTCGCGTTCAGATTCTCGACCCGAACCAGAACACGGTATACTGGGCATTACAGACGGTTACTTCGCTCGCTGCCGGTCAGGATACGACAATCATCATGCCGAACTGGAATGCATTGTATGCCGGCCAAGGCGGTTATTTCCGCGCTCACGCGTTCTTAGCAACGAATGGGTATGATTCATATACGGCCGATAACGGTGTATTTACCGACTTCTTCTTAGATCCAGGTGTTCCGGGCGCTCCGCAGGAATTCGCTTGGGATGACGGCTCAAATGATATTCCGAACCTTACCCTTGTTCAGTCAACGGGTATCGGATTCTCAGGCGTCGATGGTAGCGTAGCAATAAAATTCCAGATCGTTACCAAAGATACTCTCTATGGTATTCGTTCTTATTTTGCTGCTGCTAACCAGGCAGATGACCAGATTCGTTTGACGATCCTTAAAGGTAAGACCGGAAGCTGTGTTCCGTCTGCCGATACGATCTTCAAAGCACAGATGGAAGATAAGCGTAAAGGAAATCTCTTCGACCAGTACTGGCCGTATTATTTCCCAGAGCCGATCATCCTGAATCCGGGTATTTATTGGGCATCAGTAAGTCAGCTTGCTGTCGTTACCGCTATGTTTGGTGCTGATATCTCACGTGGTGGTGGCCGTCTGCGTGTTGCAGATCCTCTGTCACCGGTTATCTTCCCGATGTATAACGACCCGATGGGTACGAATATCGGACCTGACCAAAATACTGGAGATGTATCGTGTGCCTTTGCACAGGAACGTATCGCCGGTAGTGGCAATTGGGGTTCGCTTACTCCAGGTAACGGTGCATGGGCTTCGACCAACACTTCGCCATACTTCAATAAGAATGGTACGTTCTATCCGATGATCCGCGCGATGGTCAGCAAGAGCACCTTGTTGCCGATCGAGTTGGTCTATCTCCATGGAAAGAATGACAACGGCAAATCGCTCTTAACGTGGGCAACTGCACAGGAGCAGAACAACCGTGGCTTCTTTATCGAACGTCGTAATGCCGATCAGGCCGATGGCTTCTTCAGCAAGATCGATTTCGTAGAAGGAAAGGGAACAACGAATACCCAGACCGGTTATTCGTATGTCGATCGTAATATCGTACCGGGTACGTATACCTACCGCTTGGTCCAGATGGATCTCGATGGTACCGAACATACCTCGAATACAGTAAATGTAACGGTCGATGCTCCGGCAAACTTTGCTCTCGAGCAGAACTTCCCGAATCCGTTCAACCCGTCAACGGAAATCACGTTTACCTTACCGGAGTCTGCCCCGACGAAACTCGTCGTGTACAACTCGCTCGGTCAGGTAGTCCGTACGCTTGTCGATGGTAACGTCGATGCCGGTACCCACAAAGTAACCTTCGATGCGAAGGACGATGGCGGTAACGAGCTTTCGAGCGGCACTTATATCTACAAGATCATCAGCGGTTCGTTCAACGAAACCCGCAAGATGACCTTAGCAAAGTAAGATAACTTACTAAGTGTGTAAAAGGCCTCGTTCGAAAGAACGAGGCCTTTTGATTTTTAAAATAAAAAACCTCGCTGAAGCAGCGAGGTTAAAGGGTTTCTGCAAAATAGTTACTTACTTATAATACCACGGTCCGATGAGCGAATGAAGGCTGCAATATGCTGTATCTCAGCAAGGGCATACGCAGGATCAGCATCGATCTTCTTTAAGGCATCGGAAACATTCATGCCTGAATGATAGATCAGTTTGTAGGCATCGCGGATTTTCCGGATGACATCGGACGTAAAACCACGTCGCTCGAGGCCGATGCGGTTAATACCGATAAACCGCGGAGCCTGATCGCCGATTAAAGAATACGGGGGAATATCTTTACTGACAAGCAGCACAGCGCCTACCATAGAATAGGAGCCGATCATAGAAAATTGATGAACGCCCGTAAGTCCGCCGACCGTTACGTATGATTCGATCGTACAATGCCCGGCAACTTGTACGCCATTTGATAAGATCACATTATTACCGATAGAGCAATCATGTGCCACATGGGCATAGGCCATGATCAGGCAATTGTTGCCTATACGGGTTACCCCATTTTTGGTACCGGCGTTTCCTTTATAGGAATGGATCGTTGCCCGGTGAATCGTGGCAAATTCCCGTATCGTAACATTATCGCCGATCTCGACCGTCGTTTCCTCGCTGCCTTTGAATTTTAAATCCTGGGGGACATTTGCGATGACGGCACTATGATGAATGACGCACTCTTTCCCAATGCTGGCGCCACTTGCTATAAAACTATGGTGGCCGATCTTTGTATTCTCACCGATAGTAGTATTTGCTTCGATGATTGTAAAGGGACCGACTTCTACACCATCGGCAAGTTGGGCTGCAGGATCGACGATCGCTGTGGGATGAATAGTAACGGCCATTATGCTGCTTCCTCCTTATCGACCACGGCAGCCATCAGTTCTGCTTCTGCTACAAGCTGGCCATCGACAAATGCCTGGCCGGCAAGTTGAAACGATTTGCCGCGATTACGAAGCAGCTTGACTTCAAAGAGTAATTGATCTCCCGGAGTAACCGGTTTACGGAATTTCGCTTTATCGATCGCCATGAAGAGCACTAATTTCTTTTCGGTATCGCCGATGGAGCCAAGCATGAGCATTCCGCCGGTCTGAGCCATTGCCTCGATAATAAGGACACCGGGCATTACTGGTTTGCCGGGGAAATGCCCCATGAAGAAGGGCTCGTTATACGTTACATTTTTTAGGCCGATAATCCGTTCTGCTCCGGGCTCGAGATCAAGCTCGATGATGCGATCAACGAGCAGGAATGGATACCGATGCGGCATGATCTTTTCGATCTGCGTAATATCATAGACGGGAAGGCCGGGCGTATATTTTTTCAGGTGCTTCTTCTTTTTTAAGATAGCCCGCAGTTTCTTTGCAAACTCGACATTCGAAGCATGGCCGGGGCGGGCGGCGAGGATCTGTGCCTGGATCGGTGCACCAACAAGCGCGAGATCGCCAAGCAGATCGAGCAGCTTATGCCGTGCCGGTTCATTCTTGAACCGAAGCGGCAGATTGTTCAGCGTGCCATGCTCCCCAAGGATAACCGAACCTTCAAGATTAAACTTCCGAATCAATTTGTTGACGTCGTCCTGCTTCGGATCGCCATCGACAATGACAATAGCATTATCAAGGTTACCACCTTTTATTAAACCCTGCTCGCGAAGCATTTCTACTTCGTGTAAGAAGCAGAAGGTACGCGAAGGAGCAAAATCTTTTATAAATTCTTTTTCCAGCGAGAAGAGACCGGTGTGCTGGCTGCCAAGGGCAGGATTATTATAATCGATCATTACCGTCATCCGGTAATCGTCGGCAAGTGGCAGGGCAACGATCTCTACACCCTTATCTTCATTGGTATAGGAAGTAGTACTATCGATAACAAGATAGCCGCGAGGCGCATCCTGATCGACAAAGCCGGCGGCGAGTAATGGCTCGACATACGGCATAGCACTGCCATCGCCAATAGGAGGCTCATTGGCGGTCAGTTCGATGCGAAGATTATCGATCTCCAGACCTACGACGGCGGCCAGCACATGTTCGACGGTATGCACACTGGCTCCGTCGTTAGAAAGTGTCGTTCCGCGGGAAATATCGGTTACATAATCGACAAGAGCCGGAATCTCCGGCGAACCCTCGAGATCGCGGCGGACAAAGGTTATTCCATGGTTGGCAGGAGCCGGATGAAATTCGATCGTACTCGGGTTGCCCGTGTGAAGGCCGACACCTTCGAGCCGAACAACCGATCCTATAGTACGCTGGATAGTACGCATAAGTTTGGATAACAAAAATACGAAGGGAAAGGTAACCCTATTATATACAGCTTATTATCGGGTGTCTGCCGATGGGCGGCGTTTCTTCGTATTTTTGGTTGCGTACGAACGAGTTAAGGGGTTTTTTCGTATAATATACCTATGATGAGACCGGTATTAGCGATCGTGTTGGCAGCCTCGCTTATCGTTGGCTGTCGCCCGTCGCAGCAAACAAGGCGGAATTCGACCTCTTCGAGGCAGGGGCAGCAATCGGCTCAGCAAGCGGCGGCGGCAACTGCTCAGAATCAGAAGGCGATGGATTCGCTGTTGATGGTGCAGGATAAACTGGTATCGGTTATCGATACAATGGCAGGCATCATCACTGAAGATCATAAGCGTATTGCCGCGCTTGAACGAGAGATTGCCCGTCTGAAAGGTATTATTGAAGAACGGGCGCTTAATGGTGTACAGCCTTCACCCCCGGCTACTCCCCTTGTCCCCGGAAGCCAACTACCGGAACGTAACATTACCGGCGCACCCATTACCCCACCAGCTACGCCCCCTCAGCAGCCCACTACTCAGCCGACCCAGGCACAGGGAGACGAGTACACTGCTGCACTCAGACTCTTTAATAACGGAAAATATATCGATGCCCTGGCGGCGTTCGACGATCTGTATCGCAAAGATGCCGGGTCATCCATGGCCTCGAATTATTTATATTGGAAAGGTGAATCGCTTTATGCACTCGGAGAATATTCCGAGGCGATCCGTACCTTTCACGATCTGCTTTCGGTCTATCCGCAATCGACGAAAGCGGACGACGCCGAATTCAAGATCGGTGCCTCGTATGAAAAGCTTGGCGATAAGACCAATGCCAAGACCGCCTATCAACGCCTGATCCTTTCGTTTCCGGATTCTGAATACCGCAGTCGTGCCGAGACTCGAATAAACAAGTTGCAATAACCGGCTATGAACGTTATGAAATCCAGATTACTGCTTGCCGCGATCGTACTGATCGCTGCTTTTGCTACCAAGGCCGCCGCCCAGGAGCCCGGCGATCTTATCGATCCGAACCAATCGCTTCCCACTATCCTCTCGGTGAAGATCTCCGGCGGATATGGAATAGGGCGTGCCCGTCAGCTTTATGGCTTTAACGGAAGCGACCCGGTTTATTGGAGCACGGGCCAGGGAGCAAAACTCGATATGGCCTTCGATATTCCGCTCTTGCCGGTAGAAGTGCTCAATACCGATGAGAATGCCGGCCCGGAGCGTATTCCTTATGTCGCCCTTGAGCTTGAAGCGGCTACGGGATATCATATTTCTGTCGGCGGTAATACGAGCGAACAGCAAAGCGATGGGGGGATCAAGAGCGTACAACCGACTCATACTTATATCCCGATCACGCTCGGCCTTAACGCACGGGCGAGCTTCGGTGCGGGGTTACCCTCGGTGTATATCGGTGCCGGTGGCGGGGTACATATCAAAGGTATTTATGAGGATAGTGTGACCTATTCCAATAGTCCGACAAAGTATGTCCTTACCTACGACCCGCCGATTCCCTTTGAATTATACGGTGTGCTAGGTATGGAAATACCACTGCTGTATTCGGCAGAGGATGGTAACAGTCCGGTCGATCTCTTTGCCCAATTACGATTGAGTGAAGCAACGAACTATATCTACCAGTACACGCAGACGTCCTCCGATGGAACGAGTACGGTAGTGAAGCTTAATGCCGGTGAAGCCCGTACGGCTTCGAATGTGGCGTTGAACTTAGGTATCAAGATCAATATCTATTAAGAAAGGAGCACCCTCATGACGATCAAACAGCTCACGCTCCTTCTTCTGGCCGTTGCACTTGGTATCGGTACGCAGTCCTGCCGTTCTCGTGGGACCCGAAGCCGCACCGCCTCGCGTCAATCACAGCAGCAGAAACAGCAAACGCCGCCGCCTGCTGCTCCGAGCGGCCCAGCCGCTGCTCAGGTAATGAACCGCGCCGATAGTGTACTGGCAAAGGTGAACGCGATCAATTCACCCGAACTCGATATTGCTTCAGTCAAAGCAGAAGATTATCCGCGGACTCCTTGGGGAGCATCGTACGTCCCGCGCCCCGATCTTACGGCTTACTCTAATTACGAAGCAGCGCTTGCTGCATTCAATGGCAGCGATTACGATAAAGCAATCGGCTTGCTTTCGCAGATTGCTGTTAGTGGCCGTCCGCCGGAGTTGGTGCCGAATGCCTATTACTGGATCGGTGAAAGTTATTATGCGCTTAATCGCTATGCTGATGCGCTTCCGTACTTTGAATACACGACGAAGGCTGGGCCGACCTATAAACGGGAAATGGCATTTTACAAGCTTTCGCGCGGAAATTATACCATTGGCAACACTCAGGCTGCTTCGCTATGGTATGAGCGCCTGCGAGCCGAATTCCCATCGTCGAGCTATGCCAAAACCCTAAAAAAACTTGGAGTTCAGGGCTAAGAAAAAGGCCGGAAACCGGCTTGAAAACGTGGAATGTTACCGATAACCTACCAGTTATCTCTATCCGTTATTTTCTCTTTAGTACCACGATTTTAAGATACTATGAACAGAAGTCTTTCTCTCGCGGCCGTTCTGCTTTTTGGCTCGGCAGCGTTGTTATCTTCCTGTAAAAAGGATAGCGCTCCTGCCGGCGATAAGATCGTTATCGGTGAATATGCTTCGATGACCGGACAGACGGCTACCTTCGGCCAATCGGTTCATGCCGGTGCGATGCTCGCGATCGATGAGATCAATAAGGATGGCGGTGTGCTTGGCAAGCAGCTCGATCTTCATAGCGAAGACGATCAATCCAAGACCGAAGATGCTACGGCTGCCGTACAGAAACTTATCAATCGTGATAAAGTGGTAGCCTTGCTTGGTGAAGTAGCTTCCAGCCGTTCGAAAGCCGGTGGCCCGATCGCCCAGCAGGCAAAGATCCCGATGATCTCACCCGCTTCGACGAATGAAGACGTCACGAAGATCGGCGATTACATTTTCCGTATTTGCTTCATCGATCCTTTTCAGGGTAATGCGCTGGCTTCGTTCGCGATGAAATCGCTCGGTGCTAAACGTGCTGCAGTGCTTACCGATGTAAAACAGGATTATTCCATTGGCCTTGCTAATTCTTTCCGCGAGACCTTCCGTAAGAATGGCGGCGCTATTGCTACCGAGCAATCGTATTCGACGGGCGATAAAGATTTCCGCGCGGCACTGACTTCCATTCGCGCTACGAACCCGGATGTAATTTTCGTCCCGGGTTATTATAGCGAGGTATCGCTTATCGTTCGTCAGGCCCGCGAGCTTGGTATTACCGTACCGATGCTTGGCGGCGATGGCTGGGATTCTCCCGAGCTTACCAAAGGCGCTGAAAAAGAATTTGCTAATACCTATCTTTCGAACCACTTCTCGACCGAAGATCCGGATCCGGCAGTACAGAATTTCGTAAAGAAATATCGCGAACAGCATAAAGCCGATCCCGATGCCATGGCTGCTCTTGGCTATGATGCCGCCCGCATTCTTGCCGATGCTATTAAGCGCGCCGGTTCTACCGATCCCGCAAAACTTCGCAATGCTATTGCCGCCACTAAGGATTTTGATGGTGTAACCGGAAAGATCACCATCAATGGCGATCGCAATGCCGAAAAGCCGATCACGATCCTGAAGATCGTCGATGGCAAATATCATTTCGCCCAGCGCATTGGCCCCAACGGCGAGACGCAGACCGAGTTCAAGAATGATGCTGCTCCAACAGCAAAGACGGCACCGGATTCTTCAAAGAAGTAATCAAATTTTCTAAAACACATGGCTGCTTCAGCGGTGTGTAAAAAGTGTAACACGTCAATGGTAGTAGTACTACTATTGACGTGTTTTTCATTTAGAGCCTTTGCTCAATCGAAGGATTCTATCGTTATAGGAGAATGCATTTCCCTTACTGGTTCGCTGGCTTCCTTATCGGCTCCAAGCCATTATGGAGCACTCCTTAGGATTGAAGAGATCAATGCAGCCGGTGGCTTACTTGGGAGACCAGTAAGATTAGCTACCATAGACGATTCCTCACATAGCTTATCGACAGCCAAAGCAGCAAATCAATTGATAGGCGCCCAAAAAGTGACGATACTACTCGGAGGGATGATCTCCAGCTATTCAAGAGGC
The DNA here is from genome assembly GCA_964404255.1 of uncultured Alphaproteobacteria bacterium. Classification (GTDB taxonomy): domain Bacteria; phylum Bacteroidota; class Ignavibacteria; order Palsa-1295; family Palsa-1295; genus JAFDZW01. The sequence continues at coordinate 207,818 of CAYOJJ010000001.1, read as the reverse complement.
ATTGCCATTACAGCCCAGAATGCGAATGTTCCTTGTATTTGCTACTCAACGAATAAAGATATTACATCCATCGGCCCATATATTTTTCGCTCCTGCTTTATCGATTCTTTGCAGGGGGTGGCTATGGCAAAATTTGCGATCTATATACTTCATGCAACCAAAGCGGCCGTAATAGCCGATGCAGTACAGGATTACTCGTACGAATTATCGCAAGCTTTTTGCAAAGAGTTTTTCCGCCTGCGCGATACGATAGTATCGATGCAATCCTATTCTACCGGCCAGAATAATTTTTCGACTCTGCTATCGAATCTTGCAAAAGAGAAGCCGGATGTGATCTATATTGCCGGCTATAGTACCGAGTGTAGCCAACTGATCCAATCACTAAGAAAGGCCGGAATAAAGGCGCCTATTCTTGGAGGTGATAGCTGGGATACACCAGAACTTATTTCCGGAAATAGTATCGATTATAACAACTGCTACTTCACGAATCATAGTGCGATGGACGATACTTCTGCTTCAATGAAAGCGTTTGTAGCAAGGTATACTGCTCGATTTAAAACGCCTCCTACATTTGCATCGGCACTTGGATATAATGCTGTTACGATGGCTGCCCAGGCAATCTCGGCTAGTGGTAATACTAATCCCGTCACTATTCAAAAAGCGTTAACCTCGATGACCGAATTCCCAGGGGTAAACGGTGCGGTTAGAATGAGTGCCGAACGAAATGCTATTCCGTTTATCGTAGTAGAAGAATTGGTTAATGGTATTGCCCGTTATCATAGCAATATCGAGATCTTCTAAAATGAAGTTGATAAAATAATAAAGCCCCGACACGGGAGCCGGGGCTTTTTGATATGATGCGTGTTTCGACGAGGGCAAACTACCTCGTCTCAACAATCACTGCGGTACCGTAGCAGAGTACCTCGGTTACTCCTCCCATGATCTCGGTGGCGTCGTAGCGCACACCGATGATAGCATTAGCGCCCATCGACTCCGCGTGTTCGATCATCGAGCGAAAGGCATCGTTACGGGCCTGTTCGCACAGCGAAGAGTAGAGCGTGATATTGCCGCCGAAGAACATCTGGAAGGCGGCGCCGATATTGCCGATTACCGAGCGCGAGCGAACGATGATACCGCGTACCATTCCTAGATTCTTTGTTACTTTATACCCTTCGATATCGAAGGTGGTGGTAGTCATGCCATGAGTGATCATCCGGAGTCTCCTTTCTGATAATTAGTCCATGATCTTTCTGAGGAAGGTCGGGCGGTCATCACGTTCGCGGCTTCCACCGCCAGAAGACGCATAGCTTGTCTGTTCGACAGCAACCGGTTCTTCCTGTTCGCCGATAGCTTCCTGCTCTTCGATCGAAGGGATATTGATGCCGCGGCGCAGGTAGGCTGGCGTATCGTATTCCTTAAGGTCGCGCGGGCCGCTCGGCACGTGGGCCGAATCTGCCTGCGGAGTTAGTCTGATAGAAGAAGCACGGAATGCTCCGGCCGAAAGGCGATCGAAGGCGCTGGCAGCTTCTTCTCGCTCGGTGAGTGTGCCGCGGTTGATGCGCTCAACCTTCGGAATGCTAACTTCTTCTTCGCGCTGTTGAGGTGTTTGTGCTAAGATCTTCTTGCGAACTTCGTATTCATCGGCCGTCATCGGAGCAGTCATGCGAACGACCGAAGGCTTCTGCTTAGAAGCACCAAGCGCTTCTTCTGCCGGTACAAATGGGATAGCCGGTTTCTGTTCGACGGAAAGACCGGTGAGCATTGGCTTATTATTAAAGCCGGTTGCAATGACGGTGACCATGATCTCTTCATCCATCGTCTCATCGAGCACAGCACCGAAGATGATGTTGGCATCGTCGCCGGCTGCATCGTGGATGATCTGCGTTGCCTCGCTGACTTCCATAAGCGTCATCGAACGTCCGCCCGTAATATTGACGAGAACGCCCTGCGCGCCCTGAATAGAAACGCCTTCGAGCAGCGGTGAACTGATAGCCTGTTCGGCAGCAATAGCAGCACGATGAGCGCCCATCGCGACACCTGCTCCCATGATCGCATCGCCCATATCGGTCATGACGGTGCGCACGTCGGCAAAGTCAACGTTGATGTGGCCATGACGCGTGATGAGTTCGCTGATACCGCGCGTAGCATTATAAAGCACCTGATTTGCGATTTCAAACCCATCGAGCAGCGAAGTACCTTCGCTCACGAGTGCGAGTAACTTTTGATTCGGAATGACGATAAGCGTATCGACATTCTTGCGAAGTTCTGAAATACCATCTTCGGCTTGTTGCGAGCGGCGCTTGCCTTCGAAGAGAAAAGGTTTGGTAACGATGCCGACAACAAGAGCGCCATTCTCTTTGGCGATCTGCGCAACGCGAGCTGCGCCACCGGTGCCCGTACCACCGCCCATACCGGCGGTGACAAAGACCATATCGCTATTGGCAAGCAGACCGGAAATTTCTTCGTGATCTTCATCGACGGCCCGACGGCCGATCTCAGGATTTGCACCCACACCGAGGCCACGGGTTAAGTGCTTACCGATCTGCAGCTTCAGCGAAGCTGAAGAAGCCTGTAAGGCCTGAATATCGGTATTGAGCACACAAAATTCTACGCCGACAAGTCCGCGGTCGATCATAGCATTCACGGCATTGGAACCGCCGCCGCCGACGCCAACTACTTTAATTCTGGCGCCGTAATCTTCTCTTGAATCGAGTTCGATCATTGTTCTTTCCTCCGAAACGTGTTTTAAAAATTATAAGTGGTCGAACCAGCCCTTCATGCGATCAAGCACGGAGCGTTTTGGCTGTTCTTCTTCTTCCTGATATTCTTCTGCTGCGATAGGTTGTGTTTCTGCCTGTGCCTCTTCGATAAAGGAGGGCAGTGCATTATGATTTGTATTCTTAAAGGCATAGAGTACTAAGCCGACGGCCGTTGCATAGACCGGTGACTCGATCTCCTTCACCAGACCGGCGCCGAAACTCATCGGCATACCGATCTTCACATCCATATCAAAAATTGCTTCGGCAAGTTCTCTCGTACTATTGATCATCGAGCCACCGCCGGTGAGCACGACGCCTGCCCCGAGGTTACGCGCAAAGCCCGAACGCTTGATCTCGTTATACGAGAACTCAAGGATCTCTTCCATACGCGGCTGGATGATACGAGCGAGTAGTGAGCGCGGGATCTGGCGCGGCTTACGGCCTGCAAGACCCGGGAGTTGAATAATTTCATCGCGAACGATATGCGAGACGACGGCACAGCCGTATTCGCGCTTCAAGCGTTCGGCCTGATCGCCAAGGATTTGCAAGCCCTTGCGAATATCATCGGTCACTTTCGAACCGGCGATACCGACGACAGCCGTATGACGAATCGTCTTTTCTTCAAAGACGGCAATGTCGGTCGTGCCACCACCAATATCGACGAGTGCCACGCCTGCTTCTTTTTCTTTTTCATCGAGGACGGAATAGCTCGATGCCAGCGGCTCCAGCACAATGTCATGTACGCGAAGCCCTGCACGCTCCACGCAGTTATAAATATTCTGTACGGCGGTCACGAGACCATTGATGACGTGCACCGTTGCTTCGAGACGCACGCCCGATACGCCGACTGGCTCTTCGTAAAAGCCGTCCTGGCCATCGACAATAAATTCTTGGGCGATCACATGAAGGATCTTCCGGTCGCTCGGCAAATGAATGCGGCGAACATCTTCGAGCAGTCGGCCGATATCCTCGTTACGGATCTGGCGGTCCTGATTGGAGATCGTCACCACTCCACGCGATTGAAACGACTGGATATGGTCGCCGGCAATACCGACCACCACTTCTCTGATCTTCACACCCGATTGCGCTTCGGCTTCGGCAACGGCACGCTCGATAGATTTTACGGTCTTATCGATGTTCGTTACCACGCCGCGTGAAAGCCCGTCGGCCGGTACCGATCCCACGCCGAGTACCGTCATCGAATGCGGCTCGGTAAGGGAAATGGCGGCAACGATAGCGCACACTTTCGTCGTGCCGATATCGAGGCCGACAATGATCCGGCCTGGCTCAAGATTTGCCGGGGTGCCGTACATCGGCGCCGAATTCATTGGCGAAGGTCGTCCACTCATGTATTGTTCAGTGTGATCCGTCATTATCGTAGAGTAGTTATTGCAGAAGAATGAAACGATCGGTGCATACTGTCACTGGCCGAAGCCGTGGCAGTACTGTCGTGAGGTGCGAGTGCTGCGATACGGGCAGCGCCGCCTTTGTGGCGGACGATCACCTGGCCGTTAAAGCGGGCATCGATATAGAGCGCCGTGCGATTCCAGACTTCCGGGCGCAGCTTTTGCTTCCATAACGATGCGAGTAATTGAAGCTGATGATCGAAAAGTTTTTCGGCAGTATTAGTCTGCTGTGAGCCTTCGCGCTCGAGCGATGTGGTAAAACGTACATCGCTCGGTGAGCCGATAAAGATCGGGGTCTGAGAGAAGGAAGTATAAATAATATAGGCACCGGTCGGTGTGCGGCGTAGCTCGCCGATCGCTTCATGCAATGAGCTATCACCGGTGCTCATGATCTGGCGGACGATATGCGCCATCTCGAGCATCGAAGCAGTATCCTTATCAGTGATGCCGCTGAGTGCCGGCACGGCGAGCAACTTATTCGGATCGATAAGACCCGAAAGTTTTCTTGGTGAGAAGAGGCGGAAATCGTTATCGATAAGAATCGGCTCTCCGTTAGCGGAACGGATCATCGCCAGCGGTGCGCGCTCTTCGACATGAATAACGATCGTGTTCGGATGCAATTCGCGGCGGATGGAGACGCTGCGAACCAGGCCATGCTTGGCGATACGGCTTTCGATCTGGCGAAGATCGATATCGAAGAATTTAACTTTTCTATCGATCGCAGCAAGACCCATGATCTCGCCGCTCATGAGTTCGCGGTTGCCTTCGACACGGATATATTGCAGGGGCTCTTCGGATTGGTAGCCCGTTGCAAAAAAGATAATGCCGCCAAGCAGGGCAATAGCACTGCAGAAGATCACCGCGGGGATAAAGCGCGAGGTCTTCCAGGTTGGGGTTTCCATTTCTTCGGCTACACTATCCTCATCGCGTTCGATGGATTCTGTTTCGAACTCATCGAGCGGCTTCGCCTCGTGCATAGGCGCATATCCTCTCGCTGCAGGCGGTTGCTGCATCGGGCGGATAGGATCGGTTGGCCGTTTGATATGAAAGTGCACTGCTGCTTCCTTCGAAGTTGTGCACCCGCCAAAAGGCGTTCACGGAAAAATGAGATTCAGATTACGGTAGGTCAGTAATGGGTGAGCGCTCGAAGCCCACAAGCTGTACTTCGGGTTCGAGAACGATACCCGTTGTTTCAAACACTTTCTTACGAGCCAGATTCATTAAGGCTACAACATCGCTAGCTGAAGCCGAATGGATATTTACAATAAAATTAGCATGCTTCGGGCTGATCTGTGCTCCGCCGATCGTTGTGCCCTTGAGGCCCGCACTTTCGATGAGTTCGGCGCTGAAGCGTGGCTTCGGATTCTTAAAGACCGAACCGCAATTCGGCAAATTCACCGGCTGCACGTTATTGCGATGCAGCAGATGCTTAAGCTTGATCTCGCGAAGCTCTGCAGGATTTCCTTCCGGAAGATCGAAGCGGGCACCCGTTACAATATCGCCTGGTTGAAAACCACTATGGCGATAGCTAAAGCCGCATTCCGCTTTTGGGATGGTAAGCACTTCGCCGTTACGAACGAGCGTAACATCGAGTAAAAAATCACTGGTCTCGCCGCCATAACATCCGGCATTCATCCATATCGCACCGCCGAGCGTGGCTGGTATGCCGGGAAGCATCTCGACACCTTTTCTTGAATGACGAATGGCGAAGTCAACAAAAGCTGCCATCCGTACTCCGGCTCCGACACATACGATCGAACCATCGATTGATAGATCGGTAAAGCCATCCTGCAAGTTTACTACCACTCCATTCCAACCTTCATCGCTAATAAGTACGTTGGAGCCATTACCAAGAATAAAAAGTGGCAGGTGATGAGTACTAACGATACGCTGCACAGCAGCGATATCCGAAGCCGTTAATGGCTCGATATAGATAGCGGCGTTTCCGCCGATTCGAAAGGTAGTAAATGGTGCGAGCGGGACGTTCTCTCGCACGGCGCCTTCAAGCGATGTTCTAAGCTCTTCTACAACGCTCACTCTGTTGTTGCTTCGCTGATTAGCTCTGCCGTTGTTTCGGCAGTAACAACTTCGGGCGCAGGTGCTTCAACGGCTTCTATTACCGGTTGCTCGGTAGCAGGAGGAATTTCTTCCTGAGCAGCTGCTGCTTTAGGCTCGCGCTTCGGACGTTCTTTCGGAGCCGGTGCCGGCTTTTGTTCACGGAATCCGATTCCATAGACCCAGCCTTCGAGCTGTACATCGTCGCTCTCATAAAACGCATCGCGGTAATCGCGCAGCGGGCGGAGCGTTTTATCCTGGCGGCGTTCGGCTGCTAAGAGACCGAATAAAGCGAAGAGTGTCTCGCGGGCTTTTTCATGAGCGTAGACGTGCTCACGAACTTCGCGCGGAACATACAAGGCATTATCTTCTTCGCGATCGAAATACTCTTTAAGTTCGGTAGCGCCGAGCTTCAATTTTCCTTCGAAGAGCTTCGGGAAGGTCTCAACGACGGTAACAGCTTTCGGACGCTCGTACGGCCAGATTGCCACTTCAGGATGCGCCTCACGAACCTGTTCGAGAAACGATAAGCCGACGAGTGCGAGGCGGCCTCGGGCATTAGAAGAAGTAAACTCATATCGGCGGGTAAGCCGGTTGTATTGAATACCAAGGGTGCTCGCTACCGAATCAGGATATTCATGGCGAAGGATGCGATCGATACGGCGGAAGCGCTCGACATGCGTCCGAAGCTCATGGGCTTCGAGTGTACGGCGGCGGCGTCCTTCCTGCGGGCCTTTGCCATGATAAAAGCGCGCATAGGCGTCGTCCTGCGTTTCGGTCTTCGTTTCGCGGTAACGGCCCATGTGCTCGATCCACTTACGAATACCATCTTCGGTATTCTTCTTGAGGTCTTCACGAATCTTCTTCGAGAGTGCCTTATGATCGCTGGCAATACCTTCTTTTGCAAGAAAGGCAATAAAACCTTTAGGAAAACTCAGGGCGACATCGATACCGATGACGGCTTCTTTCAGTTCGCCGATTCTCTCGACAAGCTCACGGCGAGTGCGGATGCGGTCGCAAGCGCTAATCGTCGTCCAGGACCCATCGTATTCGGCTTCGCACCAGAATAATTCATCGAGCGGTTCGCGCCCGGCATCAAACCCAATAGTAATGTAGCGTTTCTCGTTCTTCATCTTCGGATCAACTCTGTTCTTTCTTCCGGCGGTGGGAAGGACGTCTTGCAGCAGTGCCGGAGCGTTCTTGCAAACCCAATGCCTTGGCTATCTTCGGAGCCGCTTCGGTTATGGAGCCGGCGCCAAGGGTTACAACAATATCGCCGCGCTTTGCGTCTCCGCAAATAATGGCGGGTAATTCAGCAAGAGAAGGGGTGGCCTGCGCCTGTTTCATGCCCCTGTTTTTTGCTGCCTGCAGTATCAGGTCGCTCGTAATTCCTTCGATAGGCCGCTCGCGAGCGGGGTAGATCTCTAATAAATATAAGCAGTCGGCCAGTTCGGCAAATACTTCGCCGAAGGCATCGGAAAAATCTCTGGTCCTGGTAAAGGTATGCGGCTGAAAGGCGGCGAGAATTCTTCTGCCGGGATAGGCAGAGCGCAATGCCGAAAGCGTTGCTCGTACTTCAGTCGGATGATGAGCATAATCATCGATCACGAGAATTCCATTGCTATCGGCAATGATCTCGGCGCGCCGTTCGGCGCCTTGAAAGCTTGCGAGTGCCGTAGCTGCAATATCGAACGGGATGGCGAGCGATTCTGCTGTTGCAATCGCCGCCAGCGCATTACTTATATTATGCTTTCCCGGAATGCCAAGTTGTAACACACCGATCTTTTCACCACTGCGGTAGATATCGGCCATCGTATGCAACCCTTCGGCTACTATATTCTGGGCACGGTACTTAGCTTCGGAAGATTCGATACCATAAGTAACGATCTTTTTAGAAAGTCTCGGTAGTAGGGTGCGCAGTGCCGGCTCATCTATATTTACAATATCGACTCCTGCTGCACTGCCGGCCGAAGCGAACTGCACGAATGTATCCTGAAGATCGGCAAGATCGTGGTAAATATCCAGGTGCTCGGCTTCGAGCGTGGTCATAATCGCGATGTAAGGAGCAAGCGCCAGAAAGCTTCTATCATATTCATCGGCTTCGACGACGGCTATTTGTCCGCTGCCGGCATAAGCATTCTTACCCTGCAACTCTGCAACACTGGCTCCTACCGATACCAGCGGGTCGAGACCGGCGAGTAAGAGAATATGAGCGATCATCGAAGTGGTGGTTGTCTTTCCATGGGTACCGGCTACGGCGATGGTTTTCATCGACTGGGTCAGTTCACCAAGGAAATCGGCGCGGCGCATGGTCCGGATCATGCGGATACGGGCAGCTTCGAGTTCGGGATTATCGGAACGGTTAACGGCGGAAGTATAAACGACGAGATCGACATCGTCCGAAATATTCCCGGGTTTATGACCGATGTAAATAGTGGCCCCAAGGCTGCGCAGTTTGTCAAGCTTATCGGAATCGGTAAGGTCGCTTCCGGAAACCATAATGCCTCTGGCAAGAGCGATCTCGGCAAGACCGCTCATCCCGGCTCCGCCAATCCCAATAAAATGAAGGTGCTGCATCCGTGATGCCTACTGAGGCTTGGCCTTTCTACGACGGGGGCGGCTTTGAACCAACGGGCCTGCCCAGGATTTGATTGCCGATAGCAAAGCATCGCCCTGCTCAAAATTATAAGGTCTGATTCTGATCGGCCGTTTGCGCGCTGATGTTACGATCGTTACAACTCGCACTCGTGAAATAAGTCCCGGTCCCTGTTCGACTCTGATTCGGACTGCTTTTACTTTGCCGGTATCGATCGATAAGGTACCGCGAGCGCTTTCAAGCACCAGTTTCGAACCCTCGATCGTGATACGGCGGCGCATGACAATATTATACAATACTGCAAGCGCCGAAACAATGATGATCACACAGAGCAGATAGACAACCGGATCGCGAAAGACCTGCGCGAATTCTTCACCGCTTGAAGCTCTGACAATAAGATACAGCGCCAGTGTCGTGGCATAGACAGCCATCGACTGGTAGAGAAACGCATAATTATATTTAAAGACGCTGGGCGATGCCATGGCGGTTCTTACTTAGAAGTTCTCATCGCGGCAGCGATGAGATACTCTGCTACAACATTTCCGGCAGTAATGTTCTCACTGGCGAGCATTTTTTTTGCATAACTCATTCGGAGTTCTTCATTACTCAACAGTTCGAGCACCGATGCTTCGAAATTCAAGGGCAATTGCTCGTCGGTAATAACTCTTGCCGCTCCGCGTGAAAAATAGGCTTCGGCATTTTTTGCCTGGTGATCCATTGCCGCCAGCGGATAGGGTACCAGTATGGCTGCCTTGCCGAGTGTCGAAAGCTCGGCAAGCGTCGAAGCACCGGCTCTGCAAACAACAAGATCGGCTGCGGCATACGCGGCAGGCATTTCGCTGATAAATTCTCTGATCCATACTCGTCCCGGTACTTCAAACTCTTTGCTAAGCTCATTAACATTCGCCGATGAACCGGTTTGCCAGATAACATTTACTCCGGCATCGATGAAGCTCTTAATCGATTTCGCCATGGCCGCATTAATAGAACGCGCGCCGAGCGAACCACCGAAGACCAGAAGCGTCTTGCGGTCCGGATCGATATTGAATTTCGTTCTGGCGCTTTGAGCATCCATCCGATGAAGAATGCCATCGCGCACCGGTGTGCCGATCGTCTGGATGCGGCTGTGTACCGCCTGTGGAAACTGGCCGATCGCCTCCGGATAACTTACAAAGATCTTATCGGCTCTTGGAGCAAGCGTCCGGTTAGCTCTGCCGACTACCGCATTGATCTCAAGAAGCGAAACCGGCATGCCAAGATTTTTTGCTGCCAGCGCCACCGGTACACTTAAGTAAGCACCGCCTCCGAGGAAAGCCGAAGCGCCGACTTCTTTTAAGATCGCTTTCGAACGGCGATAGGCCCCGTAGAGCATCGTCGGGAATTTCAGTAGTTGCAATGGCGATTTTCCCGGCGCCTGAATCGTGATCGGGAAAAACTCGAACCCGAGGCGCGGTACTTCGCGCGATTCGATACGATCGTGAGTGCCGATGAATACGATCCGAAGCTCGGGATGCGAGGCCTGAATGGCTTCGGCGACAGCAATAGTGGGGTACAAATGTCCTCCGGTACCGCCGGATGCAATTACGATCGTACTCATGATTCTAATTAAGAAGTGGCATAACGAAGGGCCGTGATCTTTTTTGGATCGGGCAGCGTCACGGTAAACTTCGAAATATTTAGCAGGATGCCAACGGCCATTGCAGTAAAGATCATGCTCGTTCCACCGTAACTGACGAAGGGCATCGGCAAGCCTGTTACCGGCATCAACCCTGAATTCACCAGAGCATTGATAAGCGTATTGATGCCGATTATCAATGTAATGCCCGTGGCCACATACCGGCCGAAGGGATCAGGGGCATGCTTGGCGATCTGAATACCTCGGATGATTATGAAAGCGAAGACAACCAGCAGAAATGCCGCGCCAATAAAGCCATACTCTTCACCGATGATCGAGTAGATGTAATCGCCGTAGGATTCCGGCAGGTAAAAATCTCTTTGCCGCGATTGCCCGATTCCAACACCCATCAAACCGCCATTGCCGAGAGCGATCAATGCTTGAATCGTCTGGAAGGTGATTCGCGAAGTGTGCTCGTTCTCATGGCCAAGGAAGGCAAGGATACGCTGGACGCGGTACCAGGCGGTCATCATATAGATGCCACCTCCGATGAGCGCCAACACTCCGGTTGAAAGCATATACTTAATAGGAAGCTGAGCGATAAACATGATGCCGTAGGCTAAGAGCACAAGTACGGCAGCATTGGACATATTCGGCTGCTTGGCGATAAGCCCCGCCGCCAGTAGCGTCCAGATCATCATCGGCACGAACGCCTTCTTGAAATCGCCAATGAATTCTTTCTTCGCTGCGCAGAGCGCCGAGATATGCAGCACCAGCGCTATCTTTACAAACTCCGATGGTTGAAAGGAAAAGGGCCCGAGTGGCAGCCAGCGTTTAGCACCAAGCTCCGTATGCCCGACGACGAGCACTGCCCCAAGAAAGATAATCGCTATCATCATCAGCCATTTTGAATACTGCTGGTACTTGTGATAATCGATCTTGGTAAAGACGATCATCGCAATCACGGCGAGTATCACTTTGGTCGCATGGCGGATGAGCATGCCTTCGCTCGTTGCCATCTTTGCAACGGAGAACGAAGCGCTTGCGGTATAGACAAAAGCAAGCGAAGCGAACAGGAGCCCTGTTACGGTAATGAACAGACTGAGGTCTGCCGTTTTTCTTGCTTTCATATTACTGTAAGTGATTGACGATCTCTTTAAAGACTCTGCCACGATGCTCGTAGTTATCGAACATATCGAAGCTGGCACAAGCAGGAGAGAGTAGTACTACTTCACCGCTCGTTGCCGTGCTTCTTGATAGCTCGATAGCTTTCTCCATCGAATAGCCTGCCGAATAGATCGGTAGCTTATCAGCGAAGAACGCTTCAAGTTTTGCCGCACCGGCCCCGACCGTGACAAGCGCTTTTACATGCTCTTTTACCAAGCCTTCGATAGCCGAGTAATCGTTGCCTTTGTCTTTCCCCCCGGCAATAAGCACGATAGGCTGCTTAAAACTTTGCAGGGCATATTTGACGGAATCGACGTTCGTTGCTTTCGAATCGTTGTAGTACTTAACTCCATCCAATTCTCTGACAAATTCTATCCGGTGTTCGACACCCTTGAACTGCTCCAGCGTTTCGCGGATCACTTCATAGCTTATGCCCATGCTTCTGGCACACAGGGCAGCAGCCATGGCATTCATCAGATTATGCGGCCCCGGAATGCCGATCTTCTCTAACTCAATGACCGCTTCGCGTTCGCGGCCGAGCCGTATCGTCAGCATGCCATTCTCGACATAAGCGCCATTCTTTAACGGCTCATTGAGTGAAAAGCCATAGGTGCGGATACTTAGGGTATCGGCAAAACTTCTTACTACTTCATCATCGTGATTATAGATGAAGATGTCATGCCCTTTCTGGTTTTCGGCAATGCGAAACTTCGATTGAATATAGGCCTCGTAGTTTTTGTAGCGGTCGAGGTGGTCCGGAGTAATATTCAATAGAGCAGAGACTTTAGGTCGGAAATCTTTTATGGTATCGAGCTGGAAGCTCGAGATCTCCAGAACATTTACAGCTTTCTCGCCAACGGTGGATTCGGCAATATCGGCGAAGGCCGTACCGATGTTACCGGCGACACCGGTCATCCAACCGGCTGCTTTGAATAGCTCTCCGGTTAAGGTTGTGGTGGTGGTTTTACCATTAGTACCAGTGATGGCAACGATCGGCGCTTCGGCTACACTTGCCGCAAGTTCTATTTCACCGATGATAAGGATGCCTTTACTGCGAGCAAGCTCGAGGATCGGAATCGTTACCGGAACGCCGGGGCTGATAACGATCGTATCGGCTTCTAAAACGTGGTGAGTGTTCTCGCCGAATTCGTACGGTACCGATAACTCTTCAAGTTCTTTGATCGCCTCGGCATGTTTTTCTTTGGAAGAAGAATCGGAGAGAAATACTTTTCCCCGATGCCGAAGTAGTAATCTCACGCTAGCCAGACCCGATCTTCCCGCGCCAAGCACGGTAAATCGTTTGCCGCGTAATTGCATAAGCTGTTAGAATTTGAAACCGGATATTCTCTCAACGCACCTTAAAGGTGGTAAGCATCAAAATCGCCAGTAGAATTGCTACGATGTACGCTCTGGTTACGATCTTCGGCTCGGCCCAGCCGCTGAGTTCGAAGTGATGGTGCAATGGCGCCATTTTGAAAATGCGCCGGCCTTCGCCGAAGCGCTTGCGGGTGTATTTGAAATATAACGTCTGTGCGATTACCGAAAGCGATTCTACGAAGAAGATACCGCCTACAATTGGCAGTACAAATTCTTTTTTGATCAGTACCATCATCGTACCGAGCGCTGCGCCAAGAGCAAGCGAGCCGGTATCACCCATGAAGACCTGTGCGGGATTGGCATTGAACCACAGGAAGCCGAGCGATGCACCGATAAGTGCTGCACAAAAAACGGTCAGTTCACCGGCGCCTCTGAGATACGGGATGTTTAAGTACTCACTCATCTGCAGGTTGCCGGTAAAATAAGCCAGCAGCATCACTGCAATAAAAGCGATCGAGACAGTACCAGCCGCCAGACCATCGAGACCATCGGTTAAATTTACTGCATTCGAGGTTGCCGTAATAACGATGATCACAAACGGAATATAAAAAACATGGCCGAATTCAAAGACAAGATTCTTAAAGAAAGGGACGGTTGTTGCGGTTGCAATATCCGGGAAGTGACCGGGTGCAAGCATGATTGTTAAACCGACCATTAAACCTACTCCAATTTGCCCCATCAACTTATAGCGAGCGATGAGTCCTTTCTTTTTCTTCTTGACAACTTTCAAATAATCATCGAGAAACCCAATGCCTCCCATGATGGCAGTAGCAAGGAAGATCACGATGATGAAGAGGTTGCCTATGTCCGCCCAGAGCAGTGTGGGGCCAAGACAGGCGAAGAGGATGATGAGCCCGCCCATCATCGGTGTGCCTGCTTTGGAAAGATGATTCTTCGGCGCTTCTACTTTCCCCTGTTCGCTGATCGAAAGCTTCCTCAAGCGCTCGATGATCTTCGGGCCGATGAATAAACTGATGAGCAATGCCGATACCGCTGCCATAGCCGAGCGGAATGTGATAAACCGAATGAGCTCTCCGCCCGGAGGCGCGAACAAATGGTTGATCCAATTCCACAAGTAATACAGCATTGGTACGGTTGAAAGTAGTTATAAAAGATCAAGTATTTGCTCCATCTTCATCCCTCTGGAGCCTTTAAGCAGGATGACATCTCCTTTTGAAAGCACGGCGCCAAGTATCATTGCGATGTCTGCTTTTGATTCAAGGTGAATAGCACTGGCTTTCGGCTTGGTGCTTTTCAATTTCTTAAACGCATTCTTCATTGCTTCGCCAGTGAAGTAGTAGCCATTAAAATTATAACTGGCCATTACATTGCCGAGAGCAGTATGCTCTGTTTTGGAGCGATCGCCAAGTTCGAACATATCGCCGGCAACGACATATTTCTTACCTTTGGCAGGAAGATTCTTTAGGGTCTGCATTGCCGCTTCGAAGGACTCGGGGTTAGCATTGTAGCAATCGTTAATGACAACGACTCCCGAATCAAGCTGCATGATCTCCATACGCTTGGAATGCGTTTGGTATTCTTCGAGCCGCTTTTTAATAACGCTCATCTTAATACCAAAGCGGAAAGCTACCGAGATGACGGCCGCAACCAGCGACGGCGCATATTCCGCTAAAAGATTAGTACGAACGGTAACTGCTTTGCCGGCTGCTTCTACTTCGATCAGATGCTTGCCGTTTTTGGTAAGTCCTTTGGAGCGGCAGATAACATCGGCTTTTGTTTTGGTGCTATACGTCGAAGCCCGTGCTCCGAATTTCTTTCCAAAAGGTTGTAAATATTTATCGTCAAGATTTACAAACCCGACACCTGCTGTTTTGAGCAAGCCTTCGAATAATGCCTGTTCCTCTTTCGCTACACCGGCGAGATTTTTGAAAAACTCCAGATGCTCTCGGCCGATATTGGTGATGATGCCATGCGTAGGTTCGGCTATTTCAATTAATCGGGCGATTTCGCCAGGATGATTCGTGCCGATCTCGAGCACTGCTAACTCATGCGAAGGGTTCAACTGAAAAAGCATCCGTGGCAAGCCAACATGATTGTTGTAATTCGCTTCGGTCTTTAAGAGCTTGAACGACGCTCCAAGGACAAAGCTGAGCACATCTTTCGTTGTTGTCTTGCCGTTCGACCCCGCAACAGCGAGGATCGGGATGCTAAACTTCTTGCGGTAGATATTGGCCAGCTCCCCATAGCTATACGAAGTATCGGTTACGACGAGTAAGGGCAGGCCTTTCGGCAATTTCTTTTTATTAGCAGTATAAAAGCGCTCATCGACTATTGCTGCTATCGCACCGGCTTTCTGTATCTGTGCCAGGTAGGTATGTCCATCGAAGTTCTCACCACGAAGAGCGATGAAGAGATCGCCTTTCTTAATAGTACGAGAATCGGTCGAGACGTTTTTAAAGCGAGTAGCAGGGGTGAGCTTTTCAAAACCGATCGTCCGCTTATAGGTTGATCGTAGCAGGTCGGAAATAGTAAAATTCAAGACGGTTACAGAAATAAAAAATCGTATCGTACAGGACGATCAGCTTGATGGTAGAATACTTGGAGTTTAAGCGATCGCTTTTTCGACTTCTTCTTTATCGTCGAAGTGTTTTTTCTCTTTGCCCGTGATTTGGTAATCCTCATGGCCTTTGCCAGCAATAAGCACGACGCCATTCGGCGGGCAATCTCTAATAGCGTGTTTTATCGCAGCGCTTCTATTGAGGATGATCGTTGCAGTGGCAGCAGCCGTCATACCGGCTCTAATCTCATTGGCAATGGAAGCGGCGTCTTCGGTGCGAGGATTATCGTTAGTAATGATTGCTTCGTCGCTAAGCTGCTCTGCTATGCGGCCCATGATCGGGCGCTTGGTGCGGTCACGATCTCCACCACAGCCAAAGACACACGTTAGATGCGAATCAGGGCTTAAGGCTCTGATCGTCTTAAGAACACTTTCAAGAGCATCTGGCGTATGAGCATAGTCGATGATGGCAATGCCACCATTCGGGAGTTCGATCTGCTCGAAGCGCCCTCGTACTGGGCGAACCTCTGCTGCTAATTTGGAAAGCACTTCGAGCGAATAGCCTTCGACACCAAAGTATAATGCAGAGATAGCTGCGAGCATATTTTCTACATTGAACGAACCGACAAGCCCGGAAGCAATAGTAGCTTGCTCATCGGAATAACGCTTCTTAACGGTAAAGCTTGTACCTCGAAGCGAATAGGAAATTTCAGAGGCGAGAATATCGGCACTACCGAAAGGCGTTGAATCCATCGCTCCATACGAATGAGCATTGGCCTGAGTATGCTCTATCATAAAAGAGCCGTATTCATCATCACTATTAGTAATGGCGACGGCCGTCGGCTTTAAGGAGGTAAACAATTGCTGTTTTGCCGCTGCATAACGCTCCATCGTTTGATGGTGATCGAGGTGATCCTGCGTCAGATTAGTAAAGACGGCAATATCAAAATCAAGAGCGGCAGTGCGGTGCAATTCTATGGCAATGGAGCTAACCTCCATGATGCAATGGGTCACTCCACTATCAACCATTTGACGGATAATCTTAGAAAGATCACGCGATTCCGGTGTCGTGAGTGTACCACCTATTGCCTCATCGCCAATAAAAGAGCCGAGTGTACCGATGAGGCCAGTACGGACATTATTACGATCTAAGAGCTGGCGAATAATATTTGTCGTCGTTGTTTTGCCATTGGTGCCGGTAACACCGATGAGTGTCAGCTTAGACGAAGGAGAACCGAAGGCTTCTTCGCTGATGATGGCAAGCGCTTTACGGGCATCGGCGACGCGGATTCTGATGATAGAATCATCTACACCGGCGACGGCGCTCTCATCTTCGTAGATGATAGCGGTTGCGCCGCGAGCGATAGCATCGGCAATAAAGCGATGGCCATCGGTTTGAAATCCTTTAATAGCGAAGAACGCTGAGCCGGTCGTAACCGCGCGCGAATCGTATTGCGGGTCAGAGAGATCGGTGTCCTGCAAGCCTTGATAGGCGAGGACACCGATCTCTCGTTGCCGCGTGAGCTCACTGAATCTCATTTTTCAAAGAACGGGGCTTTTGAACGGATGCGTTCACAAAAAAACATCCGACATAAACTTTGGCGGGATTATACGTGAGCGCCAGTGCCGAATAAGCCATCGGCAGCAGCGCTGTTATTCGTCGCCAAAGAGCGTAATAGTAGGGTTCTGCGCATCGAGCGTTGCTCCGGCCTCAGGTAGCTGACGGACGATGTTACCATCGCCGACGAACTTGACGCGGACGTTCGATGCTGCTGCATACTTCATGGCTCGTGCCATCGGCATACCCACGAAATTGGGTGCTTCGCCTGCGGAATTAGCCGAAGGCGGTGCGGTGTCCGTGGCACTATGAAGAATGAGTTTTACAGAATCTCCACCAAATCGTATTGCGCGTTCTACGACGCCTTTGGCATCGGCCTTTTGAACGCTGAAGCCCTGGCTCGAAAGAACCTTGGCTGCAAGATCAAGGGTAAGCCCGCGAACATCGGGCATATCGCGGTCGGTATTATCATCGCGTTCTTTTGTGCGAATGACGGTGCCTTCGATTTCGAGTGAACCGCCCTCTTCAGGGGCGTTCTGCGTAATGGTCGGCATCGGAGCGCGGGCATCGGGTGGCAGTTTGCCGGTTTGCTCTAAGATTGAAAGTGCGATCTCACGGAAGATCGGGCCGCTTACGGCGCCGCCATAATATCCGTTATGCGGCGAACGTAGAATCACGAGGACTTCGTATTGCGGATTCTCGGCCGGGAAGAAGCCGATGAAAGTCGAGGTGTAATGCTCTTTTGAATAATGTCCGTTTACAAGCTGCTGTGCCGTACCGGTCTTGCCGGCGATAGAGATGCCTTTGATCTTACAAAGGGTGGCCGTACCGGAATCGACTACACCACGCATGAGATCGGTTAACGTTTTGCAGGTCTCCTCGCTGACAATGCGGCGCAATGCTTGCGGCTTATTCTCGACGATATCTCCGTTAGCCAGTCTGCGCTTGGCAACGATGTACGGTTTCATCATGATACCATTGTTTGCAATCGCTGAGTACGCGGTTGCAAGCTGGATCGGTGTGGCCGTCATTTCATAACCGAAGGCGACGTAGCGTTTGGAGTTGCCACTCCAGCTACTTGGCTTATGGAGCGTACCTTTGATCTCGCCGGGAAGATCGATTCCGGTAAGCACGCTCATGCCGAAATCGCGCATGTATTTATAAAAGCGGCGGCGTTCTAATCTATCGGAAATTTGTGCGAAGCAAACGTTGCTCGATTTCTCAAGCGCTTGTCGGAAGGTGAGTACTCCATACGGATGGGTATCGCGGATCGTTGCGCCGCCTTCTATTGCCCACGTACCGCCATGAGCATCGATCTTATCTTCCGGCTTCCAGGCTTTTTCTTCGAGTGCAATGGCGGCCGTAAGCACTTTCATCGTTGAACCTGGTTCGAAAGCATCAGTAATGGCGCGGTTACGAAGTTGGTCGTTGGTAGCAGCGAAGAAATCGTTGGGGTTAAAATCCGGTACGTTTGCCAGCGAAAGGATCTCTCCGGTACGCGGATTCATGACAATGGCAATGCCTGCTTCGGCGGCGGCGCGTTCGACGCCGGCATGAAGGGCATTCTCCGTGGCTGCCTGAAGATTCTCATCAATGGTCAGTGTAAGATCATCACCATTGGTAGCCGCTACCTGATCGTAATCGACGTCGGGGCGAAGCTTGCCTTTACCATCGCGCTGCATGACGGTATAGCCATCTTTGCCACGGAGAATACCGTTATCGAATAATTCAAGACCGGCCAAGCCGCGGCCATCTTTACTGGTAAAGCCGAGAATGTGAGAGGCACGGCCACCGAAGGCATAGCTTCGGCGCTCTTCGGTCTCGCGAATAAGTCCGTGTTCTTTGATCGATTCAAGCTTCGCGGCCACATCGAGCGGCACTTCTTTTTCAACGACGATATAGCGGCGGCTTGTATCGTTGAGAATAGCCGTATAGACTTCCCTTGGCTTTCCGAAGACCGAACTGAAAGCGCTTGCCAGCGCTGCTTTATCTTTGATCTCTTTCGGATCGACGGCAAATTTTACGACAAAAGCATTCGAAGCTAAGATCACTCCGTTACGATCGGTAATGACTCCGCGACGCGCCGGCAATTCTACCTGCTGCTTATACTGAGCGGCGGCCTGCTCGGATATCTCCCCATGATCGAGAACCTGAATTTTAAAGAGTTTGAAGACAACGGCTGAAAAACCGAGGAGAAATATGGCCAGTACGATATAGAGCCGTGCATTCGATTGCATCGGATCTTTCACTTCAGGAGCGGCGAAGAAGCGTTCTATTAATCGTTGGTGCCAGGCAGCTTTTTTCGGAGGTCGTTCGGACCCGCCGGGTGATGAGATGACTCCCGGCGCAGAACCCTGCCTTGAGAAAGGGGTGTAGCTATCCGTGCCGCGCATGAGGGGGCGACCAGCAAGCGGAGATTCGTTATAGCGTTCGTTTGAGCGCACCGATCTTAAATAGAAGCTACTGGGATGGAATCGTGACTTCGTTAATGCCGTCTGATTCTATCATTCCAAACTTTGTTTTTGCGACGTTGCGGATTCGGTCCGAGGCCGAGAGCTGCATTTCTTCAGCTTTGAGCTTGATAATTCGCTGATGCGTCTGCTCGATCGTCTCTTCGAGCTTTGCTTTTTCAAGCGTAAAGCGATTGACCTGCAGCGTATTCCAGATAATGAGCACCGCACAGGAAGCAACGACCGCCGCAAAGATGATCACATACAGCGTCGGAATCCGGCCGACTACCTTTTCAATAGTCTCGGTATTCTTTTTCTTTTCGGTTTTTACTGCCGTAGGTACTTCCGGTTCTGCTTCGATACGCACAGCCGCCGGCGACTGGTATGGGCGTGCCTGATTCCCCAGCATATTCTGCTCGGCGGGCGTCTTCATCCGCGGGGTATAGGCTATCGGTGTCATTAGCTTAAATCTTTTCGCTCACGCGCATCTTAGCGCTTCGAGCTCGTACATTCGTTGCGATCTCTTGCTCCGATGGGGTTACCGGTTTAGTGGTAATAAGCCGTAAGCGGGCTTTCGAGAGATCGACCGTCTGGCGAAGGAAAGCAGCGCTTCCCGGTTCGGCCTTCGGCTTTGCCTCGGTATTAAAAAGATCTTTGACGATGCGGTCCTCGAGTGAGTGGTAGCTGACGACGACAAGACGTCCGCCAGGGTTAAGGACTTCGAGCGCCTGCTCGAGCGAACGGCGTAGCATCCCTAATTCGTCATTGACCTCGATTCTCAAGGCCTGAAAAATTCTTGAGAGAACGGCATTGCGCTTATCTTCGCGAATGCCTTCGCCAATAATGGCAGCAAGCTCGGTAGTGGTGGTGATCGGTGCTTCGGCTCGGCGGCGAACGATGCGGTATGCGATTCTTCTTGAGCTCGGCTCTTCGCCATACTTCCAGAAGATATCGGCTAATTCGGATTCGCTATAACCGGCAATAATATCGTTTGCCGATTGAGCGAGCCTGCTATCGAGCCGCATATCGAGTTCGCTTTCATGACGGTAGCTTAGGCCGATACTCGTCGTATCGAACTGATGGCTGGAAACGCCAAGATCATAGACGATACCATCTATGTTCGCGATGGAAACACTCTCGAGACCTTTTTTCAGGTCTCCGAAATTCTCTCTGACGATCGTGAACCGTTCGCCGTAAGCAGCCAGCCGTTTGGAGGCGAAATCAATCGCATGGGTATCGGTATCGAATGCAATGAGCCTGCCGGAAGCAGAAAGCTTCTTCAGTATACGCTCACTATATCCTCCACCACCCAGGGTAGCATCGACGTAGGTGCCATCCACTTTCGTGATCAGCGCTTCGGTGGCCTCTTCGGCCAGCACGGGAATATGGTATTCCTGAGTATCCACCGTCTAAGTCACCGTAGTAGGAGATCGGGGTTCGATCGTCTCGGGATACGCCGGTTTTCAATGAGCAACGGCGCCGGTAACTCAGGCTTCCTGAGCCCGGAATCCGAGGACGGATTCGGCAACGCTCTCGTAGCTCTTTTTCATCGAGTCGAGATAGCGTTTGAAGTTCGTTGGGTCCCAAAGCTCCACGTGATCGAGCACACCGATGATATAGACTTCTTTCTTTATCTCAGCGTAATCAAGCAAGGCGCGGGGTATCAGGAGCCGGTATTGACTGTCGAGCATTAATTCCTCGCTCCATTGGAGCAACATTCGCATTGAGAACCGGTCTTGCTCACTGGTCTGATCGAGGGTTTTAATGCTGGTTTCGAGCTTCTGCCATTCGTCAAGGGGATAGCCATAGAGGCACTTCTCAAAGCCACGGGTAACCACAAAGGTTAGCTTGGCTTCGGGTGTAATGTTTCGCCGCATCTTTGAAGGAATGCTTACGCGTCCCTTGGCATCTACGGAGTAAATATCACTGCCTTTGAACGAAGACATCAGTTCTGGTTTCGCATCATCATCTTGAAGCTGGCCGGGGCAGGGTTGCTTCTTAAATAAAGTGGGGATGGGAACACCTCACAAGCCGTGCATAGAGTATCTTTGCCCCCTCACTCTAAGCCACAACAACTTAAAAAGTCGAAGATGCTCCCACTTTTTCCCACTCTATAGATACAAATATAACACATTTTTCGCGAATTGCAAGAAAATAATGTAAAAAAATGGAAAAATATGGGTAATTTTTTACCAATGCTGAAGTTGGTAAAGCACTCTTTTCTTGGTAATGGGTATAAATTATTATAATACAATAAGTTGTATGGTTTATCAGGCAGAAATTTTGGCAGATTTTGGCCTGGGTTTGATAATTATTCACAAATTCTGACAAGAGTTTTCCGGAAAACGATGGTTCTATTGAACTTTCCGCCTAAGGGGTCTGTTATTTGCGTCCCGAAAAAACTTGGAATTTGGAATAAGGAGTAAGTAAAGATGAAGCGTACTTTTCAGCCCAGCCGCCGCAAGCGCGCCAATAAGCATGGTTTTCGTGCCCGTATGGCCACGAAGAATGGACGTCGTGTGCTGAGCTCACGCCGTGCTAAGGGTCGTTGGAAACTGACGACCAGCGACGAAAAGTAAGTCGCCTCTTACTAAATAATCTTTTCATTGGAGAGCATCCCGACCTGATCCAGGCGGCGATGCTCTTCTATTTTATAGAATTTCTATGGCGAGTACGATCCATCTTGATCGCGACATCGATGCCTTATTCGAGGCGCGGCAGAAGCTCGTACGCGCTGGTAGGGAATGCAAGGCACTCACTTGTCAATATCTTATCAGGCCGGTAAGGCCTGAGCAAGACCCAGGGTTATTATTCCTCCCTATTTGCCCAAAGCGTTACATAAAGCGCTCGCATGAACGCCATAAACTCCAGCGATGGATAAAAGAGGCATTGCGTATTTCACCATTGCTTGCGAACGTCGAACATTTGCTCAAAGAAAAACAGCTTGAAGTGCTGCTGGGTATTCGTATCGATAGGATGCCATCTCCAATAGTACATTGGAAATCGATCAGCGCCGATATGCAGGTCTTGCTGGAGCAATTACTCTTGGTGATAGAACGTTATACCATACAATGAAAACGCTGGCTGTATTAGTAATACGGTTGTATCAGAAAACAATATCACCATTACTTGGTCCGCGTTGCCGCTTTATCCCTACCTGTAGTGAATACGCTGCCGAAGCAATAACCAAGCATGGCATTTTCAAAGGAAGTGCGCTCGCAATAAAACGTATTGGTAAATGTCATCCGTTGCATCCAGGTGGATACGACCCGGTGCCGTAATTATCCTCTCGGGTGAAACTGCTTGTGGACTTCAAGCAGATACGAACGATCCAGATGTGTGTAAATTTCCGTCGTTGAAATATCGGCATGTCCGAGTAATTCCTGTACGATACGAAGATCGGCTCCACCTTCGAGCAAATGCGTTGCAAATGAATGACGAAACGTATGTGGTGTTATATGCTTGGTGATCGAAGCGTCATGAGCATACTCCTGAATCATATTCCACACCGCCATCCTGCTTAAGGGGCTGCTGCGTTTTTGATTTAAGAATACGGCGTCCGTCATCTTACCGGAATGTACAAGCAGCGGCCGCACGGTTGAAAGATACTTATCGAGATAGTTTACGGCTACTTTACCAAGCGGTACGATGCGTTCTTTATCGCCTTTGCCAATTAAACGCACAACTCGCTCTTGCAGAAATAATTGATTCAACGTAAGCGAGGTTGCTTCCGAAACACGCGAGCCGGTAGCATACATAAATTCCAATATCGCACGATCACGAACGCCTTTATTAGTTGAGAGATCGGGGCGCTCAAGAATGCTGGTTATTTCATCAACGGAAAGTACATCGGGCGGCTGCCGCTTTGGGCTGCGAAGCTCCAGCGATTCGGTCGGGTCGCTTGTGACAATTCTTTCGGTCAGCAAATAACGAAAGAAGCCGCGAAGTGCAGAGATGATACGGGCAATACTGGAACGCTCAAGACCGAGTTCGGAAAGCTCTTTGATAAATTGCTGCAGATCTTGCAGCGTTGCCGTAGCAACAGTTTTTTTGTGATCGCTAACGAAGGAGACGAACTTTGCTATATCACGGCTATAAGCATCGAGCGAGTTTTCACTCAGGCCTCGTTCGATCTTTAAGTAAGAGAGAAACATCCGTTCTTCACGGCTGCGCTGCACTGGCTCAGGCATGGACGGCAGGTTTGCTCGTTTGCGGATAGTTAATACGGGAGTGGAAGGTGCCAATGAGCAGGCGGGCGAAGACACTGCGGATCACGACAAGATCGTGCATCGTCAGATCGCAATCGTCAAGCTGGGTATCGGCAATGCGGTCACGGAATAATTTAGCAAGCTCTGCTTCGATCGCTTCGATGGTCGGTTCTTCGATACGGCTGCCGAGCGTGCGGGTGATCGCTTCCGAAGCATCGGCAAGCATAACGATGGCCGTTTCTTTCGAGCGCGGGCGTGGCCCCGGATAACGAAAGAGCGAATCATCAATCGTGCCACCGGCGGAGAGCGAGTTCAACGCCTGCTGATAGAAGAAAGAAATTCTCATTGTGCCGTGATGCATCGGAATAAAGTCGATGATCTTCTCCGGCAGGTTGTACTCTCTACCGAGTGCAATGCCAGCAATCACATGGGCTCTTACGCGCGAGGCACTCTCTATCGCCGAGAGTGTATCGTGAACATTGCCATGTTCGGCAAGCTGGTTTTCTATGAAATCGGTCGGCGATGCGATCTTGCCGATGTCATGATACATTGCTCCAACCTTTGTCAGCAGTGCATTCGCGCCAATAGCGACTGCAGCATTTTCGGCAAGCTGGGCAACGAGCATTGTATGATGATATGTGCCGGGAGCTTCCATCGATAAGCGCTTCAATAACGGATGATGAATGTCATCGTAATCGGCAAGTTTCAGATCGCTCATGGTGTCGAAGATAGCTTCGACGAGAAAGACGATCGCCAGGGTAATAACCGGGCTGATAAGCGAATTGCCCGCTGCTGCGGCAAGCTGCAAACCAAGTTCTTTTAACGGAGTGCCGCGTTCGAAGGAGAGCGCCGTGATAGCAATGAAATATCCGAGAAAGATGAAGCCGATACTTTTGAATAATTGCGAACGGCTGCGAAGATCGCGTACGGTGTAAGCGGCAAACGATCCGGCCGAAAGACCGGCAAGCGCAACGTTGTAATCGTTACCGCGAATACCAGCGACAAGCAGGGCCGCAATGACCGTCCCGTAGAAGCCCGTGCGGGAATCGAAGAGCACCGTCAGCAGCATCGATGTAACCGGAATAAGAATAAAATATTCCAGCGGGAAAGAAGTGCGAATCAGTACCGAAGCATAAGCCAGCAATGCCGGAAAGATGAGGATAAGAGAAATAAGTAAAAGCTGGGCATTGTCTTTGTAAATGCGGCGGCGAATGAATTTTACGTAAAGAACAAAGAGCGAGACAATAATAAAAACGTGGCCGACGGTGCCGAGCATTCTGCCGATAAGCGCTGCTGTTCCGCCTTGCTCGATGCGGGCTTCGGCCAGACTTTCGAGCGCCGCTTTTGCTTCGGGAGTGATGACTTCCCCTTTGCCGATGATCTTCTGGCCTTCAAGTACTATTCCTTCGGTACGAGGGACTCGCGAACTAATAATGGATCTCGATTCTTCCGAAGCGGCGGTATCGTAGGCGATAGAGCCTACCATACTTTGAGCAAGCACTTTTGTTATCGCACTTCGCAGTTCCGGTTTCAAATGCAGCTTACTCTCCAATGTTTCCGAGAGTTCGTTGCGGGCCGCATCGTGCGAGAGCAGGCTGCCGACGGTATCGATCAATTCCTGTGTGGCCCGCTTGCGAATAGCGATCTTGCGCGAAGGCGATTGAAACTCTCCGGGGATAGCACTATAAATATAGTTGTGTTCATAGTTCGCAGCAATAAGCGCCAGCAGTTTATTAAACGGCCGTTCTTCCGATTTAGCAGTAATAGCTCCTTGTTCCAAAGCATACGTTTTAATAGCCGTTCGTTCTTCGGCAGAAAGATCGGCATCGGAGAGAAGTTTCTTAATAGAATCGGAAGGCTGATAAGTACTATCACCGGAGGCAAAAAGCAGAAGGGCTGTCGTTCGCTCTATCGTGAGCCGTGAGGCTGAAGTATCGACGATAAAGACGGGATAGAAATTTTCCATCGCCTTCGATACTTCGGTGCGATACTTGCCGTACTCTTTGAGCAAGCGAAAGTTGAACGGGGCGATGACATCGCTGCTCGTCCAGAGCGCCCCGACAGAATATCCTGTTACATTCTGCGGCGATTGGGCCTGGGGAAAGAGAATGGCAAGAACAAGGGTAAGGCCAATGCCAATGGAAAACCGCACGACCTTCGAGCGGCGCCAGCCAAGACTGCGGACGCTTTTCGAAAAACGGGCGAAGAGTTGTTTGAAAAAACGATTCACGTGTTATTTTTCACGCAGTATCGGCAGCAGCATTTCTTCGAGAGCCGCCTTTGTCCGCATACCGATATAGGAAGTGCGGATGGCGCCTTTTCTATCGATGATATAGGTGACTGGTATCGCGTCCCGGCCGCCATAGGCTGCAAAGATATCGTTATTACCGATGAGCGAAGGATAGTTCATTTTCAGTTTCTCGCAAAAGGGTTTTACCACCGAAACTCCCTGTTCATCGAGCGCAATACCAACGAACTGCAGCCCGTCTTTTCCATATTGGGTTTGCATCTCTATGAAATCGGGTATTTCCTTGCGGCAGGGCCCGCACCAGGTAGCCCAAAAATTCAGGACAACCACCTTTCCTTTGAAATCGGAGAGTTTTACGGTAGTGCCATTGATATCCGGTAATGAAAATTCGGGGGCGGGTTTGGTCTGATCAAACGAGGCCGTTTTAAGATCTTCAGCTTTAGGACGAGCGAATAAAAAGATGCCGACTCCGAGAACGAGAAAGAAAATAACTGCGAGTATGGATCGTTTTCCGGTCATATACAAAAACTCCTTCGTTACTCACTACAATTTTTTGATGTTTTTAGTGCGATTGCGGTTCTATAGTAGCAATCAAGGATAAGCACTTACGGTTTATCGGGTTATGCACAAAAAAACAAATGGTGGTGAACTCTTAACGCCATACGGCTGTTTTCTGCGTCCCAAATTGTATTTATAAAGAAGGATAAGTATTTATGCCACAGCACCAAGGAGCGGTACGCCGCGTTCGGTTATCGGAAAAGCGCCGTATTGCCAATAAGGGCAAAAAGGTAGAGATGCGCAAGCTGCTCAAGGGCTTTGACCCGGCTAGCGCTGAGGCGCAGACGGATGCTCGTAAATTACAGAGCACCCTGGACCGTATGGCCCGTAAAGGATTGGTAAAAAAGAACTTCGCTGCTAATAAGAAAGCGAAGATCATGAAGGCTGTCAAAAAGACTGCCTAAGAGTTTCTCTTACTTTATAGCAGAAGGCTTATTTCCGAAAGGGAATAAGCCTTCCGCTTTTTAGGAAGGTTTTTTAATAAAGGGCGGTTTTCTAATAAATGCCAGCGCGGATCATACGTTGTCTCCTCCTGTTATTGGTTTCGGCCGTGTTGAGCAGCCGCCTCGCTGCGCAATCGTTACTATTCTTAGAAAACCCTCACGAAGAAGAATATCAGGGGCAAGAAGGTGAGAATGAAGGAGATGAACGCCCACAACCGCGTATTACTCCGTTAAAGCTCTTTGCGCCCTTACAAGTACCGATCGGAGATACAGCAAGAAGCATCGATATTCCGAACGTAAATATTACTTTCTTTTTCGGACGCGATCAAAATGAGCCCTCGGTAGCCTTAAATCCTCTCGATCCGAATAATATTGTTATCGGTGCCAACGATTATCGAACTAATAATACTCTCTGGTACTATACTACACTGACCGAAGGAAGGACTTGGGCTAAGCTCTCACCGCTTCCGCAAACGTGGCCGGATGCGTATTATTCTTCCGATCCTGCAATTGCCTTTAATACTTCAGGGACGCCGTTTTATATCTTCGGGCGATATGTGTTTAATGGATTTCCATTCGCCACTAACGATATTGTTTGTTTTAGTTCGTCGGACAAAGGGCTGACCTGGGGAAATTCATCGCGGGTGGTATTCGATTCTACCGTTGGTGTAAATGCAGCGGTATTAGCCGATAAAAATTATATTGCTATAGATAGATCGCTTTCAAGTCCTTTTAAAGATAGGATCTATGTGAGTTGGATAGAATACCAAAAGCTCAGTAGTAAATTACTTGCTACTGTCTGTCTGAAGTATTCTACCGATAGCGGAGTAAGTTGGTCGATTCAAAAAAAGATAACGACTGCCGGTGATTTCCAATGTCCGATTCCGGCCATAGGGCCTAATGGGGAAGTATATGTTACTTACGAAGATATCGATAGTACTCACCGCCAGATCCATGTTGCCATTTCTGCCGATGGCGGAAATACCTTTACCAAGGATGTAGTAGTTTCAGGCTACAATGACATCGGCCCATTATTTTCTAAGGTAGATGCTCCTGCAAAACACCCCGTCATTAAAGGGCATCTTCGGGTTAATAGCTTTCCTTCGATAGCGGTCGATAGATCGCTGCTGCATAATGGAAGAATTTATCTTACCTGGGCCGGGAAAGGCGCCGATTCGCATACTCATATTTATTTATCGTACAGCGATTCCAAAGGAAGCGCCTGGAGCGCACCATTGCCGGTTGAAAACGATGCGAACCTACATCCAACCGATAAATTTTTTCCATGGATCGCCGTTGATAATACAAACGGTGATGTCGGCATTATCTGCTACGATAGCCGTATCGATTCACTTGCTAATGAGTTGGTAGATGCCTACTTGCTCTTTTCTCATACCGGCGGACTTACCTTTTCACCGATCCGTATTACCGATGTTTCTTTCGATCCCAAAGTATCGAGCTTCGACTCTATTTTTTCCGATAGTATGGAGTTCATCGGTGATTACCTTGGCATGGATGCCAATAATAAACGCTGGTACCCGGCCTGGAGCGATTCGCGTTCAGGGCAGGATAAAGATCTGTATATGGCTGTCGTTCGGCCGTATGCCCCGAAAGCCCCCTATCCTTTTACCGCCGTAGAAAATAGTGCAACACATACGGCTGATCTTTCCTGGAGTTATGATGGCACCGATATAAAAAGCGATGCCATTTCCAATTACCAATTTCATTTGCGAAGAGAAGATGGTGCTGTAGATCAATTACTGCCCTCGACGGCGAGAACCTATAACGATGCTTCAGCGGGCAGCCTTGTAAACCATACATATTATCTTCAGGTGATTACGGCAACCGGCGATACCAGCGCTATTGTAAGTGCAGGATATTTTCCGCGAGCGGTATCGGAAGCACGGGTAGCCGTACCGAATTCTTCAACTGCTCAAGCCGGCGGCTTCGATCTTATCTACACAGTGCCGGTATATAATGTTAATGGCGATACTATTAAGGGGTTGGATGAGGTATTTTATATTGTTGACGATGCACCATACTTAGAAGGGGATTTGAACGATAATCAGCGCGGAAAGCAGCTCGATCCGTTCTTCAACTTGCCCGATGGGTATCATAAAGTGCAGATCGTTATCTCGGTTATGCGAAGCGATGGAGATACGGTGCTCTCCGCGCCTTCGGCTCCGGTCTGGTTATATGCCGGTGAACCGCTGTTTAATTATCAGGAAGATTTTTCCGCCGGTAAGAATATCTTTACCCCCTTCGCCTGGGATACTACTTCTGCCAACGGATTATTACCTTCGCGCTTTATTAACGATTCCCTGCCGCAGGTGGCTTACAATGCCAATACGGATTCCTGGTTCGTTCTGCCTCCGGTGCTGATCGGCGATGCGATCAAAAGTTTTGAGTTCGATCATGAAGCGCTTGTTGCAAGCGGTGATTCCGCCATTATAGAATACTCTACCGATAACGGGGTACATTTCTTCGAACGCGCGTTCTACGATAAGAATACGTATCCCGATCATTGGCATAGCGATCTTGCCACCAGCAGCCCAATGGCCGATATTGTCTCTACAAAAGAATTCAACGGGCAGCCGGTAATAGCACGATTCAGGCTTGCGACTCATAGTAGTAATGGCGATGGCTGGTTTATCGGGAATATCCGTACGAGCGATAAAGCATCGGTGCGTTCGTTGCTGTTTGAAAACGATCTTAAGATCATTGGTAACCCGGTGCGGGAACATTCGGATTTTCAGGTGGAGCTATCAATTAAAGACAATGCCCGCATAAGTATTTCCCTTGTCGATATGCTTGGCAGATCGGAGGAAGAACGTATTTCTATCGGCGTGCTGCCGGCCGGGGTGTACCGTATAAAATGCGAAGCTCCCGACGAAGCGGGAGCTTATACAGTTCGTTGTAGTATTAAGAATGTGCTTGGGTATAAGGAAGCCGTCGGAAGATTGATCGTCTTACCGAAATAATAGTGGCGAATTAATAATCCTCGTCCTCTTCCTCCTCTTCTTCGTCGTCGTCTTCGAAGTCGTATTCTTCTTCTTCGTCGTATTCGAAGTCATCATCCTCTTCCTCATCTTCATTGCTTTCTTCACCATCTTCTTCTTCGCCGTCTTCCTCCTCTTCCGAATCCTCGTCGTCGTCTTCGTCGTCGTAATACTCGTCGTCATCGTCGTCGAAGTCTTCGTCATCGCCATCGTCCTCGTATTCTTCATCGTCTCCGAAGGCAGAGAAGCCATCTTCAGTAATAGCTTCGCCGATAGCAACTGCACCGAGCACCGCAGCGCCGGCAGCAACGCCAACGGCAGCCGAGCGCATACCGCTCGAAAGAGCGGAGGTAGTCGTATCAAGATCGTCCGGGCCGACGACAATCGCCGATAGCTGCGGAGCCTCAAGGGCCTGCTGAGTAGTATCGTAGATCGGGAATACCCGGTTAAGCTGGGTAAGTTCGAGCAGCGATTTTACTTCATCGCGGACGCCAACCAGGCGGACATCGCCATCGTGGGCTGTTTGCTGACGGCGGGCCAGTAAGAGCGCAGAAAGGCCGGCGGAATCGATATATTCCACGTCAGTAAGATCGATGATAAGTGTCTCAACATCCGGCTGGGAGAGGATCAAAAACTCTGCTTTTAATTCAGGAACGACCAGCGAATCCAGCCGTGGTTCCTGCGGACGAAAGATAGCCGCCCGGTCTCGTTGTTCGATTGTAAAATTCATAGATGCAACCCTTTGCGTGATAAAACGAATTATTCTCGGAGTGCGAAATTAC
The DNA here is from genome assembly GCA_964404255.1 of uncultured Alphaproteobacteria bacterium. GTDB lineage: Bacteria > Bacteroidota > Ignavibacteria > Palsa-1295 > Palsa-1295 > JAFDZW01. The sequence continues at coordinate 177,079 of CAYOJJ010000001.1, read as the reverse complement.
TACAATTTCGTTTCCCCTGTTACAAAAATACAATGCTTCGGGCGCCTCTGTTGGTGAAGCCCTGTTACCAAACAATTATATTGTTGCCCTTTTATACCAGTTTTCGGTAACTTTAGGATTGCACCCCTTGTTTTAGTCTTGCTATCCTACAAACGCATCGGATACACTTCAGATCAAAGGAGAATCTTATGTCGAGCGAACCGACAACCACCACTGCAAACGGCGCCAAGGTCGCCCCACAAAAAGCCGGACTCGAAGATATTATTGCCGGTACCAGTAATATATGCTTTCTCGATGGCAAGCGCGGTATTCTGGCCTATTATGGTTATGACATTCATGATCTTGTAAAGGGTAGCTTTGAAGAAACAGCATACTTGCTGCTCAATGGTGTTCTACCGAATGCTTCGGAGCTTGAAGGATTTTCGAAGAAGCTCGTTGCTGCGCGCGAACTGCCGAAAGCGATAAAAGATAAAATTGCTGCTTCGCCGAAGAATGTTCATCCGATGGCCATTCTTCGTACGATGACGAGCGAACTTGCTTACTACGATCCGGCTTCCGAAGACGGTTCGAAAGAAGCAAATATCGAGAAGGGCATTAAGCTTTTTGCCCAGCTTCCGTTGATCGTTGCCTACTACGATGCTCACCGCAACGGCCGCCCGGTACCGCAAACAAATCCTAACCTCGGCCATGCAGCGAACTTTCTCGCCATGCTGCTCGGTAAAGAGCAGGATGAGCGTATCGTAAAAATGTTCGATGCTGCGCTGACGCTTCATGCCGATCATGAGTTCAATGCTTCAACCTTTACCTGCCGTGTAATTGCTTCGACGCTTTCCGATCTTTATTCTGCCGTGACCGGCGCTATTGGTGCTCTTAAAGGCCCGTTACATGGCGGCGCTAATGAGCAGGTAATGAGAATGCTTCTGAAGATCAGCGATCCGTCGCGCGCGCGTGAATGGGTCATCGATGCGCTGGCGCGTAAAGAGAAGGTAATGGGCTTCGGCCATCGTGTCTATCGTACCGAAGATCCGCGCGCAACGCATCTGCGCCGTTTCAGCGAAGAAATGGGCGAACGTACCGGAGAGAAACAGTGGTACCAGATGTCGCACGATATCGAAGAGCTGATCTTAAAGGAGAAGAAGCTCTATCCGAATGTCGATTTCTATTCGGCCAGTACGTATTATTTAATGGGTATTCCGCTCGATCTCTATACGCCGATCTTCGCAATGAGCCGCGTTGCTGGTTGGGTTGCTCATGCACTCGAGCAGTATTCCAATAACCGCATCATTCGTCCGGCTGCCGATTATACCGGTCCGGTCGATCAGGCCTGGAAACCCGTCAGCGAGCGCTAAGAATAATTTTTGTAGCTGCTTCAATGGCACGTTCATTCTTTGATGAACGTGCCATTTGTTTTTGATAGCGGTGTGCGCACGATAACCGAATACATTCCGCGGGGATAATTTTCGATGGTGATAGGAAGATCATTCGTGCCGCTATGAAGATGGATCGGTTCTTCCATCAATGTATTGCCAAGCAGATTGAAGAGCAGAAGTGTACCATCGATAGCTTCCAGACTTTTTACTTTTACTGTAATGTCGTGCTGAGTCGGGTTCGGGGTTATCGATGAGATAACGATCGGTTCTCCGTGCAGCAATTTAAAGAGCATCGGTTCGCCGCAGGAGTAGATTAGATCATAGGTTTTGCCATCGGTACTTTCCGGTGCTATTGCTTTACACTTGAAAGCCGGATCGCCGGAATTGAATACAACGCCGCTCAGCACGATAGTAGTGGACGAATCTTTTGTCACATACGTGGTATATCGTATTCTCACCAGTGTATCGTTATCGGTAACGATCGGCGAGCCGGTAATAGTAATGGCAGCACCGGTGATCGTAATACTATTTTTGCTTATTGAACCGATGTAACTCAGCAGATCGGTATCTCCTATCGTGAGTAGCGCATCGATTCTATTCAAACCGGGTGGCAAGCTATCGGCGATCAAATAAATGGAAGCTTCGCTTTGGTTTTTACCGGCGGCTGTATCGAGCACAATGCGAATACTATATTCTTTCGGATATATGATAGCATGGCTTAGCAGAACTGCCGCAATAGTGGTAGGAGCATCCGAATTAATGATAACAGATCCGGTATTGCTCAAAGGATGTCCCAAGGTATCGGCAGCAGCGTGAACCGTGATCTTCAATGAATCTCCGGGAAGAATAGAGCAGGAAGTATCTTTCACCTGAAAACCAATGCCCGTCACTTCGATACCGGAAATGTGCAGAACAGAGCAGCCGTCATTTTTTAGGACGAAGGTTGTATCATATTGCAAGCATAGCGACGAAGCTCCAAAATTAAGTACTCCTTCCGATACAGTAATACCATTAGTATAAGAAAGCTGCCGTGAAAGACCGATCGGAGTTATCTGGGGATCCGAAGAGATTGTCAGCGCGCCGGTATTCGCCGGTACGTGCCCGGTCGTATCCTCATGAGTATGGATAGTAATAGTAAGTGAATCCCCCGGTAGTAGCGATAAGCTCGTATCGCGCACATCGAAACCACTACCGGCCGTTATGCTATGAATACGTAGCGTGTCGCACCCCGTGCTTTTAAGCACGATCGTTGTATCGTGTTCTAAGCAAGGGGGAATATTCCCAAAATTTATCAGACTGTTCGAGAGAGTATAGTTCGGTGGGTAGGATATCCCACGATCGAATAAGATCGGTGAAAACGCGATCGATGCATCGGAAATAATAGTGATGGCGCCGCTATTATCCGTTCGCTGATTGGTAGTATCGGCCTTGGTATAGACGGGTATCACTACCGAATCTCCCGGCGGCAGTATGAGTTCGGTATCTTTTACAACAAGGCCCGGGCTTGAGAGTATCTTATGGATATGCAAAGTATCGCAACCGGTACTCCGTAACAGGATTGAAGTCCCCTGCTCGGAACAATATGGTATTGTTCCGAAGTGTAAGGTGGTACTGGAAAGGCTATACGCATGAGGATAGACGATCGTTGCTTTGAATCGGATCGGCAGATTCTGGCCATCGGCATCGGATGAGATAGTAATAGTCCCCGTAACAATAGTATCATGTGTCGTTGTATCGGGGTTGGGATGGAGCGTGACCCGAAGCGAATCCCCGGGCAGCAGGGCAAGGGAGGTATCGTGTACCTGTATCCCGGTAGAAGAAGAAAGACTAAAAATATGAAGCGTATCGCAGCCAATACTTTTTATAAGCAGCGATGTATCGTGCAGGGAGCAATAACGCAGTGTCCCGAGATCGATCACACTATCGGAAACAGCATAGGCATGGGTATAAACAATTACCCTGGAAAGCGGGATAGGGGCAAGCGGGATTGCGGCATCGGAGGCAACGATAAGGGCCCCGGTATTAATTTTTTGATGCCCCGTTGTATCGGTCTTTGTATGAATAACGATACCTTGCGATTGGCCCGGCAATAACGTGAATGAAGTATCGGTAACGCTGAAGCCGGAGCCGGAAAGGGTTATCCCCGAGACCACTACCGGGCCACACCCCGGGTTCTGAATATAGATAATGGTATCCTCATCGGTACAGGCCGGCTGGGGACCGAAGTCAATACTTTTTTCAGCAGTAGAAAGTAGTTTTAGATTGCCCGCGTTCGGATCATGACTGATAGAAAGATTCTCATAGGCTTTATACAAACTAAAGTCCGTACCTCCCGCATAAATAGCTGCTTTAGAACAAGAGATGGGAAGCACAAAAAGGCGGGTATCGCTTTCCTGAGAAGGGCCGCCGATATTTACCCAGGTCTTTCCGCTATCGATAGAGCGATAAAGCCCTTTCGTCGTTGCAGAGGCAGTGAATGTTTGGGTATAAAGAATATCACCGATACCGGCAATGCTGCCGGTCATGCGTACCGGAAAGTGATAGACGATATCCCACGTACGGCCGTAATCGGTCGATCGATACACGGACGAAGTGGTTGTGGAAGGGCCATTAGACCATTCTTCGGGGGCAGCAAAAAAATTAGAAGAATATTTTTGGCCATATACCGACCATGATTCCATACTTACCGAGGTCGGCGACCAGGTATAGCCTCCATCGCTTGTTACATACCAGGGATTACCGGCCCGGTAACTGGCGATCAGGACGCCATGCAGATCGTCGGAAAAATCCATCCCCAGCAGGACATCGCTTACCGGCGGGCTAAAGATATCCTGAAAGTCATTCCCATCGCTTTGCTCTAAGGTATTATTATAGAAATTAGAGACCAGAATACCGGCTTTGGTTTTCCTGATAGCTACGGCTAAGCGGCCATCGTTATTCGAAGCGGTATTCCATTGAAATCCTCCATCGGTCGTTTTCCAGATCGAATATCCTCCTTCACTGTTACCGCAGGCATAACCGGTAAATTTATCGATCATGAGAATATCCTCTATTCCATAGCCGCCGCTCAAAGCCTGCACATAGACCTGATCCCAGGTTGTTCCGCCATCGGTGGTTCGGTATAAATGCGGAGAAATAGTACCGTTCGGTACGGTTGCTACGCTTACAAAGCCGTTATTTTCATCAATGAAATAGGTTGTTGCAATACGACCGGGAAAGGAGCCGATCTTTTTCCAGTTCAACTGGGCGAAGAGGTCCGAGCCATAGCTGAGAACGAGAACCAGTGAGACGACGAACAGTATCCGGTGTTTCATGCTATACTTCACCATTACACCAACGATGAAACTACAGCATTTTACACGGTGGCGTTCCTGAAAAAAGAACGCAACCACCGCCAGGAGAGCTCTATTCTTTAATGAAGATCCCGCTTGTTTTTAAATTTCCAGCTTGTATCACTACCGAATATGTTCCGGGAGATAGCGCTATCACTGGAAGACGAAGAATATTCTTGCCTTTGGCTAATTGTGCGGGTACGGTTGATGCCCGGTGGCCAAGGAGATCGTAGATATTCAGATAGGCTCCTGAAGTTATGGGACTATTAATAATCATTTCTATTTCATGCTGGGTGGGGTTTGGTGTTATAGAGCTTATTATGATAGGATCGCCATGCAATAATTGCAACAGGGTCGGTTCTCCGCAAGAATAAATAAAATCATAAGTAAGAACACTGCTGCCGGTTACAATGGCATCACACGGCAAGGTTGTAGCAGCATGATAATAGCTTATATCCGAGAGAGAAATAGAAGTAGTAATATTGTCAGTAAAAAATGTCCTATAAATGAAAGTAACGAGGGTATCGTTTGCATTTATCACCGGTAGGCCGATTATAACAACACTATCCCCCTCTATACTTACTGAATTCAAAGACCGAATATCTATAAGCGAAAGCAGGTTGGTATCTCCGATATGTACTCTGGCTTCAATTCTTGTCACATCGGAAGGAAGACTATCGGCAATAATATACACCGGTACCTCCGTTTGATTCTTACCGGAGGGCACCCCGAGGACAAGGTGAATGGTATATTCCGTTGGATAAAGAATGCCACGAGTTAGTAAGACCGGTGGTATCGGTGCGTCGGCGGAAATAGTAACAGTGCCCATATTGCTATTCGGATGTCCTGTGGTATCGGGACTGCTGTAAATAGAGATCCAGTTCGATTCTCCCGGCGCAATAGCAAAGGCAGTATCATGAACACTAAATCCGCCTCCACTTGCTTTTATACCGGTGATATGTAACGTATCGCATCCAAAATTACTGATGAACAGGGTAGTATCTTTATCCGTACACAACGACGATGTACCGAAATCAAAGACTTGCTTCGATAGCAGCGGTCCCTGCGAATAAGTGACGGTACGCCTAAGGTTGATCCCAGAGATCGGAGGATTGGATGTAAAGGAAACAAAGGCCGCATTGGTCGTTGGATGCGAAGACGTATCCCGCTTCGTATGAATAACGATATCAGCAAAATCTCCAGGGATAAGGGTAAGAGTAGTATCGTCCACCCAGAAGCCTGCACCTACCGTAATGTGCTGGATATGAAGTGTATCGCAACCAATACTTCTGATCCTAATAGTCGTATCGGTTTCCGAACAGGGACCCGGCGAGCCAAAGTTAATGGACGAACTTGAAATAGTGTACGGCTGGGGATAGGCGATAGGATGGAAAAAAGAAGGAGTGCTCAGCGAGGGCGTAGCATCGGAGGTAATGGTTATGACTCCCTGGTTTATCGCAGTATGTCCGGTAGTATCGGCAATTACATGAAGAGGTATGCGGGCTGAATCGCCGGGCGCTATGGCAAGCATGGTATCTGAAATAATCACCCCGGCATCGGAAACAATATGAGTGATATGCAGCGTATCACAACCCGTGCTTCTAATAATAAGCACAGAATCTTCAGGAGTACAATACGAAGAGGAGGCGAATACTATCGGGTCGGTGGAGATAAAACCGACATGAGGATAAAGGATAATTCGTGAAAAACTGATCGGCGTTTGAATAACCCCTTCATCTGCGGAGATAGTAATAGAACCGCTATTTACGGTTTGGCCATTTGTTGTATCGGCGAGAGTGCGAACGGTGATGTTAATAGAATCTCCCGGCGGTAACGCAAGGCTGGTATCGGGTACTCTAATTCCTGCAGTCGAGCTGATATGATAAATATGCAATGTATCGCACCCGATACTTTTGATCCAGAACGAGGTATCGCGCTCCGAACAGTAGCTGATCGTATCGAAGATTAGCGAGGACACAGAAGTACTATAAGCATGTGGATAAACAATTGTACGATAAAAAGAGAACGGAGGTACGGCCACATCGGCATCGGAAAAGACGGAGATGCTCCCGAAATTTCGTTTTTGTCCTCCGGTAGTATCGGCATGAGAATGAATAGCTACTTGTATAGAAGCTCCCGGAGCAAGAATACAGGAAGTATCCTGGACGGTAAAACCGGTGCCGCTGCCCGAGATACTAAAAATATGTAATGGACTGCAGCCGGTATTAGATAAGGTAAGAGCGGTATCGATCTCTTTGCAATAAGAAAGTAACCCAAGATTGATCATGCCGGTAGAAGTAGAAAGTAATTTTAATCCCGGTTCTTTACTAATGGATAGATCTTCGTACGCTTTATATAAGATATGATCGTCGCCTCCGACGTACAGCACGGCCGTGCTGCAATTCTTCGGTATTATTGAAAAACGGGTATCGTTGAAGTTATTAGGTCCGCCGATTGGCACCCAGGTTATGCCGCTATCGAGAGAGCGAAAGAGACCGCCGGTTTGACTATAGGCTTGGTACGTTTGAGTATAAAGAATATCTTTAATACCGATTACAGTACCATTCATCCGTTGCTTAAAATGGGAAATCGTATTCCAGGTTTTTCCGAGATCAGTCGAACGGTAACAGGAGGAGGGTTCAGGATCAGTAGTACTGGTCCATTCTTCCGGGACTGCGAAAAAGTTGTTTGAATTCGGCTGTCCATAGATCGACCATGATTCCATATTGACGGAAGTCGGATTCCAGGTCTTTCCTCCATCTTCGGTATAATACCAGGGAGCTTTGGTGCGGTAACTACCTACTGCCACTCCATGAAGCGCATCCGTGAAATCCATCCCCAGAAAAGAATCGGGTGAGGGATTAGAAAAGATACTATTGAAAGTAGCTCCATCGAAAGCGGCTTCTATATCCGCACCGTAAAAATTGGTCAGTAGAATACCGGCCGCTGTTTTGCGGATAGAAACGGCGAACTTCGATTCTTTTACTATCGATTGCCAGGTTAATCCTCCATCCTGTGTCTGCCAGACAGAGGTAGTGCCAGCGCCGCCACAGGCATAGCCATGTAAGCGATCGAGCATAATAATATCCTGAATACCCTGATCGCCGGTAAAATCTTCAAGAATGGCGGCATTCCAGATTTGGCCGCCATCGGTAGTTTTAAGCAACTTAGGTGATGTACTACCACCCGGTACAGCAGCTACACTCACAAAACCGGTATCTTCATCCAAAAAGTAAACCGTCCCGATCCTACCATTAAATGTGGAAACATTCGTCCAGGTCAGAGGCTGGGCGGGAAGACTCAGGGCATAGAAACTCCAGAGCACAAAGCTCAAAAAAACGATGGTCCGGCTCATAGGGTATAGGCTACAATGCTCTCATAGTACAGCATTTTTCAAATAGCCGTTCCTAAGAAAACCGATCGTACAAGCAATTGCAGGCACTGCTACTCTTTGATAAACGTCGAGACAGCTTCCTCAGCAGGAGTTGTAACTCTGAGCGAATATATTCCGGAAGGATAGGAGCTGATATCGATCGGAAGTTCCGTTCTGCCATGATCTAACACTACAACTTTATTGCTAATACATCTGCCGAATAGATCGAAGATGGAAATGCAGGCTTCAGTCTTGGAAAGAGTTGTTATCGTAACGGAGATTTTCGAATGAGATGGGTTTGGTTGAATGTAAGATAAAACCGGCTTTTTTGTTCTTAACAGTGAGGCGATGGTCGGTTCGGCACAGGAGAATAGAAAGTTGAATGTATCTATTTTAGAAATATTTTTCGAGCATCCTTGATCGGAAATTGAAGGGGGCCCAAAATGAGTATTTGATAATCTCAATGTAGTAATACTATCGGTGGTGAGAAAAACTTTGTAAAACATGGTAACCAACGTATCATTGGAAGATGGTGCCACTTTTCTGCTAATAAAGATTTGATTATTTCTAACCTGAATGTAGTTGTTGCTTTGGAGTGAATCGAATCTCAAAAGATCAGAATTCGATAATTCAAGGGTAGTACTAAGTTCTTTAAGATTGGATGGAAGGCTATCGGCAATAATTGAGATTTTGACCTCTTTTTGGTTTCTGGCAAAAGCATTATCAATAACCAAGTGTAATGGGTATGATTCTTGATATAGAATATCTCTCGAAAGAAAAATAGGAGGGATTGGTATTGACGCATTAGTACGCAGATGGATAGTAGCTTTATTTTTCACTTTCTTTTCTAGGGTATCAGCAATAAGCTGGATAGCTATTCGTTGAGAGTCACCCGGGTTAATAGTAAAAGAAGTATCCTTAACAAAAAAACCCGTACCGGAAAGAGTTATTCCAGAGATAGTGGTGGCTTCACAACCAGTATTTTTCAAATAAAAGAAAGTATCTAACTCCGCACAAACGAGCAGTGGACCGAAATCCATAGTTGAAGCAGAGGTTTGTAATAATTTATACTTGAAGTCATGATATTGCGGGCTTACCGTCAGATCTTCGTACGCTTTATAAACACTATAATCATCGCCTGCGGCAAAAATAACGGCTCGTGTGCAGCTAATAGGAATTATAGAAAATCGCGTATCACTGAATTGATTTGGCCCTCCAAGATAGGTCCAAGTAATTCCACTATCAATCGATCGATAGATACCACTTCCGGGGCCTGACGGATAGTGAGTTTGTACATACACCAGATCATTGATGCCTGTAACTTCGCCAGTTATTCTTGTATCAAAATGGTGCACGATATTCCAGTTATGCCCATAGTCTGTTGAGCGATAAAATGAAGAGGTGGTAGTTACCGGGCCATTTGACCATTCTTCCGGAGCCGCAAAAAAATTCGGAGTGCCTTGCTGACCGTACACCGACCATGACTCCATGGATACAGTGGTGGGAGCCCATGTCAACCCGCCATCGCTGGTTGTATACCAAGGATTACCAGCCCTGTAGCTCGCCATTAGTACGCCATGAGAGTCATCCGAGAATCTCATTCCTAATGCTGCATCGCTTAGTGGTGGTTTAAAGACGTCATGAAAGGAAATCCCATCGGTGGAACATCTGACGTTTCCTGTAAAAAAATCTGAGACTACAAGCCCTGCTTTTGTTTTACAAATGGCAACGGAAAGACGGGCGTCAGAAGAGATAGAATTCCAGTGAATACCTCCATCAATAGTTTTCCAAATCGAATGGCCTAACCAACTATCTCCGCACGTATAACCGGTGTCCCTATCTATCATTAAAATGTCTTGGATACCATATCCCCCTTGAGAGAATGTCTCAACATATACCTGTGCCCAATGTAACCCACCGTCAGTGGTTCTAAAAAGGGAAGGTGTAATCTGCCCATTAGGTACTGTTGATACACTTACAAAACCAACATCCTCATCAATAAAATATATAGTCCCTATACGGCCGGGGAAGTAACCAATGTTCTTCCAAACCAATTGTTGACCCTTCATTTTTGGTGCTCCAATACAAAGGAATAAATATATAATAGCTATGAGGACGTGTTTCATAGTCGAAGAACGCTTCTCAATCCCCAAAGATACAGAGGAGATTTCAATTTTTTTCGTGATACTTGTTACGTGGGAGCCGGAAGAGTTTATGATCCAGGGCTGCTTTTATCCCTATTTTTGTAAGACATCTATATGGATATAGTACTTGGGTTATTGCTGGTGGTGGTATTTATCGGGCTCAATGGTTTTTTCGTCGCCGCCGAGTTTGCTATTATCAAAGTTCGAGGGGCACAACTTTCCGAACTTTCGAAGCGCAATAAGCGCCGGGCCAAAGCGCTCGAACAAATTATTTCTCATCTCGATGCGTATCTCTCGACAACGCAGATCGGTATTACGCTCGTAAGTCTTGCGCTCGGCTGGCTCGGAGAGCCGGTATTCAGCAGGATCTTCTCGCCGCTGCTGTATTTGATCACGCATTCCGAGGCAGTAGCAGAAACGGTCTCGGCGATTCTCGGATTTGTTGCGCTTACCTTCCTGCACATTATTTTCGGTGAACTGCTTCCGAAATCTATTACGATCATAAACGATCGATCCGTATCGCTTGCCGTTGCCTTGCCGTTGCAATTTTTTTACCGGATGTTTCTTCCCTTGGTCAAAATACTGAATACGGCCCTGAAGGGTTTATTAAGAATATTCGGTATGCCGACGGCCCTTGCCGGCGAAGGAGCAAACGAGGAAGAATTGCGGCAAGTCATTCTCGAATCGGCAAAACGAGGGGTGGTGACCAAAGGCGAATCGGAGCTTATCGAATCCGTCTTCGAATTCAGCGATACCACGACGCGCGAGATCATGGTGCATCGCTCCGATATTATCGGTCTCGATCTCGATAGCGAGCCCCGCGAGCTCTTCCGAATTATAGAAACAGAAGGCTTTTCGCGCCTGCCGGTCTATCGTGGTTCGATGGATCAGGTAGTTGGGATCCTGTATATCAAAGATCTTCTGCCCTCATTCAGCCAACTCGAACGCCTTACGATACCAAGCCAGAATGCCGGAGAAGAATTTGTGAAGCTGATCGAAAAAAGTATGAGAACGCCGACCTATGTCAGCGAATCTCAGCCGATCGCTGAATTGCTTCGCGATTTCCGCCGCCGCCGCACTCACATGGCAGTAGTCGTCAGCGAGCATGGCGGAGTCGAAGGAATAGTGACGATGGAAGATATTCTCGAAGAGCTTGTCGGCGAAATTCAGGATGAATCGGATGTGCCGGCCGAAGAACGTACCGTTATCGAGATCGGCGATACTGTCTATATCGATCCGAGTATGGTCATTGCCGAATTCAACGAACGCTTTGCCGGCCGTTTCCCGATAATCGAAGAAAGCGGCGATTACCAGACCGTCTCCGGTTTTTTACAAAAGACCAGTGGCAAGATACCGAATGTTGGCGATACGATTATCTCTGATGGATTAGTCTTTACCATTAAGCGTAAGATCAGGCACCGGCTCGAACAAGTGAAGATCGAAAAGCTGCCTCCTGTACTTTCCAATGATACCGAAACTCAGAGCGGAATTCAATGATCGCGTGAGCGAAGCGCTGACGGCGAAAGTTCGTGAAGAGCTCGAACGTAAGGCTGGCTGCGAGATAGAATTTCGTATCGCCGAAACACCACTCTTTCTGCCGAAAGAGATAGCGGCCTCGGTTGCGCGCTCGGCCGAAGAATTACTTATTCACGCCGCTTCGGATGAACTTCAGCAAACAGGCAGGCAGGCAATACCTCCCGAATGGAATGTCGCGGCCGAAACTTCCCGCCCGCTGTTTGCGGCTGTCGATTTTGCCATTACCGGTTCTCGTGAAGCGCCGAAATTTAAACTCATTGAGCTGCAGGGCTTTCCTTCGCTCTATTACTATCAGGCCGTTTTTAGCGAGACTATTCGCGATGTGTATGGATTACCGGCCGAACTCAATGGGCTCTTTCATCCCGAGCTTGGTACTAATGCGTATTATAAGGTATTGCATCAAGCTATAGTTGGAGATAACAATCCATCGGAAGTAGCGCTTATCGAAACAGCGCCTCACGAACAAAAAACGAAATGCGATTTCTATCTTGCAGCAAAGCAGCTCGGTATTCGCATCGTCGATATTGCGCAGATCGTTGCCAAAGGGAGAGAGTTGTTCGCTCCGGATGAAGCGGGAGCCTTGAAGCGTATTAAAAGAATCTACAATCGGGCAATAGTCGATGAGCTTGAAAGAAAACAGGTTCACCTGCAGTTCGATCTTCGCAAAGAGTATGACCTCGCCTGGGCAGGACACCCGAATTGGTACTTCAGGATTTCTAAAATACTCTTGCCTAAACTGGTTGGAGTAAATGATACCGTACCAAAGGCATATTATGTCGATGAGATAGCGGCCTCGGCTATAGATCTTTCCACGTTCGTCTTAAAGCCGCTGTATTCCTTTGCCGGTCTCGGAGTCAATGTTTCCCCGACAACAGAAGATATCGATGCTATCCCTCAGGCAGAACGGCACCAATGGCTGCTGCAGGAAAAAGTAGAATATGCAGAAGTGATCAAAACCCCCGAAGGCCACGGTGTTCGTGCAGAGCTTCGAGCACTGTGCTTATGGCTGCCTGAGTGGGAGCGACCTAAGGCATTGCATACACTGGTACGCTTGACTCGCGGAAAGATGGTCGGCGTCGATTATAACAAAGGGCTCGATTGGGTAGGCTCGAGCTGCGCGCTCGTCGGTTAGAAAATGCCCTGCCGCAACGTAGTGTAGAAAGTAAACTCTCTCCTTAACCCATCTTCATTATGGTCTCGTTTTAGTAACGGCACTCCCACACCCACTTCAATGCTGGCGCTTTCATTGAATAAGTAGGTACCTGATAGCAGAAGATTTAATTGAAATTGATTACTATGCGGCACTTCTGTGCGGTCACTGACAATGATAGGATCGGGAGAGGATTCGGTCGTTTCTATAAACTGCGTATTGACGATCGATTTTTTTAATGGCAGGATACCAAGTAATTCTCCGCTAAACCAGAGATTTAACCATTTCTTTTTTACTGCTCCCTGAAGCAGTAGATCGGGGCCTCGTTTAAGACTATCGATCCTATTTGAGCTTTGGCCGAATGGTAATTGTAGTCCAAGACCGCCGGTATAATCGATACTATGAAATTTATCTTCGCTGGTGTACTGAATTCCGGCAAGAAGATCGGTAGTACCCAATCCATTTTGATAAGGAGTCGGCAACGTATCTTCGTTTACCGCGCCTGCAGGAAGTTTGACTCCGAGTTGGAAATCCCAGTAAGCATCAGATCGAGGGAAAAGTACTTCTTCTCCGTCTTTAAATTCAGAGGGAATATCATTGGAAACGATATATTTACCCATGAGAAAGATATCCCCGAATCCACTTATCGAAGTATTGGAAAATGTCTGCACGCGATAGGGTACTTCGGCAATAGCATAGAAGTGCTTGGTAAGATGGTATTCGACACCGGCGCTGACCTGCTGGAAGGTAATATTTTCCGGCTTGCCGCTGGTGCCAAGGCCATAACGAAGATCGGCAATGAGCTTCGGCTCTTTCAATGTATTATCATGACGCGAGAGCTCGCAGACTCCGGCATCGGAACATTGGGCAAAAGCGGTCTCGGTAAGAGAAACACTTGCCAGAAACACAAGCAGATAAAAGTATTTCATAGACCAGAGGATAACACCATCCTACAGATAAAGTCGCATCGTTGCTTATAATACTCATAGATCGAGTGAGACGCCGAGCGAAGCCGTGAGGGTACGGCGCAGGCCATCGATATTTGTACCACGCTCTTTCAAGGGAAATCCTACCGTAGCGGTCAAACCAAAGGTGCTATTAAAATGATAGCGCGCTTTTAAAAGCAAATCGATCTCGAACTCATCGCTGCCCGGCACATCGATAAATTGCCCGGTCTCGGAAACCGGATCGAGCGCTGAAGATTTCTGTATCTGTTTGCTGATAATAAGCTCCGGCCCAAAGTCGATAGTGCTATCTCGATAGGTGTAGCCGCCTCGAATAACGAATTCATCGCCTCGTTTGAGCTTTGTAAAATCATTCAGGCTTCGGCCTCCGACAAGCTGGTAGCCGATCCCGAAATTAATGGCTTTGGTAAGGAATTGTACTTCGAGAAGAAAATCGTTGCTGCCAAGTCCGCTTTGATAGGATTGGGGTAAACTATCCTGATTGACCGTAGCAGTTGCAAAGCGGCCGCCCACCGCCAGAGAGAGTTCGGCGCTGGAAATTTTCAGAATCCGCTGATTTACAATAACGATCAGATCGCCAATGCCAGTGACCGAGCCGAGCGGCCCGTTTTGTTGATTTAATGGAAGTGCGCCCCAGACGGTTGTACCATCGAAGATCGAAGCCTCGCCCGAGAGCATCAGTGAATGGAAGGTAATATTCTTTTGCGTACTATCTCCTTCTTTACCGCCGGTGCCATAGATATAGGTAAGCAGAATCGATTGCCGCCAGGGATCTCTGATCTGGTTCTCGATCGAGACGATCCCGGCATCGGCAGGTTGGCAGTAGGCAGCCGAAACGAAACTGAAAAAAAGCAGCATCGAGAAAAGGAGAGAGCGTTTCATGGGTATAAGTAGTTATAATAATTATTTATACACTATTACCGGGCTCGGTGTATTTCTGTTTCCCGGATGAAAAGTTATTCATTTTTGCGATGAACCGGCAACTGCTCGAACTGCTCGAACAACGAAGCGATTATCCGATACCTATAGAAGACCGGAAGCTGGTCGAATGGTTCGTGGAGTATCTCGACCATAGCTCACTGTGGCTATTACGTTGGGAACAAAGCGATTCCGGGGAGCCGGTATTTATCTTTACCAACGAAGCCCAGCGGTTCCGCTTCTCTGTTTCCGAAATGAAAGCACACTATGCTTCGATGAAATCGGGGGTAGCGATGGATTGGGAATCCATCCCTTTCGAGTATATCTCGAAATCCTAAAACTTCGGGAGCGAAACCTTTTTCTATCGGAATTTCTTTAAACAGACGTTCCTAACGTGGAATTGACACCATTACAGAAAGAGTAGTTTATTATGAAAAGATCCAGGACATACATCACCTCCGCGGCGTTGGTTTGCGCCGGTTTGCTGACGGTATTTATCGCATCCGGTATGCATATTACGCCTGCTTTTGGAAGTTTCTTCGCTCCGGCCGATAGCACGGCCAAGGGCCCGAAGATCACCGTTAACGAAGTCGATCATGATTTCGGTAAGATCGAACAGCAGAGCATGGCTGAAACGCAGTTCACCATTGGCAACAGTGGCACCGATACGCTTCAGATCATGAGCGCTAATCCTTCCTGCGGTTGTACGGCTGCCGTACTCGATCAAAAGAAGATCGCTCCGGGACAGACGACCCGCCTGAAAGTTACCTTCGATCCGCATAACAAGGCTGAAGGTGGTTTTGCAAAGACCATTACGGTTGTTTCCAACTCCGTGGTCGAACCGCAGAAGCAGCTTCGTATTCATGGCGTGATCTTCAAATCGAAGCTCGCTCATAAAGAGTCGATGCATCTCGATGGCGTGTTCCAGGGCAACTGTGCCAGCTGCCATGTCGATAAAGGCAAAGGCGAGCTCGGTGCGAAGCTCTACGAAGCCGATTGCGCTATCTGCCATGGCTCGAAAACCGATAACAAACCCGGTCCGGATGTCGCTACCGACGATATGATGAACCATACGCCGGATCAGTGGAAGAAGATCATCACCGATGGTATTGCCAACTCCAATATGCCGGCCTTCCATACGAAGAATAAAGGCCCGCTTGGCGACGATGAGATTGCCTCGCTCGTTGATTACCTCAGCGCCTTCAAGAAGAACCTTGCTCGCGAGCGCTCGATGAAAGCTCCGTCAACCAGCGGTGCTGCTACGATGACAAAATAAAAAGAACAAGTGTAGTAAAAGCCTCTGAAATTTGTTCAGAGGCTTTTTTATTTATAGCCGGTAACGACCGTAGAACCGATACCTGAATTAGAACTATTTAGTAGGAAAACTCTTTGCATAGGTAGCTCTAAGGTTCTGATCGGTACCACGCTTAGAAAGTAGTTATCATGAAATCATCTCAACGAATTATTACTGCTTCGGCGCTCTTTGGTGCTGCGTTGCTGCTCTTTGTACTGGCATCGGGAATACGGATTGCTCCGGCATTCGGCAATTTCTTTGCTCCGGCCGATAGCACCATCAAAGGACCGAGAATTGCCGTCAGCGAACTCGATCACGATTTTGGCAAGGTAGAACAGCATTCTGATGTAGAAACAAGCGTAACGATCAGCAATATCGGTACCGATACGCTACATATTAACGAAGCCCGTCCCTCCTGCGGCTGCACGGTGCCGGTACCTCAAAAGAATGTTCTTGCTCCCGGGGAATCGACTCCGTTGAAGATCACCTTCCACCCGCAGGGAAAAGCAGAAGGGCCATTCTTCAAGACCATTAATATTTTTTCGAATTCTGTTGTCGAATCCGTCAAACAGATTCAAATCCACGGAACGGTCTTTATTTCGAAGCTCTCGCATAAAGAAGCGATGCATATCACCGGAGTATTCGAAGGTGATTGCGCCAGTTGCCATGTTAATAAAGGCAAAGGTGAGCTGAGTTCAAAATTATACGAAGCCGATTGTGCTATCTGCCATGGCTCAAAGGCCGATAACAAGCCAGGCCCCGACCTTACCTCCGACGAGATGATGAATCATACTCCCGATCAATGGAGAAAGATCATTGCCGATGGCATTGTCAATTCCAACATGCCGGCTTTCCATACAAAGAACAAAGGCCCGCTCGGCGACGATGAGATCGCTTCGTTGGTAGATTATCTCGGAGCCTATAAAAAGAATCTTGCCCATGAGCAATCGCTAAAAGCTCCTTCTTCCGGCGGGGCCGCTGTGAAGAAATAAATTATACAAGGGTTACAAAGTCCCTCGAACGCACTTCGGGGGCTTTTTTTCTACCGTTGCTTCGCCTGATTAAAATAGCTCTTTCGTTCTGCTGCTTATCGGCAGTAGCATCGGCGCAGGTATTGCATTTCGAATCCGCCGAATCCCGATCCCTGAGTTCGTCTGATCTAACTCATTCCACGCTTTCCGCGCTTGCGGTCAATCCGGCGCTCGAACGAGCCGATACGGCCGCACCCTTTCACCTCGCTCTTTCTTTTACGCCGAACGAACAGGGAACAACCGATGCGTATTCTGCCGGAGTTGAAGGAGTATATTACCCGGGGCTTTCCAGATTCAGTATTACTCTTGGAGCCAACCGCAAAGCCGTTGCTTCGGTGTTTGGGATTACGGAGGTCACGGCAGGCCTTTCACGCTCTTTTCCCATTGGAGGAAGTCGCACAGCCTCACTTGCAATACGATGGCGTTATAATACCATTACTTATACTACCGTGCTAATTCAGTATGCCCCGGTAAGCACTTCGTTTCTTGATATTGGAGGCGCGATCGACCTATTCGAAGAATGGAGTATCGGTGCCAGCGCCGTTAACCTGCTTGGCAATGGTTATACTATATCCGATGGCAGCGGCGAGACAATGGCAAAGACATACTTGCTGGGTCTTTCGTACCACCCGGCCGATGCGCCGATCTCGTTGCATGCTTCATTTGTCGATCGGGCTTCTCAGCCCGGCACGATGCATTTCGGCGTAGAACTGACTCCTGTAGATTTTCTTGCGCTGCGTATGGGCACTTCGACCGATAACGGCACCATCACTGCCGGTGCTGGGATCAGTTATGATGCCTACCTTGTAACTATCGGGCTTCGCTTTGACCACACCTTCGGCATGATCACCAGCTTCGATCTTTCCGGGCGCTGGTGAGCACCGAACGCTTACGGCGGCTCCGATTGTTTATTATTTTCTAAATTTTTGTGCAGTAATCATGAACATCCGTTTTCTTTTTGCAGTACTTATCTTGTCGATCTCAGGCAATGCACTGGCGCAGCCGAGTGCTCCGAAGCTTCCTCCATCGTTTTCTTTCAGTCTTTCAGAGGCGAAATTCGGCGCTCAGAGCATTGGGGTTCAATCGTGTGTCTATGTGACGATTACGAATAAAACCCCGGCGGCGCAGATCATCCGCGATCTATATGTAGTGGACGATAAAGATTACAGTGTTCCCTCACCCTCACGGCAGATGTACCCCATCAGTATTCAGCCGAATAATAATGTCGTCATCAGTGTCTGCTTCAAACCCCTGGCCGTCGGCGATCACAATACCAAGCTGATGCTTATTTCCACGAGCGATACCCTTATCCTCCCTATTCAGGGCAAGGGGCTTCGCAGTGAAGATTTCGCCAAACTGCCGAAGACCGATGTTGTCGTGGAAAAACCTTCGAAGAAACATAAAGAGTGGACCTTCAAAGTACAGCTCGTTGCCCAGGCAAAAGTAACGATGCAGTTATTGAATGATCTTGGTACGCCCGTGCAAAGTTATCTCAACAACGATCTCAAGCCTGAGGGCGTCTATGAATACCAGTTCAATGGCGAAGATAAAGACAAGAAGAAATTACCTGAGGGGACCTATTATTTGCGCTCGGTGATCGATGAAATCGGCCGCAACAATCCTCTGACCATTACGCGCCTCGTAAAGATCGATAAGTAATTATTTTCTTCTGAAGATCATGGAGATCGGTACGGCTGAAAAGCCGTACTGCTCGCGCAAGCGCCGCTCGAGATAGCGCTTGTAGGCATCGGGGATAAGATCGGGGTGATTCGAGAAGAAAGCAAAGACCGGCGGCTCCGTACGAACCTGAGTGATATAATTAATTCGAAGATCTCTTCCCTGCACTGCCGGCGGTGGTACTTTTTCTATTTCGGGTAATAAATACTCATTTAGATCGCCGGTGCTAATGCGTTTCTTACGTTCGTCGAAGGCTTTGAGGGCCAGCTCGATCGGCTTGGTATGGCGCTGATGAGTTTTTGCGCTGATGAAGACAGTCGGCACGTAATCGAGTGTGACAAGCATCTCTTTGACGGCTTTTTCGAATGTGGCAGCCGTGTTAGTTTCTTTTTCTATGAGGTCCCATTTATTGACAACGAGGATCGCCGCCTTGCGCGCTTCGATCACATCGTTTAAGATCTTTGCGTCCTGCTTCGTTACACCCTGCGTCGCATCGACAAGCACCAATGCAACATCGCATTCTTCGATTGCCTTCATCGTGCGTACGATCGAATACAGCTCCAGGGCATCGTCGATATATTTCTTACGACGGATACCGGCGGTATCGATCAGCGTGATCTCTTTCCCGTAGTACGTATAGGAGGTATGGATGGAATCGCGTGTCGTACCGGCAATGGGGGTGACGATAGCGCGTTCTTCGCCAAGCAGGGAATTTAGATAACTCGATTTTCCCACATTAGGCTTGCCGACTATTGCAAGCTTCATCACCGGGCTTTCCGGCGCTTCTTCGACCGGTGGTAATAACTTTAAAAGCTCGTCGAGAAAATCGCCAACACCGCGGCCGCTGATCGCGCTCGAAACCAAGGGCTCACCGAGCGCCAGCTCATAGAATTCACTGGCATAGGCAATGCGCTCGAGATTATCTACTTTGTTTGCTATCAGTAGCACCGGCTTACCGGAGCGGCGGAGCATGAGCGCGACTTCGCTATCGAGCGGATGTACCCCGGCTGTCACATCGACCACAAACAGAATAACGGCTGCTTCGGCGATCGCGATCTCCGCCTGGCGGCGGATAGATTTTTCGAATAATTCTTCCGAATCAGGGACGATACCGCCGGTATCGACAATCAGAAATTCGCGGCCGGCCCATTCGGCACGGGAGTAAATTCTATCGCGCGTTACGCCGGAAATGGATTCGGTAATGGCACGCCGCTCGCCAATGAGGCGGTTGAAGAGCGTCGATTTCCCTACATTCGGGCGACCAACGATTGCAACTAAGGGCAGTGACATTACTAAAAGGTGGGCTATTGGTGGTACCGATGGCCGGACTCGAACCGGCACGTCCTTTACAAGACAACGGATTTTAAGTCCGTTGCGTCTACCTATTCCGCCACATCGGCAAGCCCCGAATTATTCGGTGCGTCGTAAAACCTGAGAGCCGGGGGTGGCGTTCCCGGCTGGGATATATAGAATTCGAGGCCTATTACTACTGCTAAGAGGGTTTATAAATAGGAAATACCTCATTTAGACCTTCATCAAAAAAAGCTGGATATTATCCTTTGTTTTTAGCCGGAGTTTTTTTCGGACGTTGGTTCGGTGGTATTCCACCGTTCGTACGGAGAGAGATAATAGCGAGGCGATCTTTTTTGAAGACATCGATAGCCGAAGCAAAGTAGCTACTTTGAGTTCGGTCGAAGAGAGGCCGGGATATTGCGCTAATAGGCGTTTCATGAACTCCTGGTAGGTCAGCGATAGGTATAACTCATGATCGAAAGAATCGGTCTGCTCCGGTAATTGCGAAGTAAGTAATTCGAAGGATGATAATTTATTAGCCTGTTTGAATTTTTCTCTCACGGAAGCTATGAACTCGTTCTTTTCGGAACGATGGCTTGAGTACTGCTGCTCGTAGTTTTCCAGTAGTAAGTAATGCAACATGAAAAATGTAAAGGGGGTTATCGGTTACTCTTGCAGGATTCTCTTGAGTGCTATGCCCTGCCAGTCACGAGTAATAGCGCTCCTTAATAAGTATAATGATGATAAAAAAAGTTACTACTCATACCGGCCTCACACTGTTTCCCGTGCTTTTTCTTCTGATGGCGGGTTCAAGTAATGTAGCGGCACAAGACATCCGAAGCGCCCTGACTAAACGAGCTGCCGTTACAATACCGCTTTCCAGGGAGTCCTCCGGCTCAGCAACGCCTATGGCTATTGATACTACATCGCTTGGAAACAGAATTCTTTCTGCTATGAACACCCTCTATGCAAAAACATTGTCCTTCAATATGCATGGAGTTTCTGCCAGTATCTATGTGCCGGGCTTCGGCCAGTGGAATGGTACTGTCGGTATTAATTATGGCAGCGAGCCGATGGATACCAGCTTGCTCTGTGAAGCAGGAAGCATTACTAAAACCTTTGTGGCTGCGCTCATCATGCGCTTGCAGGATCAAGGGAAGCTTTCGATCAACGATTCTATTTACAAATGGCTTCCACGACGCTACCCAAATGTCGATTCAGCAATTACGATCGAGATGCTACTTAATCATTCCAGTGGTATTTACGATTATACCAATGACGATACCGATCAGACAGTACTCTACGATCAATATGAATTGGAACCGGGTAAAGTCTGGACGGCCGATACGATTCTTTTGAACTATGTTAAGGCACCGAATTTTAAGCCCGGCACTAACTATCAATATAGTAATACTAACTATATATTGCTTGGGGTGATTGCCCAGCAAGTAGGTGGTGCATCGCTTCGCGATCTGATTCATAATAATTTTATCGATCCATTACAGCTTAGCCATACCTTTGTGGGAGGGGCCGATAGTATCCCGTATCCATTTGCTCATAACTGGTCTGCCGCCGATAGCAAATATCCATCGACCGACCTTTCCTTTATTGATAAGACGGCTCAACTGACGGGCTCTCCCGGCGATGGAAATATCTGTTCGACTCCTTCAGATCTGATAAAGTGGGTTCGGACCTTGTACACCGGAAGCGTGGTCAGCGCTGATGCATTAAAGCAAATGAAAACCGTTCACCGGCTGGATGATAGCTCTTATTATGGTTTGGGCACCGAGCGTGTCCCGTATTATTCCGAGACATTCTATGGGCATAGCGGTAGTATGGTAGGATTTCAATCTTCTGCTTATGTCAATCCTAAAGACTCGGTAACAATAGCATTGTATGTCAACTGGGATCCCGATCCGCTGATATCCGATGTGTACCTGAACGATTATACGGTTGCAATTCTTAACGAAATATATAAATCGGCAAGCACCGTTTCGCCGCCAGTGGGCGATGCTCTTACCTCTGCAACGGCTTACCCAAATCCGGCGAGTGGTATGGTAACGATCTCCTTTGCTCTTGATAATGCTGCCCCCGCTTCTCTTAAAATATATGACCAGCTTGGAGCGGAGGTGCGTAGTGTACCACAACGATTGTTCGAAGTAGGAAGAAATGAATTGTCTATCGATATATCGACACTTCGTTCAGGCGCATATTTTTATCTTGTACAAACCGATAAAGAGATTCAAACTGGAAAGCTATTTGTAAAATAACAGACGGCGAAATAGTTGTAAGAGAATGCAAGTATTCCGCCATTATATCAAAGTGTTGCAGGTAGTACCTATGGCCGTATGCAATCGAATTCCGAACAACTAACGATTCGGTATGCGCTGATAACGGGTTTTGCCGTTCTTTTGACCTTTGTTTCTCATGAGTTCATGCACTATCTTACCGGAGAGCTTCTTGGTAACGATATGCTGATGAGCTTAAATAAAGGATATCCAAAAAATGGCAGCTATCTGCAGGACTGGCATTTTTCGGTAATAACGCTTGCCGGTCCTTTGTGGACAGTGCTTCAGGCAATAGCTATCTTCCTCCTTCTTCGCAAAAAAAATATACCGTCGCTTTTTCCCTTCTTGGTTTCACCAGTCCTAATGCGATGGATAGCACTGTTCGTTAGCATCAGAACGCCGAATGATGAAGCGCGATTAAGCCGTGATCTCGGGCTAACTCTCTGGACGCTACCCGCGATAATCTGCTGTTTTCTCCTCTATTTATTATTTCTGACAATAAAAAAGAATCGCTATAATAAATCGTTTGTCATAACGACGATTTCCTTAACGCTTGTTTTCTCATCGATGCTCATACTATTCGATATGTATTTATAGTTTAATGGTTTTCGGCAGTCGGCAAAATGAAAGGCAATCGTAAAATCTTTTTACTATAGTAAAAAGATTTTTTACTGGGTAAAAGCCAACTCATGGAAATAGGAGTAACTGCGTTATTTACTAATAAGTTATACGTCGGCTGATTTTTTCTGAGCGATTCAATTTTTTATGAGCCAAATCATAGTTGTGTGACACAAGTCATAGAAGTAGTATATGCGACCGTTTTAGTCCTTGTTCTTTGCTACAGTCGAGCATTAGATTTGTACCATAACTTTTTGTTAAGTGATGAAAACTTCCACCCTCGTACTAGCTTCTATTGCTTGCCTAAGTTTATTATCCTGCAAGCAAACGCCGTTCGAAGAACAAGCCTCGGCAAAGAAGATCAACACGCTCAAACGTGCTTCGGTAAGTGAAGCACAGTGGGTAAAAGCCTGGCAGGGAAAACAAGTCTATGAAATGTACTGCTCGGGCTGCCACGGATTAAAAGGCGATGGCAAAGGTCCTGCCGCCGCAATGCTCGAGGTCAAGCCGAGAAATTTCACTCGCGGAATGTTCAAGTTTATCTCGACGGCGCCGGGATCGCTGCCGAGCGATGCCGACCTTCACCGCACGATCACCAATGGTGTACCGCGCTCATCGATGCCGAGTTGGGCACAACTCTCCGAAGCCGATCGTGCGAATGTCATAGAATATATTAAAACCTTCTCCGATCGCTGGCAGACTAATCCTACTCCGGTATCGCTTGCCTTTGGTCCGGCGCCGGCATGGGTTGGCGGAGCACCATCGATCGCAAAAGGTAAAGCGGTCTATGCAAAGATGGGCTGTGCTAATTGCCACGGTGAAACCGGTCTTGGCGATGGCCACTCTGCCGCGACTCTCGAAGACGCCGAAAAGAACCCGATCAAACCGTTCAATTTCAGAGAAGGCGTACTCAAGGGCGGCTCTCGGGTTGAAGATATTTATCGTACCTTCTATACCGGTCTGGCCGGTACTCCGATGCCTGCGTTCGGAGGTATCCTTAGCGACGAAGATAACTGGCACCTCGTATCGTATGTGGTCTATCTGATGGGGAAGACTAACGTCAAAGAATCGGATCTGGCAGCAGTGCCGATAATCGATACGACAAAAAAAGCACAGTAAAATATACACTATCAAAATTTTTCTATCAATTACTAACCGAAACTACCCATGGCTTTAGTAAATGCATCGACCCTGCCCAGCCACGCGCAAGATAATAGCTCGTCGCTGGTCGATAAGTGGGTTGTTAAAGCACACTTCATCGCCGGTATCAGCGCCTTCTTTCTTGCGCTCTTTGCCGGGCTGGTATTCAGTACTCAATTCTTACGGAGCTATTTGTTCCCGGGGATTGAGATCCTTTCGCCGGGCCGTGTCAGAATGGTGCATACCAATATGGCCGCGTATGGCTTTCTGGCAAATCTCTTCTTCGGAGGGTTGTATTGGGCCGTGCCTCGCCTGACGGGCCAGCGGGTCTGGAAACGAGGAGTCTCACTTTTTCTTTTCTGGGCCTGGCAGGCAATATTGGTAGCAACGTTTGTCGGCCAGCTCTATGGTTTAGCGCAGGGTGTCGAATGGGCAGAGACACCGATCTTCATCGATCCGGTCGTTATCGTTGGGGTCCTGTTAATGACCGTGAATTTTTATGTACCAATAATCCGCACAAAGGAAAAGCCGCTGTATGTTTCGCTCTGGTATTTCACAGCGGCCTTTGTGTGGACTGGTCTTGTCTATATCATGGGTAACTATCTGCCGCAGTTCTTTGCACCGGGCGTTGCAGGTGCCGCCATAGGCGGATTATATATTCACGATCTCGTAGGGCTCTTTGTAACGCCGCTCGGCTGGGGTATGATGTATTACTTTGTGCCGCTGATTATGAAGAAGCCCATCTATAGTCATGCACTATCGCTCGTCGGTTTCTGGGGTCTTGCATTTTTCTACCCATTGCAGGGCGTGCATCACTTCTTGTGGAGCCCTATCCCGATGTTCGTGCAATACGGAGCCGTTACTTCGACGATCGCCGTAGAGATCGTAGTAACAACCGTTATTGTAAACTTCTTCCTGACGCTTAAAGGCTCGGCCTCGATCTTAAAGACGAACCTGCCGATCCGCTGGTTCTATACGGGAATGGTGCTCTATTTCACCACCTGTTTGCAGTGCGCTTTTCAGGTTACGCTAACGCTTCAGCAGGTCATCCACTTTACCGATTGGGTTGTCGCTCACGCCCACCTTGTTATGCTCGGTGTATTCGGTTTCTGGCTGCTTGGAGTGGTAACACACTTATGGCCGCGCGTTACAGGGCGTGAATGGTATAGCCTGCGTCTGAACGTCTGGCATTACTGGCTTACGACCATTGGCTTAGTGATCATGTTCGGCGATCTCACGATCGCAGGATTAGTACAAGGCTTTAGCTGGCGCTCGCTACAGATCTGGGAGCAATCGCTTGTCGCTTCGATGCCGTTCTGGATGGTTCGCACCTTTGCCGGTACGATGATCGTCCTTGGCCAGATCATCTGGGTGTATAATCTTTATCGCACGGCCAAGAACCCGATCAAACTCGGCGAAGCTAACCCGGTAGTCGATAGAGAGTATGAATTAGCGCCGGCTTCGATGAACCGCCCGGCTGTGGTATCATAATCCCCCAACAACCGCCATTATGATGACACGCGAAGAAAAAATAAAACGCCTTCAGGAGTTGCAGGCCGAGGCATCGGCGCTCTTGACCGATCTTGAAGAAAAGAAACCTGTTGTTGCCAAAGAAGAAGAAGCCTGGCCGCCGAAAAGCTTCTACTGGTGGTATCACATTACAACGGGTAGCATCCTCGGTGGTTTTGGTGCCGTGGTGAGCCTTTTTTTTAACGTAATCGGCTCCGTGCTTTTCGATAAACAGCCGTTCCAGCTCATTAAAGTCTTTATGACCTTCCCGATGGGCGAACCGGCACTTACAAACGATTCGGAAATAACGCTTATCATCGGCATTATTCTTTATATCGTGACGGGTGCCTTCTATGGCATAGTTTTTGAAGTATTGATGTATCGATACTTTACCAACTCGGCCCGAACGACGAGGATCGGCGTTGCGATAGCGATCGGTATCGGAATATGGCTCCTAAATTTTTACGGTATCCTTTCCTGGCTGCAGCCGATGCTTTTCGGCGGCAGTTGGATCCTTAATCAGATCCCATTCTGGGTAGCGGCATTGACGCACGTCGTCTTTGCACTGACGATGGTATTCATCGGGGAATGGGGGCACTTCGAGGCAACCGATTACAAACGCCAGGCAATGGTACGTACCGAAGGAAATAATTAAAAAGAAGATCATGGCAAAATCACCCATTGAGCGCTTTAGTACGGTATTCCTGATCGCAGGTATCGTCTTCTTCGCCTTTAGCTTTATTTCGTCCGGTCTGGTACCGTGGCTTATGATGAAAAAAATTCCGACAAAAAGCCTCGACGATCTGAGCAAGGTTGTCCCCGCTTCTTTTGTCAAACTTGCACAGGATTATCCTGCCGAGTTCAAGAAAGTGTATGGCGAGCCGAACTCGGCTGCTTATAAAAAAGCATTGGGTTACGGTCGTGATATTTACATTGCCGAAGCATGCTGGCATTGTCATTCGCAGCAGGTCAGACCGATCTCTAACGAACCCGCTCGTTGGGGAAAGGTCTCGACCGCTGACGAATACCAGAACGTCCTGCAGATGCCGCAGATGATGGGTACGCGCCGCGTCGGGCCCGATCTCTTCCGTGAATCTGGACGCCGCTCGAATGACTGGCACATGGCGCATTTTTATAAGCCGACGAATGTCGTACCGACTTCCGTGATGCCGGAATTCACCTGGTTCTTCGATGAGCATAAGCGCCCCAATGAAAAGGGCCTTGCAATCGTAACCTATATCAATTGGCTCGGAAGCTGGAACATCGATTCTACCGACCCGATGCTGCAGAGTATTCCGAAAGAGAATCGAGCCACAACGATGGCAACCAAGTAAGGAAGGGAATTATGGCTGAGTTATTTTCTACCCCATCATCTTCAGCTTCGCATCCCGAGCTGCCGGCTCAGATGCGTTATGTACCGAAGCGCAGAAACCGCGCGCTGACGATCTTTCAATGGAGTGTGATCATCATTGCCGGTACGGGTTTCACATATAAATTCGTCGAATTCACGTACTCGATCTTTGCTACCGGCAACGACCTGGTACAGTTCGCCGTCACGCCGATCGTAATGTATTCCTGCGTGGCGCTCGGCTTCTTCTTTATGTTTCTCTGGACGGTGCTTCGCGGCGATTATAAAGACATCGAACGCCCGAAATTCCGATTGTTCGAACGCGAGATCGAACTGGGTGATAATACCCTTTTAGACGAGAATAGTAAGTCTGCCTCTGCCACGAGTATGATCACTTCATTACCCATATCAAAGAACTAAGCTCATGGAACCAACGAAAGTAGTATTTATTGCCGACGAGGATTCTTCAGAACCGGATCGCTTTACCTACTTAGGTAGCCGGTTTCCATGGTGGATGCTCGTGATCTGGGTCTGTTTCATTCTTGGCTCGACCTGGTATTCGATCCAATTCATGCTGCCGAATTTGAGCCGGTGGGTCGATAAGCCACCCTTCGATAAGTTTGTGCCTTGATAGTACTTTTGGGGTGGAAAAGTACTGTTGGCACACGGTACGGCAGCAGGTCTCCTGCTGCCGTACCTACATTTTAACCACCCATATCATGAGTAACCATCCACCCAGATGACTACTACAGTAGAGCATAGTTGCAGCCATTGCGGACTTCCGGTAACGAGAAGAGCTCGTTCAGCCGGTGAAGCGCTGTATTGCTGCTATGGCTGTGAAGTAGCGGCGGAGATCGTCGGCACGGGCGAGGAAGGTGGCGCACGGTTAACATTATATAAGCTTGGTATCGGCATCATCCTTGGCATCAACGTAATGATGTTCTCGATGCCGCTGTATGTAGAATCGCTCGGGTCTTTCTTTCAGCAGGGGTTTGGTTCTGCCTCTTTTTTTAGTTTATTGAAATGGCTGCTGATGGTCATTTCCCTTCCAGTGTATTTCATGCTCGGCTTTCCGTTTATCGAATCGAGCATCCGTGATATTAAAGGCGGGCTGAAAGTAAATGCCGATCTTCTGATAGCGCTTGGCGTAACGGCAGCGATGCTCGTATCGATCTTCGATACGATCTTCGAATCGGGTCCGGTCTATTACGAAACAGCGGTCGCTATTTTAATAATAGTAACAGTCGGCCGATACCTTGAAGCGAAAGCCCGTTTCGGCGCTTCGAAAACTATCGAGCAGCTCGATAAGCAGGTGCCTTCGATGGTAAGCATCATCGGGGAAGATGGCCTGCTTCGCGATGTTTCGGTTGCATCATTATCTCCGGGAATGGTGATCGTTTCGAAGCCGGGAGAAATGATACCGGTCGATTGCCGCATTAGTGATGGCGTTGCGATGATCAGCGAGGCAATGTTAACCGGGGAGCCGGCGCCGAAACGCAAAAGTAAGGGGGATGCTCTCTTTGCCGGAGCGGTCAATTACGACGGCTTATTACATTTAGAAGTATTGCAGCCGGCCGAAAAAAGTTTTATCCAACGGCTGCGAACGTTACTGCTGGAATCGAAGCTTCGTCGTGCTCCGATCCAGGACGTAGCCGATAAGATCGCGGCGATCGCTATACCAGTGATCATTGCTATTGCAATGGGAAGTCTCATCTATTGGTGGATCGCCGCTGGGTTTTCCAAAGGGCTCTTTGCCTTCCTGAGCGTCGTGCTTATAGCCTGCCCCTGTGCTATCGGTATTGCCACACCGACAGCCTTATGGATGGCCGTCACGCGGGCATCGAAGCAAGGCATACTTTTTCGCTCGCTCGGTGTGCTCGAACGTCTGGCCGGCATTACAACGATCTTTTTCGATAAGACAGGGACGGTTACCAAAGGTATCCCTTCTATCGATAGTGTAACGATCATCGAAGGTAAAGCTTCTACTTCCGAAAAGGCGCTTGTCTATGCAGCAACGGTAGCATCGTTTTCCAACCATCCGCTTTCAAAAGCGCTGGCGAATAAATATCCGCACCTTGCTAACGAGAAAACGGCGATCTCTTCGTTCGAGGAAATTCCGGGCAGTGGTATTCTCGCAACCATCGGTACGGCTTCGGTTCGCTTAGGGTCGGAGCAATTCGTTACCAATGCTCAACCCACGACACAATCGCAAACGGCGGTCTGGGCGAAATATCAGGAAGCCGGCTCCGAAGAAGTGATCTTCAAGTGCACCGCATCCGATACCTTGCGCGAGGAAGTCGCCTCGGTATTCAAGACACTTCATGATAAAGAATACCGGACCGTGATTCTTTCCGGCGATCGCTCGGCGGTTGTTGACGATCTTTCCGAAGAACTGAATTGTGAAGCGATGGCAGAACTGGCTCCGGAAGATAAAGCCCGGATCGTTACTGAAACACCCGATGCCATGTTCGTTGGCGATGGTTTTAACGATGCCGGTGCGATCGGCGCTGCCCAGGTAGGAGTAGCGGTCGGTTCAAGCTCCGATTTGCTTCGAACGGAAGCCGATGTTATTCTTTTCGATAACGATCTTTCCCATGTACCGGCGTTGCTCGAATTGGCAAAGAAAACCATGCGGGTCGTAAAGCAGAATCTCTTTTGGGCCTTTGCTTATAATGTGATCGGTGTCGTGCTCGCTGCCTTCGGTGTCCTGAATCCGATCATCGCGGCAGTCGCGATGGCGCTTTCGAGTTTCTTCGTGACACAGAACTCGTTCAGGCTTAAATCGCAGGCTCTTACCATGGAAGGAGGAAGCCATGCCTGAGCTATGGCTTGCTTTCATTACGGGTCTTGTCTCAAGCCTGCATTGTGTTGGGATGTGCGGGCCGATGATCTCCGGATGTTTTGCCGGCCAGGTGCAGGCAACGCCCGTCACTATCGATCTTCCCGGAGTAAAGAAGCGCCGCTTTGCTGACGTAGTTATACCGCAATCGCTCTATCATGGCGGCCGTTTTATCTCCTATGCTATGATCGGAATGATTGCCGGCGGTCTTGGCAGTTTTCTTTTTATCAGCGATTCGCTTCGGCAGACCGTTGCTATCGTACTCGGTGCACTGATGATCGTTGCTTCGTTATTCCAAATGAATTTCTTCTCGCTTAAAGGCACGAGTTTGGTAGGCAGGAAGATCACGAATGTATTAACCGCGCTTACGCGAAGCGACCTCAAAGAATCCAAACTGCTGCTTGGCCTTGTAACACCACTGCTTCCCTGCGGTTTACTCTACGGAATGGTATTGCAGGCCGCGGCAACGCATTCGCCGGTGAGTGGGGCGCTGGTGCTTGGCTCGTTCGCTCTTGGTACTGTTCCTGCGTTAGCCGGTGTAGTGGCCGTGATCGAACGCTTATCGCTTCGCATAAGGAAATACGGGAGCACTATCGCCGCAATTTTTATAATGGTAATGGGTATTGTCACGATCTGCAGGGGCTTGGGGATCTACCACGATCCGTTCACGCCGGCAGAAAAATCGTGTTGCAGCCCGGGTACACATCATTCAGAAATAAAGTAAGATCATGCTTAGTAGAATTCTTAGTCTGGTAGCGCTTGTCACCCTGATCACCTTGCTGGCGATCGGGCTGCCGACGTTTATCAATTCATTCAATACAAATCCATCGGTTACTGCGATCGTCATGAGCGGTCTGGTAGTGCTTACGATCCTTGTGAGCGCTATTATGCTCTTGCTCTTTGGCGTGCTCGGGATGGGCAGTAAATCCGCGACGAAATAAATAGATAGGATAGAAGTTAATGGTACAATCTCGGTTCAGGGCTGGTATTGTTACGGCAAGATATTGGGTTAATGCCACTATTATTGTCCTGCTTCTCGCATTGCCGAGTTTGCATATCATTAAGTTCGATGTCCTCAATGGCGAGTTCTATGTGTTGCGGCAATCGGTAAATTGGATTACAGCGGTTACCGCTTTTCTCGGACTTTGGGCCGGCTCCTATCTTATCACGCTAACGGCCAATTATATGTATGGCCGGTTATTTTGTGGATGGATCTGTACCTGGGGCTCGCTCTTGAAAGCACTTCGCTATACCGGTGAATATGCCAAGAGAAAGAAGCGCTCTCCGGTACTTGTCATTGGTGCAACCTTCCTTGCCGCGCTTATTTCCACAGTCGGGCTTGTCAACTGGTTTGCCGATCTATCGGTACTCTTCGATAGCAGCCATCCGCTGGCAAACTCGTTTCGCGGTGTGTTCTTCGGCTTACTGGCGATCGCCTATGTCATGCTCTATTTCGTCGGCTTGCGCTTTTGCCAGGAGTTTTGCCCGATCGGCTTGTATCTCGGAGTGACCTCCCAGAAGCACCGCCTGCGCATCGATTTTTCTGCACCGAATTGTACCCTCGGTGAGGTCTGCGTTCGCGATTGCCCGATGGCGCTCGATCCGCGCCTGCTGACGATGGATACCGAAGAGAATAATCATAATACCTGTGTACTCTGCTTCGATTGTATCTCTTCCTGTAATGCCTGCGCTGCCAAAGTACCGGGCGAGAAACCGTTACTTGTTGGTCACGGAGCACTGGCGCCGCTGGAAATAGATCTTGAACAGGTACTAAAAGAAATGGCTGCCGACAAGAAAGCTCGCCGCGCAGCCAAATCGAAAACTCCGGTTGTAACGCCGATCGAACAGCCGTTACACGAGGAGCAGGTATAAGATATTATTGCAGATCGAAGAGCAATAGATGAGAATCGGCGCCGGCCGAGATCGTGATAGCACTTACATCACTTATTGCGGCTGCATCGCCCTTCTTTAAAGCATTTCCTTCCACGGTTACTTCTCCTGCTACCACCTGCAGCCAAGCCCCGCGTCCGGCAGAAAGCGAGTACTCCAATTGCCGGTCTTTATCCAATAGCGACGCATAGACTTTCGCATCCTGGCCGATCGTTACCGAACCGTTTTCTCCCGTCGGGCTTGCAATGAGACGCAGCGTATTTTTCTTTTCGCTATCTTCGAAGCGGGTCTGTTCATAGCTGGGCTCTACATTTTTATGGCTCGGGAATATCCAGATCTGGTATAAGTAGAGCTCCTCGTTGAAGGGGTTCGTCTCACTATGAAAGATGCCGGTACCAGCACTCATGCGCTGAACATCGCCGGCCCGGATCACCCCGGAATTGCCCATACTATCCTGATGCTCTACGGCACCCGATAATACATAGGTAATGATCTCCATATCCCGGTGCGGATGCATACCGAAGCCCTGCCCGGCAGCAATGCGATCTTCATTCATGACGCGCAGGGTACGAAAATGTACCCAGTTCTCGTCATAATAATCGGAAAAAGAGAACGTGTGGTAAGTATCGAGCCAGCCCCAATTGACATGGCCGCGTTCATCGGCTTTGCGGATCGTAATCATACGTACAAAAATAAGTAGTTAATTGCTGCTTTGTACGTAGGGGCAATATCAATGTTCCTTATTGAAGGAAAGGCAGTAAAAAGCCCGCTAAGGTCACTCTATACTGAGCATTGCTTAGCAGGCTGAATCCGCGTTATTCATAACAGTAGTGAGTTTTGTTTATCGCGGTCATAATTAAGAACTCCACGTTACTAATTTTGTTACACCTCACGCACAATTATATGCTCCAATGAGAACGCCCATTCGCTATCTATTAATAGGTATTACAATTACCTTTTTTGCCGCTTGTAAGAAAGATCAACCACCGCCCTTGCCAAAAGTGGAAAGTATCCCTGCGGCGCCGGTGGAGCAATATGATGTAACCGCCACCTATCCCCACAGCAAGGATGCATTCACCGAAGGGTTGGAATTTTATGATGGAGTACTCTATGAAAGCACCGGGCTCAACGGGCAATCGCATCTTCGCAAGATCGATCTGAAGACCGGGAAGGTTCTTAAGAGCATCGATATCGATAAGCAGTATTTCGGCGAGGGTATAACGATTCTCGGAAATAAAATTTACCAGCTTACCTACCAGACGCATGTCGGCTTTATTTACGATCTCGAAACCTTCAAGCAGATCGGTCAGTGGAATTATCCGGGCGAAGGATGGAGCCTGACGAATGACGGTAAGAACATCATTATGTCCGATGGTACGAATCGCATTCAGTTTCTCGATCCGCAGACCCTTACTCCGGTACGAACGATCGAAGTAACCGATGCCGGGTTGCCGCTCAACAATATCAATGAGTTGGAATACATTAATGGCGAGATCTGGTCTAATGTCTGGATGACGAATCGTATCGCCCGTATCGACCCGGCGACGGGCAAGGTAAATGCGTGGCTCGATATGACCGGCCTGCTTGCGCCGAATGAGCGCGAAGGTGTCGATGTGCTTAATGGCATTGCTTTCGATAAAGCAACCAATAAATTGTACGTTACCGGAAAACTTTGGCCAAAGATCTTCGAGATCGCTGTCCGCCAGCCATCGTAGCCATTATGAAAAAACCGGAGTTTGTAACACTCGTCCTATCGGTACCGTTGGAATCGGAAGATGCTCTTCAAGGCTATTTCCTGCTCAACCATGAACCACAGGGATTCGAAGAACGCGCCGATGGAGCATTTCTCGTTCATTTACTTCAGGAGGAATGGAATGATGAGGCACGCGAAGCCCTTGAGAATTTTATTACTACCGAAGCTCCGCAGGTAACCCTTAAAGAAACGATCTCCCATGAAGAGATCGATTGGAATGCCGAGTGGGAATCGACCATCGAGCCGATCAAGATCACCGATGAACTGGTTATCGCCCCAAGCTGGAAGCTTACCGAAGCGGAGACCTACTCGGCGAAATATCTCATCGTGATCGATCCGAAGATGAGCTTCGGAACCGGCCACCACGAAACGACGCGGCTTTGTCTTCAAATGATTGAGCATATCGATTGCTCCGGTAAGACCGTCCTCGATCTCGGCTCCGGTACCGGCATTCTTGCGATGTATGCGATCCGTCGTGGCGCCTCCCATGCTGTTGCTATCGATACCGATGAATGGGCCTTCGAGAATGCAAAAGAAAATTGCGAACGCAATGGCTATGCCAGCGATGTTATCGATCTGCGCTTGGGTGAGCTTTCCACTATTACAGCAGCCAGTGAGAAGTTTGATCTTATCATTGCCAATATTCATCGCAACGTGCTGCTTACCTTAGCAAAAGAAATTGCTTCTCATCATATTCCTGGTGGTATTCTTATCCTCTCGGGGCTTCTCGAATACGACGGACCGGAAATTATAGAAGCCTATACCGCAGCCGGTTATTCTCTTATCGAGCAACTGCAGGAAAATGAGTGGCTTTGTTTGCGATTGCAAAAGCAGTAACGAATGAAAATTGCCGCCATCGATATAGGAACGAATACCGTCCTGATGCTCATAGGTAAAAAAGCGGCGACTGGCGAAATAGAAATTCTCGCCGATGAACATGCTATTGCAAGATTAGGTGAAGGCGTCGATAAGACCCGGAAGATCTCGGATGAAGCATATTCTCGTTTCGAAAACATCCTTACCGATTATACTGCAATTCTTGCCCGGCACCAGGTGGATCGTGTCTGTGCTTTTGCCACCAGTGCTATGCGAGATGCCATCAATCGCGATGAAATCATCGAACAGACAAAAAAACGATTCGGTATTTCTATTGAATTACTAAGTGGTGACGATGAATCGCGCCTTAGTTTTCGCGGCTCACTTTTTGGCCGTACTATCGATGCAAATGAAAGTATTGCTACGATAGATATTGGCGGCGGAAGTACGGAGGTATCGTTCGGTGAAGGTACAAAATATCTTCATGGTAAGAGTATCGATATTGGCGCCGTGCGCATAAAAGAGCGGTATCTTCTCGCTGGTAAAAGCCTTGATGAAACGCGCGAGATTATTCGAAAAGAATTCGATACTGTACCGGGTATCGGTACTGTTGCCATCGGCCAGCTCATTGCCGTTGCCGGTACACCAACTTCGCTTGCAGCTATGAAGGCAGGTCTAAAAACATTCGATTCATCGATCATCGATGGAATGACCCTTTCTCTTACTGAGGTAACGGCCTTACTTGAAGAGATCATTTCCATACCACCGAATGCTTTTACAAAGGCCTATCCGGTAGTGCCTGCTTCGCGGGCTGATATTCTTCCTTCCGGGGCTATTATTCTCGAACAAGCGATGAAGGCATTGAAAGTGCAACAAGTAACGGTCAGTACCCGCGGATTGCGGTATGGGGTTCTCTTACGAGAATTCGATAAGGATCAATAAATCTCCCTTTTCCCCCACGAAGGTGTTCTATTCCGTAATTTTGCATTTTATTATTCGCCCGTACGACCCATGCGCATTTTAGTATTAGGCTCAGGCGCCCGTGAACATGTTATCTGCTGGAAGTTAAAGCAATCTCCGCTTGTCTCTCAGATCTTTTGTGCGCCGGGAAATGCCGGTATCGCTGCCGTTGCCGACCTGGTATCCGAGGTCGTCCCGACCGATGCGAAGTCCGTTGTCGGCTTTGCGCTTCGCGAACGAATCGATCTTGTCGTCGTAGGGCCGGAAATGCCGCTTGGCGCCGGAGTAGCCGATGCGCTTGATGAAGAACGCATCCCCGTCTTCGGCCCGCATAAGAATGCCGCACTGCTCGAAACCTCGAAAGCCTTTGCCAAAGAATTTATGCATCGGCACAACGTCCCGACCGCCCGCTATGCCGTCTTCACGGCTACCGAACAGCTTGAAGCCCGTGCCTTTCTTCGCCATCTGAATTATCCTGCTGTCATTAAAGCCGATGGCCTTGCAGCCGGTAAAGGTGTAATTATTGTGGAGACTGAAGCAGAGGCGCTTCATACGATGGATGATATTTTTAGCCGACGCATTTTTGGTGAAGCCGGCGCGCGGATCGTGATCGAAGAATTTATGCAGGGCGAAGAAGCAAGCGTTTTTGCCATTACCGATGGTATCGATTTCGATACGCTTGCTCCGGCTCAGGACCATAAACGTATTCTCGATGGTGACCGCGGCAAGAACACCGGCGGTATGGGTGCCTATGCTCCGGCGCCTATCGTTACGGCAGAAGTACTCGAGCAGGTAAAGAATGAAATTATTATGCCGGTACTTCGCGGCCTTCGTGAAGAAGGACGTACGTACAAGGGAGTACTGTATTGCGGACTAATGATCCGTAATAATCGTGCCCGCGTGGTAGAGTTTAATGTTCGTTTCGGCGATCCCGAAGCACAGGTAGTAATTCCGCTTATTCAGGGAGATTTTGCCGAGCTCTTACTTGCTGCAGCTACCAGCCGGTTGAAAGAGCATCTGCCGATCACCTCTTTCGATGCAACGGCGGTTACCGTGGTGATGGCAAGCGGCGGATATCCCGATTCCTTCGAAACCGGTAAGAAGATCGAAGGGCTCGATCACTTTAATCAACAGCGTGAGGTCGAGCAGGGAATAGCGGTCTTTCATGCCGCTACGAAGAAAGATGAGCATGGCGATATCGTTACTTCCGGTGGCCGCGTGCTTTCGGTAACGGCCATCGGCTTCGGCGATGAATTGCAATCTACCATCACCGCCGCGTATAATGCGGTTCATGAGTTATCGTTCGACGGAGCCTATTATAGAAGTGACATCGGCCATAAGGCATTACCGATGAATGTGCAGTAAAAAGCGATCGTATAAAATAAAAAAGTCCGCCAGTGGCGGACTTTTTTATTAAAAAGATATTCTTATCAATATCCGAATATCTCATCAAGCGAGAGCTCTTTTACCGGTCCCCACTTGCTGAGCTTATTCATATCGATCTTATTCTTATTGCCAAGTACTAAGATCGTAAAATGATGGTCTTTGATATACTTCTTCTGGAAATCGCTGATTTTATCATAGTCGATCGAAGAGACCTGCGAGTAAATATCCTTGCGGATATCGTGATCGAGGCCGCGCTTGGTGGCCGTCTCGTAATTAAAGAGAATATCCTCGCGGGTGATGCGCTCGGTCTCGATCTTATTACGGATCGCTTCTTTCGATTGCTCGAAGAGCTTATCGGCACGCGGCATATTCTCGAAGAGGTCGTTCATCGCATCCATCGTCTCTGGCAGTTTATCGGCCTGAGTACCGACATACGCGAAGACGTAGTTCGGCTTATTTTTCTTCTGCGGTACCTGGTAATTCGACCAGACGGAATACGCAAGCGCTTTGGCTTCACGAATATTCTGGAACACAACCGAAGACATACCACCGCCAAAATATTCGTTGAACATACTTTGCAGCGGTACTTTCGTCGGATCGTAGTTGTAGGACTTCGATAAGAACAGCACTTCCGCCTGCTGCATATCGAAGTTCACGAAATAGACTTTATTGTCATCAGTCGGCTGTTCGGAATAATCGGCCGCTTCCGGTACCGGCTGTAAGGATGCCGGTACATGGTGATGCTTATTAAGCACGGCGATAACACCGGCTGATTGATCGGGCCCGTAGTATAAGACGCGATGCTGGAAGGTCGGGATCTCTTTGATCTTTGTAATAAGCTCTTCCGGTTTGAGGGCATGAAGCTCGCTTTCGGAAAGAATATCGGTATTCGGATTGTATTTGCCGTATTTGCCATAATTATACATTGCCGAAAAGAGGATCGTCCTCTTATCCTGCTTTGCATCCGAGCGGTTCTTTAAGGTCCTTGCTGTAAGTTTTTCCAACGCCTCGGCATCGGCCTTCGGCGAGTTAATAAGTTTTTCAAGGATCTCTACACCTTCGGCAAAATTCTTTTGCAATCCGGAGAGCGATACATAGACCTGCTCATTCGTCGAAGAGACATTTAAGCTCAAGCCAAGGCTATAGAGTTTTTTCTTCAGCGCTTCGGCATCCATATCGTTGGTACCGAGGAAGTTCAAATACTCGATAGCATAGGCCATCTTCTTATCCTGATGCGAACCCATATCGAGCAAATAATACAACGAGAATAACTGGTTCTCATCGTTATGCAGATAGTGGATCGGGATGCCGCTCTGCAATTTTTTGAACTCGATATCGTGCTGGTAATCGAGGAAGCGCGGAGCGACTTTATCCGCCGGGGTATTGATGACCTGTTTAACAAACGGCGATTCGGCCTCGCGGTTTACGCTTACACCGGTGATCTCGGGTTTTTCGACCTTCGGCGAATTACGCTGGCCCACTCGTTTATAGACGGTCACATACCAGGAATAATACTTTTTCGCTACATCCATAACCTCCTGCTTTGTGATCTTTGCCAGATCGTCAAGCTGAGCGCTAACGTTCTGCCAATCTTCGTGATGAATATAAGCAAGCATCATCTGGCTGGCGCGGGCATCGTTGCTTTCGGTAGCACGGATACGCTGAACGGTAAGATCGTTCACGATTGCCGGCATTAGGTCATTATCGAACTGGCCGTTCTTGATCTTATCGAGCTCTCCAAGCATAAGCTTCTCGACATCTTCGAGCTTTTGTCCTTCGAGCGGTGCACCCTGCAAGAAGTGCATACTGTAATCGGTCTGCTGTTCCATGAACGTACCGGCATTGAGCACTTTCTGCTGCTGGTTGAGATCGAGATCGAAAAGACCGGCAACATTATTCGATAAGATTTTATCGATCATCGTTGCAACGAGCGCTTCATGGCTGTTAATACCCGGAAGCCTGAAACCGATCAGCACACTTTCCGGATCGGGCCCGAATACTTCTTTATGAACCGGCGTGGTTGACGGATCTTCCGGCACATAAGTGAAAGCCGGTACCGGTTTCGATGGCAGCGAACCGAAAGCTTCGTCGACCATGACGATAGTCTTATCGGGATCAAGATCGCCTGAAAGCACGACAGCCATATTATTCGGCACATAGTACGTGTTATAGTACTGCTCGATCTTCTTGATCGAAGGGTTCTTCAGGTGCTCAACCGTTCCGATGGTAGTCTGAGTACCATAGGTATGGTGTTTGAAGAGTTCTGCCATGGTCTGCTCGAACTGCTCGTTACCATCGTTATCGATACCACGGTTCTTTTCTTCATACACGGCTTCAAGCTCGGTATGGAACAGGCGAAGTACCGGATGGCGGAAGCGCTCACCTTCGATGGTCAGCCATTTCTTCAGTTGGTTGGACGGAATATCGTTCTCATAGACTGTCTCTTCGAGCCATGTATGAGCATTCGTACCCTTCGCGCCGATAGCGCCGAGCATTTTATCGTACTCATTGGCGATAGCATACTTAGCGGCAAGGCCGGAGACGGAATCGATCTGATGATATTTTATCTTGCGCTGGGCAGGATCGGTCGTATTACGATAATCCTCGAATCGGTTCGTAATCTCATCAAGCAGCGGTTTTTCTTTTCCATAATCGAGCGAGCCGTATTTATCGGTGCCTTTGAAGAGCAAATGCTCGAGGTAGTGGGCAAGCCCGGTCGCATCGGAAGGATCGTTCTTACTGCCGGCGCGTACCGGAATAAGCGTTTGAATGCGGGGAGCATTCTTATTAACCGAAAGATAGACGGTTAATCCATTCTTTAAAGTATAAATACGAACACCAAGCGGATCGCCGCTTACGGTCGTATAGGTGTATTTGCCGTCGGGTGATGTATGATGTTCAACCTTGTAATCGGTCTTCGCAACTGCTTGCGAAACCAAAGCGGCAAGTGCAAAAGAGAAAAGAAGTTTACGCATATATCAAAAGATTGAATGGAAACAACATCAAACCTTTACTTACGGTGCGGGAAAGAATCGGGTTTCCAATTAACCGAAATAATAGGTGCCAGAGAAGCAATTAGTTCCGAATCAAGAAGGAACCAGTGTATCGTTGGTCATATAGAGCAATTTCAAAGAAATATTGCCCACTGCCAAAAGAGGAAAGATCGTCGAGAGTTATCGTCGTTTGCCCTTGGGGCAGAGCGATCGTTCGAATAGCAACCCGCCTGCCAAGCTCATTGAATATAGAAAGCTGATATGCTCCTTTATTTAATGGCCCGTTAAAGCTGATCTTTGCCGAATTGCCGACAGGATTGGGAGTGATGGCTACGATCTTAATAGGTTGCCGCTGAGTGACAGTCCGTAGCAGCGAAGTCCCGCAGGTATCGGCCTCAATAAATGTTGCTTCGCTTATCGGCAGGGCAAGAATATCGAGTGGGCAGGGGCGGGTATTCGTAATGCCGACTACCTCACAATAGACTGGCGTGGTAGTGCTATCGGTTATGTATGTAGAAAAATCGAAGGTCAGCACTTCACCGGTTTGTCCTGCAGCGATCGCCGGAAAACAACCGATAGTATAACTATCGGTTTGTGGGATAGAGGTACTTGCCGGTGTTGCCGATGAAGCAGGTGATAGCGATCCACCCTTCACCGCTTCAAGCGATAGCAGATCGTGATTGTAGGTAAGATGTACCGTAAAGCCAGAAATAGTCTCGATGGCCGGCTGTGTTAAGTGCAATGAACCATGAGTAATGGTACCCGCCTGTGCATTATCGATACTGAAAGAGAATTGCGCACTGGAGGTATCTCTAATGATATTGACGGTCGGATACATTGTTTGGTTTTGAAATACCTGAGCCGGCGGGCAATCACCGCCCGATTGATACAGTGTCGATTGTAAATTGAATGCCGTACCACCGCTGCGCTCATTTGCATGAAAGTGTAAGATCATGAGCGTATCGGTGCCATTAAAGGCGATGGGGCCGGTTATGGTATAATCGATCTGTCCGTTTGTGGTTGTCGTTACTGAAAGAGCAGCAGGTAAAACAGCTTGTCCATTAGAATAGCCTGTATAGGTAAAACGGCTGTTATCGAATGTAAAGGAGCCGCTGATCTTGTTTAAATTATCGGTGGCTACACTCTGAAGCAGGATCGGAATATCGAAATCACGGCAAGTGAGGATGCTCGGTCTATTATTTTTTGTCTGCAGGGTATCGAAGGAAAGCCCAGAGCGAATGCTATCGCACTTTATCCCTGTAAGGTAATGGCAGATATTATAGGAATAGGAATCGGCATTGCCGGCCCCATTGGCAATAGCAAAGATCGGTTCTGAAGAAGTAAGCTGGTGAGTACCCGGATTGACCTGAACGATAATACTGCTAAAATTTGTACCGAAGATCGGGGCTGGTGTTGCAAGGCTTACGATCGGTCGCTTATCGAGCAGAATAGAAGACTCGGCGCTTTGAGGATAGACAACCGAAACGAAATGAGGAAATGGCGCCCCTCCCTGAAAATATTCCAGGCTATCGGGTGTGAACCATTCCAGGGAATCGAGATATAATGACTGCGGCAGGACGGTTACAAGCGAAGGATCACCTGTTCCGTTGAAAATGCCACTAAAGGCAGAGCCCATGGAAAGTTGGTAACAGTGTGCCGGCGCTGTTACCGTAAATTGCATTGGTGTATTTGTGAATGGTACGATCGTGACTCCATTCGAGGATTGATAGGTTGTTCCATTGCTGGCAATCACAAAGTAATTGGCGACATCGGAAGTAAACAGTAGTTCGTAGCCCGGGAAATCGCCGAAGGAAGTGGTATAGAAGATCGTATCAGTGAATTTCTTTGGGATCTCCATGTTCAGGAGCATATTGCAGGCTTCGGTACCCGTCGGGACATAACCGCAACTTAATGCGGAAATAACGCTCACCGGTTTATCCGCATGAACAACCGAGCCTGAAAGAGAAGTGGACAAAGGAAGACCGGTAGTATCTGCCTTGACGATATAGCATTCACCTCTATTGAGCGTTACCGTAAAAGGTGCGGCCGAAGGAAAGCCGATAGGCTGTACAGCCGGTTCGATAGTAACTGTGGTATTATCGGCCGTGGCTGTAATGGCAAACTGGGTATGATTGTCTTCTCCGGGATCGTTATATAATCCCCAGGTGGCAATGCTGTAACTGGTATCGAGCGCCGGATCGGGGTATATCTGAGTCATTTCGCCGCCGGCAGGGAAAAAGTCGTGATAGACAAGCTGTACCGGTGTAGTGGTGGTCAGGATCATACCTTTATCTACTTTACCGGTATTATGGAGCAGCATCATCGAATACGGTAGTTCGATCCTCATACTCGAAACGGCAGGATAGGAGAAAGTAGTCGTATATCCCGAAGGCGACCAGATCGTTGCAGTGCCGGCAGAAGAAGTAGAAAGATAAAGATATAATTTTGAGGAATCCGGTGTGCTGGAAACGGGGACAAGGTTATCGGGACCTTCGGGAATGGCAAACGTAAAGCTTTTTCCAGTTGTCGGTAATCCTGTCTGCGCCCGAAGCAACGGCGCAAACCATATCAGAAAGAGAAGTACTAACCGGAACCGTAGGATCGGCATCATATAATCAACACGAAAAAAAGGAATTTGTGACAGCGATAGGGCAAAAAAAATGGGGCCGTAGGGCCCCATTTTTTATTATCATTTTTAGAGTGACTTATTTGGTCACGATAATAGCGGTTCTGGCCTGAGCTGCGGCACTCGTTACATCGAGCGTGTACTTGCCGGCAGCAAGTTGGCTGGCATCGAGATCAAGTGTACCGTTCGAAGCAGCGCTCGTGCTCAGGACGACCTTGCCGAGAGCATCGTAGATCTTGATCGTTGCCGGTTCTGTAACGCCGCTCAACTGCGCATGGATATGATCGACAACCGGATTCGGCGATACCGTCACCGAAAGCGCTTCGGTAGCAGCAAACGGACTTGCCGCTGCATAGCCGCTGATGCGGTTGGTACCATCGAGATCGGTCTCGGATAAGCGGTAGTTCACGCGGGTGAACGGAGCGTTGTTATCGACAAGTGCATAGTTAGCACCAAGCTGGGCATTATGGGCGGCTACTGTACCGACCGATACCCAACCGTTCTCCGTCTCACGTTCGACATTGAATTCGCGGGCATTTTCTTCTTTCGCAGTACGGAAGGCCAGCGATACTTCGCCATTGGAAGTACGACGAGCATCGAAGCTTGCCAATTCAACCGGTAAGAACTGAGCCGAACCGGTGAACACCAGACGAACCATCGGCAGCAGCGGTCCACCACCGGCGCCATTGCGGGCTGTACCATCGGAAGTGATGTACTGCGTACCATTAGCATCGCGGAAGAGCGAAAGCAGGTTCGGATACAGAGCCGTGTATTTCTTGGTCGGACCCTGATCGATCTTCGAAAGCCAGACGAGGCCCTTAGCAGCATCGCCACCAAGGCCATGACCCTGTGTCATATTGAACTCGATGCGGTAGGTGCTATCGGCGTTCAGGTAGAACGGAGTGATGGTGCCGCGCATGAATCCACGCTGCAAGGTATTGTAGCTGAAGACGCGGGTTGCAAGCGTGGTACCGGTGAGGTTACGGAAAGTAACGGCCCAGTTGGTCGTGCCGGTAGCATCGAGATGATAGAAATCGAAACCGCGGATCGAATCGGAGACCATCGGCTTGAAATCGAGGAAGAAGTGCGAATCGGCTTCGGTCATTGAACCGGCCGTATCGGCAACGCCATCGTCATAAGCATATTTATCATCGATAAACAGCGTACGATAGAGCGTGATCGTATCGTTCTGACGGCGGATCTCATTGAAGTTCTGCTCCATCTGAACGCGGCTGGTGAATACACCACCCTGGCTGCCTTCGATACCCCATTGCGGATAGGAGATCGTCGTATCGCCATGTTGTGGCGGATTGTACAAGCTCTGTACGCGATCATAGACGGCACGGTTCAAGGCATCTTTGACCACTAAGTGCGTGCCATAGGTAGCGAGGTTAGCAACGGTACCATTATTAGAAACGGTAACGCGCGGAGTAACGAACTTAATACTGCGCGGTACATGAGTAAAGTACCCGTTACCGAGATTCATATCATACGGCTCGAGATCGACCTGGCCACCTGAAGCAGCATTGACCTCAAAGCCATCGATGAGCCAGTTATCATCATCATCCGGCGGCGGAACGCCTGGGGTAACGATAGCGATCGGCGTGGTATTCTTACCGAGTAAACGCAGACGTACGCGAGTATGATCGTGGATATAATCGGATGGGATCTGTACACGGAATTTCTTTGTGCTGGCATCGATACCACCCGGGATAGCAGCGATCTGTGTCCAGGAAGCAGCAGAAGGATTCCACTTCGTACCTGTCGAAGCGAGAACGTCGATCGCAAGGGTATCGCCGGCACGGGAAAGATTACCGTTCGAATCGACAACGGCAGCTTCAGGGCCGACGATCGTGCGGGTCATTACACCGGCAATGGTCGTATCCATCTTAGCAGCGCGCTGGTAGCTGAAACAGATCCAGGCATTGCTCTTACCCTGTAGGTTGATCGGGGCAGAGGTAATCGAATCACCGGCATTATCCTGAATATAGGTATTGCCTAAAATATCGCGGCGGTTAAGCACGATGCTGCCGGTTGCCACCGGAGATTCCGGATCGATAAAGCCGGTAGTGTTATCGAGGGCCGATGCACCGTCATAGTGCCAGTTACAGGGATCGAGCTTTACAAAGTCGTCGAAGAACGGCGGGGTGTTCGAATTCATGACGACGAAATCGCGGGTCAGCGTATTATCCGGGGTCCAGCCATCGCCATTGACGATGCTCGGGAAGGAGCAGATCATGGTTAAACGATAGGTGCCGCAGCTTAAGCCCTGGAATGCCGTGCCGGTATAAGAGGTCGAGCTGTTAAAACCGACGAGGAAGCTATCGGTACGGGAATAGACCGGAGCGCCAGTGGCAAGATTGGTAATGCGGTTCTGCACATAGGCCATACGGTTCGAACCGGTTAGGTTTTCCACCGTTACCTGTGGCTGGAACTGGTTGGTCGCTATTTCATAGCGATCGAACGATGGGAAATCGATCGATTTGGCGTGCAGGAAATTCGGGATCACCCGGAGGAATTTTACTGCTAAGCTATTATGGAGCGGCTGGGCATAGATCTGTGAAGTCTGAGTCTTGGCATAATAGACGCCCCTATCGAGGTAGTTGGTACCCCAGGACCGGTTGGTATTACCAACGCCGATCGTACAAAGCTTTTGAAACATTTGGGCAGCAGTAAAGCCTTTCCAATTGCCATCGAAGCTCTTATAATAGAATGTGATAGAAGA
The DNA here is from genome assembly GCA_964404255.1 of uncultured Alphaproteobacteria bacterium. Taxonomy (GTDB): domain Bacteria; phylum Bacteroidota; class Ignavibacteria; order Palsa-1295; family Palsa-1295; genus JAFDZW01. The sequence goes on along the minus strand of CAYOJJ010000001.1, from coordinate 132,105 downwards.
ATCGGGGCGGGCGAAAACTGCCTGGAAAGTCGAGCGGACCTGGCCGTTCGTACCTTTTAAGAATAAATTATAGTAGGTGACATACAAGGTATCGGTTGTCTGTCTCATGAATACCTTGGAAGAATCACCGGCAGTACGGAATTCCATATCTCCCCAAAGCGGAGCAATAACCGATAAGAAGTTCGGATTGATGGTGCCGATCGGGAATGTGGTGTTATGGGCGGTTTCCGGGTAGTAATTGAACGTATCGAGGGTCATCAAGCCATTGACACCGAGCGCCCGGACAGGCTGCCATTCGGCGAAAGAATTATAAAATTCAAAGTATGTGCTTGTGCCCGGATCGGGGAATAATTTTGCACCGTCATCATTATCGGAAAAACCGGTGATTCTCGTCCACTGACCCTGATTATAAAGGGTATCGACGAACTTATAGGTGGGGGTGCGGGGATCGTCGTCGTCAGAATCTACGACATAATATTGGAAGGCAGCATTCGAAGTCGTATAGACGCTTGGATTGCCGCGACGAGCAAGCGATATCCGGGAGCAGAATATCGAGACGATCACTAAAAGAGCGATTGTAACAAGTTTTTTCATATAGATGAACGGTTTAGCAATAAAAAACACCCTTTTACGGGTAGCCCTGTAACCAAAAAAGAAGAAAGAACATTCTCCAATTCCAGAAAGACACGGCAGCCGGTTTTTTTGTGAAAATGAGATCAGAAAATGACCTTTTTTTCATTCAACCCCACTCCTACTACAATAGAATATTTCGCAGCGGATTATCGAACGGCAAAACGTACTTGAATGGCGAAGCGTTAATTAACTTACGATGAATATTGCCTATTCAAAATGGGTCGAGGGCAAAAGCAAGCGGGCTGAGGACCGGCTCAAGGAATTGGTCGATCTCTTCCATGAGCTATTACTAAGGACTTCCGGTGATGCCGAGGAAGCCCTGCAATGGATGCAGTACCTCGACGAACAGTATAATATCTTCGGTCCGGATATGACCTACGATATGTTCCTCGATGAGCTTAAACGGCAGGGTATTATCGAAACCGACGAGAACGCCCTTATTAAGCCGACAAATAAAGCGATCGGCAATATCAAGCGAAGCGCTCTATTGGAAATATTCCGAGGATTGAAGAAAGCGCCTGGCGGTATGCACGATACTCCGCATTCCGGCTCAGGAGTCGAGCGGACCAGCAGTACCAAGGGATATTCCTTCGGCGATCAGGCGACGAATATCGATTTTACCCGTACCCTGCAAAATGCTTTCCGCCGTTCTTTCCGCGATGGCGGAGGAAATAATGAGAACTCCCTGCTCGACGGGCTTTCGATGGATGAGGAAGATATCGAAGTCTATGAGACCGAGCATACTACGAGTTGCGCAACAGCCCTGCTGATCGATATTTCTCATTCGATGATCCTCTATGGGGAAGATCGGATAACCCCGGCCAAGAAAGTAGCAATGGCGCTTGCGGAGCTTATCCGTACCAAGTTTCCGAAAGACCGCCTGTTCGTCATTACGTTCGGCGACGAGGCAAAGCTTATCAGCGATGCAGAACTGCCCTTTCTCGAAGTGGGGCCCTACCATACCAACACCAGGGATGGCCTGCGAATGGCAAGGCGTTTGCTCAAACGTAGCGGACAGGTAAACAAACAGATATTTATGGTAACCGATGGTAAACCATCGGCCATGTTCGATGATAATGGACGGCTATATAAGAACTCCTGGGGGCTCGATCCGAAGATCATTAATAAAACGCTCGATGAAGCCGTCGCTTTGCGGCGCGAGAAGATACCAATCTCAACGTTCATGATCGCCCAGGATAAATATCTTGTCGATTTTGTCGAAGATATGACGAAAGCAAATCATGGCCGGGCCTTTTATTCGGGGCTGAACGATCTCGGGCAATTTGTGCTCGTCGATTATGTCCGCAATCGCCGTAAGAAGTGGTAATATAATATAGTATTCTTCGCATTATGGCAACGGCAAAGAAAAAGAATGAAATTCCGGAAGAGGTTATAAAATCATACGATGCGATAATTGCAACCGTACCGGGCCTTGAGCGCAAAGGAGCCGCTATTCCTTATACTTCCCTAAACGGGCACATGTTTTCTTTTCTTATGCCGGATGGGCTACTGGCATTGCGATTGCCGGAAGATGAGATCGAACCGTTCTTAAAGCAATATAAGACCGAGCATCCGAAACAATATGGGATAGTACAAACCAAATATGTACTGGTGCCTGGTGGACTACTTAAAGACACCAAAAAACTAAAGCCGTATTTTTCTTCCAGCTATAAGTATATCAGCGGCCTCAAAGCAAAGCCAACAACTAAGAGTAAGAAAGCAGCGAAGAAGTAGCCCGAAACGAATAGCCATAGTGGCGGGTTGGGCTACCTCACGACTCATCTATCTTCGCCCGATGAAACGGACCGCTTATTTTTTTCTTACCTTGCTGTATGCCTCAATAGGGTATCCAACATTCTGTTATAGCCAAAGGCCAGAGCCGCAAAAACCTTTCGTACGAGAGGGCAAACCACATGCTTATTACATAACGCAGGCAAAACTATGGCTGAAGGAATTACAGAAAGATAAAACCTCGGAGTCAAACTGGTATAACTATTATTACGCATGCCGTAATGCAGCCATTTCTGCAAAGCCGGGCACCGATGTTCTGGCGGAATCTACTTCGGTAAAAAGTGGGCCTGAGATATTGGATTCCATGGCTATCGCTATTCCAACAACCAGTACTTATTACTTCCTAAAATTTTTAGATGCAGGGATCGACATCGAAAATGCTCGTTATCTGCTCAAGGCATATGCAATGAATCCGAACCTGCAAGGAATCGATCCGAGTGTCATTTCTTTAGCTGTCTGCCTGATGGACGATAGTTTGCGCATTCAGGCCAATAAAGCGTGGTATCAAAAAAAAGAGATATCCGATGTCTTGTTGTCGTATGCGTATAATGTGCTTATGTCGATGGATTCGAATGCCATTTATTTCACTCAAGGGGATAATGCTTTTTTGCCATTAGTTATGCTTCAGGATGTCAAAGGTATTCGTACAGATGTGACGGTCGTGGCAATAGATTTTTTATGGATTGAGGACTATCGGGCCTATATTTTTTCCCTTTTGAAACTTGATTCATTAGATTGGTCTCAGATCGATAGATCGCAGAATTCGACATGGATGATGCTCCCCCGATATTGCCTCACGCATTATAATACAACCACAGCCCATCCTCTATATCTTGACGGGTTGGCTGATGGAGCCTTATTAGATGAATTCGAGGGTAAATTGTATCCTTCCGGAATAACATTGCACTATACCCCAGTGCCGCCCGACACAAATACTGTTATGGAGCGCAATAGTATGCTATTTGAAAGAAAATTCGATTTTACTTATCTTCGACATGGAATAGAAAAGGCATCAACGTATAACCAGGATTATATCGGATGCTACAACTATCTCGATCTATTCACCCAGTTGTATCACTATTATAAGACAACACAAAAATTGAAACAAGCTGCGGATGTAAAAGCGCTTACTGCAAAGATAATTCGATGGCTCGATAAACCAAGTTATACCCGATACTTTAAAGAAAATTTCAAATAGCGCCTACGGTTGTATCTGAAACATAGAAGAGTACTACGCGTAGGTTGCCTTCATTTCGTATTCATCTTTTTTCTTGCATATGAATCTTCGCTACTACGCTCTCCTCTTGTTCTCTGCTACCATTGTTTTTCCTCTTACTGCACTCTGCCAGCAGCCCGAACCGCAAATCTCCTTTGCTCGTGAGTCCAAACCGCATACCTATTATGTGACCCAGGCCGAATTATGGTTAAAGGAGCTTCAGAAGGATAAGACTTCCGAAAAGAATTGGTATAATTATTTCCGTGCCTGCCGTAATGCACTTGGCTCGGCAGATTGGAAAAGCGAATCGCTCAAAGAATCACCGGCGCTTAAAGCCGGGCCGGATATATTGAAGGAAATGGAGAAGTCGATACCCAATTCCTTTACTTATAATTATCTGATGTTTCTCGATTGTGGTGTATGCCCGGAGAATGGAGCTTATCTGATGAAAGCCTATGCCATGAACCCCGATTTCGAAGGCATCTGCTCGAGTATGATTTCGCTTGCCGTCAGCTCGATGAACGATAGCCTGAGAATGGCGGTAAATAAAGCCTGGTATAAAAAGAATGAAATCTCGCAGGGCTTACTCAACTATGGGTACAATGTGCTGATGTCGATGGAGCCAAATGCTATTCTTTTTACGCAAAGCGATAACGACACCTATCCGCTGTGGGTATTGCAGGATGCAGTAGGCATACGCACCGACGTGACCGTTGTCAATATCGACTTTCTGCTCAATGAACAATATCGTACCTTTGTTTTCTCAAAGCTGAATTTTGGATCGTTGAAGCTGCCGGAAATCGATGTCAACGAATACCATACCAATTGGGAGAAAGTGGTTCGCCATTGCCTGACCAATTACGATCCTGCCAAAGACCGGCCGTTATACCTCGGAATGACCTTGTATCAAAATCTCTATAAAGATTTTTCCGATAAACTGTTTGTCTCAGGCCTGACGCTGAAATTCTCTCCGAAGAAAGAAGATCTTTTGGCAAAAAATAAGGCGCTCTATGAATCGACATTCCTGCTCGATTATGTAAAGCATCCGCTAAGTTACGATATCAATGCGCAAAATGTGATCTACCAGAATATGAACTATCTCGATATGTTCAAGGAGATCTACGACAATTATAAGGATACCAATAGAACGGAAGATGCCGCAAAGATCAAGGACCTCTCGATCGCTATTGTCGAGCGTCTCGAACGACCCGAATGGACGCAAAAGATAAAAGAAGACTTTAAATAATTATTACTCCTTGCTTATGCAGGATCCGGTGTATCACTATGATTATGAAATTCAGGGAGTAGGATATTCAACCTATCGCGCTACCGAACCGGCCATTGCCCGCTACATTACCGAAGCATTGGGTTATGCGGCAACGGTTCTGAATGTCGGTGCCGGTACCGGCTCCTACGAACCGGAAGATAGAATGGTGGTTGCTGTCGAACCATCGGCAACCATGCGTTCGCAGCGGAAGCCGGGTCTATTGCCCGCCGTCAATGCAACGGCAGAAGCCCTGCCTTTCGACGATAATTCCTTCGATGCTTCGATGGCAATGCTGACGATCCATCATTGGTCAGATCTGGAAAGGGGTCTTCGGGAAATGCGGCGGGTCACCAAAGGGCCGGTAGTGATCATAACCTTCGATATTCCACGCCTTGGCGATCACTGGCTTACACAGTACGGGCCTGAGCTCGTGGAGATCGATCTTGTTCGCTTTCCAACGATCGATGAAGTAGTAGAGATGCTTGGAGGCACGGCAACCGTTACGCCGGTATCACTGCCCTTTCATTGCAAGGATGGTATTCTCGAAGCGTTTTATGGAAGGCCCGAAGCCTACTTAGATAAAAATATCCGAAGCGCGCAATCGATCTGGGGTGTTATGGATGCCGGCATTGAAGAACGTATTATTACTGAGCTCGCAGCCGATCTTCAAAGTGGGACATGGGATAAGCAGTATGGCCACTATCGCCATGAGCCGTTCTACGATTCTTCGATGAGAGTAATAACTTCACAACCATAGCATGAGCGCCGAAGAACTGATCGATCTTTTAGAACTATCTCCGTTACCAGGTGAGGGAGGCTTCTTCCGGGAAACCTATCGTTCTTTGCATCAAATACCCCAAGCGGCGTTACCTTCAGTCTATACTTCGTCAAAAGCACAATCGACAGCGATCTATTATTTATTGACACCGGATTCCTTCTCCTGGCTGCACCGCCTGCCGGGCGATGAGATCTTCCATTTTTATCTCGGCGATCCCATCGAGATGTTGCAGCTTTTCGGTAACGGTTTCGGTAAGATCGTAACGATCGGCTCCGATATAGCGCAGGGGATGTCACCTCAGGTTATCGTACCGGCTGGTACGTGGCAAGGTTCAAGATTAAAAGAAGGCGGGAAGTTCGCTCTGCTCGGCACGACAATGTCGCCGGGGTTTGACTTTGAAGATTTTGTCGCAGCGGATAAAGCGCAGTTATTAGCGATGTATCCCGCATTCAAAGAGCAGATCGAGCGTTATCTTCCGTAAAGGAGGAAGTAGTATGTGGTGGGTGTATGCATTGCTTTCGGCGTTCTTTGCAGCCTTGACAGCGATCTTTGCCAAGATCGGAGTGAAGGACGTACCATCCGATCTGGCAACGGCGATCAGAACAATCGTTATTCTTGCAATGGCCTGGATGATCGTCTTAATAAAAGGCGAGGGCAAAGGGTTATCGGAGCTTTCGGGAAATACCATTCTGTTCTTATGCCTTTCGGGTATTGCTACTGGCCTTTCCTGGCTTTTTTATTTCCGGGCATTGCAGCTTGGCGATGTATCGAAAGTTGCCCCGGTCGATAAGCTCAGCGTGGCCTTTGCGATCATTCTGGCAATGGTATTTTTGAACGAAACACTGACACTCAAAGCGGCGATGGGTGCCGCCCTCATTATTGGTGGGAGCATTTTATTGATCTTATAATAGGGTATGAATTACCGGCTGATCGATCATACTATCAATCCAATTACTCATACGTATCTTGTCGATTTGTATGAGATGACCAATGGCGGTATCGAAACGATCTATGTTTGCGCGCCAACGGGTGGGATCGGTATTACGATGCTTCTCAGTGGGCAGACGGAAATTCTTGTTGAAGATACGTGGGAGCGCACTGCACCCTATACTGTATATGGTCTTATTCGTAAAGCACAATCGATCAAAATGATAGGGGACTATCGGGAGATAACGATTGGCTTTAAGCCCCAGATATTACAATTGTTATTGAAAGAACGTCTGTTCGATCTCCCAATAAATACCGCAAACGATCTTTTCGATGTGCTCGATAGGCAAAAGATAGAACCGCTTGCCGAAGGGTTGCTTCGTGCCAATACCGACGAAGAGGTAGTACAAACCATTGGCGCATTTATCCTTGATACGATGCAAAAGCAGCACTGCGATTCGCGCATAAGCGAAGCGTATACCTGTATTATGAATGGTTCTTTCACAAATATCGAATCGCTAAGCCGGCACTTGAATATTTCTTCGACGATGCTTCGTATGCTTTTTCGCGATCAGCTTGGTGTTTCGCCTAAAGAACTGGTGCAATTTTCAAGAATAAAACGAGCGCTTAACCTACGAATAGATACAGCGGGAAGCCTTACTTCTATTGGGTATGAAGCCGATTATTTTGATCAATCGCATTTCATACGCGATTTTAAAAAGACAATGGGTATGGTCCCAAAACAGTATTATCAAAACAACGACCTCACTTTCGATTTTTACAATTTTGGCCGCTGGCGTTTGAGTAGTTTTGAACGCAAAGTATCGAAAGAGCATGAACAAATTTCTCTTACTGCTGCTGTTGCTCCTGCCCATCCGTTCACTGTGTGCGCAGGATAATCACCGCGCCCGGCGTTCGGCAATTATTACCGATTTTATCCAAGCCTATAGTACTCAGAATTTCCCGGCCCTGTTTGCTATCTTTCCCGAGAAGTTGACGGATATTACCGCCGAACGGAAAAAGGAGATCGAAGCCGATATTGAGAAGGAATATCGCAAACGCTTTAGCGAGCTTGGCGCTGCTCACATTGATTCTATTTCGTTTGAGGATGAAAGTACAGCGAGCATAACGCTGAGTTATGCGAAGGACGAGCAAGAGATCGAACACATGATGATGTACTTCATCGGCGATACGCTCGTCGGCCTCGGAATGAAAGGACCGGATTTTCATTATACGAAGCAAATCCTTCCAGCAGGAATTGACCGTGCCGTTCTTAAAGCTCAACAGTCGAAGATCGATAGCATCATAAAAAACAAATATGTCCCGGATGGATTTAACGGATGCGTGATGGTTATTAACGATGGTAAGCCATTCTATAAAGGTTGTTTCGGCTATGAACGCTATGATACCAAAGCGCCACTAAGTACATCCTCGGTGTTCGAACTTGCTTCCTGCAGCAAGCAGTTCACTGCAATGGCGATCATGCTTCTTGCCCAGCAAGGAAAGCTCCGTTATAGCGACTCGGTACGAAAGTTTATTCCTGACCTTCCTTATTCCGGAATTACCATCGAAGAACTACTGACACATACATCAGGGCTGCCGGCATATATGAAAGAGATGTCCAAACATTGGGACAAGCAAAAGTTTGCAACTAATTATGACATTATGGCAGTGTTTAAAAAAGATACCCCGAATGTTTCCTTTGCGCCGAATGAGAAATTTGCTTATAGTAATACCGGCTATGTTGCATTATCTATCATTATCGAAAAAGCTTCCGGAATGAGCTTTGCCGATTTTCTGAGAAAAAATATTTTTCAACCACTGAAAATGAATCATAGCCGCGTCTATAATACACGGCGTAGTAAAGGAGAAACAATACCCCATTATGCTTATGGGTATGTGCATTCCCTTGGTTCAGAGGCCTATATGCTGCCCGATAGCATAAGCCAATATGATTTTGTGAGGTATCTGGATGCTATTACCGGTTGTGGTTCGGTAAATAGCACCATCGACGATCTTCGTAAATGGGACGAGGCACTTCGGTCCAATAAGCTTGTCGGCCCCGAAATAATGAGGGAGGCGTATTCAAAGCATATCCTCGCTTCCGGCAAGCAAAGCGATTATGGATACGGAGTATTTCTAGTCGACGAACCTGGGAAGGAACGATTGACCTATCACAGCGGAGGCTGGCCCGGTTACCATACATTTATTCTTCGCTTTCTCGATCAGCCGAAATCCGTTATTATTCTTTCAAATAACGAATACTCGGAAGTTTCAGAAATGGTGGATAAGATTGCGAAAATCTTGGTTAAGTAGCCAAACATACCAGAACCATCGGTAATAACAATTGCAAAGTAAATGAATAAATATTTATTGCTTCTTTTTATTCTCTTGCCAGTGCATTCCCTGTGTGCTCAGGATAGTCTTCGGAGCCAACGCTCGGCAATTATTACAAATTTTGTGGGCGCCTATAATTCACAGAATTTCCCGGCTCTCTTTGCTATCTTTCCTGAAAAGATAAGCAACACTACCTCCGATAGAAAAAAAGAGATCGAAGCTAATATTCAGAAAGAAGAATCACTACGATTTAACGAGTTCGGGAAAGCGCATATCGATTCCATATATTCCGAAACGGCAAACCGGTGGATAGCAAAACTCAGCTATGAAAAGGATCGCGATGAGGTGCGTTATCTGGTGATGTATTTTATCGGTGACACCATGGTTGGTATGGGAGCGAAAGGCCCGGAGTTTAATTATCCCAAAGTATCAGCATCTACTCTTAGTGCCTCGGCTCTTACGGCAAAACAGAGCAAACTTGATAACCTCATTACCCATAAATTTATTGCGGATGGATTTAATGGCTGTATTCTGGTACTTGCCGATGGGAAGCCGGTGTATAACAAATCCGTGGGCTATGCCGATCTTAAAAAGAAAACTCCGCTCAACGATAGCTCGGTCTTTGAGCTGGCATCGTGCAGCAAACAATTCACGGCGATGGGCATTATGATCCTTGCCGAGCAAGGCAAGCTCAAGGTTAGCGATTCGGTTAAAAAGTTTATTCCCGATCTTCCGTATAGCGGCATCACGATCGAGAACCTGCTTACGCATACCTCCGGCCTGCCCGATTACATGCAGGAGATGGATGCTCATTGGGATAAAAAGAAATTTGCGACTAACTACGATATCATAGAAACATTTAAGAAAGATACACCGGCCATACGGTTTACTCCGAATCAGAAGTTTGAGTATAGTAATACGGGGTATGCTATGCTTTCGGTTATTATCGAAAAGGCATCCGGTATGAGCTACGGTGCTTTTCTGCAGAAATATATTTTTACTCCGTTGAAGATGACGCACTCCCGGGTCTATAATACCCGCCGCAGCAAGGGAGAGATCATTCCGAATTATGCCTATGGTTATGTACGTGAGGACGATACCTCTGCCTATCTGCTGCCGGATAGTGTTGGTGAACTCGATATGGTTCGATATCTTGACGCGATTACGGGTGATGGCTCGGTGAACTCGACCATTCTCGATCTCGCAAAATGGGAAGAAGGGCTTTATACAACTAAATTGGTGAGCAAAAGCACTCTGCAACAGGCATATACCCGGCATATTCTTGCTTCAGGAAAAAAGGGCCCTTATGGGTATGGCTTCTTTATTCAGGACGATCCTGCCAGTGAACCGATTGCTTATCATAGCGGCGGATGGCCCGGCTATTGTACCTTCCTGCTTCACGATGAAGCCCATGATAGAAATGTTATTATTCTCTCGAATAACAGTTATGAGGGCATTACAGAAATGGCGGATAAGATCGCAAAGATCTTGGTTAAGTAGCGATACATACCAAGACCACCGTTGAGAAAACAACTGCAATCTATCGGCCTGCTGATCCTTCATGTCCTGATGGGTATCGGCATCCTCTTTGCCGTACAACTCGGAAATTCATTTATCCATGTACAGGAGGCGATCCCGCTGCTCGTCGGGTTCGTTCTTCTGAATATCATCGAAGCGGAATATTTTAAACAGAAAGAAGCGATCCGCGAATATTGGTCGCCGAAAAAATGGCCGCAGTTTTTGGTGGCCATTATTGCGGGTGCGTTTATTGCCTATCTGCCGATGCTGCTGAGAGTCGCCGCGGGCGAGCAACCGTTTTCCGCAACCCATTTTTTCTTCGATGCTTCACCCTGGCCTGTTCTTATTACCTTATTGATCGTCAGCTGGGAAGAATTCTGGTTTCGGGGTATCATCATAAATCAGGTGGAAAAAGGACTGGGTGTTACAGTTACCGCGATTGCTATCGGAATTCTTTTTATGGCTATTCATGCCATGAATCCCAAAATGGATTTACTAACCGAAGGGCCGAACCTCTTTGCGGCGGGGATACTACTTACCGTTTCCTATTTTTATTTCCGCTCTATTTGGGTACCGATCGGCTTGCATTTTGGCAATAATTTTTTCGGCTCGCACATGGTCACACCAATGCCAGCCAATTCTATCCTGGGGGATAATGGATATGTAAGCGCACTTGTCATGATCGCTATGGCGATATTCCTGATCGTAAAAATGCCGAAGACATCGCAGCAAGAGAACCCCTCAGCATAACTATAGTACTTCCGCGGTTGAAGCTTTCGTATTTTTGAGCTTTCATTGTCGGAAATTATGACGATCGCTCTTACAAGTATTCCGGTTAACGACCCGATAGCGGCCTTTCGTTTTTATACCGAAGTTCTGGGATTTAAGGAAAAGCTCTTTATGCCGGAAATGATGCTTGCTATTGTTGTTTCCGCCGAAGACCCCGATGGCGCGGCGCTTCTGCTCGAACCGAATAACAATCCGATCACCAAGCCATACCAGGAAGCGGTCTATGCCAAGAATCTTCCGATCATTGTTCTTGGGTCGAAAGATATTCAGGCAGACTATGAACGGCTCAAAGGCCTCGGCGTTGTATTCAGGAGTGAACCGAAGAAGACCGATTGGGGCACTCAGGCGATGTTCGAAGATACCTTCGGCAATCTCATCCGGATTCACCAGGCATAATTCTACCAGCCCATATACTTTTCTATGCAGACCGACTCGTTTCACTATAGCGTCAGCGATCATATTGCAAGAGTGCGCTTTGCCCGGCCGAAGACACTCGGTTCGCTGACCTTCAAAGTCTATCGCGATCTTACCGATCTGATGTACCAGCTTCGCTTCGATGAGAATGTGAAGGCGGTAGTGATCGAAGGGGAAGGACGCGGCTTTTGCTCCGGCGGCGATGTGAATGAGATCATCGGTGAATTGCTTAAGCGCGATACCAAAGGTCTGCTGGAATTCACGCGTATGACGGGTGAGTTGATTCAGAATATGCGCCAGCTTGAAAAGCCGATCATTGCTTCGGTCAATGGTCTTGCGGCCGGCGCTGGTGCGGTCATTGCATTGGCAAGCGATTTTAGGATCCTGGCAAAAGAAGCCTATATCGGTTTTATCTTTCAGAAGGTTGGCCTTACGGCTGCCGATATGGGTGCGGTGTACTTATTGCCAAAGGTTGTTGGTCTTGCCCGCGCAACGGAGTATCTTATGCTTGGCGATAAGATCATGAGCGATGAAGCGCTGCGAGTCGGGCTTGCGAATAAAGTGGTTGATCTTGCCGAATTAGAGAATGAGACAATGGCGCTTGCTAAGCGGCTCGCTACCAGTGCTTCGCTTGCACTCGGTCTAACCAAACGGCTTATTAATAATGAGTGGCTTATGGATATCACGAGCGCCATCGAGCAGGAAGCAACGGCTCAGGCACTGATGATGATGACCGAAGATCACCGTGAATTTCACCGGGCCTTTGCCGAGAAGCGCCCACCAGTATTTACCGGAAAGTAAGCACGGTGAAACAGCTCATAGTTATCAGCGCTCCATCGGGAGCGGGGAAGACGACCATCACCAAGCGTATCCTTGCCGCGCATTCCGATGCGCTGACCTTCAGCATTTCCGCCACTACGCGCCAGATGCGGTCCGGCGAGCGTGATGGGGTCGATTATTACTTTCTCTCCAAAGAGGAATTTCTGCATAAGATCAAGGAGAATGCGCTCATCGAATATGAACAGATCTTCGATAATTACTACGGCACGCTCGTTTCGGAAATTGACCGGGCAAAACAATTAGGCAAGAGCCTTATCTTCGACATTGATGTCAAAGGCGGTATTTCGATCAAGACGAGATTCCCTGACGATACGCTCCTGATCTTTATTGCTCCGCCTTCGCTTGAAGTCCTTCGCGAACGCTTAACAAAACGCGGTACCGAAAGCAATGAGGTGATCGAACGGCGCCTGGCCCGCGCCCAAATGGAAATGGATATGGCCGAAGTGTACGATCACATCGTTGTGAATGAAGATCTCGAAACAGCGGTCACCGAAGTGGAGCATCTGGTAACGAAGAACTAATGAATGAGAGTGCTGCGATCATGGTTCAACCAGTAGCACATAAGCGAGGCAGCACATCTATCATGGAGAACCGATCCGGTATCATTGCCGAGACCGAACAATTCGTTTTCGATCTCTTCAAGCAGCAGCTTCCCGAAGGGTTGGTCTATCATACGTTCTCTCATAGTAAAACCGTCGCCGATACCGCAGCAGAACTTGCCGCCCGAACGGAGCTTGGTGAGGACGGTATCGAAGTCGTTACGCTGGCGGCCTTATTGCACGATACGGGATATACGGAGCTCTATAACGGCCATGAAGAAATAAGCATCAGGATCGCCAGAGAATACTTAGAAAGAAAGCGCTATTCCGAAGAGCGTATCGAGCTTATTGCCGGCTGTATCCGTGCGACGAAAGTACCACAGGCGCCGAAGAATATTCTTGAAGAGATCGTTGCCGATGCCGATCTTGCAAGCCTCGGGAGAAAATTGTTTTTTAAACAGAGCCAGCTTCTTCGTATCGAATGGGAGCGTTTTCTCCATAAACAGTATAGCGATGAAGAGTGGAATGAATTGAGTATCGACCTGCTTACCCGTCATACTTTCCATACCAAAGTTGCCCAACAGGTTTTTGCTGATCAACAGCATACAAACCTTAGGAAGCTATATAAACTTCGCCAATCGCAAAGTAAAACTACTGAGGCAGAAATTCCTGCCGTTATGGAAGCACCGGTCGCTGAGGTATCAGCGAAGGCTACAATAGATGGTACCGCCGATATTAATTCCTTGCTATTGCTTATTACCAAACGGCAACTTGGTGAGCATCTTGCCCTTAACAATAGAGCTATCCTTCTTAGTATTTGCGCCATTGCCATTGTAGTGGTCTCGTTCTGGATGCCGATTATAGCATTGCTCTGGATTTCCTGTAGTCTTTCGTTGTGTTTTTCCATCCTGGCGCTTTTTTCACAATCGCGCCCGGCCTGGATCGACCGTTGGGACGGTGAATCGCTCGATGCACAATCGGCTGTTTTTTATGAGAGCACAGCGCTGGAAGGAGTGCTGGTGCGAAAGCGTCAATATATTATCGTTTCTGCAGTTACCTTATCAATGGGCATTCTTATTACCGCAGTATTATTCTTTGGGTTTTCGGGGCACTATTAATCGCAAAACCGAGACCTTATCCCTACTGTTTAATTATTCTCATGCAGACAAAAGAGATCTCATCGTTGCGTTCGCGATTGCCACATCGCATCGAACGGCTCGCCGATATTGCGTACGACCTTTGGTGGGCTTCGAGCCATGAAGCGCGTTCGGTCTTCCGAAAAATTTCCCGCCCGGGCTGGTGGCGCCATGAGCATAACCCGATTGAGCTGCTTGAACAGACTTCTCAAACCAGATGGGAAGAACTCGTCGGTAATCCGGCTTTTTTGCAGAGTTACGATGCCCTGCTTGCTCATTACGATATCGACTGCGATCCGAGCAGCAAATGGTTCGAAACAACTCATTCCGATGGCCGCTCCAGACCGATAGCCTATTTTTCCGCGGAGTACGGGCTTCATGTCAGCTTGCCCATCTATAGCGGGGGCCTCGGCATTCTGGCCGGCGATCATGTAAAAACGGCCGATGATCTTGGGGTGCCGCTCGTCGCGGTGGGCTTCCTCTATCCCTACGGATATTTCAAGCAGCAAATCGATAATACCGGTTTGCAGGTAGCTTCCTACCAACAGCTTAATACCGATACAACGGCATTGCAGCAGGTGCTCGATGCATCGGGAAAGCCGCTGATCATTACGCTTCGCATGGCTAATGAAGCCAGTGATCTGCATTTACGCTTATGGAAGGTGCAGGTCGGCACGGTGACGATCTATCTGATGGATTCCGATCTCGAAGCCAATTCCCCGGAGGACAGTGATCTGACCCGCAGGCTCTATGGCGGTGATAAACTCTATCGCCTGCGCCAGGAGATCGCCCTTGGTGTCGGCGGTGTAAAAGTGCTCGATGCCTTGAATATCAAGCCCTCGGTGTGGCATGCGAACGAAGGCCATTCCGCTTTCATGTTCATCGAACGGCTGCGGCTGGAAATGAAAAATGGTCGATCGTTCGACGAAGCGGTGCGTCATATTCGCGCGACCTCGATCTTTACAACGCATACGCCGGTACCGGCCGGCCACGATGCCTTCTCGATGGATATGGTGTTGAAATTCTTCCGTCCTACTATCTCCGAGCTTGGCATTTCCGATGAAGCATTTTTCTCGCTCGGCTTGCATACTAACGGAGAATTCAATATGACGACGCTGGCGATGAACATGAGCGATCGCCGTAATGCCGTCAGCCGCAAGCATGAAGAAGTAACGCGGGAGATGTGGCATACCTATGAAACGCCGGACCGCCCGATCACGAGCATTACCAATGGCGTGCATATCCCGACGTGGCTTGCGCCGGAATTCGACGATCTCTTTCAGTTCACGCTGCATTCGGAATGGCATGAGCATTTGGCAGATGTTGAATATTGGCAGCAGATCCATAATATCCCCGATCACTTGCTTTGGCATCTGCGGCAGGAGCTTTCGCGGCACCTCGGCCGCTATATCGACGATACGCTTCGCAAGAAAATACCAGAATCGGTTTCCGAATTCGTAACCCGCGGCGGTTTATATAATCCCTATTCTTTTACAATTGGCTTTGCACGCCGCTTTGCTACCTATAAACGGGCGACGCTATTATTCCGCGACCCCGATAGATTAGCCCGAATCCTCAACAATACCGACCGGCCGGCACAGATTATCTTCAGCGGTAAGGCCCATCCGGCCGATGAAGCCGGTAAAGAGATGATCCGGGAGATCTGGCATTGGGCTGCCGATGCCCGTTTTAACGGGCGTATTATTTTTATAGAGGATTACTCGATGCATTCGGCAAAGATGCTCGTGCAGGGCGTCGATCTTTGGATGAACCTCCCGCGCGCTCCACTTGAAGCTTCCGGCACGAGCGGCATGAAAGCCGCAATCAATGGCGTGCCGAATTTTTCAGTGCTCGATGGTTGGTGGATCGAAGGCTATAATGGCCGCAACGGCTGGGCTATCGGCAGTAATGAAACCTTGAGCCCCGAAGAGCAGGATGCCGAGGATGCGGAAATGGTCTATTCGATCCTTGAAAAGGAAATTATCCCGCTCTATTATGCGCGCGACCTCGATAATATCCCGGTGAAGTGGCTGCAGATCGTACGTGAATCCATTGCTTCGGTACTGCCGCACTTTTCCAGCGATCGAATGCTCAAGGAGTATGTAGAGAAATTATACCTGCCGGCAAAAGCCGCAATAACTAATCGATAAGGTTTATGTAGCAGCTACTGCCCAAGTTATTCGCCGGAAAAACGGACTCCATTGGTATCTATCGTGAGGCCATCAAACCATGCCTCTCCTTTACCGGTGGTTATTACCCCGAAATTGATATTTGTTGCTTCTTCCCCCACTGGCACTTCAAAGGAGAAATGCTCCCAGTCGCGAGTGCCGTTGACTAAGCTATCCTGCATATTATTCCCGGCAAGAGTTCTATGATCAGGGCCATCCACTCGCATCCAAAGCCCTGCATAACCATTAAAGTTATGCTTTGCTGTGCCTCCTACATTGCGGGTCTTGATCCATCCGCTATAGCGAATCATTTTACCTCTCACAGGCCCAACGGGGAGAGTGGATGTCCCGACGCCGAAAGCATCGCCTTTAATATATTTCAAATGGAGAGAATACTTGCCCGAGTGCGTAATTTTTGAATCTACTTCTCCTATGTACCCTGCGAGATCCGTATCCGATCTGCCTCCGCCACCAACATACCATCCTTTAGGTATACCTTTATACCCGACCTGCTCGAAATCAAGGTTCAAATCGTTAGCCACTGCGGAAAAACCGACAAAGGAAATTGCAAAAAGCAAAAGGAAAGATCGAGCCGATATTTTCATAATCTATAGGATTATTACATAACAAATATACAGTAGTTTGGAAACAGGAGGGAATAATCCGAATGACTAAGGAATAAGCAGGTAAACCTGTGCATAAATAGTGTCCTTGATATTAAAAATGCGCAGTCAAATAGTTGCAAATATGTGCAACCATTTGACTGCGCATTTCCGTTTGTGCTATCATGGAAACAAGAAGAGATGTTTTTCAGGCTATTGCCGACCCCACCCGGCGAGCTATCCTGACACTGCTTGCCATGCAGGCGCTGACTCCCGGTGCGATCGCCCAGCACTTCGATTCTTCGCGGCAGACCATCTCCAAGCATATCCAGATTCTTACCGAGTGCAGCTTATTGAAGCAGGAAAGCACCGGCAGGGAGATCTATTACCATTTGAACCCTAAGAAGATGAAAGAAATAGCAGACTTTATCGAGCCGTTTCGCGCCATGTGGGAAGCGCGCTTCTCGAAGTTGGAATCGGTAATGAAAAACTATAAAGGAAAGAAATAAGTATGGAAATGAAAACGCAGGTAACGGCCGAGGCCGGTAAGCAGGAAATAGTAGTGACCCGGGAGTTCGATCTGCCGGTCGAACTGCTCTATAAAGCTTATACCGAAGCAGAGTTACTCGAGCAATGGATGGGTACGAAAGTGATGAAGCTCGAGAATAAACCGCATGGGAGCTATCATTTTATCACTACCGATTACAAAGGCAATGAGCATGGCTTTAACGGTACGATCCATGAGATAGAGGAGAACCGCAAGATCACTCGTACCTTCGAAATGGAACATACTCCGTTCTCTATTCAACTCGAATTCCTGGACTTCGAAGCATTGACCGAAGAGACAAGCAAGCTCACCATTTTAAGTGTATTTCGCTCGGTAGCGCATCGGGATGAAATGCTGAAGATGCCCTTCGCCCAGGGCGCTAACTGGGCGCATAACCGCTTGCAGGAGATCGCAGAAAAATTAAAATAATACGACTATGTCTAAAGCAAAGAAGATCATCTATTGGGTAGCAACGCTCTGGCTGGCACTTGGAATGGTATCGACTGGCAGCGTGCAGTTATTCCGAGCCAAAGAAGGCGCCGGTGGTCTCGATAGTGTAGTGCAACTCGGCTATCCGGTGTATATCCTTACTATTCTCGCCGTCTGGAAGTTGCTCGGGGTCGTCGCAGTACTCGTGCCGAAATTTCCACTGGTAAAAGAATGGGCCTATGCCGGTTTCTTCTTTGCAATGAGCGGCGCTATCGTTTCGCACATTGCATCCGGGAATGCGATCACCGAACTATTACCGGCGCTGCTACTTTTACTCTTGACCCTGACTTCCTGGTATTTCAGACCGGCAAGCCGTACGCTGAAGCCGATGGTAAAATAACTATTAGCTATGAATCCGAAAGTAGATTTTTATTTCAAAAAAGCCGGCAAGTGGCAGAGCGAATTTAAAAAGCTGCGCGAGATCGCTTTAAGCACCGGGCTCGATGAAGAATTAAAATGGGGGCATCCCTGCTACTCGCTCGAAGGCAAGAATGTCTTCCTTATGCATGGTTTTAAGGAGTACTGTGCGCTGCTGTTTATGAAAGGCGCGCTCTTAAAAGATCCGAAAGGTATTCTCATTCAGCAAACCAAAGATGTACAGGCCGCCCGGCAGATGCGCTTTACGAGTCTTGCCGAGATCAAAAAACTCGAACCAAGTATAAAAGCCTACATGAAGGAAGCGATCAAAGTTGAGAAATCCGGTGCGAAGGTGGAGATGAAAAAGACCTCACAGTTCGAAATGCCGGAAGAATTCGAAGCGGCGCTAAAAGCAAACCCAAAACTCAAGAAAGCCTTTACTGAATTAACACCCGGCCGCCAGCGCGGCTACCTGCTCTATTTCTCCTCTGCCAAGCAAGCCAAAACCCGCGAAGCCCGCATTGAAAAATACACGCCGAATATTCTCGATGGCAAGGGGCTGGAGGATTAGTATAGCGAACCATCCAATATTCAGGCTGTTATTTTCTCTTTACAATTATTAACGTACTATGGGAAGTACCGTTACCTTACATCGCGTAATTAAAGCATCCCCGGATAAAGTGTATCGTGCGTTTACCAATGCCGATGCTATGACCTATTGGCTTCCGCCGTATGGCTTCTTATGCCAGGTACATCACATGGAAGTCAAAGAAGGTGGCAGCTTCAAGATGTCGTTTATTAATTTCTCTACCGGCAATAGCCATTCCTTCGGTGGTAATTATCTCGAAGTAAAGCCGAACGAGTTTTTGAAATATAGCGATAAATTCGACGACCCAAACCTTCCCGGAGAAATGATCACCTCGGTCTGGCTTAAGCAAGTGATCTGCGGCACCGAATTGAAAGTAATTCAAGAAGGCATTCCCGATATGATCCCGGTAGAGATGTGTTATTTGGGTTGGCAGGAATCGCTATTAAAGCTGGCCTCGCTCGTGGAGCCGAATATTCCGGACGCCTAAAACATCTGCTGTAACTATCTCTCATCCTGATAGTATCCCACAGCGTGAAAGAATATCTTTTTATAGCCATGCTGCTATTGGCACGAGCTTCTGCGTACGCACAGCTTCCGGCCGATAGTATCAGGGCGATCATTAAGCAGGAAATTGCTGCTAAGCGCAGCAGAAGTATAATCGTTGGTATTATCGATGCTAAGGGGAAGCAGGTAATAGCTGAGGGAAAGCTAAGCGATACCGATCCGAGAACACCGGATGCAAGTACGGTCTATGAAATTGGTTCTATCACGAAAGTCTTTACGACGCTGCTCCTGGCAGATATGACTTTAAAAAAAGAGGTGAATCTAAGCGATCCCATCTCTACTTATCTTCCGAAAACGATAACGGCTCCAGTAAGAAATGGGAAACAGATCTCGTTACTGAGTTTAGCTACCCATAGGTCGGGATTGCCGCGAAATGCAACCAATATCGATTCTAAAGATCCGGATAATCCATTTGCCGATTACGACCGCCCCGATCTGTACGAATATCTTTCAAGTGCAACACTCAATAGGGATATCGATAGCAGGTGGCAATATTCGAACATCGGTTATGCGCTGCTCGGCGATATCTTATCGACTGCGGGCCACATGCCATTTGATACATTAGTCCTGCGGGATATTTGCAGACCGCTGAAATTGAATCATACATTCTTTAAGCGCCCGTCATCATTGAAGCTCACCGAAGCAAAAGGATATACAGAATATGGCCGGTCAACCAGCCATTGGGATTTTCCTTTGGCCGGAGGCGGCGGTTTGCGCTCCGACCTGAATGATATGCTAAGGTTCGCTGCGGCTAATCTGGGACTCGTGAAAACCGACTTATTGCCCGCCATGGAATTATCGCATCAGAAGCAAGCAAAAAAAGACGGCAACGATGGTTACGTCACTTTAGGCTGGACCCTTTGGGACGATCACGACCGGCAGATCCTCTTTAAGGATGGTGGTACCGGTGGTTACCGCTCGTTCATAGGACTCGATAAAAAGAAGGGCTATGGTGTAGTAGTATTATCGAATGCCAATAATATCGTGACCGATATAGGCCTGCATATCCTCGACTCAACGTATGCCATTAAGCCGTATAAGTATCCATGGGCGCTCTTCGATACGATCAGGGATGTTGCTATTGCAAAAGGAGCAGCCGCCGCTATCCAGTTATATCACCGCCTTAAAGATTCGAAAGATAGTATGCTTATCTTTAATGAGCAGCAATTGAATTACACCGGGGATGAACTAAGAAGAGCAAAGAAGCAAACCGATGCTATTGCCATTTATGAATTTGCTATAAGTGAATACCCAAAATCACCATTAGCATATGAAAATCTTGCCGAGCTATATAAATGTATTGGTAATAAGAAACAGGCTATCGCCTATTTCCGGAAATTACACGAACTCGAGCCTGAGCACATTCACTGGTCGTATATGCTTAAGAAGCTTGGTGCTAATTAGCCGGCGGCGAGTGATCGGTCCTATCCACTTTCAAGCGTTCATCACGATTCGCTATTTCCCAGGCAGTTAAGAAGGCAAGCCGGGCGCGCGTAGCCATTAGCGGAAAATCTATCTTATCGAAGGTATCGCTCGGGCGGTGATAATCTTTATGCACGCCATCGAAATAAAAAACGATCGGGATGTTCTTCTGCGCGAATTCATAGTGATCGGAGCGGTAGTAAAATCTATTCGGATCGTCTAACGAATCGAACAGATAATCTAATTTCAAACCGATATGCTCTTTGTTATTGCGCTCATTGATTGTATAGAGTTCAGAGCTGAGTCTTCCGGCGCCAATTACATATAGGTAGTTGGAATCGCGCCGCGCTTCGTGAGCTGAATCAACTCGTCCGATCATATCCGTATTTACATCGGCAACGGTTTGCTCTAGTGGAAAGAGCGGATGGGCAACATAATTCTTCGAACCGAAAAGACCTTTCTCTTCGCCGGTCACCGAAAGAAAGATCACTGAGCGGCGCGGACGCATCCCTTTAGATGCCGCAGTAGCAAAGGCTTGAGCAATACCCATTAATCCGGATGTACCGGAGCCGTTATCATCGGCACCATGGTAGATCATACCGTTATGTGTGCCGAGATGATCGTTATGCGCGGAGACGATGACATATTCGTTTTTCTTATCGGTCCCTTCGATATAGCCGACTACGTTATTTGAGGTTTTATGGGCGGTCTCTTTTTTGAAATGATACTGCAGTGGTTTTTCAATAGTAAAAGAAGTCGGTAATCCTTTTTTACTATGAAGGAGTGAAAAGATCTCATTATACTTTGCTTCGCCGAGCAATACTTTTGCGATAGGATTACCAATGACCATGCAGATATTATTCTGCTCGGTTTCTTCGCTATGAGGTGGGTGGAAACCACCGACGGCATAGCGAATATAAGAAGCCGCAATCGTATCGAGCGAAGGATCAAATACAAATACTGCTTTCGCTCCATGAGCTTTTGCAGCCGCGAGTTTTTTTGAATCGCCATTCGGGTAGCGCGACCAAGGCGAACGCTTAGTCGTGCCGGTAATGATGTAATGACTGAAATGACTAGAATCGGCTTTCGGCTCTCCGTCGCAGATCAATACCGTCTTTCCATTAACGTCTATGTTCGCATAGTCATTATATTGTAGGGTATCGATGCCATAGCCTGCAAAGACAATCTCTGAAGTAGAAAGATCGGCGGTGTTGTTTAGCCAGGGCTCGATACGGCCATACGTGAAAAGAGAGAACGTCTTACCATCTATCTGTATAGTTGCCGCAACGATAGAATCTTTTACGACCTCAAAGCCCTGCAAATAATTATTTGTACCCATTGGCTGCTTCAGACCGATACTGCGGAAGACACCCGAGATATACGCCGTAGTTTTATGCTCTCCTTCGGTAGCCATCTCGCGGCCTTCGAGGCTATCACTTGCGATAACTGACAGATGCCGCTTGAGAATTTCAGCATCGATGGAAGATACGTAGGCCTGGCTATCGCTTACTTTTGTAATGTAAGTACAGGCAGAGAAAAAGAGAGTGATGCAGGATAGAGCAACAACAATAAGGGGTGATCTCATAAGCGGGTATTGTAGGGCGCGGAATTTCGGCGCCCGGAAAAAACATGATGGCCGTAGTATCAGTTCGTGCATGGGAACAAGGCCGTGTTATGAACCTGCAGCCACCAACCAATACATACTATGATAGCCGAACATAACCTTCCCGCAGTAAAAAATACCCTTCAGATCGCCTTCGGAGTTTCGGACTTCGAGGATTGTAAAGAATTAACCACCGGCCTCAGCAATGCACTGGTGTACCGCATCGTCGTGCACGGTAAGCCATACCTGCTCAAGATTGCCCGTACCGATACACTACAGGACCCAACCTTATCCTATTATTCCGCTATGAAAGCGGCGGCCGAAGCAGGGATTGCCCCGAAGGTCTATTATGCCGGTGTCGAGGATGCAATTCATATTACCGATTATATAGAACTCGCGCCCTTTCCACTTACCGAAGCGAACCGGCAACTAGCGCCATTGCTTAAAAGGCTGCACTCACTGCCGTTATTTGCAAAAACAATTCATAGTATCGATACAGCGGTGCGCTTCGCTAAGATGTTGCAGCAGGCAGCTATTGTGCCGGAAGCGATGGCAACGAATCCTATTGCTGCCCTGAATGAAATCGCCGCTATCTATCCTCGCTCAACTGATGAGCTAGTGTCTTCACATAATGACCTTAAGCCAGAAAATATTTTATTCGATGGTACGCGGCCCTGGCTTTCCGATTGGGAGGCCGCTTTTAATAACGACCGCTATTCCGATCTATCCATCGTTGCTAATTTTACCGTTGCCAGTGATGACGATGAGATAGATCTACTCTCAAATTACTTCGGTCGCCAGCCAAGCGAATATGAGCGGGCCCGGTTTTATCTCATGCGTCAGGTGATGCACGTTTCCTATTTTGCTGTCTTCCTTGTGGTTGTTCATCATAAGAAGGTCGCTATCGATATAGAGACTGCAACAAAGCATGACTTCAGAGATTTTCACAATAAGATCTGGGCCGGTGAGATGGATCTTACGCCTGAGGATAGAAAAATAGAATATGCCCTCGTACATTTGAATGAGGTTACAAAGAATATTGCGACGCCGCGATTTAAGCAAGCAATGGAGTTAGTTAGCAGTTACGGGAAGTAGTATTTGAGTATCGTATTTTAGCAGCACCGTATAGTATAATCAAACCATTATCAAAGGAGAGCAAATGAATTTAGGAGCATTCTCGATGAGCTTGAGCGTCAAGGACCTGGCGGCTTCCAAAGCATTTTATGAGAACCTCGGCTTTACCGCCTTTGCCGGCGATATGAAGAATTACATTATCATGAAGAATGGTAATGCCCTTATAGGAATTTTCCAGGGGATGTTTCAGGGAAATGTTCTCACCTTTAATCCGGGCTGGGATGAAAATGCAAAGAATGTCGATCCCTTTGAGGATGTGCGCCAGATACAACAGCATTTAAAACAGAATGCTATTCCTTTGCTTAGCGAAGCTGATGAGAGCACTACCGGTCCGGCTAGCCTCATGCTCACCGACCCCGATGGAAATGTTATCCTAATCGACCAGCATCGCTAATACACTGCTATGGCTGCTACTAAAAAGAATCTCACCGCCGAGCAGACAAAGAGTTTGCTTGCAACATTGCAAGCCCGTTTTGAGAAGCATAAGAACCGGCATAAAGGTATCGACTGGGCCGATGTGCAGAAGAAGCTTGAAAAGCAGAGCGCTAAACTATGGTCACTCTCAGAAATGGAACGTACCGGCGGCGAGCCCGATGTTATAGGTTTTGATAAAAAAGCGGGTGAATATATTTTCTACGATTGCTCGGCCGAGAGCCCTAAAGAGCGCCGCAGTTTATGTTACGACCGCGCCGCATTAAATGCGCGCAAAGAGAATAAGCCGAAGAGCGATGCGCTGACGATGGCCGAAGAAATAGGTATCGATATACTAAGCGAAGAAGAATACCGAAACCTGCAAGAACTTGGCGAGTTCGACCAGAAAACTTCAAGCTGGATATTAACGCCTACCAAAATCAGAAAACTCGGAGGCGCTGTTTTTTGCGATCGCCGCTATAATACAGTATTCTACTATCACAATGGCGCAGATTCCTACTATGCGGCCAGAGGATTTCGAGGTTCGCTGAGAGTGTAGTATCTGAATAGAGAATGCTTAGCGCGAAAGCAACTCGCGCAGCTTTACGAGCGATTGGCGTAGCTCTGCAATGTCCTCGCGCTTTACGCTGATCTCTTTTGGCGGCGGCGGAGGGATGATCATTAGTTGAGATTTATCGGTTTCGATGCGCTTCGGTGCCGGTTCGGATTGAGTCTTGCGTTCTTCCTCGCGCTCTTCTTTAAGGACGTGCTTTGCTCCTTCGATGGTATAGCGTTCGTTGCGCAGCAGCTCTTTAATGCGGAAGATAAGCTTGATGTCTTTTTCGGCGTAGATGCGGTTGCCGGCGCGGTTCTTGTGCGGGCGCAGGTCGTCGAACTCCGTTTCCCAGTAGCGAAGAACGTATTGCTCGATGCCGGTCATCGTGCTGACTTCGGAGATCGAGTGATATAATTTCGGGATGGTAAAATCTTTCAGGCCGCGGCGCGAGCGTTCGGCGGCTGAGGGCGGTTCGGCCGGAAGCTCATCGCCCGGCTTGATATTCGGTACATCGAAAAATTCGCCTTGCATGGTCATCGAGGGGGTTAAGTGACGCCAAGGAAGGGCGGTGGTGCCCATCTAATCGTTACAACGTTTCGATCACTACTATAGCTTCCGCAATTTCAGCTGTGTGCGTGATCGAAAGCTGGCAGTTATATTCTTCTTTAATAAGTGAGCTGGCTCGTTCGATCATACTGCCTTGCAGTTCGATAAGCGGCTTTCCGCTCATGGCATTGCGAACCGTTACTTCCTTCCACCGGAAACCTCGGCGAACACCTGTGCCCAATGCTTTAGCAAAAGCTTCTTTGGCGGCAAAGCGGGCGGCGAAATGCTCATAGAGCTTTGCACGGCTCTGGCAATAAGCGATTTCGTGCTCACCGTAGATGCGCCCGGTAAACTGCGTGCCGTAGTGCTCGATCGTCTGCTTGATGCGCGCTACTTCTATCGTATCGATGCCTATGCCGAAGATCATTTGTAGATCAGATCGTATTTAACGAGTAAGCCGGTGCAGTTACTAAGCGAGAACGCTGCTTTCTTCAGGCGGTTCTCTTCGGGATCGAGGGCGATATTATACGCGGTAGAAAGATCGGCCTTTTCGAGATTAGTATTTAGGAAGAGGGCACGTTCGAGGTTGCACTCGGCAAAGCTCGAACCGGAGAAGTCTGCATTTTCAAAGACGGCGCTTTTGAGCGAGCACTCGTTAAACGTTGTCTTCTTCATGTGCAGCCCGAGGAAGGACGCATATTCGAGAATGCAATGATCGAACGACATATCGACTACCATGTCGTTGATCTCGGAAAAATCTACGCCGGTGAGTTTGCTTTCGATAAATTTCACGGCGCGAAACCCGGTCTCCTTCACGCTGGCATTGCTGAGATTGCAACTGGTAAACACACAATCGATAAAGACACAGTTATTGAGCTTCATACCGCTCAGATCGCAGCCGTTGAAGGTGCAGTCCTCATAATTGCAAGTAGCAAGCCCTTCGCTAAGATCTTCCTGGGTAAAGGCGCGGCCTTCGATGTATTCGGGCATGGCTTAGATCGCAATCTCCAGAAGCTCTGAAATATCGGCCAGTTCGAAATCGGCATTGTGCTCCTTGGTGCCGAAGGAATCGCCATAGCGGGCGAACGCCGTTTTCATGCCGACTGATTTCGCGCCGATAATATCGCGCTCGGCCCAATCGCCAACCATCAGGGCTTCTTCCGGTTTTACATCGAGCTGCTCCAGTACTTTTAAGAAGGGCTCCGGTGCGGGTTTGCGCTTGCCGGTATCGTCGAAAGTGACGGCCGTCTCGAAGATATGATGAAAGCCGATGAAGCATAAGCGCAGCCAGGCTTCTCTACTTGGGGCATCGGAAAGCACGGCAAGCCTAATACCGCGGCGCATGAGCTGCATAAGCGTAGCGGTAACGTGCGGGTAGGGCTTGAGCGCTGCTTCGCGGGCACGGCGGTAGGCGATAATGCCGGAAGCGAGTACGCGGTGATCGATCTTATTGAAGAGGCCGAAGAGCAGATCGTCGAAAATATTCTGGTATTCGATGCCGCGCTCCTGATAGATCGTATCGATGCGGGATTTAATCTCCTCGCGCGAAAGCGTCAGTCCGGCATCGAGCATAGCATCGATGGCCGCCTCGATAGCCCGCCGCTTCATCGTCATAAAATCAACAAGCGTATTATCGAGATCGAATACAATGGCTTTGATCATAGAATGGTGTAAACGATGGATGCGGGAAATTTATTCTGGTTTAATGGCGGTAGCAATACACCTACTTAATTCCATCTAATAAGGCAGATAATCCAACCTTCAACGCTTTAGCAATAATCGCAAGGGTATCTAAACTGACATTTACCTGAGCGCATTCTAACCGGCTAATATAAGACCGGCCCATAAATGCTTTATCAGCAAGTTGCTCCTGACTCCATCCGAGTTCTTGTCTGATTCGACGGATATTGTCCCCAACGATTTTCCGATGAGCCATATACAGCACAACGTATATTTGCAAATATGACGCTGTGCCATATATGGCACGCTTATTAATGACCCATATGTATCCTAAGGAAAAAAAAATGTATACTACTTGGGTATATGTGGACTTGGTATAAATATAAATAATTTTCTCCAATGTCAGCAATAGAGGTGATTGGAAAAAATATCAGATTCTATCGTATGCAACTGGGCTGGAGCCAGGAGAAGTTGGCAATACGGTCAAGGCTAAGCGTGAATTATGTTTCCGCTTTAGAGCGTAGTACCGTTAATATCAGTGTAGATAATTTAGAAAAGATCGCCAAAACGCTCAAGATAGATATTGGACTCTTATTCGTGGAAAATCATGAAGATAAGATAGCGGATAACGCTTAAGACGATTTATGAGGACGTCAGGGATTCCTCCTCGCCACGGCGGGTGTCGCACCTTCAGTTTGGAATGAGTACCGAACCAACTTCGTATACACTCAACCACCAGCGGTGGCAAGTCGTTATGCAAACACAACGCTCACTCGCCAGTAGGAACGAACCGGGTAGTAACGCCGGTAACGATGTTGATGTCAATGTAACCGGTAAGATCGTAAGTAGGGGCCGAGATGTTAGCTACCAGTTAGAACGAGATAAGGTTAGTCAGCAAACAGAAAGGGTGACGACAAATTAATGGAAATAAAATTACACAGTTTGAGGCCTGAGGATGTATCAATAGAGAGTCTGAGTCCGGAAGAGCTTACACGTCGTTTGACGTATGTCGGAATGACTCTGCTTGCCTACGAAATACTTAAAACCATGATTGTAAAACCGATTAAATACTTTTATCTTGACGTAATTTTTGGACCGGGTTTGCCTTTTAAATCTTACAAAGAGGACGTCAAGTCGCTTCATAAAGATATTTTTGAAGCCTCGCTTATGTACTTAAGAGATAAAATGCAATGTATAGAAAATTCGGATTTTGATACAATTCAGGAATTGAGGAAACATAGGAATGAACTCGCTCACGAGCTTGTAGATAACCTTCCCGAACTACGAATAGAAGATTATAGTGATCTTTGGGAGCGGGTAAATAAGGCCGTTTTTAAACTGAGTAATCACAACACCTATATGGAAATTGGGTCTGACCCGGATTTCAAATGGATAAAAGATTGGGATGCTCTAAAGGGGCCAGAATACCTATTCTTCGAAGCCGCTATAGATAGACTAAAATCTTTATGGAATAAAGGATAAATAACATAATAGGTTGCGGACATTGAATTGCAAGAAAGTCGTTAACGAATCGCAAGAATCAACACAAACCCCATACCCCATACCCCATACCCAACTCAAGTCTTCAGCTTTTTCTTCTTCGCTGCCGGGAATAAGACGTTATTCAAGATTAGCCGGTAGCCCGGGCTGTTCTTATGCAGCTTTAAGTCGGTGGGCGGGTCGCCTACCTGGTGCTGGTAATCTTCGGGGTCATGGCCGCCGTAGAAGGCAAAGAAGCCGCGGCCGAAATTCGAATAGATATAGCGTACCTGATCGGTGCCTTCGCGCTCGCCGAGGATCGTTACCGTCTTTTTGATATTTGCTTTATGGAACATCGTCGTTTGTCCCATGAAGCCGCGCACGACATTTACATGGTCCTGTGTAAGCATTGCCGGTACGGGATCGAACTTTGCGGAAAAATCGAAGAGCGTAAAATAGTCGTTATCCTGTGCGCCGATCTCGGGCTGCTGGACGTCGATATCGGAATACTCATAGACCATGGGGCTCGTGATGAGCTTGAAGTTCTCGAAGGCAAGTGTTTTAGAGAAATCGAGCTTCGACGCATAATCCGGATCGATGGGGTCGCCATCGAAGACGGCATCGCAAATATCGGTTTTATCGGCAGCGAGTGCAATATCGTAGCTATCGGTTGCCGAGCACATGGCAAAAAGAAACCCGCCGTTACCGACAAATTCTTTTATCTTGCGCGCGGTGGCTTTCTTGAGTTCGCTTACTTTATTAAAGCCGAGTTTTTTTGCTTCGGCTTCGAGCATCCGCACCTGCGATTGGTACCAGGCTTCGTTACGCGCACTTCCGTAAAATTTTCCATACTGGCCGGTAAAATCTTCATGGTGCAAATGCAGCCAGTCATAGGTAGCGAGCTTACCGCCGATCACTTCATCGTCCCACACTTTATCGTAGGGCACTTCGGCATAATCGAGCGCGAGCGTTACGGCATCGTCCCAGGGTTGAAATCCGGGCGGAACATAGACGGCGATCTTTGGCGCCTTTTCCAGCTTTTCGACGTCCATATTCTTATCCGGCGATTGTACCAGATTATAAATAGAGCTGGCGCTCGAACCATCGATCTGCTGATAGGTAACGCCGCGAATGCGACACTCGGCGGCGAGAATATCGGAGTAATCGGTAATAAAACTACCACCGCGGTAATTGAGCAGCCAATCGATCTGGATACTCTTCGTGAGCGCCCAATAGCAGATGCCATAGGCTTTAAGATGATCGTTCTGCTCAAGATCCATCGGGATCAGCAGTTTCGATTGCGCAAAAGCGTTAGCCGAGAGAACGAGCAGGAGAGCCGCTGCAACAATACTTTTTCTCATACCAGGTATGACAGACCTATGAATAAAAAAAATCCCCATCTTCACCCTTACGCGAAGATGGGGAAAAGGATACATTTTAGGTGGTTACTTGCCGACGGAGCTTTGGATATAAGCGACCACATCGGCGATCTGCTGATCGTTCAGCACGTCCTTCGCAAAGAAGGGCATTGCCATTGAGCCACAGCGAATCGATTGAGCCACGAAATTCATGTCTTGTGCTGCATCGACCATCGAAGGTCCGACCTTCTTTGCCTTAATATCGTGGCAGCTTGCGCAGGCAGCCTGGAAGACGGTCTGTCCTTTGCCTGGATCTCCCGGAAGCTTCATGATCGCTTTGACTGCCGGCTTAGTTAGCTTTTCATCGAGCTGCTCGTCCTCACTGAATACGGGTTTCGTTACCCACTTGATCGAAAGGTTATTTGTCATTGCTCCCGGATTAGCATTGATAGCAGCGAAGTACTCGTTGAGTGCATCGACTTCATCGGCTGAAAGAGCTTTTTCCATATTTCCGGCCGCACGTTCCTGAAAACCGGCAGCACACATACGGGCGCCATACGCATTCTTCTTCAGATCTTCGCCTTTATACATACCATTCCAGGTAGCAGTGCGGCTGGCAACACCGGCAAGCGTATGGCCGGGGCGGGTATGGCCGTCTTTGGTTTTATCGGTACCATCGCTATGGCACATAGCGCAGGAAGCTTTCATCTTGCCGAAGCCGGCATTATAAAAGATCGCTTGTCCTTTTTTAGCTTTGTCATTAAGCGTCATCGAACTAGCAGCGGCTGCCTTCGAGGTATCGGTCGTTGTTGTAGCGGCCGGCTGATTCTTCATCGCGCTATCGACCTTCTGTTCGGCACTCTGCGGTTTATCGTCCTTTTTACAACTTTGCAAACCAAGCAGGGAGATCGCGACAATGGCGACCAGGAAAAAACGGTAGAGGTTCTTCATAGGATAAGAGTGAATATTCTTAAAGCTCATCGAGCGGCCGCCGACCGGGAAACCCTTCGCTAAGATCATGCCAGGCAACGATCGTAGACTCGCCGAGCTTATAACAAAGAAAGACTTCCTCGCCGTTCGGGCGAAGATGGGGAAAATCGATCAGGCCTTTATCGAGATCTTTGATCTCAATACCTTCGTCATTGAGGTCTTTTACGATCTCAATAAGTTCTTCGAGTTCGTTCGGGAAAAATTTTTGTCCGTTGGGCCCGCTGCCGCCGAGATACTGATGCTTAAAAACATCGTAGCCTTTGGCATCGAGCTGCTGCTTTATGCGGGCGATCGTTTCCAACTTCCCGATGACCGTTGGAAGCAGCGCCAGCGCTTCGGCAAGGGTAAAATGTTTTTTGAAGTACATCGTTTAGTTGCCGGTGAACATCGCCTTGACGATATACCCGGCCATGCTCGGGTTTTCTTTAAGGCGGCGGATGGAATAACCGTACCAATCGGCTCCGAAAGGTACATAGACTCTCAGGCGGTGACCCGAGGCGATAAGCGATCTTCTCAGTGGCTCGCGTACCCCAAGCAGCATCTGGAATTCATACTGGCTGTGCGTCAGCCGGTGATTGGCGATAATCTGCTCGGCATGAGAAGTCAGGTAATCGTCGTGAGTAGCAATACCGACGTAGGAGCCGCCACTAAATAACAGATCGAGACACTTTAAATAATTATCGCGAATCTCCTGCCGTTCTTTAAACGCGATCGTTTCGGACTCGATATAAATGCCTTTGCATAAACGGAAATTTGTTTTGCCGCCATCCATCAATCGCTTAATATCGGTTTCCGTGCGGCGAAGATATGCCTGTAATACAACGCCGACATTCGGATATTCTTTGCGAAGCTTATCGTAAAGGTTGATCGTGCGTTCGGTATAGGAAGAATCTTCCATATCGATGCGCACAAAATTATTGCCATTAGCGGCAGCTGTATCTAAGATGGCGCGGACGTTGCGTTCGCACTCGGCATCGTTGAGCCCAAGGCCAAGCGATGTAAGCTTGATCGAAAGGTTGGAATCTACCTTCTCGTTGTGAATACCCTTGAGCACTTCGATGGAATACTTTGTATTCTCAGCCGCCTCGGAAATATTCTTGATGTATTCGCCGAGTACATCCATCGTAGCCATCGCGCCTTCGTTATTGAGACGGCGAACCGTTGCAATAGCTTCCGGCAATGTTGCACCCGCGATATAGCGCGAGCTGACCTTTCGAACGATCGGTTTCGGAATCACCGGGAGCATCCCGGCTACGAGGCGGTTAAAGAGCGACATGCGTTATGGTTTGAGAAAATAGAGCGTGGGCTTCGCGCGATCGGCATAGGCCAGGCAGCCTTCGATAGGCATGGCAGCGCCCTGCACCATACCGGCTTCGGCGCCGGGTACCGGCACTTCGGAAGTCGTAGCGCCATTGATAAGATCGAGCACCGTGGCGATCGTTTTCGTCGGTACGGTTGCCTGCGTGCTGAAGGTAAACGGCACATAAGCATAGCGCGGCGAAACCGTCGTGATCGCAACGAGGGGATAGCTAAAGCGGCGCTTCCACAGCAGTGTGGAATCGGCATGGCCGAATGCATCGATGCCGCTGATAAGATCGCCTGCGGTTTCGCGAAAACCCGAAGCAAGAATAAATTTCGTTGTTGCAGCGATAGCAGTGACAAGATATTCTATGGGCCGCCCCCATAGCTTTTTCACCGTTGCATTATCGGCGATGGAGCAGACCGCAAGCATCGGCTGCTTCCTGCCATCTTTATCATTCGTGCCGCTTACATAGCCAAGCGCAAATTTGCCTTCTGCCAGCAAGGCAATATTCGAGGTGATGCGTGCCCGCTCGAGTGCGAAAGAAGAAAGCGCCTTTCCATCGTAACCAAGAATGATAATACTATCGGTAGCGAGTGCATCGTTACCGCTCAGGCCAAGGATGATTCGCTGTTTTGCATTATCGAGCGCCAGGGCGACAGGATAGAGCTTCGGATGATAACTCCAGCTTGGAGTGCCGTTCGATTTTTCTATCGCAGTAATTGCAGAATCTCCCATGACGATCAGATCACGGCCGCTAAGAAGAGCGCCGGGCTTTGGCATAGTAGCAAGCGAAGCAGACCATAGTTGCTTTCCATCGAAAGAAAAACAATCGATATGCCCGTTAAGATGGATAGCATAGAGCGCCGCGCTATCGGCAAGAAGTTCGGTGATCGCCGAAGAATCGCTCGAGCGGGCAAGAATACGGGCGAAGTGAGTATTGCCGATGGTGATGATCGTGCCTTGGGCGATAACGAAGGTGTTGGTATCTTGTCCGAAAAGTGGAAGGGGAGCGGTAGTCGGCAGTTGAGGAGCAGGGAGGGTAAGGGCGGTAACGCTTGTCGGGGAGCCAATCTCACTTATCGCGCGCGCGCCATCGAGCGAATAGGAATAGCTCGAATGTTCCGGCGGCTGTTCTTCATGCTTCGAACAGCTTGCCAATAGCAGGGCGCTGAGTAATAGGAATAAACCGGCTTTCATAAAAAGTCACTCTTAAACAAGTTTTTTTATGAGATGTTCGGCAACGGCAAGAGCTTCTTCATTTCCCCTGGCTCCGATATGGGCAGCCCCGGTGATCTCTTCAAGTGAAGCGCCGACGTTCTTTGCTCCGAGAATATGAGAAAATAACTGCCGCTCCCAGCCGAGATTTGTCAGTTGCGCGACGATACAAAGCTCTCGGGTGATAGAATCGAGCCCCTCACGCGAAAGTGTCTTGCCGTATCCTTCGATGAGCGACCATGCCGCAAGCTCCGGGCTTAAGCGGATCAGTTCTTCGCGAACCCGCTTTGCTTTATCGGCATATACTTTTTTATAAAGCACCTGTCCTTGCTCGAAGTATTCTTTGTACGGGGCGGCGAGTATCTCTGCATCTTCATTCGGTACTTCATGCGTCAACCCGAAGACCCGGTCTAATATCCTCACGCATTCGAGGGCGGCAGGAAAACCGGCGAAAAGATAGGTTTGCAAAAACACTTCATAGAGGTGAGCGGAGCTTACGTGTGTTTGAGTATGAAGACGTTGCAGATGCTCCAGCAATTGGGGGCGATATTCCGGCCTCACGGAAAGAGTCGCTGCGATGATAAGCTCGCGAGTCGCTTCGGAGAACATTATAAGCTCACCTCGCGGCCGCTCGGATCGAGCGGTTCGTTAAGACTGGCGAGTACGGCTGAAGCAACTTCCTGCGGTTCGATGATCTTCCCGAATTTATTCATTGCCCCGAGCTGAGCTTCCGCTTCGGCGGCGCTCTTGCCGGTTTTCTTCATGATATTTTCAATGCCGGCCTCGAGAATAGCCGTGCGAACAAAGCCCGGACAAATAGTAGTGACGGAGATATTATTTCTTGCAAGCTCTTTTGCAATAGCCCGCGATAGCCCGAGCAGTGCGTGCTTCGAAGCAGTGTAGGCTGCCGTGTAGGCAAACCCTTCGAAGGCAGCCGAAGAAGCGATGTTTATAATATGCGGCGTCTTGCTTGCTTTGAGCTGCGGGACGAAAGAGCGGATAATTCTAAATGCCGCATCGACATTCGTCGCAAAGGTATTCGTCCAGATATCGTCGGTCGTATCTTCAAGTTTGAGCGAGGGAGCGATGCCGGCATTATTGACAATCACATCGATACCACCGAAGCGTTCGATCACTGTCTGATGAATACGGATAATATCGAGAGCCTTAGTAATATCGGCAACAATAATAGAGGCGCGCGGACCGAGTTCAGTGGCAGCAGCCTGCAAGCTGCCTTCCGAACGCGCAACAAGTATAACGGTATGCCCGGCAGCGACAGCCGCTGTAGCGATCGCTTTGCCGATACCGCTGCTTGCTCCGGTTATAAGAATAGTCATCAGGCAGTTGTAACAGGTTGAATGCTGATCCCATTGCATTGCCAGAGTGCATTCGGGCTGATCGCATCGGCAAGGGCAAATTGGAAGCCATCTCTGATGCTCGCCGCGGCCCAGGCACCATCGGCCCGGATAACGAGCAGACCTACCTGCATATCATCGGTGCAGTGCTTATCGTTCTTGATCCTGTTCACTGCGGCGATGAGCGCATCCTGCGGTTCGATACCCTGACGAAGCTGTTCGACGATATGAAAGCTCGAACAGGCGCGCATCACCAGTTCGCCATTGCCGGTTGCAACAGCAGCGCCTACTTTGCCATCGACATATAAGCCGGCACCGATGATCGGCGAATCGCCGACACGGCCATGCTTCTTGAAGGCAAGACCAGAGGTAGTACAAGCTCCGGCAAGATGGCCGCTTGCATCCAGCGCGAGTAAGCCGATCGTATCATGCGACTCGTTTTGAAAAAGCTTCGTACGATTGAGTTCTTTTTTTACTCCGCCTTCTTCGTATTCGAAAATATATTCGTTATCGCTTTCATCAGAGCGGCGAAGGCGAACCGACATTCCGGCCGGACGGTGCGACCACTTCTCATAGAGCTCGTGTGAAGCGGTGGTTAAAAGATCTTCGCGCTTAAAGCCCTGCTCTTCGGCAAAGCGCTCGGCTCCTTCGCCGGCAAGCATTATATGGGGTGTTGCTTCCATTACGCGGCGCGCAATGGAGATCGGGTGCAGAAACTCTTTTACAAATGAGACCGCTCCGCAATTGCCCTCGTGATCCATGATCGAGGCATCGAGCGTTACGATGCCGAGATCATCCGGGATGCCGCCTTTCCCTACGGACATGCACGTCGTATCGGCTTCGCAATAGCGCGCTCCGGCTTCGACGGCATCGAGCGCCGAGCCTTTCGCAACTAAGGCATCATAGACAATGGAATTTGGAACAACGCCATGCTTCCAGGTTGAAAGTGCGATCATGAGTATCTCGAGAGAAAAAAAGAATTACCGCTTAGTGCTGAATGATGAACGAACTTCCCGCGATCCAGCCCCAGCTATCGAGTTGTAACCGGTACGAACCCGATGAGAACGATGAAACATCGATCGAGAAGAGATGGTCGCCGCGTAATTGAACGGTGTTCTGCTCATAGGCAACCCCACCCATGACATCGAAGATCTTGATATGCAGGGGGCCATCGTTGCCAAGGGTTACCGAGAAATTTAGCAGTGAAGTGACAGGGTTTGCGCGAAGCCCGTTGAAGCTATACGGGCCTGCAATGCCGACATTGCCCGGCAGATTCGAGCAGGTTATAACCGTAATAGAACCGATGTTCGAACTTGCAGAAGCATTCTTAATGCTCGAAAGCTCGGAAAGCTGAACCGATGTCGTTGCAGAACTGGCGTACAACGCCACGGCAGAAAGATCGGCAATGGCTCCGTTTGCAAGTGTCGCAGAACCGGCAAGTTTGAATTCGCACGTACCCGGCGTTATTTCCACGAATTGGATAACCGACCACGAGTTTTGTGCTGAGCGCAGTGAAAGCGGTTTGATAACCAAGGGATCGAAGCTCAGTATTCCGGAAACCGTATCGATACCCGTGGCATCGAAGAGGCTATCGATACCGATCTCATACGAGATAGTCCCCGGAGCTACCTGTATGGCGGGTAAGAAATAGTGAATGACAGCAGCAGGTTGCACCTGACCACTGCCAAGCAAAGTAAGCATTGTATCGCTGCCACCGCCGAGGACAAAAGAAAGTGAATCGTGATTTCCTTCGAGCGGGCAATATTGAATGACGATCGCCTTGCTTTCGCCGGAAGCAAGATCGAGTATACCGTTGCTTGGGCTGACGAGAGTAAAGGGAGCCGTAAGTGCCGGTATCTGTAATGATATTGGCGAGCCGCACGGCAATGAAACAAGGATTGAATCGGTTGCGCATGCCCCCGTATCGATACTGCCGAAATCATGAGAGAGCGAGGAGAAGACAAGCCCGCCTGAAGTTGCAACACCGCTTAGCGGGATCTGCAATAACGAATCGCAGCTTCCGGCACTGATATGCACCAGCAGTGTATCGTTCGAAGTGCCGGTGTGAGTGGTATTGAAAATGATTGTGGTTGTGAGCGAATCGGTTGCCTTCGAAGGCGGAGTAAGGAAATGAAACGATAGTCCGTGAGCAAGCCAGACACTATCGATAGAAAGTGGTTCGTTTCCATTCCTCCTTATTGTAATAGTAGAGCTATCGGCATCGGAGATGCAGATCGGCCCGAAGGAAAGTTTACCGCTGAGCGAAGCAGCGAGTTCAAATAAATGATAGTGAATGATACTTGAATCGATCTTATCGGCTGAACGGGCATTCGTAATAAACTTCACCGTAAGTGAGGAATCGGGGAAGCCAAGCGCACAGTATTGCACGACAATATCGGTATCGGTGTGCGGCGGCATAATAAGCGGCCCGGCAGGAGAAAGCAGTGCGCCATTAGTAAGACCGGTAATAACGATGCTATCGTTACCTTCCGATGAGATCAGTATTCTAATGCTATCGCAATCATGCGGGCAGAGAAAACTTCCGCTAAGAACAGCAGGAGTATGCAGTATTTTGATCGTACCTATCCCCCAGGTAACGAGCGAATCGCGGCGGTCATCGAGTATGAACGTTGCATGAACGGCGCCGGAATCGGCAGGACAGTACCGCACTTTCACTTCGATACTCTTACCCGGAGCAATGGCTGTATCGCTTGTTGGCGAAACGATAGTAAACGGCGGCAGAGCGAAGTTTTGCGGGGAGAACTGGGCGGTATCTTTTCCGCTCGAGCGGACGGTAAGCGTAAGCGTTTTACAGCTATCGAGTGGTAAGCGGCCGAAGTCGATAAAGGGTGGGGTAACCGTCAGCCGCTCATCGCGGGCAATACCACAGCCGATAAGCACGATCGTATGAATGCCATCGTTGGCCGTTGTTATCGTTGCGGTTGCCGTATCGCAACCCTCGCTGCCCGGGCAAAACTTCAACACCAGACTATCCGATGCGTACAGACCGACTGTCGAAGGATATTTGACAACGGAGAATTTATTATTCGTCGTAGTGACAGAGTTGACAGTTAAAAATGCTTCGCCAAGATTCGTAAGCAGAACAGCGGCCGAATCGCAATCGGTAAAATAGATCGAGCCGAAATTAATGGTATCGCTTTGTAAGACAAGATGCGTCGAGGGAACAGTGGGGATGACAGCGCTCGATAGATGCGAAGTAAGCCACTCTGGTTCGTAATCGGCAATACCGGTATGCGGCGCATGTACTTTCTCATAGACTGTTACAAAAAGCAGCGAATCATGATTGAGCGGCAGTTCCGCACTCCAGAGGAGTTGATTATTCTTTGTATAGCGAACAGTATCTTTCCAGCGCCAGGGACTATGATGATCGCGATAGTAAATGCGAATGGAATCCTCAAGGTCGGTAGCGCTTCCGGCGGTGCCGCTTATGATAGCAGTTGCGCCGGAAAGTCTCGATGTGGATATGGTGACGGTCGGGACGGAAGAGCGAACGCCGGTTATTGATACTGCGGGGTCGATGCTTCCGGCCGTAACAATACGCCCGAGGCCGCCATCACCGCCGCGGGCAGATGCAGTAACTGAGTCTCCGCCATCGCCGCCGCTGCCACCGGCGGCCGAAAAGATTGTATTAGCGATCGAAAATCCGGTACGCGCGGAAAGGAATATCGAGCCACCGGATCCGCCGCCGCCGCCGGCTTCATGCGGATTTACTCCCGAAGTACCGCCTGAGCCATTGGCCGTGATAAAGGAATTTTGAATGTTCATGTGGCCGAAGGCAACGATAGAGATCGCCCCGCCCCCCCCGCCGCCGGAGCCGGCAGTGGAATCGGAACCCTGCACGGCATTTCCTGCGCCGCCGCCCGAACCGCCTTGTAATGGTAATAAAAATCTGCCGCCATTTATCTGCCCGCCATTCGAACCGATACCGGCGCCATCCAACCCTGCCGAAGCAAACCCGCCGCCGCCGCCGCCATAGACTTCGCCCACCGTCTCGCCGCCCGCAGAGCCGCCGCCATATCCTCCTGCCTGTGAAGTATCGTTGCCCGAGCTAAACACTCCGCTTGCTCCGTACCAGGCGCCGGTGCCGCCACCGCCGCCCTGATCGTTGATGGCGCTATTGAAATCAACGGTTGCACCGCCGCGTACTCCGGTTATAGCACCACCGCCATTGCTATCGGTCGGGTTAGTGGCCGAGCCGGTATTACCACCTATATCGGCCGAATCGCTTCCACCGCCGGTAAAGCCTTTGCCGCCGATGCCCTGAAAGCCGTGCCCGCCGCCGCCGCCGCCCGGTCCGCCATCGATACCGAGAGACGAGACCGATACATTTGCATTGAGGATATAAACGGAATCGCGGACTAAGATCGTGATCGGTAAATAGCGCGGATTGCCCGCTAAGGAGGTATCCGGGTCGGCAAGAGAAAATTGAAAGAGGCCTCTGCTCAGCGGGTCGTTACCGACGATCTTTAAGACATCGACGACCATCGTATTACGATTCGTTAACGAGCCGATCGTCCCATCGCCGAGAATACCACTGCCATTGACATCGATCTGGGGGATCTGGCTGGCAATCAGGATCGATACCGTATCGCTTTTTCTGTTGCCGGAAACAATGCGAAATTGAACTTCGCCCGGCGTTGCCGTCGGCGGAGTCATGATCGGCACTTGCAGCAGCCGGCCATTCCATGAGACACAGACCGGGCCGAAGACGATACGCAAAGAATCGAGCGGATTAACGAGCACGATCTTATCCTGCGGTAAATAAATACCATCGCTGCCAAAAGCACCGATCGACGAAGCCGGAGCAAATAATTCTGCGGCAATACTCATCCCGGGAGCCATGGCATCGGGCTGGATATGAACAATCTTTGGCTGGGAGAATACCGGAGTGGAAATAGCGGCGATAACCGGCAGAAGCAATACCCATATCAGCCGAAAGCGTCGGGGCAACTGCAGTGTGGCGGATATGCGGAGCACAGTCACTGTGGGTCAGAGAATGATATAGATATATTCCGTTTTTTACGATAAGAGTTCAGCCGAATATGGCCGCTTACCGTTCGAGCGTAATAATAACCGTTCTTGAAAGGAAACGCCCTTCCGGCAGGCGGTTATTGTAGAGTTTCCCACTGGCCCCAAGGCCCTGAATGGTAATGTTCGGCGGAATATCGATGCTTCGTTTTTTCAACTCAACTCGCAGGTGCGTCGCCGCTTCTTCGGCGCGGCGTTTGGAAAGATCGTTATTGTGAGCATCGTCGCCTACCTCATCGGTATATCCGCTGATAATGATCTGCTTGGGTTTGATACGCTTAAGTGCATCGGCAATGATCGAAAGCGTACGCTCGTTCTTTGAGCCGAGCTTGGCTTCATCGAAGCCAAAGAGGATAAGGCTGAAGCGATCGATGCGCTGTTCTTCGTCGCGGCTGGTATGCTGCTGTTCGAGCTTGATGGAAGTGCGCCCGACAGCAACAGCATTAGTGGCATCGATGGCGCGCAGTTCGATCACGAGTGAATCGTTCTTCGAGTTCAAAGCTTCTTCGGTCGGCAGCCAATTAGTGTTTTGCACTCCGCCGCTGGTCGTGCCATCGAACGACCACACTTCCGTTGCTCCGATCTTGAACGATCCATGGTAGCGGATCGGCGCTGTTGCCGCTTCGAAGATGGGCAGCACACTGAGATTCGGCGGGTTGGAGGTATGCTCGATGTTCGTTACATACAGCGGGTCAGTAAGTTTCGGATCATCGGCTATGATCTCAACCCTTCTGTTTTCTTCCTGTCCCTCGAGTGTGTTCGGGCTTGGTTTTTCGGGCAGGAGTCTCCCGCTGACACTGACCCTGCTTTTATCGATCTTCCAGATAGTAGCGAGATAATTGCGGATAGCCTCGGCGCGCTGTAAGCCGATGGTGCTATTACCTTCTTCGACACCGGTATTCGATCCCGAACCGACGAGCCGTATCCGGCTTGCCGGCGAATGCTTTAATCGATCACCGAGAATATTGAGTGTTTCGAGATACAGATCGGCCGTGCGTTCGCCGCGCCGCTCGAACGAGCCTCTGAACGAGTGCTCTGCTTCTTCGGCAGATGTATATTGAACATAGCGCGGAGCAATAGCCGAAGAAGCGCTATCGAAAAAGATATAGTTGAGCATCGGATAGGCATCGCGCGCGCGTACCTCTTCGACGATCAGCTTCGCAACCTGTTCGTGCTCGCCATTGAGGCCATTGGCATAGGCTTCGACCGATGCTGTAAAGACCGAATGTTTTACGGTGTCGGCGATCGGTACCCGCACCGGCACATCGATATGGCGGACAGTGATCGTGGTATCGGCCCCTTCGGGCGCCTGATAGCGCAGTGTTATCCCCGCTTGAACAGCCGAGATCTTCCAATAAGAAGTAACGCCGCTAAGCGCAAGAGAGTAAGCTGCCGAAGGTTCGGCACAGAGCACGGTACTTAGCGGGAAGGATGTCGCTACTCTGAAGTTTAGCGATGCGGCAATACTATTCGCATTCGGCAGAGTGCCCGAGGCTTCCGTTACTTCACGAGTCGGTACGCCATTAACATAGATCACATCGCCCGGTGTAACGGCGCGGATCACTTTATCATAAGTATTATTGAACAGCAGATCGAGCGATGGCCCGATGCCAAGCGAAAGGGCCGGAAACGGTTTCCACTCGACGAGCGCCTGTAAGCCAAGTGATGTAGTATGATTGGTAATAACGTGATCGAACTGCACCGTGCGCTCATGCCGCACACCACCAGTTGTATCGGTGGCCGGGGCGTACTCACCCCACGTATGATCGGTAGCGAGGCTTTGGTAACTCAGCGCGGGGCGAAGATGGAAGGTACCCTCGCTATTAAGGCTCAGATCGATACCGGCCTGAAAAAAAGGAGTCGTTCCTTTTCCCTTTATAAACACATCGCAGTAATTTGAAAGCGGAAAGGGAAGAGCCTTATCGGTAACGGATAGAAAATTAACGCCGCCGCCTATAAAATAGCCGATAGGCGAATGCACTGTTATTGTTCGGCCGAGAATGGTGGAATCGTGATAATCGATCTTGTAGCGGACACTATCGGGCGTAAAGAACCGGGAGGCTGCCTCCGATGGCCGTGCAGCCAGTACCAAGAAGAGGATGAGGAGATGTACGATGTTCCGGTGCATTCAAAAAAAACGTCTTCTGCGACAACATCTCGGTAGAGATGGGATCACAGAAGACGTATAACAGAGGTAACTACGCTTATGTTATTATTTTATCTGAGGTTGAATGCTTACCGAACCCGAGCCCGATACATTGATCGGTTGTGTAGAAGCAGGTTCTTTGGAGTTGGAAGCCGAGACCTTCTTTACCGCCGTTTTTGCGATGGCAGTCTTCGCAGGGGCGCTTTCGTGAGAAACTGGCACTTGAGAATTGGTTGCCGGTTGCTGTACTTCGAGGGTCTGTGGTTCCATAGTGGGGCCGGCCGGTGTCATTTTTACCGGAGCCGTCGTTGCTGACGCTGGAGCAGGACCCTCGCTGATGGTGCTACGAACGCCGTAGCCTGCGAGTGCTGAAGCTGTAATAATAGAAGCCGTAACGATCGCATTGATCTTGGTAGCAAACATCGACTTAAAGAAGGAAGAACTGGTCTTGCCCGCCGCGGCCGCCGACGAGGAATCGGCAGTGGCGGCTACGGCCGTAATGCCGATAGCGCCAAGGACAGCGGGCCGAAGATCGCGCGAAGGCTCGGTGAGCACTTCATCGCGGTGAATAACATTTTTTAAGACCAGTTCGGACCGAAAAGATTTGCGCAGCGCATCGCTCGATGCCAGCGATATCAGGAAATCCTGTTCCTGTTCGGTGCTCAACTCGTTATCGATATAGGAGCTGATGCGATCGTGATTTGTCATATTCTTATTCATACAATCTTTCTTTCTAAAACTCTTTCTCTCCGGAGCGAAGATCCATCCAGGCGCTGATGATCGTCCGTAGGCGTTCTCTGGCGCGATGGGCGCGGGCCCGGACGTTCGCAGCGTTGGTACCCATGATCTCGGCGATCTCGTCGTAGGAGTATCCTACATACTCGCGAAGAATGAACGATTCGCGCTGGTTAAACGGAAGCTGGGCAAGCGCCCGCTGCAATAACTCGCGCAGATCGGCATTTTCGATGTCTTTCGTCCGGACGATAATATCGCTCTCTTCCGATATATCGTCGA
The DNA here is from genome assembly GCA_964404255.1 of uncultured Alphaproteobacteria bacterium. Lineage (GTDB taxonomy): Bacteria > Bacteroidota > Ignavibacteria > Palsa-1295 > Palsa-1295 > JAFDZW01. The sequence continues at coordinate 89,343 of CAYOJJ010000001.1, read as the reverse complement.
ACGAAAGATTGGACGCCGATTTATTGTCTCGTAAATAATTGAGGCAATAGTTACGGGCTACGGTAAAGAGCAGCCCGGAAAAGCGCCGAACTTCGATCTGCTCGGTCCGCATTTTATACATGCGGATCCAGATGTCCTGGAAAATATCGCGTGCATCGCTATCGTTTTTCAGAAGGCGGCAGCAGTAGATATAGAGTGAGCGCTCGAAGGCATCGTAGAGCGTTTGAAACGCGTCGTCGTCGCCGGATAAAAAGTTTTTAAAGAGCTGAGTTTCGCGGTCGGCAGAAATGGACGCTCTCGGGATGAATTCATTCGCTGAATTCGCTGTGGGTTCTTCTGAGCCCATCGATTCGGAATCTATCGGTTTCTGCCCCATCGGCAATATATGTGACTTCGATTGTTCCACCTTTGTCTATATTGCCTTTCGATACTACTGTAATGACACGTAAAATCAATAAAATGTGACAGCGAGGGGCCGTTTTATGCTCATTTTTGAGGATATTTTGCTCTAAACCCTTAGTTTATAATAATATACTATTTTGTGAATTATCGCGCAAATTCGCCGATTGCCCAGTTTTCAGCAGCTTCCTGGCCCCGGAAATGCCGGACGTACTTCATATAATTGGTCGAGCCCTCGGTCACCATCTGCCGTTCTTCATCGCTGAGGGCTCGGATGATCTTTGCCGGAATGCCGGCGGCGAGCATTCCCGCCGGGATATGCGTATGCGGCGTAACAACGGCTCCGGCCGCCACGAGCGCGCCTTCGCCGACGACGGCACGGTCTAAGACCACCGAATTAATACCGATAAGCGCTCCGTTTTTCACGGTGCAGCCATGCAGAACAGCGCTATGACCCACTGTTACATTTTCGCCGACCTCGGTCGGGTTCTTATAATGCGTCACATGAATAACGGCGTTATCCTGGATATTAGAGTTCTTACCGATTCGGATGCGCTCCACATCGCCGCGGATCACGACATTGAACCACACACTGACATTCTCTTCGAGCACGACATCGCCGATGATACGGGCGCCGGCTGCAAGAAAACAGCTTTCGTGAACAACGGGAATCTTACCCTGGAATTCATAGAGTTTGCCGGTCTCGACCGGCTCGATAATTGCGCTCATGTAATTACAAAAAAAAAGGAGAGGAAATGATTTCCTCTCCCATATAAACTGTCTTTTAACAGTATTCAGGATTGCTGGTAGCGGATATTGAGCCACTTCACTTTCCATTTCGGGAAGGCTGGGAAAGGCTGCGATTCGCCGGGCGGGATCGGCGGTGTTATACGGCCTTTTAATTCGGGCTTTGCCGGGGGGACATAGTGGTGCTCCCATCCTTTGAATGGCTCGATATTAAACTCCGGGCTTGACCATAGATCCGGGTTCATCCGGAAGAAGAAGTTGCCATCGCTCTCGAGGCTATCGAGATCGTGCTTGTGAAGCTTTTTTGCTTTGTTCTTATAAAGCTCGGCGAGCTTTTTTGCTTCCTTATTCAGCGAATCGGCTTGCTGATGCAATCGGGCGATCTCCTTCTGAAGCGAATCGTTGAGGGCAGGATCGTAGCTGCCGATCTCATCGATAATGATACCTTCGTTTTCTGCAAATGTTTGCAGATCGTTGGAATCCAGGGCTTGCGAAAGTATCTTCGGTGCATCATAATACAATGGTTCGAGAATACTTTGGCAATGCGAGGGGGAAGAGAAAACCAATACCGAACAAAGAATAATAAGCGCCGATATACCTATTTTATTCATATTGGGCTCCTTTCTTTAACTATTGGTTAATGCCTGCCCGGGCGCAGAAAATTCCGGTCTTTTGATGAATAATGAGTGTCGAGACATTTTTTACAATTTTCAGTAAATGGATTGCGGTATATTAGTACCGGAACATTCATTTTTGATTTTCCTGCATTCGATCTACCGCTACACTTATTCATTGTCAGAAGTATGAAAACCTGGAAAGTGGGGATGCTGCTTTTCCCCGATCTTACACTGCTGGACTTCGTCGGTCCGTACGATCTCTTCGTCAATGCTTCCTCGTTCGAGATCTATACGATCTCAGCCGATGGCGGCGATGTGATCGCCGATGGCGGGCTTACTCTTAAAGCGCAATATGATTTTACCAGCTGCCCGGATGTCGATATGTTATTCGTACCGGGAGGCGGGGGTGTGACGCCGCTCTTAGCGAATGACGATTATAAACGCTTTCTTAAGGCAAAAGCCGAAACCGCGCAGTATGTGACTTCCGTCTGCACCGGAGCGCTGCTGCTTGCGGCCGCAGGATTATTGGATGGGTACCGCGCAACGACGCATTGGCGCTCGCTCGAATTACTGGCGCTCTTTCCGGTCGAAGTCTCGAAGGAGCGGGTGGTAGTCGATCGTAATAGAATTACCGGAGGCGGGGTTACCGCCGGAATCGACTTCGGCTTAACAGTATGCGCCTTATTAGCCGGTGAGAATACTGCCAAGCTCGATCAGCTGTACCTGCAATATGACCCGCAGCCGCCGTTTCATTGCGGCTCACCGGCAACGGCAGACCCGGATATTCTCGAAGAAGCGCTCGAAACAACGAAGGCCCAATACGATCAGCGTAAAAAGATCATTCTGGAAATTCTCGGTAAAAAGTAGCGCCGCTTTTATATCCGGTTATAGCGGTAGGAACATTTCTCTCGAATTTTTGTATGAATTGGCAGTATGCCAACGCTGAAGCTATGACCCTGCGAATCCTTTCCAGTCTTTATATCTTTGCTGTGCTGCTACTCGCCGGCACTGCTGCGTATGCACAGCCGCTAAAGAATTTCGAATCCTATCTCGAACAGCTTCCCGCTTCGAGTGATGCACCGAGTGAAACCTACATCCTTGCTCACGCAAATGAGCACTACGATAACGGTGCCGATGTCGTCGCTATAACTCACCGGCTCGACGCATACCAAGCCCAGCTTGAGCGCTCCGTTGCGGCCTGGGGAAACCGCATGACGCATACGAATTCTTCTACCACTACTTCCAGTTCGCTTAGCTCGCTGCAGAATACGGCGATACGAACGGAGCCCGTTGCCGAGGTGCAATCTATCCCCGAGCACAGGACGAACCCCATCGATTCGGCGGTTTCGCTGCTGGCACTCATTCAGCAGGTAAAGACTTCCGCCGATGCCGAATTCGCAGCTTCGCAATCGGTGCACTATAATACAGTCCAGCAGGCATACCGCGCCTGGCAGCAGGAGCAGCGCAGCGCTCCCTGCAACGGCAACACCGATTGTATGCAGCAGCAAAAAAGCAACCGCGATCGTGCGGTTGCCCAGGCGACGCTTGCAAAAGTCCGGGCAGATAAAGCGACGCTCGATGCAGAGCTCGCCCGCATTAAGCCACTCGTTGCGCTCTTCGATGCTTCACTCGCGAAAGCGATCTCTTCGATATCCTCTAAAGAAGAAGCGCTGAAAGTATCGGGGATCGTCCAATCGATGAAAGGGACGCTCACCGAAGCAGGAGAGCGGCTGAAGCTCATGCGCATTGAGATTTCGAATGCCGCGAAGCTCCTCCTTGCTTCGAAGTGATCCTGCCGCACCGGATCGTAGCAGTATATTGTTGGCGTAGTTATAGGCACCAATACCATTATGGCAAAAGAACTCATCCGCTGCGGATGGTCCGTCAAAGACCCGATCTATATTGATTACCACGATCATGAATGGGGTGTGCCCGTGCATGACGAGCGAACGCTGTTCGAATTCCTCGTGCTCGAAGGCGCGCAGGCCGGGCTCGCCTGGATCACCATCCTGCGCAAGCGCGATGGCTATCGCAAGGCCTTCGATAATTTCGATGTCGAGAAAGTAGCACGTTACTCCGATAAAAAGATCGAAAAGCTGCTTGCCGATCCCGGTATCATCCGCAATAAGCTGAAGGTGAATTCCGCCGTTACCAATGCGAAAGCCTTTATAGCCGTACAGGAGGAGTTCGGCAGTTTCGATAAATACATCTGGCAGTTCACTGATGGGAAGGTGCTCGTCAATCATTGGAAGACGCTCAAGGAGATACCGGCCAGAACGAAGGAATCCGATGCGATGAGCAAGGATTTGATCTCCCGCGGCTTCAAATTTGTCGGTTCGACGATCTGCTATGCCCACATGCAGGCCACCGGCATGGTCAACGATCACGTAACCGAGTGCTTCCGGCACCGGCAGCTCAAATGACACTAAAAATAGCCTGCCGGTGTTAAAAGCGCCCTATATGGCATCAGAAATTCTACTTAAGATCGTCACACCCACCCAGACCGTCTTCGAAGGCGAAGTCGAGCAATTTACCGCTCCGGGAGCCATGGGTATCTTCCAGGTACTGCGCAACCACGCTCCTATCGTCTCGAAGCTCGTGCCGGGCCTTTTGAAATTTACCCTCGCCAATAAGAGCGAGGAGCACTATTACGTCTCCGGCGGATTTTTAGAGCTGCATAAGAACCAGGGTATCGTCCTGGCCGATTCTGCCGAGCATTCGACGAAGATCAATGCCGCCGAAGTCGAGGCCGGCCTCGTCGATCTTCGCCGCCGCTACTCCGATCACGAGATCACTAACCAGGAATTTCACCATGAGCTCGATATCTTGAATGCGAAGCTGATGGTAGCCAAAAGCTAAGATTTGTTAAATAGTAAATAAAAAGCCGCCTCATTCAGGCGGCTTTTTTCTTTGTTAGATACCGGCATAGTCCCGTGGTGCCTATGCCGTTTTGCGCGTTGATGCACAACTTTGTAGGAGGGGAATTAGATGTTTACATCTAATGCCTTTACTACAAATATAAGTAATTTTTTTCGGTGAATTATAGAACGATCATTGGAGATAATATCCGGGGTTTTAGGCATGCGAAAGGTTGGACCCAGGAAAAGCTGGCTGCTGCGACTACTCTCACGAACGATTATATAAGCAGGGTAGAACTGGGGAAGGATGGTATCAGCGCCGATACACTGGTAAGTATTGCGAAAGCACTAAAGGTCGAGCCCTACCTCCTGCTTGTCAAAGATGCCTATAAAGGCGATTGAGCCTGCTATGATCCTGCGGGCCCGGCTGCTAACTACCGTACTAAGAGCGTGAATGCCGTATGAGTACAAAAGCCGCCCTTTCGGGCGGCTTTTTTTCGTTCGGCATCGGCATAGTTTATGTTTCGATGCCACATTGCATGCGAAAGTACAAATCGAAAAATTTCTCTCGTTTGATTGCCAACTTTTATTATAGAACAATTGCAAACACACATAAAAGTGAATACTTGTCTTATAAGATACGCTAATTTTCTTGTCTTCTAAGTAAGTTGCAGTTCTATGACAATTCGGCAATTACCGGGTGAAAATATCCGTGCTTATAGATCGCAAAAAGAGTGGACTAGGGAAAAACTATCGGTGCGATGCAAATTAAACTATGATTATCTCGGCTTGGTAGAGCGTGGAGAGGAAACTATCAGCGTTAAAAATCTTGAGAAAGTAGCTGAAGCATTAGAAGTACCAGTCTGGCAATTGATCTATCCTAATGCCCCGGTGGAATTCCCCTTGTCAAAACCGGTGGCTAAATAGTCCGATTAACTTTCTCCCTAAATGAAAAATTATTTTCTAATTTCATTAAAAAACATAGGTTTAATTCTCATAAATGAAGTTACAAATAAATCCTCCCCATATTGCAGCAGTTTTTTAATTTTTTTTGTGTCATCTAATGCTACTCTATTTGAAAAGTCATAATCTATTCTCTCATAAGAATGAAGATTTAAATATTGACAAGCAAAATTTGTACTTTGAGATTGACTTAAAAATGTTAAATCCACTATATTTGTCCGCCAGCCTAAAAAACCAGAAAACCGCGTCCAAATTCTATGTTCATCGAACCTCATAAAACCAGTACCTAAAGAACATATTTTGATATTAGAGAGAGTATATCCTAGCTTAATAGCTTCCGTTATACCGACAAGTGCTGGATTATTTGCCCAAAGCCCTCCATCTACATGGGTTCCTGTCGATTCAATTTCATATGGTTTAAAATATAAGGGCGCTGCTGATGTTGCTAAGGCTATCTCATACAAATATCTATCTTTATCTTGAATGTATGAAGGATCATGGGGTGTTTTAAAAACTTTGGTCCTTCCATTTGTAATATTTATTGAAGGGATGCATAACCTCGTTTTATAATCACTCATCTTTCTTTCCTCAAATATAGAGTTGAGCTCTTTTTTGAGTTTAATAGAATTATATTTAGACTGAATTATGGGATAACCACGAAAATAATTTCTAGAGAATATCTGTTTCCCTTTTTCAGCGTATAAATCGCAAATCTCTTTCATAGGTATCCCCATCCCCGCTGCAAGAGCTATTATCCCACCTGTTGATGTACCAGTTATTAAATCAAAGTACTCATGAATTAAAGTGCCATTTAATATTTCTTCCACCCTTTGAAGGTACTTAGCAGGTATTATACCCCTTATGCCACCTCCATCAATTGATAAAATATTGAAAGTATCTTCCATGACGAATTAAATTTTTGTTTGCCTTCAAAGAGATGATGGTCTGTTTAGTACAATAAAATACGAAGGAATTATGGTGTTACAGACATTTATTATGCGGATTAGAGCAATTCTTTTATCATATTCATAGCATATTAGCCTTATTCAGCCCAAAACCACCCAAAAAGTAAGAAAAGGCCCGTTATTGAGTATCGGATTTACGCTAGCTTACATTATATTTGCTACTCTTAGACCGTAGAGTCATAGCATCGTTTATGTACATCATCAATACTTCTTATGCTTATCGCATAAGACCGGTTTATGTCTCTAGCCTCATTATGGTACTTTGCTGCGCCGGGATGCTCCATGCCCAGCCGGTTTCCCGAAGTGCCGATACTACCGCTCGTGCTTCCGATTCTATCAGTGCTCCTTATCAATGGTCTATTTTGAATGGGTTTTCTATCGATAATATTCATTCGAGCGGGCCGCATACGTTTTCGCAGTCTTCGGATAATGGCACGACCTGCGTTCGCACCGGCTATGCGGGTGAGGCCGTTCATGCAGGCTGGAATCTTGGCCTGGGGTATGGGCCGTTCTCGCTACGGCTGCGCTATAGCGATCTATCGAGTTCGCTCGATACGATTCAATATGAATTCCGAACGCTTGGCCTTGAGTTCGGCTATACCTACCGGCCGTTAAAAGATATTCCGGTGCTCGATGGATTGGGTATTATCGGCACGTTCACGCTTGATACAAGAATTAATAATTTCACCGAAGGTTTTGGCTCCAACCGCGTCGAGCGAAGCGAAGCCCCGCGCTTTGTGCCGAGCATCGGTATCGGATTAGACTATCAATTCCGCATCGCCGGTATCGAGATCGGGCCGGAGTATCAATTTAGAAAATCCTGGACTAACCTTGCCGGAGGCGACGATATTACCGAGTGGTTTCATAGTATCGGAGCAAAAGTAAAAGCCTTCTTTGGATCTGAGGCTCCGCCGCCCGAGGTAAAAAACCTTACGTACTCGATGCAGTTTCTGACCAATAGTAATATGTTTTGCGATTATTACTATATCCCTTATGCCTATTATAGCTCGGAAGGCTCGCTGTTAAAAAAATATATCGATGGCTGCCGTCATGGCGATTGGCTGCTCGGCAGTGAGTGGCAGCGGATTTCGGAAGGTACCCTCGCGCGGCTTAATGACGGGGCGTATGTTATCATTGCCGTTAGCCAATCGACCGATGCCAAACATTGCTATTTCTATTCGGACCCGCAGAAGGTATTATTTAACGGTACGCTCAGCTCCTATCGCTTCGATCTTACCAATAAAAAATGTAACTGCCAATAATCAATGAAGCTATTCGAACAGAAGACCGATTCATCCGATAGCCAGTCGAAGCTTTCCCTCTTTACGAAAGTATGGAAATGGGGCGGGTTTCTTGCAGCAATCGAAACGATCGCAGTGCTTGAAGGTACGAGGCTCGATGGAGCCAATAGTGATTTTTCAGTGCCATCGAAAATCGGCGGCTTCATTATTGCTATCCTGCTGCTCATCTTTCTTTCTTCGAAGCAGGGGAAGAAACGGACGTTCACTACGAAGCAGGTTATCGGTAGTCTCGTGCTATCGGTTATATTGATTATCGGCAATCATATTGCCGTCTCTTACCTGACGATCTCTTACCCACCGCAAAGCCGCTATAATGGAGCACCGGCCGAGTTCGTGCATTCACGGCAATATGTCTATCTGATAGGAATATACAAAACCGATGCTGCCAGGCATTATCAGGAGCAAACCCAGCCGCCACCGAGCGATGCAGAGATACTCTTCGATTTTACCACCGCGAATTTCGATAAGATCTGGACCGACGATAGCCTGCTATGGTCGAAAGTACTATTGTACTGTATCTATTTTATTACCCTGGCTTCGATCAGCGTAACGATCATCGCCGCATTAAACCGAAGCAAGTTAGAAGCTTCCGATCTGCCTGAGGCGCCGGAAAAAAAGTAAGCACGGAGTGAGTATGAATGAACGCAATCGATTACTCTATTGCATGGTAGCGCTGCTCTGTGGCAGTCTGCTCTTTATCTATGGTTGTACGGAAACGCTCGTCGGCCCGGCAACGGGAGTTGAATTATGTGTAACGAAGCAGATCGACTTTCCTTTACTCGATACTACTAAAAAATTATTCGATACCGCTTCTTTTATGATGGCAAGCTGTAGTATCGATACCGTACACATTTCTAAACTCACCATTAGCCCCTCGGTTTTCTCTTTTACAGCCCCGCCTCAAACCCCGATCACTATTGCTCCCGGAGATACATCGCGGCTGCAAGTAAAATATATACCAACCGATGCAACGGCGGATATCGGTACGATTGCCATAGAATCGAATGCCGGAAGTCTTTCGATACCACTTTCGGGTGGTGGGATAGGCCTTTCACCGAATATCGTTTTCCCAAAAAATATTAATTGCGGTATTGCCCGGCTCGGAATCTGTGACGATGATAGCCTTGGGGCTCAGGTATTAACGACGGTTAAGCTTCATAATACGGGTGTGAAGACGATTCATATTACCTGGGGACCTCTGTCACTTCCTTTCATTTTCGTATCGAAGCCCGATTCAATAAAAGCCGGTGATTCGGCTTCAATTAGTATTCACTTTTGTCCTTCGGTTGTCGGAGCGGCTACACAAAATCTTATTGTAAAGACGGATTCCAAAGGCAGCGATTCTTCTGCGGCGATTACAATTTTAGGTACCGGCGTAGTATATATTCCGGCGAAAGGATCGGTTTGGCAAGTATTCGATTCCCAATTATTCAAGCCGGTTAATTATGTGTTACAGGATTCAAACAGTTCGGTGGTCAAGGGAAATACGGATATTTTATACGTGTCAGGGGAGTATGCGGGGATATTAAATAAAATGGATACGTCGTTCTTTGTTTCTACCATAAACATAAATAATATATCCTTCTATGTTAATACAACCTTCCTGGCGAATAATGAGCCCCAAAAAGCAGAAAGATGGCTGAAATTTCCGTTACCTAATACTACTTATATTCCTGCCGATACCAGCATAACGATATTCGATTCCATCATTGCTATTCACGATACGGTTACGGCATATACCGATACCTCAAAAACTATTGGAAGCGAAACAATACTTTTTCACCGGGCATTTTGGGAAAGAACTATTAGTAGTCAATTAACGATTTCGCCAAAGTACACCAAGGTTCTTCTTTCCTATTCACCTCATTTAGGGATGATTTTTATAGATAAGGTTTCGGGATACGATCAATTAGGAAATCCTATCGAATATACCCGCTCGCTCATAAAATATAATTTTAAGTGACAAAGCATAAAAAAGCCGCCCGTTAAGGCGGCTTTTCTCTTTGATGTGTAGTACGATGTTACTCGGCATTTGCTGTTCTCTTTTGCATATATCGGTAGCCAATGTAGAGGAGCACTATACAGAGAATAATGCCCCAGAGTTTGACGATAGATACGATGATGCTTTCAAGCATCCTCCAACCCACCTGTAGCGCTTCTACTAATTGCAATCCGATATTCGGGCGGTATTGCTCGACGCCCTTCGGATTTACCAGCATCTGCTTCATTACCGATTGCCGCTGATAGAGCGAAAGCTGGATCGTGCTGTACCTGATCTGATCGGCATAGCGCAGATTTTGAAGCGCGGCGTTATCCGCTCCTGCGGCGGCAGAATTCACGTTCTCTTCTGCATCGACAATATCGCCAAGCTTTTTGCCTTTGCTATCGATCGCTGTTGTAAGTCTCTTTCCATGCATTGCCTCGCGGCGAGCTGCCATGGTATTCTCCAGAATATCGAGACTTACATCGTGCGCGGAAACGGTACGATAATCAAGATACTCGACAAGCGGCGCGAGCGCTTTTAGTGTACTATCGAGCTTTGTATCGGGTACGCGGATCGTCATCGCATTGCTAACGGTGTAGTTGGTAACTTCTATCATGGAGTCTTCGCTGATAGGTGTAGAAGTCTTTTCTTCCACCTCGCTTTTGAGCGCCGTGTTTGCAACATAGCCGCCGACACCCGCGACAATATCTTCGATCTGATACGTCGTTTTCACGACATCCTTCGTCTTGAATTTCAGATCTGCCGTGCGGATGAATTTATGGATAGAATCTTGAGGGTTGATTCTGGCCGCAGAAGAAGACATGGTGGTTGCAGCGGCTCCCATGGTGGTATCGGCACTGGCATCGGTCATATTGACTATCCCATTTCCTGTGCCGGATCCCGGGCCCGTGGCGGGGGAAGAGGGCGCCGGCGCAGATTGCTTAAAATCAACAGGTGCTTCTTCACGATTTTTTTTGCCGCAGCCGCTTAGCAGACTGACGGATATTCCAACGACTATAATAGAAATGATAACAGACCCGAACCGAGTGTATGGACGTGGTGAAAGCATATTTGCTCCTTGTGTGGTAAATAACGTACGAGGAAGGTTTCGAAACAAAAAGGATGCCAAACTTCCTGTTGAATGACAATGTGGTACCCGCTGTTACATCTCATGTTGTGAAAGATTATTTTTCCGTACTCGGGCTGCCCCGTTATGCCTCCGAAGAGGAGATAAAAGAAGCCTACCGCCGGCTGGCGCTTCGCTGGCACCCGGATGCCAACCCGCATGACGATGAGGCTCTGCGCAAAATGCAAGACCTCAATCGTGCAAAAGAAGTACTATTCGAGAAAGAAACCCGCGAAGAATACCGCCGCCTGCTTTCGGTACAGGATCAACTGAGCTTCGAGAATCTCCAAAAGATCCGGCAGAAATATAAAGATGATAAAGATAGCGAAGCGCCCGAGATAGAAATACGCTATCCCTATAAGCGCGGAAAGGTCATTGCCGGCATTGCTATATTTTTTCTGATTCTTGGTGGCATCGGATATTGGATGTCGCGACAATCGAGTTCATCACATCCAAGCGATCCGGTACAAAGCATTGTCGATAGACATATCGGCTACAGTAATCCGAAACCGATCGACGAGAATGCGGCCTCCATCCCCGGCGATTCCAATAGCCCCGAATCGCTCGAACGCATGGCTTCGAGTTCGGCAATGCTCGGCGATATGGAAACGGCAGCAAAATACTGGCGGGCCTCGCTTCGAGCGGATAATCATCCGCTGTCAACGATCGTCAACATTAGTCTTGCGTATATCAAGATGAAGCAGTATCCGGCGGCTTTTGCTATTATCAACGAGTATGTTACCTCGCCGCGGGAGTTATTGCTCGTCTATACAACGCTCGGCGATTATTTCAAATCGGAGTTGCAGGTCGTCGATGCGAACGATGCATATACAAAAGCATTGCAGTACCGCACGCAGGTCGATATGAGCGATGTCATCGTGCGCGAAGCGATCGAACGGGCGACCAATGGTATTTCTCATTGAAGAGATCAAACTAAAACTTTATCTTCGGATGTTTATTGCTCGACGTTAATGCGACTAACCCTCACTCATAGATGCGGCCAACCCGCGCTCTGATCTCCACCGAAGCATTTCTGCATAATCTCCGATTTGTCCGCGAGCGGATAGGTCCGAAGCCGATCATTATGGCTGTCGTAAAAGCCAATGCCTACGGGCATGGGCTGGAGATCATTGCGAAGTCGGCAATAGAAAGCGGCCTTATCGGGTATTTCGGTGTCGCAACCGAAGAAGAGGGAGTCCTGCTACGCCAGCTTACCTCACTGCCTATCCAAGTTCTTACGACGGCGCTCGATAACGAGATCGATACCTTTATCCAGCATCATCTCGATTTTACTCTCTGCGAAGCTCATCAGCTCGAAGCGATCTCTTCTGCTGCCGCACGGCTCGGCAAAAAAGCGCGCATCCATTTGAAGATCGATACCGGTATGCGGCGCATCGGCGTAGAGCCATCCGAAGCATTGGATTTTGCAAAGAAGATCGATGCCGATCTGAACCTGGAATTCGTCGGCATTGCAACGCACTTTGCCACGAGCGATGAACCGGATTCACCGTTCTTTCATAAGCAGCTCGCCGTCTTTTCGGAAGTGGTCGCACGCATTAAAGCAGCAGGTATTACACCGAAGCTCGTTCATGCCGCGAATTCCGGTGCTATCTTGCAGGAGCCGCTTGCAAGCTGTTTCGATATGGTACGCCCCGGTATCGTGCTCTATGGCTATGCACCATCGCGGGAATTGCAGGCCATCTATGGGAATGAGATTCGCCCCGTGCTCGATCTCGTTAGCTTCGTCGGATATAAGAAGCAGGTCAGGAGAGGGGAAGGGGTAAGCTATAATCTTCGCTGGCATGCCGATCATGATACGCAGATCGCAACCATACCGGCGGGATATGGCGATGGGTATTCGAGAATCTTAACCGGGAGATCGAATACCATTATTAACGGAGCGCTTTATCCGGTACGCGGCACGATCTGTATGGATCAGATCATGGTCGAGGCCGGAGAAGGAAATGTCAATATCGGCGATGAAGTAACGCTCATCTCTGCCAGCGATCCTCTGCTCAATGCCTGGGAGATCGCTTCGGTTATGGGGACTATTCCCTATGAAGTACTAACCAATATTACGGCCCGGGTACCCCGCGTCGTTCGGCAATAATCTATTATAGATATCTATATATAGTATGAAGATCTGTACGGTTATCATGGCAGGCGGTGTGGGGACGAGGTTCTGGCCCTATAGCCGCGAAGCGCGCCCGAAGCAGTTGCTCGATGTCCTGCACAAAGGAAAATCGCTCCTTCAGCAAACGATCGATCGCACGTCACGTTTTTCTTCGGCCGAAGAGACGTTCGTGATTACCGGAAAAGCGCATCTCGAAGCCTTAAAAGAACAAGTGCCGGAAATACCGGCCGCCAATATTATTGCCGAGCCTTTCGGCCGTAATACCGCGCCGTGTATCGCACTGGCTTCGAAGATCATTAAAGAGCGCTTCGGCAGTGAAGCGGTGATGGTGGTATTGCCGGCCGATCATGTCATTAAGAACGAGCAGGAATTTTATAAGCTTATCACCCTTGGCGCACGATTAGCCCATAACACCAAAGGACTGGTTACCCTTGGCATCCACCCGACACGGCCGGAAACAGGCTACGGCTACATCCAGCTTGACGATGAGCGACTTCCATCGAATAGCGAACTGCCGGATTTCACGGAGTTCGAACTGCGCGAGGTCTTTCGCGTCCGCCGCTTCGCCGAAAAGCCCGACCAGGACACTGCCCAGCGCTTTGTAGAATCGGGCGATTTCCTTTGGAATAGCGGAATGTTCGTCTGGAGAATCGATGCCATCGAAGAAGCACTTCGGCTTTATGACAGCGGCATTATGTCGCTCATCGATCCGCTGCCTTCGGATAGCTCGCCGGATTTTACACTGAAATTAAAAGACGCTTATAGTAAGATCCGTGGTGTCTCGATCGACTATGCCGTCATGGAACGGGCATCGAATGTCTTTGTGCTTCGGGCCAGTGCGCTTGGCTGGAGCGATCTCGGCAGTTGGGATGAGGTCTGGCGTCTGTCCGAAAAAGACCTGAATAATAATGTGATCGATCCCGAAGCCAATGTAGTAGTGCGGGCCTCGAAAGGCTCGCTCGTGCTTTCAAAGTCCGATCGTCTAATAGTTCTTAATGGTGTGAGCGATCTGGTAGTCGTGCATTCCGGTGATGCGATCCTTATTACGCATCGCGATAAAGCGCAGAGTGTAAAAGATATCGTCGATTACCTCAAGCGTAATGTCCGTAATGAATATCTCTAAGCGGATAAAACCGTTCGCCTTCATTGCAGCGTATGGATGTATCATAGCGCTGCTGGCGAGCTGTTCTTCCCCCATTGTTCGTTCGGCAGCTACCCAGGAAGGCCTCGCTTCTTATTATGGTAAGGAGTTCAATGGCCGCCGCACCTCGAGCGGTGAGAAATTCGATATGAATGCCTATACCGCTGCCCATAGAACCTACCCTTTTGGTACTATTGTACGGGTAACGAACCTAAAAAATGGCGCTCAGGTCGAAGTAACGGTAAATGATCGGGGGCCGGTAAAACCGGAGCGAATCATAGATCTCTCGTACGCAGCCGCTAAATCTATAGGTTTAGATAAGTTAGGGGTATCCAGAGTGCGGCTTGAGGTCCTCGACTGGGGTAAATAATTGATTTAAATTTCTTTATAGGGTGTAACAAAACAATTTTTGGCAGGTTTATCGGAAGCGCAGTTTCGCGGTTTTTGGATTATTGGTTAAGTATATTTGTAAAATATACTCGCCAGGCATCGAACTCGGAATGCAAGCGGGTTGTTAAACGGCGCCCGTAGTTCAACTGGATAGAACGTTGGATTCCGGTTCCAAAGGTTGAGGGTTCAAGTCCTTCCGGGCGCGCTCAATAACCATAAACCGTTAACTCGAAAGATTTTACATGATTCGTTCGCAGAAAAAACTGAACGATACTGTGGCCGAAAGCCAGCAGCAGGAGCTATCGCAAAGCGATAAGCTTCTTGTCGGCTATCATAAATCGGCTTCCTGGTTCGCCAACAATCGCCAGAAGGTGATCGGCGGAGCCGTGATCGTTGTGGCCATCGTCATTGGTCTTTTTATTTGGCGATCGAAGCAGCAGGAAGAGGCTGAACATGCCGAAGTCCTGCTGAGCCGTATCATGCCGGCTTATCAGTCAAACGCCTGGCGCGTCGCTATCGACGGCAATCCTACGGTTCGCATCCAGAACGACCCGGTTATCGGATTTCGCCAGATTTCAGCCGATTATGGCTCTACCAAGGCCGGTCAATCGGCCAAGCTCTGTCTCGGTAATTGCTACTATTATCTCGGTAAGCTCGATAGCGCCCTCATGGCATTCGACGGCATTTCTACCGATAATCCCTTAATACGGGCTGCCGCCGATGCAGGAAAAGCAGCAATTTTAGAAGATAAGGGTAACAAAGAGGAGGCTGCGAAGTTATTCATCTCAGCAGCTTCGGTGGAAGTTGCCAATCCGCTTAATGTGGATTATTCTTATGCCGCTGCCCGAAACCTCGAGGCGGCCGGTAAAAAGGATGAGGCAATCAAATTGTATCGCAAAATAATGGAAGATAATCAGGGAACGTACTTTGACGATGGGGCAAAAAGAGCTTTGCTCCGTCTTGGCGTTTCGCTATAATTTTTTCCGTATATTTGCAAGACTTTATTTGTAACGTTCGGGATTCCGGCGCTTTAGGCGTCGGAATCACCATTTGAATCAGAAAGCACTTGGTGATGGAGACAATGTCGAGCCAACAATTTGAGACGACACCTTCCTGCCCGCAGGAACAGCACAATTTTTTAAAAATCCGTACTTTACTCACTCGCGGAGGAAATATGCAGCGTTTATTAATCGCGTTATTGTTCTCATTCGTCTTCCTGGGTATTATTCAGGAGTCGAAAGCTCAACGTATCGTCGATGTATCCGGATATCTGTTGCCGGGTCAGACGAGAACGTTCTACTCTCGTACTCCAAATAATTCTCAGACCGACACCATCTACCGCATTTCCGGTAATTATAGCATTTCCGGAAAGCTTATTGTTCAGGAAGGTGCCGAAGTCCACATTATCCAAGGTGGACGCATCGTCGATTCCGTGGGTGGTAAGATTATCGCCAACGGTTTCACGGGCCTTCGCCGCAGAATTCAATTCCGCGGTGTGAACATCAATAATAACTCCTATGAGTGGGGTCATATTGTCGTTCTGCCTGGTGCGGATTCGGTGTTCTTCGCGAACTGCCGCTTTGCGTATTTCCGCAAGAAAGAATCTATCGATAACCAGTTCATCTATGGTACGGTAGATATTCCGGGTAACCCGAAGCTTACCAATTCGCTCGCTCTTATGAGAGCATCGAATGGTACCGGTGGTGTTATGGTTACCTTCTCACCCCGCACCTACTTATATGATGTGCAGGTCGATAGCTGCCAGGCTATTTACCGCGGTGGTGCATTCGCCTTCTTGCAGGCTCCTTCCGATTCTTACTTCCCGGGTGATGATGGACGTATGGCGCTCGTTAACCGCCAGGTTCGTCGCCTCTGGATCCGCGATACCCGCGTTTATAATGAAAACGCTGTTCCGAACAGCCATGCCAACTGGGCAGATACCGGTGCGTATGGTGGTGCCATCTATATGGGTGCCCGTCTCGGTTCGACGCAGAGTGATTTCCGCACGGCTTTCTTAGGATATGCCGATAGCAATAGTTTCCCGCTCGGTATTCCGGCCGATCTCGATAAGAGCACCGATAGCATGCTCTTCGAACGCTGTACAGCTAATAACCTTGGCGATACGCTCGGTACCATTAAGCAGCAGGCTTATGGCGGTGCCATCTACGTCGGTGCTTACACCGGTTTGACCGGCGCTCTCCTTGGCTTCAATAGCGATAGCGCTATTGCAAAGTCTGGCGATATGAATATGCGCGGTGGTGCTATTTATGTTAGCAAGACCTCCGCAAGCCCATCGTTCCTACCGCCGCCGAGTGCTAACTCGCGCCTTTCCGGCCTGACGATCTTCAAGCGTGCCCGCTTCCTCGGTAACGTTGCCGGTATGGGTGGCGCTATCTTTATGGATTGGCAGGATAACGGTAATCTGAATACAAATGGCCCGTCGCTTAATCTCGATGGTGAAAATATCATTCAGACCATTCCGTTCACCAAGCGTGATTCCGGTATCATTGAGTTTAACAGCAATACCGCTTACTTTGAGGGGGGTGCTATCTATACTAACTGGTTTACCTATATCACCGGTTATCTCGCTCCTCAGACGCATGTATTGCCGCGTTGGGATTCTGTCGAACTCCGCGCCCGCTTCTTTAATAATGCAGCCGGTGTTGCCGGTGGTTCGATCTTCTTCAATCCGAATGCACGCGCCGATCTCCAGAGCCGTCGCGTATGGCACCTCGCCAACTTCGTGAATCCGATGGATCTGCGTATCAACCGTCCGGAGTATAAGAATATCGTTCTTGGCGGTGGTGCTGAATTTATCGGCACCCGTGATTCAGCCTTCGCTGTCGAATACGGCCGTAACTATGTTATCGGTGGTAACGGTGGTGCTGTTTATATGAATACCGCTCTTAGTGGCCCGGGTGTTGATGCTTATAACCGCTTCTTCGTTGAAGATAAGTACAATGCGCTCAACCCGTCGCTCGGACCTTTACCGTTCGATCCGCGTGAGTTAACCCGCTTCCATGAGAATATGGCTACCGTGGGTGGTGACTCCGTCGCTCTCGAGGATAGAAATGGTCGCGGTGGTGCATTATATATTCTCGCTAACAATGCTGGCAGCAGCTTGTTGATCGAGGATACGACGATCTTAAGCCGTACGCGTTTTGAAATGAACCAGGCCTTCACCGGTTCGGCTATCTATTCGAATAGCCATCGTATGCAGGTCACGGCTAACCAGACGCTCGTTGCAAACAACTTCGCAACCAGCCGCCATGCTTATACGGTCGATCTTGAGAATCCGAATAAGAACAATCCTGGCGATCTCGATGCAGGCGCAACGATCTGGGCTGACTTTGAAGGACCGGGTCCGCAGCATGAGACCAATTCGCGTGGTAATGCTATCTATGATAACGTTGCTCGCTATATCATTCGCGAACCGGATGGTCCGCATGGCTTCGGTGGTGTCGATACTCTTCGTGGTAACTTCTGGGGCGATAGCGGTCCGGATGTAATCACGCAGCTCCCGACGCTCCCGATCGGCCCGATTCAGGGTACGTTCTTTATCGATTACTTCGATAGCTGTTTCTCGAATGTATATGAGCCGAATCGTTTCCCGCCGAGCGCTTATAGCTATGTGCCGATCGGTACGATTCCGGATACGCTCTTGATGGAAGGTCGCGTCTATGATATCTTCGACAAGGGTCTCGATATCAAGACGATCGATTACAGTAATCGCCGCCTTGCTATTGCCGAGGCGTTCTCGCTCGGCTTGCCGACCGATATCGGACGCACGGTAAATAACCATACCGGTTTACACCGCTGGACCCGTAACATCTTTGATAAAGATCCTATCTATCTTAACAAGATCGTAAAGGGTTACCAGACTCAGTTCGTCGGACCGCATCCGATCGGCTATCCGCTGTTCCTTACGGCTGATGTCGATACCACGGACTTCAACCGCGATCCGTATGCCCGTAACTTTACCACGGTATTCGTTCTCAATGAGACGACCCAGGAGTATGTTCGTGTAAATCTTAAAGAAGAATTTGCTAACCGTGCTGATTCTGTCTCTATCCCGTACCGCGGTCGTCTCGACTTCGTGCCGGATTCTGCAGTTTCGCTCCGTAAGCCGTTCGAGCGCGCCAAGATCTTCTGGAGCCCGACGCTTATCCGTCCTTCTAACTCGACCTATTTAGAAATAGCTCGTGCTTCGAAGCTCGAAGATAGCGCTGCCCTCGATGGCCGTGCTTATAACCTTGATCCGGCTCAGTTGCAGGCTCATGGTACTTCGGATTCGATTGCAACGCTCGGTATTACCGGCAATCCGACCTTGTGGTATGCTGGTGAGCGCTACCATACGCTTCCGGTTCGTCCTGGTGATAACATCGTTGTCTTCAGCCGCACCCAGCTTTGGAAGTATGGCTATGCCGGTGCCCGTTCACGCGGCTTAGTATTCCAGATCGGTGACGTATTACCGCCGTTCTGGGCCGGTGATGTACCGAAGCTTCAGAGCGATACGGTTAATCCGAACCGTCTCTTCGTCCATGAAGATAGTGTCTATAAAAAGGCTGCTGCTGCCAAATCTGCGAATGATATTCTCTTCCGCATTGGTGGTTACGATGTAAATAATTTCTACGATCCGCGCTGGTTGTGGGACCCGAATTTCACTCAGCTTGATTATTCGGTTACCTTCCCAGCAGGTATGGATTCGGTGAACTACCGTTTACCGTGGTGGTTACAGCGCGATACCGTTCGCCATGCAACGCCTGGCCCGGGTTCGGATGGTTACATCCAGCTCTTCGGTACCCCGCATAACTCGGATGTTGTACCTGGTGGCGAGCCCGTCCATGTTGTCATGAGCAACTGGCCGCCGAACCGCCGCTCTGAGCACTTGCTCCTCGATTCGCTCAATCATACGCCTGCTGATCTTGGCAGCGATAGCTTGAAGCTTTCGATGTGGATCTATCCGCCGTACATGAATTGTCCGGAAGGATTCCTCGACGATACGATCGATATCCGTCGCGGTGTCAGTACTTATGATTTCCGTATCTATGTTATGGATAGCTTGCCGGTATTCACCTCTGCCCCTGTCAGTGGTTGCGGTGGAACAGCTAACCTGACCGATAGTCTCCGTTTTGATTACGATATCCAGACGGATGATGAAACAGAAGATTCTACGACCCAGGCTGTTACGACGGCTGCTGGTAAACCGTGGGACTTCCGCTATGGCAAGACCTCTTACCATGGATATGTAGTACCGTTGTGGCTCAAGACAGCTTTTGCTGATGCCGGCTTCCTGACGAAGGGTATTATCCACGTCGCTATTGATTCGGCAACGGCTTATAAGATGCTTACTCCGACCCCGCAGGTCAATGGAGAGATGTTGCTCGATACGGTAGTTTCGGTCTATGCTGATGACGGCCATGCCGGCCAGACCATGCAGCAGTGGCACGCTACGATTAACGTAGAGCCGACGATTACAACCACTACCTTGCCGAACGCAAAAGAAGATATCGATTATAGCGTCGATACTCATAGCGCCGGTGAAGTAAAGCGTATTGAGATCTCCGATCCGAACTTCGGTGATTTCCACACCTTCAGCTTAGTCTATAAAGGTGATACCCAGACCGTCTATCGTGATACCCGTTACCAGACTGGTAAGACCGTAATCGCTGGTCATACCCCGGCTTGGTTGACGATCAATCCGATTTCTGGTGTGCTCTCTGGTACGCCGGGTGTCAACGATGCACCTCGTACAGCTGGCGGCCCGTGTGGCGGACCGGAGCTTGTTACGGTCGTCGTTCAGGATCAGTGCGGTCTTACGGCTTGGAAAAATATTCCGCTTACTGTTGATTCGACGCAGCACTTACCACATTTCGTACGCGGCCCGCATACGCTCTGCGTACAGAATAAGGCTTCGTTCTGTGATTCTGCGATTGTTGTTGATCATGACCTGCTCCGCGATAGCTGCGCAGCAGAGACTGTCACCTTCACTGCTTGGATCACGCCGGCTGATGCTAATAGCACGATCTCGGTAAAACCGACTTCGGTTACCGGCCCGCAGAGCACCGATAGTGTTACGCTCGCTATCTGTGGCAGCTTCAATGAGGATCCGTCTTACTTCTCGAGCAACGATCCGCGTTATATCAATGTCGCTGCCGATGACGGACATGGTAATCAGGATACCCTGACCTATCGCGTCTATATCGGTGACATCCCAACGTTCGAGTGCGCAATCTATGTCTCGAATAAGGCTACCGATACGCATCCGATCTCTGATGTCCAGAGACTCTGCCTCGGTGCAGGTAAGTTCGGTACCGATTCGCTTGATGCAATCTATTGCGAATTTGAAGTCCCGGCTGCTCCGAATTCACCGGTATTCGATGCTCGTTGGGAGCTCCCAACCGGTGGCCAGCTCAAAGGCAGCTATATCGATGTCCGTAAGGATACGAACCAGTTCACGACAGTGGCTTGGCAGATCAGATTTAATTCCGGTTCCGATAATGGCTCGTTCTATTATCCGATCCGCATTTGCTGGAGACCGAGCTGCTTCGCCAACACCGGTGCATTCGCAGGGCACTTCTACCTGCAGCATCCGTTCGATGTTTCTGAATTCTCGATCGATATGAATTCGCTCGCAGGTGCAAGAAACGCAGCTAACTATACGCTGATCACCTTCGGTAATGATTCGGCCTGTCTCGAGATCAATAATGTCGGTCTCAGCAATGCCCGTATCGTCTTCGTCCCGACGAAGTCTGCGGTTGACAATGCTCCGGCTCCGAAGTTCGATCTCGCATCGAACTATCCGAATCCGTTCGCTTCGGCTACGACGATCCGCTTCAGCGTAGCAGAGCGTTCACAGGTGAAGATCGAAGTCTATGATGTAAAGGGTACGCTGGTTCGTACGCTCGTCAATGAATCGATCGAAGCCGGTACCTACCCGGTGGTATGGGATGGCTTAGATGCCTCTGGTAATGAAGTCGCTAACGGCAGCTACATCTGCAAGATGACGGCCGGTGAGTACACTTCATCCATCAAGATGACCTTGACAAAATAACTCTTTACCATTCGAAGGCGGATGTAACAATCCGCCTTCGAACAGGTTGATTATTAAAGAAGTCAGAAAAAGTTTTTAATAACGTACTTTGTTAATTCTCTGAAGGAGATAATGAATATGAAGCTCTTAAAGCGGTTTTTCGGAGGACTGGGCATTGCGGCGGTGCTGGCGCTGTCAGTGACGACCTCTAATGCACAGGTCTGGGAATACTATGACATGCAGATCAATAACCAGTTCTTTAATCCGCTTACTTCAGCAACGCCTCCGAATGGTGACGTGCTGAATCCGCTCAATTTCGTATCGTTCTCGAACACGACCGATCTTGACGACGGCGTAGTAAAGGACGTGCCGGTCGGATTTAATTTCGATTACAACGGCAATATGTATAGTACTCTCAATGTTTGTGTGAATGGCTGGGTCTCCGTTGGAAAGCGCGATATCCCCACGATCACCAACGATAAGTACTTCTTATTCCGTCCGAACGATCCGAATAATACGATCGCTCCGTTCTTTGGGGATCACTATTTCCGTACGTTATCCGATCTGAGCAACGGGTATAAGCTTTCTCGTATTTGGTATAATATCGATCTTATTCCGGATCCAAGCCCGCGCGCTGTTCCGGGTTCTTTCCTCCATGTCTTTACGTTGGAATGGAAAGATCTTAATATCAATGATAAGTCGAATGTCAATTCGATCGCCACGTTCCAGCTTAAGCTTATTGAGAATCCGAATGCCAATGATACGGCTATTCCCGATAAGCGCGTGATCATCGAATTCCATTACGGCCCGATCGGTAATAACGGAAACGTTAAGACCCAGGGTTGCACGGTTGGTATCGAAGATAGCTTGGGCTATTCTTCTATGAATGCGCTGTTCCCGTCGTCGTTCGTCGGTGAAGATAGCACCCGCCGTAACAAAGATTCGTTAACCACCTGCTGGCCGCCGGCAAGCTGTTTGCCTGGTCGTGTTATCCAGTTCATTCCGGAAGGAATGGGCACGATTGCTCAGTGGGGTGATGGTGACGCCGATCTTACCCAGCAGGATACTTCCAAGCCGGCTAATGTTCGTCTTAACCAGAATTTGTTCGTAACGCTCGCCGATGCCGATCTTATTCTCACCTCTGTCGCTAAGGCGTATCCGCCGCTCGATAGTGTTGAAGGTCGTAATGCATTCCATGGCGATGCAAACCATAACGGACGGTATCAGTTGAGCCCGTTCCAGCCATATTACTTCTACAGAGTAACGTCGTACGATGCAGCGTACATTCTTATGTATCTCGCAGCGAAACTGCCGTTCTTACCGTGGTTGAGCGTCGTTCCGCCATACAAAGAAGTAGCTGGTTCGGCTTCGAACGAGATTACCAGCATCATGCTTGATTCCAAGCAGGCTGTTCGCAACGGACGTACAATAACGGTACCGGTCGTTCTTAATGGAACGGTTAACGGACCGCTCGCTTTTGATTTCACCGTCAATAGCAAGAATGCAACGTTTACCGACGCTCAGGCTACTTCCGGTTTAGTGCGTGCAAATGCAAGCATTGGCAAGGTTACCTTTGCTACTACCGGGGTGTTCGAGAACGGTGCCGTTCTTGGGTACCTGCAGTTTGTTGCCGGCGAGAATGTTGCTAACTCTGATGTCGAACTTTCCGATATCATGATCAACGACGAGAACTATCCGGCACAGCACTCGATGATCGAAATGAATGTCGAAGGCAATTCGACGACCACCGGATTCCATGTGGACAATGTATTCCCGAATCCATTCAGTCTCTCTTCCGGAGATGGCCAGGTTGCTATTCAGTTCTCGATCAACGATGCCCAGCCGGTCTCGGTGAAGGTTTTCGATCAACTCGGTAAAGAGATCTTTACTGGTGCCGAAGCTACCTATGCAGCCGGTACGCATCAGATCAAATGGGATGGCCGTGACAATGGTGGCAATGCAATGGCCGCTGGTGTCTACTACTATAATTTAACGGCCGGTGGATCTACCTTGACGGGTAAGATCAACCTCTCGAAATAATCGTTATTCTGATCGCTCGCCTGGCTTGATCGCTGGGCGAGTGATCTAAGTTCTTTGACAAATAGCAGTGAATTCCAGAATATTTCATCGGCTCGCAGGTGTGATACTCTGGATAGCAGTAGGTACCTCTGGTTTTGCACAGCAAAAAAATATTTTATACCTGCGCTTTGAGCAAAAGCATATTAGCCGGGCATTAGCAATAGCTCCGGATAGTGTCTTTTCGGTGTATTATAGATTAAGCTGTCCGAAACCCTTCGATTTCCATGGCATTCAGGTCGATTTTGCCTATGACAAAACGATCCTGCAGCCGGTCGATAAAGGAGTTATCATCGAAGGAAGCGCTTCCGCAAATGCCGAGTATGCATTCTCGGGTGTTTCATCGCAAGATGGCACCAATAATATTGCAATACTTGGTTCACAGCAGTTCGATACCAGTAATCATCTGTTATTTAGGTATCGGGCAACAGTACTAACTTCTGCCAGTATCGATTCTGCAGCAATTGCCGTGTTTCTGATCAGTACCGGTAATAATAGCGGCATCGATTCGGTGGTAATTGAAAATAGCGGTGGAAGAGATGAGGTCGGATATTATCCATTTGCAATTGCGTACCTGGATAGTGTAAAGATCATTCATCAAAAACATCAGGTAACACTTTCTTCTGATACGCTTTTTATCCCAAGCGATTCTACGAAGGCACTATCGATTGTTATCGATAGTATTCCGGTGGTGAATATCCAAAATGCTCTGTTCACGATGCATTACGATACTTCACGGATTCAGGTAGTTTCGATAGATAAGGGAGAGATAATAGGGACGGCAACCGCTGCTTCTTTGATTGCTGGAGATAGTTGTTTACTTGGCTTTTCATCGGAAAGACTTTCACGTTCGGGCGAATTTCTTCGCCTGAACATTAAAGCCAAGCATATTCCCGATACGGTAGCCACAACGCTGATAGATCCGAAACTTCTTGTAACGAATGCCGAGGATTCTATCTCAACCGTTCTCTACGATCTGAAACCGATCGTTATACTTGGCCATCAGGACAGTATTGTCGATACCACCCATTCATCGGTTTCGATTGCCGACAGGGCTATTGGAATTTCAATTGTTGAAGAGGCGGGGATGCTTCGGGTTGGAGGACTTTCGAGTTCGATCAATAAAGTAACGATCTACTCGATCATCGGAACAATGATCGCTACTGCAACGCCCTATGATGGTGTGGCCCGGTTATCGCTGCCGCCTTCAGGCGGGACTTATATCCTGCGGGCAGAATGCTTGAAGAACCCGGGCAGCCAGATAAGCAAAAAGTTTATTATTCACTGATATATTTGTAACCGGCCGCGTAACAAGGCCACGAAACAAAAGTTTTTAGAATTGACTTATGATTGTTAGTTCATCAATTACGAAGGAGAAATCGGCAATGCGTATGCGTACAAGCTATGCAGCTATCGTCGCGATAGCAATAGTGATGGTGTGTTTGAGCGTTGGGTCTTCATTTGCCCAGCTGTTCAATTACAATCCATACCCATCTTTAGCTCTGAATCGTCCGAGTTATTATGCTGCACCTGGTGCACCTGGCTCGAATTCAGATGGTGGTTACTTGGTTCCTAACTATCTTCCTGGCGGTGAGCGCTATTTCTTAGTGCCGGTATTCATTAAGAATCCCACCGACCCGACGAAGAATCCGAACACCAAGGATGGTACTTGGAAATCTGACGATCAGCGCATCTTGGGCGTTGACGGTCAGTACCTTGTGCCGATTCGCAGCTTCGAATTCCAGATTCATTATCCGAATCAGGCGATTACGATCGATAACGATCCGGCTCATGGATCGCCGATCGTCACCGTTGGCCCGGACAAGAATTTAGCCACGGCTCAGGCATTAGCCGCTCCTTTCTATATCCGTTATACTGAGCAGTCGGCAAACGATACCACAAACCCCTTCCACCGTATTATCCGCATTACGGGTTCGAGCGAAGTACCGCTCCCGCTGACGCCAAACGTCGGTTCCGGCCCGAATGTCTATCCGGATTCGGAAGCAGTGTTGTTGTATGTCCGTTTCAAGATTATCCAGAATTGGACGGTTAATACGACCGCTCTCCAGCTTGATTCTGCAAAATTTGCCGATCACGTCGGCGATTACCAGTACGATCCGGCAAACTATACCCGCGGTAACTTCTATGGATATCAGAACTTCATCCGTGGGTACCTCCCAGTGTATATTACGGATCTTCCGGCATTCGAACTTCGTCCGTTCATTGCTCTTAATTCTACCGATAACAAGAATTACGACCTGCTCCGTACGTTAGTCTTCGATCCGACAGATGTAACACAGCAGAATCCATTGATCAATCTTCAGGTACGTGACGCTATTCCTTCTACCCGTCTAGTCAATGTCAATATCTGTACCGATCAGCCTTGGTTGTTCGTCGGTTTGACGGGTAACAATCCGCAGCACTGCGTCTATATTCAGAAGATTGATTATCCTGGTTCGATCTCTTCGGATGAAAAGCAATTGTTCATCAGCGCAAACCCGTCCGGTTTAGCACCTGGTATTTATTACGGCTATGTCACGCTCACTGCCGATGGAGCTGCCAATTCGCCGACTCGTATCAAGGTGACCTTCGTAGTACGCGGTCAGATGGATGAGCCGACCGCCGGTAGCGGAAGTGGTATTCACGTAAGCATTACCAATTCCTGCTCGCCGACCTGTACGCGTAATCTCGTCTTCGGTACGGCTAAAGGCGCAACCGATGGCATCGATCTTCTCTATGGCGAAGATCTCTTCACAGACGGTGATAAAGCTGCTGCTCTTTCGAATCTCGATTCGACCAAGCGCTGCTATGCTTACTTCGAGCCGATGCATCCGGAATCCGATACCGCTTTTGCTAACCCGAGTAACCTCGGAACGATCCGCGATATCCGTTCGGATAGGCTCGATACCAGCTTGCAGTATAAAGTTGTATTCGGCAGCGGTGGCCCATTGTGCTACCCGGTAACGATCTGCATGGATCCGGCTGATTTCCCGGAAGGCTCACGTGTTATCGTTCGCGATGTTCTCAACGGCAGCCTGTTCTCTTTCAATATGCGTGAGGCTACGCCGGTTGGCAATACGCGTTGTATCGTTATCCGCGACCCAAGCATCAATAGCTTTATTATCGAATATACTCCTGGTTCAAAAGGCCAGACAGCCGATCTCGTAAAGCAGGCTTGGAATTTGATCTCGTTACCGGTAGTTCCGCCGAACCCGGCTTCGAACGTGATCTTCCCGAATTCCACCGGTACGCCGTTCAGCTATGCTTCTAATGCCGGTTGGACTGCCGCTAACCAGTTAGAGTTCGGCCGTGGATATATGATTCATTATGGTACGGTTGTCGGTACGGATAACTTGGTTTCCGGTGTTCGTTCGAATACCGTTGCTAACGTCCGCATGCATGCCGGTTGGAACACCGTCGGTGGTGTCAGCTTCCCGGTCTGCACGAACCCGAACTTCTCGTTCATCTTCTTTACGCCGGTTCCTGGTGGAAGCGGTAACCCGCAGCGTCAGAGCGACTATTTTGAGTATGTTCCGGGCGGTGGGTATGAGCCGGTTGGTTATATCAAGCCGGGACATGGCTACTTCGTGAAAGTTTCGGATGAGAGCTTCTATAACATCAATATGCCGGAGCCGAACGTAAGCTGCAAACTTTCTGCCGATGCTACGGAAATGGTTCGTGCAGAGCTTGCAAAGGTTACGGTTCGCGATGCAGCACAGAATGGCCAGAGCTTGTATTTCGGTCACTCGACGCTTGCTCAGAGCAACGATCATTATGAAATGCCGCCGGCTATGACGGATTTCGATGCTCGCTTTGCCGAGAATAATGGCAGCTTGGTTGCTTCGGGTAATGAGCACATCGTAAAGATCGCTTCGAACAACTATCCGGTCTCGATGAACTTCGAGAACGTTTCGGGTATCGTTGAAGTCCGCGATCTCAGCGGTAATGTTATCGGTTCTGTCAGCGGTAACGGTACGGTGCTCGTTCGCGACGCCAGTGTAAAGCAGGTGGTGCTTGCTCTTAAGAGTGGCGCTTCCGAAGCTTCGAATGGCTTTGCTCTCGAGTCGAGCTATCCGAACCCGGCTGGTGCAGTTACCGTATTCAACTATACGGTTCCGGCCGAGTCGTTCGTCACGATCACCCTTACCAATGCTCTTGGTCAGGAAGTATCGAAGCTCGTCAATACGACGGTTTCTGCCGGTCGTCATGAAGTGAAGATCGATGGTTCGAATCTTGCAGAAGGTACCTACTTCTACACGATCCATGCCGGCAACTTTACCCAGACCCAGAAGTTGACGATCGCTCACTAAGGATGAGCAGCCGCACTACTGCGGTAGCAACGTAATTAATTTTGAAAGCGGAAGTTAGTTATAATACTAACTTCCGCTTTTAGTTTTTATTAATCGTATGAAGATCTGGTTATCAGTAGCAGTTATTTCGATAGTACTTGGCTCCCAAGCTAATGCCCAGGAATGGAGCCTGAATGTTCGGTATATTATTAATAATAATCCGACGCCGGTACGCACAGTTACATTCGGCTATGATGCCGCCGCATCCGATAGCATGGTCGATAATCAATGGTCGGAATCGCCATTACCATCGCTTGGGTTTCCGGGCGATCCCGATCTGCGGATGATAAGCCGGGTGCTTGGGCGTAACTATCTCGAATCCGAAGGTAATCATGGCGGACTTATTGATATCCGTAAGAAGCCATCGCTCGATAGCTTTACGCTTGGTTTCGAACTGAGTCTTGCGCTGCCGGACCTTGCAAACACCGCTTATTTAGAGTGGGATAAATCAAGCATACCACCGATCATTAAGCATATCTACATGAGCTCGGAAGCGGGCTCGCTTGAAAAGTACCAGAAGGATATGGTGGTTGATTCGCGGCTCGATATTCCCACCGCCGGCGATAGCCTGCACTACTTTGATAATATTCTTATCCGGGTGCTGTATAATACCTTTGTGCTTGATGTATTTAATAGAACAGAGCAGGGCATAAGTAGTATCTATCCTTCTGCGGCAATGCACGATAGTAAGCGGTATTTCAATTGCGATAAAGAGATGACACTGCGACTTACCCTTACCGATATGCTCGGAAGAAAGATCGCTCAGGCAGAGGCAGGAGTACATAAAGGTATAAATGAAGTACCGCAACAATTGCTTGGTGCTGCTTTACCGGGACCCGGAATGTATATCATTGCCATTAGCGATCTTAGTGGCAATTCGACCGCTGCGATGCAAAAGATCGTTATAGAGTGATCTATGTCGTTGGCGCAGCAGAACGAACAACAGGATTCGCTCTTCTCGAATGCGCGCGAGCGGACCGAAGACACGGCAGTTCTGAGCGTAAGCCAATGGACAAAGAAGATCAAAGATGTTCTTGAGACAACCTTCAGTGATATTGTTATCGAAGGAGAAATTTCAAATTATACCCACCATCGCTCGGGACATCGGTATTGGACATTAAAAGATGAACAGGCACAGATCTCTTGCGTCTTCTGGAAATCACGCTCTGCTTCGTTCGAGATAGAGGCAGGTCAAAAAGTAATTTGCCGCGGCCGTCTTTCACTTTATGCACCACGCGGTACCTATCAACTCGATGTGTTTCAGATCAGGCCGGTCGGGGTCGGTGCCTTACAACTGGCTTTTGAAAAGCTTCATCGTAAACTCGAAGCCGAAGGATTATTCGATCCCTCAAGAAAACGGCCCATCCCGGCTTTCCCAAAACGACTTGGCATTGTAACCAGCGCAACCGGCGCAGCCATTCACGATATCCTTACCACGCTTCGCAGAAGATACCCGCTGGTCTCCGTCTTAGTGCGCCCGGCATCAGTGCAGGGAGTAGGAAGTGAGCTGCAGGTGGCGCAGGCCATTCGTGAATTGAATATGCTGCCGGCTTCGGATAAACCGGAAGTGCTTATTGTCGGCAGAGGCGGTGGTTCGCTTGAAGATCTCTGGACGTTCAACGAGGAAGCGGTCGCCCGCGCTATCTTTGCTTCTGAAATACCGGTCATTAGTGCCGTGGGGCATGAAGTTGATGTAACGATAGCCGATCTTGTCGCCGATCTTCGGGCAGCTACACCCACCGCTGCTGCCGAACTTGCAACGCCCGATAAGAGTGAATTACTTTCGGCCGTTACGGCCGGTACAACCAGAATGCGCTATACGATGGATGCCAAGCTATCGGAATGGCAATCTTCTATCGATTCGCACCTGAGCGGCTATGGTTTACGCTATGCAGTACAAAAGCAATTACAGGATTATCGTAACTTACTCGAGCGATCTTCTTCTGTACTTAGCAGCAGCATCGACCATAAGATCGAACTCTCACGCCTAATGATTCAAACAGCCAGTGGGCGGCTCAAAGCAATGGACCCGAACGGCATCTTAAAGCGCGGGTTTGGTTTTGTAGCAAGCGCCAGCGGGGCAGTGGTTACGAGCATCAATCAGGTTGGCGAAGAACCGCTACGATTGACGCTAAGCGACGGTACGGTACTGATAAAAAGAGCCTCCTAAGCGTAACGAACGGCACTGCACTGCGTACTGTTTAGCACCTGTCTATGGCAAAGCAAGCTTCTCAAGGGACAACTTTTTCCGGTTTCGAAGGCGATTTCGAGCGGCTGGGCAGTATTGTCGATCGGTTGGAAACCGGCAATGCATCGTTAGAGGAAATGCTGAAGCTTTATGAAGAAGGGACTCTGCTTGCTGCCAAGCTTGCCGAAGTATTAAAACAAGCCGAATTAAAGGTCAAAACACTTTCAAAGGTACATGAAGAACTGGCCACCTTTGAAACTACCCCATTTATCGAGGAGTGAGAATGGAAACCCCATCATTTGAACAGTACCCGTTATTACAGCATATTTCCATTCCCGAAGATCTGAGAAAGCTTCCGGAAAGTGACCTCAAGCAGGTCTGTTCCGATGTCAGAGAATATCTGGTCGATACGATCTCGAAAGTCGGCGGTCACTTTGGCGCGGGTCTTGGCGTCGTCGAGCTTACGGTGGCATTGCATTATGTGTTCGATACGCCAAAAGACAAGTTAGTCTGGGACGTCGGGCATCAGACCTACCCGCATAAAATTCTCACCGGAAGAAAAGAACGCTTGCATACGATTCGTAAGAAGGATGGATTAGCTCCTTTCTTACGTATGGATGAAAGTGAGTATGATGTCTTCGGTGCCGGTCATGCTTCAACTTCCATCAGTGCTGCCCTGGGTATCGCAACCGCCCGTGATTTTTCCGGAGAGGACTATAAAGTGGTAGCGATCATCGGCGATGGTTCGATGACCGGCGGTATGGCCTACGAAGCGCTGAATAACTGTGGCCTGCTGAATAAAAATGTGATCGTCATTTTGAATGATAACCGGATGTCGATCGCGCCAAACGTTTGGTCGGTTCATAATTATTTTAATGACGTTATTACTAATCCTGCACTGCGTAAACTTAAAGATACGATCTGGGATCATTCCGGAGATCGTATCCGCCTGGCAGGAAGCAAGATCGTCGATGGCTTAAAGGCAACCTTTACGCCCGGTATGCTTTTTGAAGCATTGGGCTTCAAATATTTTGGGCCGGTCAATGGGCACAACGTCAGAAAGCTTGTAG
Source organism: uncultured Alphaproteobacteria bacterium (assembly GCA_964404255.1). Lineage (GTDB taxonomy): Bacteria > Bacteroidota > Ignavibacteria > Palsa-1295 > Palsa-1295 > JAFDZW01. The sequence continues at coordinate 58,002 of CAYOJJ010000001.1, read as the reverse complement.
AGATGCTTCACTTTGTCAAAGATCAGAGCGGGCCGATCTTACTGCACGTGATCTCGGAAAAAGGCAAAGGCTATGCTCCGGCCGAATCGCACGTGCAGCGGTATCATGCTGCCGGTGGCGCTTTCGATAAAGTGACGGGAGCTGCTATTGCCAAACCGGTTACGACGCCTACTCCACCGGATTATACAAAAGTATTCGGCATGGCGCTTACCGAGATCGCAAAGAATAATCCGAAAGTTGTCGGCATCACGGCTGCAATGCCCGATGGTACGGGATTAAATATTCTTCAAAAGGAACTGCCGGAGCGGTTTTTCGATGTCGGCATTGCCGAACAGCACGCTGTGACCTTCGCCGCCGGAATGGCAACCGAAGGCTTCACTCCGGTTTGTGCTATTTATTCTACTTTTTTGCAGCGAGCCTTCGATCAGGTCATTCACGATGTTGCTATCCAGAATCTGAATGTAATTTTCGCTATGGATAGGGGTGGCCTTGTGGGGGCCGATGGTCATACCCACCATGGAATGTTCGATCTATCGTATATGCGAATGGTCCCGAACATAACGCTTATGGTGCCGAAAGACGAACAGGAGCTTCGCGATATGCTTTATACGGCCACGGAGTACCGCCAGGGGCCGATAGCCCTGCGCTATCCTCGCGGAGCCGGTATCGGAGTGCCACTGGCAGCTTCCGGTTTTAATACATTGCCGATCGGCCAGGGTGAGATCCTGCGTGATGGAACGGATATTGCCATTATCGGCGTCGGCCCGATGCTTTATGAGGCCCTGAAGGCAGCCGAAGACCTTGCTCATGAAGGAATTTCGGTAGCCGTTGCTAATGCCCGCTTCGTGAAACCGCTCGATGGGGCGCTTTTAGAGGGCTTAGCTCACCGTTTCAGCCATATCCTCACTTTGGAGGAAAATGTCGTTCTGGGAGGCTTCGGAAGCGCTGTAACGGAGTTTTATGCGGCTAAAGGATTAGCCCCACGCATAAAAATGATGGGTTTGGCCGATCATTTTATCGAACATGGCTCACCGGCAGAGCTTCAGCGTGAAGAAGGGCTCTTTGCCGATGGTATTAAGAAAGCAGTACGGGAATTTATTACCCAAAATAAGCAGGAAACCGCCTTTAATACTCTCCCCTAAGAATTTTATAAAAATTATAGAGATAGAGTTGTAACTTCGGACTCTTAATTCGTTTTATTATTGAAGAGAGCGTGCTTTTTTATCCGAAGCGCCCCTATCTCCTCCTTCCCCTCCTTATAGAATTTCTACGGTCTATTCCTTCCTTAGAACATATCTACAGTTTGCGTGTTTAAATAAGTAATAAGAATTCTCTAATTTATGAAAAAGTCTTTAATAAGCGGTATTCTTTTTCTGGGGTTGTGTGTGCTCAGCAGCAATCTTCTTGCTCAAGGGTATGAACGGGGTACCAGAGAGGATGAATTTGACGATGGGAAGCTGGAGCAATTGAGGAATGACTATTGGTATTCCATCCGTGCTTCCGGCGATGAAAAGGATATAAATAAGATCGAACTTGCGACCTATAATGCCCGGCGTTCGATGGAAAACAGGGGAATGTTCAAGGTGCTCGGCTCTGCCGCCTGGCAGCCGATCGCCGGTTCTCAGGAAGGCCATAATAGCGGCCGTGCCCGTGATATAGCTTTCGATCCTCAAAATCCGAATATCGCGTATGTAGCCTCGGCTTCCGGCGGAATATGGAAAACCAATGATATTACCGCATCGCCGGTACAATGGATCGATCTTTCCGGCGGTCTTCCTTCCTTACGTACGACGGCCATAGCTGTCGATCCCGGTAATAGCAATACGATCTATGTCGGCACCGGTGAACCGGAAGGCGATGGATATATTTATCTCAGCTCGGCTACGGTACCATATGTCGGTCTGCTTAAGAGCGTCGATGGCGGCTTGAACTGGACGGTGGCCGCTTCCGAGCAGCTTACCGGTAACTGGGTTTCCAATATCATCGTCGATAATGTCAATAACAACGTCTATGCTGCCTGTGCTAATGGCCTCGTAAAATCTTCCGATGGAGGAAATAACTGGAAAAAGATAGCGGTTGGTACGTCGGTACTTTCCTTGACGTATAATTCAAAGGCTGCCAATATGCTCTATGCTTCGGGAAATGGCAAAATATTTGTGTCCAGCGATTATGGCGAAACCTGGACGCAATCAAAGACGGGCTTGCCAAGTGGATCCGTTGGCCGCATTACCGTCGCTTGTGCTCCATCGGCTGCCCAGGTTATTTATGCTTCTATTGGAACGACCAGCAAGAATAACGGCACCTATGGTATCTGGAAATCGGATAATTCCGGCGCTTCCTGGAGGCAAATGTATTTGTGGGATGGCAGCAGCGCAACGGCAAACCCGCTCGGCACTCAGCAATGGTGGTGCAATGCACTGACGGTCCGCTCTAACGATGCAAAACGATTGTTCGTCGGCGGTTTGGATATTTATACTTCCTCCGATTCCGGAAAGAGCTTCTCAAAACTGACCGATTGGACGGCGGCTGTTACGGCAAGCAATTACGCCCATGCCGATATTCATAAATTGATCTATGTAGGCAATTCCCTCTATGCCTGTACCGATGGAGGTCTTGCCCGTACGACTACTGCTTCAACGTTCAGCAGTTGGCAGACCGATATAAATGCCGGCTTATCGACGCTGCAATTCGTCGGTGCCGATGCCGATAAGAATTTTACGTTCGTTTCGGGCGGCTGTCAGGATAATAGTACCAATAGGGCAGCGATCGCTGCACCGAGCTTTACTCAGACCCGAGGCGGCGATGGCGGCCGGGGTTGGGTTTCTCCCGAAGATCCGAACGTTGTCTTCACCACCTACATCAGCGCTTCGTTCTATAAATCGCTCGATGGCGGCAATAACTTTACCGGTGCAAATCTTGTCGAAGGCAATGCCGGGTTATACCGCAACCCCGTCGATAATTCCGGCACCGGTGAGGGCACACCTGTATATGCGACCTACGATTGCTCGCCGACCGGCAGTACGATCGCTTACAGTGGCAGCAGCCACGTTTGGGTTAGTATAAATGGAGGCGATGATCATTTCGCCCGTAAAAGCGATAAAGCTATCAGCGCCAGAGTGAATGGCATTTGTGTCTATCCTCAGGATGATAATTACATGTGGGCCGGTTCGAATTCAAATGTCTTTCGTACGACTGACCAGGGGACGACCTGGGTCAGCACTGCACTTGCAAATACTTCCGGTTACGTTTCCGGGGTGATCTGCGATCCGAACGACCGCAATAAGGTCTTCGCCGTCTGCGCCGGTATTTCTACCGGTAAACAGCACTTCTTCAAAAGCACCGATGGCGGAGTTACCTTTACTGCACCGGCTACTAATTTCCCGAATATTAGCTGCAATGCTATTGCCTACCGGCCGGAAGACGGTTTGCTCTTTATTGGTACCGATGGCGGCGTCTTGTATTCTTACGATGGTGGTGTGACCTGGAATCCATTAAATAATGGCTTCCCGCTTGCTCAGGTAACGACGTTGAGAGTCAAAGGTGCACAGAACGATAAACTGCTTGCTTCGACGTATGGCCGCGGCTTGTTCTGGCTCGATCTTAGCTCGCTTTCAGTAGAAGGCACAGGAGCAAACCAGTTAAAGATATCCGGTATTCGCCCGAATCCGGTGCATGATGGTAAGACGACGCTTAGCTTCTCGCTCGCTACTGCAGGAATTGCCGAGATTACGTTATACGATGTACTCGGTCGTGAAGTAAAGATACTCAATAAGAATTATTATGCGGCGGGCGATCATTCGGTCGAACTTTCAACTCAGGGCCTGACAGCCGGAGAATATGTAGTAACGCTCGTTTCTTCGGGTAAAGCAATTTCTCAAAAGATCATTATTGAGTAAGAATATCATTGTATAAAAAAATGCCTGATAGACTTCGGTACTATCAGGCATTTTTGCGTTCAGTAGTAAGTTCATATAGCATGAGATCAACGATAGTATTGAGCATTCTCGTCCTCGTAATGGCTCTCGGTACCGTAATAGCCGCAGGAAATCCTTTCTTAAGCATTGAGCATCGGCCGTCGGTTATTCAGGCTTTTCCCGATATACCGAAACGTCCGTTCGTGGTCAAGGCCTATTCCGTCCTGCTCGATTGGAGAAATCCTTTCTTAAAAAAGACCCAGTTGTTTTCCGGCGCTTCTACCATTACGCTTCAACTTACCGAAGCGAGCGCCGAAGTCGTGCTCGATGCCGCGGCAATGGAAATAGATTCGCTCAGTATCAATGGTGTTGCTCAACCGAATATTCCCCAGCCGCAGAACGACCAATTATCGGTGCCGCTGCCGGCCTCGCTGCAGCATACCATTGGACAGGATATCGTACTTAAGATCTACTATCATCGCACATCGACGGAGAATGTCGGTATTTATTTTTATCCGAAAGGTACGCAGACCGGTGAACAGGATCGAGATGGAAATCCGGTATTCACTACCGAAGATGTACTCTATACCATGAGCGAGCCGACCGATGCTCACTACTGGATGCCCTGCGTTGACGACCCCGCTTATAAAGCGGAATCGGAGATCAGCATTATTGTGCCGAACGATATTGTGACCGTTTCTAATGGTACGCTCTTAGAACGGTTCACGTTCGATGCAACCTCAATGCTTTGGCATTGGAAGAGCGACCGCCCGATCGCAACCTACCTGATGTCGGCAACGGCAAGTAATTATATCGTCTGGCATGAACAGCGGGCGCGCGTCAGCGATCCGGCCGATAGTATCGATCTTGTCTATTATGCGTGGCCTTCGGATTATAACGATACGACGACCGATCACCGCGGATATAATGCCCGCCTTGCTTTTCGTAATACCGGTTCGGTAATAAGCTGGTTCGAGCAGCATTATGGGCCGTATCCATTCAAGAAATATGCGCAGGTGCCGGTTGATCCGTTCTACTATGGCGGTATGGAACATCAAACGGCTAGTACGATCAATCGCTTTTGGCTGCATGGAGATGAACAGGGGATGGCGCATGAACTGGCACATCAATGGTTCGGCGATAAGACGACCTGCAGAACCTTCAAGGATATTTGGCTCAACGAGGGATTCGCCACTTTTTCCGAAGCGATGTGGGGAGAATCCTGGGGCGGTGATGAATGGTACAGCCGCATCATTCAAAGCAAAGCCAACGATTATTTTAATAGCGATTCCCATAATCCGAACGATATCCCGATTTACGATCCGCCGGCCGATAATGTGTTTAACGGAGCAACAACATACGGAAAAGCGGCTTGCGTTATTCACATGCTGCGCCGCCTCGTTCATAACGATACGTTGTTCTTTAATGCGCTGAAGGATTATACCAATGCCTTTGCGTATTCGACCGCTACTACCGACGATTTTACGCAGTTCATGTCGGCACGCTTAGGAATCGATCTGACCGGATATATCGATGAGTGGATCTACGGTTTTTTGCATCCGCAGTATGATATCTCCTGGAGTCAGGAATCGAATAACACGATAGATATTCATATAAGCCAGACACAGGCAAGTCGTGACCATTTTACCATGCCCGTCAGTTTCTTTGCCTATCGTCCCGGTAGGATCGATACTATCACGGTTCAAAATACCGAGCGCGATCAGGACTTCACTATTGCCGCTTCAGTGAAATACGATTCGTTGCAATTCGATAACGATGCGATTATTCTCAATGAGCATACCCTTCACCATGATCCGGCGCTGGAAGTTGGCAAGGGCCTTTCGGCCGGGCGGCAGGACCTGCAGGCAATGGTGCTATCGAATCGCCGTCTGCAATGCCGGCTTAGCGTTGCTGTACCACAGGAGGTTGCCCTAGAACTTTATACTACGCTTGGTGAGCGCATAGCGGAGTCGCATATTGCGGCGAATGAATATATTACGGTTATCGATACCAAAACGCTTGCTTCGGGAATATATATTCTCAGAGCACAAACGCCGCAGGGGACGGTACTTAAAAAAGTATTGCTTCTACAATAGAACAGCTCAGTGTTCGATCCTCACACTTCGGCTATCCACATATCCTTCCGGAGTTGAAAGTCTTAGCAGATAAGGACCTGCCGGTGCGCCCGCGACAGTAAAGGTCAAAGTATTTTTCCCGGCGCCGATACTTTGTTTGGTATCGAGGAGCTTTCCAAGGATATCATAAAGCTGAATAGTCAGGACTTCATTACCGGCATGATCCAGTACTACTTCAAGGTGATCGTTCGCGGGGTTTGGCCGCAGATCGATGAATGAAGGAATCTGGTGCGTTCTCAGAAAATAGGAAAGCACACTATCGCCGCACACCGAGCTGAGTGTGAGATCCTCTTGTGAGGAAGTAATGCAGATGCCATGAGCAAGGATACCATCAATCGCAAAGCTATCGAGGGAAAGCGGCGTTGTTCTGGTCGTGGAAATGTAAGAGGTAAAGATCAGGTCGATAAGACGCCTGGAATAATCGGATCGTTCGGTAAGCGGTGGTGAAAACCGCAGGGAGCAATCCATAATCCCCGGCGCGCCCTTCGTTACCGACACCGAAACGGCATCGGCGCTCAGAGTACCGGCTATAGCAGAGGCAGGTGAAGCCGGCGAAAGCAGGTTATCATCATAGCGCAAGGCAAAGGAAAGCGAATTGATAGTAACCGGTTCGAAAGGAATAGAAAGTACAATGGGAATAGTAACCCTCTCGCCGGTGCTTACCGGCATAATATTGCCGAAGGAAAGATCGGGTGTATTGCTATGAGTAAGCTGAATATAGATCGTCGTATCGTAACTGCCAAAAGCATTTGTACAATGCAGGACGATCGGTACCAGCCGATGTTCCTCCACGTGCGATGCATAGATAAATTGAAAGCTATCGGTCGTAAAACTATGGATATATCCCTGCGGAGTATAGCTTGGTGTAAGCGCTGTATCGATTTTAAAACCCGGCTTTATCGTCACGATCGTCGAATCACAGGAGAGATTAGTAAAGGGTATCGTGAGCAGGAGCTGTTTCTCACAGTAGGTCGAATGAATTAGAGTAGTATCGGGTACCGATAATAACTGGCCGCTAACGAATGCCGCTTTAACGATTTTTACCGGAATAATCGCTTCGAGGGTTCGTGATGAATTATAGCCGCGCAGGCGCAAGCGCAGAACGCTATCGGCATCGGGGTGTCCGTTAAATATCAGCACAATACTATCGGCAGTAGAAGCAGAAATGATCGTCTGCTCAGGAGAATGAATAATCCGGCAATGCGAAGAGGTATCGAGAAATCCTATACTATCGACCGTGAATGCAAAACAGGAATGATTTGCGAGTATGAGAGCAGCGGTGGTATCAATACAAGGATGCTCGAATAATATAACGGTATCGGTCGAGAAACTCAAAGCCGGAGCCGAATCGTCGCCGCCGGAAAGGGTGCCATCGCCGCCATCGGTCGTTTTCCAAATATCGCCGCTTGCCGTAAAGGCATAGACCGTTTCTCCGTTACAGCCAGTCACACAAAAGCGGGTATCGCGTTCGTTCGAGGGCCCTCCGATCGGTACCCAGCTCAATCCGCCATTATCTGAGCGGTATAAGCCCCGGTCGGCAGTATTCTCCAATGTATCGGTCTGGATATAGAGCCGGTTGCCTCTTCCGGCAATATGACCGGTGAAGGTGAGGGTATTATCCGGGAAGGTAAAGACCGGTGTCCATGTCTTTCCTGCATCGCCGCTGGAAAAGAGCGTACGGTTTCTATTAGTGGCTTCCTGCCTGCCTTCGGGCATTACATAAAACATCGAAGTGCCTTTCGGGCTATAGACCGACCAGGCTTCCGGAATGAACCCCGCATGGATCCAGGTATATCCGGCATCGGTAGTAGCCCAGCATCGGGCAGTAGCGCTATTGCTCGGGCGTACGGTTACGATGCCGGTATGAAGATCAGTGAAATCGACTCCGTTGCTCCAATTGCCCGAAGCTGCACCCGAAGAATTGAAAAATTTCTCGCTAAAGCTGAAGCCATCGTCGTGAGAAACACCGCCTGCTTTTCCTCCATAATTCCAGGCGGTAATGGCAAGGGTATTCGGAATCTTATAAATACAGGTTCCCTGCGTTAGTACGGTAGCAGTATCCTGAATAATCGTCTGCCAGTTAACACCTCCATCGGTTGTTTTCCAGGCAACGACATCCGGATCGTTATTAAAAATAGAAGCATACCCCACCAGACTATCGACCATGTAAATACTACTGATAAATCCCTGCGCGGCAAAAGGAGTATTGCATTGTCTCCAGGTAGTACCGCCATCGTTAGTACGGTAGATAGAAGGGAAAGCGACATTGTGCGTGAACTTCCCTTCGCCGACAAATCCATAATTAGAAGTCAGAAAAAAACCGCAGGAGATTCCGTTTGGTAATTGCTTTACCAATTTCCATGAACTCATGCCGATGGCACTGCTAAGCGATAGGAGGAGTAGTGATAAAAATAATTTTCTGATCATAGCAACCGTGCTACTGCGACCACCTATAACTATGGAATACTATCGATGAGTGCCGCAGGATGATAGAGGAGTTCTACCGTTCGATAACTACCCGTGCAGAGCAAACATATCCTTCATCGGTAGATAACCGAACCAGATAGGGGCCAAGCGGTAAGTGTCCGACAAGGAAGTCCACCTTGTCACCCGTAGTATTATACCTGGTATCCATCGTTGCTCCCAAGGCATCGAAGAGCTCAAGTTTGAGCCGTGAAGCCCCGGCACGATCGAGATGGATCGTAATTCGATCGCTTGCCGGGTTGGGTTGGATGGCGAGGATCGCCGGTAGTTTCCCGTGCAGCATCAGGTAAGAGATAATACTATCGCCGCAAACCGGAGAAAGAACAACACCGATTTCTGCCTGCGGGCAGAGGGAATGAGAGATCAGACCGTTAATAGCAAAGCTATCGATAATAGTCGGGGTCGATCTGGTCGTTGTCAGATACGTATTGAAATGCAGGGCGATCAGCGGCTGAGAATAATCGATCGCATTCGTAAGAGCTGGAGAAAACTTTATCGTACAGGTGGCTGCTCCCGGGGTTTGTTCGGTGACAGCAATGGAATTAGCAAGGGCGCTTATAGTAGCTACAGAACGATAGGAAGGATCTTTCACGGAAAGCAGGTCACTATTATATCGCAACAAAAACGAGATGGAATCGATAGGAGTCGTTTCATAAGGTTTTGAAATCATGATCGGCAGTTCTAACTCCGAGCCGATAGTAGTTGTATGTCCCGCATCGACCGTAAGTACAGGGGATTGTATATAGAGCAACTGAATATAGACTATCGTATCGAATGTTCTCTCAGGGCTTACGCAATGCAGGGTAAGCGGCACTAATCGCTTTTGTTCGGTCCTTGTGGAAAAGACAAAGACAAAACTATCCATCGCAAAGGAAGGGAGGTTCCTTGCCGGTGTCCTTGTAATAATAAGATCGGTATCGGATGTTCCTGTCGAAAGAATCGTAACATCCATGATCGAGCAGGATTTATTAACGAGGGGTAGTGAAAGAGCCGCAGGATTACAATACGCCGAGCGCAGTATCAGCGTATCGGAACCCAACGATAGCGTGGGGCCTCCAAACGAAGCCGAGCGATTGATCGAAATAGTCATGATGGTATCGATCGCTCCCACATTGCTCGAACCCCTAATGCGCAGGCGAAGGGTTCGGGGAGTATTGTAGCGGCTGGAAAAGGCAATGACAACGCTATCGTTCGATACAAGATCGAGAGTAGGCTGTGAAGGTAGATGAGTGATACTGCATTCGGTCGTCGTATCGAGTAAACCGATGCTATCGATAGTAAAGGGAAAACAGGAAACGTTGGAAAGATAGAATGCACCGATGCTATCGCTGCAATACTGTTCGCTAAAGGAGATCGTCTGCGGTGAGATCAGTAGTGGCGGTGCCCCTTCCTGGCCGCCAAGTCTTGTGCCATCGCCGCCATCGGAAGTTTTCCAAATGCCGCCATTATTATCGAATGCATAGACTACTTCTCCGCGGCAGCCGGTAACGACAAAGCGCGTATCGCGGGTATTGGAAGGACCACCGACCATTTTCCAGGTGTTTCCACCATCGTCGGTTCGCAGCAATCCTTTGACCGTATTATTATCGGTTTGAACATAGACGGTTGTACCGACACCGGCACAATGGCCGGTGAAATGCAACGAGCCAAGAGAGGACATCAGGAATCGCGGCTGCCAGCTTCTGCCATTATCGACCGAAGAATAAAAGGTAGTGCCGGGATCATTGGCATTGTCTTCGGCCATCGAATAGAACGCTTGCGAAAGGGTATCGGCATAGATACCCCACGATTCTCTCAGGTCGGCCCCACGCTGCCAGGAAATACCGCCATCGCTCGTTATATACGTCCACGAATTTATATTCAGATTGCCGAAGCGATTCCTCTGATCCGGCCCCATCGTGACCACACCGATATTATCATTCAGAAAAGCGACTCCATTACTTTGTGTGCCATACTGCCCGACAAATAACTGAGAGTAGGATACTCCGTTATCGATAGAAGAACCACCCGTTCGAAACCATGAAGTAGTAACAATGGCTTTACTCGTCGCATAGACGCAGGTGAGCCCACCGGAATTTCCCTGGGTAAAATCATTCCAGCTATTACCCCCATCGGTGGTTTTCCAGATGCTTTGGGTGGAGGCATTACCCGAGTTCAAATTCATGACCGAAGCAAAACCGATCTGATAATCAACCATTTGAATAGCAGTGACTCTCAACTGGCCGGTGGGAGTCTGGCAGGTGTTCCATGAAACACCCCCATCGGTAGTCTTTTTAATAAATTCGTTAGAAGTGGAGCGACTGTTAAAAATCCCGAGCCCAATGAAGCCGGTTTTGGCATCGAAAAAGAATCCGCAGGAGCCGCTTTTATTCCACGTAGCGATGTTAGTCCATCCTCCGAAGGCAAGATCGGAAGAAAGCACTGCCAAGACGACAACTATTATGATCTTTGCTCTATACATCACTACTATGAAAGAAGGACAAATAAAGGGATAAAGAGTTTCAAAGGGTGGCACATTTTTTGTTAAAAAATTTGTAACAATGAAGCCCGTTTTGGGTTTATCGGTACGTTGATTAGCAGGACTAATAGCAAGACGCAAGACAAGGCAATGCTCGCCGGTTACCGAGCGATTGCCGCGATGCTATTTCTACTGCTTCCAGCCCTTGTCTTTTCTCAAGGCTTAGAAAAACGCCGAGATGCCGCCAATCGCACTGCCAAACGGTCCGGGCTTCATAGTGTAAAAGGGAATGTCTTTTTCGAGATCAAAGGGGTCGATATTACCCACTTCCCACAAATGAGCATTATTTTCAGCGCCGTTAATGATCGTAATGCTTTCGTGCACAGCCTGAAAAAAGAGGATGTCATTGTGCTCGAAAATGGTATTCAACGGCCTATTATTTCCCTCGATCTTATCAGTGCCCAGAATCGTGTGCCGGTCGATATTGTCTTTGTGATCGATCAAACGGCCTCCATGCGCGATCTCATCGGGACAGTGAAAGATAACGTTCGCCATTTTGTGGAACAGTTGCGCTCGCACGGATTCGATTTTAAACTCGGGATGGTGCGCTTTTCCGACGTTGTCGATTGGGTAAGCCCGAAATTGACGGACGATGTGGGCGAATTTGAAAAATGGATAGCCGATATTGAAACCGTCGGCGGCGGGGATATAAAAGAAAATGCACTCGAAGCGCTGAAAGCCTCGACCACCTTGCCGATGCGCCCGAGCGCTATCCGTATGGCTATTATCATTACCGATGCCCAGTATCATCAGCAGGGAGAAGAAGGCGATGGTACGACCGATTTTACGACCAAGAAGATGGGTGATTACCTCTACGAACGCGAAGTAAAACTTATCACTATTACTCCGCCGGAATTTTCGGAATACCAGCAAATGTCCTCCATGACCGAAGGCAGCAGCTTCGATATTCATAAGCCGTTCGATAGTGTTATTTCGCAGGTAGCTTCGGATATCACCAGTTTATACGCCTTAAAATATTTATCGCAATCGACGCTGGCCCCCGATAGCGTGCGGCTCGATATTCTTCGAGCCGACGATCAATCGCCGCTGGCATCGAGAAAATTGCAGGCGCTTGAAGAAGGCAAGCGCTTTGTCTTCGAAGATCTGCTGTTCCAGCCGAACCAGGCTTCGCTGGCGCAGGAATTCGTCGAAGAGCTCGAACGCGTCGTGCGCCTGCTGTTCGTCCGTCCTTCGATGAGGCTTCGCATCGAAGGCCATGCCGATATGACCGGCCCGCATGAAAAGAATATGGAGCTTTCCATTAAACGTGCTGAAGCAGTGCGGCAATATCTTATTAGCAGCGGAATTCAAGCCAGCCGGTTGGAATATGCAGGATACGGTGATACCCGCCCCATCGCCGATAATGCAACCGAAGAAGGGCGGCGGCTCAATCGCCGGATCGAGTTTGTTGTGCTTTCAAAATAACCGTTGATCGCCTTTACTGCCGAATTATTGATAGAAGCCTATCGCAAAGGATATTTCCCGATGGCCTCCGGGAGATATGGCCCCATTGACTTTTATTATTATGAACCCCGCGGTATTATTCCGTTAGATGAGCGATTTGTTGTCAGAAAATCGCTGGCAAAAAAAATAGCCGAAACCTCATATAGTATTCGCTTCGATACCGCCTTTGAGGCGGTGATGCGTTCCTGTGCCCGCTTCGATGAATTGCCGGAAAGTGAGATCTGGATATCCGAAGAAATGATCGGGCTTTACGTAGAGCTTTTCGAGAAAGGAATTGCTCATTCAGTGGAAGTATTCGAAGGCGAAGAACTCGTCGGCGGGCTGTATGGCCTGGCGCTCGGTGCGGCTTTCTGTGGTGAATCTATGTTTTCCAAACGGCCATACGCTTCGCAGATTGCGCTTGTCACCCTGGTAGAACGATTGAGAACTTCAGGTTTTATCTTGCTCGATGCGCAGATGGAAAGCGAGCACTTAAAGCAATTCGGCTTATATACGCTCACGCAGGATGAATATTTATTGCTCTTAGATAAAGCCTTGCAATTGCATCCACATTTTTGACTTTATTTCCCCTATAATTTATCCCGGCAGCCCTGTAACAATCCTTCCGGCCTAAGGTTGGTATAAGTGAAGTTAATCTGCCCCTTCACTCTGCAGCGCCCCGGTAGCTACCGGTTGGCGGTAGGAAGCGAAGCACTCATAAGTCACTATTATTCGACGAAGCCGCACGGTGCAGAGTCGGGGGCATTGATATGAAGCATCATGAACATCATCGTGACTCCTCGTCTATTATTGCGTCCGTTGGCCGATTCCGATAGCGCCGACTTCATTTCGCTATTTTCATTCGATCCTCCGGCGGTAGCGGCTGTATCTGCCGAACCTCTGCTCTCCTTGTTCTCGGCTTACCGAAGAGCCTTCGACGAGCAGGGATGGGGCATGTTTGCCGTGATCGATCGCAGGGAAAAGAAATTCATAGGAATTTGCGGTCTTATAGAAGATCATATGTTTTCTGCCGCCGAACTGACGGTACACCTGATCGCCTCGGCCCAAGATAAGGGCTATGCTACCGAAGCGGCAATGCAGATCATTCAACGGGCCTTTTCCGAATGGAATATCAGCCGGATCGTTGCCTCCACTTCGCCTGAAAATACTGCCGCCATCGAGGTAATGAAAAAAATAGGAATGTACCCCGATACAACCGATCTACTGCCATTTACTCCCAATGTCCGATATGAGATCAGATCAGAACAGCAACAGCCGCCGATGCGCCCCTTTCGTCAAACCATGACCTCTCACATAGAACCGATTGCCGCATAGAGATAGCGAAATCCTGTAATCAGTAACCATAATATATTATTCTCCGGGCGGAGAATTTCAGCGTCGGTTGTAACAATTCGACTTATTGGTTGTTTTTAAACGCGTAAGCTACGCCCCCGCGCAAAAACCGTTGGATAGATGAAAGTGTAATTCCATTTTATCCAATAAGTTACCGGAATAATACTATGGTAGTGCTCCTTAAGAAATATCACCGGCTATTAGTTGTAATAGCTGGGCTGCTCTTTTTTTACCAGAGCGGCCTTGCCCAGTGGCGTCTTTCTACTCCCAAAGATCAGGTCTATGTACCCGCTTCCAGTGGCATCTATACGCAAAGCACGCTTAGCCAAAATCCCGGCGTGGTAATGTTGATCGAGGTCCGGGGTACCTTCAGTTTATTTAGCCAACAAAAGGATTCCTCCGGTATCGACGGTGCTTTTACTTATAAAGTGCCGGGCTGGAATATTTTTACTCCGCTGGCAAATCCTCCGACCTACAACAATATCAAATTCGATTGGTACTTAGGCGTTGCGCCTACTCTCGGTGGCGGCCAGGAAAAGCCCTTTGCCCCGATCGAGAATTATCAGCTAAGCCACGTCTATACTTCAAGAGTAACAAGCACGGGCAATAGATTTAATTTCCTTATTCATACTCCTTCCGGTTCGTACCGCTCGGTTTCTTCCGGCGGTGTGACGATCAAGTTAACCCGATGGACAGCCGGTATGTCGGTAAAGACCAATACGGTCGATTTCAAAAATGTGCCGGTCGGTCAGCAGGTAAGCATTCTCGATTCTATTGCCAGCTATGGCATCGATCCGCTACGAGTCGATAGCATTAAGATCATCAATGCTTCTCCTGCGGGTAATTCCGATTTCTCGGTTCAATCCCAGCGTAATGCTCCATTCTCTCTCGCGAATGAAGCGGCCAATGAAATTAAATTTTCGGTTATTCCGAGTGTCGAAGGCACGATCAAGGCACAGTGCCTGATCTATTGCCACAATGTCGATCCATCTCAACTGATCGATACGGTAAACCTCAGTTGTTTCGGCACCGCGCCGAAGCTCGGTTTACTTACCGATACGCTGAACTTCGGTAAAGTGCTCATCAATGATTTCGTACCGGCGATCAAATCGGCCTATATCGGTAATCCCGGTAATACCGATCTGCACATCAATAGCAATACAAAATATGTACAGATCTCGGGCAATGCCTTTTCGTATGCTCAGCCGCCGGTCTTTCCGATCACGGTTAAGAAAGGCGATGTTGCCGGTATTAAAACTCTTTTCAAACCGACGGCCCGCCAGCAGTATAGCGGCTGGCTGAAGATCTATGGAGACCAGGTGCCGCCGGATTCCGTCTATCTCATGGGCGAAGGTATCGAAGCCATTCCGGCGCTTAGCGATACCCTACTGGATTTCGGCAATGTGTATAATGGCAGTAATAGGACACTGCAATTACGGATCCATAATACTGGTAATACGCAGGCAAAGATCACGAGCATCCAAATCGGACCTGCTTCTTACACGATCAACCCCAACTCATCCGAGATAACGATCGATCCGGATTCGACCGAGGTATTCGATGTGACGTTTACGCCTGCAACCGGCCAGGTGAATTTCAAGCACTTTGGTGAGCTGACGATCAGTTTTAGCGATAATACTGTGTACATCGTGCATTTGATCGGTGTGGAAATTCAGCCGCCGGTTATTGCCAGTGTGAAATTACATGACTTCGGTTACGTCAAAGCAACTACTGATCCGACGGTTAGCAAAACTGAAGAGATCACTAAACTAACCAGCCGAAGCGCAACGCAGGTAGCACTCACCGAAAGTATTTCCGGAGGATATTATTCTATCCCGACTGCGACCAATGGCCTTTCGGCGGGGCAGATCGTACCGATCAAAGTAAAATTCAAACCGATCTTACCGGGCGCCTGGCAGGGATATTATTATTTCGAAGCCAGTGGCAGCAGAGATTCTGTTGAACTCCGAGGCATTGGGTTTGTAGCAAAGGGAGTCTTCGATCCGAACCCCGTTAATTTTGGCATTGTCCCTTCCAATTTCGATTCCATGCTCGATGTGAGGTTTACCGATTCCGGTAATTATCCGCTGAAGATCGTCCGCTTCGAGATCAGCGGGCCGAATGCTTCGGAATTCCGTGTCGTATCGCCGGTAGCATCGGCATTTCCGATTTCCGTGAGCGAGAATTCGACGATCGCCCTAAAGATCGGCTTCAAGACTAATGCCAAAACCGGCGAAGCGCATCAGGCAACCCTCTGCGCTATTTACGACGATTCTTCGAGCGATTGTGTACCGCTCGAAGCGATCGAAGAAGCACAGTTTTTGCAGTTCGGTCAATCTTCGATCGACTTTGGCAAAGTCCGCGTAGCGACGACAAAAACATTATCGGCGGTATTCAGAAACGGATCGAATAAAACACTCACTGTCGATACTCTTTCGATCACTCCTCAGCCTTCAGTCTATTCTCTTGGAGCCAAGAGTAAAACAGTAATCGCTAATTCGAAAGATTCTGTCGATATTACGTTTGCACCGGATGTCCGCGGAGGCTTTACTTCTTATTTGCATGGAGTGGGTGGTGATTTTAGAAATGACTCTATCCAGATCCGTGGTATCGGTGTAGCTCCGCAGCCCGTCTTTTCTCCGGATACGGTATTGAATTTCGGGAATGTTGCCTTGCTTGCCACTTCGGCTCCGAAAACACTTCGCCTAAGTAACACCGGCGATTGGATGCTGGGCATTGTTAATATTAGCATCGTCGGTAAGAATGCCGATGAATTTTCTGGTACCGGACTTACCCCTGATACCCTCGGCGAAGGACTGTATCGCGATTACGATATTACCTTTACTCCAAAAACAACGATCGTCTATCATACGGCTACACTGCTCTTTACCTATGACGATGGTTCGCAATCGAAAGTAACGCTAATCGGTTACGACGAATCTTCGCATCTCGTGCTGACGCTCGATACGCTGGATTTCGGCAAGGTGCGTCTCGGTGCAACGCCGCCGGTAAAGACCGTGCAGCTTATTAATACGTACTTCGATTCGCTCACGGCAAAGAATGTGTATCTCACGGGCGCACCGGAATACACGGCAGCTCCGCTTGGTGTGCTTGGAGTGCCGGCAAAAACACAGAAAGATATTTCGGTTACGTTCACACCGAGCGCTGTCGGACCCTTCTCGGCAATGCTTATCAGCGATGGCGGTACGGAATCGATTCAGGATACGACCTTTATTACCGGTATCGGTGCAAAGCCCGCAGCAAAATTTTCAGATCTGAATAATGTAACCGCTTTCGATACTCTTGATTTCGGCAGTCTTTTCGTAGGCTACACTGCTGCACGAACGATCAATCTTACCAATATCGGTAACTGGGAGTTCGTCAGCAAGAAGGCTTCGATTGGAGGAAATAATCAGGCCGATTTCACTGCGCCTTCGATCGCTCAGAACTTCACGGTCAGAGCGCTCGATACCCAGGTGATCGCTGTGAACTTTGCGGCAACGACCGGCTATCAGGCCGCTCCTCGTATTGCCGAATTGGATTTTACTCTTGACGATGGTTCAATTGTTCCGCTCTATCTCAAAGAGCAGGATTTACCGCCTATCCCGATCGATGTACAGTTCGATAACTCGGCGATTAGGCTGACCGATGTTGCGTATCCGAATTTACGCTTGATCACACCTATTCCCGATTCGCTCAATGTAAATCATATTCAGGGCGTGATCGAATGGGATCCGGCGGTCGTAAATCTTGAAGAAGTAAAACAGAGCGATCAATTAAAGGCCGGCGCCTGGACGCTTACAACAACTAATACCGGGACACCCGGCAAATACAGTTACGATCTGACAAGCACTACCGATCATTTGAATTCACCAGGAGCCTTACTGCGCCTGAAATTCAGCCCGGCAAAAACGGCTAAGGCCGGCGATGTATCGACGCTCAAGCATTCGATCTTTAATTTCCCGACCCGCACGGAATTTACCCTGCAGGAACGCCAGGGCACGATCGTGATCGATTCGGCCTGCGGTAATACGCACATGACGACGGGAACGGCAAGCGCAAGCTATATCGAAATGAATTCTCCGAATCCGTTTGGCGGCGATGCGGCTTCCGGGTCGACGAACATTACGTTTGCCATTGCTTCGCAAATGCCGGTAACGATCAGGGTGCTCGATATTACCGGTAAAGAAGTATTGCGCCCGGTAAATAACGAAGTATTCGTTCAGGGATATTACGAACTGAAGCTTTCGGCCAATGATCTGCCGGGAAGTGGTACCTACTTCTACGAGTTTACCCCGGGCAATGAAAAACCGACGGTCAGAAAAATGATCGTTAACAGATAAAGCTTAGCGGCCTTTCGGGTTCGTCGGTCTGATCTCGATCTCCGAAACGGTCGCTTCCTGCGGCAAGAGCGTAGCGTGATAAATGATCGCTGCTACTTCCGAGGCTTTAAGCATCGTTGCAGTATTACTTGGATTTTTTACCGTATCGAAGAAGGCTGTATCCACACTTCCGGGGCAGACAGTAATACAGCGAATGTTATCGCTGCGCACTTCAAGAAACAGACATTGCATTAACCCGCGCACCGCATATTTTGCCGCGCAATAAGCAGCGCCTCCTTTAAAGCCGTTCTTTCCCGCGAGCGATGAGATCGTAACGATCGTCCCCTGCTTATTCTTGCGCATCGAAGGGAGAAATCCTTTCGTCATCCAAAAGACCCCATTGAGATTTGTATCGAGAACGCTTGTAAATTCTGAGGCCGTCATTTCTTCGGTCGGTTTAAAAAGGCCGAAGCCGGCATTATTGATAAGTATATCTATCGTCGGAGCGATCTCATGGCAGGCCGCAATGAATTGTGTTACCATTGCCTCGCTCGCAACATCGCATTCGAAGCCGTAGTAGGTATGCAGAGGGTACCTGGAAGCGAGGGTATGTACGGCGGCTGTTAAAGACGCTTTATTCCTGCTGCAAAGAAAAAAAGTATGCGGCGTGGTATCGGCTGAGAATTGCTCGGCGATAGCAAGGCCGATCCCTTTCGAAGCGCCGGTAATGACTATATTCATAGTGACGGTTATAAATTTTGCCCGATAGAAAAATAGAAGCGCGGCCGGTTGAGTAGCAGCGGCTTCTTATCGTTTTGTGCGAATCGGAAATTCTCTCCGAGCCCGAAGCTTGCGGGCCCGATCGGCGTCTTAAAGCCGATCTCGGCGCCGAGGCCATGAATGAACGATTGGAATTTGATCGCTTCCGGTTCGCTCCACATCGCTCCGAGATCGTAGCGGAATCTGACAAAGGTCGGGAATAGCAACGTATTTGGAATAGCGATCTGATATCCTAAGCTTCCCGAGGCAAATTGTTTTCCGCGAAGTTCGTATTCATTCAGTCCGAAAAACGAATGGATACCGCCAAGGGTAAATTGCTCCTGGCGGGGTACTGTTTTATCGGCCACACCGATCGCGGCAGTAATACTTATCGAATGCAGCCGTGAGAGTGGTACCGATTCGGCTCCCATCAGCAGTGCTTTGGTGTAGCCCGTTTGCGCACCGAGAAAATGAAGGCCGATCTCATACGATCCCTGAATGAATTGCCCGCTGTGCGGATAATCGCGGTCATCGCGATTATCGAGTATGAAGCCTCCTTTAACCGAGGAAAGATCGAGATGATCGGTAATAGTATTAAACGTTTGCAGGGAATAACTATGCTGTCGTTCGAAGCGATACTTTCCAAAGATCGTCATCTGGCGATCGATATTTATTCCAACGCGCAGGGAAGCGCCAATATCGGTAAATTCTCTGACGACATCCGAGACGGTACTGATATACTTACCGTTCGGAATATCTTCATGAAACGAATACTGAGAAATATCTTTGTAGTTGGAATAGGCGGAGCCGGAAATATTTACCAGCGGCGGCCCGCCGGATATAGTCGCCGCAGCATAGCGCGAGAGCTGGCCGAGCCCGCCTTTGAGCGAAAGTTCACCGCCGAGGCCGAGTAAATTCTGATGCTCGTATTCGAGCGAGAACTGCGCTCCAAACTCATTATCGGCAAGGCCGCCGAGCCGAACTACCTGATTGGCGAACTCTTCAACCGATACCTGCACGATCGTATTTCCCTGCGGGCGTTCATAAATGAAATTGCGCGGCGGCGGTGTTTCTTTTATGATAAGGGAATTAGCAGTAACCGGAGCCCGGATCACTTCCACATTCGCATAAGAAAAGAAGCCGGTTGCTGTAAGATTCTTCAAGCCTCGTTCGCACAGATGGTTGTAAATAATATCTCCTTTACTGAAGGGAAGCTGATCGAGCACGACAACGGGTTTCATAGAATGCAGACCGACGATCGATATCTCTTTAATATATCCGGGATCGATATACATATCGATCTCTCCGGCAGGGGGGTAGATCACGGTACTATCGATATAGGCCTGGGAAAAATTATTTCGGTGCAAATACTGAAGAACGTTCGCGCGTATCTTATCGAGCGTGCTATGCAGCAGACGGTCTCCCTTCATCGATGAAACCAATGCATACAAAGAATCGGCGTCGTTTTTAGTAACTCCATGAAAGACGAACGAGCGGATAACCGGGCAGAGTAATGAATCGGCTGGCGTTTTTTGCGCTGCTATTTCAGCAGTACGCGTGATCTTCGAAGCGATCGTGCGAAGCATTGCCCGGGCGGCCGTACGGCCTGCTTCGATGTAGAACTCGGCATTCTCGAAATCATCCGGAAGTTTTTGCTCAAGCTTCGGCTCGATGACAATGTCGGCACGCGAAAGCTGGATAGCATTTTCCCGCTGCATCATAAGAGTGATAACCTGATCGGCAACATCCCACGGTGTGGAAAGCTCGTCGCGGGTACGAAGTTCTGCTGTCGTGTTAGAGGCGATCACGAAGGAAGCTCCCGCCGAATCTTTTGCAACATCGACCGGGACGTTATTTACCAATCCTCCATCGACAAGCAGAGAGGAATCGCGGTTGAGCGGATAAAATCGTAATGGCAACGTAGCGCTTGCCCGAATAGCGGCGGTCAGATCGCCGCCGGTAAGCAGGATGCGATTGCCGCTGACAATATCGGTGGCAAGGGCAATGAACGGGACTTTCAGATCGCGAAGGAAATCGTTTCTCGTACCGTATGGTGAACTCAAAATAAGCGAATTCAAAAACATGGTCAGGCGCTGTCCGCTCGAAACTGCTTGGGGGAAAACCGGTTGAAAAAAGCCATTGAAGCGCAAGGCAAGCAGCGCCGTTTTTTCATCCTTTTTTTCCGGCAGGCGTTCGAGCCGGTGAGAATCATCGTCGAACGAAAGAATATCCGCCCAGTTGCTTTGTCTGGCAATGGCTTCGAGTTCGGCCGGTGAATATCCTGCCGCATATAGCCCTCCGATGACCGCACCCATACTGGTGCCGACGATCAGATCGATAGGGATGTGGGCGGAATCGAGAATCTGCAGGACACCGATATGCGCTAATCCGCGGGCGCCGCCGCCGGAGAGCACTAACGCAACTGACGGTTTTTCAGGCAGGTGCTTATTAAGCTGTCCCAGGGCCTGGCCGGACAGAAAAAAGATGCCTAAAATGAGATAAAAAAACCGTTTTATTGGCACGGGATTTGAAACAACATCTATCGAAAGCAAATTTCTTGTACTTTCTTACAGTCGAAAGGAGTAGTATATGAAAAAGCACATCCTGTCATTATGGTTACTCCTCAGCAGTGTGCCCGTTGCCTTTATCGGTACCGGGTGTAATAGCGATACAACCGCACCGGGCGAACAATCGCAGGTAACGATGGTTTCTTCGATTGAGAATCCCTCGGTTAGCGGTATCATTCCGCAAAAAAAATATAGTATTGCAGCCGGTGGCGCTGCCTGTGATTCTATTCAGGTGACTTCCGCCCGCTTTTTATTCTCAACCGTAAAAATGCATCTTGCAGCTTCCGATACTCTTGCCGATGGTACGCTGAAGGCGGGAGCATTCGTCGCAACGTTTTCCCCGAATAATCGGCAGATCATTGCTTCCGGTTCGGTAACCCCGGGTACTTACGACCGGTATAAATTTGAAATGCATCAGTATAATCCCAGTATCGATCTTGGCGGATTGATCTCCGTGGATTTTACAACCCCTGAGCACTATACCGTAATCATTGAAGGGAACGTCTATAATGATGGTATAGCATATCCATTCTCTTATTCGAGTAGAGTTATAGCGAACGAGGAAGTGCAATTCTATCCGCAGACCTTTGAAAGCGGTAAAACATATCATGTTGCGATGGATTTTGTACCGGCGATCGCTTTCAGTTGGGATGGATATACGGTTGATCCGCGCGATCCTAATAACGCCGACGTGATCGATGCGGGACTAAAGGCATCGTTTCAATCCTACGCTGCTCTTAGCAATCAATAAAAAATCTAAATAGCGTTCAGTCATTATCTCCTAAATACGGAGATAGTGACTGTCTATTACTATTTAGTGGCATAGTTCTTGCTTATTTCGAGCAGAGGTGTATGGAAATAAAAACAGAGCAGCAGATTACCCTGATGTTCTGTTTTCCGCAAGCCACCATTTTTTCTTTGTGGGGAAGAGGGAATAATGGTAACCTGCCCTGTGAAAGCAGGGTGGGTGGCTTGCGGTTCAATTCCCGAAAATGCCTGATTCTTACATACGTATAATACTCTCTTCTTTTTTCTTACCGGCAAACTGTTTTTTAACCTTCTTTGAGCAAGACTTTTCCCCGAAATGCCTGATTCTTACAAACGCATCACATCCACTTCTTTTCTTCGTACCAGCGTACTGTTTTTTCAAACCCTTCTTCTATCGAGACTTTCGGTTGATAGGCCAATTCTCGTTTTGCCCGTTCTATACTACAGGTCCAATATTGTTGAGTAAGGTCGAGACGTTTTTCCCAATTTAGGACACTGGGTTTTTTCTTAAAAAGAGAGGAAAACTCAGAAAAAGCGGCAATAACATGGACCACCGAATGCGGGATTCGTACAAATAGGCCTTTCTTTTGCATTACATCGGCGGCTATAGCGGATAGCTCATGCCAACTGTAATTGCGCTCGCTGCCAATATAATATAATCTGGTCAGTGCTGTGGGATGCAATACCGCCTGTTCGATGCCGTGAGTAATATCTTCTATATAGCAGAGATTGACGTATTTATTCTGAAAGCCGATCAGCGGTTTAAGCCGGTTATTAATGGCCTGAAAGAAGGACAGTGTTGCCGTATCGCGCGGGCCATAGATTGCAGGCAATCGTAAAATGGTGGTGGGAAAGTAGTCACCGAATTGGCGGCATTCATCCTCGGCGGCGAGTTTCGATTTGCCGTAGGTAGTGATGGGGTGCGGGGGTGTTTCCTCGGTAACCGGTGTACCATCGAGCGAAGGCCCGCCTGCGGTTTGGCTTGAAATAAAAATAAATTGCCGTAGTGAATTTCCATGCTGCTGGCAGGCCTGCAGCAATCCCCGCGTTGCCTGCTGATTGCTTTCGTAAAAACCCTGCTTATTCTTAGCGGCAACAGCACCCGCTATATGAATGACCACTTCAATATCCGTCAATGCCGCTTTGAGCGAATCGGGATCGAGCAAATTTCCACTGCTTACTTCGATCGGCTTGCCCTCTAACCATTGAAGCGAAGAACTGGCTCTCGTGAGCGCACGAATGCTATGTCCGGACGTAAGCAATCGTTCGGCCGTATGGGAGCCGACAAACCCTGTTGCTCCGGTAAGTAAGATCTTCATTAGAATAAATGGAGATTAATATCGACGCCTTTTGCCCGTATCTGCCGCAAGATCTGGTTGACGGTTTGCAGGGTGGAATCGATCTGGCGAGAGAAATTTTTATCGCTTGTTAATTTGTAAAGCAGCGATTGGTTTTGCCGCGCATCGTTCAATAAGGAATTTACTCCGGAAACAACCGAATCCGCATGATCGAGCGAGCTTTGAGTTCGGCTGATAAATTCTTTGACGGATTTCAGTGTGCTGGTTACTTCGGGTGTTACCTGGGTTATAGTTGTCGAAGCATCGCAGGCGATCTTATCGATATTCGTGAGCGTCGTGGAAAGCTCCTTTCTTGTTTGCGAGATGACCGATTTCACTTCGGCGATAGCAGCATTCGCACCATCGAGCGTGGTATAGATCTTTTGTTTGAAGGCGCCGTTGCCAAAGAGATCGTTCACCGAAGAAAGAATCGTATCGACTTTCTGTGCAAGGGTAGTAACGGTGCCGGTAAGCGAATTAGCAAAGCTAACGATAGAGCTCAGGTCGCCATTGGCATTTCCGGCAACGGTATCTTTTGCGGGGTCCAAGACGCCGTGTGTTCCATCGGTGATCTCGACTTTCTTGCCGCCCATCAGTTCGAGCATCGAAATGGTAGCCGCCGCATCTTTATGAAGCGGCAGCTTCTCGCTTAGTTCGACTGCGACGAGGATCGAAGCCGAGGGCGTTTCGGAAATATCGGTTACCGTGCCGCGTTTGATGCCGCGAACGAATACGGGATCGCCTTTTTCAAGGCCTGCCGCCGTTGGGAAAGAAATAAGAATGCGGTTAGTACCGCCAATATGCCATCCCTTTGCCCATCCGATACCGAGGATCAGGACAATAATCCCGATAAGGACTGTAAGGCCGACTTTAAGGTCAGAATTCGATCGTTGCTGCACGAACTAAAAAATTAGAACGGAAGATCGGCATCGGGGATACCAGCGGCCGCCTGATCGTATTCGACCATCGAACCATCCGAACCCGATGATGAAGAACCCGATCCGTACCCGGAGGAACGCTGGCCTCCGCCTTCGCCGCCACCGCCGAGGAGGATAAGATCGGTAGCTATGATCTCGGAAACGTAGCGTTTGTTGCCGTCTTTATCGTCATAGCTGCGATTTTCAATACGGCCTTCGATGTACACCTGTTTCCCTTTTTTCACATAATTATTGCAGATCTCGGCAAGCTTATCCCAAGCGACGATATTATGCCAGGTGGTTTTTTCCTGGGTCGTACCGTTCTGATCGCGCCAGGAGGTACTGGTAGCGATGCTGAAGGTCGCAACCGCTTTGCCGTTATTGGTATAACGAAGTTCGGGGTCGCGGCCGACATTTCCGAGAATACAGGCTTTATTGAGGCTTCTTCCTGCCATAGGTGCTCCTATAAAAATATACTATTCTTGCTCAACGCTCCGTAATCGTCTATTGGTTCAATGAGTTCTGCAGGTAGCGCTGGCTATGAGTCCGCGAAAAGATCACTTGGTTGTTTAATCGAGTATAAGGCTACTCAATTCCTTCCAAAAGAACCGATAATTTCACCTTTAATGCCTTCGCCATAATTGCTAATGTATCTATACTAACATTAGTTTGTCCCCGCTCTACTCTGCCGATAAAATCTATATCTAATACAGCTTTTTTTGAAAATCTTTCCTGTGTCCATCCGTGCTCCTTTCGGAGCCTGCGGACGTTCTCGCCGATCACTTTTCGATAGTTCACGGAAAAGGTAACGTCTATTTGTCCGCGAGCCTTTAAGGCTTATAAGACGGATTTTATCCATCATAAAACTCCGTTAAATTTATGTGAGAATAGCAAAAAAGTATAGCTGCAAAAAGACAATAAACCGATCTCCCTGCCACGAAATAGTCCCATATCGAACGATTGCCCCGGTTAAAGCCGGGGCTTTTATTATTTATACAGCAGCGCTACAGTATATTCTTGGTGAACAATTCAGCGATATTTTGTTTTTTCTCATAGAAGGGTTATGTGATAGCCTGCACGTTGTGGTGTCTCTATTGTGGTGAAGATATATTCCGGTATTATACTTAGTGTTCTGTGGTGGTTTGGCTGCTCGGGGCTATCCTATAGCCAGGGTATTCTGCCCCCTGAAAAAGAATCGTTACTGCCAAATCCGCTTGTAGCTCCTTCGGACGAAGGAGTCTTTCATCGGTTTAATCTTCTTCCGGATTCTATCCGCCGCAGCCCGATCGTTGCCCGCGAACTGCACGATGCCTTGCGAAGCGCCGGTAGCGACGGCCGTATCGATCTCGAAGCAAAAGAACGAGCGGTCGAACAAACCAAAAGTGATATTCTCCGTGCGGCACTTAGCCCGCCGAAACTATCGGGTAGTAAACTGCCGATCTTTTCTAAT
Source organism: uncultured Alphaproteobacteria bacterium (assembly GCA_964404255.1). Taxonomy (GTDB): domain Bacteria; phylum Bacteroidota; class Ignavibacteria; order Palsa-1295; family Palsa-1295; genus JAFDZW01. Next base: position 32,035 of record CAYOJJ010000001.1, on the reverse strand, counting down.
GCCTGGAGCAACATCGGACCAGCAAATACTTCCGGTTGTACTAAAGCCATAGCAGTCGATCCGCATGATCGCTCGACCGTCTATGCGGGCGCTGCCGGCGGTGGCGTCTGGAAAACTACCAATGGCGGCGATTCCTGGACGGCGCTGACCGATAATGTCTTTCCGAATCTTGCCGTTGCTTCAATTGCTATTGCACCGGGTACTCCTTCAACTATTTACGTTGGTACGGGCGATAATGCTATTTCCATCGATGCACTCGATGGCAGCGGATTATATAAATCCGTCGATGCAGGCGCCTCGTGGAAACGTATCGGGCAAAACACGTTTACGGCTACCGTAAATAAAGTGCTGGTGCATCCGCTCGATACCTCGATCGTTTTTGCCTGTTCGTACGATGGTACTTCCCGGGCGTTGTACCGCTCAAGCGATGGTGGTTCTTCTTTTACCAAAGTCTATCCTACGACGGGCTCTTCTAATGGTATCATTTGGGATATTGTTGCGGCTGAAGATAATGGCGGCGGTGGTAAAGTATTCTATATGATAGTCGGTAATAATCCGGGCGGGCTCTTCTCTGAGTGCGGCGTCTATCAATCGGTCGATGATGGCAAGACCTGGAATAAACTCGATAATAATGGTCTGCCGGAGGGCTATGAGATCGGAAAGGCTTCGATATCGGTACCGCGCGGCAATACCAATCATGTCTATGTCTTTATCGCTACGCCGGGCGGGGAGCTTCAGGGCTTTTATGTATCGAAGAACGGCGGTATTTCTTTTACGAGAATAAACAGCGTTCCTTCTTCAGTCTTTAATGTCGGCGCCGGAGCGCAGGGCTGGTACGATCTGTATCTGGCTTCCACTTCCGGCCCCGGTACTACCGATACCGTGTATATCGGTGGTATCGAAGCCTATCGTTCGTACAATGGGGGTACTTCCTGGGCGCCGTACAGTGATTACTATTCTCATTCCGATGTCCATGCCGATCATCAAAGTATTGCTATCGATCCGATACGAAGCAGTGCTGTCTGGATCGGTACCGATGGCGGCGTCTATCGCTCCGGCGATGCAGGGCAGAGCTGGGTTTATAAATCGACAAATATGATGACCATGCGTACCTACCGCATCGGTCTCGATCCCGATGATTATACAAAGACCTATGCGGGCTTTCAGGACCAGGGTATCTGGCGATTGAAGAGCGGATCGGAACATATCCAGCTTTTTGGCGGCGATGGCTTTCAGACACTTATCGATCCCATTGAATCCTCCCGGCTGCATCTTGAAGGTCCGAATGGCGATCTTTATAGTTCGCTCAATGGCGGTGCCGGTTATAAAGAATTGTTATTCGATTTCGGCGATACGCTCACTGCCTGGGATGTGCCGGTACAGCGTGCCCCAAAATTAAAGAGTACTCTTTTTTTCGGCAGAACAAAATTATGGCGTTCCGATGATGAAGGCATTCATTGGTCGCCGATCTCGCCGGTATTTACTTCGCGGCACAGTGCGCTATCGGCAATAGGCCTCTCTTCTTCGAGCGATAGCATTTTTTGGGTTGGCTCTGCGACCGGTAAAATAAAACGCACCACCGATGCCGGAGCAACCTGGAGCGACCGCTCTTCCGGGCTTCCGCCAATTGCCGTTGCTTCTATCGTCTGCCATCCCTCCGATGGTAATTTCGCCGTGGCATCGTTTCGCTCGACGCTATCGAGCCAATCGCGGGTTTCCTATACCACGAATGGCGGTAAAAGCTGGATCGAAGCTTCGGGTACGAATGCTAATACGCTGCCGGGAGTGCCGGTTAATTCCATCGCTCTTGATTCTGCCGATCCTTCTTCGATCTGGTATGCAGCAACGGAGAACGGTGTTTATTTTACGCTTAATGCCGGCAAGAGCTGGGAGATCGCGGGCACGGGGCTGGGGCTGGTGTCCTGCCAGGATATTCAGTTGCATCCGAATCGGATCACGCTTCGCGTCGGTACGCATGGAAGGAGCCTTTGGGAGACGAATGTATCTCTCGTACCGGTGGAGTTTACAACACTGACGGGTACGAAAGCAACCGGCGGTACTCAATTGCAATGGAGCACCGACGCCGAGAATGGCGTTTCGGGATTCGATGTCGAGCGTAGTGTGAATTATCAGCCGTTTGAAACGGCAGCGTTTGTTGCGGCTCAAGGTTCGCCCAGTTCGGGAGCGAGCTATTCCTATTTCGATACGGTAAAACAAAACGGCCGCTACATCTACCGCCTGCGCCGAGTCGATCTTGATGGCTCCGAACATCTATCGAATACGGTAGCACTTAGCTATGGCTCCGAAGCTACGTTACAGGTTGACCAAAGTTTTCCGAATCCCTTCCTTGCCAAAGGCGGCACCTCTGAGCGAGCAACGATCAGGTATGAATTACCCTCAGATGATATTATCACTGCCCGGATCTACTCATTCAAAGGCGATATTATTACGACCTTGCTCGATCACCAGCTCGAAGCAGGAGGGGAGCAGTACCTGACCTGGGACGGTACTGATGCAAGCGGCGCACCGGTCGTAAGCGGCGTTTATTTTTACACCATCGAGAGCGCGTCCTACGGAACAAGGACGCAAAAGCTCGTCTTTATTGCCAAATAAAGCCGGAACAGCCGGACATCCCTTTTGCTTTATAATTACGTAATAATTCAGTAATTATTATATAACTACTACCGGGTATTTTACCTGGTATATGCAATTCTCACTCCATACTCCTGCCCCAATGCCCGGCCGTTATAAGACGATCAACCGCGAGATCAGTTGGCTTCAGTTCAATGCCCGCGTTCTGCAGGAGGCTGCCGATAGCCGCAATCCGTTATATGAGCGCATTAAATTCCTTGCTATTTATTCTTCCAATCTCGATGAGTTTTTCCGTGTGCGCGTTGCCTCGCTCCGAAGCCTGCTGAACTTAAAAAAAGGAAGTCATAAAGATCTTGAAATTGAACCGGCAAAACTATTAAAGAAGATACACAAGATCGTGCGCTCCCAGCAGGAAGGGTTCGGACGAATTTTTCAAACGAAGATCATTCCCGAACTGCATAAGCATCACATCTTTCTGATAAACGAAAAAGAACTTACCGAAGAGCAGGCCGAAGAAGTACGCCGCTATTTTTCGCATCAGGTACTGCCGGTCTTGCAGCCGGTGTTTCTCAATCCCGGTTCGCAGTTACCGTTTTTAAAGAATAAGTCGATCTATTTTGCAGTCGAACTGGCAGCAAGGGCCGAATCCATCGCCGAGCGTGAACTCGTGCCAATGAAAGCCGATAGCCAGTATGCCATTATCGAAATACCGAGCGATCAGCTTGGAAGGTTTTTCACGCTTACGCGCAAAGGCCGTACCACTAATATTTTATTCCTCGATGATGTGATCCGGCTTTCGCTCAAGCAGTTGTTCCCACAGCATTCCGTACTCGGTGCGTATGCTATTAAGCTTACCCGCGATGCGGAATTGCATATCGACGATGAATTCCAGGGCGATCTTCTGGCGAAGATCAATGAGGGTCTTGGCAGCCGCAAGAAAGGTATTCCCTCGCGCTTTCTTTACGATCCTTCGATGCCCGCGCCGATGCTCGAGACCTTTGCAAAGCTCTTCAAGCTCACCGAAGACGATATGATCCCCGGCGGCCGCTACCATAATTTCAGCGATCTGATGAGCTTCCCGAATCCCGGCATTACCGCACTCGAGAATAAGCCGCTGCCCCTGCTTTCTCATGCCGATCTCAAAGATAAGAAATCGCTCTTTGCCGCCATCGAAGAGAACGATGTGCTTCTTACCTATCCGTACCAGAGTTACGATTACCTGATCCAGTTCTTAAAGGAAGCGGCCACCGATCCCGCCGTGATCGCCGTGAAGATCACGCTGTACCGTGTTGCTAGTAATTCGCAAGTGATCGAACAGCTTAAAGAAGCCGTAAAGGCCGGTAAAGAAGTGACGGCTTTTATCGAGATCAAAGCGCGCTTCGATGAAGAACGAAATCTCTATTGGGCCGGTGAGCTCGAACGCTCGGGCATCAGGGTGCTCTATAGTTTTCCGGGATTGAAGGTACACGGAAAACTTTGTATCGTCACCCGCCAGGTCGCCGGTGAAAAGAAACGCTACTGCTACCTTTCGACCGGCAACTTCAATGAAAAGACCGCGACGCTCTATACCGATTTCGGCTTTTTCACGACCGACCCAAGAATTACCAAAGAAATAAAAGAAGTCTTTCAGATCCTCAATCGCAAAGAGCGTTCGGCCGATTTCGAGCATCTGCTGGTTGCGCCATTCACGCTTAGAAAATCGCTGATAAAATTTATCGACCGCGAGATCAAACACGTTCAGGAAGGAAAGAAAGGCCGCATTATTTTAAAGCTTAATAGCCTCGAAGACGAAGAAATGGTGGCAAAGCTCTATGAGGCAAGCATTGCCGGAGTGCGCATCCATCTTATCGTCCGCGGCATCTGCTGTGCCGTCTGCGGCAATCCGGAGTTCAGTGCGAATATTAAAGGCATCAGCATTATCGACCGCTACCTCGAGCACAGCCGCCTCTACTATTTTTATAACGACGGTAACGAGCGCGTCTATCTTTCGAGCGCCGATTGGATGACGCGCAACTTAAGTCATCGCATCGAAGTTGCCTTTCCGATCTACGATAGCGAGATCCGCGAACTGCTCAGAGCGATGATCGATCTGCAGTTGAAGGATAATACCAAAGCGCGGCTGCTGAGTAAAGGCAAGATGAATCATTATAAACGGCCGAGAGCAGGCGCGGAAAAAATTCAATCGCAGATCGATAGTTATAAATTGCTTCGAGCGAAGAATAAACCCTTGTAATGAAGAGCGCTTCTTGTTGGATCATTGCCCTGTTCTTAACTACTTTCTGTTCTTCCACTGCCTGCCTTGCGGCCGATTCTACAAGCACCAGGCCTTCGATCGTTTCGACCGTCGGCTCTGATATAGCAACGGTTTGGGGTGATATCGGCCCCTTCTTTACCCGCCCTGCTTCTTTCGATAAGAACGATTGGTTTATCACCGGAGTAGTGCTCGGTGGCACTGCCGCAGCGACGCTTGCCGATAGCTCTGGCCGCCGTATAGCGCTGAGTATGTCTCATGCGAGTTCGACGAATTCCACGATGGATGTCTTTCGCCATTATGGCGATCTTTATGGAATTCTCGGCGCCTGCGGAATTGCGTATCTCGGAGGATTAGCGTTTAATAACGATTGGCTTCGGGTAACCGGCCGTGAATTGATCGAGACGCTTGCTTTTGCCGGCACCACTTCTGGCTTATTAAAATTTGTGATCGGAAGATCGCGTCCGTTTACCGGCGCCGGCAATTACTCTTTTCATCCGTTTTCTTTTACGAACGATTACTACTCGATGCCTTCCGGCCACACGACGGTGGCCTTCAGTATCTCTTCGGTCTTAGCGGCCCGCATCGATCATCCCGTTGCAACAGTCCTTCTCTATGGCATTGCCGCAACGACCGCCTTCTCGCGGATGTACCACGACCAGCACTGGTTCTCCGATACCTTCCTCGGCGCCGCGATCGCAACAACGACCGGGCTCTGGGTAACCCATCGCGACGAAGAAGGCCGTATGAAGCATGATAGTATTCCCGATCAAGGCCTCATTATCTCGCCAACCATCGGCGGCCTTTCGCTTACCTACAAGTTTTAAAAAGAAAAAGGCAGGCGCTTGCGCGGCCTGCCTTTTGAGAATCTGTTCAACCGAACTTAGCTCTTGGCGGCTTTGAGTTCGTTGTGGGTCATGATGTTATCGATCAGGCGGTATTCTTTTGCCTGGGTCGGGTTCATGTAGTTATCGCGTTCGGAGTCCTTGGCGATCTCGGCAACATCACGGCCGCTATGCTTCGAGTAGATACCGTAGAGTTCATCGCGGATACGAAGCATTTCTTTGGTATAGATCTCGATGTCCGTTGCCTGTCCCTGTGTTCCGCCGAGCGGCTGGTGGATCATGATACGCGAGTGCGGAAGCGCCGAACGCTTTCCGGCAGCGCCGCCGGCAAGTAATAACGATGCCATCGAAGCAGCCATGCCGAGGCAGATCGTCGCACATTCCGGTTTGATGTATTGCATCGTATCGTAGATCGCCAGTCCTGCCGATACCGAACCACCGGGAGAATTGATATAGATATTAATATCCTTATCCGGGTCCTCGGACTCGAGGAAGAGCAGCTGGGCGATGAGCAGGCTCGAAACCGTATCGTCGATCGGCGTACCGATGAAGACGATGCGTTCTTTGAGCAGGCGGGAATAAATATCGTAGGCACGTTCACCGCGGCTGGTCTGCTCGACGACCATCGGCACTAAGGCATTGAAGACCGGGTCTGCTTGATACAAACTCGTCACCTTGGAATAATCAAATGGTACTTTCATACGTCTCGTATTGTGTTTAATACTCTATTGTACTGTACGACGAAACAGTTAGTTACAATATACAATAAACTTACGCTTCGTTCGTTACGGGCTTTTCTTTTATAACAAACTGCTGTTTCAGCTTTTCAACGAGCTTCTGCGAACGGATTCGCTCCTTGATCTCTTCATTGGAGAGATAGTACTTCTCCAGATTCTCGGCCGCGATGCCATACTGGGCGGCATCGATAGCGGCCTGGGCTTTGAGGTCTTCTTCGGAAGCGTTCAGGTCCATTGCTTCAACCAGCTTATCGCGAAGCAGGAGCCACTTGGCGCGCGTCTCGGCATTGCCCCAGGCTGCTTTGCGGTATTCTTCTTCATCGAGATTATAATTCTCCGGGAAGCCGCGGCGTACGTTCTCGTCCTTTACTTCTTTGATCATCGCATCGAGAAGCGCATAGATATAGGTGCGCGGCACTTCGAACTCATGCTTTGAAAGCAGGGCGCCGACCATGTTCGATTCCAGCGCCTCTTCCGAGCGGCGCTTGGAATTGAGCTCGAGTTCTTCGCGGATCATAGTGCGGACTTCATCTTCGCTCGTTGCTTTATCGCGGCTGATCTTCTTGGCGAATTCTTCGTCAACGGCCGGCAAGGTTACCTTTTCGATACTTTTAACTTCTATGGTAACCGGAGTTATCTTTTCCTCGCCATTGATCGTTTGCGGAAGATCGATGTCGAAGCTATCGCCGACGGATTTACCGATCAGCGCATCGCGCAGGGCAGCTACTAACTGCGGATCGTGCAGATAGACGGTTGTCGTCTCCGCCGAAGCTTCCGGTTTCGTGCTATCGGTGAATTGCAACGTTGCCACAGCCTCGGTATCTTCAATCGTTTGGGCCGGTTCTTTGGTAGAGTAATTGAATCTCAGGTAGTGAAGCCGTTCATCCACATCGGCATCGGTAATGGTATAGGTCGGCTGTTCGATTTCCGTACCCTCGTAGGCATTAAGAACGATCTCCGGCTTGACCTCATAAGATATTTTGAAATGAGCGCCTTCGCCGGCATGGCGGTGAAGATCGGTCATGACCGGCGTACCGATCGGCTGTAGATTATGCTCTTCAACGGCCGATTTAAACTTTTCCTGCGCCAGACGCTCCATGGTATCGCCTTCGATAGCATCGCCGTGCATTTTTTTAATGAGAGAAAGCGGTGCTTTGCCGGCCCGGAAGCCGGGAAGGGTCATTTTCGGGCGGATCTGCTGGTAGGCCGTGGTGAAGGCCTCGTTAAGTTCATCTTCGCCGATAAAAATTTCGATCTCCCGAAGAACCTCGGATCTATTATGGATGGTAGTTTCCACTAAGCTATTGATTATTAAATGATTAAGTGCCGGAGACAGGACTTGAACCTGCACACATTGCTGTACCAGATCCTAAGTCTGGCGCGTCTGCCAATTTCGCCACTCCGGCTAAAAGGACAAGGAAAACATCACCGGTTAGTACATTGTTCGGTCAAATCTCGGTGATATAGGTCATGTTTGCAGAAGTTTTTCCAAAAAAACACTCGTTGGATAGTGAAATTCTTTTTATAGTCAAGTGCTATTATCTTAAAATAATAGTACCATTGCTTTAGGGTTTCATTCTTACCCTATTGGAATGGAATTTGCTATTATTCTTTCCTTACAAAAACTGTTTGGAAAAACAGACGAGTTGTGATTTTCCTTTTCCCCAGACCATCGGAGGTACCCTGAAAGGCTCATATATGAAGAAATATGTTACCATTGGCAGTTTCGTTTTCCTCTCCCTCATTGTATGCTGGAGCAACAGCGTTGCTCAATGGGTTTCTGATTCCACAAAAAATACCCCTATTTGTATAGCGAGCAATTCCCAGCAAAACCCTAAGATTGTCAGCGATGGCAATAATGGCGCGGTGATCATCTGGGAAGACTTTCGAAATAATAATTGGGATATTTATGCTCAAAAGATCGATGCCGATGGCGTTGCTCAATGGGCGAAAAATGGGATTAACCTTTGCCATTCAAATGCTTCCCAAACCTCACCGGTTGTAGCTTCTGACGATTCGGGCGGTGCTTATATCGTCTGGAGAGATACCCGTGCCGGTGCCGGTGAGATCGATCTTTGGGCGCAGCATGTACGTAGTGATGGCTCGCTGGCCTACGATACCCTCGGCAAAGTGGTCTGTAATGCAAAAGACCCCAGCGGCCAGGGCCCAGTGAATCTGGCAATCTGCGACGATGGATTCGGTAATGCATTCGTGGCCTGGGAAGATAGCCGCACTTCAACGGCCCAGAATAACCGCCCCGATATTTACATGAGCAAACTCGGGCGCACGGGTATAACGGTAGGTGGACAGACCGGTTTTGCCGCGATAGCTCAGCTTTCCAAGCAGGAAACGCCGGAGCTCGTGGCCGATGGAAGCGGAGGATGCTACCTTGCCTGGGAAAACCTGCAATCGAACCCCACGGAAATTAAGGCTACCAGAATAAGCTCTTCGGGGTCGGTGCTGTGGGGGCAATATGGCGCACGGGTTTATAAAGATCAATTAGCTGCCAATACGTCCAGGAAGCCTGCTATCAACAGAGATGGCAATCAACTACTCATCTGCTGGGAATTGCTGAATTCTTCGAATACGTCGAATGGGTGGAATCTGGTATCGAACCGGGTAAAATCCGATAGTACTCTTGTGTGGGGAGCGACGAATTCCGGCTCCGAAATTTCAACCGATTGGTTCGGCGATCAGATCAACGGCCAGATCTTTAGCGACGATTCTACCGGCAGTAATAGCACCAATGGCCTGATGGTCGTCTATGAGAATAACGGCACGAAAAAGAGCATAGTCATGACCCGCCTGCTTTCCGATGGCGCTTCCTATAAGCCGAGCTATCCGAATCATATCTATACTGTTTGCAGTGTCGGCTCGACAGATCAGACGGCGGCTTCGGCAGTGAAGATCAGCAGCGGGGAATTGATGGTTGCCTGGACCGATAGCCGCTTCGGCAGCTACACCAGTATTTACGGGCAGCGCATCGATAGATCTCCAAAACGCTACCTCGGACCTTCGAATTCTTCCTGGGGCGAGGCTATCTCCAATCATGTAAATACCAATGCCGATCAGGTAGCGCTTGTAGCCCGTACCAACGGTGCGATCGCCGTCTGGCGAGATGACCGCAACGGCAACACCGATATTTATGCCCAGCTTATTTTCCGCGATGGTACCCTGCCGATCGAGCTTTCCTCATTCAATGTGAGCCCGACAACCGATGGCCATGTGGTGCTTAATTGGGAAACAGCGAACGAGCGCGAGAATGCCGGTTTCGAGATCGAGCGCCGCCGCATCGCCGATGGTGCTTCTAACCAGTTCGAGGTTGTAGCAAGCTATCAGAACGATCCCTCACTTCGTGGTATGAACTTCTCCGGTACAAAGCGCGAGTATGCTCACGTCGATCTGCCAGGTGGCCCGGGGCTGTATGAATACCGCCTTGTCGATTATACACTCGATGGCGAAAGAACCTCTCATGAACCGAAGCAGATCGAAGTCTCGGATCTTTCAACGGGCAGTGTAGCTATCGGCCAGAATATGCCGAACCCGTTCTCGGAAAAGACCATGATTCCGGTTACTCTTGCTTCGGGTTCGCTCGTAAGCGTTCGTATTACCGATGTGCTTGGCCGTGTAGTTGCAATGCCGTATGAGAATACGCTGCTTTCGGCCGGTACGCATCAGTTGCAGATCGGAGCAAGCCAGTTAAGCGGTTCCGGCAGTTACTACTGCACGGTTACCGTCACCGATCCGAACACCGGTTCTGTTGTCTGGTCTTCACCGAAAGCCATGCTCATGCAAGTCGTTCGCTAAGAAAAAGAGTGCGTATAATAAAAAAGGCTCGATCATTGATCGAGCCTTTTTTATTATACTTATTATCTATCCTTATGCCGCGAGTGCCTGGGTTACTTTTGCTGCAGCATCCTTGAGGCCATGAGCCACAAGGAAATTCAGACCGCTTGTTTCAAGGATCTTACCGGCCTCGATAGCATTCGTGCCTTCGAGACGGACAACGATCGGTACATGCGGCTTCACTAAGCGCGATGCTTCGACAACACCATTTGCGACGCGATCACAGCGGACGATACCGCCGAAGATATTGATGAGAATTGCACGGACGTTCGGATCGCTTAAAATAATTCTGAAACCGCTTGCAACGGTCTCGGCATTAGCGCCGCCACCGACATCGAGGAAGTTCGCCGGGTCGCCACCGGCAAGCTTGATAATATCCATTGTTGCCATAGCAAGACCGGCGCCATTAACCATACAGCCGACGTTGCCATCGAGCTTGATATAGTTAAGGTTGGATTTCGAAGCTTCGATCTCAAGCGGATCTTCTTCATCGAGATCGCGAAGCGCCGCATATTCCGGATGGCGGTAGAGCGCATTATCGTCGAAGTTGACTTTCGCATCGAGCGCGATCATCTGCTGTTCTTTGGTAAGAACGAGGGGGTTGATCTCGAAGAGCGAAGCATCGGTTTCTTCGTAGGCTTTATAGAGCGCTTTAATAAACTTTACACACTGCTTCATGGCTTCGCCGCTAAGGCCAAGGGCGAAGGCGAGATCGCGGGCCTGGTACTCACGAAGGCCGATAGCCGGATTGACGGAAGTCCTGACGATCTTTTCCGGGGTTTCTTCGGCTACCTTTTCGATCTCCATACCGCCTTCGGTCGAGACCATGATCACATTCTGGCTCGTAGCGCGGTCAAGGACGATACCGGCATAAAATTCCTTTTCGATATTCACGCCCTGTTCGATAAGCAAGCGCTTTACGAGGCGGCCTTCCGGGCCGGTTTGATGCGTAACGAGCGTCATACCGAGGATATTCGAAGCATACTGGCGGACTTCATCGGTATTCTTTGCGACCTTCACACCGCCGCCTTTACCGCGGCCACCGGCATGGATCTGCGCTTTTACAACGGCGATTTGCGTCGGCAGCATAGTTGCTGCGGCAACGGCTTCATCGACGGTATAGGCAACGTGCCCTTGTGGAACCGGAACGCCATATTTCTTAAGGATCTCTTTCGCTTGATGCTCGTGAATTTTCATGATAACTCGTTATATAAAGTTGTCCTCTATCTCAGACGTGCAAAAATACGGAATTTAGGCTCCGCTCTCGGGGAATAGTACCGTTGTGCGGATTTTCTACGGAAGGGATTTCCAGGTTTCTTTGAAAGAATCCAGCGGCAATACCGCACTAAAATGGTCTTTATCGTCGAAAAAGAGAATAAAGGCATAAGCATAATCCTGAAATCCTTTGAAGAGATCGATCTTCTTTTTATCGGCTGAGGTCGTCATGCCTTCACTGGCTCTGGCGGTCGAAAATTGAGAGTTGCTATCGATAAAGGGGATCATGGCGCCGGCAGATTCTACGATCTTCAGCTCGCCCGAAGGCTCGAATTCATTACCGAACCCGATGTAGAGCCCCTGTTTTTCATCGACCGGCGCTGGGACGATAGCCTGCAGGTAGCGCGGCCTCGAGGCGGCGCTATCTTTCGCAAAGGAAAGCGTTACGTATGCCAGGGAATCGTGTTTGCGAATGCCAAGATCGAGGTAGATCGTCGAGCCGGTGAAAGAATGCTCCACATCCCACCGGGTATTGAGGGCCAGGCCGACAGGCGGCCGCTGCTGGGCCGATAGCGGCAGTGCAAGTAATAGTATTAGCAGAAACAGTATGTTCTTCATTCGAAAGTAACCATGAGCGGTAGAAGTTAGCTCCTACGACACTTCTATAGACACAATAGAGCGGCCGTTGTAAAAAAATATTTTTTTTCTTCAGGAATTTAAATCCGAACGGACATCCAATTTCCTACTCTTATATGCTTCCTACCCCCAGACCTTGCATTTAGAATACGTGTCGTTTGTCACGGGCTTTCGAGAATAACGGATATTAACCCCAGGATTTCCACTCTATCGAAGCTGTAGGCTCTTGCAGCCAGGCGCCGGTGTGCCTATAAAAGTTTGTTGTATGGGTAAGTGATTGAAAGCAGCTTGGAGATAATGCCAAATTCTGGTGTCTGCAGGCTGCTTCAATATTTATAGATGTTCTTCTTTTATTATACCCTCGTGATCTCTATTCTCCGAGTCTGTCGTTACTTACCATCTTATAGACGAGTTCGGTCACGACATCCGGCCTGATCTCACAATCCGGTTCTCTGATCGTTTGAAGCCAGCTGTGAGAAATGGAAATAGAATACGTACCGGGATCGATGTCGGTAATGATGGCCACACCTTCACTATCGGTCTCGGCCGACCGATAGGCTTCTACCAGGGTGACGGTCGCTTCTTTCAACGGTTCGCCGCTCTCGCGCTCGAGCACCTGCACCCATAGTTCGCCCTTTCCTTTGATCGATGAAGGGCGAAGCGGCGCCGAAGAGCATCCTGCAAGGATGGCTCCCATAATCATGAGAACTACTGCTGCCCGTTTCATACCTATCTATTCTTCTGCCTGAGTACCGAACACTACCGTAGTCATAACAGCGCTTTCAATAGAGTTCGTTTTTCTAAAACGGCAGTAATTTTTGCGCGAGTTAAATTCTGAAATTGAGCGACATTATTCCCGTAATTTTGTTATTTACGAACTGTTAAGCTCTATTTCACTTGGCGCAGACCAAAAAACAACCGAAAAGTAAGAAGCAAACCACTGCTGCGGCTCATGAGACCCGTAAGCAACCGGTTGTCGTACCGTCTGCCGTGTCCGTTAACGACGAGCAGAACGATAACCATCTGCCAAAAGGAAAGGTCAAAGAAACCTCTGAGCGGCAGTATGAAGATAAAATGCTCGTGCGCCGCGCCCGCACCGGCGATCAGCGGGCTTTTGCCGAACTCGTCAAGCGCCATAAGCGCGGTATCGAACGGCTCATCCGCCCTATTTGCCGAAATTCTTCTTCTGATGAAATAGAAGATCTGGTGCAGGAAGCGCTCACTAAAGCGCTGACACATCTCGATTCGTACAGCGAGGAATATGCCTTTAGCACGTGGCTGTATCGTATCGCTACCAATCATGCGATCGATCATCTTCGCCGCCGCCGCCTTTCGATGTTTTCGATAAGCTCTACTCCCGGCGGAGATTCACGCGGGGGAGACGACGAAGGAAAAGACCTCGAACTCGAAGATGAATCCTGGGTGCCCGACGAAGTGCTGCTGGCCAACGAACGTACGAAGCTTATAGAAGAGGCGATCGAACAACTCCCTGAAAATTATAAGCGCATTATAAAACTTCGCCATAACGACGATCTCGAATACGATGAGATCGCCCAGAAATTGAACTTGCCGATGGGTACGGTAAAAGTCCATCTTCATCGTGCGCGTGCCGCTCTCGGAAAACTCCTCGAAGGCAAGATATGACCTCCTCGCTCTTTAGCTCCAGAGAGCGACGCATCTTACGAATTCTATTAGTCATCACGCTCATCACGCGGCTTGGGCTGGCCTTTCGCTCCGAAATGCGCATCTGCTCGCGCCCCTTCAACGACGATAGCTTTTATCTCTTCACCGTCAGCGATCATCTTGCCCACGGGCATGGTCTTTCCGTCGATGGCGTGCATCTGACCAATGGCATCCAGCCGCTGGTTACGTTTCTATATGCCCCTTGCTTTATGCTTGCCGGCAGCGATAAACTGCTGGGTCTGCGGCTTTGCTTTATTATCGTTGCGCTCTGCGATTGCTTAAGCGTGTTATTCATTGCAAAGCTTCTGCGCCGCCTGCAAAAAAATCCGGATGCCGAAGAAAGCCCGCTCTACCTGCGTCCACCGATCGTTGCTGCTTTCCTTTGGACGTTCCTTTATCCGATCCTTACTCATACGGCGAACGGCCTCGAGACCGGGTTATACTCGGCCCTTCTTTTGATATCGGCATACACGTATGTAACGATCACGAAGCAGGATAGCCCCTCGATTACTTCCTGGATTGGCTTTGGTATTATTCTTGGTCTTACGGTGCTTGCAAGGATAGATGCCGTCTTTTTTGTAACGGCCTTTTGTATTTGCGAAGTACTCACCGCTAAAAAGAAAGGCCTCTTCAATGCCGTTGTCTTCGGGCTGATGGCCGTAATAATTACCCTGCCGTGGTGGATCTATAATTACAAACTCTTCGGCAGTATTATGCCGCAGAGCGGTATTTCCGAAGCAATGGAAGAAGTAACATTGCTCAATATCTCTCGCATGGCGATCTCGCTCGGCGATCTCATCTCAGTATTTCTTTTCCTGCCGAATTATGATGTGCCGATGTGGGTAGATTATGTCTGGTTCGTTGCGGTGCTTAGCCTGGCCCTGTATCTCATCGACCGCTTTTCCCTCATCAGCTATCTTCGAAGCTCTATTAACTACACTGCGCTTATACCGCTTGCTATTGCCTCGATCGGTCTTTGTATCTACTATGTATTTTTCTTCGGCGCTCCGCATTTTATTCCGCGATATGTTCAGCCGCTTCGTATTACGTGGCTGATCCTGGTTGCGGCCGCGGCGCCGGTACTGATACAGGCGCTTCTTGGTTGGTACCGTTCGCCGAAGGGAATGGGTAAAGTGGTGGTGGTGCTGATCGCGCTCGGTGCTATCGGCTTCAGCGGTTCTCGCTATCTTTATTACTATGTCTTGCGCGAATCCAACGATCTCTATAAAATGGTAGTATGGGTTCGTGAACATCCCAATGACCTTATAGGTATGGAGCAAACCGGCCTGACAGGTTTTTGGAGCGAGAAGGTAGTGAATCTCGATGGCAAAGTGAATTTCGATGCACTCGCAGCCCGCAAGAAAGCCGATATTGGCAGTTATGTCGTAGCGCGTAACTTCGAATACATAGCCGACTGGGAAAATCTTTCATTGCCGATCGTCGAATCAGCCGAGAAGCACGGTGCAACGTTCGAGCGCATCGATAGCGTTGGCAAGGTAATTATTTTCAAACGGATTCGAAACTAGTATGGCTAAGTCAGGACGCAATACGATCGTACTCGATGTACCACCGCCGGCAGAACCGTTCGGCGGCTTTAGCACCAAAACCATCTCTTTCCTTCATGGCCTCAAGAAAAATAACAATAAGGCCTGGTTCGAAGATCATCGCAAGGACTACGAGAACGAATTGCGCGAGCCCTGCAAGCAGCTGGTGCGCTCGATGGCTTCCGTCTTTGCACTGAAGAAGTTGCCGCTTATTGCCGATGAGCGCCGTTCGCTCTTTCGCATCAATCGCGATATCCGGTTTTCCAAAGATAAATCGCCCTACAAAACGCATATCGGCATCGTCTTTCCGATGAAGGGTTCGAACGAGAACGAGTGGTCCGGCATGTATATGTTCTTCGAGCCGAGTGGCGCGGGCGATGTAAAAACGGGCGTCGGCGGCGGAGTCTATATGCCATCGCCGGCATACTTAAAATTACTTCGCGAACGCATTGCCGATGAACTGGCCGCCTTCAAAAAATTGAATACGAAAGCTTCGTTTCGTAAAGTATATGAAGCGGGTATTACCGGCGAATCGCTCAAGCGCATCCCGAAAGGATTCGATGAAGAACATCCCGGCGCGGAGTATATCAAGATGAAAGAATTTCTCTTCAACTCGCCGCTGACTAAGAAAGACCTCTTAAGCACTGACTTGCCGGAGATCCTTACCGAGCGTATTCAGGCCGCCTTGCCGGTACTGGAATTTTTCACTCCCAATAGATAAGACTTCTCTTTTTTTGGTGTATATTATTAGTAAGGTTCACAGGCACCAGGTGCCTGTGGCGATTCATTATTTTAACTACGACTATGAACTTCAAACCTGAAGGTTACCATACCCTTACGCCGTATCTCATTGTACGCAACGCAGCATCGGCGATCGACTATTATAAAACTATCTTCGGTGCCCAAGAACTCATGCGCATCCCGCAGGATACTAAAGTAGGTCATGCCGAATTAAAGATTGGGGATTCAGTCATTATGCTTGCCGATGAATTCCCCGAGATGAATATCCTATCGGCTGATTCCATCGGTGGCTCGCCGATCTCGATGGTGATATATGTGCCGAACGTCGATGAGACGATCGCTGCTGCTGTCGAGGCCGGCGCCAAACTCGAACGCCCGATCGAAGATAAATTCTACGGCGATAGAGCCGGCAGTATTAAAGACCCCTTGGAATTGGCTGGCACGTCATGACTCACGTCCGCGACGTACCGATGGAAGAGCTGATGAAAGGCGGAGAAGGATGAGGTATAGTAAAGGCCTCTAAACTTACTCGAACCCCGAGCCCCGGAACCGGGGCGAGAGGCCTCCCGTTATCGCATCCTGAGAATCGGGCATTTAGCTCAGTCGGTCCAGAGCGTTCGCCTCACACGCGAAAGGTCACAGGTTCGAACCCTGTAATGCCCACCACTTCTAATGGAAATATTCTCAGGCTACCTTCAGCCTGAGCGAGGTAATAAACGATCCCAGCATCCCGAGCAACGCTCCGAGTATCGCCGAACAAAGAATGAGGAACATCGTATCCTCGGAATCCGCATGAGCAAGCTGCAGCTCGGCGGCAATGCGAGGCAAAGCAAAATTGTGTAAGGCAATGATCGCTCCCGAAGCAGCAAGCCCACCGAGAAACCCCGCGACACTTCCTTCGATGTAATACGGCATCACGATCGTACTGCGCCGCGCGCCAAGCAGCGACATTGCGCGGATCGCATCGCGGCGCGATTCCATCGCCAGCCGGGCAAGCGATGCCGAGAGCAGCATCGAGACCAATACTAAAAAACTTCCGAGAAAATAGGTGATCGTGATCAGCGTTTTCTTTCGCTCTTCAAGGCTTCGAAGCGTCTTGCCATCGAAGAGCACATCCTTAATAGCAGCCGAACTCTTAAGCGTATGCACGATCTGCTCTGCTTTTGCAATCGTGAGTCCTTTGAAGGTCATACGCAGACCGGCCGGCAATGGGTTATACCCGACCACCTTTTCAATATCTTCGCCGGAAGAAGCTGCATATTCTTTTACCGCTTCTTCTTTCGAGACGAAGGTCGAAGTGGCCAGCGATGGCAGCGAAGAGAGGATCGGCTTACTCATCAGGGCGGCACTATCGGAAGATACTGCCGGATCGAAATAAGCTTCGATCGATAACTTCGAGCCATAGTCATCGAGCGTCTCTGAAGCGCGAACGGTAAAGAGCACGAAAAGCCCGATAAGCGCGAGCGAGATCGCGATCACTACTGCGGTGAGAAAGGTCAGCAATGGTGTGCGCCGGATGGCGGCGGCAGCTTCGCGCAGAACGAGCATCAGATACGCTCCCATCCTTCGCGCATTTCGGCGAGGAATTTATGATCGGTAAGATCGTAGTGTAAAGGGCTGACGGTTACCTTATTATGGAGGATCGCAATATCATCGGCCTCTTCGCTCGAATCGACAAGATGATAGGTACCGCGTAGCCAGTAATACGGCCGCTCATGCGGATCGAGCCGGCGTTCGAACGTATCGTCCCAATACGATTTCCCCTGACGGGTATAAACCATACCTTCGAGTTTTTCCGGCGGAAGATCGGGCACATTCACATTGAGCAGGGTGCCTTTAGGCAAACCCTTCTGCGCAACGTACGGAGCAAAGCGTTTGATAAAATCGGCGGCTCCGGAAAAATCCGCACCATGGCGGTAGCTCGCGAGCGAGATAGCAATGGCCGGTACATCGAGCACCGTTGCTTCGGTCGCCGCGCTGACGGTGCCGGAGTAAATAATATTTACTGCTGTATTTCTTCCGTGATTAATACCGCTGACAACAAGATCGGGGTACGGCAGGCCTTTTTCATACAGGAACGTGCGAAGCGCAAGTTTTACGCAATCGGCCGGAGTACCATCGACAGCATACCCGAAAAACTCACCATTCTTATGATAGTCGGTAACGCGAAGTGGAAGCGTCATCGTGAGCGCATGCCCGACGGCCGATTGCTCGCCGAGCGGCGCCATGACGATCACCGAAGCTACTTCTTTGAGCGCACTGACGAGAGCAGCAATGCCCTGAGAATTGATACCATCGTCGTTCGTTACCAGGATATTCATTAGTACAAAAATACGAGCTATTGCCCGAGTACGGAAGTGACGGCGATCATCGTTACAATATCATCGACGCTCGCTCCGCGCGAGAGATCGTTCAATGGTTTCGAAAGCCCCTGCAAGATCGGCCCGATAGCCTGCCCCATCCCTAAGCGCTCGGCGATCTTATAGCCGATGTTACCGGCATCGAGATTCGGGAAGATAAAGACATTCGCGTTGCCTTCGAGCGGACTGCCGCTTACTTTGCGCGAAGCAACTTCCGGTACGAATGCCGCATCGAATTGCAGCTCGCCATCGATGAGGAGGGCGCGGTTGCGTTCACGCACGATCTCAGTCGCCAGCGCGACTTTCTTTGTCGAATCGCTGCTCGCACTTGCTTTCGTCGAGAAGGAAAGCATGGCTATGCGCGGCTCGATGCCGGTAAGCTTCTCATACGTGGAAGCTGTTGAGAGCGCAATATCGGCAAGCTGGTGTGCATCGGGATCGGGGATGACCGCACAATCGGCAAAGGCGAAGGTCATTGCTTCGCGTACTCCTTCGAGCGGCGGAAAATCCATCAGAAACATACTTGAAAGTGCACGAATACTTTCATCGAGGCCGATGCCGCGAAGACCGGCGCGGATAACAGCCGCCGTCGTTGAGAGCGAACCGGCCACTAAGCCATCGGCAAAGCCGCCGCGAACAAGCAGCGAGCCGAAGAGCAACTCATCGTTAAGCACTTCCTGGCGCGCCGTCTCGGCATCGTTCACTTTCGAAAGCCGCCGTTCGATGTATTCATCGATGAGCGAATCTCGCGCCGGAAAATTCTTTACCGACCAGATCTTTATTCCTCCAAGCGCGGGCACGAATGCAGCGATCGCTTCACGAACCTGCTCTTCATCGCCGATAAGTTCTATCTCGGCAATATGCTCGTCGATGGCAATAGCAGCCGCTTTAAGGATGCGTTCATCGGTAGCATCGCCGAGCAGGATCTTCTTGTGAAGATCGGTCGCGCGAGTTTTTAAGTACGGTAAGATCATCTTATCGGTACGGGATCACATTTTCAATGCGATCGAGATACTGCAATTTATCCAGATTGCCGAAGCCTTTCATCATACTTCCCCAGATCGTATAGCGGGTATTGAGATGCGGTGTCGGGCAATGGGTGATGAACCACTGCGAGCCTTCGGTATCCTTGCCATCGGAAGCCATCCCGGCCACACCTTCTTTATCATAGCGGATCGGTGCGATCTCGGTGCGGATCGTATAGCCCGGGCCGCCATATCCGGATTCGGTAACATCGCCCGTTTGAATAACAAAGTTCGGTACGAGGCGGTGGATAGCACGATCGTCGAAGTAGTGCATATAGGAAAGCTTCAGGATATTGAGTACCGATAGCGGCGCTTCATAGACATTCGGATGTACATGGATAGGGCCGTATTTCGTCTGAATAAGAATCGTATCGGGGCAGGTCTCGAGCATCATCCAGTTAATAGAATCGCGCTTGAACGGCACCTCCAGTTTTTGTACTCCTTTGATACCGAGCGAATCGAATGTCCGATAGATCAGATCCGATAGCTGGCGGTGATACCATTTCGTCGCCGCCGTTTCATAGAGTTTTTTAAGCTTATCGGCAAACTCCGGCCTCGTCGGCTTCACCGCCTGAATGGCATCGACGATCGAAAGAAGATGATCGATGCGTTCTGGCCGGTTATACGAATCGAGATATTTTAAGAGATATTCTTCCGCTTCATCGTGAAACACACCGGGCGGTGTCATCTTCGGCTCCTTGAGCATTTCCATTGTCATCGCTACGACACCAAGCTGCTCGGTATGATCGGCAAGACGAATCACCAAATGGCGGTAGGGTTCGATCAGATGATGTGCCTCAAGCGAATCGTAAAAGACCTGGTTCTTGAGCGCGAGCTTCCAGAGCTGATGCATTCCATCGAGCAGGCCCGGCAATTCATTGGCATTACGAAGCACCCGCGTGATAAGCCCAAGCATCGACAGCGTATCGGCATAGTTACCGATCGCACGGGCAACATATTTATCGACTACCGTATCGCGCAGCGAGTAGAACGAGCCGATGTCGCGCAGCCATACGCCGGATGTACCGAAGCGCGCGGCCGGTATCATCGCAAAAGCTTTTACGCGGTTGGGGACGTTCGGGTAGAGCGTCGTATCGGATTTGAACCCCGCAAGCCAGGTGCGCACCGTAACAGAATCTTTTGCAGCGAGCTTTCCTGCATCGATCATATTATCGAGAGCACTGAGCGCGGCATTGGCAACATGAATGGAAGTCAGCGAATCGATAGTCGATTCTTCCACTGCTTTCTTCAGTATCGCAAACGATGCTTCGGAAAATTTCGGCAAGCGCGAGATAGCGAGGCAGATATTAACGCGCGTTCTCCATTCGGTCTCGCTTTTGCCAAAACGAACAAGCTGTTTTTCCGCGTCGTCGTTATGCGCGGCGCCATAGGCAAGCGCGGCGAACATCCTGCTATCGTCAGAGCCGAGATCAGTCGAATAATCTTTTATCGCGTCGAGGTGGCGTGCAACGAGCGCGGAATCGCCGCAGCGCGCAAACGCATAGACGGCCTGCCAGCGAACAGTTGCATTGTTATCATTAGAGAGCTTACCGATAAGTTCGGCGGCATCGTCGGTAAGTATCTTACGAAGCCCAAGTTCGGTGAGTGCAGAAGCAACGCCCGTCATCGGCATCTTCGAATGCTTATCGTACCAATCGCCAAGCACTTCGACAAAATCTTTTATATTCTCTTTCGGCACCGTGCGTGCCATGGCGATCGCAAGTTCATCGCTCGGTTCTTTCGATACCTTCCTCAGCGCCTCGTAGGCTTTCTCATTCGGGCCGAGAATACCGAGCGCAAAGGCAATAGCATCGCGGACGTAGGGCCTGCTTTCCGAAGAGAGATGCTCAAGTAATACCGGGCGCGAATTGCTATCGGCGATATTAGCGAGGCCAATAGCGGCGCGCCAGGCAACCTTCTCGTTCTTGGAAGAGAGGAAGCCCGCGATCTCCGTCTGGCCGGTGCGGCTATCGGTAAGTTCGATAACACGGCGCTCTTCAGTATTGAAGCGGACCTTTTGCGCGAAGAGCGAATGGCTTACCACCAGAAGGGCAAGTAAAAAACTTATAGCACGAACTGATCTCATAAAATAATCGGGTGCGGCTTTTTGTACGCAAGTATTGCTCTGTGTTAGCAACAATTTTTTCAAAATAGTTGATATTCTTTTTATTTTTGTGGTTGTGCAGCTCTTACTATTATACTTATGCGCGTAGGATTACTGGCGAATATTAAACCCGAAGGAATGGATCTCTGGAATCGTACGGCCGATGGCGGCAACGACGATACCTATGCCGAATGGGATACGATGGAAACGATTGCGGCGGTTAAAGCAGCGCTCGAATCGCATCCGGGTATCGAATGCGAGATCGTCGAAGCCGTGCCGGAAGTAGCATTACCGAAATTCCTCGTGCGTCCGTATGACATCGTCTTCAATCTTGCTGAAGGAATGCGCGGCGCCGACCGCGAAGCACAATTTCCGGCCTTGCTCGAAATGCTCGGCATCCCGTACACGGGCTCCGGCCCGTGGGCGCTCGCAACAGCACTCGATAAAGGCCGCACGAAAGAATGCCTTGCGTTTCATAACGTGCCGGTCGGGAAGTTTACCATGACGCGCGATAGCTCGGCAACACTCGAAGCGTTGTTACCCGGCATCGATTTTCCTGTCGTTGTAAAGCCAACTTCCGAAGGCTCATCGAAAGGTGTTACCAATTCTTCTTTCGTAAAAAATAATACCGAGCTGCAAGCCGAGATAAAGCGTATTGTCAGCGAATACAACCAACCCGCCATCATCGAAGAGTTTTTAAGCGGCAGAGAGTTTACGGTTGCCGTGCTTGGAAATGGCGATGAAGCACGAGTGCTGCCGATCGTAGAAATTAATCTCGGTAATTTGCCTGCCGAAGCAAACGGTATTTACTCCTATGAAGTAAAATGGGTCTATGATACGGCCGAGCACCCGCTCGATATTTTTACCTGCCCCGCGAAGCTGACCAAAGAGCAGGAAGAAGATATAGCAAGCGCCGTGCTTGCCGCTTATCATGCCGTCGGATGTAAAGACTGGTCGCGCATCGATGTTCGCATGGATAAAAACGGCAAAGCAAATATCATCGAGATCAATCCGCTCCCCGGCATTCTGCCAAACCCGGTAGATAACTCCTGCTACCCCAAAGCCGCCCGCACCGCCGGCATGGATTATAATACAACCATGCTTGCCGTTTTGAAAGCAGGCTGTAAGCGATTGGGTATTGCGCTGCCCTAAGCAATGGGGTTCGGGGTTCGAAACTGGGGTGTAGGGTTTGGGAAAAAGATAGTACCTCTATATTGTCATCGTGAGGAGTCCGACGTGGCGATCCAAGACGGTTATTAAACCAGTCATTTGTCTGAACCGGGATTAATGGGATTTCTGGGATTAGCTGGGATTATGTCAGTTCTTCTTTAAGGCCTCTACTAAGCCTGTCATTCCGAACCGAAGGTGAGGAATCCCTATAATGTCCTAACCAACCATCTTAAGTACCCATAAAATAAAGACCTCCTTCTCCCTACGAGGGAGAAGGATCGAGGATGAGGGTGCAACAGCGAAGAAGCTCAGAAGCCCCATCTCCTCACCAATACCAACTATTCACCAACAAAGCCCCAAAGGGGCGGCATGCACATAGCCCCGTGCGTAAGCGCGGGGGTAAGGTATGTCGAAAAATATTAAGCTCCGTAGAAGCGGCACATAAAACTTAGATACCTTCATGATCTAATGTTGTGCCGTTCCTATAGAGCTTCGTTTCTTTAAAATATCAATTACTTTTACATTCTGTTATATCGGGATTACTCCGTTTTAAAATCTTCCTCTACCTGTTTATCCCATTCAGGGTGGCCCATGCGAGAGACGAGCGCGAGCGCAAAATCTCTATATTTCTTAGCCTGTTCAGGCTCATGATGTTTTAACGAATCGACGTAGAGCGATTTGAAAAAATCAACGTAGTTAAGATTTTGGATATCGATGTGCCCCTGATTCGCTTCGACAACGAGCGGATGTTTTATCCCATCGAGTAGAAATACCGATTCATAGAGCTGTTTATTCCATTTTGAAAGATCGACCGGCGAAGTGCTATACCGGTAGGCTAACCCGGAAACCGTCAGTTTTTCGGAATAATTTTTATAGAACTGCGGAGCGACCGTCATACTGACATACAATGCAGAGTTGCCCGTATAATGACCAAGTATTTGCTCGAGTACCTTCTGCCAGTTTGCTTCGTATATATCGGGGTTTGCATTGATCTCTCCTACCGATGGAATCTTCAACGAAGCATAAACGCTATCGCGGTACGATTTGACAAGCATGAAGTCGATATTAACGATCTTCACATCGGTACGAATACCAAGCACATCCTGTATCATATACAGCGGGTAGGTATCGTTATCGCCGACGGTAAAGAGGACGCTATTGGGTTCGAGCGATTGCAAGAGATTATAGGCATAGGTCATTAAGCCCGCCGCAATTTCATTTTTGGGGTACCAATGCTTGTTGACTTCCTTTCTAAGCTCGTCCTGACCCGTCGATACGGCATAGGAGATCATGCTCGAACAAATGCCTTCGAAATCGGGGTTCATCGCATACGCTTTCAACAGGTAAGGCCCGTTGGTAGGAATAATGCCGCCTTCGAGATACATCAAATAATTATACGTAAACGAATCGGGGATATGCCGCTTCATAGCGACAAGAATATCCGGGCCATTTCTTAATGCCGGAGATTCTTTGATAAAATCCGATTGCCAGTTCGCCGACCCGTAGGCATTACGGCAAGCACGAAAAAAATTATACCAGTTATCTTCGGAAGTCGAATCTTTGGCCAATTCTTTCGACCATAGTTCGGCCTGTTGTACATAATACGAATGAGGTTTTACCTCGCGCGCAAAAGAAATTTGATGCTCGGCTTTTTGAGCAAAGCCATCGTGCAAAGGGGCCACTAAAAGAACAAGTAGTGTAGGAAGTAGAAATTTAATCATAAGCGCAATGGGATAGCGGAAATTTTACCCACCGAGCTACGCGGCTATATTATGATTTGTTTCGCGGCTACGGAGCACGGCCTGGAGGCCCGATAAGGGCCAGATAGTAATGTATTGTATAAGACGATTCATTAAAACGTTAGAGTGACTTATCTTCTGCCTCGGCGAACTCCATCCTTATATACCAGATAAAATAGTTATTGCTTGAATGCATCTTTAATAAGCAAGACATTCGGCTCTACCTTCAATACCTTTGCTATTTTTTCAACACTCCTGAGTCCCAATCCCGATTTCCCCCGCTCGAAGGCAGAAAGAAAATTAGTAGTCATTCCGGATTTTGCAGCCAGCGCTTCCTGGGTCAGCCCCCGCAGAATCCGGAAGCCTCGAATGTTTTCGCTCACAATTGCTTGTAGTATCATGGTATTATCATTAGAAATTATCAACAATTTCGAAGAAAATCAGCCGCGTATACACGGATAAACAAATATACAACATTTATCCGTGTATACTTGGCTTGTTCAAAAAGAATTGCTTGCTACTTTGCGTTATGGATATAAAGCGCATTATTGGCGAGAACATAAAGCAAATCAGACACTCCAAAGGCTACACTTTAGATGATCTTGCTATCATTTCTAAAATTAGCAGGACATATATAAACGATGTTGAATTAGGAAGATATGCAATTACAGTTGTCAAATTAGAGGTTATTGCTAAAGCTCTTAAGGTGGACTTGGAGGCCCTGATAAAAAAAGATGGGTATAAAGAATATTTGAAGAAAGATAAATAGGATAGTCAAATGCTTAATAAATAGCCCTGCTCTTTTTTAACTTTTGCTAGAAGATAAAAGAACGTTATTTGTTAATGTAACCATTTCAGCGTATAGCTGTCTAATTATAATAGCAGATATAGATATTTTCTTTATATATTTATGGTGAATTCCATTCTCCCTATTCTTCTTCTTTTACTACTAAATCCCGATTGTTATATCGCCCAATCACGAGTATCATTTGAAGGGTACGAATTACAAGCTCAACCACTAATTGAAAAAGCTTTTTGGAGCGATACTACTTTTTATCCAGAATCCGCAGCAATTTTGCCTGACGGGTCCATTATTACATGTGGTGAATTAAACACCATTAGTAGCGGGTTTGGCCCTGCAATGGTAAGGTATTCCGCTTCGGGACAGATCATTTGGTCTCGATTTTATAACGTTGATAAGCACGAATTCTATGTAAAGAGTATATCAACTTCAGCCAACTTCATACTTGTCTCTGGATATTTAACAAACAAGTACAATATAGTTCTTCCATTTGCTCTTAGCTCCGATTTCAATGGAAATGTTTTATGGTTTAATACTTACGATTTTGGCAATGAGGTTCACAAGAGCTTCTGTACTCAAGATGGAGGAGGAATATTGCTAGGATCTAGGACTGCCCTCTCGCCCACAAAGTATCATCCTAATGAAATGCATGGACTAATTATCAAAATAGACGGGAAAGGAATTCCAGAGTGGTCACGAGAATATTCCTTGGATATTGATTCCGCGCAAGCCACTTCTGCTAACTGGTTTATTGAAAAATCTGATTCGACAACTATTATTGCCTTGCAAACTACTGTGGTGTCCGATTTTGACGAATCCCAAAAACTTCTTTCACTTATAAAATTAACTTCAAACGGAAAATTACTAAATCAAGATACTTACCACTGTAAGGGCATTGCTATGGTTCCGAGTTGTATGTTGTTAGAAGAGAATGGATCAATGGATATTTGGACATATTCCGCTGACACCAATAATTTTTCGATCCTCTTAGATTTTCAAGAGGTCAATCACTTAACATCTGCCACCCTTTATGGACTATTTGCAAAGGCAAGATGTCAAAATATGATCAGAGATGCAAGCGGACAGCTCATTTGCTTCTTTGGTGGGTCACCTACCGGGAGCGGTGGTGAAGCAATCGCAGTACTTACAAAACAAGGCACTCTTAATAACGCCTTTACTATTATTGATAACTCACCGACGTACAACAGTTTTTTTGTGCCACACCCAAGTTTAGAGTATTATACTGTAATTTCCAAAGCTTATTCTCTCAACCCATCTAGAGATTATGTGGACTTTCTGCCTATTTCTAGCAATTTTCATGCTTGTAGACTTCAACCATCGCTTGGCGTTTCCAATCCAATAGAAGTTAGAGATACTAATTTGAAATGTACTCTTCAGGATTTGGAAATCAAAATTGATTCCTTAAGTTTTAGACCTGGTAGCTTTTCGATTAAAGGTGAAATTCTTTGTGACCTATCTGGCGTGTCCGGACCATCAACTGTGGAAGCGATCCCTACTCTTACTATATACCCTAATCCTGTCTCTTCATCAGGAAGCTTCTGGATTTCTTTCCCATCTTCTATTTCAGGAAATTGTGATATTATTATCAGAGATATTTCAGGCAAGGAAATATATAAAAGCAAGCTTTTACCCTGCACTTCAAAGGAGCCATTTCAATTGTCTACAAGAGGGCTCTTAGCAGGAGTATATACAGTAGAACTGGTTAGTGACACTAACTATAATACTATTATTTCTAAGACGAAAATAGTAGTCCATCAATAAACTGATATATTGCAAGACGAGAAGCATAAATCATCCAATAATCTCTAATTTCTCCCGAAATCCGTCACCCTCGTGCTAAGACCCACACCACACTTCAGTCTGTGAGAACTCATAATACCACTGGCTATGACATTATAGGGATTCCTCTCTTCGTTCGGAATGACAGGTTTAGTAAAGGCCTTGAAGAAGAACTAGCATAATCCCAGAAATCCCAATAATCCCATTAATCTTACAAATCCGCCGTGGCGGGACGGTTCAGACAATTGAGTCCTCGGATCGCCACGTCGCCTCCGGCTCCTCGCGATGACAATTCAGAAGGGGGTGACTATGTTTTCCAGACCTCAATTCCGAACCCTGAACCCCCGACCCCGAACCCCATTCTCCGAGCACAATCTTTTCCCTGCCGGTGTTATAGTTGTCCTATGTTCACGTTCGATCAATTACAGGCTGCGGTGCCGGGCTTTTCGTTTGAGGCCATCGATATAAACGGTACCCCGTGCGCCCTTCTAGCTCGCGAGCATCTGGTTGCAGCGGCGAAAGCGCTGAAAGAGCAATTCGGATTCACGCATTTTATCGATACCGTGAGTATCGATAGGTTCGAGCGCAAGATGCGCTTCGAGATGACCTATAATCTGCGTAACCCCAATTCAAAACAGCGCATCTTTTTGAAGGTCCGCTGCGATGAGCGCGACCCGCATATCCCGAGCGTTACCTCCATCTGGAGCGGTGCCTCCTGGAATGAGCGCGAAGCCTACGATATGATGGGCATCGTCTTCGACGGACATCACGATCTGCGAAGAATGTATATGCCGGAGGATTACCAGTACCACCCATTACGTAAGGACTTCCCGCTGACCGGCGTACCAGGCTCGATCCCTCTGCCGATCGATTCGGACCTGCAAAAGATGAACCTGAACTAAGCTCTCTCCTACCGATTTTCGATCATGATACAAGAAACCCGCTATTCAAGAAGCGAAGCCCCGAACGAAGCCATCATCGAAGCGCTGCTCTCGAAAGATACCAGCGTGCAGATCGATGAGGATTCGCTCGATCATGAAATGATCCTGAATATGGGTCCGCAGCATCCGGCAACACACGGGGTGCTCCGCGTCGTACTGCGTCTCGATGGCGAACTCGTGATCAGCGCCAAGTGCGAACTCGGCTACCTGCATCGCGGCTACGAAAAGCTCGCCGAGAATATGACCTATCATGAGTATATTCCACATACCGATCGCCTGGATTATATCTCGCCGATCGCTAATAACGTGGCCTATACAATGGCCGTCGAGAAACTCATGAAGGTCGAAGTGCCGCGCCGTGCACAAATCCTGCGTACGCTTGCCTGCGAACTGGCGCGTATCAGTTCGCACCTTATGGCAGCAGGCGCTATGGCGATGGATGTCGGCGCGCTGACGGTATTCGTCTGGGCGCTTCGTGAGCGTGAGAAAATCTACGATATCTACGATGTGCTTACCGGTGTTCGTTTCACCGTAAGTTATATGCGTATCGGCGGTATGGCTCAGGATATCACGCCGGAGTGCATCAAGATGATCCGCGATTTCTTAAACGGCCTGCCGGAAGCGACGAAAGAAATTTCCGCCATGCTGCATAAGAATCGTATCTTCATCGAGCGCTGCGAGAACATCGGCATTATGCCGCCGAACGAAGCGCTGGAAATCGGCTGGACCGGCCCGAACCTCCGCGGCTGCGGCATTCCCTACGATCTTCGCCGCGACGAACCGTATCTCATTTACCCTGAACTCGATTTTAATGTCATCACGCGCAGCGAGTGCGATGCGCTTGCCCGCTACTTCGTGCGCTTCGATGAAGTCACGGAAAGTATTAAGATCTGCCGCCAGTGTCTCGATCTGCTCGAACGCGAAAAGGGCGAGGTCATTGCGCATGACGTGAAGAACGTGCTGCCGCGCAAGGGCGAGATCTATACATCGATGGAAGATCTTATTAACGACTTTATGCTGGTAAATTTCGGCCAGCAGCCGCCGAAAGGCGAGAGCTACGGCGCGATCGAAGGCTCGAAAGGCGAACTCGGTTGGTACCTCGTTTCCGATGGTACGGGCCAGCCCTGGCGCAGTAAGATCCGCTCGCCAAGCTTTGTAAATCTGCAAGGCTTATCGCGCCTGCTTGAAGGGGCGATGATCTCGGACGTTGTAGCAATCATCGGCTCTATCGACCCGATCATGGGCGAAGCCGATAAGTAAGCGTAAGCTACTTTTATTTATAAAAGGGATGCCGCTCTGGTATCCCTTTTTTATTTGGTACATCCTTTCTCATTCAAAAACTGTTGTAACGCTAAGAACAGGATACCGTATACAGAAAAAAAGATACGTATGACCCATACTACGCTACAGATCGAAGGGATGCATTGCAATGGCTGTGTCCGCAGTGTGACGAATTCTTTGCGTTCGAAACCCGGAGTGAAAGACGTGGCCGTTTCGCTCGAACAGAATACGGCCGATGTGACATACGACGAACATCAGATCAGCAAAGCAGCACTCAAAGAAGCGATTGAAGCGGCCGGCTACCAGGTAGTAGGCGAACATGCGTGAACCGAATACAACAGCAGCAGAAGAACGCTTCCTTGTCGAAGGAATGGATTGCGCGGCTTGTGTAACGCGCATAGAGAGTGCTATTAAAAAATTACCGGGTATCGAAGGAGCCTCCGTTAATCTTGCTACCGGCGAAGCGGCAGTTTCTTATGCGCCGGGTGCGGTAACGCTTGCAGCGATCAAAGCGGCTGTCGATGCGATCGGTTATAAAGCAGTCGATCTCCCCGAAGAAGATTTACACGAACTCCGCAGCGAAGAAACCGAAAAACTCTATCGATCGAGGCGATTAAAATTTATCGTTGCTCTCGCGCTCTCGTTACCGATCTTTATTATCAGTATGTTTATGCTGGAGTTCGGCGGCAGCGAACTCCTGCAATTTGTTCTTGCTACTCCTGTCGTGCTCTGGTGCGGTTCTCATTTCTTCAGCGGCGGCTTCAAAGCAGCCCGGGCAAAAGCACCGGATATGAATACGCTTATTATGTTGAGCGTCGGTACGGCTTATCTCTATAGCGGTATTGTTACTTTTTTCCCAACGATCTTTCCTCATACTGCTGCCATCTGCACCTACTATGAAGCGGCAACGACAATCGTTACCTTAGTATTGCTCGGTGGGTTGATGGAGCTTCGCGCTTCAAAGAAAGCTGGCGAAGCGATGCGCGCCTTGCTTGGCCATCAGGCGAATACCGCAACGGTGGTTCGTGATGGAAGTGATACGCAGGTCGATATTGCCGAAGTACAAACGAATGATATTATCTTAGTGCGCGCGGGTGAGAAGATACCGGTCGATGGTATTGTCACCGAAGGCACCGTGACAGTCGATGAGTCGATGATCACCGGTGAATCGAAGGCGGTGCGAAAGAACATCAGCGAAGAAGTCATCGGCTCGACTATTGTACTCGATGGCATTATGCAGCTTCGCGCTACGCGAGTTGGCAAGGCAACGGTGTTACAGCAGATCGTCCGTTTGGTAGAGCGTGCTCAGGAAAGCAAAGCGCCTATTGCCCGGCTTGCCGATAAAGTTAGTGGTTATTTCACCCAAGGCGTTATTGCCATCGCGCTCGTTACCTTTATCGTTTGGTTTATTGCTTCGCCAACCGATAAGTTTTCTTCGGCGCTCGTGCCGTTTATTTCCGTGCTTATCATTGCCTGCCCATGTGCGCTCGGGCTTGCAACACCGACGGCGATCATGGTCGGCACCGGCCGCGCTTCCGAGCTTGGTATTCTCATTCGTAAAGGCAGTGCACTGGAGCTGGCTTCAAAGCTCGATACCATCGTGCTCGATAAAACCGGCACCGTTACCGTCAGCGAACCCACGATCACTTCCGTCACGCCATTAAATGGTGTAAGCACTTCCGAGATCCTTTCGCTTGCGGCGAGCCTCGAACGCAATTCATCGCATCCTATCGCTAAGGCTATTCAACGTAAAGCTGAAGAAGAACACGCGGCGATACAATCGGTTACGAATTTTTCTGCCGCACAGGGAAAAGGTATCAGCGCGATAATTGGCAATGAACAGGCCGCCATCGGAAGCCCTGCCTTCTTAGCAGAACTTGGCATTACCGATATACCGGCTAATCATAACGGTATCGTCCTTGCCAAAGGAAAGGTAGCAATCGCTTCTTTTACGATCGGCCAGACGCTCAAGCCGAAGGTGAAGGACGCTATTACTAAACTGCAGCGAATGAATCTCGAAGTTATCATGCTCACCGGTGATAATGAGGTTGCCGCGAAGGAGATCGCTTCCGAGGTTGGTATTACGAATGTCATTGCCAATGTCTTGCCGTATCAGAAAGGCGATACCATTCGCCAGTTGCAGGAAAAGGGCAAGAAAGTCGGGATGGTCGGCGATGGTATTAACGACGCCCCGGCGCTGGCACAGGCAACCGTAAGTTTTGCCATCGGCAGCGGCACCGATATTGCAATGCAGACCGCCGATATAACCTTGCTCCGCGACGATCTGCATACTGTCGTCGATACGATAGAGTTATCGAGAAGAACGGTACAGACGATCAAACAGAATTTGTTCTTCAGTTTTATTTATAACAGCCTCGGCATCCCCATCGCTGCGGGAGTGCTCTTTCCATTCTTTGGTTTCATGCTCAGCCCGATGATCGGCAGCTTGGCAATGGCCTTCAGCGATGTAAGCGTCATCGGCAATAGTTTGAGATTGAGGAAAGCGGTATCGTAGCTGGGCGTGGGGTTGGGGGAGAGAATTTAAAGCCCTTCACTACACCTGTCATTTGTCTGAACCGTCCCGCCTCGGCGGATTTGCAAGATTAATGGGATTAAAGGATTATCCGGGATTATTATTTATTTTGCCCTCTACTAAGCCTGTCATTCCGACCGAAGGGAGGAATCCCCTGACGTCCTAACCAATCGTCTTACGCAAGCCATAC